>NZ_BOML01000041.1 GCF_016862175.1 Paractinoplanes durhamensis | reverse complement strand
GTTTTCTCAACACCTCGTCCATGCCCTCGGCGTTGGCGAAGCTGAGCTCCATCGCCTCGGCCTGGTTCAGTTCCTCCCAGTCGATACCGGCTTTGAAGGCCGTTCGGGCTGCGACGCCGCCGTCACGGCTGGACAGCGATCGTCTGGTCCACCGAGCCGCGGGGCGCGATGTGTGCGGTGAAGCCTTCAGGTCCGGGTTGCGACCCAGCAGCGCTTGCAAGCCTTCGATCCACTGCGTGACGGTCGGTGGCTCTACCACCTTGCCGTTCACGGTGGCGAGTTCGTTCGTGAGGGGCCAGAACCACAACGCGGCCCAGGCGTCCATGGCTCGGCGCAGTCGACGGTAGGCGCCGCCCTGATCGGCGAGCGCAAATTCGATCTGCTCACGGGTCACCGCACCCCCGGCGGGCAGGTCACCAGCCTCCCACACCGGGATGGAACGGCGGATCTGCTCCTCGGCGATTGTCAGGCGGCGGTAGGCGATCTGCCACAACGACTCCACGCGGTGCGCCAGTTCGGCGTACGCGTCGACGGTTTGCTTGGAGGGTTTGGTCTTGGTGCTGCCCCGCCAGGTCTTGAGCCTCTTCGCCGCGTCCGGCGCGAGTGCTGCGGCCTCCTTGGCGTCGGCGGCCGATCCCCAGCCGTCGGCGGGCAGCAGGAAGTGGTGGATGCCGTCGGTGGCGACCCGCTCGGCCTCGATGTCCTCGACCAGTTCGGTCAGTGGCACTTCGTCCGGCACCGCGCCCTGCCACGACTTGTCGGTGACCTGGCTGCGGCGGAAGACAGCCCGGCGGGCGCCGATCAGCGAGTTGCCGCGGCGCAGGTGCAGGCCGAACCAGGGTGCCGACAGGCCCTGCACCATCGTGTCGAGCCACAGCGTGATCTCGGCAAGTTCGACGGCAGTGCCGTTCAGGTCTACGCCGTACACGTTGTGCAGGGCGAGGTATGCCTTCACCTCTTGCAGGCGTTTCGGGTAGTCGTCCGGGTCGATGCGTTTACCTTCGGCGGCCAGTTCATCCTGGCGGCGCTTCAGGTATTGCTCGGCGAGCTGCCGCACCGCTTCGATGGCGAACGCGCCCGAGCCGAGCGCCGGTTCGCAGATCGTCATGTCGAGGATGTCAGCGGCGGGTGTGCGTTCGCCGTTCTGGTCGAGTAGTTCCTCCAGGGCTTGCCCGACGGTGAATTTCGTCAGCACCTCAGGGGTGTAGTAGGACGCCGACTGCTGGCGTTCGCGGCCGGCCAGCCGGAACACGAACGAGCCCTGCGGGTGCAGCACCGGCCGCAGCTCACCGGTCACCCTGTCGGCCAGCTTGACGAAGTCGGCGGAGTCGATGCCCTCGGCCCGGTCTACCGGCACCACCCAGGAGCCCTTGCTGCCGTCACCACCCTTGGCGACCTCGTACAGGTCGGTTTCGGCGAAGAAGCCGGTGTACGACATCAGCCCCTCGTAGACCGCGCCGAGCTGGTTGATGCCCAGTTCCGCGTACGAGATGAAGCCTCTGTCCTTGCCCCGCCGCTCCTTACTCAGCAGCAGGTGAGTGAGGATCTCCTGCAGGGTGGCGTTGCCAAGGCCGACGGCGTCGATGTGCGCGGTGGCGCTGGGCCGGAACAGGTCGGCGCGTAGCGGGTTGAAGGTAAGCCCCGGTGCGGACAGCGACTCCTCGTCGTCCGGTTCGACGCTCTGGTGACCCTTGTCGACCAGCCGGAACAGTACGCCCAGCGATTCGTAGAGGTGGGTTCCTGTTCGGGCTCGCGGGGTGGCCAGCTCGACCTGGACGAGTTCGCGCAGCCGGTCCAGGCTGTAGCCGCGGTCGTATTCGGGCGCGCCGACCGGCAGCACACCCAGCTCGGGCGACGCTTCGGCGTACAGCAGGAAGAGAATGCGGTAGAGGAAGCGCAACGCCTGCTTGGCCAGCGGCTGGGCCTCGGCCGCGGGCAACGGTTCAAGGCCGCGGGAGCGGCGGCGGGCGACGACATCATTCGCGATGATCTCGATCGAGAGGCGTACGCCCTCGCGGAGGTCCTTGGAGACGCCGACGGTGTGTTTGATCGATTCTTCGAGGACGCTGGTCCACCACAGGTTGCCGTCGGCGTCCGGGGCGATCGAAGCCGCGGACAGGCAGGTCAGGGCGCGGTCGATCTCGCCGCCGCGCCTGGTGTCGTTGCGTTCGCAGATCAGTTGCAGGTCGATGGCGAGGTAACGGCCCTCGGCCCAGCGTTCCCGTTCGGCCAGCACCGCCCACCGGCCAGCCAGGATGAGGGCCAGGTCCGGGGCGTCGTCCTCGACGAACAGGGCGGAGGTCAGCCGCGCGGCGGAGGTCAGTTCGTCGCCGTCGTCATCCAGGCGCACCGGTACGGCGAGCGTCCGGCCGTCCTTGGCGAGGATGTCCTCGACTGTGGCGACCGGCTGGGCGAGCACCACAACCAGCGGCGCCCGGTCGGTGATACCGGGCGCCGACACCCGCAGGATCGGCCCCTCCTCAGCCGCGACCAGACCGTGCTCGCGAAGTTCCAGGATGTCGACGATGCGCTGGTAGATCGACGCGACCGCGGCGGCGGTCGTCTGCGGGTCGGTGGCGCCGAGGTCGGCCTCCACATCGGTCAGCTCGCTGAGCTTGGCTAGGTCGGCTTCCAGCCCCTGCCGAGCCTCGGTGAACCGGCTGCGCGGGGTGGGCCGGCGCTCGTCGGCCTCTGCGTCCCACGTCTTGCGGCGTTCCAGCACCCGGGCGTGGAACGACTCCTTCGTAGCGTCGGTGGTGAAGTAGTGCTCAGAGATCCAACCCTCGCCGACCAGGATCGCGTCGGAGACGCTCATTGATTCACCTCCGTGGTCGGTACAACCACCAGCAGCGGACGCACCAACTGCCGGTCCGGGTTCATGTCGGCTACCAGACGCTGCTCCTGGCCAATGCTGACCCGGCGTTGCTTGAGATCACGGCGCTGGATGAGCGCGTCGGCGTCGTGCTGCCATTGGGCGAGCCGGTGCGACCACTGTTCGACCCGGTGTGCGACGTCCTTCTCCGCTGCGGCGAACAGGTCACGCATCTGCGCGCGGGCGTGGTGAACGGCCGGTGCGATGAACCGGCTCAGCGCGTCCGCGTCGGGCACCGGGCCAGGGTTGGCTCGCGCGGTGTCGAAGCCCAGCGCGGCCAGTGCCGCGGCGGCCGACGAGTGCGGCGTGACCGGGGCGAACGACGAATCGTCGGGCATCGGAAACTCGACGGTCAGCCAAGCGGCTGAGACGACCTGACCGCGCCCGTTGGTGAGCGTGCCCACCAGCAGCACGGTCAGGTTGTCGACGTCGCCACGGACCGCGAACACCTGGTTGCGGCCCAGCCCGGCCAGAGCCCGGTCCGAGGCCCAGTCCAGCACCGGGTGCAGCGGGCTCAGGTAGTGCGCGTCCGGCCAGCTGGACCCGGTGTCGTCGCGCAGCGCCTGCTCCAGCCGGTCCTTGCCGCGCGCAAGGGTGGTGGCCAGGACGAGCTTGTCGGTGACCCGCCGGTCGGCGAGGTAGCTCTGCGGCAGCACGTCGAGGCGTTGCACCAGGTCCGGTGGCGGGGTCAGTTCGGCGGTGCCGAAGGCCGGATCGCGGCGCCAGGCTACGCCGTTGTTGTTCAAGGGCTTGGTCGGGTCGACGAAGGCGGCGTGCAGTGCCTCATCGAGGTAGGAGACCTCGTCGGGGTAGAGCCCAGACCCGGCGGTCACGCTCGTCTCGGGTGGCGGCGCATCGTTCGCGTCGTCGGCGTCGAGGATGCCGAAGAACATCGCCGACAGGTCGTCGCCGGCCAGCACCTCGTCCGGCGTCCGCACCACTTCGTCGAGCTCCCGCTGCCCGGCCAGGACGGCGCGGATGGCGTCCTCCTCGCCCTTCACGTCGTACTGGCCCATCAGGGAGGCCACGTCGCCAAGCGCGCGGTGCGCCTCGTTCTCCTTGTCGACCAGCTTCGCAAGGATGCGGATGTCGCCGGCGAAGCGGTCGCCGTCCGGCTCCAGCAGCAGAGCAGTAATCCGGGGCGGATGCTGCTGGCCATAACGGTCGATACGGCCGTTGCGCTGCTCAATGCGGATCAGGCTCCACGGGATGTCGTAGTGGATCAGCTCGTGGCACTGGGCGTGCAGGTTGACCCCTTCGGAGGCGACGTCGCCCGTGATCAGGACCCGGACCGGGGTGTGTCCCTGCTTGAACGCGTCGACGATGCGCTGCTGCTCGTCGTCGGGCAGGCCACCGTGCATGATCGCGACCGCTTCGGCGGGCATGCCGAGGTCGGCCGGCAGGTGCTTGTGCAGCCAGGTGAGGGTGGCGACGCGTTCAGCGAACACCACCGCACGCATCGGCGAACCTTTCGCGACGCCGATCTCCTTCAGCCTCTGGACCAGCCGGGCGTACTTGGCCGAGCCCACCGTCAGCGCCGCCGCGTTGAGGTCGGCCAGCCGGTCCAGTGCCGCCCGTTCGAGGTTCGCTGCGGTGTCGTGCGGGAGACGCCCCAGACGCTGCCGGACGGTCTCGGCCAGCGCGGCCGGTGACGACAGAAACGCCTTGGCCAGCGTCCAAGGGAACAGCGACGCGTTCTGCCCGGAGTAGGGGGTGCGCTTGTCCGGCGGCCACAGCCACACGTCCTGGAGTTCGCGGGCAACCGCGTTCTCCGCCGGGCTTGCGGGCACCAGCACGTTCTCCGGTTCGCGCCGTTCCGCCCAGTCGGCGCCGACGACGCCGGCCACTTCATCGCTGTGCCGGTGGCGTCGGATCACCAACCGTTCGATCTCGGCGGCCACCAGGTCGCCGCCGGGCGGGATCGCGGACGGGTCGAGCAGGCGGATGAGCTCGGCGAACGATTCCTTACGGCCGTTGTGCGGGGTCGCCGACGCCAAGATCAGCGTCTCGGCATTTCGCGACAACGTGCGGGCCAGCTTGTTGTTCTGGGTAGACGCATTGGCCAGGTTGTGCGATTCGTCGATCACGACCGCGTCCCAGCGCTGTTTTTTCAGCCCGGCCGCATACCGCTCCGACTTCAGCGTGTCGATGGAGATGATTGCCCGCCGGAAATAGGTGAACGGGTTGCGGTTGGCCGGGAGCTTCTGCCGGACTCGTTGGATGCCGGCTGAGTCGAGCCGGACGAACGGCAAAGCGAATCGTGACCACAATTCCTGCTGCATCTGTTCGAGCACGTGGCGGGGCGTCACGATGAGGATCCGCTCACCGCGGCCCCGACGGACCAGCTCCGACAGGATCATGCCGATTTCCAGGGTCTTGCCGAGCCCGACCGCGTCGGCCAGCAGGATCCGCGGACGCAGGTTGTCCGGGTCGAGCGCCTTGCGCACGGCGGTCTGCTGGTAGCTCAGCGGTGTCGCCAGGGCCTGCGTGGCGACGGTGAGCGAGCGGTCGGCGAGCGGAACGGCGGTCTTGCGGTAAGTGGACTCGAGCCAGAGGCGGGCCTTGCGGTAACGCGGACTGTCATCCGCAACCACGCTCGCGGCTGCCGGGTCGAGGGGTTCGATACGGTCAAGGGAGGCGTAGAAACTGGCCGTGGTGTCGCGGACCAATTCGCCCAAGCCTCGAACGTGTACGAGAAGGCCGTCCGCGGTTTCCTCCGCGGTCTGCACCAGCCATTCCTCATCCCGGACGACCACCACCGAGCCCGGCGCCAATTCGAGCGGCGCCTCGGAACGAACACCACTCACGGTCGTCCCACTCTCCCCATTATCCCCATCGGTGCGGTCGATCGTATCCAGATCAACCGAGACGGATGAAACCGCACATACAGTTCGCCCACACCGATCATCGGCCGAAGTGATCCCTCGAATGGTGGAATCACCGCAGGCCAAGCCGGTCAGGCTTCGGCGGTGCCATCCAAGACCTCAACTCGGGAAACGCGCTCGATACGCCCTCGCACGGCTGTCCCGGTGACCCGGACGTGCTGCCGTCGCCCGTGCGCGTCGACGAGCCGCTGATAGAGAGTGTCCGGCAGCATGACGCGAACGGACCGTTCCGAGGAGCCGTAAATGGTGCGGATCGGACCCCGCACTGTTGCCTGGCCGCCCTCGCCGATGTCCCGCCGGAGCTTGCTGACCTGCCCCTCAACGGTCACTTCCCCGTCCGGAACTGCCACCTTGAGCTGCTCTGCCGCCGTGCGTAGCGCCTCTATCCGCCGAGTGCTGAAGCGGAACGACCGAGCCGGCATGGATGACGGCAGCTCACGCGCCCAGTTGAACCTGACGTCGTACGGAACACCGTCGCGACCGAGTTTGGCCAGCGCGTCACAGACGTTCGCCGACACGCCCTCACCGGTACGCCGCAGGAACAATTCCAGATCGAACTCGCGCAGCGCCTCGCCCGAGGCGGCGAAGCACGCTCGCACGGCGCGATGCATCTGCAGCGACACTTGACGGGCGAGCGGCGGGGCGGCATCCGCGTCCACGCGCGGCACGGCGAGTTGCGCTGCAATAGCCCAGCTTCCGGCGCGTGGGGTGCCCAGTCGCACGGTACGGGCGAAGTCGAGCGCGCTCTCCGGCCGACGTCCTTGCACCAGCATCGGCTGTTCGATAGTCAGCGCATACGCTGACGACACAACCAGCTCTCGCACGCCGGCCAGCGCGTCCACCGCGTTGAACAGCGGAATCGTCCCGGACGGGCCACTCGGCAGCAGCCGGAAGGAAAGGGTGTCCGCCCCGCTGGTTTCAAGATCGTCGAGGAGCAGCCGGATGGAGCGTTCCTCGACAGCCGCCACGGTTGTGAGGAAGTCCGAGACTCGGCTCGCGTAATCACGCAACGTGCGATCCCCCGGGACCAGCACCTGGAAATCGCCGTCGTCCTCGCGCCGCGTCCACAGGGTCGCACGTTCGAGATGCTGCTCCGGTGCCCAGCCGGTGTAGGACAGGTATTGGCTCAACGTCTCGGGCGTCAGAGCGGTGGCGGCACGCAACTCGTCCTCACCCACCAGAACGCGCGGCATCATGACGCGGGCATCCGTTGCGCTGGGACGACGCCGAGAAGCGACCGCAGGCCGTTCACCGTCAGCAGGTTGCGCTTGGGCACGTGAACCGTGATGTGGCGCTGTGCACCCTGGTCGATAACCGGCGCGTCGCGCAACGACGCCCAGTACCCGCAGTGGCTGAGCCGCATAGATGTCTCGTCCACCTGTGCGTAGTGATCGGTATCCGACGGAACGATGATCAGAAAGAGGTAACGCGACACCGCGAACCCCTCACCCGCGAGGTTGTTGTAGTGATCCACATTCATGGGGTAGTTCCAGTGCAAGTCGGTCCCCTTGGGACTGGACCAGGACTTGACCTGCGCCTCGATCTTGGGGAAGCGGACCGTGCCACGAACTCCCGGAAAATCGATGGAGAAGTCCACGCCGGTATGGTCGACGTCCTGCTGACCGGCGATCAGGCCGGCGGCGCTGGCCAGGACACGCACGAAGCTCTCGCCGAAATATCCTTGATGGTTGTACTTGGCGTAACTCATCCACCTCGCCCCAGGGCCGTACTCAACGCGCTCCGTGGGCGTAAACATACTTCTTGTCACCGTCTCGGAGAACCCTCGTGCTTGCCGTGACTCCATCGACCGACGTGCTGGGCGCGACGCCGTATTGCCGACTGCGCTGGGCCCCGGAGATGAACACCGCACTCGGTTTCGCCCGGCCGGTGTCGATCAGATGTTCGGCAACGGCACGACACTCCGCGACGCCGAAACGTCTCTTCAACGCCGCCAGACCAACCTCACCACCGATTTCGAGCGGCTCGAGCCGGCCGGGGACGACAACTTCGACTAGGCATGGCGGTCCGGAATTCAGGAGCGGTTCCGGACGGTCCTCGCCGACCTGCGCAAGAAGACGGACCTACTCGCAGAACTCACCAAGCAAGGCAAGCTCCAGCCGAAGATCGATCAGGAACTGTCGGAGGTGATACCCGTGACAAGCCTCGCCGTCAGCCGGCCACCGGAAGCGCAACGGCGACGCCGTGCACGAGATCCTCGCCGCGGAAGGCGTTCGGAACTCCTGCGTGCCGCCAGCGAGGCACGCGGCAGCCCCCAACCAACGGCCGATGATCTTCGTGCGGATCTTCTGGGTGCCCGGGGCGGGTCTCGAACCCGCACGCCTTGTAAGGCAGCCGCTTTTAAGGCGGCCGTGTCTGCCATTCCACCACCCGGGCGGGCAAGCACACCGTATCGGAGGCCGCCCAGGCGGTGGAATCGGACAGGTAGGCAGCCTTACCGGGCCGCTGCGCCGACCGGCTCGCGCTCCTCGGGGAGCTCGATCTTCGGCGTCACGTGGGTGAACTCCTCCCGCGGCGCATGGAGCTGGCCGAGCGCGATCGTCTCCCGGCGCAGCACGAAGGCGAGGGTCCAGTCGGCGACGACCCGGACTTTCCGGTTGAACGACGGGATACGGCTCATGTGGTACGTCCGGTGCATGAACCACGCGGGCAGGCCCTTGACCTTGATGCCGTAGACGTGCGCCACGCCCTTGTACAGGCCGAGGCCGGCGACGCTGCCGACGTACTTGTGCCGGTACTCCTTCGGCAGACCGCCGAGCACCACGGTGTAGATGTTGTCGGCGAGCACCTTCGCCTGCCGGACGGCGTGCTGGGCGCTCGGCGAGCACCAGCCACCCGGGTTGGTCAGATCGGGGACCTGGGCGCAGTCGCCGGCCGACCAGGCGCCCTCGAGCACCGTGTCGCCGTCGACCACCTGCAGCGTCGGGATGCAGGTGACGTGCCCGCGGGGGCCGCGCGGCAGGTCGGTGCGGTCCAGCATCGGCGACGGCTTCACGCCGGCCGTCCAGACCAGGGTCTCCGCGCGGAAGCGGTCGCCGTCGGAGAGCACGATCTCGCCGCCGACGCAGGACTCGAGCCGGACGTCCAGGCGCAGGTCGATGCCGCGCTTGGACAGCTCGCGGGCGGCGTACGCGCCCATCTGCGGGCCGACCTCGGGCAGGATCCGGTTGGTCGCCTCGACGAGGACGAACCGGACCTCCTTCTGGTCGAGGTCGGGGTAGTAGCGCAGCGCGTCGCGTACGACGTCCTCCATCTCCGCGAGCGCCTCGATGCCGGCGAAGCCGCCACCGACGAAAACAAAGGTGAGCGATGCCTTGCGCACCGCCGCATCGGGGGTGACCGCCGCGACGTCGAGCCGGTCCAGGATGTGATTGCGCAGGTAGATGGCCTCACCGATGGTCTTGAAGCCGATGCCGCGCTCCCGGAGACCGGGGATCGGCAGGGTCCGCGAGACCGAGCCCGGGGCCACGATGATGTGGTCGTACTCCATCTCGGTGGACGGGCCGTCGATCGGCTGGATGGTGACCGTCTTGCGCGCGTGCTCGATCTTCGTGACCTCGCCGGACACGATGCGGCACTTCTTGAGCTCACGCCGGAGCGGGACGACCGAGTGCCGCGGGCTGATGTTGCCGGCCGCTGCCTCGGGGAGGAACGGCTGGTACGTCATGTGCGGCTGCGGGTCGATGACGACCACCTCGGCACGGCGCCGGTTGAGCTTCTTGGACAGGCGCAGGGCCGCGTAAAGCCCGACGTGGCCTGCTCCTACGACAACGATGCGCTGGGGGTTCACCCATCGATTGTCGCGCGCGACCGGCTCGCACGCCTCGTTCTGTGACGTACGACAAAGCCGTTTGTCAAGTGCCGTGAAGCACATATTTCCACGAGATTTCACGCTCTCTGCAAGAGTCGTGCAATCAGGACAGTTGCGCCGACGGCGCCCGCGATGCCGATCAGGGTGGCGACCAGGAACGCGCCACCGGCAAGATCGGCGGAGAGTCCCAAGACAACTACGGTGAGTACGGCCGAGGTCAGCGCTACCGCCGCCGCGCGGAGCATCCAGCCGCCCACCACGTCCAGGTTCACCACCGCGTCGTAGGGCAGAACCGCAGCCAGGGCGGTCAGGCTGTGTCCGATGTAGAGCAGCGTCGCGATCGTCAGGACCCGCCACAGCGCCACCTCGGCGCCGTAACCGGCGGTGTCGACGATCCAGCCGGCCACCACGGCCAGCGCGGCGAGGGTCGCGCCCCGGCCGCGCGGCGCCACCGCCGGATAGACGGCGAGCAGGGTGAGCGGGACGAAATATTGCGTCCCGAGCAGCGAGACCGGCCAGGCCACCAGCATCGCCAGCAGGCCGGCCAGGCCCACCCCGCAGCGGACCAGAAACGGGGTCGGGGTGGCCCGGGCGGTGACCGCGCGGGCCGAGGTCACCACGGCGGCCAGCGAGAACGCGGCCATCAGCGCCCCCTCGGCGCCGACGCGAGCCGGGACACGTCCCGCAGCACCAGGTCGAGGCTGCCGGACCCGGCCCAGGCCACCACCGGTACGCCGTGCTCGCGCAGCCGGCCCAGCACGTTCTCCCGCTCGATCCGCCACAACCGGGAGGCCAGCGGCGTCCACTCGCCGCGGTTGGCCGGGGTCGCCCCCGCCGGCAGCGTGTCGACCGCCACCACGAACCGGCCGGACTGGGTGAGCTGGGCCAGCATGTCGGCCGAACGCGGGTCGACCAGCGGGGTCAGCACCATCACCAGGGCATCCGACGAGACGTGGTGCACGCCGAAGACGTTCGCGTAGTCGTCGCTCTCCGTCTCGACCGGGTCGGGTCGCACGTCGAGCAGCCACTCCAGGACCGTCAGGTACTGCCGGCGGCCGGTCGCCGGACGCAGCCGGCGGGCGGCCGAGCCGTATTCGAGCAGCGACACCCGGTCGCCGCGCTGCAGGTAGTGCTCGGCGATCGCGGCCGCGGCCCGGACCGTCGTGTCCAGCACCGATGCGTCGCCGGCCACCCCGCCGGAGCGGCCCACCTCGCCGAGCACGTCGAGGAGCAGCAGCACCTCGGCGTCCCGGTCGGACAGCGTGGACGCGACGTGCAGGTCACGCGTACGCAAGGAAACTCGCCAGTCGATGCGGCGCAGGCGGTCGCCGGGGGCGAAGGGGCGGACCCCGGCAAGCTCGCCGCCCTCGCCCGGCCGCCGCGACCGGTGGGCACCCACCAGGCCGGCGGCCGCCGGCATCGCCTCGATCGCGTTGAACGGGTCGGTGACCGGATAGACCCGCACGCCGCGGGCCGGCACCACCACCGGGCGGCAGGCCAGCAAGCCGCCGCAGGCGGCGACGCGGGCCGCCGCCGGACCCACGTCCTGGCGGCCCCACCGGTTGGCGTCGCCGGGCAGGTCGACCGCGTGCCAGCCGTCGCGCGGCACGCGCACCGCGAACGGGCGGTCGGCGTGCTCCAGCTTCAGCCACGGCGACGTGCGGGTGCGCACCACGACCAGGTCGTAGCCGATCACGTCGGGGTTGGACACGGTCACCGCGGCGTCCACGTGACCGCCCTCGACGATGTGCTCCTCCCCCGCCGAGATGGTCAGCTCGGGCGCGGACCGCGGCATCCGACGCAGGCCGGCCGCGGCGCCGATCGCGAACGGCGCGGCCAGCAGCACCAGATCGACCCGGCCGAGCGCCACCCCGAGCAGCAGGAGCAGGCCGGTGAGCAGCACCGACCGGCCGAGCGCGCGGGTCGGCACCCAGGCCGGCCCGGGCGGCAGCTCCGGCTCGGGACCCGGCATCGGCACCGAGTACCGCAGGAGCGGACGGTCAGTCATGCCGCGCGTAGGTCGGCAGCGCGCCACTGGCCGGCGCCGGCACGTTGGTCAGCACCTCCTGCACCACGAACGCCGGGTCGACCCGGCGCAGCCACATCTCCGGGCGCAGCGTGATCCGGTGGGCGAGCGCGGCGATCGCGACGTCCTTCACGTCCTCCGGCACCACGAAGTCCCGGCCGGCCATCGCGGCCCGGGCCCGGGCCAGCAGCAACAGCGCCAGCGAGCCCCGCGGCGACGAACCGACCAGCACCGACGCGTGCTCGCGGGTGGCCGAGGTCAGCGCCACGATGTAGCGGCCGATCGAATCCTCGACGGTGACGCTCTCCAGCGCGGCCTGCATCGCCTGCAGCACCCGGGCATCCACCACCGGCTGCAGGAACGACTCCTCCTGGCGGCGGGACATGCGGCGCTGCAGCACGGCCCACTCCTCCTCGGCGGTCGGATAGCCGAACGACACCCGGATCAGGAAGCGGTCGAGCTGCGCTTCCGGCAACGGATACGTGCCTTCGTACTCAATCGGATTGGCCGTGGCGAGAACGTGGAACGGCGGGTCGAGACGGTAGGTGACACCCTCGACCGAGACCTGCTTCTCCTGCATGGCCTCGAGCAGCGCGGCCTGGGTCTTCGGCGGCGTCCGGTTGATCTCGTCGGCGAGCAGCATGTTGGTGAAGACCGGGCCGGCCCGGAACGCGAAGTCACCCTTGCGCTGGTCGTAGAGGAACGAGCCGGTGACGTCGGCCGGGAGCAGGTCGGGGGTGAACTGCAGGCGACGGAAGTCGAGGCCGAGCGACTGCGCGAAACAGCGGGCGGTCAGCGTCTTGCCGAGACCGGGCAGGTCCTCCAGCAGCACGTGCCCGCCGGCGAGGATGCCGGCCAGGACGAGCTCGAGGGAGTCCCGCTTGCCCACCAGGACGCTGCCGACCGAGTCCAGGACGGCACCGGCCAACCTGCCCACCTCGTACGGGGGGAGGGGATTTTCCGTCACAGTCTCTCCAACGCATCCACGTAGGTCTCCAGTTCACGGGACTTCGCCGTGCGGCGCCCGTGATCGTGCAAAGCCGCCCAGAGGGGGTCGCCGAGCAGCTCACGAGCGCGGCGCGGATCGGAGGCCCGGGTGATCCCGTGCCGCAGTCGCAGCCGCTCGTCGGTGAGCTCGGCAAGCACCGGCAGGACGTTACTCGTATACAGATCCGGATCGGTGTGCGCCCGGTCGAGGCTCCGCTCCCAGCGCCGCACCGCTATGCGCAACGAATCGAGCGCCCGCCCGTCGTCGACCCGCGACGACCGGCCGCGCCGTTTCGGCAGGGCCGGCGGCGCCACCTCGGACACCGCGAACAGCACCGCCCGCAGCCCGATGAAGAACGCCACCACGAGCACGACCGAGATGTGCTGCCCACCGGCCCGCAGCGCGGCGATGGTCACCACGGTGGCGCCCGCGATCAGCAGCGCGTTGCGCACCACCCACCAGGCGCGAGACTTCTCCCTGGCAACCGGCTCGGCAACCTCCTCGACTGGTTCGTCCCGGTAGCTGAACAGCCCTTCGAGACCACCGTCACTCATGCCGGCACCCCCGCTCCGGCACCCAGGTCGGCCCGCAGCCGTTCGAGCGCGCTGCGCGCCTGCCGGCGCATCGTGTCGTCCACGGTGTGCGTCGCGTAGCGCGCCTCCCGGTAGACCTCCAACAGCGCGGCCAGCACCTGCGCATCCACCTGCTGCTCGCGCAGCAGCCGGCCGACCAGGTCGGTCGGGCTGTCCCCCGGATTACGCGGTGTGCCCGCGGCCGCCGCGGCCTGCTCCAGCCGCACCCAGCAGGCGATCACCGCGCGCCGCGGGTCACGGTCGGTGTCGGAGAGCTCCTCCAGGCCGGCATCGAGCGCCGCGACCAGCTCCTCCGCCGTACTAGCTCCGTCCCGGCCCTGCTTGCCGTGCCGCTTGCCCTTGCGCGCCCGCCGTTTCGCCGCGTCGCGCAGCACCGCCCAGAGCACCAGGGCGAGCACCACGATCGCGACCACGCCGAGCAGCACCAGCGCCACCGTGCCGACCCAGTCGGGCAGCCCTTTGGCCGCCTCCGGAGGCGGCTGCGGACCGCGCGAGATGCTGGGCTCGGTGGTCGGCAGCAAGGGAGGTGTCGTCGGGGTCGCATCCGGCTGGATCTGGTCGAGCTGCGGCGCCGACCGGGTCGCGGCCAGCCCGGTGATGAAGAGCAGCACGAGGACGGCGGCCATCGGCCACCAACGTCGCACAGCGGCGAGATCCAAGACTCAGTTACTCCGGTCGGGTCGGTTTGCGATGGCCCGAATCATGCCAGGCCCGCAAGCCTCTTCGCACGGTCGAACACGGCGTCCAGCATGTCGGGGGTGAGCCGCCCGGTGAAGGTGTTCTGCTGGCTGACGTGAAAACAGCCGAGCAGCTCCGGCACGCCCGGCAGGCTGACCTGCGCACCATGCCCGAACTTGGGCCGCGGCACCGGCGCCTTCACCCCGTAGACGGCGCTCATCGCGGGCCACCACGCACCCCAGGCGAATGCCCCGAGCGCCACGACAACCTTCAAGGTCGGGCGAATCAGACTCAGCTCACGATGAAACCAGGGCGCGCAGGTGTCCCGCTCCTCCGGCGTCGGCTTGTTGTCCGGCGGCGCACACCGCACCGCCGGAAAGATCCGAGTGTTGCGGAGCGCCAGCCCATCATCGAGCGACACACTCAGGGCCTGATTGGCCAGCCCCGCCCGGTGCAGCGCCGCGAACAACACATCACCCGAACGATCACCGGTGAAAAGTCGCCCGGTCCGGTTACCCCCGTGCGCGGCCGGCGCCAGCCCGAGAATCCCGATCTCCGCGTCCTCGTTGCCGAAGCCGGGAATCGGCCGCCCCCAGTAGACCTGGTCCCGGAAGGCGGCCCGCTTCACCCGGGCGACGTCTTCGCGCCACTCGACGAGGCGCGGGCAGGCAAAACACTCCGCGATCTCAGCGTCAAGCACGCTGAGCGAGGCCGCCGAGGCCGCATGCGACACCACGTCTGCTTTGGTACGCGATCTCAGCTCACCCAAACTCACCAGGGCAGCACAGCATGCTCAAGCGAGAGGCGGTCACCGGGGTAGGTCGAGTTCCCCGGCCTTGATGCCGTCGACGAACGCCCGCCAGGCGTCCGGCTCGAAGGTCAGAACCGGCCCGGGCCGGTCTTTGCTGTCGCGCACCCCAACGATGCCGGGAAGGTTTTTAGCCACCTCGACGCAGGAGGCCCCGCCGTTGTCGCTGCGGGTCGACTTACGCCAGACGGCCCCGCTCAGGTCTGCCATGACTCCGCCACTTCTTGATCGAGGAAACGATGATCAGCGGGGCAGGCCGAGCCCGCCAGCCTTGATGCCGTCGACGAACGCCCGCCAAGTCTCTGGCTCGAAGGTCAGGGCTGGTCCGGGCCGATCCTTGCTGTCACGCATCCCGATGATGCCGGGGAGGTTCTTGGCCACCTCGACGCATGAGTTTCCGCCGTTGCCGCTGCGGGTCGACTTGCGCCAGACGGCGCCGCTCAGATCTGCCATGTCTTTGCCACGTCCTCGATCAGGCGGAGAGACAACCCCTTGGGCAAGGACTCCCCGCGGATCTGCTCCCACGTCCGGCTGAGTCTATCAATTTCGTCGCGATGACCAGTGATTTGCGCATCGAGCTGACCGTCCAGATGAGCGGCTTCGAAGTCCCGCGCCTTGGCCAGGGTGAAGGCGCCGGCAAGGCCGGCATGCGCACCCGCGGACGACGGGATCATGTGGATCTGGATATGGGACTGCGCCGCGGATTCGAGGAGGAATTCGCATTGCTCAGCCATGATCGCCCGCGAGCCCACGCACCGTCGCAGCACGCCTTCGTCGATGATCGCAATCAGGGTGGGCGGCTTCGGCGCAGACAGGAGATCTTGCCGCTCCAGCCGCGTCGTGACCCACTGATCCACATCTACGGCGTCAACCACGCCGGAGCCGGCAATGATCGCGTGGGCATAGGCCTTCGTCTGCAGAAGGCCCGGCACGACCAATGGCTCGAACCAGCGGATCAGCGTCGCCTCGCGTTCGATGATCAGCCAATCCCGGAACCACACCGGCGTCTGGCCGAACCCGGCCAAGCCCTGGGACAGACGCTCGAACAGGCCGCCGGTGTCGAGCGCGGAGTCGACCGCCGCCAGGTAGTCGCCGGCGGGCGGGCGCTGGCCGTTCTCGACGGCGCTGACCAGCGAGGCTGAATAGTTGATCGCCTTGCCGAATTCCTCCTGACTTAGGCCCGCGGCGGTGCGCGCCCGGCGCAACTCGCCGAGCAAGAACGTCGACGGAGTCAACTGATCATCCGGCATTCCACACCCCCGCACAAAAGCATGATCAATTGCCACACGACTCACACATGAACGCGATTCGTCGCACGGCCACATCAGGAAAGTCCACCTGGGGTTTCGAGCCTATCGGTGTCCTCAGCAGACTGTGAAGGCCCAATTTGCAGCCTGTGGAGGACGGAAGAATGGCATTGGTGGTGGCGGTTTCTTCGGCCATGATTGTGGGATTTCTGGCCGGGCTCTTGAGCTTTCGGGTCAAGAGTCGGTGGTGTTCGTTATGCGGAGACACATTGCGGTGCGGATGTTGCGTCAGCACCTCTGCCGCCGGGTCGATCGTTGCCGGGGGTGGCCGTGGACCGGCTTGAGCTGATGCAGATGCTGTTGGGGCATCCGGAGGCTGACCTTCGCGTTGATCTTGGTGAGTTGCTGCTCGACGTGCGGGACGTGCGCTACCGGGCCGACCGCGAGGCCATCGTGCTCCTGCTGTTTCCCGATGACCTTCGGGAGGCTCTCAGCGACCGCACAGCCGACCGCGAGATCTAATGGACGGATGGGACAAACGCTGGCGGGGATTCTGGAAGCGGCGGCCGAAGGGCGGTTCCCGCCGGACGACGGCGGGGTCACCATCGTGCCGCAGCACAACGCGCGGGATGCGGGAGTCATGGCATTCACCGCGCATTCGGTGGTCTTTCTCGATGAGGACCCGGTGTGGATTCGGGGCGTCCTCGCCGAGGTCGACACCGATCCGCTTGCGGCGCCGATGAATGCGCGTTTTCTCACCGCCTTGCTGGATCGCACCGGGCGGCATACCGAGACCATCGACCTGCTCACCGTCGCGTCCGCCCTGCCCGGCGAACCGCCGGTCGCGCTCAAGGAGATCACCGACGCCGACCATCCGCGAGCGACGCGGGCGCGGACGCGTCGCGACGATGTTCGCGTCTGGCAGGCGGACGGCGGCGTGGTGGTCATCGGGCGCGGCGTGGCCGGTCGCTGGGAGATGGCGATCGAGGTGGATCCGGGTGAGCGCCACCACGGCCTCGGCCGGGCGCTCGCGGTGGCTTCCCGGCATCTGATTCCGGCGGGCGAGATGATCTGGTCGCAGCAGGCGCCGGGAAACGCCCGGGCCGTGCGGTCCTTCCACGCGGCGGGTTTCCGCCCGGTCGGCTCGGAGGCGTTGCTCGGCGCACCGTGATCGTCAGTACTGCTCGGCGGGCCACCAGCGCTCATCGACCGGCAGGGCGGCCCGCGGCCGCAGATACCGCTCATGCAACCCCGGCGCGGCGCCGTCCTCGAGCCGCCGCAGCGCCTCCGCCGCGCAGGCCCGGACCAGCGCGTTTGTCTCGGCGTCGTGCACCAGCAGCACGAGTTCGCGGTCCGCGGCCGGCTCACCGGAGATCCGGGCCAGCAGCAGGCACGCCATCGAACGCGTCTCCGGGTCAAGGTCGACGAGCATTTCCCGGACCGTACGGTCGAAGCCCTCCAACGCCCGCTCGACCGTCTCCTCGGCCGCGATGCTCGCGTCGTACTGCCCGCGGTAGGTGCGGATCTCCGCCCGCTTGGCCCGCCAGACGTACGCGTGGTCGAGCGCCCAGATCAGCACGTAGAAGGCGTCCGCGCGCCACCGGCACCCGTCCTCGACCAGCCGCCGGACGTCCGCGACCACGTGTTCGGCGCCGGGTGACACCGCGACCGCATCGTCGACCGCGAGCCGGGCCAGGTCGGCGGCGGCCCACCGCGCGGCCTCCCGATCGGTCGCCCGCGCCAGCGCCTCGACGGCCTGCTCCCGATCTCCGCCGGGCTCGCGGTTCGCGGGCGGCAGCGGTGGCCGCAGTCCACTGTGCACGTCGGCCAGATACTCCTCCGCGTCCCGGACCGCTTCGAGGATCATCGGATCCTCCGCGGGGGCGACGGCGGCGAGCAGCCGGCGGTAGCGCGGCGAGCGCCCGTCGATCGGCGCCAGCAGCGCGATCGCCTGCGCCCGGAACCGCGGTGCGGCCGAGGCCGCCTGCCGATGGAGAAACTCCACGGCCTCGGTGAGTTCCGCGCTGACGGCCTCGAACAGGCGCGCATTGCCCGCCGCCAGCTCGTCGGCGTGCGGGTCGCCGTACGCGATGGTCTCGAGGATCAACTGGGCCACGAACGCCGCGTTTCGCCGGGCCGAGTTCCGCGCGATCCGCAGCAGAAACGGGATGGCGAACGGGGTGACCTGAAGCAGCAGGCCGTTCGGGGCGAGGCTCGCGTAGAGCTCGTCATGGACCGACGAGAAGTCCCCGTCGTCCGGCATCGACGCGAGCGCTGCCAGTAGACGGGGAACCTCGGCCGATCGCAGACCGGCGCGCAACTCGCTCCAGCGCACCTCGCCGATCCCGGGAAGCGCCTCTTCCGCAGCGGTCAGATCGGGCCCAGCGGCACGTTTGCGCAGCATCGACGGGCTAGCGGGGCGGACTCGGCGAAACCGGGGCCGAAGCCGGCACTGAAGCCGGGGCCGACGCCGGGGCCGACGCCGGAGCCGAGGCTGATGTGGACGGAGCCGATTCCCCGGTGCCGAAGGGTGCGTCCCCCGGGCAGTACGGGTAGCCCAGGGTGCGGGAGCGCGCCGACGCGCCGGTCGAGTCGGTGCAGTAGTTGTTGCCCAGCTGGATCGGGTTGCCCTCCTGGTCGTACAGGCGGGCGCCGACCACCAGCTGGCCCTGGCTGTCGTAGACGTACACGTCCTGGACGTTGCTGTAAGGGTTTCCGCCGTTGTTGTAGTCGTAGTTCGTCTCGCTGTAGGGGACGTTGCGGGTGTCGCTGTCGGCGCCGGCGAAACCGGCCACCGCGAAGATGATCAGGAATGCGGTGCCGGCGCGCAGGGCCCAGCGCGGCAGGCGGGACAGGGCCTGGCTGCGGCGGGCCAGGGCGAGCGAGACGATCACCGAGCCGGTCAGCAGGACCAGGGCGACCAGGTCGCTGTCGCCGATGCGGGGCAGCAGGCCCATGTCGCCGTGGTTGGAAGCGAGCAGGAACGCGATCGCCATCGCGGCCAGGTAGCCGCGCAGCACCCACCAAGCGGGGCGCAGCAGCACCAGGAAGTCGCTGGCCTTCGCGTAGCCGATCACCGGGCCGACCCGGACGTCGACCTGGCGCAACACGTGCAGCGCGTTGTCGCGCGCCTCGATCAGATGCGGGAAGCGCGGCTCCGGCGGCTCCGGGAAGTCGCCGACCAGGCCGGCGGTGGCGCGCAGCTCAGCGGCGTACGCCTCGGGGGAACCCAATCGGTCACGCAGCGTGCCGGAACCCTCGGCCCGGACCTCCGCCAGGTGTTCCGGAAGGTCCTCGAGCAACTCCTCGCGGGTCTCGGCGGAAAGGCCCGCCAGGGCCTGCCGGACCGCCTCGACGTAGTCGCGTATTTCGTCCTGTGCCGTCGTGTTCATGCCGCTCCCCGCTCGCGCAGCAGATCGTCCATGGTGGAGGAGAACCCGTGCCAGATCTTGCCGGATCGCTGCAACTCGGCCCGGCCGGCCGGATTGAGGCCGTAATACTTCCGGTGCGGGCCCTCGTCGCTGGGCACCACGTAGGTGTTCAGGAGGCCGCCGTTGAAGAGGCGCCGCAGCGTGCCGTAGACCGAGGCGTCGCCGACCTCCTCCAGGCCGGCCGCGCGCAGTCGGCGCAGGATGTCGTAGCCGTAGCCGTCCTCGTCGCGGAGGGCGGCCAGCACCGCGAGATCCAGCACGCCCTTGAGGAGCTGGGTGGTATCCACGCGCCGCACAGTAGTGCGCATTGCGAAGTACCGTCAAGTCGGTAATAGACGGTGGTTTTCCGGCCGAGCTTTTACGCGATCGAGAACGCGATGCCGTCGAGGATGTCGTGCTCCGAAGCGACCACGGCGTCCTGGCCGGAGCGCTCCATGATGATCTTCAGGATGAGGGCGCCGCCGCCGACCACGTCCGCGCGGCCGGGGTGCATCACCGGCAGGGCCAGGCGCTCGGCGGTGGTCATGGCCAGCAACTCGTCGGCCACCTTGGCGATCGCCTCGCGACTCACCCGGGCGTGGTGGATCCGGGTCGCGTCGTACTCGGGCAGGCCCTGCGCCAGGGCCGCCATCGTGGTGACCGTGCCGGCCAGGCCGACCAGGGTGGACGCGGACCGGCCGGGGACGGCCGCGAGCGCTCGATCCACCGCCTCGGTGATGTCCCGGGTGGCGGCGTCGATCTCGGCCGCCGTGGGCGGGTCGGAGTGCAGGTGCCGCTCGGTCATCCGGACGCAGCCGATGTCCATCGAGATCGCCTGCTCGACGCCGTCGGTGCCGGTCACGAACTCGGTCGAGCCGCCGCCGATGTCGACGATCAGGAACGGGGGCTGGGCGTTCAGGCCGGCGACCGCGCCGGTGAACGAGAGTCGCGCCTCCTCGTCGCCGGTGATCACCTCGGGGTCGACGCCGAGGACGCCGCGCACCATGTCGCGGAAGTCGGCGGCGTTGGAGGCGTCGCGCGAGGCCGACGTCGCGCACATCCGGACCCGGTCGATGGCCAGTTCCGCGATTTCCGAGGCGTACCCCTGCAAGGCTTTTTTCGTGCGCGCCAGCGCCGCGTCGGCGAGCCGGCCGGTGCGGTCGACGCCCTCGCCGAGCCGGACGATCTCCATCCGCCGGGACACGTCGATGATCTCACCGTCCGTGACGTCGGCGATGAGCAGCCGGATCGAGTTCGTCCCGCAGTCGATCGCCGCTACTCGGTTCACCGGGACCCTCACAGGTGCAGCAGCATTCTCGTGTTCCCCAGGGTGTTGGGTTTGACCCGCTCGAGGTCGAGGAATTCGGCGACGCCCTCATCGTACGAGCGCAGGAGCTGCTCATACACGGCGTGCGGCACGGGCGCGCCGTCGATCTCGGTGAACCCGAACGAACCGAAGAACTTGGTCTCGAACGTCAGGCAGAAGACCCGGGCGACGCCCAGATCCTTCGCGACATCGAGCAGGCGGGACACGATCTGGTGGCCGATCTTGCGGCCGCGGGCCGAAGGATCGACCGCTACCGTACGGATCTCGGCCAGGTCCTCCCACATCACGTGCAGGGCGCCGCACCCGACGACGCGTTCCTGCTCGTCGACCGCGACCCAGAACTCCTGCACCGACTCGTAGAGGGTGACCGTGGCCTTGCTGAGCAGGCGCCGATCGGCGGTGTAGGCGTCGACGAGAGCCCGAATGGCCCTGATGTCACCGGTACGCGCTCGCCGGATTTCCACCTATTCGTCCGCTTTCTTGCCGACGCACGGGCCGCCTACCCACCACGGCTCGACGGCATCGCGGACCTCGTCGCCGAACGGATTGACGCCGCGGCCCGCCGCCAGCGCGTGCCCGAGATGGACGTGCAGGCATTTGACCCGGTCGGGCATGCCGCCGGCCGCCACCTTCGCGATCTCCGGCACGTCCTCGATGGCCTTGCGCCGGGCCACGTAGTCCTCGGCGGCCTTCTCGTACCGCTCGGCCAGCACCGGATCGGTCGACAACCGCTCCTGCATGTCGCGCATCACGCCGGCCGACTCCAGTCGGCTGCAGGCGGCGGTCGCATGCGGGCAGGTCAGATAGAAGAGCGTGGGGAACGGCGTGCCGTCCGGCAGGCGCGGCGAGGTCTCCACCACGTCGGGGTTGCCGCAGGGGCAGCGGTGCGCGATCGCGCGGGTGCCGCGGGGGGCGCGGCCGAGCTGAGCCGCCACGATGTCGAGGTCGGCTTCGGAGGGCTGGACCATAGTCAGTTCTGAGACTCCGCATCGGCGGCCTGGACGCTGTTCCACAGCGTGTCGTACCAGCGGTCGGGGGTGGTCGCGACCGGCTTGCCGGCCTCCTTGGCGGCGGCCACCGGATCGTTGTAGACGAGCAGCGGGGTCTCCCCCGGCAGCACGTAGAAGAACTCCTCGCGGGCCCGGGCCTTCAAATACTCCGGGTCACGCCACTTGGCCAGCTCTTCGGTCTTCGCTGTGATCAGCTTGCGCTGACTCGCCTGCTCGGCCTCGAGCTGGGCGATCTGCGATTTCTGGGCGAGATAGACCCGGAGCGGATATGTGTACGCCAAGGCCAGCGCGACGAACACCACGATCAGGACGGTCGCGCGGCCGGTCAGCGCGCGCGGCCGGGGTGCGGCCGTGCGTTTCGCCGGGCCGGAGCCCACGTTCACGGTGCGGCGGGTGGCGGCGGGACGCGCCCTCGTGCGGGTCTGCACGCGGGTCGTGCCGGTCGTGCGCACCCGCGACGAGCCGGGGCGGCGGGACGGGCCCTGGCCGCTCGGTGCGCGTCGCTGTGTGGACACCCCTGCTCCCCCGCCCTGTTGACCGCCGAGTCGTGGCACTCCCCATTGAGAGTGCCACAACTCCATGATCTTCGGTCAGGCTGTTACGCGGTCCGGTAACGCGGGAACGCGCCCGCACCGGCGTACCGGGCGGCGCTCTCCAGCTGCTCCTCGATGCGCAGGAGCTGGTTGTACTTGGCGACGCGGTCCGAACGGGCCGGGGCGCCGGTCTTGATCTGGCCACTGCCGACCGCGACCGCGAGGTCGGCGATCGTGGTGTCCTCGGTCTCACCCGAACGGTGCGACATCATCGTCTTGAAGCCGGCCCGGTGGGCCAGGTCGACCGCGTCCAGCGTCTCGGTCAGCGAGCCGATCTGGTTGACCTTCACGAGGACCGAGTTGGCGGCGTCCTCCGCGATGCCCCGGCCGATGCGGGTCGGGTTGGTCACGAACAGGTCGTCGCCGACGATCTGGATCTTGTTGCCGAGCTGGGCGGTCATCGCGCTCCAGCCGGCCCAGTCCTCCTCGGCCAGCGGGTCCTCGATCGACACAATCGGGTACTCGTCCGCGAGCTTCGCGTAGTACGCGATCATCTCGTCGGTCGACTTCGGCGAGCCCTCGAAGACGTACGCGCCGTCCTTGTAGAACTCCGTCGCCGCGACGTCCATGGCCAGCACGATGTCGGTGCCCAGCGTGAAGCCGGCCGCCTTGACCGCCTCGCCGATCAGGTCGAGCGCGGCGGCGTTGGCCGCCAGGCTCGGCGCGAAGCCGCCCTCGTCGCCGAGGCCGGTCGACAGGCCCTTCTTCTTCAGCACCGACTTCAGCGCGTGGTAGACCTCCGCGCCGGTGCGCAGCGCCTCGCGGAAGGTCGGCGCGCCGATCGGGGCGATCATGAACTCCTGCACGTCGACGTTCGAGTCGGCGTGCGCACCACCGTTCAGGATGTTCATCATCGGCACCGGCAGCAGGGCCGCGTTGGGGCCGCCGAGGTAGCGGAACAGGGGCAGCTCGGCGGAGAGCGCGGCGGCCTTGGCAACCGCCAGCGACACGCCGAGGATCGCGTTGGCGCCCAGCTCCGACTTGTCGGCGGTGCCGTCCAGGTCGAGCATCTTCTGGTCGATCAGACGCTGCTCGCTGGCTTCGTAGCCGACGAGCTCGTCGGCGATCTTGTCTTCGATGTTGGCGACAGCCTTCTCGACGCCTTTGCCCAGGTAACGTCCCTTGTCGCCGTCGCGCAGCTCGAGCGCCTCAAACGCGCCGGTGGAGGCGCCCGAGGGCACCGCGGCGCGGCCGACCGTGCCGTCGTCCAGCCCGACCTCGACCTCGACGGTCGGGTTGCCCCGGGAGTCGAGAATCTCGCGGGCGACGATTGCTTCGATGGTGGCCATGATTTCGTGTCGCTCCTCTTCATAAGGCTGCAGGTCTTCGACCGCGACCCTGCGGCCGACCACGGCACTGAGCGTATCGGGGCGCGGTAGCCGCCGTACGCGCGGCCGGTGAACTTATGCCAGATGGCTCAGGATCGGGACTTTGGTGCCGAACACCCGGGCACTATGAGCACTCCGAGTCTTCCGCCGGACGGGTCGATCATCGAGATGACCTCGTACGGCGAAACGAATCCCGAGGTTCGGGTCGTCCACGCAACCGGGACGGTGGTCACACTTTCCCTGGCGATGGCCCAGATACCGCCCGCCGACACCACCGTCGAACTGCGCTGGGCGGCCGCTCCGCGCGGCCGGTTCGCCCAGTCCGCGCACGTGATCGCGATCGACGGCAACCGGGTCGAGGTCCGCTTCACCGGGCAGCCGTCGGTGCTGCAGAGCCGCCTGTACGTGCGGGGTGGCGGTGGCGAACCGCTCGTCCTGAGCCGCGAGGGGCACCCGGACGCCATCGGTGTGGTGCACGACATGAGTGAGCGGGCGGTCCGTGCCCACTTCACCGACGTCGAGATCTACCCCGACGACGAGATGACGCTGAGCATCCACGTCGGCGAGGAGATGGTGTCGTTCCCGGCCACCGCCCTCAAGGTCAGCTCCATCCGCCAGCAGGTGCCGTTCCGCGGGCCGCTGTCGGTGGAGATGGTCGCCGTCTTCGACGACTCGGAGGAGGCGCAGGCCCGGGTGGTCCGGCGCTACATCATGCGGCACCAGTTGACGCACCGGAATCGGGGCGCCACCGAGTGAACAGGGCCGGGCGGATGAGCCCGATTCTCGTTTGCGCGCGGTTGCACGGGTAGGCAAGGGTGTCAGTCGTGCCTTCCCGTCTGCGCCTTACCGTCACCGGTCTCGCCACCGTCGCGGTGCTGCTCGGCTCGGCCGGGTGCACCGGGCTCGACGAGGCCAGCGCGGCCGGGATCAGCCGGGACGATCTGGTGTCGGAAATGGCCGTTCAGCTCGCCCGAGTGACCGGACTCACGTACACGGCGACCTACCAGCTCGCCGGCGGCACCAGCGCGACCGTCACCCAGGCGCAGAAACCGGCCCGGACGGCGTATGTCTATCCCGGCGGCCGCCTCATCGAGGAGACCACCGGTACCACCCGCTGCACCGGGGACACCGCGCTCAAGTGCACGCGGACCGATCCGGCCCCGGCCACCGCGACGCCGCTGTCCGGCAGCACGCTGATCACGCCGGAGGCGGCCCTCGCGCTCCTCAACACCGCTTCGCTCGACCAGGACGTCGAGGCCGGGCAGCACGACACCACCATCGCCGGGCGGCACGCCACCTGCCTCGACCTGAAGCGGGTCGACGGCACCCCGACGGCGGAGTTCGGCGTCTGCGTCACCAACGAGGGCGCGCTCGGCAGCTTCACCGCCACCATCGCGGGACAACGCTTCGAACAGGCCCTGACCGCGTACGAGGAGAAGGTCGAACCGGACGCATTCGCCCTGCCCGCCTCGGCCACGGTCAGCGACAAGCGCACCCGGTAGGTCTCACACCTTGCGGTAGCGCGCCTGGACGACCGAGAACAGGCCGTAGGCCGCGATGCCCAGCGCGGTCACCAGGAGCAGCCAGGTGCCGTAGGTCTGGGCGGCCATCGCCCGCAAGGCGGCATCCAGACCCCGTGCCTTGTCCGGGTCGTAGGTGACGGCCGCCATCACCAGCAGGACGCCGGCGATCGCGTAGGCGGTGCCCTTGGCGGTGTAGCCGACGATGCCCAGCTTCCCGATGAGGCTCCGGACGTGCGCGCTCACCCCGGACATCCGCAGGTGCTTCTCGAACTTCTTGGTCAGGCCGTAGATCGCCAGGCCCGCGCCGATCGCGACGACCACCACGCCGATCACGGCCACCGTCAGCCGGCCGCCGGTGGACACCATCAGGTCCTGGCTGGCCTGCTCCTGGGTGTCCGCGGTCGACTTCTTCTTGCCGCGCAGCACCTTGATGCCGGTCCACGCCAGGTAGGTGTAGAACGCGGCCCGGCCGGCCGAGACCACCCGCTCGTAGACGCGGTGCCGGCCGCGCTCGCCGCGGTGGCCGACGGACGCCTCGAAGACCTGCCAAATGATCATGGCGACCAGGCCGATCACGAGCGCGACGATGAGCGCCGCGCCGAACGGCTTGGTCGCCAGCCGGTGCAGGGCGCCGGACTGGTCGCCGTCGTCGGCCGCGGTGCCGAACGCGATGCGCACCACCAGCCAGGCGAACAGCAGGTGGAGCGCGCCGTAGCCGACCAGGCCGGCCCGGGTCAGGCGCTCCAGCCAGGGGTTGTCGGCGGCTTTGTGGACGTGCGAAGTCAGGGTGGGCACAGCGCCATGCTTGACCGGACGATCACCCGGCTAAACGCCCACGAGTGTGCGCAGGTGGCGCGGCGGCGGCGAACCGTGCGCCAGCATGGCGTCGTGCCAGGCTTTCGGGGTGGCGCCGAACGGGCGGGCCGCGGCGATCTCGGCCACCTCGGTGTAACCCACGAAATACGTGCTGAGCTGGGTGGACGTCAGCAGGGCGCGGCGCCACTTGCCGGCCGCCTCGCCCTCCTCCTGGAAGCCGCGGCCGGTCATCAGCGCCATCGCCTCGGCCTCGGGCAGATCGTCACAGTGGACCAGCTGGTCGATGATGGCGTTGAGGCTCATCCGCAGCTGCATCTTCAGCTGCTGCAGGCGCACCGGCAGGCCGCCGAAGCCCAGGTCGGCCATCAGTTCCTCGGCGTAGACCGCCCAGCCCTCGCAGAACGGGCCCGACCAGCCGAGCGCGCGCACCCTGGTGTCGGCCCGGAACCGGCGCGCGTGCGCCAGCTGCAGGAAGTGGCCGGGCATCGCCTCGTGGACGGTCAGGTCGCGGATCATGTGCGAGTTGTACTCGCGGTAGAACGACTCGACCCGCTCCGGTGACCAGCCGGCCGGGGTCGGCGAGATGCAGTAGAACGTGGGCACGTCGGCCGTCTCGAGCGGGCCGGGCGGGTCGCAGTAGGCCACCGCGACGCCGCGGGCGAACTCCGGCATCTCCTCGATCACGCACGGGTCGTCGACCAGCGTCATGATGTCGTGCTTGCGGACGAACTCGGTCGCCTCGGCCATGGTGACCTTGGCCAGGTCGACGATGGTGGCGTCGTCGGGGTGCTCGGCGGCCAGCGTGTCGAGCGCGCGGCGGACCGTCTCGTCGCTCGCCGGGCCGCCGACCAGCTCGGCGGCGGCCGCCCGCAGCTGCTCGCCGACCTGGTCGAGCCGCTGCCGGGCGCGGGACAGCACCTCGGCGGCGGGCAGCTCGGTGTCGAGGGTGTGCCAGAGACGTGCCTCCCACAGCGGGCGGCCCAGGCGCGGGTCGCGGCCCGGCTCGCCGCTCTCCAGCCGGGCGCGCAGCCAGCCGTCGAACTCGCCCAGTGCGGCCAGCGCCGCGGCGGCGGCCGGCTCGACCGCCGGGCGCATGCCCGGCTCCTGCTCCAGCAGCGCGGGCAACTCGTCGCGGATCAGCGCGGCGGTGCCGGCGAACTGGCCCACCGCCGTCTCGGCGTGGATGCGCGGCACGTCACGCAGCACCGCCCGCGCGGTGGCCAGCGCGTCGGGGATCGCCGCGAGCCGGCCACCCATGCTGGTCAGCCGCTCCTCGGCCGGGGCGAACTGACGGGCGATCAGCGCGTGCAGCAGTGGGCCCGGGTTGTGGTGCAGCGGGTTCCACTCGTGCTCGCGGACATCGGACAGCTCGAACAGGCCGCGCTCGACCATCGCGGAGAGAATCGCGTGGTCGGCCTGATCCTCCGGGCCGAAGGCCTCGGGGTCGATGCCGGAGAGCGCGTCGGCGGCGTCGCGCAACATGCTCGTCTGGTCGGCGACGGCACCGGGGGAAAGGTCGGGTATGCGGTCGTCGTAGCGATGGTCACCGGCGCCCGAGGCGAGGCCCGGGTCGCTCTGCAGGATGGCGTCGACGATGCGCTCGGCGAGCGGTACGAACTCCGGCATGCCGAAGAACCTACTCGGCGGGTCCGACATTTTTCAGCTCGGCGCTCCGCACTTCGTCCGCGTACGTCAATGTCGCCCGGCGCAACTCCGCCTCGGCGTCCACTCCGGCGGCCCGCGCCTCGGCCACCACCCGCAGCAGCGCCGGGCCGAGATCGTCGCCGGCCGGCAGCGGTACGCCGAGGCCGGCCCGCTCCGCACGCTGCAGAATCTTGGCCGCCAGCGAGAGGGCCGGCTGGCTGAACGCGATGCCGTCGAGCACCGAGTCGCGGGACTTCTCGGCCTTCTTGATCCGCTCCCAGTTGGCGGTGATCTCCTCGATGTCGGCCACCTCGGCGCCGGCGAAGACGTGCGGGTTGCGGCGGATCATCTTGTCGACCAGGCCGCCGGCCACGTCGTCGATGCCCCAGGCGCCGCCGTCCGGGATCTCCTCGGCCATCCGGGCGTGCAGGACCACCTGCAGGAGCACGTCGCCGAGCTCCTCGCGGAGGGTGTCCAGATCGTCGGACTCGATCGCGTCGAAGGCCTCGTAGGCCTCCTCCAGCATGTACTGCGCGAGGGTGCGGTGGGTCTGGGCGCGCTTCCAGGGGTCGCCGCCCGGGGAGGCCAGGCGGTCCATGACGGCCACCGCGTCGAGCAGGCGGGCGCCGGGCGGGTCCCAGGAGCCGTACATCAGCTCCAGCTCGGCCAGGCTGGGGTCGCGGGTCAGGCGCAGCCCCATCTGGCGGGCAAAATCCTGATCACCGGCCGGCCCGGAGACCCACACCACGGCCGCGTTGTCCATCAATTCCGCCAAGAGCCGCTCGGGGTCCGGGTCGATCACGGTGACCTGGACGCCCGCATGGCGCAGCGCGTCGGACTGCTCCGACTCCGCGCCCGCGAACACCGGGAACTGCCGGACGGCGTCCCACGCGGCCGCGGTCAGCAGACCGGCCGGCAGGCGCGGTGAAGTGACGAGAAGGATGATCCTCGCGGTCACGAGACCTCAGGAGACGGCGGTGACCGGCGCGGACTCGTCCGCACCGAGCGGCACCATGACCAGCGGGCGGACGTCGCCGTTCTGCGTCTGGAACTGCAGCACCGGGATGCCGAGCGGCTGGTAGCGCGGGTTGACCGTGATGTCCATCGAGTCGGTGATCTTGGCGATCTCCTGCCGGACGGCGGACGCGGTCTGCACCAGCTGCTTGTTCGAGTCGGGCAGGCTCGACTTGAACTGCTCGAACGACATGCCCTCCTGCACCTGACCGGCCGTCGTCAGTGTCTCGAAGATCTCGCGCAGGTCGGCGTCGGAGGCCGCCGGAGCGTCCTTGATGCCCTGGCGGAGCAGCCGCACGTAGGTGTCGGCCTCCGCGTAGAGCCGGACGAACTCGGTGGTCGCCGGGATGTGCAGCGACGTCGCGTAGTCGTCGAGCGTCAGGTCGGCCGGCAGCGTCACGCTCTCCTGCTTGGCCACCTGGGTCAGCACGTCCGCGCTGACCAGCGTGCGCACCACGTCGGCCCGGGTGATCGACATGGTCGCGGCCTTGCCGGCCGCGGCCTTGGTCACCGCGGCCTGCGCCTCGTCCCACACGTCCTGCACGCGGGACTCGGTGAGGCGGGTGTCGCCGAGGTAGGCGGCCACCGACGGCGCGGACCGGCAGGCGGAAAGCCCGGTCACGGCCAGTGACGCGACGACGGCGACGGATGCGAGTCGGCGAGCACGCTGCATGGCCTGACTCTCTCACGCCCGCTGTGACCCAAGTCGCCGACCCCCGGAAAACGGATCACCTAGACGGCCGCCTTCGCCGGCACCTCCCCCAGCACGTCCTTCAACAGCTGGGCGCACCACTGCAGCAGGGCCAGGTCGCGCAGGGGTTCGCCGCCCATCCGGCGGGTGGCCGGGCGGGGGACGCTCACCTGGTCGTTGGCCTGCTTGTAGACCGAATCCGGGTGGTAGCGCTTCAGCCGCATCTGCTTCGAGTCGGGCAGCGGCAGCGGGGAGAACCGCAGGTGCTTGCCCTGCACCGAGACGTCGGTCAGGCCGTAGGCGCGGGCCACCTGACGGAACCGGGCCACCGCGATCAGGTTGGCCACCTGGGTGGGCGGCTCGCCGTAGCGGTCGGTCATCTCGGCGATCACCTCGTCGAGCTGCTTGTCGTCGCGTGCCTCGGCCAGCTTCCGATACATCTCCAGGCGCAGGCGTTCCACCGAGATGTACTCCACCGGCAGGTGCGCGTCGACCGGCAGATCGATCTTGACCTCGGGCTCCTCCTCGGGGCGCTCGCCCTTGAAGGCCTGCACCGCCTCGCCGACCATCCGCACGTACAGGTCGAAGCCGACGCCCTCGATGTGCCCGGACTGCTCGCCGCCCAGCAGGTTGCCGGCGCCGCGGATCTCCAGGTCCTTCATGGCCACATACATCCCCGCGCCCAGCTCGGTGTGCTGGGCGATGGTGGCCAGGCGCTCGTGGGCGTGCTCGGTCAGCGGCTTCTCCCGCGGGTAGAGGAAGTACGCATACGCCCGCTCCCGGCCGCGGCCCACCCGGCCGCGGATCTGGTGCAGCTGGGCCAGGCCGAGCAGGTCGGCCCGCTCGACGATCAGGGTGTTGGCGTTCGGGATGTCGATGCCGGACTCGACGATCGTGGTGCAGACCAGGACGTCGAACTCCTTCTCCCAGAAGCCGACCATCACCTTCTCCAGCTGCTCCTCGCTCATCTGGCCGTGCGCCACCGCGACCCGGGCCTCGGGCACCAGCTCGCGCAGCTTGCGCGCGGCCCGGTCGATCGACTCGACCCGGTTGTGCAGGTAGAAGACCTGGCCGTCGCGGAGCAGCTCGCGGTGGATGGACGCGGCCACCTGCTTGTCGTCCTGGGCGCCGACGAAGGTCAGCACCGGGTGCCGCTCCTCGGGCGGGGTGGCGATGGTGGACATCTCGCGGATGCCGGTGATCGCCATCTCGAGCGTGCGTGGGATCGGGGTGGCCGACATGGTCAGCACGTCGACCGACGCGCGCAGGGCCTTGAGCTGCTCCTTGTGCTCGACGCCGAACCGCTGCTCCTCGTCCACGATGATCAGGCCGAGGTTTTTGAAGCGGGTCGAGTTGGCCAGCAGGCGATGCGTACCGATCACGATGTCGGCGGTGCCGTTGGCCGCCTGCTCCAGGGTCACCGTGGTTTCCTTCGGCGTCTGGAACCGGGACAGCTGCTTGATCTCCACCGGGAACTGGTTCATCCGCTCGGTGAACGTGTTGAAGTGCTGCTGGGCCAGCAGCGTCGTAGGCACCAGCACGGCCACCTGCTTGCCGTCCTGCACGGCCTTGAACGCGGCCCGGACGGCGATCTCGGTCTTGCCGTAACCGACGTCGCCGCAGATCAGCCTGTCCATCGGGACGGCCAGCTCCATGTCGTGCTTGACCTCGTGGATCGCAGCCAGCTGGTCGGGGGTCTCCGTGTAGGGGAAAGCGTCCTCCAGCTCGCGCTGCCACGGCGAGTCGGGGCCGAACGCGTGGCCCTTCGACGACTGGCGGGCCGCGTACAGCTGGATCAGCTGGGCGGCGATCTCGCGGACCGCCTTGCGGGCCCGGGCCTTGCTCTTCTGCCAGTCGGTGCCGCCCATCTTGTGCAGCGACGGCTGCTCGCCACCGACGTAGCGGGACAGCTGGTCGAGCTGGTCGGTCGGCACGTAGAGACGGTCGCCGGGCTGGCCGCGCTTGGACGCGGCGTACTCGATCACCATGTACTCGCGGTCGGCGCCGTTGACCGTGCGCTGCACCAGCTCGACGTAGCGGCCGATGCCGTGCTGCTCGTGCACCACGTAGTCGCCCGGCTTCAGCTCGAGCGGGTCGATCGTGTTGCGCCGCCGGGACGGCATCTTCCGCATGTCCTTCGTGGAGGCGCCGCGGCCGCCGCTGATGTCGTTACCGGTGATGACGGCGAGCTGCGAGGCGGCATCCACGAAGCCGTGGTTGATCCCGCCGCAGGTGATCAGCACCTGGCCCGGCTCGATCCCCTTCTCGATGTTGTCGACCGGGGTCACCCCGACACCGGCGTCGCGCAGCACCTCGGTGGCCCGCTGCGCGGTGCCGTGCCCCTCGAAGACCAGCGCGACCGCCCAGCCGGCCGCCACCCACTCGGTCAGATCGGCGGTCAGCCGGGAGGTGTCGCCGTGGTAGAGCGGCACCGGCTGGGCGGCGAGGGCGATCGCGTCACCGAGATCGGGCGTGACCGCCACCGCGGCCGGCGCGTCCAGCCAGGGCTGATCCGCCGCGGCGGGCGCCCCTTCCGACTCGGTCAGGCCGAACGGCGAGATCGCCCACCACGGCTGGGACAGGGTCGCGGCATGCGCGCGGACGTCCGCAAGGGTTTTGAAAGCGGCGGCGCCGACGTCGATCGGCGCCTGGCCGCCGACCGCGGCGGCCGCCCAGGAGGCCTCGAGAAATTCGTTGGAGGTGCGGGTCAGGTCGTGGGCCCGGGTGCGGATCCGCTCCGGGTCGCAGAGCATCACGTGGGTGCCGGCCGGCATGCAGTCGAGCAGCAGCTCCATGCTGCCGGTGCCGTCCAGCAGGGCCGGGGCCAGCGACTCCATGCCCTCGACCGGGATGCCCTCGGCCAGCTTGTCGAGGATCTCGGCCAGCTCCGGATGCTCGGCGCCCAGCTCGGCGGCCCGCTCCCGGACCTCCGGGGTGAGCAGCAGCTCGCGGCAGGGCGGTGCCCACAGGCGCTGGACCGGGTCGATGGTGCGCTGGTCGGCGACGGCGAAGGTGCGGATCTCCTCGACCTCGTCGCCCCAGAACTCGACCCGGGACGGGTGCTCGTCGGTCGGCGGGAAGACGTCGAGGATGCCGCCGCGGACCGCGAACTCGCCGCGCTTGGTGACCAGGTCGACCCGGGCGTAGGCCATGTCGGCGAGCCGCCGGGCCACCCCCTCGAGGTCGGCCGAACCCCCGGTGACCAGCTCCACCGGCTCGAGGTCGCCGAGGCCCTTGAGCTGCGGCTGCAGCACGCTGCGCACCGGCGCCACGACGACCTGCAGCGGGTGCTCGCCGGGGTGGGCGAGCCGGCGCAGCACGGCCAGCCGGCGGCCGACGGTGTCGGAGCGCGGGGACAGGCGCTCGTGCGGCAGGGTCTCCCAGGACGGGAAGACGGCGACCCGGTCGGGGTCGATCAGGCAGCCGAGCGCGTCGGCCAGGTCGTCGGCCTCGCGGCTGGTCGCGGTGACGGCGAGCACCGGGCGGGCCGCGCCGCCCAGCTCGGCGCCGCCGGCCACGGTGGCGACCACGAACGGCCGGAGCGAGGCCGGCGCGGTGAGGTCGAGCGAGTCGGAGTCGACGAAACCTTTACGGGCGAGATCGCGGGCACGGGCGAGGCCCCGGTCGCGGAGGGCGGCCGGGATCAATCCGGATAGTTGCATGCCGATTACTCCCAGGGGCACGTCGAATAACCCCAACGCCCTGGAGGGCGGGGGGTATGCAGACGAGTCTAGTCCGGCCCTCTGACATTTACGGGTCGGACAAGATGTCCGACATAAGCGTCGATATCCCGAGAATAGTCGCAGCTCGTTGTCAGGACGGCTCCATGGGAGGCAACGTGCGGATCCTGCTGCTCGTTACGGCGTTCAACGGATTGAGTCAGCGGGCCTGGTGTGCGCTGCGCGAGGCCGGGCACGATGTGAGCGTCCTGCTCGCCACCGGGGAGGCCGGCATGATCGCGGGCGTCCGCCGGGCCCGCCCCGATCTGATCATCTGCCCGTTCCTCAAGGACCGGGTGCCCGCCGAGGTCTGGCGGCACTGGCGCACCGTGATCATCCACCCCGGCCCGGTCGGTGACCGCGGACCGTCCTCGCTGGACTGGGCGATCGCCGAGGGTGCCCGCACCTGGGGGGTCACCGCCCTGCAGGCGGTCGAGGAGATGGACGCCGGGCCGATCTGGGCCACCCGCACGTTCGCCGTCCCGGCCGCCCCGCCGCGCAAGTCGTCGCTCTACAACGGGCCGGTCGCCGACGCCGCCATGGAGTGCGTCTTCGAGGTCGTCGCCAAGGCCCACGACAAGTCGTTCAAGCCGGTGCCCGCCGACCGGATGCCCGCCGAGACCGCCATCGGCCGACTGCGGCCCCTCATGCGCCAGGACGACCGCGCCTTCGACTGGAGCGATCCGACCGAGCAGATCGTCCGGAAGATCCGCGCTGCCGACGGCGCTCCGGGCGTACGCACCGAGGTAGGTGGACTCCCGGTCTTCGCCTACGACGCCCTGCCCGGATTGATCCGCGCCGCCCGGCCCGGCCAGATCCTCGACCGCCGGCAGGGCGCGGTGCTGGTCGGCACCGGCGACGGCTGCGTCTGGCTCGGTCACCTGCGCGCGGCCGATCCGCAGCACGGCCGGGCCGGCCTCAAGCTCCCGGCGACGACGCTGCTCGGCGCGCGCCTGCGTGGCGTACCCCACTCGCCGCTGGCGCCCGGCATCGAGCCCGAGCATCCCGCCGCCTACCGCCAGGTGCGCTACCGGCGGTCCGGCGCCGTCGGCTGGCTCGCGTTCGACTTCTACAACGGCGCCATGGCGCCCGGGCACTGCCGGCGGCTGCTCGCCGCGCTGCGGCACGCGGCCGCCCAGGACACCGAGGTACTCGTGCTGCGGGGTGGGACGGATGCGTTCAGCAACGGCATCCACCTCAACGTCATCGAGGCCTCGCCGGACGCCCCCAGCGCCGCCTGGGCGAACATCCGGGCCATCAACGAGGTCTGCCGGGAGATCATCACCTGCACCCGGCAGGTGGTCATCGCCGGATACACGGGCAGCGCCGGCGCCGGCGGGGTGATGCTCGGCCTGGGCGCCGACATCGTGGCGGCCCGCGACGGGATCGTCCTCAACCCCTACTACGACATGGGGTTGTACGGCTCCGAACTGCACACCTTCACGCTCCCCCGGCGGGTCGGCACGGACACGGCGCAGCGGCTGATCGACGAGAAACTGCCGGTGAGCGCGGCTCGGGCGCAATCGATCGGCCTGGTCGACGAGGTCGGGCCGCGCCATCCCGACGCGTACGCGGAATGGCTCGGCGCCCTCGCCGAACGCGAGAGTGACATGCGCACCGCGCGGAACCGGCGCTCGGCCAAGAGCCGGCGGCTCGCCGCCGAGAGAGTGCCGCTCGAGGTGTTCGAGGCGCGTGAGCTGGCCGAGATGAGCCAGGACATGTTCGCCGACCGGGCCGGATTCGCCGCGGCCCGGCACGCGTTCGTCCGTAAGCTGAAGGCCACGGAGACGCCGGCCCGGCTCCTGCCCCCGAAGGCGGTCCCCAAGTCCCGCCGGCCCGCCGCTACGCTGCGACCGGCGGTGCCCGTGTCTGCCTGATAGAGGCGTGAGTCGGCAGAGCGAGGTGAGACTTGCCTCAATTTGCCCGGGCTATAGGCCGCGCCGATAACATCGGCGGAGTCGGGACAGCGCCGTCCTGGAGCACCTGAAGCTGAAGGAGCGCCCCGATGACCGACCAGCCCGGCCAACTCGACCCCGACGGCGCAGACGCCGCATTACGCGCCGACATCCGGCGGATCGGCACGCTGCTCGGCCAGACCCTGGCCCGGCAGGAGGGCCGCCCGCTCCTCGACCTGGTCGAAGAGGTCCGCGCCCTGGTCCGCCAGGACGCCAAGGCCGCCGCCGACCGGCTCGCCGCGATGGACGTCACCACCGGCACCAAGCTGGCCCGTGCCTTCTCCACCTACTTCCACCTGGCCAACATCACCGAGCAGGTGCACCGCTCCCGCGACCTGCGGCGGCGCCGGGCCCGCGACGGCGGCTGGCTCGACCAGGCGGCCAAGCGGATCGCCGAGAAGGGCGTGCCGGCCGACGAGATCGCCGCCGCCGCCCGCCGGCTCGCGGTCCGCCCGGTCTTCACCGCGCACCCGACCGAGGCGTCCCGCCGGTCGATCCTGTCGAAGCTGCGCCAGCTCGCCGACGCGCTCGACGCCGAGGCCTCGGCCCAGATCCTGTTCGGCGCGTCCGACACCTCCGCCTCGACCCGGCGGTTCGCCGAGCTGATCGACCTGCTCTGGCAGACCGACGAGCTGCGGCTGGACCGGCCGGACCCGACCGACGAGGCCCGCAACGCGGTCTACTACCTGCGCGACCTGTACGCCGAGGCCGCCCCGCAGGTGCTCGCCGACCTGGCCGAGACGCTGCGCAACCTCGGCGTCGAGACCGCGCCGACCGCCCGCCCGCTGACCTTCGGCTCGTGGATCGGCGGCGACCGGGACGGCAACCCGTTCGTCACCCCGGCGGTCACCCGCGACGTCCTGATGATCCAGCACGAGCACGGCATCCAGGCCACCGAGAAGGCCATGGACAAGCTGATCGACGAGCTGTCGGTCTCCCGCCGGCTGCGCGGCGTCTCGCTCGACCTGTCCGCGTCGCTCGCCAAGGACCTGGACAATCTGCCCGAGGTCGCGCCCCGGTTCCGCAAGACCAACGCCGAGGAGCCCTACCGGCTCAAGGTGCGGGCGATCAAGGCGAAGCTCTCCAACACCCGTGAGCGGCTGCGCCGCGGCACCGCCCACGTGTCCGGCCGCGACTACCTCGGCAACGACGAGCTGATCAGCGACCTCGAGCTGATGCGCGCCTCGCTGGCCCGCAACTCCGGCCAGCTCACCGCGGTCGGCGTGGTCGCCTCGGCGATCCGCACCGTCTCCGCGTTCGGCCTGCAGCTGGCCACCCTCGACGTGCGCGAGCACGCCGAGAAGCACCACGAGGTGCTGCAGCAGATGTACACCCAGGTCGGCGAGGTCGAGGACTACGCGGCCCTGGACCGGCCGCAGCGCACCAAGCTGCTCGCCACCGAGCTGGGCGGGCGGCGACCGCTCTCCAGCGCCGACACCCCGCTCACCGACTCGGCCCGCAAGACGTTCGACGTGTTCAACACGATCCGGGACGTACAGGAGCGGTTCGGCCCCGACGTCATCGAGACGTACATCATCTCGATGACCCTCGGCGTGGACGACGTGCTGGCCGCGGCCGTGCTGGCCCGCGAGGCCGGCCTCGTCGACATCCACACCGGCCGGGCCCGGGTCAACATCGTGCCGCTGCTGGAGACCCCGGCCGAGCTGGACGCCGGTGGCGACCTGCTCGACGAGATGCTGTCGCTGCCGGCCTACCGGGCGATCGTCCGGGCGCGCGGCGACGTGCAGGAGGTCATGCTGGGGTACTCGGACTCCAACAAGGAGGCCGGGATCACCACCAGCCAGTGGCGGATCCACAAGGCCCAGCGGTCGCTGCGTGACGTGGCCGCCCGGCACGGCGTACGCCTGCGGCTGTTCCACGGCCGGGGCGGCACCGTCGGCCGTGGTGGCGGCCCCACCCACGAGGCGATCCTGGCCCAGCCCTACGGCACGCTCGACGGCGCGATCAAGGTCACCGAGCAGGGCGAGGTCATCTCCGACAAATACACTCTGCCCGCCCTGGCCCGGGAAAACCTGGAGCTCACCGTCGCCGCCGTGCTGCAGGCGACGCTGCTGCACACCAGCCCGTCGGTGGACATGGAGCGGCTCACCCGCTGGGACGCGACCATGGACGCGGCGTCGGACGCGGCGTTCGACGCGTACCGGTCGCTGGTGCAGAACCCGGACCTGCCCGCCTACTTCTGGGCGGCCACCCCCACCGAGCTGCTCGGCCAGCTGAACATCGGCTCCCGGCCGGCCAAGCGGCCGAACGCCGACGCCGGCCTCGGCGGGCTGCGGGCCATCCCGTGGGTGTTCGGCTGGACCCAGACCCGGCAGATCGTGCCCGGCTGGTTCGGCGTCGGCTCCGGCCTCAAGGCCGCGCGCGAGGCCGGGCACACCGAGCACATCAAGGAGATGTACGCGGACTGGCAGTTCTTCAAGACGTTCCTGTCGAACGTCGAGATGATGCTGAACAAGACCGACCTGGAGATCGCCGGCCGCTACGTCGAGACCCTCGTCCCGGAAAACCTCCACCCGATCTTCGAGAAGATCAAGGAGGAGTACGAATTGACCGTACGAGAAGTGCTGGCGATCACCGGTGGCACCGACCTGCTGGACTCGCAGCCCGAGCTCCGGCGCACCCTGGGCGTCCGGGACACCTACCTCCTGCCGCTGCACCACCTGCAGGTGGCGCTGCTCCGCCAGTACCGCGACCTGGGCGACGCCGACCGCCAGCTGGTGACCGGCGTACGCCGCGCGCCGTCCGAGTCGACCGCCCTGGAGCGGGCGCTGCTGACCTCGGTGAACGGCATCGCCGCCGGCATGCGCAACACGGGCTGACGCCTCCTGTCTCCCTCGGCCCGCTCTCGCGCTTCGCATCGCCGTAGCTGAGAGCGGGCTGAGAGACCCCGATAGGGCTCTCAGGGTTCTACCGGATCCGTACCGTGCGCGGCCTTCCTAGGCTGGGCCCGTGACCATCATCGCGACTCAGGCGCTGACGAAGACGTACGGCGGCGGGGTGACAGCCCTGGCCGACCTCACCGTCGACGTCGATGCGGGCGTCATCGGGCTCGTCGGCGCCAACGGCGCCGGTAAGAGCACCTTCATCAAAATCATGCTGGGCCTCCTCGCGCCCAGCTCCGGCGAGGTCCGGGTGCTCGGGATCGACCCGGTCACCGAGACCGACAAGGTACGGGCGCGGGTCGGCTACATGCCGGAGAACGACTGCCTCCCGCCCGACGTCTCCGCCTCCGAGTTCGTCACCCACGTGGGCCGGCTCAGTGGGCTGCCCAAGACCGCGGCCCGCGAACGGGCCTCCGAGTCGCTGCGCCACGTCGGGTTGTACGAGGAGCGGTACCGGCAGATCGGCGGCTACTCGACCGGCATGAAGCAGCGGGTCAAGCTGGCCCAGGCGCTCGTCCACGACCCCGACCTGCTGCTGCTCGACGAGCCCACCAACGGTCTCGACCCGGCCGGGCGGGACGCCATGCTCACCCTGGTCCACCGGATCGGCAACGAGTTCGGCATCTCCGTGGTGGTCTGCTCGCACCTGCTCGGCGAGGTCGAGCGGATCTGCGACTCGCTGATCGCCATCGAGGCCGGCCACCTGCTGCGGGCCGACCGGATCTCCTCCATGACCACCGCGTCCGACGTGCTCGCCGTCGAGGTCAGCGAGGGCACCGACGAACTCGCCGCGGCGCTGAGCGCCCTCGGCTTCGCCGTCACCCCCGAAGGCCGGTTGCTGCTGGTGCCGCTCGAATCGGACAGCGCCTACGACAAGGTGCTGCAGGCCGTGGCCGAGCTGGACCTTCCGCTGCACCGCCTCGACCAGCGGCGTCACCGCGTCGCCGAGCTCTTCACCACGAAGGAGACGGCCGATGTCTGAGGCCGGCGTCATCCATGACATCGGGTACCAGCGGTACACCGGTCCCCGGCTCGGCCGGGGCGCCCTGCTCCGCGCCCTCTACGTGCACGGGTTGCGGGCCACCTTCGGGTTCGGCCGCTCCGCCAAATCGAAGATCTTCCCGTGGGGCGTGGCCGGCATCGTGCTGCTCGTCGCGGTGATCAACGCGGCGGTCCGGTCGCAGACCGGCACCTGGCTGTTCGACTACTACGCGTTCGACGACGGCATGAGCTGGCTGGTGATCTTCTTCGTCGCCATCGTCGCGCCCGAGCTGGTCTCCCGCGACCTGCGCTCCGGCGTGCTGCCGCTCTACTTCAGCCGTCCGCTGCGCGCCGCCGACTACGTGATCGCCAAGGTCGCCGCCCTGGTCACCGCGGTGTGGCTGCTCCTCGGCGTACCCCAATTCATCATGTTCCTGGGTGGCGCCTTCACCACCAAGACCGGGATGAAGGGGGTTTGGCACGAGGTCGGGCTGCTCCTGCCCGGCTGGGCGTACAGCGTGCTGTGGGCGTTCGTCTTCGCCAGCATCAGCCTGCTGATCGCCTCGCTCACCGGTAAGCGCGCGTTCGCGGCCGGCGGCATCGTCGCGGTCTTCCTGATGACCGCGCCGGTCGTCGGCGTGCTCAGCGTGCTGCCCTCGGAGACCTCCCGCCACCTGGCCGGCCTGGCCAGCCCGATGAGCCTGATCTCCGGCGTCGAGGGCTGGCTGCGCGACCGGCACGACCTCGGCATCGACGTCGGGAACTTCGGCGTGATCTACGGCATCGAGGCGTTCTGCCTGATCACCGCGTGCCTGTTGCTGCTACTGGCGCGCTACCGGAAGGTGGCCTCGCTATGAGCGTCGTCGAACTCGAGAACGTCTCCCGCTGGTACGGCAACGTCGTCGCGGTCAACGACATCAGCATGACCCTGCAGCCCGGCGTGACCGGCCTGCTCGGCCCGAACGGCGCCGGCAAGACCACCGTGCTGCACATGATGGCCGGCTTCCTGTCGCCGTCCCGCGGCACGGTGACCATCGACGGCTCACCGACCTGGCGCAACCCCGGCATCTACCGGCAGCTCGGCCTGGTCGCCGAGAAGGAGGCCGTGCACGGCTTCCTCACCGCCCGCCAGTTCGTGGTGGCCTGCGCGAAGATGCAGAAACTGCCGGACCCGGCGGCCGCGGCGACCAGGGCGCTCGAACTCGTCGAGATGACCAGCGCCCAGGACCGCCGTATCGAAACCTTCTCCAAGGGCATGCGGCAGCGCACCCGGGTGGCGGCGGCGCTGGTGCACGAGCCGCAGGTGCTGCTGCTGGACGAGCCGTTCAACGGCATGGACCCGCGGCAGCGGATGCACATGATGGAGCTGCTCCACAAACTGGGCGACGAGGGCCACACCATCCTGTTCAGCTCGCACATCCTGGAAGAGGTCGAGCAGCTCTCCGGCCTGGTCCAGGTGATCGTGGCCGGCCGGCTGGCCGCCTCCGGCGACTACCGGCGCATCCGCCGGCTGATGACCAACCGGCCGCACGTGTTCGCCGTGCAGAGCTCCGACGACCGCAAACTGGCGGTCGCGCTGATCGGCGAGAAGTCGGTCAACGGCGTCGAGATCGAGGCGGGCGGCCTGACCGTCCGCGCCTCCGACTACGGCAGCTTCACCCGCGCCCTGCCGCGCATCGCACTGGGCGAGGGCATCCGCCTGCGGCGCCTGCTGCCGTCCGACGAGTCCCTGGAGAGCGTCTTCTCCTACCTGCTGGAGGCATGATGTCCACGGTCGCCTACATCACCGCCCGCGGCCTGTTCGGCCGCCGCCGGGTCCTGTTGCTGCTGCCGTTGCCGCTGCTGCTGGTCGGCCTCGCGCTGATCTGTCGCGCCTACGACGTCGACCCCAACCAGTGGGGCCAGGCCGTCGTGGTCGGCCTCGGCCTCGCCGTGGTCCTCCCGGTGATCAGCCTGATCGTCGGCACCGGAGTCCTCGGTTCCGAGGTCGACGACGGCACCATCGTCCACATCCTCACCAAGCCGCTCCCCCGCCGCGACATCATCCTGGCCAAGCTCCTGGTGGCCGCGGGCGTCTCGGCGGTGGCCTCGGCCGTGCCGCTGTTCGTGGCCGGCATCCTGGCGGACAGCGTCAAGTTCGGCCTGGCCCTCGCGGTCGCGGCGGCCGCCGGTGCGGTCGCGTACTCGGCGCTGTTCCTGCTGCTCAGCCTGGTCACCCGGCGCCCGGTCCTGCTCGGACTGGTCTACATCCTGGTGTGGGAGGGCCTGCTGGGCCGCTGGGTGAGCGGCACCCGGGTGCTGTCCATCGAGCAGTACGTCATCACGATCGCCGACAAGATCGCCCCGACCGGCATGCTCGACGGCAAGGTCTCTCTGCCGGTATCGCTGGTGATGGCGGTCGTCTTCATCATCGGCGGCACCCTGTTCGCCATCAACCGCCTGGGTTCCTTCAGCGTCGCCGGCGAAACAAGCTGACAGCTGGACCAGATCGAACGGGCGGGCGTGACCGGTTGGTCACGCCCGCCCAGACAATTTCCGGGTTTCGCCAACCGATGTCATGCGACTAGTCTGGCTTCGTGTCGTTCAGGTGCGATGTCGCGCTCGGGGGTGCCAAACCGCGGTGAACAAGAACGTGCATCAGGGACTACACGGCGAAGGCTTCATCTACGCACTGGCCTGCGCCGGAGGCTTCACGACCTCCAGGATGAACCTGGACATCGATGGCGTCGACTGGCAGATCGCGCACCCAGGCCCCCGTGGCACCACCCGATCCCCCAGGATCGAAGTACAGGTCAAGTCCTCGTCGGCACCCCGGATCAAGGACGGCGAGATCCACCACTCACTCCGAGTCGATCATTTCAATCACCTGGCCGGTCCTGGCTTCCAGATTCCGCGGTTCCTCTCGGTCGTGATTGTGCCGACCGCAGCCGAGGAGTACGCGATCTGCACCGACCGGCAGATGCAGTTGAGCACCGCGGCCTACTGGATTTCGCTGGAAGATCGCGAGACTCTGCCTACCGAGCCAGGCGACCCTGCGAGTGTGTCGGTGCGGATTCCTACGCGGAATTTACTGACAGTTGAGACGCTCGGATCGCTGCTGGCGGGAGATCGGGCCGGAGATCGGGGAGGTGCGACGCGATGATCCGAGCACAGGTAACTGATCGCGACGCGCTGGCCGCTCGGTTGCCGTCCGAGTTGGCGATGTATCTGCGCGCCCACAACTGGACGATCGGCGAGCGGTCCGGTAGCAGCGTGCTGTGGCTCAAGGTGGTGGACGGGGAGGAGTTCGAAGCCCTTCAGCCGCAGGAATCCACCATTCGCGACTACGCGGCACGGGTCCGTGACCTTCTGAACGTTCTTGCCGTCACTGAGGACCGGTCGGAACTAGAAGTGCTCAGCGACATCTCCAACGTGTCGATGGATGTCCACACGATTCGGACGTTTCCGCCGGACAACGCGCCCGGGATGATCGGCATCGAGGACGGCGTCCGGGCCTTCGAAAGCGTCCGGAACCTGGTGATCGCCGCCGCGTACGTCGTCAGCGTCGAGCAGCCGCGCGCCGTTCAGCCGGCCCGCAAGTCGGCCGAGGTTCTGAAGCTCCTGCGCGACGTACGGATCGGGCCGCCGTCCGAGGGCAGCTTCATCCTCTCCGTCCACACTCCCGTGCCGCCGCGCCTCTCGGCGTCCCAGCCCACGCTGTTCGAGAACGACGCGGCCGAGCCATTCGAACGACGCGTCTCGTTGAAGCTCTACGACGCCGTACGGGCAGCGCACAACGCCGCGAACGACGCCCTGGTCGACCCGAACGGGCTTGATGTCTTCACGGCGGCCGTGCCGGCCGGGGTCAGCGCCAACCTCTGTGAAGCCTTGATCGGGCTGGGCGGCGAGGCCGGCCACCCGTTCGAACTAGCACTTCGCCTGGCGCCCTCCCGCCCGATCGGGACCCGACAGCTCGTTCCGATCCGTTTTCGTCGTGACCACCTGCCGGTGCTGGCGTCGGCCGCGCAGGAAATGCGCGAACGTGTTCCGGAGGAAGGCGCCGTCGTAGCGGGGAACGTCGTGCGGCTACACCGGGAAGGCGCCGGCACCGGCGAGATCAGCATCGCGGGCACGATCGAGGGCGACGATCGCCTGCGGCGGGTCTGGATGAACCTCACGGACGAGGACTACTCGATCGCTACCCTGGCCCATCAGGAGATGTCAGCCGTCTCCGTCCGCGGCGACCTGGTCCGGCGTGGCACCCGCCTGTACCTGACGAATCCGACGGCCTTCCGGACTTCCGCCGGCGACGACTGAGCTCAGGCCGGGCTGATCGGCCCATGTGAACCAGCTGTGATCTAGCGCACATTGGACGCATGCGAACAGGAAGGTTGTTGCTGGTCGGCGCCGTGGCTGCGGGAATCGTTCTCGTCGGGCCACAAGGGGCGGAGGCCGCGTTCCCGGGGCGGAACGGGCGGGTCGTCTTTCCGAGTGAGTCGGTCGCGGGGGACCACACGCAGACCGACCTGTGGAGCATCGGGGCCAACGGCAAGGGCGCTCGGCGCCTCACCAATACGCCGGGGCTCAATGAACTGGGGCCGGCTTTCAACGGGGCCGGCACGAAGGTCGTGTTCTGGCGGACTCCGGCGCCGTTCGGGGCCGGTGCCGTCTGGAGCATGGACGCCGACGGGCGGCATCAGCGGCGGCTCACCACCGGGATGGACGCGCGGGATCCGGTCTTCAACCGGCAGGGGACGCGGATCGTCTTCACCCGGGTCACCGGCGGGAACTTCGACCTGTGGGTGATGAACGCCAACGGGTCGGGGAAGAAGCGGCTCACCAAGGGCGCCGCCCTGGACTTCGAGGCGGCCTGGTCGCCCGACGGGAAGCGGATCGCCTTCACCCGCGGGTCGGCCGAGGGCGACGTCGGCGACATCTTCGTCCTGACGCTTGCCAGCGGGAAGGTCAAGCGGATCACCAGGAACGCCGACTACGACCATCAGGTCGCCTGGTCGCCGGACGGGAAACGGCTCGTCTTCGAGCGGGACACCCTCGCCCAGTCGTCGATCTGGACGGTCGGCGCGGACGGCCGGAACGCCAAGCGGCTCACCAGCGGCAACTTCTTCGACACCGGGCCGGCGTGGTCGCCCGACGGCAAGAGCATCACGTTCGGGACCGACCGGTCGAGCTTCCTCGGCGACCTCTGGGTGATGCGGGCCGACGGCGCGAAGAAGAGGTCGCTGTACGGGGTGCGCAGTGCGGCGGAGGGTTTCCCCGACTGGCAGCCGCGGAAGCGCTGAGTCACGTCCACGTTCGTTGCGTGCGGCGCCATTGCTGCGGGGTGATGCCGTACCGGTTTCGGAAGCGGCGGACGAGATAGCTGGCGTCGCGCAGGCCGGTCCGGGCGGCCACAACGTCGAGCGAAAGGTCCGTCTCGCGGAGTATGCGCCGGACCTCGGTCATGCGCCGCTCGGTGATCCATTCGAGCAGGGGGCGGCCGGTGCGCCGGCGGAGCACGGTCGTGAGATGCCCAGGGGTGTAGCCGAGTGCGCGGGCGACATCGGCGGCGGAGACCGGCCGGCGGAACGTCGCTTCGATCTGCGCGAAGACCCGCTCGACGAGCGGGTCCGGCGGGGCCGGAGCGCTGGGTGCCAGCCGCGCTGCCGCGACCAGAAGCCGGGTGAGCAGCGCGGCGACGGCCTCGTGGGTACCGAGGCGGGCCGGGTCGGCCAGTTCCTCGGCCAGGTCGGCCAGCCACGCCGACCAGTTCGCCCGGTCGGGCCCGGCAATCCGCACGGGTGGCCCGTCGGCCGCAAACAGGGCGAGCAAGGGATGGTGCATCCAGGCCAGCGGGGAAACCGAGGTCAGGGCGGGGACGGCGTCCGGTGTGAACGCGACCGACCACGCGCGGCCGCGGGCGATCTCCGTTGCCGCCCCGACGCCGACGGTCTGCCCCGGTGACACGACGTGGAGGTCGCCGGTCCGCAGCGATCGCTCGGCGCCGTCGACGGTGACCGAGCCCGCACCCTGCTCGACGTAGAGCAGAACGAAGAAGTCGTGCGCGTGCCGGTGGTCCGGCGGGAGTGCGGCGTGGGCGGCGTCGGTGTCGAAACGGGTCACCGAGACCGGCGGCAGACCGGGACGCTGCCGATAGCGGTAGACCAGCGTGCCGCCCGGCCGCACCGTCCGCAGGCTCGACGGAAGTCCGGGTGGGCCGCCAACCAAAGAATGTCCCATGGTGCCTCCGCTTAGTCCTGCCGGAAGACCGCAGATTATCCAAGACTGGGACGTGACGGCACCGCCTGGACAGGAGACATCCATGGCACATTCGAACCCCATCCGCATCGTTGATCAACGAACTCCGGAGGATCGAGACCGCTCGTTCCTGCCGGGTGCGGGGAAGTCCTGGCTTCTCCCGTTCTACGACGCCTTCACCCGGCTGGCCGGCGTCCGCGCACTGCACCGGCGCACGGTCGAGCTCGCCGGCGTCGAGCCTGGTCAGACGGTGGTCGACGTCGGCTGCGGTACGGGCAACCTGTCGTTCACCGTGCTCGCGGCCCAGCCGAGCGCACGGGTGACCGGCCTCGATCCCGACGCGGATGCGCTGCGCCGGGCAGCACGCAAGGCACGTCGCCGGAACCTCAGCCTTGCCCTGGTTCAGGGGTACGCCGACCGGATCCCCGCCGATGACGCCGCACTCGACCATGTGATCTCGGCCCTGGCCCTGCACCACATCGATGACGCCGGCCGGATCGCGTTCGCGCGTGACGCGTTACGCGCCCTTCGCCCGGGCGGAACGATCACGATCGCCGACTTCGAGGGCGTGAAGAACGCCGGACATCCAGCACGCCGACGGCGCCTGGCCCATTCCGGCAACCACGGCAACGGCATCGTCACACTTCTGGCCGACGCCGGGTTCGGCGACGCTCAGGAGGTCGCGCACGCCGACCACCGGATCGGCCGGGTCACCTTCGTGCAGGCGACGCTCACGGGGTGACCGCCACCTGGAAGATCGGGAGCCGGCCCAGATTCCGGTAGGCCTGCAGCGCCGCCGGCGTGCTGTCCACCGACGAGTCCTGCCCCTTCTGGTTGTGCGGCGTCTCGAACTGCACCATCGCCCGGATCTTCGGGAACCGCCGGATCTCGGCGCCGAGATCGCGATAGAAGTCGACCTTGTAGCGGGTGTTGCGCTTGGACGACCAGACACCCCACTCGGCGATCATCAGCGGTTTACCGGGATGGCGGGTGAGCGCCCAGGTGTAGAAGCCGGGCCAGCCGCGCTTGCCCTCGATCCGCTTGTTGAAGACCTCGGCGAAGTCACCGTGGCCGTAGCCGGGATCGCTGTAGGCGTACGTGTCGAAGCCGATCCAGTCGACCACGTCGTCGCCCGGGTACATGCTGTTGAACCAGCTCTGCTGCGCGTGCTTGATGTACGCCATGTGCACCAGCACGCTGACGATGTTGTTGACGCCCCGGGCCCGCAGCCGGTTGATCACGTGCCGGTACATGGCCGCGTAGTCGCGGGCGGTGTAGCCGGAGCCGACCCTCTCCCGCACGTCGTTCTCGCCCTCGTGATGCACGGCGAAGAAGAACTGCTCCGGGAAGGTCTTCTTGATGTGCACGGCGAGCCGGTCGAGGAACGCATCGGTGCGCCGGTCCCCCTTGGCGATGGCCGCCCACGAGGCCGACTCGGGCTTCCAGTTGAGGAACAGGATCCGGTGCCGCCCCCGCTGGTGAGCGATCGCGATCTCCTGCTCGGTGGGGAACAGCTGCCGGATCCCGCCGTGATAGGCGTGGTAGATCGCCTGGGTGCGGCCGGTCTTGCGTTCGAACGCGGCGAGCGCCGAGGCCCCGCGACTCTCGGTGTGCGCGCCGGGCGCAACCCCCCACAGCACGTTGCAGCTGGGGATGAGCTTGCGCCCGGTGACACATTCACCACCGGACGCGGTCATGTCGACGGTCCCGCCATCTGCCGCGACACGCGGCGCGATCTCCCCGGGCTTGCTTGGGGTGTACGGGGCGAGAGACGCACCGGAGGAGACGGTGGGGTCGTCGACGGCCGCCGAAGAGGTGGCCCGCCGCGCCGGCTCGCTGCGCCGGGGGTCACCGACGATCGGGAAGTCCGGGGCGGCGATCACCGGCAACGACACGGTGGGATCGCCGACCGGTCCGAGTGGCAGCCCGATCTGATCGACGCCGCCAGTCCAGGCCCACGCGAGCGTGGTTGCCACCGACAGCACGAAGGCCGTCGGCACGGCAGCGAGCTGTACAAGGCGGAAGCGTCGCGGTCGTCGGGTCACGAGGTGCCAGTATTGTGATGAAGATCCGGTTTGTCCAATACCCGACGCGGGCAAATGCGGACAAATTGCCAGGACGGCCGAACGTCGGAGACGGACCGGATACCCGTCTCGACCAAGACCGGCCGGGCTGCGAAACTGTCCCCCTAGTCGGCCGCAGGGGGATGCAAAGGTGAATGGTTCAGTGCTTCCCGAGGACGTGCTGCGCGACGCGCCGTCATACACGCCGCACCCGCACGAGCTCGCTGACTTGGAATTGCTGCTGAGCGGCGCATATGCACCGCTGACCGGCTTCCTCGGCCGCGCCGACCTGGACGCGCTGCGCCGCCGCGGCCGGCTCGCCGACGGCACCCCGTGGCCGGCCGCGGTGACCCTCGAGGTCCCCGCCGAGTTGGCCACCGACCTGGTGCTGGACGACCCGCTGCGCCGCACGATCATCCTGACCGACCCGGAGGGCGCGCCGGTCGCGGCGCTCGAGGTCACCGACGCCTGGGCGACCGGCGAGCGCAACTACGGCGTGGGCGGCACGGTGCGCCCGATGGGCGACGGCGGCCACCACACGTTCAAGCGGCTGCGGCGCACCCCCGCCGAGGTCAAGGCGCTGCTGCCGCCGGGCCGGGTGCTCGGCGTGATCGCCGACCGGCCGCTGCACCGCCCGCAGCTCGCCCAGATCGCGCACGCGGCCCGCACCCTCGCCGCGCACCTGCTGATCCTCATCCCGGTGAGCGGCCCCGGTCCGGACGGGCTGCCGCCCGAGGCGCTGGTCCGGGCGATCTTCGCGGCCCGCGACCGGCTCCCCCCGGCGACCATCGTCGCGCTGCCGCTCAACCGCGGTGACGACCTGCGCGACGCGATGCTGCGGGCCCGGGTCGCCGCGTCGTACGGCGTGTCCCATGTGCTCTCCACCGGCGAGATGCTCTCCGGCGGTGGCCTGCGCGTGCTGGTGCCGCGCGAGCTGGCCTACGACAACCGGGACGGCCAGTGGCGCTGGCGGGACGACATCCCGCCGCGCAACCGGCGCCTGGCGATGACCCCGGCCGAGATCGACGACCTGCTCGACCGCGGCTTCCCGCTGCCCGAGTGGCACACTCCCCCGGCGGTGGCCAAGGAGCTGGTCCGGGCCCGGCCGCCGCGCCGGCACCGCGGTCTCGTGGTGTTCTTCACCGGCTTCTCCGGATCCGGCAAGTCGACCATCGCCCGCGGCCTGGCCGACTCGCTGCGCGAGACCGGCGACCGCTCGGTCACCCTGCTCGACGGCGATGTGGTGCGGCGCGAGCTCTCCGCGGGGCTGGGCTTCAGCAAGGCCGACCGGGACCGCAACGTACGCCGGATCGGCTGGGTCGCCGCCGAGATCGGCCGGCATCGGGGCATGGCGGTCGCGTGCCCGATCGCACCGTACGAAGCGGCCCGCGCCGCGGTGCGCTCGATGGCGACCGACGCCGGCGCCGGTTTCCTCCTGGTGCACGTGGCCACCCCGCTGGAGGTCTGCGAGCAGCGTGACCGCAAGGGCCTCTACGCCCGGGCCCGAGCCGGTCAGCTGCGCGGGATGACCGGCATCGACGACCCGTACGAGACGCCGGCCGACGCCGAGATGACCATCGACACCACCACGATGACGGTCGCCGAGGCGATCGAAGTCGTGCTCGCGTACCTCGTGGAGAACGGCTGGGTGGAGCCCAAACTGACGTAAAGCCATCACGTAGCCGGGAGTGAGACGTTTACCTCGCTGGGGGCAAATCGCCCGATAACCAGCATCTCACTCACCCCGGAAGGTCCGCCAACCGATGGAAGCGTCTCGCCCTGCGGATGTCTCGCATTACCTCGGCGTGTTCCGCCGCCACTGGTGGATCGCGCTGGTCGCGACCGGTGCCGGGCTGGGTGCGGGGGCGGCGCTGACCAGCGCCCTGCCGAAGGTGTACGAGTCGTCCACCGCGGTGCTGGTCCAGGCGCTCGACCAGGACACCAACTCGCAGGGCGGCCGCACCAAGGGCTCGGTCAACCTGGACACCGAGGCCCAGCTGGTCGGCTCGGGCGCGGTCGCGGCCAAGGCGGCGGCCCTGCTGCGCACCTCCCTCTCGCCGCTGGAGCTGGCCAAGAGCGTCTCGGTCGAGGTGCCGGCCAACACCACCGTCCTGGTGATCACGTTCAAGGCCGGTACGCCGCAGGAGGCCCAGGCCGGGTCGCACTCGTTCGCCGAGGCGTACCTCCGGAACCGTGAGGAGACCGCGCAGAGCGGCCTCGACCAGCAGATCAAGACCCTCACCACCAAGATCAAGCAGCTCACCACGACGATGACCGGGATCAACTCCCGGCTGTCCCGGGCGGCCAAGGGCAGCCCGGACGAGAGCAACCTGCAGAGCCTGCGCAACAACTCGCAGAACCAGCTGAACGGGCTGACCGGCCGGCTCAACGAGCTGACCACCACCACGGTCGGCGCCGGCAACATCATCAGCGACGCCCGCCTGCCGGACACCCCGACCAGCCCGAACGGCATGGTGAACGTGGCCACCGGCGGCATGATCGGCCTGCTGCTCGGCTGCGCGCTGGCGTTCCTGCGGGAGCGCTTCGACCGGCGGCTGCGGTCGGCCGGCGACGTGCGCGACCGCGGCCGGGTGAACGTGCTGGCCGCCCTGGACGAGCGCACCACGCCGCACTTCGACGACGTGCTCCAGCCGTACGGGGCCGGCGGCCGGGTCTTCAACCGGCTGCGCAACGAGATCCTCGCGACGCTGCGCCCCAGCGACCAGGTGATCGTGGTGACCGGCACCAGCCGCGGTTCGGCCGCGACCCTGGTGGCCGCGAACCTGGCCGCCGCGCTGGCCCGCACCGGCAGCGAGGTCGTGCTGGTCGGCGCGCACCTGCCGGACAGCGTGATGGACGCGGCCCCGCTCGCCCGGATGCTCGGCGTCTCCGCCGTGCCCGGCCTCTCCGACCTGCTCGCCGGGCGGGTCGGCCTGGCCCGGGCACTGCAGCGCACCCCGCGCATCCCATCGCTGCGGGTGATCACCACCGGCGGCGCGGCCACCGCGGCCGGCCTGATGCAGTCGCAGCGGCTCAAGGACACCCTGGAGACGCTGCGCCGGCAGGGCGGCTACATCGTCATCGAGGCGCCGTCGACCAGCAGCAGCGCCGACGCGCAGAGCCTGGCCAGCCTGGCCGACGCGGCCCTGCTCGCGGTGGAGCTCCGCAAGTCGCGCCGCCCGGCCCTGCTGGACGCGACCGAACAGCTGCAGCGGGTCGGCACGCCGCTGCTCGGCGCCGTGGTGCTGCCCCGCCTCAACGGCCTGCGCGCCGCCGAGGCCAGCGCCCCCGCGGTGACGCTCGCGCCCACACCCGGCGAGAGCAAGGCCGTCGCCCTGGACAGCTCGATCCCCGACAGCGACCTCACCCAGCCGATGCGCTTCCCGACGAACACGATGTCGGCCGCCGAGAAGGCCAAGGCGGCCCGGGCGGCGGCGGCCGAGAAGACCGCCGAGAAGCCGCAGGTACGCCCCCGTACGGCCGAGTCCGCCAGCGAGATCACCGCGGTGATCGACATGTCAGGGCTGGTCAAGGAGGGGATGGTCCGGGAGGGGATGGGTAAGGCGGCCGAGGACGGCGACGGGAAGTGACCCTGGCAGCCCCGGCCTCGGAACGGACCGGCGGCCCGGCCCACGGCGCGCGCAAGACCATCACCCTTCCGGCCTGGCCGGTGGCGGGCATCCTCGCGCTCTATCCGCTGTGGTGGGCGCTCGGGCTCGGCGTACTCATCTTCGCCGTGATGGCCGTACCCATGCTCTTCCTGCTGCTCCGGCGGCGTGCCGCCGGCCGTACCCTGATGCTGCCGCCCGGCTTCGGCTGGTGGGCGCTCTTCCTGATCGCGATCGTGGTGAGCATCGGCGCGCTCGGCGCCGACCCGGCCGGCACCGTCCCCGAACACGCGGTCGGCCGTCTCCCGGCGGTCACCTACAAGCTGGTCATGTACCTCGCGCTGACCGTGCTGCTGGTCTACGCCGGCAACCTCACCGAACGGGAACTGCCGAAGAAACGGCTGGTCAAATACCTCGGCTGGCTGTTCGTGGTGACCGTGGCCGGGGGCTTCCTCGGCATGGTGGCCGGGCACTTCGAGTTCACCTCGCCGGTGGAGATGCTGCTGCCGCACGGCGTACGCAACAAGGGTTTCGTGCAGTCGCTGGTCCATCCGTACGCCGCGCAGATCATGGACCTCGTCGGCGGCGAGAAGCCGCGCCCGGCCGCGCCCTGGGGCTACACGAACACCTGGGGCAACAACTTCTGCCTGCTGGCCGGCTGGCTGGTGGTGGCGGCGTGGCAGAGCGGCCGCGGCCGGAACAAGGTGCTCGCGGTGCTGTGCCTGCTCGCCTCGATCGTGCCGGCCGTGGTGTCGCTGAACCGGGGCCTGTGGATCGGCATCGGCGTGCTGGTGCTCTACGTGGCCGCCCGCTACGTGCTGGCCGGCAAGGTGTGGATCGTCGGCGTGGTCGCGGTGGCCGGCGCGATGCTGTTCGTGGCCGTGGTCGCCACCCCGCTCGGCGGCGTGGTCAGCGCCCGGATGGACAACGGCAAGTCCAACGGCGTCCGCTCGTTCCTGATCGACCGCGCCCTGGACGGCTTCGCCGGCTCGCCGGTGGTCGGCTACGGCGGCACCCGCAACACCGTCGGTGGCCGCAACTCGATCACCGTGGGCGAGAGCGCCGGCTGCGAGCGCTGCGGCAACTTCACCGTCGGCGGCAACGGCCAGCTGTGGCAGCTGCTCTACGCGCACGGCGCCGCCGGCACGCTCGGCTACCTGGGCTTTTTCGGGTACGGGCTATGGCGGTTCCGGCGGGACCGCAGCGCGATCGGGGTGGCCGCGAGCGCCGCGCTGGTCACGTCGTACTCGGCGATGCTCTGGTACAACGCGCTGGTCACCCCGCTTGCCTTCATGGTTCTGGCATTCGCGCTGCTGTGGCGGAACGCCACGGAGCGCAATTCACTGGAGGGGGATAAATCCGGATGAGTCCGGTGAAGACTGCACCGGCCGAGCTCACGGTCGACGACGCGGCCCTGCGCACGCAGTATCTGACCGAGGTGCTCGATCTCCTCTATCCGTGGCCGTGCCGCACGGACGGTTCGCCCGGCACCCCGATCGCCGAATATCTGGTGGTCCCGGATGCCCGCCGCCCGCGCCTGCTGGTGCCGGCCGGTTCCCGCCGGGTGGCCGCGGCCGCGGTCCGCCGCTACGCCGAGCCGCAGTCGCGGACCGCGAAGCTGAAGCGGGACGCCGTGGTCGCCGCGGTCCGCACCGGCGCGTCCGCGGTGCTGCTGCGGGACCGGGTCCGGGTCACCGGCCCGTACTCGTCGAGCATCGACGGCTACCTGTGCGAGCAGCTGGGCCGGGAGCTGTCGGTGAGTGTCCACATCGGCCCGGCCCGGGCCAACCGCAAGCCGGTGCTGCAGCTGATCGGCCCGGAGGGCGACACCTTCGGCTTCGGCAAGCTGGGCACCGGCCCGCTGACCCAGGCGCTGGTGAAGGCGGAGACGGCCGCCCTGAACGCACTCGGCAACACCGGCCTGACCCGGCTGACCGTGCCGCGGGTGCTGCACGCCGGCGAGTGGCGCGGCCTGCAGGTGCTGGTCCAGTCGGCGCTGCCGGTGTGGCTGCCGCGGGCGCCGCTGACCCCGCGCCGGCTGATCGCCGCGATGCTCGACATCGCCGGCTGCTGCGGCTACACGTCCGGGCGGGTGGAGAGCAGTGCCTACTGGCACGAGCTGCGCGCCCGGCTCACCGCGGTCGGCGACCGGCCCGAGGCTATTGGGTTGTCCTCGGCGGCAGAACTGCTGGTCAAGCACGCCGGCGACACCATTTTCCGGTACGGCGCATGGCACGGCGACTGGGCGCCCTGGAACATGGCGAACCTCGCCGACGCGCTGCTGGTGTGGGACTGGGAACGGTTCGCGACCGGGGTGCCGATGGGCTTCGACGCGATCCACCACGAGCTGCAGCGGCGCATCCAGTCGACCGGCGACGCGCGGGACGCGGTCGAGCAGACCGTCAAGCGCGCCGGTGAGCTGCTCGCCCCGTTCGGGGTGCCGGCCGAGGGCCGTGACGTGACCGCCCTGCTCTACCTGGTGGACCTCGCGGTCCGCTACCTGACCGACCGCCAGGCCGAAGCCGGCGCCCGCCTGGGCGTGCTCGGCACCTGGCTGCTCCCGGTGCTGATCCGCCGGGTCGAGGAGCTTTGAGCATGGACGTTCGCAGGATTCCCGCGCCGATGAAACGGGTGGTGCACCTCGGTACCCGGTCCTACGGGCGGCTGACCTCGCCGGGCCGGATGACGCCGTCGTTCCTGATCTGCGGCGGGCAGCGCTGCGGCACCACCTCGATGTACCGGGCGCTGGCCGCCCACCCGGTGGTGATGAAGGCCGTGCTGCACAAGGGCGTGCACTACTTCGACACCTCGTACGACCGGGGGATGGGTTGGTACAAGGCGCACTTCCCGCTGATGCGCAGCGGCGACCGGATCGCCGAACGCTACGGGGTGCAGGCGCAGACGTTCGAGTCGAGCCCGTACTACATGTACCACCCGCAGGCCGCCGCCCGGATCGCCCAGGACCTGCCGCAGGCGAAGCTGGTCGTGCTGGTCCGCGACCCGGTCGAGCGGGCCTACTCGCAGCACCACCACGAGGTGGCGCGCGGCTTCGAGGCCGAGCGCGACTTCGGGGCGGCGCTCGCGCTGGAGCCGGCCCGGGTGCACCGGCAGGAGGAGCGGCTGGCCGAGGACCCGTCGTACTACAGCTTCGCCCACCAGCACCACGCCTACCGGGGTCGCGGCGAGTACGCCCGCTACCTGGGCGTGATGGCGCAGCACGTGGGCCGGGAGCGGATCCACGTGGTGGAGAGCGAGCGGTTCTTCACCGAACCCGAGGAGGTGTACGACGAGGTCTGCGAGTTCCTGGGCCTGCCCACCTACCTGGAGCGGCCGCCGTTCGAGCGGCACAACGCCCGCCCCCGGCAGTCCGACATGGACCCGGGCCTGCGCCAGGAGCTGACCAACTACTACCTGCCGCACGACGACGCGCTGTCGCGTTGGTTGGGGCGGATGCCGATCTGGCGCCGGACGTGACGGACGTTCTCGACAAGCCCGCTTCGGCCGGGACGCGGGGGGTGGCCCGCGGCGGGCTGGCGAACATGGCCGGTTCGGCGCTGGCCGGCGGCACCGGTGTCGCGGTCACCTGGATCGTGGCCCGCTCGCTCGGTGCCGAGCAGGCCGGCGCGTTCTTCGCGGCGACGGCCGCGTTCGTGCTCGGCGGCGGCCTGGCCAAGCTCGGCACCCAGACCGGGCTGGTCTACTGGCCGGCCCGGCTGCGCGCCACCGGCCGCGAGCACCTGCTCGGCGCCTGCCTGCGCACCGGCCTGACCCCGGTGCTGGCGCTGTCGCTGCTGCTCGGGGCGACGATGTGGCTGGCCGCACCGGCGATCGCCCGGACCACCGCGCACGAGGCCGCGCACGTGGTCGGCGCGCACACCGCCGGGCTCCGGGTGCTGGCCGTCTTCCTGCCGTTGCAGGCCCTGACCGACGCGCTGCTGACCGCGACCCGCGGCTACCGGGCGATGCGGCCGACGGTGACGCTCGACCGGATTCTGCGGAGCACGCTGCAGTTGCTGCTGGTGGCCCTGGCCGGCATCGCGACCCTCTCGCTGCCATGGTTCGCGGCGGCGTGGGTCGCGCCCTATCTGCCGGTCACGGTGCTGGCGGCGTACGCCCTCAAGAAGGTTTATCGCGCGGGAAAGCCGCCCGGCGTGACCACCACTCGCGCCGAAAGGCGCGGTCTGCAGCGGGATTTCTGGAAGTTCACCGGCCCGCGCGCGCTCGCGAGCGTGGCCCAGCTGGCGCTGCAGCGGGTGGATGTCCTGCTGGTGGCGGCGCTCGGTGGGCTGGCGGCGGCGGCGGTCTACGCGGTCGCCGGCCGGTTCGTGGTGCTGGTGCAGTTGGCCAATCAGGGGATCTCGCAGTCGGTGCAGCCGCGGCTGGCCGAGGCGCTGGCCACCGGCGATCGTCGCGCCGCCAACCACCTCTACCAGACCGCGACCGGCTGGCTGGTCCTCGTCGCCTGGCCGATCTGCCTGCTGGTGATCCACCTCGCGCCGTTCTACCTGCGGTTCTTCGGCGACGGCTACGTCGACGGCAAGACCGTCGTGGTCGTCCTGGCCTGCGCGATGCTGGTCGCCACCGGCTGCGGCATGGTCGACATGGTGCTCGCGATGGCCGGCCGCACCTCGTGGAACCTCGCCAACGTGCTGGTCGCGCTGACCGTCACGATCGGGCTCGACCTGCTGCTCATCCCCCGCTACGGCGCGCTCGGCGCGGCCGCCGGCCTGGCCTGCGCGATGGTCGCGAACAACCTGCTGCCGCTGATCCAGGTCGGGCGGGCGGTCGGGCTGCACCCGTTCGGCCGCGGCACCCGGGCCGCGGCGCTGCTGTCGCTGGCCTGCTTCGGCGCGCTCCCGCTCTTCCACACCCCCGGCCTCATCGCCAGTGTGCCCGCCTTCCTGATCGGAGTCTGGCTGCTCCGCGGGCACCTCGCGCTGGAGGCTTTCAAACCCATGAGGAGGACCCGTTGACCGACTACACCAAGGTTTTCCAGGACGCTGCGGCGGTCGAGAAATACGAGACCGTCACGTACGCGCCGGACAGCTACGCGTCGCAGATCAACCAGCGGCAGCGTGACTATCTGCGCACCCTGGTCCGCCGCGAGTTCGGCCCACGGGCGCCGGTCCAGCACGACTTCGCCTGCGGCACCGGCCGGGCCATCCGCACCCTGCACGGCCTGGTCCGGGAGGCGCACGGCTACGACACGTCGGCCGAGATGATGGCCAAGGCGGCCGAGGTCGGCTCGCACGCGAACTGGCACCGGGTGCCGGCCGAGGGTCCGGTGCCGGAGCCGGTCGAGGCCGGCTACCCGGCCATCGTGACCATGTTCCGGCTGCTGCTCAACGTGGACGACGCGATCCGCGAGCGGGCCCTCGCGTTCGCCGCCAAGGCGCTGCCGGACGCCTCCGCCGGCATCCTGGTGGTGGAGAACCACGGCAACGCCGACTCGCTGCGGCATCTGCGCGCCCGCCGGCACCGGGAGGAACGCTGGTTCGCCGAGCTCTCCCACGAGCAGATCGACAAGCTGCTGCAGCGGCACGGTTTCGAGGTGGTCGAGCGGCGCGGCTTCTCGATGATCACGCCGTCGCTGCACGGAAATCCGCTGGCCCGGGCGGCCGACGCGGCCATGCGGCGACTCCCCGGCACGGACGGATATGCGGTGAACGTCCTGTACACGGCTCGGCGCATCCATGCGTAAATTCGCCGCCCTCGCCCTGGTGCTCCTGCTGGCCGGCTGCTCCCTCGGGAGCAAGAAGGAAGTACCGCAGCCGACCCCCTCGCCCGACCTGTCCGGCAAACCGCCGGCCATCGCCGTCCTCAACGGCCCGTTCGCCAGCGGCCCGGTCCGCGCCCCCGAGAAGGGCGCGCTGGTCGGCGCCTGGATCAAGCCGGACGAGCTCACCCACGTCGGCCGGCTGGCCGCGGTCGACTCCCTGGAGACCGACCTCGGCCGGCGGCTGAGCATCGTCAACACCTACCGCCGCTTCGAGCAGATGGTCGGCACCTCGTCGGACAAGGAGTTCCTGTCCCAGGGCGCCACCCTGATGGTCAGTTGGGCCACCGGCGACAACCGGTCCATCCTGGACGGCGAGCACGACGACCTGATCCGCAAGCAGGCGAAGGCGATCCGCAAGATCAAGAAGCCGGTGCTGCTGCGGATGCGGTGGGAGATGGACCGGCCCAACCTGCGGGCCACGATGTGGTCCGGAAACGACTACATCGCCGCCTGGAAGTACGTGCGGAACATCTTCAAGCAGGAGCGCGCGAACAACGTCTCCTGGGTGTGGTGCCCGACCGCCGAGGGCTTCATCCGCGGTGACGCGCCCGGCTTCTACCCGGGCGACGACCAGGTGGACTGGACCTGCGTGGACGTCTACGCCGGCGAGAACTTCCAGCCCATCGGGCAGCTGATGGGCCCGTTCCTGCAGTTCGCCGCGCAGCACCCGAAGCCGATCATCATCGGCGAGTTCGGGGTGGCCAAGGCGTGGGGTTCGGCCGCGCGGGCGGCCTGGTTGCGCGACGCCGAACGGACCTTCAAGGCGAACCCGCAGATCAAGGCGCTCGCCTATTTCGAGTCCGATCCGGAGGGCAATCCGGCGACCAAACAGTTCCAGTTGACCGGCGACAAACTCGCGTTCAAGGCCTTCCACGCCCTGGTCAAGGACCCGTACTTCAATCCTTGACCGGCTCCAGAAATTCGAGTCTGTTGCCGTGCCCGTCGATGGCATAGAGCCGCCGGTGACCCGGGAAGTGGGGATCCCACTCGACCGGGTAACCGGCGGCTTCGAGTTTCTCCGCCAAAAGATCAAGACCGTTGATGAGTACGCCGGGATGAGCCTTGGTGGCCGGCGCGAAGTCGGGCACCGGGGACAGGTGGACTTCCCAGCCCCCGCTCCGGAACCAGCACCCACCCCGAGCCGCCAGCACCGGCGGCTTGACCAGCTCGATCATGCCGAGCACCCCGCCGTAGAACTGCCGGGCGGCCTCTTCGCCGCCCGGCGGGATCAGTAGCTGGACGTGGTGCAGGCGCTCGATGGTGAAATCCATGCGCGTTACAGTACGCCCGTACGGTTAGCGCGTGCGTACCCGTTGTCCGGGGGCGCGGGCCAGCAGCCGCAGCGCGTAGGGCGCGTCGTGCCGCAGGTAGCGGCTCGCCAGCCGGCGCGGCTCGGTGCCGAGCCGGTGCGCCCATTCCAGCCCGGTGCGCTGCATCCAGCGCGGCGCCCGCTCGACGTCGCCGGCCACGAAGTTGACCGCCGCCCCGCAGCCGATGAACCAGCTGGTCGGCAGCATCGGCTTCAGCTTCGCGATCATCCGCTCCTGCTTGGGGAAGCCCAGCCCGACGAAGACCAGGTCGGGCTGCGCGTCGGCCACCTTCGCGCAGACCTGGGCGTACGTCTCAGGATCTTTCTCGAAGCCGAAGTCCGGGCAGATCGTTCCGGCGATGCGCAACCCGACGCATTCTTCCGCGAGCCGGTCCGCCGCCTTCGCCGCTCCGTCGTTCGCCGGCGAGCCGCCGACCACGAAGATCGACCGCCGATCCAGCCCGAGGCCCGCGGACAGCGACCAGATCAGGCTGCTGCCGGCCACCCGCTCCGGCAACGGCCTGCCACCCAGCCGGCTGGCCCAGATCAGCGGCATGCCGTCGGCGACGATCAGGTCGGCGTCGTCGAGGTGCTCGCGGGCCTCCTGCTCGGTCTGCGCACGACGCAGGATGTCGACGTTCGGGGTGATGATCCGGCCGCCGCGCCCGTGCGTGAGCGCCTCCCGGACCACCGCCACGACCTCGGCCTCGGTGATCCGGTCGATGCCCGTACCGTCCAGCTCGACCCGGTCGAAAGCCTCGATGGACACCTTCGCCTCCTTCACGCTTGTTCGCTCGTTATAGGAGCGAAACGAGCGAAGGTGGGCGAAAGTGGCACGGGTCTTATTTCTGGGCGGATTAGGACGTAGCGGGACAACGCTCGTCGAACGTCTGCTCGGCGAACTTCCCGGCGTATGCGCGCTCGGTGAGGTCGTTCATCTCTGGCAGCGCGACATCCGCGACGACGAGCGCTGCGGCTGCGGCGCCCACTTCTCGGCGTGCGGCTTCTGGCGGCGGGTCGGCGCGCTGGCCTTCGGCGGCTGGCACAACGTCGACGTCGACCGGGTGCACCACCTGCGCGACGCGGTCGAGCGCACCCGGCACATCCCCCGGCTCGCCACCGCCGTCGAGGCGCCGGAGGAGGTGCACGAATACGCCGACTTCTACAGCCGGGTCTACGCCGCGGCCGCCGAGGTCTCCGGCGCCCGGGTGGTGGTCGACTCGTCCAAGCACTCGGCACTCGCCCACGTGCTGCGCTGGTCCGGCGGCATCGACCTGCGGGTGGTGCACGTGGTGCGGGACGCGCGCGGCGTCGCCTACTCGTGGACCAAGACCGTCAGCAGGCCGGAGACCGACGGCAGCGACCAGATGACCCGCTACTCCCCCGGCCGCTCGGCTCTGCTGTGGAACGCGCACAACGCCGCGTTCAGCCTGCTGTCCCGGCGCGGGGTGCCGGTGCACCGGATCCGCTACGAGGAGTTCGTGGCCGACCCGCGCACCGCGCTCACGGCGCTGGCCGAGTTCGCCGGCGTCGACCTCGGCCCGGCCGACCTCGACTTCCTGCACGACGGCCAGGCCGATCTGAAGGTCGGGCACAGCGCCGCCGGCAATCCGATGCGCTTCACCGTCGGGCAGCTGCCGCTGCGCCGGGACGACGCCTGGGTGCGCTCGCTGCCACCCCGGCAGCGCCGGCTGGTCGGCGCGGTGTGCGCCCCGATGCTGCGGGCCTACGGATACCCCGTTTTTCGAGAGGACGCACGATGAACTGGCCCTCGGTCGGCGTTGTCATCCCCACCCGCAACCGGCCCGAGCTGGTCCGCCAGGCCATCGCCGGGGTGCGCGACCAGCGCTACCCGGGCGATTTGAAGATCTTGGTGGTGTACGACCAGACCGAGCCCGACTACCTGCTCGCCTCGACCGAGGGCGTGCAGGTGCTGGTGCTCACCAACTGGCGGACGTCCGGGCTGGCCGGCGCCCGCAACACCGGCATCCTCGCGCTGGACACCGATTACGTGGCGTTCTGCGACGACGACGACCGCTGGCTGCCGGACAAGCTGCGCCGGCAGGTGGCCGCCCTGATGTCCGAGCCCGACTCGGAGATGGCCACCTGTGCGATCGCTGTCGAGTTCGAGGGAAAGAGCACGCCGCGGCTGGCCGGCCGCAGCCGGGTCACGGTCGACGAGTTGGCCCGCTCCCGGATGTCGATGCTGCACTCGTCGTCGTTCCTGATCCGCCGGGAGGCGTTCGCCGAGGACGCGATCGGCCTGGTCGCCGAGGACGCGCCGGGCAGCCAGAACGAGGACTGGGATCTGCTCCTTCGGGCAGCGCGGCGGGCGCCGATCGTGCACCTCGACGAGCCGCTGGTCCGGGTGCTGTGGGGGCGGACCTCGCACTATGCGTACGAGTACGCCACCAAGATCTCGTCGCTGCGCTGGATGATGCAACGCCACCCGGAGATCAGCGGATGCCGCCCCGGCGCGGCCCGGGTCTACGGGCAACTGGCCTGCTGGTCGGCCGCGACCGGCAACCGCAGCCAGGCGTGGCAGTTCAGCAAGGAGGCGGTGCGGGCCAACTGGAAGGAGCCGCGGACGGCGATCGCGCTGGCCGCGATGACCGGTGCGGTCAAGGTCGAGAATGTGCTTTCAGCGCTGCACAAACGAGGCCGCGGTATCTGACGTCACTCTTTCCACCACGCCCGATCGCACGGTAGTGTTCGGGCGTGTTCGAATTAGTGCGGATTCTTGAGTGTTAGCCCAACAGCGCCAGGCCGCCATCCTCGACCGGGTGCGCGCCGCGGGTGGCGTCCGGGTCAGTGAGCTGGCGTCCGAATACGGCGTCTCCGACATGACCATCCGCCGCGACCTGGAGTCGCTGGCCGACCGCGGGCTCCTGGCGAAGGTACACGGCGGAGCGACCACCGTGAGCCCCGGATCGGCGCACGAGCCGGGCTTCGCCGCCAAGTCGGTGCGCCAGCGCGCCGAGAAGGCCGCGATGGCCGGGCACGCCGCCGCGCTGGTCTCGCCGGGCGACGCGATCGCGCTGTCGGCCGGCACCACCACCGCCGGGCTCGCCCAGCGCCTGGTCGACGTGCCCGACCTGACCGTGGTCACCAACTCGATCCCGGTCGCCGACGTCTTCTACCGGGCCGGGCGCCCCGACCAGACGGTGATCCTGACCGGCGGCACCCGTACGCCGTCGGACGCCCTGGTCGGCTCGGTCGCGGTCGCCGCGATCCGCTCCCTGCACCTGGACATGCTGTTCCTGGGCGTCCACGGGATGAGCGAGCGGGCCGGCTACACCACCCCCAACCTGATGGAGGCCGACGTCAACCGCGCCCTGGTCGAGGCGGCCGAGCGGCTCGTCGTGCTCGCCGACCACACCAAGTGGGGCACCGTCGGCATCTCCTCGATCGTTCCGCTCGAGCGCGCCGACGTGCTCATCACCGACGAAGGCCTCGACCTGCAGGCCCGCACCCTGCTGGAGGAGACCGTGCCCGAGCTCGTAGTGGTGACCGCGCAATGACGTTCACCAGCCGCACCGCGATCCGTCTCGCCGACGGCCGCGAGTTGATCTATTTCAACGAGGCCGACGCCTCGCACCGAGCGTCGTTCACCGACAAGCGCGAGCTGCCCCCGCCGCCGCCGGCCTCGCAGCTGCGCTACGACCCGCTGGTCGACGAGTGGGTGGCGGTCGCCGCGCACCGGCAGACCCGCACCTTCCTGCCGCCCAGCGACGCCTGCCCGCTGTGCCCGTCGACCGCGGCGTTCTCCAGCGAGATCCCGGCGCCCGACTACGACGTGGTGGTGTTCGAAAACCAGTTCCCGTCGTTCAGCGACCGGATCAAGGCCGACGAGGTCACGTCCTTGACCGATCTGGTGCCGGTCCGGCCCGGCATCGGGCGTTGCGAGGTCGTCTGCTTCACCAGCGACCACAACAGCGCGTTCGGCGCGCTCACCCCGGCCCGGGTGCGCACGGTCGTCGACGCGCTGGCCGACCGCACCGCCGAGATGTCCACCATCACCGGCGTCGCCCAGGTCTTCCCGTTCGAGAACCGCGGCGTCGAGATCGGCGTGACGCTGCACCACCCGCACGGCCAGATCTACGCCTACCCGACCGTTCCGCCGCGCACCCAGGCGATGCTGGGCGCGGCCGCGCGCTATCGCGCCCGGACCGGGGGCGACCTCTACACCGACACGCTCGCGGCCGAACAGAAGGCGGGCGTACGCATCGTGGCCGCCAACGAGCACTGGACGGCGTACGTTCCGGCCGCCGCCCGCTGGCCGTACGAGGTGCAGCTCGCCCCGCACCGCAAGGTCGCCGACATCCCGGCGCTGAACGACGCCGAGCGGGACGCGTTCGGGCCGCTCTACCTGGACGTGCTGCGCCGCTTCGACGCCCTGTTCGGCAAGCCCATGCCGTACATCTCGGCCTGGCACCAGGCGGTGGTCGGCGAGGGTCGTGATCTTGGTTACCTGCACCTGCAGCTGTTCAGCATCCGGCGGGCCGCCGACAAGCTGAAATATTTGGCCGGATCCGAGTCCGCGATGGGTGCTTTCGTCAACGACGTGGTCCCGGAGAAGGCGGCGGAGACGCTTCGCTCGCTCTGAGCCGGCCGCTCCCGCGTGGGACGGCGGTTGCGCTCGGACCATCCGTTGTCAGAGGGTCGGAGTCATGGGATTCGCCTGGTCCAACATGTTCGTCCATCCCGACGAGGATCCGCGCACCGATGGTGGTTACACCGGTGAGCGGGACACCCTCGTCGGGTACCTCCGCGATCAGCGACTGACGCTCGAGCTGAAGTGTGCCGACCTGACCGCGGAGCAGATGGCCGCGCGGGCGGTGGAGCCATCGAAGATGTCGCTGCTGGGGCTGGTGCGGCACATGGCCGGGGTGGAGCAGGGCTGGTTCCGCAACCACATGGCGGGCTTCGAGATGCCCCGCCATTACCGCGAGGACAACCCGGACGGCGACTTCGACGGCGCGATCGCCGACGACGAGGTGGTCAAGGAGGCCTTCACCCGCTGGCGCTCGGAGATCGCGTTCGCCGAGGACTACGTCGACTCGCTCGACGACCTGGGCTACCTCGGCGAGGGCGGCCTGGCCCTGCGCGAGGTCCTGGTCCACATGATCGAGGAGTACGCCCGCCACAACGGCCACGCCGACTTCCTGCGCGAGCGCATCGACGGGCGCGTCGGACAGTAGAGATTTAGGGGCGGGGGGCCCGGGACAAGGCCCCCCGCAGGGGAACAGAACTGGCTGCGCGTGGACCGGGGAGAACCGAGCGGCGCCCGGGACAAGGCAGCCATCGGTGGGCGAATCTCCTCGGCGTCGCAGCCGTCATCCGTTTCGCTGTGAAAAACGAGGGCCCTAACCACTGGTTACGGAACCAAACATGCAATTTGCGCATATCCCCGATCGGGGAACAGAACGGCCGCCGGCATCGCCGGCGGCCGTTTCTGCGGAGTCCGGCGGTCAGCCGAGCTTGCGAGCGAGGTTCTCGTCGAGCGCGTTCATGAACTCGTCGGTGGTCAGCCAGGGCGCGTCCCGCGAGATGAGCAGCGCGAGGTCCTTGGTCATCTGGCCGGCCTCGACGGTGTCGATGCAGACCTGCTCGAGCGTCTTGGCGAACTCGGTCACCTCGGGGGTGCTGTCCAGGACGCCGCGGTGCTTGAGGCCGCCGGTCCAGGCGAAGATCGAGGCGATCGGGTTGGTCGAGGTCTTCTCGCCCTTCTGCCACTGCCGGTAGTGCCGGGTGACCGTGCCGTGCGCGGCCTCGGCCTCGACCGTCCGGCCGTCCGGCGTCATCAGCACCGAGGTCATCAGGCCGAGCGAGCCGAAGCCCTGGGCCACGGTGTCGGACTGCACGTCACCGTCGTAGTTCTTGCAGGCCCAGACGTACCCGCCGTCCCACTTCATCGCGGCCGCGACCATGTCGTCGATGAGCCGGTGCTCGTAGGTGAGGCCCGCGGTGGCGAACTCGGCGGCGAACTCGGTCTCGAAGATCTCGGCGAACAGGTCCTTGAAGCGACCGTCGTACGCCTTGAGGATGGTGTTCTTCGTCGACAGGTAGACCGGGTAGTTGCGCGCCAGGCCGTAGCGGAACGAGGCCCGCGCGAAGTCGCGGATCGACTCGTCGTAGTTGTACATACCCATGCCGACACCGCCGGCCGGGAAGTCGGCGACCAGGAACTCCATCGGCGCCGACCCGTCCGCGGGCGTGAAGGTCATGGTGAACTTGCCGGCCGACGGAGCGACGAAGTCGGTCGCCTTGTACTGGTCGCCGTGGGCGTGCCGGCCGATGATGATCGGCTTGGTCCAGCCCGGCACCAGCCTGGGTACGTTTTCCATGATGATCGGCTCGCGGAAGACCACGCCGCCGAGGATGTTGCGGATCGTGCCGTTCGGCGACCGCCACATCTTCTTCAGGCCGAACTCCTCCACCCGCGCCTCGTCGGGCGTGATGGTGGCGCACTTGACGCCGACGCCGTGCCGCTTGATGGCGTTGGCCGCGTCGATCGTCACCTGGTCGTCGGTCTCGTCGCGATACTGGATCGACAGGTCGTAGTACTCGAGGGGGACATCGAGATAGGGCAGGATCAGCTGCTCCCGGATCTGCTTCCAGATGATCCGGGTCATCTCGTCGCCGTCGAGCTCCACGACCGGGTTTGTGACCTTGATTTTCGCCATCGGCCGGCGCTCCTCTCCCGAAACACATGCTTAGCAGTACGAGCGTACTGCCCGGAGGCGGAAGATCGTCGACCGCCCCCGACCTGGCGTTATCCAGATCGCTATTGCCCGTTTTCCCTCAGGTCAGCGGGTTATCCACAGGCCCGAGAACAGGCACGCGGGGAACCCCCCACGCCCGGCACAATCTCCCTCATGCCATTCACGCACACCGTCGGGCGGCTCACGGTCATCGCGCTGCAAGACGCCGAGGGCCCGTTTCCCGACCCCCGGCAGGAGTGTTTCCCCGGCGCCACCGCCGCACAGTGGGCCGAGGCCGATGCGCTCGATCCGGCCGCGCGCGGCTCCGGCGGGGAGTGGTGGCTGCGTTTCCGGAGCTACGCGATCCGGGCCGGCGATGGTCCGGTCACCCTGGTCGACGCCGGGATCGGCCCTGAGGGCTCGCTGGCGGCCGATTGGGCCCCGGTGCCGGGTCACCTGCCCGACGAGCTCGCCGCGGCCGGGATCGCGCCGTCAGAGGTCTCCGCGATCGTGCTGACCCACCTGCACAACGACCACATGGGCTGGGCGGTCCCGCGCGACTCACCGTTCACCCACGCCCGGGTGATCGTGCAGCAGGCCGACTTCGACGCCTACCGGGCCAACCGCGACCAGGCGGGCCAATATGACCTGCTGATCGAGCCGCTGTGGGCCCAGGGCCGGCTGCAGGTGCTCGACGGCGACCACGACCTGAGCCCCGGCCTCCGGGTCCTCTCGACGCCCGGGCACACCCCGGGCCACCAGACCGTGCTCGTCGAGGACGGCGACGACAGCCTGCTGGTGACCGGCGACCTGCTGGTGCACGCGATCCAGCTGCTGCACCCCGAGTTGGCCTATGCGAGCGACGTCGACCCGGAGCGGGCCCGCGCGAGTCGCCGCAAAGCGCTGGCCGAGGCCGGCGGCCGGGGCACGACACTGGCCATCTCGCACCTGGGCACGGCCTTCCGCGAGCTGCCGTTGGGGTGACCGACAAGCGGAAAGGCCGGGGCCACCGGCCCCGGCCTTTCCGAAAAAGCAGCGCGCTCAGAGGTTGGCGACGTCCGCCTGCTTGGCGCGGACGGCCTCGGCGGCCTCCTTGAGGCCGGCGATCTCGGTGTCGGTGAGCTTCTCCTCGACGACCTTCTTGATGCCGTCCCGGCCGACCTGAGCCTCGACGCCGAGGTAGACGCCGGAGATGCCGTATTCGCCCTCGACCCAGGCGCAGACCGGCAGGACCTCGCCGGAGTCCTCGATGACGGCCTTGGCCATCCGGGCCGCGGCGGCCGACGGGGCGTAGTAGGCCGAACCGGTCTTCAGCAGCGCGACCACCTCGGCGCCGCCGTTGCGGGTGCGGACGACGAGCTCCTCGATCTTCTCGGCCGGGAGCAGGTCGGACAGCGGCTTGCCGTCGACGGTGCAGCGGGACGGCACCGGCACCATGGTGTCGCCGTGCGAGCCGAGGGTGAGCGCCTTGACGCTCTTGACCGGCACCGCGAGGGTCTCGGCGATCGAGTTGGTGAAGCGGGCCGTGTCGAGCACGCCGGCCTGGCCGAAGACCCGGTTCTTGGGGAACTGGGTGGCGAGCTGCGCGAGCGCGGTCATCTCGTCGACCGGGTTGGAGACGACGATGACGACGGCGTTCGGCGCGTACTTCGCGATGTTCTCGGCGACCTGGCGCACGATCTTGGAGTTGACCTCGAGCAGGTCCATCCGGCTCATGCCCGGCTTGCGCGGGAGGCCGGCGGTGACCACGACGACGTCCGAGCCCTCGATGGCCTCGTAGCCCTCGCCGTTCGGGCCGGTGGACACGCCGACGACCTTGGTCTCGAAGCCCTCGATCGGCCGGGACTGGTTCAGGTCGAGCGCGAGTCCGGCCGGCTTGCCATCGATGATGTCGGTGAGCACCACGGTGTCGAAGATGTCGTACTCGGCCAGGCGCTGCGCAGTCGTCGAGCCGTAGAAACCGGCACCTACGACGGTTACCTTCTTGCCCATAGCTCTGCCACTTCCAGTCTCGGGACGATTTTCGCGACCGTATCAGTCGGTTAACGGGGTATTTCCTGCCGGTCGACTTAACGCGAGGTAAGCCACTCCGCGCGCTCGACCACGTTCGTCAACAGCATGGCCCGGGTCATCGGCCCGACGCCGCCCGGAACCGGAACAACACCCCCGGCGACCTCGCGGACCGACGGGTCGACGTCGCCGGTGTAGCGGCCCTTGCCGTCCTCGCCGACCACCCGGGTGATGCCGACGTCGACCACGGTCGCGCCGGGCTTCACCATGTCCGCGGTGATCAGCCCGGGTACGCCGACCGCGGCCACCACGATGTCCGCCCGCCGGGTGTGCGCGGCCAGGTCGCGGGTGCCGGTGTGGCAGAGCGTCACGGTCGCGTTCTCCGCGCGGCGGGTGAGCAGCAGGCCGAGCGGGCGGCCCACGGTGGTGCCGCGGCCGACCACGGTGACCTCGGCGCCCTTGAGCGGCACGTCGTTGAGGCGCAGCAGGTGCACGATGCCGCGCGGGGTGCACGGCAGCGGCCCGTCGAAGCCGAGCACGAGCCGGCCCAGGTTGACCGGGTGCAGGCCGTCGGCGTCCTTGTCCGGGTCGATCAGCTCGAGGATCCGGCCGGTGTCCAGGTGTTTCGGCAGCGGCAGCTGAACGATGTAGCCGTTGCAGGCGTCGTCCTCGTTCAGCTCCTTGACGGCCGCCTCGACGTGCTCCTGGGTGGCGTCGGCCGGCAGGTCCCGGCGGATCGAGGCGATGCCCACCTCGGCGCAGTCCCGGTGCTTGCCCTCCACGTAGGCGTGCGAGCCCGGATCGTCGCCGACCAGGATGGTGCCGAGACCGGGCACGACGCCGCGCTCGCCGAGCGCCTTGACGCGGGCCCGCAGGTCGTCCTTGACCGCCGCCGCGGCCGCCTTCCCGTCCAGGATTCGCGCCGTCACAAGTGAGCCCTTCAGCCGGAAACGGTGGCCCCGTAGGCGGTCGCGAACAGCGCCGCCTGAGCCAGGTCGATCTTGGCGCCGGTGATGTCGACGCCGCGCAGCTCCACCCCGTCGAGGTCGGCACCGCGCAGGTCGGTGCCCTTGAGCACGGCGTCCTTGAGCCGCGCGTTCGACAGGTCGGCGCCGCGCAGGTCGGCCCGGCTGAGGTCGGCGCCCATCAGGTCCGCCTCCCGCAACCGTAGGCCGCCGAGCTTGGCCGCGGTCAGGTTCTGCCCGCGCAGCGACACGAAACCCCAGTCGCCGCCGTCCACGGTCAGCGGCCGGAGCCCGCAGTCGAGGAACTGGGTGCCGGTCAGCTTGCAGCCGATCAGCGCCGCGTCGAAGAAGGAGCACCGCTGCAGCGTCGACTGCATGATCGCCACCCGTTCCAGGGTGGCCGCGTTGAACCGGACGTTCCCGAACGTGCAGTGGGTGAAGACGCAGCCGGTGAGCCGCGCCTCCGACCAGTCGACGTCGTGGAACGCACAGTCCTCGTAGCGGATACCGGTGACCTCCTCGAGCGCCCAGTCGGTGCCCTTGTAGGTCTGGTCCTGGATCAGGTGCTCCGTCATCGGCGTGTCCGTCAGTGGTAGAAGTGCCGGGTACCGGTCAGGTAGACGGTCAGTCCGGCCTTCTCGGCCGCCTCGATCACCAGGTTGTCCCGGATCGAACCGCCCGGCTGCACCACCGCCGTGATCCCGGCCGCGATCAGCACCTCGAGCCCGTCCGGGAACGGGAAGAACGCGTCCGAGGCGGCCACGCTGCCCTTGGCCCGGTCGGTGCCGGCCCGCTCGACCGCGAGCCGCGCCGAGTCGACCCGGTTGACCTGGCCCATCCCGACGCCGACCGTGGCGCCCTCGTGGGCCAGCAGGATCGCGTTGCTCTTCACGCTGCGGATCGCCCGCCAGGCGAACGCCAGGTCGGCCAGGATCTCCGGGGAGGCGGCCGCACCGGTGGCCAGGGTCCAGCCGGCCGGGTCGTCGCCGGGGGCGTCGATCCGGTCCGCCAGCTGCACCAGCACACCGCCGCCGACCTGCTTGATCTCGGCGGGCGGCGGGTTCCAGGCCGGCGCGACCAGCACGCGCAGGTTCTTCTTCGCGCGCAGCACCTCGAGCGCCTCGGTCGCGAAGGACGGCGCCACGATCACCTCGGTGAATATCTCGCCGAGCTGCTCGGCGAGCTCCAGGCTCACCTCGCGGTTGACCGCGATCACGCCGCCGAACGCGGACACCGGGTCGCAGGCGTGCGCCTTGCGGTGCGCCTCGGCCACGTCGGCGCCGACCGCGATGCCGCACGGGTTGGCGTGCTTGATGATCGCCACGCACGGGTCGGTGAAGTCGTTGGCGCTGCGCCAGGCCGCGTCCGCGTCGACGTAGTTGTTGTACGACATCTCCTTGCCGTGCAACTGCTGCGCCTGGGCCAGCCCGGCCGGCGCGTTCGGGTCGACGTAGAGAGCGGCCTGCTGGTGCGGGTTCTCGCCGTAGCGCAGGGTGGCCTCGCGCTGGAGCGCCAGCCCGGTGAACTCCGGCCACTCCTGCGGGTCCAGGGTGGTCGCGCACCAGTTGGCGACGGCCACGTCGTACTCCGCGATGTCCGCGAAAGCGCGAGCCGCGAGGTGCTTGCGCTGCTGCAGCGAGAAACCGCCCTCGGCGAGAGCGGTCACGATCAGGGGGTACGCCTCGACCGACGTGACCACCGCGACCGAGGGGTGGTTCTTCGCGGCCGCGCGGACCATCGCCGGGCCGCCGATGTCGATCTGCTCGACGCACTCGTCCACGCTCGCGCCCGACGCCACCGTCTGGGTGAACGGGTAGAGGTTGCTCACCAGCAGGTCGAACGGCTCGATCTCGAGCTCGGCCAGCTGCTGTTCATGGGTTTGGAGGCGGCGGTCGGCGAGCAGGCCAGCGTGCACCCGCGGGTGCAGCGTCTTGACCCGGCCGTCCAGGCACTCGGGGAAGCCGGTCAGCTCCTCGACCTTGGTCACCGGCACGCCGGATTTCTCGATCGTGGCGGCGGTCGAGCCGGTCGAGACGATCTGGACCCCGGCCGCGTGCAGCGCCTGGGCAAGGTCGACGAGGCCGGTCTTGTCATACACGCTGAGCAGCGCCCTGCGAAGAGGGCGGCGGCCGTCTGCACTCACGGGATACGTACCTTCCTGTTCTCGATGGTCCAGCCCTCGCGGACGAGCCGGCCGACGTGGTCGACCAGTTGGGCGCGCTCGGCCACCTTGATCCGCTCGGTGAGCGTCTCCTCCGTGTCGTCGTCGAGCACGGGGACGCTGACCTGGGCGATGATCGGGCCGGTGTCGACGCCGGCGTCCACGAAGAAGAGTGTCGCGCCGGCGACCTTCACGCCGTAGGCGAGCGCGTCCCGCGGGCCGTGGATGCCCGGGAACGACGGCAACAACGCGTTGTGCGTGTTGATGTAGCGATCGCCGAACGCGGCCAGGAAGGCCGGCCCGACCAGCTTGAGGAAGCCGGCCGAGACGACCAGGTCGGGCTTGTGCTCGGCGACGTGGGCGGTGAGGGCCGCGTCCCAGTCGTCGCGCGTCTCGTAGGCCTTCAGCGAGTCGACGAAGGTGGGCACACCGGCGGCGGCCGCCCGGTCGAGACCGGCGATGCCGTCGCGGTCGGCGCCCACCCCGACGACCTGCGCGCCATAGGCGGGGTCGGCGGCGGCGTCGAGCAGAGCCTGCAGATTGCTGCCCGATCCGGAGACGAGGACGACCAGGCGGGCGGGCGCGGGGTCAGTCACCCGAGAACCCTATCTCCGCCGCGGCGAGCCGCGGCCAACGGGGCATTCAGCCTGGGCGGCCGGTCACGCTTTCGGGGCCGTCAGCTTTTGGGAGCGGGTGCGAACGTACGGGCGGCGGCCGCACCCAGCGAGGCCGACAACGCCACCACGATCGTCGCGACCAGCGCCACCTGCCACGGGTCGGGCCCGATGGTGGCGAGCCGGCCGTCGCCGAGCGGCCCGCTGGACGCCCGGCTCATCACGCCGAGCACGAGACCCGCCACCGGGCCGGCGAGCAAGCCCCCGCCGAGCACCGTGGACCAGGGCAACTCCGGTTTCCGACCGGGCCCTTTTTTCGGACCGGCCCGGCCGCTCTTCTCGTCGCCGAGCGCGGCCCGGTTGAGGCGCAGGATCAGCAGCCAGCCCGCGGCCATCCCGGCCAGCACCGGAACGGCCAGCAGCACCGCGCCGGCCGCGCCCATCGGCCCGTCCGGCACCCCGGCCAGCAGCGGCAGCGCCGGCAGCTTGCCGACCATCACCTCGGTGAGCCCGACCTCCGAGCCGGTGCCGAGCGCGAAGCCCGGCCCGAGCAGGTAGGCGGCCGCCCACACCGCGGCGTTCCCGCCGTAGGCGAGGCTGAGCAGCGTGATGCCGGCCTGACCGGCCACTCCGGTGTGATAGACGGAGATCGTGTCGGCGGCCTGGCCGCCGCCGACCGCCACCGACAGCCCGGCCGCCGCGGCTCCGGCGGCCAGGATGAACAGCGCGGCCATCACGCCGGTGCGCAGGCCGTCGCGCATGACCCGCGGCGTGCGGCGGGCCAGCACGCTCAGCGCGTCGGTGCCGCGCACCGACCCGGCGAGCGATCCGAGCAGGCCCAGCAGGAAGAAGTTGATCGCGGCCCGGGCCGGGGTGACGTCGGTGCCCCGGCCGTCGACCGCGAGCGAGGCGACCGAGCCGAGCAGCGAGTAGGTCAGGCCGATGCTGAAGGCCACCAGCAGCGCGTCGCCGATCTTGCCCGACCGGCGGGCGCCGATCGCGCGGGTGACGTGCAGGCCGGCCCGGTTGAGCCGCCAGACGATCAGGCCGGTGAGCAGCAGCGGTGGCAGGCCGAGCGAGCCGGCCGAGGTGCCGATCGGGACGCCGTGCCCGAGCAGCCAGCCGGCCAGGCCGGCGTGTGCGGCACCGCCGAGACCGCCCTGGCCTTCGAGGGTGCGGGCCATCCCGATGACCGCGGCGACCGGGAGGTAGCTGAGGGCGGCCGCCCACAGCGTGGCGAACGCGACCGCGACCGGCAGCGGGGCACGCCGGCTGCGCGGCGGCGGCTTGCGCTGGCCGGGCACCTTGACGGTGGGTTGCGCGCCGAGCTTCTTGTCGTCGACCAGCACCGTCGGCCGATCGCCGGCCTCCAATGCCCCGGTCGGACGGTCGATCGCCTCGGTGGCGCGCTCGACCGGCACGGTCTCCCGCGGGGCGGCCGGCGCGTCGAGGGCCGCCTCGGCGACCGCGAACGGGTCGTCCGAGCCGTCGGGACGGTCGGTTGTGCTCGGCATCGCCGCCTACTTTTCCACGAGAGAGGGCTTGCGGCGACGCAGATACAGCGGCGCGCCGCCAATCGGGTCGCATTGACCCGAGCGACGGCGCGCCCTTGTGGTGCGTACCAAATCAGCTCATGACCTCGCGCATGAGCCGCGCGGTCTCGCTCGGGGTCTTGCCGACCTTGACGCCGACGGCCTCGAGGGCCGCCTTCTTGGCGTCGGCGGTGCCCGCCGAGCCGGAGATGATCGCGCCGGCGTGACCCATGGTCTTGCCGGGCGGGGCGGTGAAGCCGGCGATGTAACCGACCACCGGCTTGGTCACGTTCGCCTTGATGAACTCGGCGGCCCGCTCCTCGGCGTCGCCACCGATCTCACCGATCATCACGATGGCGTCGGTGTCCGGGTCGTCCTGGAACGCCTTCAGCGCGTCGATGTGGGTGGTGCCGATGATCGGGTCACCGCCGATGCCGACCGCGGTCGAGAAACCGATGTCGCGCAGCTCGTACATCATCTGGTAGGTCAGCGTGCCGCTCTTGCTGACCAGGCCGATGCGGCCGGCCGGGGTGATGTCGGCCGGGATGATGCCGGCGTTCGACGCGCCCGGCGAGGCGATGCCCGGGCAGTTCGGGCCGATGATCCGGGTCTTCTGACCGCGGTCGATGTTGAGCGCCCAGAACGCGGCCGAGTCCTGCACCGGCACGCCCTCGGTGATCACCACGGCGAGCGGGATCTCGGCCTCGATGGCCTCGACGACCGCGCCCTTGGTGAACGCCGGCGGGACGAAGATGACCGACACGTCGGCGCCGGTCTCCTTGATCGCCTCGGCCACGGTCGCGAAGACCGGCAGCGAGACGCCGTCGAAGTCCACGGTCGTGCCCGCCTTGCGCGGGTTCACACCGCCGACCACGTTGGTGCCGGCGGCGAGCATCCGCTTGGTGTGCTTGGAGCCCTCCGAGCCGGTGATGCCCTGGACGATTACCTTCGAGTCCTTGGTGAGCCAGATAGCCATGAAGTCACTTCCCCGCAGCCGCGAGCTCGGCGGCGCGCTCGGCCGCTCCGTCCATCGTGTCCACCCGCTCGACCAGCGGGTTGTTGGCGCTGTCGAGGATGGCGCGGCCTTCCTCGGCGTTGTTGCCGTCGAGGCGCACCACGAGCGGCTTGGTGACGCTCTCGCCGCGCTCGGCCAGCAGGGCCAGGGCCTGGATGATGCCATTGGCCACCGCGTCGCACGCGGTGATGCCGCCGAAGACGTTCACGAAGACCGACTTGACCGCCGGGTCGCCGAGCACGATCTCCAGGCCGTTCGCCATCACCTGGGCGCTGGCGCCGCCGCCGATGTCGAGGAAGTTGGCCGGCTTGACGCCGCCGTGCGCCTCGCCCGCGTAGGCCACCACGTCGAGGGTGGACATGACCAGGCCGGCGCCGTTGCCGATGATGCCGACCTCGCCGTCCAGCTTGACGTAGTTGAGGTTCTTGGCCTTGGCCGCCTGCTCCAGCGGGTCGACCGCGGACTGGTCGACCAGCGCCTCGTGGTCGGGGTGCCGGAACGACGCGTTCTCGTCCAGCGTGATCTTCGCGTCGAGCAGCAGCACCCGGCCGTCGCCGACCTTGGCCAGCGGGTTCACCTCGACCAGCGTGGCGTCCTCGGCCACGAAGGCCTGCCACAGCTTCACCGCGATGTCGACGATCTGCTCGGCGACCTCGGCCGGGTATTGCGCCGCGGCCACGATCTCGCGGGCCTTGGCCTCGTCGACGCCCTTGCTGGCGTCGATCGCGATCTTGGCGACCCGGTCCGGCTGCTCCTCGGCGACCGTCTCGATCTCCATGCCGCCGGCCACGCTGGCGATGCAGAGGAAGGTGCGGTTGGCCCGGTCGAGCAGGTAGGAGAAGTAGTACTCCTCCTTGATGTCGGCCGTCTCGGCCAGCATCACCTTGTGGACCGTGTGGCCCTTGATGTCCATGCCCAGGATGTCGGTGGCGCGCGCCTCGGCCTCGTCGGCACCGTCGGCCAGCTTGACGCCGCCCGCCTTGCCACGGCCGCCGACCTTCACCTGCGCCTTGACGACAACCTTGCCGCCGAGCCGCTCCGCGATCGCGCGGGCCTCCTGCGGGGTCTCGGCGACGCCGCCGCCCAGCACGGGCAGCCCGTGCCGTTCGAACAGGTCACGCCCCTGATACTCGAACAGGTCCACGTGTCTCCTTCTCTCGCGACGCCGAGCGCCGGCGAACCGCACCGTTGCGTCCCGACCTGTAAGTACGCGGGCGGTCGTGAACGGCGCCGCCGGCGTGAAGAATGTCCGGCCCGAAAGGGACCCTCTTCCGCAGACTAGCGAGCGGAAGAAGCGCCCCGTAGCGGCGGGTGCGCGGTGTGCAAGACGGCACACCACGCGTCCACCGGACGGGCCGGTTCGTACCCATCAAGCCTGCTCGGCGGCCCGCGCCCACGCACAGCGCCCCTCGCACAACCTTAGGTTGATCCGGGCGTGCTGCCCGGCCTTTCCTTATTGATCTTGTACGTCGTCCGCGGGTCACCCAAAAACTCCCGCGCGGCCGCGTAACCGCCCCGGAAGGGCGTCGTTGAGTGAGGTGTCGGAGCGCTGAGACGAACCGATGCGAAACGGCCGATGCCCTGTCGGTCGAGGGGTGGCGGCGGGGCATCGTGCATGAGAGGCCGGACGTGTGAGGGGTGCGTCCGGCCTCTCCCCTTGCCAGTCGTAGCTGGTGCGGTTTTCCCAGCAAGCGACGCACCGCGGAAACGCGACCGGCCGTAACCATTTGGCTACGGCCGGCGGGTTGTTCCTGGTAACTACGCCACGGGTGTAGTCACATTGGCGCGTACCCATTCGATGATGGATGCCGTGGTGGCTCCCGGGGTGAAAAGTTTGGCGACCCCGAGGGACTCCAATTCGGCAATGTCGTCGGCCGGAATGATGCCGCCGCCAAATACCACGATGTCGCCTGCGTCACGTTCTGCCAATAGCTCGATCACTCTGCGAAACAGAGTCATGTGCGCGCCGGACAGAACGGACAAACCGATCGCGTCGGCGTCCTCCTGAATAGCTGTCTCGACGATCTGCTCCGGCGTCTGATGCAGGCCGGTGTAGACGACTTCCATACCCGCGTCACGCAGCGCACGGGCCACCACCTTTGCACCACGGTCGTGCCCGTCAAGCCCAGGCTTGGCCACGACCACTCTGATGCGTGCCTGCATACCGAACCCTCCGTGTCCACCGGAACACCGTTGTCCTGAACGAACGGTAACCTGCCGACCCCGCCACGGGTAGTCGGCTCCAGATAAGTGAGATCACTTTGAGTGACTGGAAATGTATTCAGAGTGATCTGACCTTACGTTTCTATGCCAATCACAGAGAGTGCGCAACGATGACGCCTGGAAAAGGTAACGAATTCGGACATTCGCTGCACAAAACGGACGGGGAACTGTCAGGGAATTGGCGCTGCGACTTGTGAGTCGGCTGCCGTTTCGTTACCGTGGCGTCCGGCTGCTGAGTGGTTAACCCCAAACAAGCAGCTCGGATGGGCACCCTTCACAGCAATGGTGAGCGGGGATCCGACCGACGAAATGCCACTGACGGAGGGTTGTTCGTGCGCCAGCGCTTGTCGTCTGAGCCCGACCGGTATCGCGGCCGTCGCCGTGTACCCACCCCGCCCCGCAGTCGCTACGCGATCGTCGTCACCTCCGCCTTCATCGGCGCGGGCGTGGTGGCCATCGGCGCCGGTTCCAACCTGCCCAATGCGAAGGACGTCAACCCTGAGGTTCTGCAGAGCCTCAAAAGTGCGAACTCCGCCAGCGAAGCCATCGCCGACCGGTCGACCGACGAGAAGGCCTCCCGTAGTGAGGACCGCGGCGTCGCGAGCAAGACCAAGGTCAGCGCCGAGGAAGCCGCCGCCGATGTGTGGCTGCTCCCCCTGGAGGAATACGAATACACGTCGGCGTTCGGGGTCCGCTGGGGCCAGCTGCACGCCGGTATCGACCTGGCCGCCCCCGAGGGCCTGCCCTACAAGTCGATCCACGCCGGCAAGGTGATTCAGGCCGGCTACTACGGCGGCTACGGCTACTCGGTCACCGTGCAGAACGACGACGGCACCGAGGTCATCTACGCCCACTCGCGGCGGGTGCTGGTCAACGTCGGCGACAAGGTCAAGGCCGGTCAGGTGCTCGGCCAGGTCGGCAACACGGGCAACTCGTACGGCACGCACCTGCACCTCGAGATCCACGTCGGTGGGCAGCCGGTCGACCCCATCCCGTTCCTGCGCGAGCGCGGCGTCGACATCAAGCTCCAGGTCGAGTCGGTGTATGCCGGCATGGCGGCCGCCGCGTCCTGATCCACCCCGTTCCCGCTCAGTCACCCCGGAATCGGGCCGAAAGGCCTTATGTCGGGGTGTTTTCGTCTGCGGGAGGGTTCACGTGCGCACCGCTGGTCGCCACCATCGCGACAACCTGCCCCGCCACCGCGCCGTCAGCAGGCACGGGAGCACCGTGGCGCTGACCGCGGTCCTCGGCGCGGCCCTGGTCACCGGGATCGCCGGCGGCACGGCCGCCGCTGCCAACGCCCGGCACCATCGCGCCACCACCGCCGCCGTTGCGCTCCCCGCCCCGGCCACGGTCACCGACCCCTATCTGGCGGACGTCGACGCGGTGCCGCCGGAGGTGCTGCGCGAGGGTGGCGCCGGGCGGCTCGCCGACCGTAGCCGGCCCCTGCTGACCCGGGCTCCGGTCTTCGCCGCCCAGGACGTACGCCTCAAATCCCGACCGCAAGCCACCGTCGCCGCCGTCGCCGGCGGCGCCGCCTGGGTGAATCCCCATCCCACCGCCCGGGTGACCTCGTGCTTCGGGCTGCGCTGGGGACGGCAGCACGAAGGCGTCGACATGGCGGCCCCGGACGGGACGCCGATCGTCGCGGCCGGCGCCGGCACCGTGGTGCGGGCCGGCGTGGCCCAGGGCTACGGCAACGCCGTGCTGATCGACCACGGGGACGGATGGCTCACCCACTACGGGCACCTGTCGGTGATCACCGTGGTGGAGGGGCAGCGGGTGGCCGCCGGGCAGCAGATCGGCAACGAGGGCTCGACCGGCCACTCCACCGGGCCGCACCTGCACTTCGAGGTGCACCAGGGTTTCTATCAGAACCCGGTGGAGCCGACCGCCTGGATGCACGCGCACGGCGTGAACATCCTCGGCTGCTAGATCTTTTCGATCGGCGCGTGCCGCAGGATCAGCCACATCTTCTGGTCGCCGAAGTCGATCTGGGCGCGGGCACCCGGGCCCTGTCCCTCGATCGCGATCACCCGGCCCAGACCGTACCGCTGATGGTTGACCCGATCGCCGACCGCGACCTTGGGTGTCTGCGGCAGCTCGCTCGCCGTCGCCAGCTTGCTGGCGTCGATGCCCAGCCGGCTGGCCAGTTGCTGTGCCTTGGGCGTGCCGCCGGCGAAACCACCACCGCGCCCACGGTCGCCGCCCGCCCGGCCACCCACCCCGCCACCGGTGCCCGACCAGGACGTGTAGCTGCCCGCGGTGCGCTCCCAGCGGATCAGCTCCGGCGGCAGCTCGTCGGTGAAGCGGGACGGCGGATTGTATTGCGGCTGGCCCCAGGCGGCCCGGGTGACCGCGCGGGACAGATAGAGCCGCTGGCGGGCGCGGGTGATCCCGACGTAGGCGAGGCGCCGCTCCTCCTCCAGCTCGGTGTTGTCGCCGAGGGCGCGCATGTGCGGGAAGACGCCGTCCTCCAGGCCGGTCAGGAAGACCACCGGGAACTCCAGGCCCTTCGCCGTGTGCAGGGTCATGAGGGTGACCACGCCCTGGTTGTCCGGGTCGTCGTCGGGCAGCTGGTCGGCGTCGGCCACCAGGGCCACCTGCTCGAGGAAGCCGGCCAGGGTGGCGACCTGCTCTTCGCCCTCCTCCGCCTGAGACTCCACCCGTTCGGTGTACTCCCGGGCCACGCTCACCAGCTCCTGCAGGTTTTCCACCCGGCCCTGGTCCTGCGGGTCGAGGCTCTCCTCCAGCTCGCTGAGCAGGCCGGAGCGCTGCAGCACCGCCTCCAGCACCTCCTCCGGCGGGGAGGCCAGCGACATCTGCCGCAGGTCGTCGAGGAGCTGCACGAAGTCGGCGATGCTGTTGGCCGAGCGGGCCGCGATGCCGGGTGCGTTCTTGGCGTGCCGCAGCGCCTGGCCGAACGAGATGCGCTCGCGCGCGGCCAGCGCCTCGACGCAGGCCTCGGCCCGCTCGCCGATGCCCCGCTTCGGGGTGTTAAGCACCCGGCGGATGCTGACCGTGTCGTCGTCGTTGACCACCGCGCGCAGGTAGCCGAGCGCGTCGCGGACCTCCTTGCGCTCGTAGAAGCGCACCCCGCCGACCACCTTGTAGGGCAGGCCGACCCGGATGAACACCTCCTCGAACACGCGGGACTGGGCGTTGGTGCGGTAGAAGACGGCCACGTCACCCGGGCGCACTTCATCCCGGTCGTGCAGGCGGTCGATCTCGCGGGCCACCCAGTCGGCCTCGGCGTGCTCGGTGTCGGCCACGTAGCCGACGATCTGCTCGCCCGGGCCCTGGTCGCTCCACAGCCGCTTCGGCTTGCGGGACGTGTTGCGGTCGATCACCGCATTCGCCGCCGACAGGATCGTCTGGGTCGACCGGTAATTCTGCTCCAGCAGGATCGTGCGGGCATCCGGGTAGTCCCGCTCGAACTCCAGGATGTTGCGGATGGTGGCACCGCGGAACGCGTAGATCGACTGGTCGGCGTCGCCCACCACGCACAGCTCACCCGGCGGCACGTCCCCGCCGGACTCCCCGACCAGCTCTTTCACCAGCGTGTATTGCGCGTGGTTGGTGTCCTGGTATTCGTCGACCAGCACGTGCCGGAACCGGCGACGGTATGCCTCGGCCACGTGCGGGTGCGACTGGAACAGGTGCACCGTGGCCATGATGATGTCGTCGAAGTCGAGGGCGTGCGCCTCCCGGAGGCGGCGCTGATACAGCTCGTACGCCTCGGCGAGCGCCCGCTCGTTCGGCCCCTTCGCGTCGGCCTTGAAGTCTTCCGGCTCGACCAGCTCGTTCTTCAGGTTGGACACCTGGGCCGCGAGACCTCGCGCCGTATACCGCTTCGGGTCCAGATCGAGCTCGCGGATCACCAGCGTCATCAGGCGGCGCGAGTCGTCGGCGTCGTAGATCGAGAACGTGCTCTTCAGCCCGGCGTGGTCGTGCTCGGCGCGCAGGATGCGCACACACGCCGAGTGGAACGTCGACACCCACATGAGCCGCGCCCGCGGCCCGACCAGGTGGGCGACCCGCTCCTTCATCTCGCCGGCCGCCTTGTTGGTGAACGTGATCGCGATGATCTCGCCCGGGTGCACGTTGCGCTCGGCCAGCAGATAGGCGATGCGGTGGGTCAGCACCCGGGTCTTGCCGGAGCCGGCCCCGGCCACGATGAGCAGCGGCGAGCCGGCATGCGTGACCGCGTCACGCTGCGGCCCGTTGAGGCCGACCAGCAGCGACTCCGGGTCGAGTCGCGGGGCCGGGGCACGCCTCGGCGCCTGCTGCTCGCGCACGGCGGGCATGGCGAAAAGGCCAGGGCTTGGGGGTTCAGTGGAAGGTCGCATCGCGGTGGCAAGTCTAGGCCCACCCCCCGACAAGAATTCCGCCGTCACTCCTCCGCGAGGTACGCCTGAAGCCGAGCATGCCGGAACTGATAGACCGCCCCCACCTGACGCAGCACCCCACGCCGGTGCGCGTCCTCCAGGAACGTCCTGAGCCGCAGCGGCAGCCGCCGCCGAAGCGCCGGCTCGACCCGCGCGATCCCGAACCAGGCCCGGGCCCCACGGCCGATCCCCGGCGCGCCCCGGCGATCGGCGTCTCGGGCCAGGACCGTCAGCCACCGCTCCGCATCCGCGGCCGGAATGTCCAACAGCCGCGAGGCCGGGGATGCCGCGGGTGGCCGCGGCCGGTACACCGTCGGCAGGTACGCGCCCAGCAGATGCCGCTCGACCGCCAGCCGATCGCCGAAGGTCAGCAACTCGGCCGGCGCGGTCCCGGGCTCGCTGTAGGCAGTCCGGGTCAGGTAGACCATCAGCGGGCTGTCCAGCGCCTGCGCCAACGGCCCGTCCGGATGCGACTCGATCTCGTCGAGCACCGCCCGCCACCGGGCCGGCCCGTCGATCTGCCCGCTCGGCAGATAGTCCACCAGCTCGACCGCCCCCACCGGCGCGATCTCGATCACGGCCGCCCCGGGCAACGGCCGCCCGGTGGCCGCCATCAACTCCTCGTATTCCTGGGCGCGGCACGTCAGCACGAACGGCCGCTTCCCGCCGAGGGCGTCGTCAAGAGCCGCGATGGCCGCCGGATGCAGCGCCACCGGCATCTCGTCGAGCCCGTCCAGAATCGGCAGCACCCGGTCCCGCTCGACCAGCTCGCGCGCCATCTCCCGGCCGAGGAACGGGTGCTGCTCGGCCAGCTGCCGGGCCAGCCACGCGTCGAGATGCTCGGCCGGATCCCACCCGGCGATGTTGAGCAGCACCGGCACCGGGTCGCCGGGCGGCGGCTCGTCGAGCAGCCCGTTGACCAGCAGCACCGCCAGCGACGACTTCCCCGCCCCGGGCGCGCCGATCACCACGAGCTTGCGTTGCGGCAACTGCCGGAAGGCGGCGGCGATCCCCATCACGTCGCCGTGCAGCTTCAGCCTGGTCACGCCGGGCCCGACGATCGCCGTCGGATCGGCCTGCACCGGTCGCGCGGTCGAGGCCCACCGCACGTGCAGCGGCTCGGAGTGCAGCAGGCCGCGCCCGGTCGCCTCGCGCGTCCACTGCCGACGGATGCGCAGCGCCAACTCCTCGCCCGCCTGCCGCAGCCGCTCGGCCGGCTCGACCGCCGGCCGGCGCTGCACGGACACCGTGATCACCGCGCCGGCGATCGCCACCAGGCAACTGAGCACACTGGCCAGCTGATCACTCACGGACAACAGGTCGCTGTGCAGCACCAGGTAGGACAGGACCAGGACGCCCAGCCCCACGCTCACTACCCAACCCCAGGCCCGCATGCCAATCATCTTGCCGAGGGGGTGCGACAGAAACGAGTGTCTGTTTCAATCGGCCGACATACCGGGTCCGGCCCAGGAGGTGCGGTGCGGGACTTCACTCAACCGCCCGACCGGGTCCGGCAGGTCGGCGGCCTGGTCCTGGCCGCGGTTCTGGCCATCACCGTCGCGGTGATGGTCACCGATCCGGGCGACCCCACCCGGGTGATCCCGGCCGGGGCCGCCCCCGTCGCCGCGAAACCGGCCGACTCCCTCGCCGAGATCCTGACCGCCCAGGCCGCGGCCCTCACCCGAGGCGACCAGGCCGGCTGGCTCAAGCCGGTGGCCCCGGCCTTGCAGAAGCGCTACCGCGACCTCTTCCGATCCCTCCACGCCCTGCATGTGACCGAAGTGGACTACAAGATCACGGAGCGCGGGAAAACGACCGTCGAGGTCGAGCTCGCGTATTGCTTCAGCCAAGCAAGCTGCCCGAAGGAAAAGCCCAGGATCGCCCAGAAGCTGACCGTCACCACGTCCAATGTGATCACCGCCCTGGCCGAACCCAGCCACCGCACCGATCTCCAGCCGACCCCGTGGGAGGCCGGCGGCCTGGTCTTCGCGCAGGGAAAGCGGGTGACGGTCGGCGCTCCCCCGGCCCTGAAGAGTCGCCTCGGCGAAATCGTCAAGATCGCCGACCGGGCCGCGGCCGTCAACGACCGCTTCGCCGCCTACGTCGACAACCGCCAGCCCCGGTACCGCCTCTTCATCGCCACCGACAGGCTGTGGCGCAGTTGGTACGGCGGCAAGGCCACCGACTGGGCGGTCGGCTACATGCAGCCGCTGGGCGAGGCCGGTGCCGATGTGGTGATCAACCCGAGCCGGCTGCGGACGACCGAGGCACTCCGCGAGGTGATCCAGCACGAGTTCGGGCACGTCGCCACGATCGGCGGGGTAACTTCGCGGCACGAGGACATGTGGCTGGTCGAGGGGGTCGCCGAGTACATCGGGGCCCAGCCCAAGCGGGCCGCCGACACGTACAACCGGAAGGCCCTCCGCCGGCCCACCGTGCTGGCCGCCCGCCCGCTCCGGGACGGCGCGGGCGACAAGGAGGTCGCCGCCTTCTACGCGCAGGGGCACTTCGCGATGGACTGCCTGGTCACCGCGTTCGGCGAGCCGCGCGCGATGGAATTCGTCCGGTTACGGCTGCGCCTGGGCACCGAGCTGGACGAGGCGGCGCGCAGTGTGTTCGGTACAGATTTCCGACATGTGACCACGACGTGTGTCAATTGGATGGGGCACCAGGTCGGATAGCCGACCAGCAACAGACTTGTCACCTGAACGTTGTGGCGCTTACCTGCGTCGATGGTCCAAGCTGGCGGACATTGATCGACCGTTCACCCTCACCGGGAGTTCTCTTACTATGAACCGCCACCGTCGGGTGCTGCGTCATCTCGCCGCGCCCGCCCTCGCCCTGGCCGTCGTGGCCGCCCTGCCGATCGCCCAGAAGGCGGAGAAGGCAGCCCCGCCCGCCGAGTTCAAACCGGTGAGCGTGTCGTTCGGCGGCGCCGCGCACGGGTCCAAGGTCGCCAAGGGACAGTTCCTCAGTTACAACGACTTCCACGGCGCGATCGACCCGCCCGGTGGCAGCGGCGCCGTGGTCAACGCGTCCGGCACGAGCACCCCGGCCGGCGGCGTGGAATACCTCGCGACGTACCTCAAGAAGCTCCGCGCCGAGGCGAAGGCCGAGGGCCGGCAGACGCTGACCGTCGGCGCCGGCGACCTGATCGGCGCGACCCCGCTGGTCAGCGCCGCGTTCCACGACGAGCCGACGATCGAGCTGATGAACCAGATCGGCCTGCAGGTCAGCTCGGTGGGCAACCACGAGTTCGACGAGGGCGTGGCCGAGCTGATCCGCCTCCAGCGCGGCGGCTGCCACCCGACCGACGGCTGCCAGGACGGCGACCCGTTCAAGGGCGCGAAGTTCACCTACTTGGCCGCGAACACGATCGACAACAAGACCGGCCTGCCCATCCTCCCGCCGATCGACATCAAGATCGTCGACGGCGTCCCGGTCGGCTTCATCGGCCTGACCCTCGAGGGCACGGCCGGCATCGTCAACCCGGCCGGCATCAAGAACGTGCACTTCACCGACGAGATCGTGACCGCCAACAAGTGGAGCAACCTGCTCAAGCTGTTCGGCGTGAAGGCACAGGTCCTGCTGCTGCACGAGGGCGGCGCCCAGGCCACGGCCACCCCGACGCCGGGCGTGTCCGACTGCTACAACTTCACCGGCCCGGTGGTCGACATCGTCAAGGGCCTCAACCCGGAGATCGGCCTGGTCGTTTCCGGTCACACGCACCGCTTCTACTCGTGCAGCCTGCCCAACTCGAAGGCGACGAGCGTGGTCACCAGCGCCGGCACCAACGGCCAGCTGATCACCGACATCGACTACTCGATCGACAAGCGCAGCGGCCGCTTCGCCGAGATCACCGCCCACAACGTGATCGTCCAGAACGGCGTGACCGACGGCGCCGGCGGCTGGAAGAAGGACGCGAACGGCGTCTACCTGAAGAACCCCGACACGGTCGACGCCGGCGCCAAGAAGATCGCCGACAAGTACCGCACCGCCGTGGCCCCGATCGCCAACAAGATCGTCGGAAAGATCACCGCCGACATCACCCGCACCGCGACGGCAGCCGGCGAGACCCCGCTGGGCGACGTGATCGCCGACGGTCAGCTGGCCTACACGAAGTCGGCCGGCGCCCAGCTGGCCCTGATGAACCCGGGCGGCATCCGAGCCGACTTCGACGCCGAGGCATCCGCCGGCGGCGAGGCCAACGGCGAGGTGACCTACGGCGAGGCCTTCACGGTCCAGCCGTTCAACAACCTGGTGGTCACCCAGACCTTGACCGGCGCCCAGATCAAGGACGCCCTGGAGCAGCAGTTCGTCGGCTACAAGGGCCAGACCTCCACCAAGATCCTCCAGGTCTCGGCCGGCTTGACCTACACCTGGACCGCCTCGGCGGCCCTGGGCTCCAAGATCACCAACCTGGCCCTGAACGGCACTCCCATCGACCCCGCCACCAGCTACTTGGTGACAACGAACGACTTCCTGGCCAACGGCGGCGACGGCTTCTCCGTCCTGGCCACCGGCACCGGCCGGGTAACGGCCCCAGGCTTCGACATCGACGCCTTGATCGCCTACCTCGGCGCCGGCGCCCCGGTCGCTCCCGGCGACACGAAGCGAATCAGCACCACCGCCTGACGCCACCCCTCGACGGCCCGCCGAACACCACGTTCCGGCGGGCCGTCGCCTTCCCAAGCCCCGCGCCACCAGATCACCAGATCACCAGATCACCAGCGACAACCATCGCCCCAGCCCTCACCCCACCGAGCCGTCGGCGCCCCACCCCGGCGACAACACCACCCTCCACGCGAGGCCACCCCACCATCACCCAGCCGTCGGCGACCTACGCAAGCGACAAATGCCGCCTTCTACGCGCGGGCATCCCATCCTCACCCAGCCGCCGGCGACCTACGCAGGCGACGGCAACAGCATATTTTTTCGTACGCGCGCCGACTTCCCCAACCGCAAAGGTGGCGGCCCCCGCCTGCACGTCCGGGGCAGGCACCCACGCCCACGACAGGCGCCGGCCACCGGCCCGCCGGGTCCCAGCGCCACCGGCCCGCCGATCCCAGCGCGACCGGCTTTGCCCTGATCGACGGGCACAATCGCCGTCCCACGGATCGGGCGGTTTCCTTGCGGACCGGTTCCGGACGGGGGCATACTCGGCTGCGTGATTCAGCGGGCACGATTTTTTTACTACGGCACCGGAAGTCCGGCAGCCGTAGGCCTCGTCTGAACGACAGACCTACATCAAGCCCCGGGCTTCCCAGCCCGGGGCTTGATGCTGCCCGGGCCGGGTCGACCGGGGCGCAAGCACCCGAGGAGCAGAAGATGACCGCCGACGTGGTGGACCAGACGACCGGCGCGGGCGACCCGTTGTCCGCCGACGAGATCCGCGCCAAGCGCGAGCGCATCGACGAGATCGACCAGGCCATCATCGACCTGTGGCTGGAGCGGGCCAGCCTCTCCCAGGAGGTAGGCAAGACCCGCATGGCCAGCGGCGGCACCCGCTTGGTCCTGTCCCGGGAGCGCGAGATCGTCGAACGCTTCCGCGAGGCCCTGGGCCCCGACGGCACCCAGATCGCCCTGATGATCCTCAGAGCAGGCCGCGGCCCCCTGTAGGCCAGCCCCACCCGAGACGCCGGCCAACGACCCAAACACCACGCCGACCGAGTGCCGGTTTCGCACGGCTGCCCGCCACCTGCAGCCGCGCCGACGCCGGCCCGGCCACCCACAACGCGAAACTCCACCGACCGCTCGCCACCCGGCCGGCCCCGCAGCGATCTTGTGGAACTTCGCCCACATCGGGCGGTCTTGCCCCGGAACATGTGTCAGGGCGAAGTCCCGGTAGATGCGTCACTCGCTGTTGATCATGGCTAAGTGCCCACACCGGGCGGCGCCCCAGCAACTTGTCGAATAACCGCACACATCGCACATCAACTCGACAAGATCGCGGCGGCTGTCGCGGCAGGCGCCGGCCAACGGCGACCGGCAGGCGCCGGCCAACGGCGACGTGGCATCGGCGCGACGCGCTATCGCGACGACCCTGCCTGCGCGGAGACCGGGCGGCCGACGACCTCCCGTTTACAAGACGGGCGCGCTGGTGGGGAGGGCGCTGGGTGCGTGACCGGCCGCCCCGGCCGTAGCGGGCGGACGGCCCGGGGTTGCAATCAGCGCATACCGAGCAGGCGGGTGCCTGTTGGTCGGCTCGTACTCATAAAGAGCTTTGCCAACCGCAAAGCAGTCGGCGCGGGACTTGCGGGCGTGGTCTCGTGGCCGACTCGTCCTCATAGAGAGCTTTGCCAACCGCAAAGCGGTCGGCGCGGCACTCGCGGGCGTGATCTCGATGCCGGCGGATTCAGTGGCGGTGCAGCAAGTCTCGGACCTCGGCGTAGTGGCAGGCGCTCGGGTGTGGGGCGCGCTGGCGGATCTGCAGCAACGGCTCGTGGTCGGCGCAGTATGGCTGGGCCTTCCAGCAGCGCGTTCGGAAGCGGCAACCCGACGGAGGATTCGCCGGGGACGGCACGTCGCCCTCCAGAACGATGTGGTCGCGGTGGCCGCGCAGGCGCGGGTCGGGGACCGGGACGGCGGAGAGCAGGGCCTGGGTGTACGGGTGGGTGGGCTGTTCGTAGATGGCCATGTGGTAGCCGGTTTCTACGATTTTGCCCAAATACATCACCGCTACCCGGTCGGAGATGTGCCGGACGACCGAGAGGTCGTGGGCGATGAAGACGTAGGAGAGGCCCAGCTCGCGCTGCAGGCGCTCGAGGAGGTTGATCACCTGGGCCTGGATGGAGACGTCCAGGGCCGACACCGGCTCGTCGCAGACGATGATCTCGGGGCGCAGAGCCAGCGCTCTCGCGATGCCGATGCGCTGGCGCTGGCCGCCGGAGAACTGGTGCGGGTAGCGGTTGATGTGGTCGGGGTTGAGGCCGACCAGGTCGAGCAGTTCCTGGACGGCGCGTTCGCGGCCGGAGCGCGGGACGGCATCCGGGTGGATCGCGAAGGGCTCGCCGATGATGTCGCCGACCGTCATGCGGGGATTGAGCGACGTGTACGGGTCCTGCATCACCATCTGGATGTTGCGGCGGGCCCGGCGCAGCGCGTGGCCGGACAGCCGGGTCATGTCCTCGCCGCGCACCATGATCTCGCCGGCCGTCGGCTTCTCCAGGCCGACCAGGAGTTTTGCCAGCGTGGACTTGCCGCAGCCGGATTCGCCGACCACGCCCAACGTCTCGCCGCGGCGGAGCTGGAGGTCTACGCCGTCGACCGCGCGGACCTCGCCGACCTTCGAGCGGAAGACGATGCCCTGGGTGATCGGGAAGTGTTTGACCAGGCCGCGGGCGTCCAGCACCAGATCGGACACATCAGACACCGAGGACCTCCCGGATGAAGTGGCAGCTCGCGATGCGGTGCGGGGCGATCTGGTAGGACGGCGGCGGCTGGTCGCCGCGGCAGATCTCGCGGGCGTAACCGCAGCGGGGGTGGAACGAGCAGCCGCTCGGGATGTCGGTCAGCGACGGCGGCAGCCCGCGGATCACGTTGAGCTGGCGGCCCTTGTGGTCCAGGCGCGGGATCGATTCGAGGAGCGCTTTGGTGTACGGATGGGCCGGGCGCGCGTAGATGTCGTAGACCGGCGCCTCTTCCACGATCTTGCCGGCGTACATGACCGAGATCCGATCGGCGACGTCCGCGACCACCCCCATGTCGTGGGTGATCAGGATCAGGCCCATGTTGCGCTGGTGCTGCAGCTCCGCGAGCAGACCCATGATCTGGGCCTGGACGGTGACGTCGAGTGCGGTGGTCGGCTCGTCGGCGATCAGCACCTCGGGGTCGAGGGCGAGCGCCATCGCGATCATGACCCGCTGGCGCATGCCGCCGGAGAACTGGTGCGGATAGTCGTTGATCCGGTCCTTGGCGGCCGGAATCCGCACCTGGTCGAGCAGCTCGATGCTTCTTAGTTTCGAGGAAGCTCGGGACATGCCGCGATGCTTGCGGAACAACTCGGCCAGCTGGAAGCCGACCGTGTAGACCGGGTTCAGCGCGGACAGCGCGTCCTGGAAGATCATCGCGATCCGGTTGGCGCGCACCTTGCGGCGGTCCTTCTCGCCGAGTTTCAGCAGGTCGACGCCGCGGTAGAGGACCCGGCCGCCGGTCACGTGCCCGGGCGGCGAGTCGAGGATGCCCATCACCGCCTGGGCGGTGACCGACTTGCCGCAGCCGGACTCGCCGAGGATCGCGAGGGTCTCCCCCGCGTTCAGGTAGAAGGTGGCGCCGTTCACCGCCTTGGCCACGCCGTCCCGGGTGCGGAACTCGACGCGCAGGTCGTCGACGTGCAGCAGCGGTGCGCGCGGGTCGAGGCCGGGCAGCACGTCCATCTGGGCCTTGATGTCGGTCACCGGTGTCACCGCAACTTCGGATCGAAGGCGTCGCGGACCGCGTCGCCGAGCATGATGAAGGCCAGCACCGTGGCGGCCAGGAACAGCGACGGCCAGATCAGCGGGCCGGCCGCGACCCGGACGTAACCGGTGGCCTCGGAGATCGCGATGCCCCAGCTGATCGCGTCGCCCTTGAGCCCGATGCCGAGGAACGACAGGGTGGCCTCGCTGGCGATGTTGATGCCGAGCAGGATGGTCAGCACCACGATGAAGGACGCCATCGAGTTCGGCAGGATGTGCCGGAACAGCAAACGGCTGTTGCCGGCGCCGAGCATCCGGGCGGCCGCGACGTAGTCCTGGTTCTTGGCCGCGATCACCGACGAGCGCATGACCCGGGCGGCGGTCGTCCAGCCGAGCAGGCCGAGCGTGACGGTCACCGCGAAGACACCGTTGCTGGCCGGGTCGGATGACAGCCGCTTGGCCAGCACGATCGCGCCGAGCAGCAGCGGGATGCCGAGCATGACGTCGACGAAGCGGGACAGGACCGCGTCGATCCAGCCGCCGAAGAAACCGGCGCTGAGGCCGAACGCGGCGCCGATCAGGCCCGCGATCAGGGTGGCGAAGACGCCCACGATGATCGAGTAGCGAGCGCCGTAGACGGTCTTCGCGTAGACGTCGCAGCCCTGGAAGTCGTAGCCGAAGATGGCGCTGCCACCGGCCGGCTTGTGCTGGCGGCTGAGCACACACTCGCGCGGGTCGGCCGAGGTGAACAGCGACGGCCAGGCCGCCATCAGCAGGATCACCACGATCAGCACCAGCGCGACCCAGAAGACCTTGCTGCGGCGCAGGTCGTGCCAGGCGTCGCCGGCCAGGCTGCGGGGCCGGCCGACGGCCGGTACCTCGGCCGCGAGGATCGACGTGTCACTCATAGCGGATCCTCGGGTCGAGCGCGGCGTAGAGCAGGTCGACGACCAGGTTCACGACCAGGAAGACGATCACCAGGACGCTGACGAAGCCGACCACGAGCGGGCCGTCCTCGGTGCGGATGCCGCGGAACAGGTTGAAACCGACCCCGGGAATGTTGAACACCTTCTCGGTGACGATCGCACCGGACATCAGTGCGCCGAGGTCAACCCCGATCAGGGTGATCACCGGGATCAACGAATTGCGCAATACGTGTACGCCGATGACCCGCGCGCCGGTGAGGCCTTTCGCCCTTGCCGTACGCACGTAGTCGGCTCGCAGGTTCTCCGCCACCGACGCTCGGGTCACCCGCAACTCGGTGGCGACCACCAGGCTGGCCAGGACGCCCGCGGGTAACAGCAACTGCCAGAGGGTCGCGTTCTTGCCCGCGGTGGCCGGGAACCAGCCGAGCTTGATGCCGAACACCAGCTGGGCCAGCGGCGCGAGCACCACGATCGGCATGGCCAGCACGATCAGGGTGATGACCAGGGTGGCGTTGTCGAAGATGCTGCCCCGCCGGATGCCGGAGACGACGCCGGCCAGGATCGCGATGGTGGCCGCGATGACGATGGCCAGCAGGGCGAGACGCATCGTGACCGGCCAGGCGTCGGCCAGCATGCTGCTGACCTTCCGGTTGGTCATGGACGTGCCGAAGTCCCCGGTGAGCAGGCCCTTCATGTAATACCAGTACTGGGCGAAGAAGTTGTCGTCCAGGTGGTACCGCTCGGTCAGCGCGGCCCGCTGGCTCTCGGTGATGGGACGTTCGCCGACGAGGGCCTGGATGGGGTCGTCCTGGACGGCGAACATCAGGGCGTACACGATGAATGTGGCCCCGAAGAAGGTCAGGACCATCTGCAGCAGGCGCCGCACGATGTAGCGGAACATTTCGGTGCAGCCTTTTGAGCGAAGAAAGGTGGCGTCACGGTTTCATGTCGACCATGACGCCACCACCGTTCTTGAGCAGCCAGGTTAACTGGCGATCTCGATCTTGTAGATGTCCACCTTCTGGAAGAGGTCCATGCTCACGTTCGTGACCTTTTCCGAGTGGCCGAACACGTTCTGGCCGAAGCGCAGCGGGAGAACCGGCATATCCTGGGCAAGGATGTCCTCGGCCTGCTGCCACTTCTTCTCGGCGGCGTCCGTGGTGGCCGCCTCCGAGCCCTCGCGGACGAGGCTGTCGAAGGCCGTGTTGGTGTAGCCGTAGTAGTTCGACGAGCCGTCCGTCGTGTACAGCGGGCCGAGGTAGTTCTCCATCAGCGGGTAGTCCATCGCCCAGGCCAGCCGGATCAGACCGACCGACTTGTGCGCGCGCACCTTCTTCAGCAGGTCGGAGAGCTTCGCCTCGGGCGAACCGGTGCAGTTGACCCCGAGCGACGCCTTGATCTGGTTGCACATCGCGTCGACCCAGGCCTTGTGCCCGCCGTCCGCGTTGTACGAGACCTTGATGTCCGTGGGGCCCTTGGCCGCCGCGTATAGCGCCTTGGCCTTGGTCGGGTTGTACTCGCAGTTATCACCACACGTGTTCGGCCGGTAACCGGAGACCACCGGGGACACGAACGACGTGGCCGGTGTCTCCGAACCCAGGAAGATCTGGTCGGTCATCTCACCGCGGTTGATCGCCATCGAGATGGCCCGGCGGACGTCCCGGTTCGCGTACTGCGGGTCGTACATCGGGAAGCCGACGAACGCGAAGGCCGAGCTCGGGCTCTTCTGCAGGCGGGCACCGAGGTCGCCGGAGGCCGAGGCCAGGCTCTCAATCGGGACCTTCGTCTCGACGTCGAGGTTTCCGGCGAGCAGATCAGCGTATTGCGCACCCAGGTCCTGGTAGATCTTCCAGGTGATGCCGTCGACCTTGGGGACCGTTCCCTTGAAGTCGGCGACCTTCTCGACCTGGATCTTCGAGTCGTGCTCCCACTTGCCCTTGACCTTGAACGGGCCGTTGCCGATCGGCGCGTCGCCATAGGTGTCGGCCAGCACGCCGTCCGCCTTGAACGCCGCCTTGGGCAGCGGGTAGAAGGCGTCGTAGCCGATCACCGACTCCCAGCCCGCGAAGCCGGCCGACAGGGTCACCGTGAAGCTCGTGTTGGTGAGCTTCTTGAGGCCGGACAGCTTCTTCGCCTTCGGCTCGGGAGCCTTCTGCGGGCCGTCGCCGTCCGCGTCGACCGACTGCATCTGCGCGTAGCCGTCGATCCGGCTGAAGAAATACGACGCGAGTTGAGCGTTCGGCCCGTAGGCACCGTAATTCCAGGCGTTGATGTAGTTGTCGGCGGTGACCGGTTCACCGTTGCTGAAGGTGAAGTCGGGCCGGATCTTGATCGTCCAGACCTTGTTGGCCTTGTCGTGCGTGATCGACTCCGCCGCCACCGTGTACGGCTTGCGGTTGTCGTCGAAACGGACGAGCGGATAGAACAACGACGCCAACACGGACGAACCGTTCTGCTCAACCGTGTTCGACGGGATGAGACTGTCCGGCTCGACGATGCCGATGCTGATGGCGTTCGGCAGGGTCTCGTCGTCGTCCGAGGAGCCGCCGGAGCAGCCGGCCGCCAACAAGGCGATGGCGGCCGCACCGGCCGCCATCTTCCATGGGCCATTCCCACGCATGTGGAGGATGCCTCCTTCGTCGGCTCACGGGGGTCTGTGAGCCCGAGCAACTGTGACACAGCGATACCGAAGGTCGGTGTCCCGTTACCAAGCCGATACTAGCGACGGCCAGGATACGGCTTATCGCGTGAGACCGTCCACAGCGCCTTGAGCTGCGGGTATTCCACTGGGTGTGCGATCTACGACGCACCGCAGCGGCGAAGGGGCCAGAAGTCAGACAAGCCGCCGGTCGGCCGCCCATCGTGACAATTCGTAACGGTTGCTCATCTGGAGCTTGCGCAGAACGTTGGAGACGTGGGTCTCCACCGTCTTGATCGAGATGAACAGCTCCTTCGCGATCTCCTTATACGCGTAACCCCTTGCGAGCAGCCGCAACACCTCGCGCTCGCGGTTGGTGAGCTGGTCCAGCTCGGGGTCGGCGACCGGCACGTCGGGCCGGGAGGCGAACGCGTCCAGCACGAAACCGGCCAGCCGCGGGCTGAACACCGCATCCCCGTCGGCCACCCGGCGGATCGCCGCGGCCAGCTCGTCGGGCGAGATGGTCTTGGTGACGTAGCCCCGGGCGCCCGCCCGGATCAGGCCGATCACGTCCTCGGCGGCGTCCGAGACGGACAGCGCCAGGAACCGGACCTGCGGGTGCGAACGGCGCATCGCGTCCAGGACGGCGCGGCCACCGCCGTCCGGCATGTGCACGTCGAGCAGCACCACGTCCGGTTCGATCGCGGCGATCTTGCTGACCGCCTCGGCCACCGTGCTCGCCTCGCCCACCACGTTCACGTGCACGCCGAGCTCGGCGCGCACGCCGGCCCGGAACATCGCGTGGTCGTCGACCAGGAAAACCCTGAGACGGCCGCCGCCCTCTGACTCGGTCATCGTGCCGACTCCTTCCCAGCCGTCATGCTCTCTCGGGTGACGGGCAACATGAGGCGGACCTCGGTGCCCTCGCCGGGCGTGCTGCGGATCTCGGCGCGCCCGCCGTGTCGTTTCATCCGCCCGATGATCGACCCTCGGACGCCGTGCCGCGACTCCTCCACGCCGGAGAGGTCGAAACCCGCTCCCCGGTCCCGGACGAAGACGCTCAATTCATCCGCCTCGACCTCGGCGTAGAGCGAAATTGTCTGCACCCCGGCGTGCCGGGCCGCGTTGACCAGGGCCTCGCGGGCGGCGGCGACGAGCGCGGCGACCCGCTCGTCGCACTCGGTGTCGCCGACCACCACGGTCTCGACACTGATCGCGTAGGTGTCCTCGACCTCGGCGGCCGCCTGCTCCAGGGCCGCGGCCAGGCGCTCGGTCGGCGAGGCGGTCGGTTTGTAGAGCCAGTTGCGCAGTGACCGCTCCTGGCCGCGAGCCAGCCGCTGGACCTCTTTGATGTCGGCCGAGTTGCGCTGGATCAGGGCGAGCGTGTGCAGCACCTGGTCGTGGATCATGGCGGCCAGCTCGGCCCGCTCCTGCTCCCGGATCCGGCCCTCGCGCTCGGTGCGCAGCTGGTTGAACATGCGGTAGAGCAGCGGCGCGGCGACCACGCCGACCCCGAGCAGCCCGACCAGCGCGAAGATCACGCCGTTGAACACCGAGGCGAGCGAACCGGCCGGCGCGTAGACCGCGACCACACCGATGATGCCGGTGGCCACCAGCACGCCGCCGCCGATGAAACGGAACAGGAAGAATCGGCGGTCGCTCTCCGCCACCACGGCGGCCAGCCAGGGCGTCTGCGGCTGATTGCCGGCCCACTGGCCGCGCCGGGACGGGTCGGACTGGTGCCAGATGATGCCGGCCCCGACCGCGACCACCGCGATCAGCCAGCCCACCGTGCCGGCCACGCTGTCCTTGAAGACCAGCGCCTGGAGCAGCACCACGCCGAGGCCGATCGCCGCGAACGGCAGCAACATGGCGAGGTCGCGTCGCGCCGGCGCGTCGGTGGTGGGAATCTGTTGCGGCAGGACCGCCCAGAAGGCCGCGTAGAGCAGCAGGCCCAGCCCGCTGAAGCCGAGGAGGACGACCAACGCGATGCGAACCGCCAGCAGCGGGACACCCAGATGCTCGGCCAGACCGGCGGCGACCCCGGCGATGATCCGGTGGTCCCGTGGCCGGTACAGCCGGCGGGTGGGTGGGTTGACGGCGGTGCTGATGGTTCCTCCTCGGTTCGCTCATCCGATCGTCACACGTTCGGCGGCCCCGGGCCACGGGGAATGTCCCCCGGTATCGGGCCACCCGGATCTCAGGGTGGCCTCAGGGTCGGCGCCGGAAGCGACTAGGGCCGATGCGGCGACAGGATCGATGGCATGAACGACGAAGCTCCCCGTCCGCCATCGGACGACCCGACCACCCCACCTTCGTCGTCTGATTCCGCCTCGGCATCGCCGTCGGCGGAGCCGACGACCGAGCCGATCCCGCCCACCGGGCCCTACTTCGCCCGCGAGCATCTGGTCCGCCCCCGCCAGGGTCGATACGTCGCCGGTGTCTGTGCGGCGCTGGCCCGGGCCACCAACACCGACCCGGTCCTGTGGCGGGTGCTGCTCGCGGTGCTCGGCATCCTGAGCGGCGTCGGCGTCCTGCTCTACCTGATCGGCTGGCTGATCATCCCGGCCGAGGGCGACACCGCGTCGCCGATCGAGTCGCTGCTCGGCAAGGGCCGCTCCGGCATGGCCCCGCTGTCGGTGATCCTGCTCGGCGCGGCGGCGGCGATCTCGTTCGCGTTCATCGTCAACGACGGGATGCGGGCCGGGCTGCTCGCGGCCGCCGTCATCCTCGGCGCGGTCATCCTGATCAAGCGGAGCAACGGAAGCGGACGGCCCGCGGCATTTCCGGCGGCGACGCCGCCGCCTCCGGGCTTTGCGGCGGCGACGGCGACGACCGGGCAGCCCGCTGCGGCGTACGCTCCGGCCGGCTTCCCGCCGCCGGCGCCCACGGCCGCACCGGCCGCGGAACCGGTGACCGACTCCGACCTCCCGCCCAGGCCGCCGTTCGCGCCGCCGCCCAGTGGTTACCGGCCGCCGTTCGCACCGCACGGCCCGTGGGCCGGGTCGGCACCCACCGTCTACCCGCCGCCGCAGCCGATGCGGCCACCCAAGCCTCCCAAGCCGCCGCGCGAGCGCTCCAAGCTGGGCCGCCTCACGTTCTTCGCGGTGATCGTGGTGATCGGTGCGATGGCCGCGATCGACATGGCCGGAGCCAGCATCGCGGTGTCGGCGTACTTCGCGGCCGCCCTGATCACGATCGCGCTCGGCCTGATCGTCGGCGCATGGTTCGGCCGGGCCCGCGGGCTGATCGCGCTGGCGATCCTCACCTCGATCGGCCTGGGCATCGCCAACGGCGCCGAGCGCTGGGGCGGCGAGGTCGGCAACAGCACCTACCGCCCGCAGACCCTCGCCGCGGTCGCCGACCGGTACGACTTCACCGCCGGGAACGCGACGCTCGACCTGCGTGACGTCGACTTCAACGGCCAGACCCAGAGCGTCACCGCCACGATGAAGGTCGGCCAGTTGCGAGTGCTGCTGCCGGCTGCGGTCGACACCACCGCCTCGGTCAAGGTCGACGGCGGACGAGCGCTGGTCTTCGGACGTGAGTTCAGCGGGGACCGCAACGACACCAGCCACGAGGTGACCGACCTGGGCAACGACGGTGCCGGTGGCGGCACCCTCAAGCTCGACCTGCAGATGGACACCGGCAACGTGGAGGTCCTCCGATGAAGCCGCACCGCACCGACGGGGTCTCGCTGAGCTTCGGCCTGATCTTCCTGCTGATCGCGCTCTGGTGGGCGGTCTCCCGGGTGATCACCATCCACCTGCCGGCCATCGGCTGGCTGGTCGCCGGCGGGCTGATCATGTTCGGCGTGTTCGGCCTGCTCGGGGCCATCCGTTCCGGCCGCCGGGCACCGGCGCCGGTGCCGGCCACCGCCACCGTCGCACAGCCCGTCACCGAGCCGCAGATCCCCGGCGACCTGCCGCCGGAGGTGCACGCCTCGATCGTCCGGGAGCTCCTCGACGATCCGGCCGACCGCTTCCGCAAGGAGCACCCGGAGACCTGACTTCGGTGGGACAGGACGTAAGGCGCCGCCCGTGAGCAGTCCGCTCACGGGCGGCGCAATATGCTCGGCCTCATGACCACGTACCCCGCCGTGTCCAAGGCTCCCATCGTCGGCATCGGCAGCACGGCCGCCCGGGCCCTCACCGCCGAGTTCGCCCGGCACAACGCGGCCACGTCCGCGCTGGTCGTGGGCGCCGACCACGCGTCGCTCGTGGTCGCCTCCGCGGTCGAGGCGCTGCTGCCCGGCGACGCGCTCACCCTGGTCGCCGGCGAGCGCAGCACCGCCGAGTTGCTCCGCGACCACATCGCCGGGCTGGGCAGCTGGATCGCCGATCGGGTGAAGGTGGTGGACGCGATCGACGAGGCGCAGCCCGCCGACGTGCTGATCGTCGCCGAGCCGGTCACCGGCACCGCCCAGGAGGTCCGGGCCCTGATCGAGAGCCTCGGCAAATACCTCACCGACGGCGCCGTGGTCACCCTCGCCACCCCCGCGGTGCCCGGCCGCACCGGCGGTGCCGCCGCCGAGCTGTTCCGGCAGGGCGCCCTCTTCGGGGTCGGCTCCGACCTGGTGGTGCGCAACTCGCCGCCGCTGCGCGTGCACAAGCTACGGTTCACCACCGCGGCCACCGCGGTGGCGGCCACCCTCGCCCCGGCGTACCGGCCGTCCAGCGTGCCGGTCACCCGGAGCATGCACATCGACTCCAACGGGGTGGCCGCGGCCGGCATCGCGCTCGGGCTGGCCGCGCTGGCCCGCACGGCCCGGCCGAAGTCGAAGCTCTGGCTGCTGCCGGCCCTGGCCGCGGCGCCGGTGGCGGCGTTCTTCCGCGACCCCGAGCGGGACGTGCCGACCGATCCGGCCGCGGTGGTGGCGTCGGCCGACGGGCGGGTGCTGTCGGTCGAGCGGACGACCGACGCGCGGTTCGGGCCGGGCGAGTTCCTGCGGATCGCGGTGTTCCTGTCGGTGCTCGACGTGCACGTCAACCGGGTGCCGGTGGCCGGCCGGGTGACCGACTACTTCGTCGAGGACGGTGGGTACGCGAACGCGATGACCGCGGCCGCCGAGCACAACGTGGCCGCCTACACGGTGCTGGACACCGAGCACGGCACGGTCGTGGTGGCCCAGCGCACCGGGCTGATCGCCCGCCGGATCGTGCAGCGGGTGCCGATCGGCACGCTGGTGGCCCGCGGCGAGCGGATGGGCCTGATCCGCTTCGGCTCGCGCACCGACGTCTACCTGCCCGCCGACAAGGCCGAGGCGCTGGTCGCGGTCAACGAGAAGGTGGTCGGCGGCTCATCAGTCATCGCCCGCTGGCTCTGACCTTCAACGCAAGGAAGGGCCGCCCCGATCGGGGCGGCCCTTCCTTTGCCGACTGTCAGGCGCGCCGGGCGCGGGCCCAGAGGACCGGGCCGCTCAGCAGGTAGGCGATGACGATCACGGCGAACGTCAGCCGCGGGTCGACCAGGGCACCGACCACCGGCAGCAGGAACAGCCACGGCGGCAGGCGCAGCAGGCGGGCGAGCTTCGCATACGGGAAGCTCGACACCATCGCGAACGCCAGCAGCGCCACCCCGCCCAGCAGGGCCAGGCCCGGCACCGGCAGGTCGATCAGCACGGTCACGGCCAGCACGGCCGCCGCCATCGTGGTGGGCACGCCGCAGAAGAACTTGCCGTCCTTGGGCGAGACGTTGAAGCGGGCCAGCCGGACCGCGGCGCAGCCGGCCACCAGCACGCAGGCGATGGCCGCGGCCGGGGTGGGCACGGTGTGCGCGAGGGACGCGTAGACCACGACCGGGGCGGCCAGGCCGAACGAGCACATGTCGGCCAGCGAGTCCATCTGGGCACCGAACGGGCTGGACACGCCGAGCTTGCGGGCCAGTGCGCCGTCCAGGCCGTCGAACGCCACGCAGGCGACCAGGCAGGCGGCGGCCGGGCGGATGTCGCCCGCCATGGCCAGGAAGATCGCCAGCAGCCCGAGGCCCAGGCTGGCCAGGGTGCACGCGTTGACCAGGGCGAACCGCAGCTTGCGGGCCGTGGTCTGCGCACCCGGGAGGAGCGAGGTCGAGTCCTCGACGACCGGCGACGGCGGCGTGGCCAGGTGCGGAACGACCGGGCGGGGCGCGAGCTCGTGCCCCGTGTAGATCACCTCGGCGCGAGTGGCGGTGGCTGCCCGCCCGAACTCGCCTCGCCCGAGCTCGCCGTTGCGGCGGCCCACGCGCACCAGCAGCGCCTGCCGGGCGAGAGTGCCACCGCGGCGCAAACGGCCTGCCCAACGGCGGCCGGCGGGACGGGGACTATCCGTCGAACGACGCCGGCGCCAAGGGGTTCTCGGCACGTATTCCTCCATGGGAGTCGGTATGCCCACCTGCACAGTTGCGGTGGGTTGTGGCCCCGTAGCCCGCCGCACACGCGTCCATCGGGTGCGCGGGGGTTACACGATTGCACAGCCGCGCGTCCTTGGCGAGAGGTCGAACGGCGGCCCTTGTTACGGGCGGGCTAGCGGGACCGGACGCCCCGTGTGACGATTTTAACTCGCTTGTTCCCGGTCGATTCCCGCTACGGCTTCGCGGGCCAGCTCGGTCAGCTCGAGCCGCTCGGTCTCGGCCCGGGTGAACCAGCCGGCCTCGGCGGTGGATCCGCCGGCCGCCTCGGTCACTACCGGTTCTGTCGGCACATCGACCAGAACCCTGAACACGACCCGGATGACGTGCCAGTCGATCGGCACCCCCTCCGGCCCGACGGCCCCCGGGTCGTATCGATGCGAGACGCCCAGCAGGCCGGTCACCCGGCCGTGTTGCGAGGTCTCCTCGGTGAGCTCGCGGGCCAGGCCCTGCTCGGGGGTCTCGCCGTGGTCGGTGCCGCCGCCGGCGAGGTGCCACTGCCCGGCGCCGGGGTATCCGTCGGCGATCCGGGCGAGCAGGATCCGCCCGGCCGGGTCGGTGGCGGCCGCGTACGCCCCGAAGCGCTGCACCCGCTCCGGCCGCGCCAGCTCTTCATCCGACTTTTCCGAAAAGTCGGGAAAATCGGCAGACAGACCGGTCTGTTCCGCCGTGAACGGCATCAGCGGCACCGACGCCGGCGCGACCCACTCGACCAGGTCGGTCGTGCCGTCGGCCTCGGCCGTCAGCGACCCGCCGACCACCGCGACGTCGTAGAAGATCCGGTCGGTGTGCTCCAGGTTGCCGCCCGGCAGGCGGAACACGTCCGCGGACACGCCCCGCAGCCCGGAGATCCGAACAGACAGACCGGTCTCCTCAGAAAACTCACGGACCACGGCGTCATCCGGGTGCTCACCCTGCTCGACACCGCCGCCCGGAAGAGTCCACAGACCGGGGAACTCGCTGCGTGGCGAATTCCGGGCGAGCAGCACCCGCCCGGAATCGTCGCGGCACACCCCGTACGCCCCGACCCGTCTGATCTTCACCCAGCTAGGTTAGCCGCGCCTTTTGCAGCGCTTCGGCGGTCACCTCGGTGAGTTCCGACTCAGCCAGCCGGCGGACGTCGGGCAGCGGCATCCACAGCGCCTCGGACGTCGACCCGCCGACGTCCTTCACGATCACGTCGGTGGGGTCGTCGACGATCACCCGATAGAAAGCACGCACACCGTGCCAGTCGATCGGGTAGCCCTCCGGACCCAGCGAGGCCGCGTCGCGGTGGCTGGCCACGCCGAGCAACTCGATCAGCCGCCCCTCCTGGCCGGTCTCCTCGACCAACTCGCGGATCAGCGCGGTGCCGGGCTGCTCGCCGTAGTCGGTGCCGCCGCCGGGCAGGTGCCAGCAGCCCTCGCCCGGGTAGCCCGGGGCGATCCGGGTCAGCAGCACGTGGGTCTGGTCGGCGTCAGTGGCGATCGCGTAGGCCGCGAAGCGCTGAGCGCGATGCAGACCGTCCGGGCCCTCGTATGCGTAGAACGACGGGAAGGTCGGCGCCACGTCCGGGCGGAGATCGGGCGAGGCCGCGCTCAGCCCGAGCGCATCCGCCGCGAACGGGCGGATCTTCAGCTTCTCCGCCTCTTCCAGCGTGAACCACCGGGCCAGGTCGGTGGAGTGGCCGACCCGGTCGACGAGGTTGCCGCCACGGATCGACACGGAGTAGATCAGGCGATCGGTGTGGATGGTGACACCACGATGCGGCAATGAGCGCATGTCGGCCAGCACGTTGCGCAGGCCGGTCACGGTCACGCTCAGACCGGTCTCGGCCGCGGTCTCGCGGACGACGGTGTGGTTGGGGTCTTCACCATGATCGACTGCGCCGCCGGGGAGCGACCAGACGCCGGGGGTGCCGGAGCGGCTCGAGGCTCGGACGAGCAGCACACGACCGTCGTCGTCAGTGGCGACGGCATACGCGGCGATTCGCCGAAGTGGTTCCAGTGCGGGGGTCACGGGCGGCAATTCTGCCCGGAATATGTTAACTCCAGAAAACGTCTGTCGGATTCCTGACAGCGTGATGGCGCTGCGTAATCGCAGATCAGAGGGGTTTGGCCTACTCCGGGCAGCGGCATCGTCACCCGGCGTATCGGTCATTTCCGATCTTGTCAGGGCCGGATGTCAGGGTTCAAATCGGGGGGCTCACCGAGGTCGGCGGGCACTCTCCGCGGTCAGCATGGAGGCATGACTGACGCACTCTACCGCCGCCTCCTCCGCCCCCAGGACGACCGCATCGTCGCCGGCGTCTGCAGCGGCATCGGCCGCTACTTCGGCGTCGACCCGGTGCTGATCCGGGTCGCCTTCGCCATCTTCGCCGCCGTCACCTGGGGCACCGCACTGCTGGCCTACCCGGTGATGTGGTTCCTCATCCCGGAAGAGCCCGCGCCGACGCCTCCGGCTTGGCGAGACCCGAGCGACCCCACCTGGGGACGACCGGTCTAGCTTTCACTATGAGTACGCGTCGGCACGAGCCCCCGGTCCACAGCGCGAGCCGGGCGACCCGTCACGGCCGTTGCGCGACCGCAGGGATGAGGCGGTCCGCCGGGGTCACTCCCACTCGATCGTGCCCGGCGGCTTGCTCGTGACGTCCAGGACGACCCGGTTGACCTCGCGGACCTCGTTGGTGATCCGGGTGGAGATCTTGGCGATCACGTCGTAGGGCAGGCGGGACCAGTCCGCGGTCATCGCGTCCTCGCTCGACACCGGGCGCAGCACCACCGGGTGGCCGTAGGTGCGGCCGTCGCCCTGGACCCCCACGCTGCGCACGTCGGCCAGCAGGACCACCGGGAACTGCCACACGTCCCGATCCAGGCCCGACGCGGTCAGTTCCTCGCGGGCGATCAGGTCGGCCGCGCGCAGGATCTCCAGACGGTCGGGGTCGACCGCGCCGATGATGCGGATCGCCAGGCCGGGGCCGGGGAACGGGTGGCGCTGCACCATCTCCTCGGGCAGGCCCAGCTCGTTGCCGAGCGCGCGCACCTCGTCCTTGAACAGGGTGCGCAGCGGCTCGATCAGCGCGAACTGCAGGTCGTCGGGCAGGCCGCCGACGTTGTGGTGGGACTTGATGTTGGCGGTGCCGGTGCCGCCGCCGGACTCGACCACGTCGGGGTAGAGCGTGCCCTGGACCAGGAACTCGATGTGGCGCTCGGCGTCGAGCTCGCGGGCCGCGGCCTCGAAGGTGCGGATGAACTCCCGGCCGATGATCTTGCGCTTCTGCTCGGGGTCGGTCACGCCGGCCAGGTGGCCCAGGAACACGTCGGCCGCGTCCACCACCTTGAGCCGGATGCCGGTGGCCGCCACGTAGTCCTTCTCGACCTGCTCGGCCTCGCCCGCGCGCAGCAGGCCGTGGTCGACGAAGACGCAGGTCAGCTGGTCGCCGATGGCCTTGTGCACGAGCGCGGCGGCGACCGCCGAGTCGACGCCACCGGACAGGCCGCAGATCACCTGCTTGTCGCCGACCTGGCGGCGGATCTCGGCCACCTGGTCGTCGATGATGTTGCCGGGGGTCCAGGTGGGCGCCAGGCCCGCGATGTCGTAGAGGAACCGCTCCAGCATCCGCTGGCCCTGCTCGGTGTGCGCCACCTCGGGGTGGAACTGCACGCCGGCCCGCTTGGCGGTCAGGTCCTCGAACGCCGCCACCGGGGCACCGGGGCTGGACGCGGTCACCGCGAAGCCCGCGGGGGCCACCGCGACACTGTCGCCGTGGCTCATCCACACCGGCAGCCCCTCCGGCAGCTCGCGCAGCAGCGTGCCGCCCTGAGCCGTCAGCAGGGTGCGACCGTACTCGCGGGAGCCGGTGTGCGCGACCTCGCCGCCGAGCGCCTTGGCCATCGCCTGGAAGCCGTAGCAGATGCCGAAGACCGGCACGTCGTTGTCGAACAGCGTCGGGTCCAGCGACGGCGCGCCGGGCTCGTAGACGCTGGACGGGCCGCCGGACAGGATGATCGCGGCCGGGTTCTTGGCGAGCATCTCGGCGACCGGCATCGAGTGCGGGACGATCTCGGAATAGACGCGGGCCTCGCGGACGCGACGGGCGATCAGCTGGGCGTACTGGGCGCCGAAGTCGACGACGAGCACGGGACGCGGGGTACTCACCGGGCGAGTTTACCGGCGGCCCCGGTCGGGTCAGCGGCGGACGGTCGCCACCCGGAGGTTGCCGGCCTTGTCGTAGGCCCGGACCGCGACCGTGCGGGCGCCGGCCGGGATGGTGAACTGCCGCAGGTAACCGGCGTAGCTGCCGGCCACCTTGCCGTTGACCAGCAGCTCCAGGCGAGCCACGCCGGAGGCGTCGGTGGCCCGGGCGGTGACCTTGCGGCCGTTCGGGTAGACCGTGACCGCGGGGGCGACGTTGTCGGCGCGCACCGTGCGGCGGGCGGTCGTCATGTTGCCGGCCCGGTCGTAGGCGCGAAGCTCCAGCGCGATCAGGCCGCTGAGCGGGGACTGCCACGTGAAGGAGTACGGGGCCGCACGGTCAACCGCGATCAAGCGTCCCGCCGCGTACATCTCAAGATGCGTGACCCCGTGCTGGTCGACAGCGGCGGCACCCACCGTGACCAGGCCGCGGACCGTTGCCGCCAGGGCGCCGAAGGCGACCGCCGGGCCGGTGGTGTCACCGTCGGCGGGCAGCGCGGCGAGCGCACCCACCGCGTCCACCTGGCCGTTGCGCGCGCCGGTGGTCAGCGCCGTGCGGATGGCCGACGCCGACGGTGCCGGATCGGTCGCGGCGAGCAGGCCGGCCACCCCGGCCACGAACGGCGTCGCCGAGGACGTGCCGCAGTACTGGCCGATCGCGCCGTTGCGCTGCTGCGCCGGGTTGCACCCGGGAGCCGTCAGGTCCACCCAGCTCGCGCCGTAGTTGGACCAGGAGTAGCGGGCACCCTTCTCGTCGACCCCGCCGACCGCCAGGGCCGCCGGGATCGCCGCCGGGAAGTGCGGCTGGGTGGTGCCCTTGTTGCCGGCCGCGGCGATCACCAGGGCGCCCTTGCCGGTCGCGTAGTCCACCGCGTCGCGCAGGCCCTGGGTGTCCTCGTTGCCGCCGAACGAGGCGCTGATGATGGTGGCGCCGTGGTCGGCGGCGTAGCGGATGCCGGCCGCGAAGTTGTCGTAGTTGCCGGCGCCGGTCGCGTCCAGGACCTTGACCGGCAGGATCTGGCAGAACCAGCAGATCCCGGCGACGCCGAGGCGGTTGTTGCCGCCGGCCGCGGCCACCCCGGCGGCCATCGTGCCGTGCCCGTTGTCGTCCGACGCGTCGTCGTCGTTGTTGACGAAGTCGTGGCCGGGGAGCACCCGGGTGCCGAAGTCGGGGAGCTTGGTGACGCCGGTGTCGACGATCGCGATCGTCACCCGGGCGTCGCCGCGCACGGCCGACCACGCGTCGTTGACCCGGGCGTGCTGCACGCCCCACTGACCGGCGTAACCGGGGTCGTTGGCGGTGATCGCGTCGGTGTGGCCGATGGTGGTGTCCGCGGCGGGGGCGGAGAGAGCTGCGATGACGGCGAGGCCGGCAAGGAGTCCCCGAACGAGCATGCGGTGCGCCCCCTACGTGAAAGGAGCCGGCCACGGTGGCCGGCTCCCTCACGTTCGGTTCGCTGTCTGACCGTTCCGGTCCATCCCGGGTGCGGTCAGGTTGTGGGTCAGCGGTGGTAGGTCAGCACCGACGTGATCCGGGCGTTTCCGGCCACGTCGTAGGCCCGCACCTGCACCCGGATGCTGCTCTTCGGGTACTTGCTGGCCACGAAGCTGAACGCCGCGGTGTTGGTGTGCGTCTGCACGACCTTGCCGTTGATGATCAGCTGGTAGTTCTTGATGCCGTACTTGTCGGAACCGGTGTAGGAGATCTTGACGGTGCCCGAGATCTTGGCCTTGTTCTTGGGCGCCTTGGTGATCTTCACCGTCGGTGCGGTGTTGTCCGCGATGACGGTCCGGTCGTAGTACCGCTGGTTACCGGCCTTGTCGAAGACCCGGAAGGAGACCTTGGCCGGGCCGTTGCGACCGGCCGAGTTCCACTTCAGCGTCCACGGCGCCTTGTAGGTGCCGGCCTTGAACACGCCGTCCACCCACAGGGTGATCAGCCGGACGCCGGAGCCGACGTCGGCCAGCTTCGACGGGGTGAAGGTGACCGTGCCGCGCACCTTGGCGTTCTGCAGCGGGGAGAGGCCCGCGATGGTCGGCGGGGTGGTCTCGGTGCCCTTGGTGAGCGCGTTCGTCGCGTTCACCTTGCCGTAGGTCACCCAGCTGCCGATCGGGGTCGCGCTGCTCTGGATCGCGGACAGCAGCGACCAGCCGGTGAAGTTCGGCTTGGCCGACTTGAGCAGGCCGGCGATGCCGGTGACGATCGGGGCGGAGAACGACGTACCGGGCTCGCCGGTGTTGTAGTTGCCGTTCTTGTCCATCACCGCGTCCCAGCCGGGAGCGGCCACGTCGACCCACTTGTCGGTGCCCGAGTTGTAGCTCGTGAACGACGCCTTCTCGTTGGTCTTGTTGGTGCAGGCCGGGTCGGACGCGAACTCCGGGCAGCGGGCGGTCGCACCCACCGCGAGCACGTCGCTGTACGCCGCCGGGTAGTTCCGGGTCGTGTTGCCGCCGTTGCCGGCCGCCGCCACCACCAGCACGCTGCTGGCGTTGGCGTAGGCGACCGCGTCGGCCAGGACCTGGCTGTAGCCGGTGCCGCCGAGCGACATGTTGATGATCTTCGCGCCGTTCTGGACCGACCAGGTGATCGCCTTGGCGATGGTGCTGTCGTAGCCGTCGCCGTTGCTGTCCAGCGCCTTCACCGGGAGGATCTGGCACGCCCAGCAGACGCCGGCCATGCCCTGGCCGTTGTTGCCCCGGGCCGCGATCAGCGAGGACACCATGGTGCCGTGGCCCTCGTCGTCGGCCGGGTTGCTGTCGTTGTTGACGAAGTCGTAGCCGGGCAGCACGGCGCCGGTCAGGTCACCGACGGCGGTGACACCGGTGTCGATGACGGCGATCCGCACCGCCGAGCCGGTGGTCGTGTCCCACGCGGCCGGGACGTTGACCTCGTTCAGCTCGGGCTGGTGGCCCTCGGCGTAGAAGGGGTCGTTCGGGGTCACTTCAGCGATCTTGCGAACCCGGTCGACCTCGACGTACGCGACGTTCGGGTCGCTCCGCAGGGACGCGATGAGCGAAGCGCTGGCCGCCTTCGGCACCTGGAGGGTGGTGGCGTTCAGCTGGTCGAGGTTCTGCTGGGCGCGGGCGCCCGCCGCGGAAAGCTTCTGGGTGGTGGTCGCCGGGCCGGACCCGGCCTTGTAGCCGACGATCAGGCGGACCGGTGCGGCCGTGCCGGACGAACCGCCGGTCTCGGCTGCGTTGGCCCAAGTCGCGGCGCCCGTCAGCGATGCGACGACCGCTGTGGAGATCAGACCGACGATAATCCGTCGCTTGGTGAGCTGCATGAAAGCTCTTGCCTCCCCGTTGATATGGCGGACGAAGCGTAAAGGGCCATCGGCGAAGTGCAATGAGGTGTTTCACACTGCGGGATCTTGTGTCATTGAGCTGCTTGGTGCTGTCCTCTACTGTTCCGCCATGCGGAATCGGAAGCTCATGTGGTGGGTGGTGGGCGCCCTCGTCGTCGTCCTGCTCGGCGGCGGTGGCATCGCGCTGGCCGTGTCCCGCAAGTCTTCTCCCGCCGCGAAGCCGGTCGCCTCGGCGGCGCCCACGACGGCGGTGACCTCGGCCGCGCCGACTACGCCGCCGCCCTCCCCCGGCGCCGACATCACCGGTCCGCTCGACCTGCTGCTGCTCGGGGTCGACACCCGGGTCACCATCCCCGACTGGGAACCGCACTCCGACGCGATCATGCTGCTGCACGTCGACGCCGGGCTGAAATCGGGCTATCTCTACTCGCTGCCCCGCGATCTGCGGGTGAAGATGCCGGCGTTCGCGAAGGCCGGGTTCGGCGGCGGCACCTACAAGCTGACCGAGGCGATGAGCCGCGGGTCGCGGGTGCCGGGGTCGAAGAAGACGAACGTGCAGCAGGGCTACGAGCTGCTCACCAAGACTCTTACCGCGTACACCGGGATCAAGACCTTCCAGGCCGGCGCGATCCTCAACTTCGGCGGGCTCGACAAGCTGGTCGACCAGCTCGGCGGGGTCGACCTGACGGTGGACCAGAAGGTGACGTCGCACCACCGCAAGCCGGACGGGTCGCTGCGGCCGCTGGTCGGCGGCGAATATCAGGGGCCGGCCGCGGTCTACCTGCCCGGGCAGCGTCACCTGGTCGGGTGGCAGGCGATCGACTACGCGCGGCAGCGGTACGGCCTGCCGGACGGCGACTACGACCGCCAGCGGCATCAGCGGCAGCTCGTCCGGTCGATCCTCACCAAGGCACTCGCCCAGGGGCTCGTGTCCGACTCGGCCAAGCTGGAGGGCGTCATCACGGCTTTGGGCAACACCCTGGTGTACGTCGGTGGCCGCACCCCGCTCGAGTACGCGTACGCGCTGCGGGACCTCGCGCCCTCGAAGATCACCCTGGTCGGGCTGCCCGGCAACGGCGTGGGCGGCGGCAGCGGCTACCTCGGTGAGGCCCTGACCGCCGAGGGCAAGGGCTTCCTGACCGCGGTCGCCAAAGGACAGATCCCCGCTTACCTCGCCAAGCACCCGAAACTGGTCAATAAGTAAGGCTGGGTTTGGTCGTGCCGTAGAGCCAGGCCTGGAAGAACCCACCCAGGTCCTTGCCGGAGATCTTCTCGGCCAGCGCGATCAGGTCGGCGGTGTCGGCGTTGCCGTTGCGGTGCTCGCTCGTCCAGGTGGTGAGCAGCGTGCCGAACGCCTTGTCGCCGATGGTCTTGCGCAGGGCGTAGACGGTCATCCCGCCCCGGTCGTAGACGGCGGTGCCGAACAGCTTGGCCACCCCGGGGTTGCCGGGTGCCAGCTTCCAGTTGAACGAGTTGTAGGTGCGGTCGAAGCTCGCCTGCACCGCCACGTCGTCGTCGTGCTCCAGCCACAGCCATTCGGCGTACGTCGCGAAGCCCTCGTTGAGCCAGATGTCCTGCCACTTCTCCAGCGCCACACTGTCGCCGAACCACTGGTGGGCGAGCTCGTGCGCGACCACCGAGCTGTTCTCGCCGCCCTCGAAGAACGCCTGCCCGTAGGCCGGCCGCGACTGGGTCTCCAGCGCGTACCGGATCCGCTCGTCCTCGACGACGATCCCGCCGTAGGCGTCGAACGGGTACGGCCCGAACTGCTTGGCCAGGAAGTCGGCGATCTCTCCGGTGCGAGCGACCGACTTGGCGGCGGCACCGTCGGCCGGCACGGATTCCGGCACCGCGGTGACCATCGGCTTGCCGTCATGGGTGCCGGTGGTGATCCGGTACTGCCCGATGACCACGGTGGACAGATAGCTGGCCAGCGGCGCGTTCTCGGTCCAGCGCCAGGTCGTCCAGCCGTCGGCGGTGGTGGTCCTGCCGGGCACGCCGATGCTGATCGCCTCGAGGCCGTCCGGCACGGTCATCGCCAGCTTGAAGGTGGCCTTGTCGGACGGGTGGTCGTTGACCGGGTACCACGTGCTGGCCGATTCGGGCTGCCCGAGCGCGACAGCGCCGGCATCGGTGCGCAACCAGCCACCGTCACCGAGCGTTTTGTTGGCCAGTTGGCCCGGAGTGCCGGCGTAGTCGACGACCACGGTGAACGGCGTGCCCGTCCGGATGCCGGCCGCCGGCGTGACCACGAGCTCGTTGCCGGCGCTCTTGGCGGTCGCCGTCTTGCCGTCGACCGTGACCCTGCTCGCGGCCAGCTTCGCGAGGTCGAAGTCGAATCGGGACAGGTTCTGGGTGGCGACGGCGGTGATGGTGGCCGTCCCCGCCAGGTGCCCATTTTTCGGGTCGTAGCGCAGGTTGAGGTCATAACCGGCTACGTCGTAACCACCATTGCCATAAGTCGGGAAATAGGGGTCACCGGCCCCGTCGGCGCCCGGCTTGAACGTGACCGCGTCCGCCGACGCACTGGTGGCCGGCCCGCCGGAGGTGCTGCACGAGCCGACCAGGAATGCGATAAGGACGAAGCCCGCGCGCCGCATCATCAGTGGTCGAGAACCAGCGCCACCTTCTGGAACTCCTTGACGTCGCGGTAGCCGCACTTGGCCATCGCCCGTCGCAGGCCCCCGAACAGGTTGAGCTGCCCGTCCGCCCGGTTGGCCGGGCCGAACAGCAGCTCCTCGAGGGTGCCGTCCGGCTCGCCCGCGATGCAGAACCCGCCGCGCGGCAGCGAGGGGTGGCTGGCCGACGAGTGCCACCAGGCACCGCCCGCCGGTGCGCCCTCGGCCAGCGACAGCGGCTCGCCCAGCATCACCGCGTCGGCGCCGCAGCCGATCGCCTTGGCGATGTCGCCACTGGTCGAGAGGCCGCCGTCGGCGATCAGGTGGACGTAGCGCCCGCCGGTCTCGTCGAGGTAGTCGCGGCGGGCCGCGGCCGCGTCGGCGATCGCGGTCGCCATCGGCACCCGGATGCCCAGCACGGTGTCGGTGGTGGACCATTCGTCGGCGCCCACGCCCACGATCACGCCGGCCGCGCCGGTGCGCATCAGGTGCAGCGCCGTCTTGTAGTCGGTGCAGCCACCCACGATCACCGGCAGGTCGAGGTCGGCGATGAATTCCTTGAGGTTGAGCGGCTCGTCCGTCGTGGACACGTGCTCGGCGCTGACCAGGGTGCCCTGGATGACGAGCAGGTCGACGCCGGCGTCCAGCACCACCGGGGCGAGCGCCAGCGTGTGCTGCGGCGACACCCGGACGGCGACGGTGACGCCGCCCTCCCGCATCACCCGCACCCGCTCGGCGATCAGCTCCGGCCTGATCGGCTCGGAGTAGACCTCCTGGAGCCGCTTGGTGGCGTCGGCGTCCTCGTCCAGCGACGCCAGCTCTTCGAGGATCTTGGTGGGGTCCTCGTAGCGGGTCCAGAGGCCCTCGGCGTTGAGCACGCCCAGGCCGCCGAGGCGGCCCAGGGCGACGGCCGACTCCGGGCTCATGGTGGCGTCGGACGGGTGCGCGACGCACGGGATCTTGAACGGGTAGGCGTCGACGCGCCACTCGGTGGACACGTCGTCCACGTCGCGGGTCCGCCGGCTCGGAACGATGGCGATGTCGTCCAGGTGGTAACCGCGCTGGGCGGTCTTTCCGAGACCGATCTCCACGACGTCACGCATTGCTGATCCTCTTTTTAACGCGAGTGGTAGTTGGGAGCCTCGACCGTCATCTGGATGTCGTGCGGGTGCGACTCCTTGAGGCCCGCAGCGGTAATCCTGATGAGCTGTCCACGCTCCTGCAAGTCCGGGATGGTCTCGGCACCGGCGTAACCCATGGCCAGCCGCACGCCGCCGACCAGCTGAGCGACCACCCGCGACAGCGGGCCACGGTAGGGCACCTGACCCTCGACACCCTCCGGCACCAGCTTCTCCTCCGGCACATCATGCTGGAAGTAGCGGTCCTTCGAGTAGGACTTCGCCTGACCACGCGACTGCATCGCGCCCAGCGAGCCCATCCCCCGGTACGACTTGTACTGCTTGCCGTTCACGAAGATCAGGTCGCCGGGGCTCTCCTCGGAGCCGGCCAGCAGGCCACCCAGCATCACCGTCTCGGCACCGGCCACGATCGCCTTGGCGATGTCCCCGGAATATTGGATGCCGCCGTCGGCGATCACCGGAACACCGGCCGGGCGGCAGGCGCGGGACGCCTCCATCACCGCGGTGATCTGCGGGACGCCGACACCGGCCACGATCCGGGTGGTGCAGATGGCGCCCGGGCCCACGCCGACCTTCACCGCGTCGGCACCGGCCTCGACCATCGCCTTGGCACCGGCGAAGGTGGCCACGTTGCCGCCGACGATGTCGGTGGTGGTGTCCCGCTTGAGGCGGGCGATCATGTCGAGCACCTGGCGCTGGTGACCGTGCGAGGTGTCCACGATGATCACGTCGACGCCCGCCTCGATCAGGCCGCGGGCCCGCTTGTAGGACTCGTCGCCGACGCCGATCGCGGCCGCCACGCGCAGCCGGCCCTGCGGGTCCTTCGTCGCGTTCGGGAACTGCTCGGACTTCGTGAAGTCCTTCACCGTGATCAGGCCACGGAGCCGGCCGTTCTCGTCGACCAGCGGCAGCTTCTCGACCTTGTGCCGCTGCAGCAGGGTCAGCGCCTCGTCCTTGCTGCACCCGACCGCCGCGGTGATCAGCGGCGCCTTGGTCATCACGTCGCGCACCTTGGCGCTGTGGTCGCTGACGAACCGCATGTCGCGGTTGGTGACGATGCCGACCAGCACCCCGGCGCCGTCCACCACCGGCAGGCCGGAGATGCGGTAGCGGCCGCAGAGCGCGTCGACGTCGCGGAGCGTGTCGTCGGGGCTGCAGGTGACCGGGTTGGTGATCATGCCGGACTCGGAACGCTTCACGAGGTCGACCTGAGCGGCCTGGTCCTCGGCCGAGAGGTTGCGGTGCAGGACGCCGATGCCGCCCTCGCGGGCCATCGCGATCGCCATCCGGCCCTCGGTCACGGTATCCATCGCGGCGGACAGGACCGGGATACTGAGATCGATGTTGCGGGTCAGCCGCGTATTGGTGTTGACCCGGCTCGGCACAATGTCCGATTCGCCGGGCTGAAGAAGCACGTCGTCGAAGGTCAGACCGAGCGGAACCGTACGGGCCGAGTCGCTTTCCACGGAGCATCCCTAACTGCCGGAAGACGGATGGTTCATCGTACCCATCCGTCGTGAGCGCTCTCGTGCGACGGACAGGACGTGCGGGCCAGCACACATCCGCCCGGGGTGAGTACGGTAAGGGGGTGCAGGATGAGCCCATTGACCCGTTCAACGGCGACCCGAGCGACCCGGCCGCCGACCTCGACGACCTCAGCGAGGACGGCGAGAATGAGCCGCTGACCGAGGCGGAGCGGCAGGACGTGCTCGAGGACCTGAGCGACCTGGAGATCTACCAGGCGCTGCTGAGTCCGACCGGCATTCGTGGGCTGGTCATCGAGTGCGAGGACTGCCACGAGCCGCACTACTTCGACTGGGACCTTCTCCGCGGCAACCTGCGCCATCTGCTGTCCAGCGGCCGTCCGCGGGTGCACGAGCCGGCCTACGACCCGGATCCCGATCATTACGTGACGTGGGAGTACGCGCGTGGCTACGCCGACGGCGTACACGACACATTGACGGAAGGGACCGACGACGAGTAGTCGCCGGTCCCTCCTCCGCTGAAAAACTAGGCGACCAGACCGGCTCGGAAGCCGGCTGCCACCGCGTGGGCGCGGTCGCGCGCCCCGAGCTTGCGGAACAACCGCCGGGCGTGGGTCTTCACGGTGTCCTCCGAGACGAAGAGCTCCCGGCCGATCTCCGCGTTGCTCTTGCCGTCGGCCATCCCGCGCAGCACCTGCAACTCCCGCTCGGTGAGCGTGAGCCGCCGGCCGGCCGGAGCCGGGTCGGCCAACCCGACCTGGGTCTCGTTGCCCGGCCAGGCCACCATCGGCCGGCCGGTCGCCGGGTCGATCGGTGCGTCGCCACGCTGGGCGGGCACCATCGGTGAGTTCGGCAGCATGGCCGGCACGCCCGCCGAGTTCGGCGCCCCCATCGGCATGCCGTTCTGATAGGCGGCCCGGGCCGCCGGTGAGTTGTTGTTCCGCACGCCGCCGGCGACCCCCGCCGGCTGCGCGTTCGTTCCATTGATCGGCATGCCCTGCGGCCGCACCGGGAGCAGCAGCAGGAGAAGCGCCTTGGCGACGACACTGACCAGGTCGTGCTCGACGCCACGGATGACGCCGCGGGCGCCGGCCGCGACGGCCGCCGCGGCTACCCGCGGATCTTCGGCACCGAAGAGCACCACCTGCGCCTGTGGGGCGCGGGCGAGAACGCGACGGGTGAAACCGACGCTGTCGGGACGGGTCACGGCGGTGTCGGCGAGGACCACTTCGGCCGGCCGTTCGGCCAGCCGGATCATGGCTTCAGTCTCGCTGACCGCGGTCCGGACGACGCCGGTCATGCCGAGCCGGGCCGCGGTGGACGCGACGGTCTGGGCCGCCAGCGGGGTACGGACGCACACGAGGACGGTACGCACAGTGATCCTCCTTCTCTCTCAGAGGAGATCACGCGAGGGCCGCAGCATTACGCGCTTTAGATGGAAAAAATGGGAAAGATCGGTATCAGTTGCTTGGTCGATGTCATGCGGCTGAAGAACACATCGAAGAGTCGGGTGTGAGCCGAGGATCACCGGGGTAAAAGCGGCCCAGGCCTGAGCATGAAGGCCCCTCATGACGACACTCCGCGGTGCCGCGCGAGAGGAGGGTGTTTGATGTCGAACGTTCGCAGACTGCCCGGGCCCATCGCTGACCTGTGGGATTGGCAGCGACTCGGGTTGTGCCGTGGTCGGGACAGTGCGCAGTTCTTCCACCCGGACGGCGAGCGCGGATCCTCCCGCAATCGCCGCGAGGCCAAGGCCAAGACCATGTGTGGTGCTTGCCCGGTGCGAGCGGAATGTGCCGCTCACGCCCTGGCGGTTCGCGAGCCGTACGGGGTCTGGGGAGGTTTCAGCGAAGCGGAGCGGCTGCGGCTGCTCGCGGTCGGCTGGGAGGACCTCGCCGACCGTCATCACGGACGCGTCGACCTTGCTCGGCTCGAGGCTCGCCTGGGCCGGCCCCACAAGTCGGCCGTACCGGCACAGCGGCAGGCCCCCGCGGCCTGAGGCCGCCCGGCGCCAAGCAACACCCCGACGACCCGGTCCCCGTTCGGGGGCCGGGCCGAGTTGTCAGACGGTTCTTCAACAACCGCATCGGTGGACATGCAAACCACCGTATGAGCGACTTGCGCTATCGAGTCGGACCGTAAGTGCGTCCTTCACGCGTTGGCACTACCCGACGTTGACCTGCACGGAGTGCCATCCGGTGGCGCCGTCCGGGGCGGGTGGCGCCGGGCTCGAAGTCTGCGTCTGCCCACTCGTGTCCGTTGCGCGCACCCGCAAAATGTGCTGTCCCGCGGTGGCCTCCCACGGGTAGCTCCACTGCCGCCAGGTGTCCGGCGAAACCGTGTCGGCGAGCGTCGCGGAAACCCACGGTCCGGCGTCGACCTGCACCTCCACCTTGGCGATCCCCCGGCGCTGCGCCCAGGCCACCCCGGCCACCGTGACCGTGCCGGGCGAACGGGCGGCGCCGTCACGCGGGGTGTCGATCCGCGACTCGGTCTTGATCGGCGCCTGCTGCGACCACCCGCGCGGCACCCAGTAGGCGTCGAAGTCGGAGAACCGCGACAGCTCGATCTCGGTGATCCACTTGCAGGCGCTCACGTAGCCGTACAGCCCCGGCACCACCATCCGCACCGGGAAGCCGTGATCGACCGGCAACGGCTCGCCGTTCATCCCGACCGCGAGCAGCGCATCCCGCCCGTCCCGCAGCGCCGCGGTCGGCGTGCCGCACGTCCAGCCGTCCGCCGACCGCTGCACCACCTGATCAGCATCGGGCAGCGGATCCGCCTCGTCGAGCAGTTCCTTGATCGGCGTACCGAGCCATCGGGCGTTCCCGATCAGATCGCCACCGACCTCGTTGGACACACAGGTCAGCGTCACGTACCGCTCGATCATCGGCCGCTGCAGCAGTTGCTCCCAGGTGATCGTGATCGGGTTCCGCACCATCCCGTGAATCTTCAATTCCCAGGTCGTCGGGTCCACCTGCGGCGGATAGAGCGCGGTGTCGATCCGATAGAAGTCCCTGTTGGGAGAGATGTAGGGCGTCGCGCCCGGCGCCTGCACACCGGCGGGGAGCGGCGGCGCGGTCTGCCGCGGCGGCGGCAGCACGACCTCCTTGCGGGCCGCCGTCACCGCCCGGCGACCGGTCAGCCATCGACCGGCAAAACCGGACACCAGAGCAACGCCGCCGGCGATCCCCAACGCTTTCAGAAAGCGCCGCCGGCTTTCCGGATCAACATATGAGTACGCGTCGGGACGAGCCCCCGCCTGCTCGGTCGGAGCATCGTCGGCCACCGGGCCGTCCGCCACCGACGGCCCGGCCCCGGTGGTCACCCCGGGCGCCGCACCCACCAGAGCCGGCTCGGCCACCTCGACCGCTTGGGCCGCCCCGGCCAGATCCAGCAGATAGCGCAGCACGAACACGGCGAGGCCGGCGCCGATCAGCGACGGCAGGGCGGCCAGGACGCCGGCGTCGTGCCGGGTCACCGCGGCCGCGACGCCGACCACCGCGAACAGGCCGATCCCGGCCACCGCCAGGTTCCAGCGCCGGACGGCGGCCACGCCCACGGCGTACGCATAAATCGCCAGGAGAATCGCCGTGCCGGTGATCAACGCGGTTTTGTCGTGCACCCCGAAGACCCGGACACCGAAGTCCTTCATCCCCGGCGGCACGTTGTCGACCACCACGCCACCGACCGCCAGCAGGGGAGCCGACAGCGGCCCGGTCAGCACCGCGATCATCTCGGCCACACCCACGGCCACCGCGGCGGCCGCCACCCCGGCCAGGCCGGCGCGCAGGGAAAGTTTCACGTCCCCATCGTGCTCCTCGATCGGCGCACCGACGACCGCCGTCATGGTTCCGTAAGAAAGCCGGCGCCTATCTCCGCTTCGGCGGGCGGGCACCGTAGCGCATCCGGTGATGCGAGCGCCGGATGCCGACCACCCCGAGCGCCGTCACCAGGGCACAGAGCACCGCCACGGAGAGTGTGTAGGCGAGGTCCTCGGTGTCGGTCAGCAACGAGAGGAACAGCAGCGCTCCCAGCCCGCCGAAGACGAGCGTCACCGGCCACCAGAGGATCAGGCCCATGATGCCGGCGACCTTGTCCGAGTGACTGGCCGTGCCGGCCGGTCCGGCCTTCGCCCGCGGCTTCGGGATCTGGCCGGGGTTGCGGGCCGGCTCGTCGACCCGCAACCCGGGCGGGATGGCCGCGTCGATCCGCCCGACCGCGGCCGGGCCACCCTTCAGCAGCGTCGGCTCGACCCGGACCACGATCCCGTCCGCGCCGACGAGCTGCCGGCCGCCGTCCGGCCATGCCCGGACGAGGACACATTCGTCGTAGCGTACGGTCGCGAGGTTCTCCTCCTCGACAACGCTGACCCCCTCCGGGCCCACCATGAGCCGGGAGGTCGAATCGCCCAGATATCTGAACTCGGTGCCGGTGACCGCCCGCTCGGACGTCTGCGGCGCGAGCGCGAAACCGGCCCAGTCAGCCCGCCCGGGAGACATCATCAGCCCGGTGCGCCAGGCCTCGGCGGCCACCTCGGCCACCTCGGCCGCGGTCACCGTGTGCAGCGCCGCGATCTGCTCCCCGGCGTCCTGGACCGGGCGACCGGCCAGCAGGCCGAGGGCCTGACCGGGCAGCCGGGCACCGACCTCCTCGGCCAGCCGCAATGCCTCCACCTGCTTGTTGACCACGGCGGTGACGTCGGCCGGGTCGACCCGGCCGGCCCGCAGCGTGGCCAGCACGTCCACCATCCCGCCGAGGACCGCGCCGGACTTCTCCGGCATCGCGTCGGCCATCGCCAGGATCGTCACCCGGTCCCGGCCGACCGGCTGGTAGTCGGTCTGCGCGGTATAGGAGAGGCCGGACTCCTGGCGCAGCTCGCGGAACAACATCCGTTCCAGCACGTCGGCGTAGACGTACGCGGCCGGCGACCGCGGCACCACCGCGTCCCAGACCACCAGGCCGGAGTCGCCGGCGAAGCAGGCCGGCGTGACCGGGAGCGCCGACGACGGAGCTGGCGCCGGCTGCCGCGCGCCCGGCGGCAGATCGAGCTCCAGACCGGCCGGCACCTCGTCGCCGGCCACCCACAACACGGCGTTCTCCCGAGTGAAGTAGCGCGCCACCCAGGCCCGCAGGTCATCTTCGGTGATCGCGGGCAGGCCCCACTCCGGGTAGGCGATGGTGCCGTAGTCCCGCGCACCGTAGCGCCACAGCGACATCGGCTCGGCCACCGCCGCGCTGCGGCCGTGCGACTCGGCCGCCAGCACCTCCTTCTCCACCTCCAGCCGGCGCATCGGCAGGTCGCGCAGGGCCGCGCAGACGCCGTTGAGGAACGTGACCACGTCGGCCTCGGCGCCCTGCATGTGGAAACGGGTGAACTCGACGCCGGTCGCACCGTTGTAGTGGTAGTCGGCAACGCCCACCGAGTGCAGCGCCAGATGCTCGATCAGATGGGTGATGCCGCGCTTGGCCAGCGGCTCGTCCGCGAACCCGACCCGGAACGCGAGCCCGGCGTGGGCCGGCCCGGTGGTGGGCGCCAGCAGGACCGGCACGCCGGCAACCTCGAGCTGCTTGATCATCAGGCCGCCTTCCCGTGCCGCGCGGCCCGTCGCCGGTAGTCCCGGATCTGGTTGGCCGCGTTCCCGTCGCCGAGGTACTGCCAGGGAATCTCGGTGCCGAGATCGCCGAGCATCCGGAACATCGCCGCGGCCGCGGCCTTGTCGCCGATCAGGCTGAACGCCATCGCGAAGCTGCTCGCCGCCTGCACCCAGCCCCAGTCCCGGCCGAAGTCCGGATGCGAGACCGAGCGCTGGGCCGCTTCCTCGATCTCCTGCCGTACCGGCCGGCTGCGCAGATAGGCCGGGCCGCCGCTCTCCAGCTCCAGCCAGTGCTCGATGTGGCCGTCCACCACCAGCACGCCCTGCACCGCACCGGGCGGCGCGGCCAGCATCTCCGCGCGGCACCAGGTGTGCAGCAGCTCCCAGCTGCCGCTCCACTTCGGGCACAGCCGCTGCAGGTACTGGTTCTGCCCCGGCAGGTGGTGCGGGTCGGCCGCGGCCAGCTTCTGGTAGCGGCGGCGGGTCTCGGACAGGCCCAGCTCCAGCCCGCGGGCCGAGGTCAGCCGGGCCACCCACAGCGCCGGATCGGACGGCCGCCGGGCCACCCCGTCGAGCAGGACGATCTCCGCCTTGCGCAGCCAATCGTGGAACGCGGCGAACTGGCCGCCGGACACGTACTGGGCGCGATAGCCGGACCGAATCTTCCAGCCGACGTTGATCAGGTGCATCCCGAGCATGGCCACGGCCATGGTGTCATCCGGGTCGGACGACACCACGGAGCGCAGGAAATCCTCGAGGCTGTCCCCGTCGGCGGCGGCCCGGATCAGGATCGAGCGGCCAACCGGCGAAGCCGGATCGAGCACGGCCCGCACGGCGCTCCAATCGCGCGCCCGCAGGGCTCTGCGAACAGCCGCAACCTCGGGGTACGCGGCCGCCGCATCGAGCAGAACGGTGTCGGACATGGCCGGGGATCATAGTGAACGTTGATCATTCGCGATGCCCCGTTTTCCCGGGCATCTCGCGCCGGTCAGGTCAGCAGGGGGTCTTCGAGGAGGTGTTCGAAGGCGAGTTCGGCAGCGCCGATCAGGGCCGCGTCGTAGCCCAGCTCCGGGGTGCGCAAGCGGATGTGCTCGCGGCAGGCCGGCAGGGCGATCGCGTTCAGGCGGCTGCGGATCTGCGCGGCCGCGACCAGGTAGACGTCGCGCAGCGTGCCGCCGAAGATCACGGCCTCGGGGTTGAAGATGTTGACCAGGTTGCCGACGCCGAAGCCGATCCACTCGCCGACCTGGCGCACCGCGAACTGGGCCTGGCTGTCGCCGCGCATCGCCGCGTCGACCACGCCGAGCACGGCCTCGCGGCCGGTGTCGTCGCCGCGCCCGGCGTGCTTGAGCAGCGCGTACTCGCCGATCTCGGTCTCCCAGCAACCGCGCGAGCCGCAGCTGCACTCGCGGCCGTAGGGGTTGACGACCATGTGGCCGACCTCGCCGCCGTACCCGCCGTGGCCGGACACCCGGCGGCCGTCGGCGATGATGCCGGCGCCGACCCCGACGTCGCCGAAGAGGTAGATGACGTTGTCGCAGCCGGCGGCGGCGCCGCGGGAGTGCTCGACCAGCGCGGACACGTCGGCGTGGTTGCCCACCGTGAGCAGGCCGTCGCCCAGCTCGGCGCGCAGCGCCGCACCCACCGGCTCCTCGACCCAGCCGATCGTCGGCGCGAGCCGGACCATGCCGTCGTCGCGCCGCACCATGCCGGCCACCGCCGCGCCGGTGCCGATGTAGCGGGCGCCGGCCGGCACCTCGCGGCGCATCTCGTGGATGAACTCGGTGAGGGGCTGCACCGCGTCGAGCACCTGCATGCCGCGCGGCCGCTCGGTCTCCCGGCGGTCCAGGATGCGCCCGCCGAGGCCGACCCGGGCCGCCCGCAGGCGGTCCACCTCGATGCTCAGCGCGTACGCGTAGACCATCGACGACTCGGGCCGGACAACCAGCGATGGTCGCCCGGCCCGGCCGGTCTCACGCGGTGCCGCCTCGCTGACCAGCCCTGCGGTGGTCAGCTCGGCGGTGAGGGCCCCGATCGTGCTCCGGTTGAGGCCGAGCCGGCTGGTGAGTTCCGCCCGGGAGGTCGCGCCGTGTACGTGCACGTACCGCAGCAGGGTCCCGAGGTTGTGCCGGCGAACCTCTTCCTGGCTGGGGCCGGCCCGCATCAGCGTGCCGCCCCCATTCCCAGGATCTCGCTCATCGGTTTCCGGTTGATGCGGCCCTGCGCCGGGCCAGTGCGTCGACGCTCGCCGCGACCAGCAGGATCAGGCCGGTGACGATGTACTTGGTACCGGCCGTGTAGCCCATCAGGCCCATGCCGTTGTCGATGACCGTGATCACCGCGCCACCGACGACGGCGTTGATGGCCTTGCCCTTGCCGCCGAAGAGGCTGGTACCGCCGATGACGGCGGCACCGACCGAGTACAGCAGGATGTTGCTTCCACCGGTGTTCGGGTCGACCGAGTTGGCCCGGCTGACGGCCATGATGCCGCCGATCGAGGCCATGAACGAGCCGATCACGAAGACCGAGATGCGGATCCGGTCGACCGGGATACCGGCCCGGCGGGCCGCCTCGGTGTTGCCGCCGACCGCGTACAGGTGCCGGCCGTAGGTCGTCTTGCCCAGCACGAAGGTCCAGACGACCAGGAAGACCGCGATGATCGGGGCGACGATCGGCACACCCTTGACCGAGTTGATCACCGGGTTGATGCTGCGCTCCTGGGTCAGGATCGCGGTCGCCACCAGCACGATGATCGCGAGAGCCCCGATGCGCATCAGCACGATGCCCATCGGGTCGGTGACCAGGCCACGCGCCGCGCGGGTGCGGACGGTGTTGAGCTGCACCAGGGCGAACAGGACCACCGCGGTGAGCGCGAACGCCCAGCTCAGGGCCACCGAAAGGTTGCTGTTGGCCAGCTTGAGCACGAAGGTGTCGTTGATCGAGATGTTCTTGCCGCCGCCGAGCAGCTTCAGCAGGATGCCCTGGAAGGCGAGGAAGGCCGCCAGCGTGACGACGAACGATGGAATACCGAACTTCGCCACCAGGAAGCCGAGCACGAAGCCGATCACGATGCCGGCGAGCATGGCCGCGGGCAGGGCGGAGTACCAGTCCCAGCCGTGGTTGGTCAGCAGGATCGCCATGATCGCGCCGCACACGCCCGAGGCGAAACCGGCGGACAGGTCGATCTCACCCAACAGCAGGACGAAGACCAGGCCCATCGCGATGAAGATGTACTGCGCACCCTGCGAGAACAGGTTCGCGAAGTTGAGCGCCCCGAAGAACGTCTCGCGGGCGACACCGAAGATCAGGCACAGCGCGACCAGACCCAGGACGGCGGGAAGGGACCCGAGGTCACCACCGCGGACCCGGCCCCAGTAGTCGTTGATGTGGCTGCCGACGGTCGGCTTGACGACCTTGACGCCGCCGGCCGTGGTGGTCGTGGTGGTCACTGGTCGCCTCCGGGCGTGATGTCGACGATTTCCCCGCCGAAGTCGGAGGGTTTTTCGGGTGGCAGGCCGATGTTGCCGCTGCGGCCCGCGGTGATCAGTTCGACGATCTGCGAGTGCGTCACGTCGGTGGTCTTGACCTGGGCGGCCATCCGGCCGAGGTAGAGCGCGGCGATCCGATCCGAGACGGCGAAGACGTCATTCATGTTGTGCGAGATCAGCACCACGCCGAGGCCCTGGTCGGCGAGGCGGCGCACCAGCTCCAGCACCTGGGCGGTCTGCGCGACGCCGAGGGCGGCGGTCGGCTCGTCGAGGATCACGACCCGCGAGTTCCACAGCACCGCCTTGGCGATCGCCACGGTCTGCCGCTGGCCACCGGACAGGCTCGCGACGAGCTGCCGGAGCGACTTCACGGTGCGGACCGAGAGACTGGCGAGGGTGTCGCCGGCCATCTGCTCCATGGTCGGCTCGTCGAGCACGATGCCGCGCTTCTTCTCGCGGCCGAGGAACATGTTCTGGACGATGTCCAGGTTGTCGCAGAGTGCGAGGTCTTGGTAGACGACCTCGATGCCCAGCGCGGAAGCGTCCCGCGGGGTGTGGATCGCCACCTGGTTACCGTCGAACGTGACCGTTCCCGAATCGATGGTGTAAATGCCGCTGACGCACTTGACCAGCGTCGACTTGCCGGCACCGTTGTCACCCACCAGGGCGGTGACCTCGCCGGGGTAGACACTCAGTCCGACGTCATGCAGGACCTGAACGGGACCGAAACTCTTGTCGATCCCGTTGAGTTCCAGGAGGGGTGTGGCGGCCACGGTGGTTCTCCTTCGCTTGGTGACCGAGGTTCGTCGTCGTGGCTCCGCCACTGGCGATCGGGTGTGGGGGGGTGACCCAACTCCGGCGCCGCTCACACCCTGGGGAGTGAGCGGCGCCGTGGTCAGCGGTCCCGGGACCAGCCCGTCAGCAACGCTGGGTCAGCTGATGCCGGCTTCGGTGCAAGCCTTGGCGAAGTCCGCCGTGCAAAGCTCGTCCTTGGTGACGAAACCGTCCGCGACGACGTCCTTGACGTTCGCCTTGGTGATCGACTGCGGGGTCAGCAGCACCGAGGCGACGTCCTTCTTCGACTCCGGGTCGGTCACCTTGCCGGTCGCCGAGGTGGGCTTCTGGCCCTTGGCGATGGCGATGGCGAGCTCCGACGCGGCGTCCGCCTCCTTCTTGATGGCCTTGTAGACCGTCATGCACTGGTCGCCGGCGAGGATGTTCTGCAGGCCCTGCACGGTCGCGTCCTGGCCGGTGACCGGGACCTGGCCGTTGAGCTTGTTCTTCTTCAGCACCGAGATGGCCGCGTTGCCGAGACCGTCGTTCGCCGCGAGGACGCCCTTGATGCTCTTGTTCGAGGTCAGCATCTGCTCGAAGATGGTGCCGGCCTGAGCGTTGTCCCAGTCCGGGACGTCCTGGTTCGGGCCCTTGACGAAGGTGCCGTCGGCGTACTTCGGGTCCAGAACCGAGTTGTAGCCCTGGGCGAACAGGGTGGCGTTGTTGTCAGTCGGGGAGCCGTTGAGCTCGGCGACGACCGGCTTGACGGCCTTGTTCGCGGTGAGGCAGTCGACCAGACCCTGGCCCTGCAGCTCGCCGACCTTCACATTGTCGAACGACACGTAGTAGTCGGCACCGCCGTTGAGGGTCAGACGGTCGTAGTCGATCGTCGCGATACCGGCGGCCTTGGCCTTGTCGAGCACGGCCTTACCGGTGCCGGAGTCCAGGTTGACGATCACGAGGACCTTGACGCCGCTCGAGATCATGCCGTCGGCGATGGTCTGGAACTGGGTCTTGTCACCCTGGGCGTTCTGGATGTCGGCCGTGACGCCGGCCGCGTCGAACGCCGCCTTCAGGTACTTGACGTCGGCCGTGGCCCACCGGGCGGAGCTCTTGGTGTCGGGCAGGATCACGCCGACCTTGCCGGTGGCGGAGGTGCCGCTGCCGGAACCGGTGTCGCTGTCGTCATTGTCACCACAGGCGGCGATGCTGCCGGTGGCCAGGAGGCCGACGGCGGCGAGGGCGAACATTCCCTTACGCATTCCTTGTGTCCTTTCGGGTAAACCGGGCGTTCGATCAGATTCGATGTGTGCGCGGTCGGGAGTGTCGCTCCCCGAGACGCCGATTCATCAGGAGCTAGTTTGTTGTGCCCGGCAACGTATTCCCGTTACGGCCTGTCGCACAAGCGGTGCGCCCTCGGGATCTCGTAACCCGGCATAACAATCCGGCAACACGGCGGTGATACGGGGATTTCGGCCCTTCCCGTGGCCGGAGGCCGGTCCAGGCCGGTAACTCAAGTGGCTCACATTGTGACGCTAAGTCACGTCAATGCCCGATCTCTCCCGTTCTCGGGAGAAAGATCCGCCCGACGCGTAACGTTGTCGTAACGGACGAGGCTTGGCCGGAAATATCGGGCTTTATGTCCGAATCTTGGCGGTAACCGCATCGGTCAGCCGAATCAGATCCGCCGGTGCGAGGCCCACCTGGAGGCCCCGGCGGCCGGCCGAGATGAACATCCGGTCAAGGGCGATCGCCGACGAGTCCACCACCGTCGGGAGCCGCTTTCGTTGTCCGAGCGGACTTATTCCGCCACGGACATAGCCGCTGCTCCGCTCGGCTGCGGCCCGGTCGGCCATGGCGGCCCGCTTGCCGCCGGCCGCGCTCGCGAGGGCCTTCAGGTCGAGTTCGCCGGTCACCGGGACGACCCCGACCACCAGATTGCCGTCGACGTCGGCGATGAGCGTCTTGAAGACCCGCGCCGCGTCGATCCCCAGCGCCTCGGCGACGAGTGCTCCGTAGTTCGGAGCGTCCGGCGAGACGTCGTAGGGGTGCAGCGTGTGCTCGACCTTCTGCTGGGTGAGCACAGCGGTGGCCGGAGTCCCGGCCGCGGGCTTCTTTGCCATGACCGGAAAGGTACCCGGGGTCCCGGGCCGCCGTCCGGTGGGATTTTTTGCCCTTTTTCCTGGGCAAAGTTGCCTCAAGTTCGGCCTAGATGGCGTGGCACAGCAGCACCGTGGGGGCGCCGGCCACCCGGGTGAGGATCATGCTGGCCGCTTCCCTGCCGGACAACCGCAGGTCGCGGCGCAGTTGATCGGGCTCCAGGGCCGAACCCCGCTTGCGGATCTCCAGGCGGCCGACGCCGCGGTCGCGCAGGAGGGTGCGGAGGCGTTTCAGCGAGAACGGCAGCACATCCGTGATCTCCAGGCGGCGGCCGAACGGGGTCTCGGCGGGGGTGTCGGCGTAGACGTAGGCGATCTCCGGGTCGGCCAGGTGGCCACCGACCGTGGTGGCGAACTCGGCCACCAGGTGCGACCGGACCACGGCCGGGTCCGGGTCGTAGACGTAGCGGCCGACCGGGCCGACCGGGGCCCGGGCGAGGCCGCTGCCGGTCAATTCGGCCATTCCCGGCATCAGGGTCGCGCGGCGGTCGGCCGAGGCCAGGGGGCCGCACCAGAAGGCGGCCTCGACCAGGTCGCCGTCGACGCTCACCCACTCGCCCTCGGCGCCCGGCGGCAGCAGCGCGTGGTCGATGCCGGGGGCCAGCTTCAGGACCGTGCGCGGGACCCGGGTGGGCAGGGCCGCGATGAAATCCCACGGCGGGGAGTACGAACGGGGGTCGAACACCCGGCCCCGGCCCGCCCGGCGACGAGCGGGATCGGCGAAGACCGCGTCGAACTCCTCCACCCGTACGGTCGTGGCGTCCGCACAGTCGACCTTGATCATGTCGTCCAGCCCCAGGGCCGCGACGTTGGCGGTGACGACCGCCGCTGTGGTCGGGTCGCTTTCCACCGCGTACACAAAAATGCCGGCCCTCGCCGCCGCCATCGCATCCGCACCCAGACCGCACCCCAGATCGGCCATGCTCTTGACACCGGCCGCCGCGAGGCGCGCCGCCCGCCGCTGCGCGACGACCGCTCGCGTCGCCTGCTCGAGGCCCGCTCGGGTGAAGAACATCCGCTCGGCGTCGGCGCCGAACTTCGCAACCGCCCGGCGACGCAGCTCGACCTGGGTGAGCGCGGCCGCCGCAAGCTCCGCCTCGACCCCGCGGGAACGCACCGCGGACGCCGCCACCAGCGGATCTCCATGATCGGCGGCGGTGGCGACAGCCAGCGCATTCACCCCTTCGGGGGTACCCAGGCGGGTCAGCAGGTCGGGAGTCACGCAGGCATTGTCCACGGCTTTCCCGCCCGCGTGACGACACTGGCACTCTGGTTGACGGAGTGCTAGTTCCGGCATAACCTCGCGATTAGCACTCTCAACATGAGGGTGCCAGCCGCAGGCCCGTCGGGCAGGCGGTTAGGCACCAGGCGGACCGGCACCCGCGACGACGGCCCCGCCCGGTGGCATGAGGCATGCACAAGATCTATACCCAGGAGGGTATGCCCGTGACTACCGCGACCAAGGTTGCGATCAAGCCGCTCGAGGACCGCATCGTGGTCCAGGCGAACGAGGCTGAGACCACCACTGCGTCGGGCATCGTGATCCCCGACACCGCCAAGGAGAAGCCGCAGGAGGGCACCGTCCTCGCTGTCGGCCCCGGCCGCATCGACGACAAGGGCAACCGCGTCCCGATCGACGTCCAGGTCGGCGACACGGTTCTCTACTCGAAGTACGGCGGCACCGAGGTCAAGTACGCCGGCGAGGAGTACCTGGTGCTCTCCGCCCGTGACGTCCTCGCGGTCATCGAGAAGTGACCTACTGACAGTGTTCGCCGCCCTGGCCCGGTTCTCGGGCCAGGGCGGTGGTGCTTGAAAGGACTGAAATGGCGAAGATTCTCAGCTTCTCGGACGACGCCCGGCACCTGCTCGAGCACGGCGTCAACACGCTCGCCGACACGGTCAAGGTCACTCTGGGCCCGCGCGGCCGCAACGTCGTCCTGGACAAGAAGTTCGGCGCGCCCACGATCACCAACGACGGCGTCACCATCGCCAAGGAGATCGAGCTCTCCGACCCGTACCAGAACCTTGGCGCGCAGCTGGTCAAGGAGGTGGCGACGAAGACCAACGACGTCGCCGGCGACGGGACCACCACGGCGACCGTGCTCGCGCAGGCGCTGGTCCGCGAGGGCCTGCGCAACGTGACCGCCGGCGCCAACCCGCTCGGCCTCAAGCGCGGCATGGACCTGGCCGGCGAGGCCGTCTCCAAGGCGCTGCTCGCCAAGGCCGTCGAGGTCGCCGACCACAAGGCGATCGCGAACGTGGCCACCATCTCGGCCCAGGACGCCACCATCGGCGAGCTGATCGCCGAGGCGATGGACCGGGTCGGCCGCGACGGCGTCATCACCGTCGAAGAGGGCTCGGCGATGCTGACCGAGCTCGACGTCACCGAGGGTCTGCAGTTCGACAAGGGCTTCATCTCGCCGAACTTCGTGACCGACGCCGAGTCGCAGGAGGCCGTCCTCGAGGACGCGTTCATCCTGCTGACCACGCAGAAGATCGCCAGCATCGAGGAGCTCCTCCCGCTGCTGGAGAAGGTTCTGCAGTCCGGCAAGCCGCTGCTGATCATCGCGGAGGACGTCGAGGGCCAGGCCCTGTCCACCCTCGTGGTCAACTCGATCCGCAAGACCGTCAAGGTCGCCGCGGTGAAGGCTCCCGGCTTCGGCGACCGGCGCAAGGCGATGCTGCAGGACATGGCGATCGCCACCGGCGGCGAGCTGGTCGCGCCCGAGCTCGGCTACAAGCTCGACCAGGTCACCCTCGACATGCTGGGCACCGCCCGGCGCGTCGTGGTCGACAAGGAGAACACCACGATCGTCGACGGTGGCGGCAAGTCCGCCGACGTCACCGACCGGGTGTCGCAGATCCGCAAGGAGATCGAGGCCTCCGACTCCGACTGGGACCGCGAGAAGCTCTCGGAGCGGCTGGCCAAGCTCTCCGGTGGCATCGCCGTCATCAAGGTCGGTGCGGTCACCGAGGTCGAGATGAAGGAGCGCAAGCACCGCATCGAGGACGCCATCGCGGCGACCAAGGCGGCCGTCGAGGAAGGCACCGTCCCCGGCGGCGGCGCCGCTCTCGCCCACGTCGCCAAGGAACTCGACGGCGGCCTCGGCCTCACCGGCGAGGAAGCGACCGGCGTCGCGATCGTCCGCAAGGCGCTCGTCGAGCCGCTGCGCTGGATCGCGCAGAACGCCGGCCACGACGGCTACGTCGTGGTGGGCAAGGTCGCCGAGCTGCCGTGGGGCCACGGCCTCAACGCGGCCACCGACGAGTACGTCGACCTGGCCGCGGCCGGCATCATCGACCCGGTCAAGGTGACCCGCAACGCGGTCACCAACGCCGTGTCGATCGCCGGCCTCCTGCTGACCACGGAAAGCCTCGTGGTCGAGAAGCCGGCCGACGCGGAGCCCGCCGCGGGCGGTGGCCACGGCCACAGCCACGGTGGCCACGGCCACCAGCACGGCCCCGGCTTCTGATCCGGTTCTGCTGTGGAATGGGCGCGCCCGGTGGGCGCGCCCATTTGCGTTCCCGCCCTCTTTCCGCCTCTTCCGGCGAGCTGCCGGCGGGCGCCGGCCCCGGGGTGCGCTGACGCCCGCGCTGCGCCGACCCGGGTGCGCTGACCCAGGTGCGCTGACCCGCGTCAGCTGGGCGGCAGCAGCTTGGCCAGGCGGGTCTTCTTGCCGTTCTCGCGCACGATCCACGCGACGTCGGCGTCGGCCTCGGCAAGCGTGCGGAAGCGTGGCAGGCCGGCGGCGGGGTCGGCGGCGACCGCCACGCTCCAGCCGTAGCCGAGGGCTTTCCGCAGCGTGCGGACGTCGTCGTCGCGGCGCCGGACGGCCGGCAGCCCGGCCAGCCAGGTGGTGGCGGTGGCGCAGACGTCCAGAGCGGTGGTCACCGCGCCGGGTGTCTTCAGCAGCCGGGGTTCGCAGATCGCGGCGACCGCGGCCCGCAGCACCAGCGGGTCATCGGCCCGCGCCCACTCGGCGACCAGCTCGCACAGCCGCGCCGGATCCGCGTCACCGAGTCGCTGCAACGCCATCGCGACCGCCTCACGCACCCGCCAGCGCTCGTCAGCCGCATGCGCCCGAAGTCGCGGCTCGAGCTTCGGAGCATCCGGGGTTTCGGCCAGCAGCCGACCGAGGCCGATGACGCCGCAGAAGACCAGGTACTCGTCGCCGTCGGCGATCAGCCGGTCGAAGAGCGCCGCATCGCCGGTGTCAGCGACCGCCTGGGCCAGCTCGATGTCGGCCCGGGGACCGGGAAGCCCGGAGCGCTCGGTCAGATAGGCCGGCCATCGATGCACCTCAAGGCCGGCCAGCTCACGCTGGCACTCCGCACGCCGTCCCACCAGCGCAGACTACGCCGGACGGCAGCCTGCCGACCCGGGCCTTTCGGCCCTGCGACCAGCCCGGCCCTGCGACCAGCCCGGCCCTGCGACCAGCCCGGCACTGCGACCAGCCCGGCACTGCGACCAGCCCAGCTCTGCGGCCAGCCCGGCACCGGGCGTCGGCGGTAGCGGCCGACGCTCCGGATTGCTTCAGCGGCCGGCCCTGGCTCCCTTGTAGTCGGTCATCGGATCGTCGAGCACCTTCGGTGCCTCAGCTGTCTCCGGCACCGGCGGCGGTTCCGGAGTGCGTTCGCCGTGCCAGGAACGCCACAGGGCGGCATACGGGCCGTTCGCGGCGACCAGCTCGTCGTGTGAGCCCAGCTCGGTGATCCGGCCGTCCTCGACGACCGCGACCCGGTCGGCGTCGTGGGCCGAGAACAGCCGGTGGGCGATCGCCACCACGGTGCGGCCGTGCAGCACCGCGGCCAGCGAACGCTCCAGATCGCGGGCCGCCCGCGGGTCGAGCAGCGACGTCGCCTCGTCGAGCACCAGCGTGTGCGGGTCGGCCAGCACCAGCCGGGCCAGCGCGATCTGCTGAGCCTGCGCCGACGACAGCGGATGGCCGCCCGCCCCGACCTCGGTGGCCAGGCCGCCGGGCAGGGCGAGCGCCCAGTCGAGCGCATTGACCGCGGCCAGCGCGGCCCGGACCTCGGTCTCGCCGGCACCGGGCCGGACCATCGCGACGTTGTCCTGCACCGAGCCGATGAACACGTGGTGCTCCTGGCTGACCAGGGCCACCTCGGTGCGCAGACGAGCCAGCGGCAGGTCGCCGAGCGGCACACCACCGACCGTGATCGTGCCGGTGGTCGGCTGGTGCACGCCGGCCAGCAGCCGGCCGAGTGTCGACTTGCCGGCCCCGGACGGCCCGACCACGGCGAGCCGCTCCCCCGGTCTCAGCGTGAGGTCGATGCCGTGCAGCACCTCGCGGCCCGCCACGTACGCGAAGTGCACGCCGCGCACCTCGATCCCGGTGCCGGCCGGCGCCGGAACCGCCCGC
>NZ_BOML01000040.1 GCF_016862175.1 Paractinoplanes durhamensis | reverse complement strand
GGTTCTGTCTCGCCCTCGGCGACGCCGAGCAGACGGGCCAGCGACGCCCCACCGATCTGCAGCTCGTCGACCCAGCTCAGCAGCCGGTCGACCGGATCGACAAGCATCTGCGCGTAGATCACGGCCGCGGTCAGCTGCCCCAGGGTGACCGTGCCGCGCAGGTAGAGCGCACCGCCGACCAGCAGCGTCGCCACCACCGGCAGCACCCAGCTGAGCTCGACCATCGGGAACCAGACCGTCCGCAGGAACAGCGTGTATTTCTCGGCCAGGTAACTGCGGCGCAGGTCGGTGTCGGTGCGGTCGATGCGTTGCCGGCGACGGCGAAGCGCGTCGACCGTGCGGGCGCCCTCGACCGTCTCGGCCAGCCCGTCAGTGATCATCGAGTAGGTCGCGTTCTGCTTCAGATAGCCCTCGGGGGCTCGTTTCAGATACCACCGGGTGCCGAACACCAGGATCGGCACGGCGACCAGCAGCGGCAGCGCCAGCACCGGCGAGACGGCGATCGTGGCGCCCACCACCAGGATCCCGACGATCATCGCGATCATCGTCTCCGGCACCGCGAGCCGTACGCAGCGGGACAGCGCGTCGACATCCCTCGTCGTACGCGTCAGCAGGTCGCCGCTGCCGGCCCGCTCCACCGTGGACAGCGGCAGCGCCAGCACCCGTTCGACGAACTCCTCGCGCAGGCCGGCCAGCACCCGCTCGCCCAGCCGGGCCGACGCGAGATATGCGAAGCGGATCAGCACCGCCTGCAGGACCACGAAGCCGGCGATGAAGCCGGCGAGCCGATCGATCGTCCCGGTCCCCCGACCGTGCTGAATGGACTCGACGAGCTCGCCGAGCAGCCGCGGCCCGACCAGCCCGGCGAGGGCGGCGAGCGCGTGCAGCCCGACGGTGATGCCGAGCACCCGCGGGTTGCGCCGGAAGAGATCACGCGCGTATCGCCGGACCTGGGCGGTGTCGGCGACCGGCAGCAGCGCGCTCATTGCTGGTCCTCGCGCAGCACCGTGCGGGCATAGCGTGGCTCGTCAGCGAGCAGGCGGTGGTGGCTGCCGGCCGCGACCAGCCGGCCCTCCTCGACGTAACAGACCCGATCGGTGCGGTCGAGCACCAGCGGACTGGACGTACAGATCACGGTGGTGCGCCCGGGCCGGGCGGTGATCAGCCGGTCGGCGATGCGCGCCTCGGTGTGCGCGTCGACCGCACTGGTCGGCTCGACCAGGATCAGCGTCTCCGGGTCGGCGACGAGCGCCCGGACCAGGCGAAGCCGCTGCTGCTGACCGCCGGAGAAGGTGCGGCCGCGCTCGGCCACCTCGCTGTCGAGCCCGTCGGGCAGCGCCTCGACGATGTCGGCCGCGGCCGCGGCGTGCAGTGCCGCCGGGAGCCGGCCGCTGCCGGCCGGGTCGAGATCGGCGCGGAGGGCGCCGGTGAACAGCCGGGCGTCGTTGTCCGCCACCAGGATCCGCTCCCGGACCGTGGCCAGCGCGAACTCGTCGAGCGGCACGCCGGCGGCGGTGCCGCCCTCGGCGTAGCGGCCCAGGCGGTCGGCGATCCGCGCCGCGTCAGCGGGCTCGGCCGCCACGATCGCGGTGATCTCGCCGGGCCGGACGACCACACCGGACTCCGGGTCGGCGAGCTCGCCGGTGAGCTGGTCGGCGGACCGCGGCGCGGCCGGGTCGGGCAGGTCGGTGGTCGCGCCCAGCAACCCGATCACCCGGCGGCCGGCCACATGCCCGCGAGTCATCTTGTCGAGCGCCTCGGTGAGCTGCCGCAGCGGCGCGACGAGGAAGGCAGCGTACGCATAGAAGGAGACCAACTGCCCGACGGTGATGTGCCCCTGCAGCGCGAACCGCGCGCCGAGCCAGGTGACCAGGACCAGGAAGATCCCCGGCAGCAGCACCTGGGCCGCCTCCAGCAGCGACTCCACCCGGGCGGTGCGGACCTCGGCCCAGCGCAGCGCCTGCGACTCGGTGCGGTAGCGGTCGGCCATCGCTGCCTCCCCGCCCACCCCGCGCAGCACCCGCAGGCCGCCCACCAGGTCGGCGGCCCGGGCGGTGAGCCGGCCCTGCTGCTCGCGGGACAGCTGCTGGCGGTGGTGCAACGGCTTGATCAGCAGGCCCACCACGGCCATCAGGATCGGCACCCCGAGCACCACGACCAGGCCGAGCGGCACCGAGGTGGTGAGCAGGATGACGGTGACGAGGAGGACCGCGATCAGCGAGCCGGTGCCGCGGGCGGTGATGTCGACGGCCGCGCCGATCGCCCGGATGTCGGCCGTGCCGATCGCGACCACCTCGCCGGTGTCGATCCGCCGGGACAGCGCCGAGCCGAGCCGGCCGGCCTGCCGCACGGTGACCTGCACGGTGGTGAACATCGCGCCCAGGAAGTTGACCACCGCGAAGCGATGCCGGGCGACGCCGAAATAGGCTTGGCCGGCCCCCACCCCGAGGAGCACGAACGCCCACTTCGACAGATCGCGGCCGTCGTGCCGGACCGCGGCGTCGATCGCCTTGCCGACGAGGGCCGGCACCACGGCCTGGCAGAGCATCCAGAGGATCGCCAGCACGATCGCCGGGATCACGGTGCTCCGGAACCGCCGGACCATCCAGCCCAGATAGTGGCTGGCGGACCGGCGATCGGGAACGCCGGGATCGGCGTCGGGTAGCTGTTTCATCAGGGCCCCGACGTTACGGCGGGGGTACGACAGTTCGCGACGCGTTTTCCCGCCGGCCCTGCGGTCGACCGGGCCCTACCGGTCGACGGGGCTGAAGTCCCACACGTGCGGCGCGCGAGCGACCAGCTTCGCCGGCGGGGCCGTCATGTTCTCCGGGGTGTTGCGCCACTTGGTGATCACCACGATGCGGTGGTCGGTCGACGAGTACACGTCGCTCGACACATGTTGGGGCAGCACCTCCAGCCGAGGCACCGCCACGTCACAGACCCAGGTCAGCAGCTCGTCGAAGCCGCTCGCGAGGGCCCGCACCTCCCACATCCGTGCGATCATGTGCATTGCCTACCCCGTCACGCTGACCGTGGTCAATGACATTGCCGAATCGGCGGGCAGATCGAGACGACTGGGCGCCACGCCGGCCGCGACCAGCCGGGCGCCGAGGGCCGCGACCATCGCGCCGTTGTCCGTACACAATGCCGGGCGCGGAACGCGTACCCGGATCCCGTGTTTTGCCGCCCGCTGCTCGGCCAAGATCCGCAGCCGCGAGTTGGCGGCGACGCCGCCGCCGATCACCAGGGTCTCCACCCCGTTGGTGCGGCAGGCGTCGATCGCCTTCGCGGTGAGCACGTCGCAGACGGCCTCCTGGAAGGACGCCGACACGTCGGCCACCGGCACCGGCTCGCCGTCCCGCTCGCGGGCCTCGACCCAGCGGGCGACCGCGGTCTTCAGCCCCGAGAAGGAGAAGTCGAAACGATGCGCGGCCTGGTCTTTCGGCGCGGTCAGGCCGCGCGGGAAGGCGATCGAGGCCGGGTCGCCCTCGCGCGCGCGGCGGTCGATGATCGGGCCGCCCGGGAAACCGAGCCCGAGCAGCCGGGCCACCTTGTCGAAAGCCTCCCCGGCCGCGTCGTCGATGGTGGCGCCGAGCGGCGTCACCCCGTGCGCCAGGTCGTCAACCAGCAGCAGCGAGGAGTGCCCACCGGAGACCAGCATGGCGATCGCCGGCTCGGGCAGCGGGCCGTGTTCCAGCGTGTCCACGGCCACGTGCGCGGCGAGGTGGTTGACCCCGTAGAGCGGCTTCTCGGCGGCCAGCGCGTACCCCTTGGCCGCGGCCACTCCGACCAGCAACGCACCGGCCAGGCCGGGCCCGCTGGTCACCGCGATCGCGTCGATGTCGGCGAGGGTGACCCCGGCCTCGTCGAGCGCGCGCTGCATGGTCGGCACGATCGCCTCGAGATGCGCCCGGCTGGCCACCTCCGGGACCACCCCACCGAACCGGGCATGCTGCTCCACGCTGGACGCCAGCGCGTCGGCGAGCAGGGTGTGCCCGCGCACGATGCCGACACCGGTCTCGTCGCAGGAGGTCTCGATCCCGAGGACCAGGGGCTCGTCAGGCATCGCGCATCATCACCAGGGCGTCCGTGTTGCTGGGTTGGTAGTAGCCGCGCCGGATCCCGACCGGCTCGAAACCGTACGTCGCATACAGATGCTGGGCGGGCGCGTTGTCGACCGCGACCTCCAGCAGCGTCTGCTTGATGCCGCGCCGCTCGCCCTCGCCGAGCAGCGACTCGAGCATCGCCCGGCCGACGCCGCGGCGCTGGGCGGTGCGGCGCACCGCGATGTTCTGCACCCAGGCCTCACCGCCGTTCACCGCGAGGCCGGCGTAGCCGAGCAACTCCTCGCCGTCGAGCGCGACGATGTAGAAGTTGCGCTGGGCGAGCTCGTTCCAGAACATCGCCGGCGACCACTTCTCGGCGGCGAACAGGTCCTCTTCGATCCGCAGCACCTCGGCGATGTGCCACCAGCGGAATCTCTCGATCTGCATCAGGTCAGCACGGTCTTCCGGCCGGCCGGTTCGACGGCGTCGGGGCGGCGCAGGTAGAGCGGGGTGAGCGGCTCGCTCGGCGCGGCCTCGCGAATCCGCTCGGCCGCGAGGGCGACGAGGGCAGCGCCGGGCGGATAAAGAAGATGCTCCTCCACGGGTACGCCGAACAGGTCCCCATATTTCAGGCCGCCCTCGCCCACCACGCGATCGAACTGCCCGGTCACCTCGGCCGGCTTGGCCACCTCGGGGCCGGCCGACCGCACCCCGTCCACATAGGTCGCGAAGTAGACCTCGCGGCGGCGCGCATCGGTCGCGACCAGCACCCGCCCCGGCCCGGCCGCCCGGCCGAGCCCGTCCAGCGAACACACCCCGTAGGTGGGGATGCCGAGCGCCTGCCCCATGCTCGCCGCCGTGGCCAGCCCGACCCGCAGCCCGGTGTACGGCCCCGGGCCGACCCCGGCGACGATCGCCGTCAGGTCGGCCGGACGCACCCCGGCGTCGGCGAGGGCGGCCGCGATCTCCGGCGCGAGTTTCTCGCCGTGCGCACGCGGGTCGACGGTCCGCCGCTCGGAGATGCCGGTCAGACCGCCGGCGGTGACCTCCACGAGGGCGGCCGTGGACGCGGGGGTAGCCGTGTCGAGAGCTAGAACGAGCACGTGCCGACCCTAACGCGGGTCCCAGTCGACCAGCGGGCGACCGCCGTCGGCGAGGGCCTTGTTGGCGGCACTGAACGGGCGGGCGCCGCGGAAGCCCTCCCGGTTGAGCGGGCTCGGGTGCCCGGCCTCCAGCACGACGTGCGCCGGGTTGGTGACCAGGACCGCCTTCTTCTTCGCATATCCACCCCAGAGCAGGAAGACGACCCGCTCCGAGCGGGCGTCGAGCGCCCGGATGGTGGCGTCGGTGAACGCCTCCCAGCCCTTGCCGGCGTGTGACGCGGCCGCGCCGGCCCGGACCGTGAGCACCGCGTTGAGCAGCAGCACGCCCTGCTCGGCCCAGTTGGTGAGGTCGCCGGAGGTGGGCGGCGCGATGTTCGCGTCCTCGGCCAGCTCCTTGAAGACGTTGCGCAGCGACGGCGGGATCCGCACCCCGTCGCGGACACTGAAGCTGAGACCGTGCGCCTGGCCGGGCCCGTGGTAGGGGTCCTGGCCGAGGATCAGCACCCGGGTCTGCTCGGGCGAGCACAGCCGGTAGGCCGCGAACAGGTCCTCGATCGGCGGATAGACGGTCTGCGCGGCGTACTCGCTCGCCACGAACGTGCCGAGCGCGGCGGTCGCCTCGGCGTCGAGGAACGGCTCCAGCGCGGCGCGCCACTGCGCCGGGAGGAGTTCGGGCAGGTTCACGGGGTCTCCAGTCGATGCAGACGGGTGGCCCAGTCGCCGCCGTGCGGCACCAGCTCCACCACCCGGGTGTCGTCGTCCAGCCGGTCCATCCGGACCTGCAGGTATTCGTCGTTGAGCTGCTCGACCAGCCCGGCCCCCCACTCGACGACGGTGACCGCGTCGTCGGCCGAGGCGTCCAGGTCGAGGTCGTCGATCTCGGCGCGCGGGTCGGGCTTGTCCCCGAGACGATAGGCGTCGGCGTGCACGAGCGGCGTGCGGCCCCGATGCAACCGGGCGATCACGAAGGTCGGTGAGGTGATCGCGCCCTCCACCTCGAGCCCGGCGCCGATGCCCTGCACCAGCGCGGTCTTGCCGGCCCCGAGCGGCCCGGTCAGCAGCACCAGGTCACCGGGGCGCAGGATGCCGGCGAGCCGGCGCCCGAAGGCCTGGGTGTCCTCGACGGTGGCCAGCTTCACGAGATCTTCTCCACGAACGGCACCATCGCGGCGTTGACCTGGTCGGACCGCTCCAGCATCACGACGTGCCCGCTGTTCTCGACCTTCACCAGCTTGGCGTCGGGCAGGTACTCCACGATCTCCTCGGATTGCGCGACCGGGGTCAGGTAGTCCTTGTCCCCCACGATGACCAGGACCGGCACGCCGCGCAGCGCGGCCAGCGCCGGCAACCGATTGTGCTGGTAGAGCGTGTTCAGATATCTGGTGAGCGTCTCGACCGAGGTCTTGGAGTTCATCCCCTCCACGAAGGAGACCAACGACGGGCTCGGCTTCGCGTCGCCGAAGCCATACCGTCGGGTGAGCAGCCAGGCCAGGTCGCTGGAGGCCGACCGGGCCCGCTCGATGGCCCCGCCGCCGAGGTGGGCGGCCTTGCCCCAGAGCGGGAAGAACGGCGCGCTGGCCCGGGCCACCAGGGACGGCACGGCCAGCTTGGCCCGGTCGATCACCCGGGCCGAGGTGGAGATCAGCGCCACGCCGGTGACCCGGTCGCCGAACCACTGCGGGTACTGCTCGGCGAACGCCATGATCGTCATGCCGCCCATCGAGTGCCCGACCAGGATGATGTGCCCGTCCGGCACGGCCGCGTCGAGCACCGCGGCCAGCGATTTGCCGAGCCCGGCGATGTCGTAGTTGCCGGATTCGAGCTTGCCGGACTTCCCGTGGCCGGGCTGGTCGTAGAAGACCAGCCGGTGGTCGCCGCGCTCGGTGAACACCTTGCGCTGGAAGTAGAACGTGCCCATGTCCAGCGCGAAGCCGTGCACGAAGACGATCGTCGGCTTGCCGGTCGCCCGGGGCTCGACGATCTCGACATGCAGGTCGGTGCCGTCGGCCGCGGTGACCGTCAGGTCGGCGTCGAACGGCAGGTCGGCGAAGTCCTCGTCGGCATACGGGTCGCCGGGCGCGTTTACCGACCGGCGGACCAGCACCCGCTCGACCGCTAACGCGGTGGCCAGCCCGGCTGCCACCACACCGACCGCGGCCCCGGCGATGCCGACCTGTCTGGCCCGGCGCCGCGGGATGCGCGGGCTCACGCCGGCACTCCGGCCGTGCCGTCGTAGACCCGGGGCACCCGGGTGCTGCCGAACCTGGTCACGATCTCGTAGTTGATCGTGCCGACCACCTCGGCCCAGTCGTCGGCGGTCGGCCCGCCGTCGTCACCGGGCCCGAACAGCGTCGCCACGTCGCCCGGCGCCACCGGGTCGTCGCCGACGTCGAGCACGATCTGGTCCATGCAGACCCGGCCGGCCACCGTCCGCCGCTTTCCGCCCAGCTGCACCGGCCCGGCGTTCGACGCGGCCCGCGGCACCCCGTCGGCGTAGCCGAGCGGCACCAGCGCGAGCGTCGTCTCCCGCTGGGTGAAGTAGGCGTGCCCGTAGGAGACGCCCTGCCCGCCGGGGACCCGCTTGGTCTGGGCCACCCGGGCGCGCGCGGTCATGGCCGGCCGCAACCCGAAGGTCTCGCCCGGCACCGGCGACAGACCGTAGACCGCGATCCCCGGCCGCACCAGGTCGTAGTGGGCATCCGGCCTGGTCAGCGTGGCCGCCGAGTTGGCGATGTGGCGGTAGCGCGGGGTGATCCCGAACCGCTCGGCCACCGCGAGCCCGTCGGCGAACTCGGCCAGCTGCCGGTCGGTCGTCTCGTGGCCGGGGACATCCGCGTAGACCAGGTGGCTCCACACCCCGACCACCTCGATGTCACCGTCGGCCTGCGCTTTCGCCGCGGCCTCCAGCAGGGCCGGCCATTCGGCCGGCGTCGCCCCCGCGCGAGCGAGACCGGTGTCCAGCTTCAGGTGTACGCGTGCCGTCCGCTCCGCCCGGCGCGCGGCCGTCACCAGCTCCTCGACCAGGTGCAGGCTGCTCGCGCTGAGGTCGATGCCGGCCTCGACACCCTCGTGCAGCGGCAGACCCGGCGAATGCAACCAGGCCAGCACCGGCACGCCGATGCCGGCCCGGCGCAGCGCCAGCCCCTCGTCGAGGGTCGCCGCGCCGAGCCACGTCGCCCCGCCGGCCAGCGCCGCCCGGGCGGACGGCACCAGCCCGTGCCCGTAGCCGTCGCCCTTCACCACCGCCATCACCTCGGCGCTGGTGCCGGCGCGCATCAGCGCCACGTTGTCCCGGATCGCGTCCAGATCGATCCGCACCTCGGCCTGCCACATGGTTCCCAGCCTACTTTTCGGTATGACCAATTCTGTTACAGCAGGTCAGCCAGCACCGGGCGGAGCGCCGCGGCCACATCGGGTGCCGTCACCGGCCCGTCGTGGCCGGCCCGCCGCCCGGCGAGGCCGTGCACGTAGGCCGCCGCGACCGCCGCACGCTCCGGCGGCAGCCCACCGGCCAGCAGCGAGCCGAGCAGCCCGGCGAGCACGTCACCACTGCCCGCGGTGGCCAGCACCGAGTCGCCGGTCGGGTTGGCCCACACCTCGCCGGCCGGGGTCGCCACGATCGTCCGGTCGCCCTTGAGCAGCACCACCGCGTTGATCCAGGCGGCCAGCTTGCAGGCGGCCGCGACCCGGTCGGCGCCCGGCGACTCCCCGGCCAGGCGCTTGAACTCCCCGTCGTGCGGCGTGATCACCAGCGGTGCGTCCCGCCGCAGGTCCTCGGCGTGCGAGCCGTCGACCAGCAGGGTCAGCGCGTCGGCGTCGAGCACCACCGGCAACGAGGTGGCCAGCACGCTGCGCAGGGTGCGGCGCGATTCCTCGTCGGTGCCCAGCCCGGAGCCGCACAGCCACGCCTGTACCCGCCCCGCGTCGCCCGGCCGGGGCACCGCCACCACCGAGGGGTGTGCCCGGACCACCTCCTCGTGGGCGCTGCCGGCGTAGCGCACCATGCCGGTCGGCCCGGCCAGCGCGCCGCTCACCGAGAGCAGCGCGGCCCCCGGATATTTCGCCGAGCCGGTCGCGATGCCGACCACGCCGCGGGTGTATTTGTCGGAGGCCGGCCCCGGCTGCGGCCACCACTGCGCGATGTCGGCCAACTCGGCGACCCGGACCGCCGGGTCGGCCCGCAGCACCGGCCCGAGCCCGATGTCGACCAGCTCGACCTGGCCGCACCGCACCGCGGCCGGCCCGAGCACATGCGCCGGTTTGAGACAGCCGAAGGTGACCGTGACATCAGCGGTGACCGCCTCACCCGGCAGGTCGCCGGTGTCGACCGCGACGCCGCTCGGCACATCCACCGCGACCACCGGCGGCCGCCCGCCGGCCCGGCCGCGCAGGTCACCGAGCCGGGCGACCAGGCCGATGGCCGGCTCGCGCAGGCCGCCGCTCGCGCCGATGCCGACGATGCCGTCGAGCACCAGATCGGCCCGGGTTCCGAGCTCGCGCACGGTGAAGCCGCCGGCCGCCCGCAGCGCACCGAGCCCGGCCAGGTGGACCCGCTCGGGGCGGAGCAGGAGCGCGCGCACCTGCGCACCCCGCCGCGCGAGCGCCGCACCGGCGTAGAGCGTGTCCCCGCCGTTGTCGCCGCTGCCGACCAGCAGCAGCACCCGGGCGCCGTAGACGCCACCGCTCTCCTCGAGCAGCAGCGCACAACGCCGGGCCAGGCCGGCCGCGGCCCGCTGCATCAGCGTGCCCGCCGGCAGCGTCGCCATCAACGTCTTCTCGGCCGCGCGCACATCCGCGACCCGCCATGCCTGCCGCATCTGCCCTCCAGTGCCCCTCGGTGGTGCCAAAGGTTTAGGCCCCGGGTACGACAGTTTCGCGTTTCCGCTGTTCAGGCCCTAGGTTTCCGCGACCACCATCGCCGAGGCGATTCCGCCGTCGTGCGACAGCGAGAGGTGCCACCGGTTGACCCCTCGCTCCAGGGCGGCGGCGGCGACCGTACCGGAAACGGTCAACCACGGCCGGCCGTCCGGGTCGGAGACGATCTCGCAGTCGTGCCAGCGCAGGCCGGCCGGGGCACCGAGCGCCTTCGCCACGGCCTCCTTCGCCGCGAACCGCGCGGCCAGGGACTCGGGCGAGCGCGGATTGCCGGAGCCGGTCAACCGCTCGCCCTCGGTGAAGAGCCGATCCGCGAGGAGCGGGGTCCGGTCGAGCGCCCGGGCGAAGCGGTCCACCAGGACAACATCGATGCCGACAGCCACGATCACGGCCCAACCTTATCGGTAGGCGATGGGCCGCGCTGCGGCGTAACGCACGGCCGGGCGGATGCACAAGACCTGTGGACAACCGGCGCGTACGCGGCCTCGCGGCCGTCCACAACCGCACCCGCCACCCCTCCCCGGCCCATAACGTCGGCGCATCCCCAGGGCCCACCCACGACCTCCCCGTCGTGGGCGGGCCTCACCATCGCCCCGCATGGAGGTTTGCCGATGAACCCCGATCTCGAGGTCGACACCGACGAGCTGCGCCGCGCCGCCTCCACCCTGGCCGGCACCGCGGCCGAAGTGACCGCCGGGACGTCGGAGATGCCCGCCGCCCAGCGGACCCCGCGCTGGCGGACGGCCGATGCGGCCGCCCTGGCCGCCGACGCCGCCCACCGGCAACTCGCCCTGCTCGGCGGTGACATCGACGAGACGGCCCGCCGGATCGCCACCGCCGCCGAGGCGTATGAGGTGGCCGACGCCCGCGCCGCCGCCCGTCTCCGGTCGAGCCGATGACCGCCGCCGCCTATGCCCGGCTCCGGGTCACCGACCCGGGCCGCTGGTGGGCCGTGGCCCGGTCCTGGCGGCGCTGGGCGGCCCTGGCCGGCCACTGGGTCACCGCACTCACCACCGGCCTGGGCCGCACCGCCGCGTCCTGGTCCGGGGCGGCCGCCTCGGCCGCGCTGGCCCGGGTGACCGGGTTGCGCAATCGGCTGGTCCTGTTCCGCGTGCTCTGCTGGCAGGCCGATCAGGCGGCGAGCGAGTTCGCCGCGGCGCTGGAGCGGGCGAGACAGTTGCTGACCCGGGCCTACCGCCGCGGGGTGATCATCGACGACGACGGCCATGTCCACCCGCCCGGCGATCCCGGCGCGGCGGCCGAGGTGTCGGCCGCCCTCACCATTGCCGCCCAGGCCGACGACCACGCGGCCGACCAGCTCGAACGCGTCGAGGCCGCGACCCACCGGTTCGCCGCGCCGGGGCCGGAGAGGCCGGCCTGCACCGCGTCCCCGGCCGAGGTGCGCCGCTGGTGGGCCGGGCTGACCACGGCCGAGCAGCAGTGGCTGCTCGCGTCCGAGCCGTCCTGGCTGGCCCCGCTCGACGGCATCCCGGCCGCCGACCGCGACACCGCCAACCGTCTGCTGCTGGAGGAGCGGCGGGCCGAGGTCGACCGGGCCCTGATCACCGCGACCGGCGGCGAGCGCGACCGGCTGCGCGAGATCCGGCACGGGCTCGGCGCCCTCGCCGACCGGCTGGCCGACGACGACGGTCCGCGTGCCTACCTGCTACGGCTCGACCTGGGCGAGGAGGGTCGCACCGTGGTCGCGATCGGCGACCCCGACCGGGCCGACAACGTGGTCACCCACGTGCCCGGGATGACCGCGGGCCTCGCCTCGTTCCACGGCGAGCTGTCCCGGGCCGTCCGGGTGGCCGAGCGGGCCACCGAGCTGTCCCCGGCCGCGTCGACCAGCGCGGTGCTGTGGCTCGACTACGACGCACCCGACTTCGTCGACGAGGCCGCGAGTGCCCGTCGCGCCGAGGCGGGCGCACCGGCGCTGCGCCGCTTCCTGGAGGGCATGCGCGCCACTCAGGACGGCACACCGGCCCGCCAGACGCTGATCGGGCACAGCTACGGCTCGCTGGTGGTGGGCAAGGCGGCGGCCGGGGCACTGGCCGCCGACGAGGTGGTCTTCGTGGGCTCGCCCGGCGTCGGTGTCGACTCGGCCCGTGACCTGTCGATCCCCGCCGCCCACGTCTGGTCGTCGACGTCACACAGCGACGTGATCCAGTACGCAGCACCGGCACCGGCCTCGGTGGCCCGCAAGTTGGAGCTGGCGGCCGCGATCCCGATCATCGGCCCGGCGCTCGCCGGCGGCAGCCCGCACCACGACCTCTGGTTCGGCCACAACCCGAGCGACCCGTCGTTCGGTGCCCACACGTTCGCGAGCAGTGCCGACGGCGGCCACCTGGGCTACTGGGAGCCCGGCAGCCCGTCCCTGGACACGTTGGCGTCCATCACGCTCGGCGCAGCCCGATGACCGCGCCCAGCTTCCCTGACCGAGCCGCTCCCCGTGCCGGCACCGCCAGGCGCAAAGCAGCGCCGGCCCCGCAGACCGAGAGAGGCCCGCCCGCATCGAGGCGGGCGAGACCCGCCCGACCGACCGAGCGGGACTCGCCTGAGCCGGCGGGCGGAACCGCCCGGGCGGGGGCGCGTGGACAGCCGGGGAGGACCGCCCGCCCGGGCGCGGGCGGGCGAGCCGCCGCGAGTTACTCGACGGTGACAGACTTCGCCAGGTTCCGCGGCTGGTCCACGTCGAGGCCGCGGGCGGCGGCGATCTCGCAGGCGAGGATCTGCAGCGGGACCGTGGTCATCAGCGGCGCCAGCAGGGTCGGCGTCTTGGGCACCGGGATGAGGTGGTCGGCGTAGGCGCGGACGCTGTCGTCGCCCTCCTCGGCGATGACGATGGTGCGGGCGCCGCGGGCGCGTACCTCCTGGATGTTGGAGACGACCTTGTCGCGAATGACGCCGCGGCCGGCCGGCGACGGCACCACGCAGACCACCGGGGTGCCCTCGTCGATCAGGGAGATCGGGCCGTGCTTGAGCTCGCCGGCCGCGAAGCCCTCGGCGTGCATGTAGGCGAGCTCCTTGAGCTTGAGCGCGCCTTCGAGGGCCACCGGGTAGCCGACGTGCCTGCCGATGAACAGCACCGTCGACGCGGTCTTGAGGTCGCGGGCCAGGGCGCGCACGTCCTCCATCTGGCCGAGCAGGGTGCGCAGGCTGTCGGGGGTGCTCTGCAGCTTCTCGACGACGGCGGCGACCTCGTCGGCATACATCACGCCGCGGATCTGGGCCAGGTGCAGGCCGATCAGGTAGCACGCGACGAGCTGGGTGAGGAACGCTTTGGTGGACGCGACCGCGATCTCGGGGCCGCCGTGCGTGTAGAGCACCGCGTCCGACTCACGGGGGATGGTCGAGCCGTTGGTGTTGCAGATGGCCAGCACCCGGGCCTTCTGCTCCTTGGCGTGCCGGAGTGCCATCAGGGTGTCCATCGTCTCGCCGGACTGGGAGATCACGATCACCAGCGTGGAGCGGTCGAGGATCGGGTCGCGGTAGCGGAACTCGCTGGCCAGCTCGACCTCGCAGGGGATGCGGGTCCAGTGCTCGATGGCGTATTTCGCGACCATGCCGGCGTGATAGGAGGTGCCGCAGGCGACGATGAAGACCTTGTCGGCGTCGCGCAGGTCCTGGTCGGTGAGCCGGACCTCGTCGAGGACGATCTCGCCGCGGTCGGAGAGCCGGCCGAGCAGGGTGTCGGCGACGGCCTGCGGCTGGTCGGCGATCTCCTTGAGCATGAAGTAGTCGTAGCCGCCCTTCTCGGCGGCCTTGGAGTCCCAGTCGATGTAGAACTCGTTGCCCTCGGCGGGCTCGCCGTCGAAGCCGGTGATCTCGATGCCGGCCGGGGTGATCAGGACGACCTGGTCCTGGCCCAGCTCGATCGCCTGGCGGGTGTGCTCGATGAACGCGGAGACGTCGCTGGCCAGGAAGTTCTCCCCCTGGCCGCGGCCGACCACCAGCGGCGAGTTGCGCCGGGCGGCGACCACCGCGTCGGGCACCTCGACGTCGACGGCCAGCAGGGTGAAGGCGCCCTCGAGCCGGCGGACCGTGCGCCGCATGGCCTCGGCCAGCAGCTGCGGGCCGGGCGTGGCGCCGGCCTCGCGCAGCGCGCGCATCTCGGCGGCGAGCAGGTGGGCCGCGCACTCGGTGTCGGTGTCGCTGGCGAATTCGATGCCGGTCGCCTCGAGCTCGGCGCGCAGCCGGGAGAAGTTCTCGATGATGCCGTTGTGGATGACGGCGACCCGGCCGTCGGCGGAGAGGTGCGGGTGCGCGTTGCGGTCGGTCGGCCCGCCGTGCGTCGCCCACCGGGTGTGCCCGATCGCGGTGCTGCCGGTGGTGATGCCGTCGCCGGGCCGCTCGGCCAGTGCCTTTTCCAGGTTGGCCAGCTTGCCGGCCTTCTTCTCGGTCAGAACGGTGCCGTCCTCGACGATCGCGACGCCGGCGGAGTCATACCCGCGGTACTCCAACCGGCGAAGGCCGTCGAGAACGATGCTGAGCGCCGGACGACCGCCGACGTAACCCACGATGCCACACATGCGGGGCAGCGTAACCGACGAACGCTCACACTGCATGCTCGGGAAGCACCCTTTCGAGCATCCGATTTGCTCGAAAGGGTGTTGTGGAACTGACCGATCGACCGGTACCGACGATGGCCGGGTGGCGTTGCTGGCGTAACGTCACCTTGCGCGCAGAACCTCGCGTCCTCACCGGGAGAGCAGCTTGACCGACCAGCCGAACAGCCAGCAGCCGGGCAGTAATCCGGACCCGGCGGCCGCGCCACCACCCACCCCGGACGGCACGAGCGCACCGGCCCCCAGCGCGCCGGCACCGAGTGCTCCGGGCGCGGGCGCACCGGTCTCCGGGCAGCCCTGGTCGACGCCCTCCGGAGACTCGCTCTCTCCCGAGCCCTACCGGCCGCCGAGCGCCCCGCAGCCACCCACCTACTCCCCCGGCTCCGCCTCGATCCCGCAGCCGCCACCGGCCCCGGAGTACCCGCCGACGTCACAGTTCCCACCGGTGAACTACGCACCGCCGGGCTACTCGCCCGACTACGGCCAGACGTACCAGCAGCCGCAGGGCTATCCGCCACCACAGGGATACCAGCAACCGCAGGGCTATCCCGTCCCGCCCGACGGCTACGGCGGCTACCCGCCGCCCGGCTACCCGGGTCAGTCGCCCTACGCACCGCCGCAGCCGCCCCCGCGCCGGAGCAACGCCCCGATCATCGCGGTGATCCTGGCGGTCGCGCTGCTGCTCTGCGGCGGCGTCGCCACCGCCGGCGTGCTGATCGCGCGCAACGCCAAGGACAAGGTCGACGAGGCGGTCGGCAGCCTGCCCACCAGCGTGCCCGAGGTCCCGGCCCTGCCCACCGATCTGCCGACGGTCGGCTCGGGCAGCGGCCGGCCGATCACCGTCACCTACGAGGTGGACGGCGACGGGCCGGTCTCGATCGTCTACATCGAGAAGATCGGTGAGGCACCGAAGCGTCTCGAGAACGTGCAGCTGCCATGGAAGTTCAGCGTCAAGGCCGAGGTCCCGGCACTGCTCTCGATCGTCGTCCTCCGGGTCGCCACCAGCGAGGGCACGGTGAGCTGCCGCGCCCTGGTCGACGGGGACGAGGTCAAGCAGAACGAGTCGGCGTCGTCCAACGTCGCCACCACCTCGTGCGTCCAACTGGTCCTGGAGTGAGATGACGGCCGACCCGCTGGTCGAACGCATGCGGGCGTTCGGCACGACGATCTTCACCGAGATGTCCGCGCTCGCGGTGCGCACCGGCTCGATCAACCTGGGCCAGGGCTTCCCCGACACCGACGGCCCGCCGGAGATGCTGGCGGCCGCGGCCGCCGCGTTGCGGGAGGGCGCCAATCAGTACCCTCCGCTGCCCGGCATCCCGGCGCTGCGGAAGCGGATCACCGAGCACGAGCAGCGGTTCTGGGGCCTGAGCCGGGATCCGGACACCGAGGTGGTGGTCACCGCGGGCGCGACCGAGGCGATCGCCGCCGCGATCCTCGGGCTCTGCGAGCCGGGCGACGAGGTGGTCACGTTCGAGCCGTACTACGACTCGTACGCTGCCTCGATCACCCTGGCCGGTGCGGTACGCCGGCCGGTCGCCCTCCGGCCGGGCATCGGCCCGCAAGGCCGGTACGGCTTCGACGAGGCCGAGCTGCGCGCCGCGTTCGGCCCGCGCACCCGGCTGGTGCTGCTCAACTCGCCGCACAACCCGACCGGCAAGGTCTTCACCCGCACCGAGCTCACCCTGATCGCGGAGCTCTGCCAGGAGTACGACGCGTACGCGGTGACCGACGAGGTCTACGAGCACCTGGTCTTCACCGACGCCGCCGAGCCGCACACCCCGCTCGCGACGCTGCCCGGCATGCACGACCGTACGCTGCGAATTTCTTCGGCCGGAAAGACCTTCTCCTGCACCGGGTGGAAGGTCGGCTGGGCCACCGGCCCGGCCGGGCTGGTCTCGACCGTGCAGCGCGTCAAGCAGTTCCTGACGTTCGTGAACGCCGGCCCGCTGCAGCCGGCCGTGGCGGTGGCGCTCGGCCTGCCGGACACCTACTTCACCGAGTTCCGGGCCGGCCTGCAGGCCCGGCGCGACCGGCTGGTGACCGGCCTGACCGAGGCCGGTTTCGCGGTGCAGCCGTCCGAGGGCACCTACTTCGTCACCGCCGACATCACCCCGCTGGCCGGTTCGACGATCGACGGCGCCGACTTCTGCCGGCAGCTGCCCGAGCGCTGCGGTGTGGTGGCCGTGCCCACCCAGGTCTTCTACGACCACAAACAGGAGGGCCGGCACCTGATCCGGTTCGCCTTCTGCAAGCGCGAAGAGGTCATCGACGAAGCCGCCCGCCGCCTGGCGAAGCTGGCGGCGGGCGGATGAAGCTCTAGAAGGGTCAGGCCGGGCTGGCCGCGCTGACCTCGGCGGCGATCCGCTCGGCCACCGCGCGCGCCTGCTCCTCGGTGGCGGCCTCGACCATCACCCGGACCAGCGGCTCGGTGCCGGAGGGGCGCAGCAGCACCCGGCCGGTCTCGCCGAGTTCGGCCTCGGCGAGCGCCACCGCGGCCTGCACGGTGGGGGCGGACGCGCCGGCGTCCCGGTCGCCGACCCGCACGTTGATCAGCACCTGGGGCAGCTTGTGCACGACGGAGGCCAGGTCGGCGAGCGACTTGCCGCTGCCGGCCAGCTGGGCCATCAGGTGCAGGCCGGTGAGAACGCCGTCGCCGGTGGTCGCGAACGCCGGCATGACGATGTGGCCGCTCTGCTCGCCGCCGAGGGCGAGCCCGCCCGCGGCCAACTCCTCCAACACGTAGCGGTCGCCGACCTTGGTCTCGAGCAGCCGGATGCCGGACTGCTTCATCGCGATGCGCAGGCCCAGGTTGCTCATCACGGTCGCCACGAGCGTGTCCTCGGTGAGCGTGCCGGCGTCGCGCATGGCCAGCGCGATGATCGCCATGATCTGGTCGCCGTCGACGACGTCACCCGATGCGGTGACGGCCAGGCAGCGGTCGGCGTCCCCGTCGTGGGCGAGGCCGAGGTCGGCGCCCTCGGCGACGACCCGCTCCCGCAGCTTTTCCATGTGGGTGGAGCCACAGTCGTCGTTGATGTTGAGGCCGTCCGGGTCGGCGTGGATCGCGATGACCTCGGCGCCGGCCTCCTCGTACGCGATCGGCCCGACCTCGCTGGCCGCACCGTTGGCGCAGTCGACCACCACCTTGATCCCGGCCAGCGGGTGCGGCGTGGAGGCGACCAGGTGCTTGATGTAGTGCTCGGCCCCGTCCAGCAGGTCGTTGACCCGGCCGATCGCGCCGCCGGTGGGGCGCCCGATCAACCCGTGCCCGTCCTCGACGGCCTGCTCGATCCGCGCTTCGAGCTCGTCCGGCAGCTTGGTGCCGCCGGGCGCGAACAGCTTGATGCCGTTGTCCGGCATCGGGTTGTGCGAGGCGGAGAGCATCACGCCGAGGTCGGCGTTGGTCTGCGCGACCAGGTACGCGACGGCGGGGGTGGGCAGCACCCCGACCCGCACGACGTTCGCGCCGGCGCTGGTCAGCCCGGCGACCACGGCCGCCTCGAGCATCTCGCCGCTGGCCCGCGGGTCACGTCCGACGATGGCCAGCGGCTGATGGCTGGCGTCGCTCTCGACCAGCACCCGGGCCGCGGCGACCGCGACGGACAGAGCGAGTTCCGGGGTCAGGTCGCCGTTGGCGAGCCCGCGTACGCCATCAGTACCGAAGAGTCGCCCCATGGCGGTTCCTTTCGTGGAACGAATACAAAACGGCCGGACTCGCCCTCCGATGAACGAGGAGGGCGAACCCGGCCGCCTATAAAGCGATCAGCGCTTCGAGTACTGCGGAGCCTTACGGGCCTTCTTGAGGCCGTACTTCTTGCTTTCCTTGACCCGGGAGTCCCGGGTGAGGAAGCCGGCCTTCTTGAGGGCCGGGCGGTCGTCCGGCTCGTTCGTGATGAGCGCCCGGGCGATGCCGAGGCGAAGCGCACCGGCCTGGCCGGTGATGCCGCCGCCGCGGAGGTTGGCGATCACGTCGAACTGCTCGGCCTTCTCGGCGATGCTCAGCGGCTCACGGATGAGCTGCTGGTGCACCTTGCTCGGGAAGTACGCCTCGAGGTCGCGACCGTTACAGGTGATCTTGCCGGTGCCGGGCACGAGACGCACCCGGACGATGGCCTCCTTGCGGCGGCCGACGGTCTGGATCGGACGGTCACCGGGACGCGGGGCGCGGACCGGGGCCGGCGCGGGCGTCTCGACGACGACGACCGTCTCAGCGGGCTCCTCGACGGTCTCGACGACCTCGGGCTCGATGATGTCGGACATGCTGCTGCCTTCTCCCGCGCTCACTGCGCGATCTGGGTGATTTCGAACGGCTTCGGCTGCTGAGCGGCGTGCGGGTGCTCAGCGCCCGGGTAGACCTTCAACTTCTTGATGATCTGCCGTGCGAGCTTGTTGTGCGGGAGCATGCCCTTGACGGCCAGCTCGATCGCCTTCTCGGGGCGCTTGGTGAGCAGCTCCTCGTAGCCGACCTGCTTGAGACCACCCGGGTAACCCGAGTGGCGGTAAGCGACCTTGGTCTGCCGCTTGTTGCCGGTCAGCGCAACCTTGCCCGCGTTGATGATCACCACGAAATCGCCGGTGTCGACGTGCGGTGCGAAGGTGGGCTTGTGCTTACCGCGCAGAAGAGTGGCGGTGTGGGTAGCCAAGCGGCCCAGAACGACGTCGGAAGCGTCGATAATGTGCCACTGACGCTCGATCTCACCCGGCTTCGGGCTGTACGTACGCACAGAATTACCTTGTCTTGTCGTCGGTCTGGGGTCGCGCGCTGCCGCACTCGAAGAGGAGCGCGAACGGCTGTCACACAACAGCAGGCAACAATACCCGGCCGCGCGACGCGTGGTCAAAACGAGGTGCCCCCGACGGGACCCCCAACGATATGCCCGGCAAGCATACTCCGCCCGTTCGACGCTCCCGACGCCGGTATCCAAGGTCAGCAAGGTCACAGATCTATACGTCTTAGCAGGCTCGAAACAAACGGGACGCCGGGCCGAAATTCCCCACCGGCACTCTTCCCTGCATGGCCAATGGTGCGCACCCCTCGACGAAGTGGGACAGGCGTAGCCCCCACGGGCGTCGACAGCGCACTATGGAAGAGCCATCGTCAGGGTTGAGGACGGACCTGACGATGACCGCTGGACCGGTTCACTGGTCTGGCGAGGAGAAGTCGCGGTGTGCGCCGGACGGAGGTACGGCGGAGATCGCAAGCGTGACATGGGAGCGGGTCGACGCTGAGGACGGCGGACTCCGAGCGTGCCCTTCGGTGGACCGTAAGGCCACGCCGCGACTTCTCGAAAAAACATGACCGATCGCGCGGGGGGAACGCGACGGACGGTGATCACAGCAGCCGCCCTGGCGGAGCCGACCGCGTCACTTTCCGGCTACACCGTGGGCGTCACGGCCGATCGGCGCCGTGACGAGCTGGCCGGCCTGCTGGAGAGCCGGGGTGCGCGGGTGGTGCTCGCACCGGCCCTGCGGATCGTCCCGATCGCCGACGACGCCGAGCTCAAGGCCGCCACGCGCGCCTGCCTCGACCACCCACCCGACATCGTGCTGGTCAACACCGGTATCGGCATGCGCGGCTGGCTGGAAGCGGCCGAGGGCTGGGGCCTGGCCGAGCCGCTGCGCGCCGCGCTGGCCCGCGCCTACCTGGTGGCCCGCGGCCCCAAGGCGCGCGCCGCGATCCGCTCGGCCGGCCTGCACGACCAGTGGTCCCCCGAGGGGGAGAGCTATGAAGAGGTCGTCGACCACCTCAAGGCCCGGGGCATCGCCGGCCTGACGGTCGCGCTCCAGCTGCACGGGGAGAGCCAGCCCGAGTACACCGAGGCGCTGGAGGCGGCCGGTGCCCGGGTGATCGAGGTGCCGGTCTACCGCTGGGCGGCGCCGACCGACCCGGCCCCGCTGCATCGGCTGGTCGACCTGATCACCGGACAACTCGTGGATGCGGTCACCTTCACCTCGGCCGCGGCCGTCATGGCCCTTCTGCGGGCCGCGGGACCGGGTGCCGACGGTCTGCTGGACGCGCTGCGCACGAACGTTCTGGTGGCCTGTGTAGGACCGGTGACGGCGGCTCCGCTGAAGCGGCACGACGTACCGATCGTGACGCCGGCCCGGGCCCGGCTGAGTGCCCTGGTCCGCACGATCGTCGAGGAGCTGCCGAAACGGGCGCTGACCCTCGAGGTGGCCGGTCACACTCTTACTTTGCGCGGCCATGCCGCGATCGTCGACGGCGACCTGCGGCCGCTGGCCCCGGCTCCGATGGCCGTGCTGCGGGCGCTCGCCGCCACGCCGGGCCGGGTGCTGTCCCGGGCGGCGCTGCTGCACGCTCTCCCCCGGGGCGCCGACGAGCACGCCGTGGAGATGGCGGTCGCCCGCCTGCGGGCCGGCCTGGGCGCCCCCGGGGTGATCCAGACAGTGGTGAAGCGGGGCTACCGCCTCCCCAACTGAGGCGCCTCAGCCGACCACCGCCGGGTAACCCCCGGACTGCTCGGCCACCAGCGTGGCCATCGCGTGCTCCACCACCTGCACCAGAACCGCCTTGACCGACTCCCGGTGCCGGGCGTCGCACATCACCAGGGGTACGTGCGGCGGAATCGCCAGCGCCTCACGCACCTCGTCCGGCTCGTAGCGCGGAGCGTTGTCGAAGCAGTTGAGGGCCACGATGTACGGCAGGTGCCGGTTCTCGAAGTAGTCCAGCGGCGCGAACGCGTCCGCGATCCGGCGGGTGTCGACCAGGACCGCGGCGCCCACGGCACCCCGGATGAGCTCGTCCCACATGAACCAGAAGCGGGTCTGCCCCGGTGTGCCGAAAAGGTAGAGGATCAGGTCGTCGGCCATGGTGATACGGCCGAAGTCCATCGCCACCGTGGTGGTCTCCTTGCCGGGCACCTTGGACGCGTCGTCGACGCCCTGCCCGGCCGAGGTCATCAGCGCCTCAGTGGTCAGCGGTTCGATCTCGGAGACCGCACCGACCAGCGTCGTCTTGCCGACGCCGAAGCCGCCCGCAACGACGATCTTCGCGGAGGTGATCTCCTTGGGTTGCGCCCCCGCCCGCTCAGAGCTTGCGAAGTCCACTCAACACCCTTTCCAGCAGATCCATCCGCTCCGTGAAGCCCTTCTTGGGAGCGGCGCTGTGCAGCGACAGCAGTCCGTCGGCGACCATGTCCGCGACCAGCACCCGGGCCACACCCAGCGGAAGCCGGGTGAGCGCGGAGAGCTCGGCCAGGGATTGCGGCTTCGCCTCGCAGAGCACCGCAATGCGGTACTTGTCATGCCCGGCGAACCGAGCCTCTTGCACCGCGGCCTGGCTGGCTACCAGGACCGCTTCGATCGGAATGTCACGTCGTGGCTCGGTCCGTCCGCGAGTGACCGCGTACGGGCGCACCAGGTTGCCCCGTGGGTCCTGTGGCTGCCCCATGACGCGATCACCCCCTTTCCGCCGGCCACCGGCTAATGGCTGACGACCTCACGCGGGGCGGGCGTCAGCGCCGCACCCACCCGTTCGACAAGCAGCGCCATCTCGTAGCCGACCTGGCCGACATCGCAGCTGCGCGCGGCGAGCACGGCCATCGACGAACCGTCGCTGACCGACATCAGGAACAGGTAGCCGCTTTCCATCTCGATGATCGTCTGCTGCACGGCACCGGCATTGAACATCCGGGACGCGCCCTCGGTGAGGCTGACCACGCCGGAGGAGATCGCGGCGAGCTGATCGGCGCGGTCGGCCGGCAGGTCACGTGAGCATGCCAGCAGCAGACCGTCCGCCGACACCGCCACGACGTGGGCGATGCCCGCGACGCTGTTGGCGAAGTTGTTGAGCAGCCAGCCCATGTCCTGCATGGTGGGGGGCCTGGTCACTGGTCGTTCTCCTTAGCCTGGAGGGAGGACTCGGCGGTGCCGTCCGTCCGCCCGCGTTGCACACCACGGTGGTACGCGGACAGGAGTCCACGGACCTCGTCGGGGCTGCGACGGTTCTGGTTGCGCGGACCGCTCTGCACGCCGCCGGGCACGAGCTGTGCCTGCGGTACGCGCTTGGGCAGTCCCGAACGCGTGGTACCGGCGTCGACCGGTTCGGCCGCTGCCATCGCACGCTGCCACCCTTCGTCGGCCGCCGTCTTCCATCGGTCCTCGGCCGCCGGCCGCGGCTTCGGAATCGATGATCCATTGTGCCCGGTCGCCGCCGGAGCGGGTGCGGGTGGTGCCGCCGGAGCGGGTGGTGCCGCCGGAGCCGGCACGGGCGCCGGAGCCGGAGACTGCGGGGCCGCCGCAGCGGCAGGGGAAGCGGACACCGCAGGGGCCGAGTTCGGCGGCGGCGCATACCCGGCGGTGGGCATCCCCCACTCCTCCGGCGCGGCCCCCTCGTGATTGCGGAACCAGCTCTGCTGCATCTGCACGAAGATCGGCGAGTCGTTCCGCTCCTCGGCCGGTACGGGCATCTCCTGAACCGGCACCGGCGGCATCGCGGCCAGGGCAGCCCCCCAGCTGCCCGAGTCCGGTTGCGTCGGGGCCGGCGTCGGCGCCATCGGAGCCGGCGCCATCGGGGTGAAGCCGTTCATGCCGCCCTGCGCGGTGACCGGCTGCGCGACCCGGGTGGGCAGCGGTGGCCGGTTCGGCGTAGGCGTGGTCTCGGTCGCCGGCGCCGGGCGCTGGGACGGGAACATCGGCAACTGGGGATGCGAAGGCGCGGGTGGCGCGGACACCTGCCGCTGCGGCTCGTGCCAAGGGTCGGGCGCGATGGCCGGCAGGGTCGCGGTGGCGGCCCGGGCGGACATGGCGTCCCAGCCGCCGCTCGGTGCGGCCCCCAGCTCGGGGAACTGCCCGCTGCCCAGCTGACCGTCGCGCCTGTTGGGCAGCATCACGATGCTGCTCGGCAGGATCACCTGGGCGACCGTGCCGCCCTCGAGGTTGGCCCGCAGCTCGACCCGGATGCCGTAGCGGCTGGCGAGCCGGCTGACCACGGCCAGACCCATCAGCCGGAACGAGGCCACGTCCACGTTGGGCGTCTCGGCCAGTCGCCGGTTGAGCTGGTCCATCTGCTCCTCGGACATGCCGAGGCCGCGGTCCTCCACCTGGATCACCACGTAGTCGCGGATGCGCCGGGCGTCGGCGACCACGCTGGTGGTGGGCGGGGAGAACCGGGTGGCGTTGTCGAGCAGCTCGGCGACCAGCCGGACGACGTCGTTGACGGCGAGCGCCGCGATGGCGATGTCGGTGTCGACCGTGCCGAACTCGATGCGGTTGTAGAGCTCGACCTCGGACTGGCTGGCCCGCAGGGCGTCGACCAGCAGCGCGTCCTCGCGGCGCGGCGGGCTGGAGTCGGCGCCCGCCAGGACCAGCAGGTTTTCGTCGTTGCGGCGCATCCGGGTGGCGAGGTGGTCGAGCTCGAAGAGCCGGGCCAGTCGCTTCGGGTCTTCCTCGGTGCGCTCGATCGAGTCCAGCTCGCCGATCATCCGGTCGACCAGGGACTGACTGCGGCGGGCCAGGTTGAGGAACATCGCCGAGACGGTGGTGCGCAGCGCGGCCTGCTCGGCCGCGATCCGGACCGCTTCCCGGTGGACCACGTTGAACGCCTGACCGACCTGGCCGATCTCGTCACGGTTGGTGAGCCGGATCGGGTCGCGCAGCTGCCGGATGATGTCCTCGGCACCGTTCTCGCCGAGGGTGCGGGCGTCGCGCAGCCGGGCCACGGCGTCCGGCAGGTCGCGGTTGGCCACCGCGAGGGCGCCCTCCCGGAGCCGGCGCAGCGAGAGGTTGAGCGAGCGGGCCAGGATCACCGCGAGGGCGATGGCGACGATGAGGACCAGGATGACCAGCGCCGCCTCGAGCGCGGCCTGCCGGACCACCGAGGTGGCCTCGTCGCCGGCCAGCGTCACGTTCTCCGACTCGAGCTGCTGCTCGGCCCAGCGCATCAGGTCGACGACCGAGCCGAAGGCCGCGGTGACCTCGTCGGGCGGGACGGCCACGCCCCGGCCGAGCTGGATCGAGATCTGGTCGGCCAGGTTGACCGCGTCGCCGGTGACCACGTTGTTCACCAGGGCCTGCTGGTCCTGGCTGGCGAACGCGGCGAAGGTGAGCAGACCCTCCTGCTGGCTGGTCTGCGACGCGATGAAGGCGGTGCGCTGCTCGGCGCTGAGGTCGCCGGAGACCAGGGCGGTGTAGGAGATCGCTTCGAGCTCGGCGGCGCCCGCCTTGGCCTTGGAGAACGCGCCGGTGGCCCGGAGACCGTCGCCGACCTCGTCGTCACCCGCGTACTGGCTGACCGCGTCGCCGTAGCCGAGCAGGTCGGTGAGGACCACGCTGTACCGCGACATGGCTTCGGCGACCCCGAGGCCCTCACGCTTGCTCACCTGGTCACGGGTGGCGTTGAGGGTGTTCAGGTTGTCGTCGATCTCGACCAGCCGGGACTCGACCGCCGCCGGTGGGTCGTCGAGGGCACGGCGGTGATCGCGGTAGACCTCGATCTGGGTGTCGGTCGCCTTGACCGCGGCGGTGTAGGTCTCGACCTTGACCCCGGGCGTCGCCAGGTATTCGGCGGCGGCCATCCGCTCGCCGTGCAGCATCTGGGTCAGGAGGGAGACGTCGGTGCCGACCTCGGCGAGCTTCTCGACCTGACCGGCCGCGGTGGCGCGCTGACTGACGTCGACCAGACGAGCGGTGGCGAGCACGACGACCGCGGCAAGCGGCACGAACAGAATGAGAGCCAGCTTGGCGCGGATCCGTGCGTCCCGGAGCCGCGGGAAGACACCACGGCGCGCCACCTGGGTCGAAGATCCGGTGCTCACGACTTCTCCTCCGTGGTCTTCCCCGTCACTCCTCGCCCGCACAGGAGCCTGCGGCCCGGCGATTTCATCAGAGAGCGCTGCCCTTTGGGAAGTCTGGAGCCGCCCGGAAACCAACTTGTTGTCCGATGAGTAACAAGCCGTTCGGCTCTACATTCGACACGGAAACTGCTTTGACGTGCACGAATATCAGAACGGCAACACAAAGTGATTTCACGGTTACCGAATATAGGCAAGATTCCAACCAATATGTGAGACGACTGTCCCGCCACGACGTTCGGCACCGGCTTGACCAGCCGCCTTCACGTTGGCAAGGTTTGGCGCGATCAGACGGACATGCAGTCCGTATCAGCGCGTATTCCGGCGGACACCCTATGCAGCCGGTCCGTGTTTCCGCCCTCCGAGGAGGCACCGCAGTGAGGCTCCCCCGCCTCGCCACGGCATCCGTCGTGGCCTCGACGCTTCTCGTCGCCGGTTTGGCCGGCTGCACATCGGACTCCGGCGGCTCGGGCGGTGGCAGCGAGACGATTGTGATCGCCGCCGACCTGAACAACTCGTCCAGCGTGGACACCGCCTACGGCCGTGCCCTGCAGCTGCGGGTCGACCAGGTGAACGCGTCCGGCCGGCTGGGCGATCGCAAGCTCCAGCTGCGCACCCAGGACAACCGGGCCGACCCGACCGCCTCGCTGCGCAACATCACCACGTTCGCGGACGACCCGTCGGTGGCCGCGATCGTCGAGGGCACGTGCGATCAGTGCATGGTCGGCGCGGCCAAGACGGTCAACGACAAGAAGGTTCCGACCATCGTCCTGGCCGCCTCCGACCAGGTCAGCCAGACGGTCACGCCGTACCTCTTCAAGCTCGGGCCCAACTCGTCCGACAGCGCCGTGACCATGGTCAATGAGCTGCGCCGGCTGCAGGTCGCGAACGCCGCGATCCTCTACTCCGACGACCTCTACGGCAGGGGCGGCAACACCGTGCTGACCGCCGAGCTGGACAAGGCGAAGATCCCGCTGAGCGGAGCCCGCTCGGTGAAGCCGGCCGCCACCGACATCACCCAGGCGGTCGGCACCCTGACCGACGCCAACCCGGCCGCGCTGCTCGTGCTGACCGGCCCGGACCAGGCCGCGCTGGCCGCGAAGAGCGCCAAGAACTCGGGCTACAAGGGCAAGGTGTTCTTCGACGCGGCCGCCGCCGGCGACCTGTTCATCCCGAACGACGCGGTCGCGGCCACCAACAACACCACCATGGTCTTCACCCAGACCCTGGCGATCGACGACGTGATCGCGACGACCCCGGCCAAGGCCGCGCGCAAGCAGTGGTTCCGCGACTACATCTCGCGGTACGGCAGCTACTCGGGGGTCGGGTCGTTCGCGGCCGACGCGGTCGACCTGATCGCCGCGGCGGTGGCCCGGGTCGGCGACGACCGCGAGCAGATCCGGGCGATCGTCGAGACCTCTCAGGTGGACGGCCTCTCCGGCCCGATCCGGCTGACCCCGGCCAACCACTCCGGGCTGATGCCACAGGCGCTCACCCTCCTGGTGGCGCGGGCCGGGCGCTGGCGTCTTTCGTCCTGAGTCAGCGACCAAGATCGAACGATCACGGTCAGTAACACAGATAACTCAGTCTTAAGAATCCGAATCCGGAGTGGCGTCATCGACGAGGAATTCCGTAACGTGCCCGGCATGGCATTCCGGACCTCGGCCAAACTGTTGGGAGTCACGCTCGGCGTCGCCGCGCTGGCCGGCGCGAGTCAGCTCGGGCTGGCTTACGGGCTGGGCATCGTGCGCCTCACCCGCGTTCTCGACCTAACTGCGCGTGACCAATGGACTGCCCAGCTGGCCTGGGTCGCCTGGTTCGCGATGGCCTCCGCGGTGGTCGGCGGCATGGCCGGCCGGCCACTGCTGCCGAAGCGGTCGGGCGCCGGCACCCGGCTCGTCACCGCGGTCGCGGCCGGCGTCGGTGCCGCGGTGGTGGTGCCGCTGACCATGCAGCCGGCCCGCACCGCCGAGGTCGCCGGGGTCCAGCCGGTCTTCGTGATCGGGGTGTGCGCCGCACTGGGCGCCGCGGTCGGCCTGTTCGCCGCGTACGCCGCCCTGAGCCGGCAGGTCGCCCGCTGGAGCTTCGTGACCGTGGGCGTGGCCGCCTGGGTGATCGCGATCATCTCGGTGGCGCCCTCGATGGCGCCCGGCAAGGCGCTGCCCACCGTTCGACTCGGCGTGATCGACGCCGACTTCCTGTCCGACGCCGTCACCCAGCGGACCGCGCTGCTGACCATGCCGGCCTTGGCCCTGATCAGCGGCATCGCGCTCGGCTGGGCGGCCCGCCGCCGCGACGACTCCACGCTGACCATCGCGCTGGCCGGGCTGGCCGGGCCGGCCCTGCTGACGGCGGCCTACCTGGTCGCCGGCCCGGGTTCGAGCAAGGGCGACTACCAGGGCGTGCCCTACTGGGCGGCGATGACCGCGGCCGGCGCCGGCGTTCTCGGCTCGGTGCTGGCGGCGGTGCTCCGCCGCGCGCCGGCGGCACCGACGACGCCGAGCAGCGGCAACAGCAGCGGCCTCGACGTCGGCCTCGGCGGAGCGGCAAAGCCGAGGACGAAGCCGAAACCGAGCCCGGACCGCCCACCGCTGCCGAAGCGCGACCCGGAGCCCGACTCGGCGATCGCCCAGGCCGGCGCCGCAGCCACCCCGTCCCTGCCAAAAAAGGCCCCGCCCAAGCAGGCCCCGCCCAAGCAGGCCCCGCCGGAGAAGGCCCCGCCGGCGACGTTCGACGGATTCAGTTCACCGGCACCGAACATCGCCCAGGGCACCCTGCACGGCACGCCACGCCCCCAGCCGCAGCAGAAGCGTGGCCGCCACCAGCCCGAACAGGACGGCGTAGCCGACTGGGTAAGCGGTCTAGGAAACAGCTGATCGATGTAACGAAGTAACGCATAGACGAACATAAATGGAATGACCTGCCGAAGATGTACCGGTGAGTACATCGACAGCCGAGGATGTCGGGAACCGGGTCAACCCCCGACCCCACGACGGCATCGGAGTCCGATCATGATCACTGACCGGCAACCCCGCACCCGCCTCGGCCGGCTCCTCGCCGGCTTCGCCCTGGTCTTCGCCCTGTCCGGCACCGGCCTGGTGGCGCCGGCGGTAATCGCACCGACGCACACCCCCGCCGCCGAGGCCGCGGTCTACTCGTCCTGCACCATCTCCCGCTGCTCGGCGGCCCGCACGGCCCGCACCGGCTGGAGCTCGCTCGGCTGGCCGACCACGGCCGGCTGGTACTCCTGGCCGTACGGCCAGTACAACTACACCGGCGGCACCTTCCAGAACCGTGAGGGCCAGCTCCCGGCGAACGCGAACTACAACGAGTACGACGTCTACTCCCGCGCCCGCGGTGCGAGCCGCGACGCCTACCGGATCGTGGTGAACCGCTCCACCAAGGAGACCTGGTTCACCCCCGACCACTACGTCACGTTCTACAAGCTCTGACGGGCGGGTGCAGGCGGCGACCCCGCCTGCACCTCCACATAAACCTTCCCGCCCGAAGAGCGAAATTCATCCGATTTGTCACGCAAGCCCCGCGCCCGCAACTCGTGCGAGATCTTCATCGAGCAGAACTTCGGCCCGCACATCGAGCAGAAGTGGGCCGTCTTCGCGGGCGCCGCCGGCAACGTCTCGTCGTGATAGGCCCGCGCCGTGACCGGATCCAGCGCCAGCTCGAACTGATCCTCCCAGCGGAACTCGAACCGGGCCTTCGAGAGGGCATCGTCCCAGGCCTGCGCCCCCGGATGCCCCTTGGCCAGGTCGGCCGCGTGCGCCGCGATCTTGTAGGCGATCATCCCGGCCTTGACGTCGTCCCGGTTCGGCAGCCCGAGGTGTTCCTTGGGCGTGACGTAACAGAGCATCGCGGTCCCGAACATCCCGATCATCGCGGCCCCGATCGCCGACGTGATGTGGTCGTAGGCGGGCGCGATATCCGTGGTCAGCGGCCCGAGGGTATAGAACGGCGCTCCCCCGCACAGTGCGACCTGCAGATCCACGTTCTCCTTGATCTTGTGCATCGGCACGTGCCCGGGCCCCTCGACCATCACCTGCACGTCGTGCTCCCAGGCGATGTGCGTCAACTCCCCGAGGGTCCGCAGCTCGGCGAACTGCGCCTCGTCGTTGGCATCCGCGATGGATCCCGGCCGCAGCCCATCACCGAGCGAGAACGTGATGTCATATTCCGCAAATATCCGGCAGAGCTCGGCGAAATTTGTGTAGAGGAAGTTCTCCTCGTGGTGCGCCAGACACCAGGCCGCCATGATCGAGCCGCCGCGGGACACGATCCCGGTGACCCGATCGGTGGTGAGCGGCACATAGGGCAGCAGCACCCCGGCATGGATCGTCATGTAATCCACACCCTGCTCGGCCTGCTCCAGAACGGTGTCCCGGAACAGCGAAAAACTGAGCTTCTCCGGATCCCCGTTGACCTTTTCGAGGGCCTGATAGAGCGGAACCGTCCCGATCGGAACGGGAGAGTTTCGGATGATCGCCTCACGGGTCTCATGGATCCGCGGACCGGTCGACAGATCCATCACGGTGTCCGCACCCCACCGCGTCGCCCAGGTCATCTTGTCGACCTCCTCGGCGACCGAAGAGGTCACCGCGGACGTCCCGATGTTCGCGTTGACCTTCACCAGAAAGCGCGACCCGATCACCATCGGCTCCGATTCCGGGTGATTCTTGTTGGCCGGCAGCACGGCCCGCCCCGCGGCGATCTCGTCCCGCACCAAGGACGGCGAAACCCCTTCTCGAACAGCGGCGAACTCCATCTCCGGCGTCACGACGCCGGCCCGGGCAAACCCCAATTGGGTACGCCCCTGACTCCACCCCGACCGCAGCGGCGGCAGCCCCACCGACGGATCACTGCCGGGCCCCGAGGTGTCATAGAGCCGGAACGTGGAATCGTCGGTCAATTCCAACTCGGTGAACGGCACCTGCAATTCGGGCCGCGACCCTTCGACGTACACCTTGCGCCTCATCTTTTCCTCCCAAACCGGTACTAAACAGACGGACGACGGCAGCACGGATCCCACGGCCGGGCCGAGGGGGTAACCGTCAGGCGAAGTGATTCAGCGGTCCGGGCCCGGCACCCAGCCGCCACGAACGACCACCGGCCAGCGCCGCGGCCACATACTTCTTCGCGGCGAGCACGGCCGAGCGCACGTCGTCACCGAGCGCCAGCCGCACCGCCACCGCCGAGGAAAACGTGCACCCCGACCCGTGATTGTTTGTCGTCTCCACCGGTTCGCCGCGCAGCACCGACGTTTCGCCGTCGCAATGCAGCACGTCAACCGCGAGCTCACTGCCGGTCACCACCACCGCACGAGGCCCGCCCGCGGCGAGCCGAACAGCCGCCGAAATCATTTCCTCGGCCGTCTCACAAGGGCTTCCGGTGAGGGCGGCGGCTTCCTGCCGATTCGGCGTCAAGATGCTTTTGTACGCGAGGAGCGGTGCCACAAACGCAGCGGCCGCGAGCCGAGCCCCGGAAGTAGCAACGAGTACCGGATCCACGACGAGGTTGGGCAATTGCGCCCCGCGCTCGACAAGCATCTCGGCAACGGCCCGATCCCCGATCATCCCGACCTTGACCGCCGCCACCGGAAAATCGGCGAGCACCGCGTCGAGCTGCGCCGCCACGATCTCCACCGGCACCGGATGAATGGCCGTGACCCCAAGGGTGTTCTGCGCGGTGATGGCGGTGACCACCGAGGTGCCATAGACCCCGAGCGCGGCAAACGTCTTGAGATCCGCCTGAATCCCCGCTCCCCCACCGGAATCCGACCCGGCAATGGTCAACACGACCGGCGGCGTCATCGCGGCCCCGCCGATCCGGCCGGCCCGCGGCTGCGCATCGAGGGTGGCATCGCCGGCCGAGCCACCCCCGCGGGCCGGGCCGTCCCGGACGGCCGCGCCGTCCCGGAGGCGAGAAGCCGCACGTCAGCGACGGAGTCATGGGCCCGAGAGGTCCGCGCCGCCCCGAATGCCGAGGCCAGCACCCGCGCGGTCGCCTCCGGATCGGGCGACCGCATGATCGCGCCGAGAACCGCGATCCCCCGGGCGCCGGCCACCGCACATTCCGCGGCCCGCCCCGGCGAGTCGACCCCGCCGAGCGCCAGCCACGGCACGTCCCCGGCAAGCGCGGCCGCCCCGGCCGCCCCGAGCGCCGGCCCGTACCCCGGCTTGGTCGACGTCGGGAAGACCGGCGACAGCATCACGTAGTCCTCGATGGACAGCGCCGGCACGTCGTGCTGGGAACGGCCGATCAGCGCCACGCCCGCGGCCGGCAGCGGGTCGGCCTCGGCCAGGTGCACCGCGTCCGCCCCGAGCGGATCCGGCCCGGCCACGATCAACCGGCCCGGCGGCAGGAGATCCCGCAACGTGACCGCGAGTGCTCTTCGCTCGGCGTACGGCAAATCGCGTTCCCGGAGAACGACCCAGGCGACGCCGCCGCGGACCGCTCGCGCAACCACCCACGGAAGCGAGCCGGAGGCGAGCCGCCGATCGGTGAGCAGCACCAGACCGCTCGGCGTCACCACCGCGCCAGCCCATCGTCCGACGTGGACGCGAGCGCGTGGAAGCGCCGCGGAATCCGCCCCGAGGTGTAGGCGAGGCGACCGCCGGCGACCGCATGCCGCATCGCCGCCGCCATCCCCGCCGGATCGTCGGCCCGGGTGATCGCACTCGCGATCAGCACCGCGTCGCAGCCGAGCTCCATGGCGAGCGCCGCATCCGAGGCCGTCCCGATCCCCGCGTCGAGGACCACCGGCACGTCGACCGTCTGCCGGATGAGCTCGATGTGGTGCGGATTGGAGATGCCCAGCCCGGAACCGATCGGCGACCCGGCCGGCATCACCGCGGCGCAACCGACATCGGCGAGCCGGCGGGCCAGGATCGGGTCGTCGGTGGTGTACGGCAGCACGGTGAACCCGTCCGCCACCAGTTTCTCGGCCGCGACCAGCAGCTCGACGCCGTCCGGCAGCAGGGTCCGCTCGTCGCCGATCACCTCGAGCTTGACCAGATCGGTCTCGAACGCGTCCCGGGCCAGCCGGGCCGTCTTGATCGCATCCGCCGCGGTGTAGCAGCCGGCCGTGTTCGGCAGGATCCGCACCCCGGCCCGATCGAGCATCGGCAGCAGCCCCGGCCCGGCCGCGTCGATCCGGCGCAGCGCGACGGTGACCAGCTCGGTGCCGGAGGCGCGAACAGCGTCCTCGAGAGCGCTGAGACTGTTGGCTCCCCCGGTGCCGAGGATGAGCCGGGATTCTCCGAAGAACATCGTCATCCCCCCTGCGCCGCGGTGAGCACCTCGACCGCGTCCCCGTCGGCGAGCCGCGCGTCGTCCCAGGTGCTGCGGGGCACGACGGTCCCGTTGACCGCCACCGCCACGCCGCGCCGGGCCGCGGTCAGCCGCTCGACGAGATCCGCCACCGACAGCCCGTCCCCGCCTTCGACAAGTTCCCGCCCGTTGACCGTCAACCGCATCAGAACCTCCCCGGCGTGAAGTGGTGGAGCAACGGATCCGCGACCTCGTCCAGGACCAGGCCGGCGATCAGGTCGGCGGTGATCGGCGCGAGCAGCACCCCGTTGCGGAAGTGCCCGGCCGCCACGATCACCCGCTCGTCGTGCCGGCCGAGCAGCGGCGCGTTGTCCGGCGTGCCCGGCCGGTGCCCGGCAACCGTCTCGACCAGCGCACACTCGGCCAGATCCGGCACCAGCTCGATGGCCGCGCGCAGCAGTTCGTGCACGCCCCCGGCGGTGACCGTCCGGTCGGTGCGCTCCTCCTGGGTAGCCCCCACGACGATCTCGCCGTCCGCGCGCGGCACCACGTAGACGTGCCGCCCGTCGACCGCCGCCTCCAGAACGTGCCGGAGAAGCCCCGGCTCGCCGCGCAGCCGCAGCACCTGCCCCTTGACCGGCCGGATCGGCAGCCCGGTCAGCGCGGCCGTCCCGCAGCCGGCCGCGACGATCACGGTCGGCGCGGCCACCTCGGACAGATCGACGATCCGCTTGCTGACGATCCGATCGGCCAGCCGGTCGCGCAGCGCCGCCACCACCCGGCGCGGATCCACCTGCCGCTCGGCCGGCGAGTAGACCCCGGCCCGCACCCGCGGCGACAGGGCCGGCTCGCGTTCGCGCAGCTCGGAGGGGCGCAGCAGGGGCAGTTTCTGCCGGGTCCAGTCCCGGGCCGCCGCGGCCAGATCGTCCGCGGTCATCGCCAGGCTGAGCGTGCCGGTGTCGTCATAGCCGACGTCGACGCCGAGCTCCGCCGCGAAGGCCGGCCACCGCTCGTTGCCCGCCGCCAGCAGCCGGATCAGCTCCGGTTCCTCGTGACTGGCCTCACCACCGGGCGCCAGCATGCCGGCCGCCACATACCAGGCCCCCGGCTCACCGTCGTCGAGCACGACGACATCGGCACCACGCTCCTGAAGACGCCAAGCGATCGCCAGCCCGATGATCCCGCCCCCGACGACCGCGACGCTGGTCATGCAACACCGCCGCGCGCTGCGAGTGCCCCCAGGAACTTCACGGTCGCCCCGGCCGGGTCGGCGGCGATGGCCGAGATCGCCGCGACGCCGTGTCCGGGCAGCTCGGCGACCCGCGCCACGGTGATGCCCGCGATCGCGATCACCGGTGTGCCCGGCACCGCGTCGACGACGGCGGCAAGCCCGTCCACCCCGATCGGCGGCGGCAGCCCCACCTTGCTGATGGTCGCGAAGACCGGCCCGACCCCGAGATAGCTGGCGCCGCCGGCGACGGCGGCCCGGGCCGAGGAAGGGTTCCGGCAGGTGGCGCCGAGGATCGCGGCCGGCCCGAGCACCCGCCGGGCGGCCTCGACCGGAAGGTCGTCCGCGCCGACGTGCACGCCGTCGGCACCGGCCGCGAGGGCCACGCCGACCCGATCATCGACCAGGCAGAGCGCATCGCCGGCGGCCCGGCACAGCGCGAGCGCGGCCACGGTCAGCTGATAGGCGTCCCGATCACCGCTCTTGACCCGCACCTGGATGACGACCGGCCCGTGCCCGATCGCGCCCCGCACCACGTCGAGCGCGTCGGTGACGATGTGAAGCCGAGGAAACACAACGAACGCTCCTCCCTGCGCCGGCATGATCCGGATCAGGTTCGACGGTCGGGGGCTGCCTCAGCCCCCCTCTCAGCCCGGTGCTCCGGACTCCCGTGGGGTTTGTCTTGTCTCGGACCATAACCGGCCCGGGGCGGGTCGCGCTAGCGGACGTCCCAGACCGGCTCCGGCGTCTCGACGACCTCGCCATCGCCCTGGAACAGCACGAAGCGGTCGAAGGAGCGGGTGAACCAGCGGTCGTGGGTGACCGCCATCACCGTGCCCTCGAACATCTTCAGGCCCTCCTCCAGGGCTTCCGCGGATGCCATGTCCAGGTTGTCCGTCGGTTCGTCCAGCAGCAGAAGAGTCGCCCCGGACAGCTCCAGCATCAGCACGAGGAACCGGGCCTGCTGCCCGCCGGAGAGCGTGCCGAACTTCTGATCGCCCTGCTCCGCGAGCTCGTACCGGTTGAGGGCCTTCATCGCGCCGGCCCGATCCTTCCCGGACCGGTGGTCGTCGCCGCGCCACAGGATCTCGACGAGGGTGCGCTCCAGCAGCTCGGGCCGGTCGTGCGTCTGCGAGAAGTGCCCGGGCCGCACCCGCGCGCCGAGCCGGGCCACCCCGCCGTGCGCCACATAGGCCAGTGGCGCGCCGTCGACCGGCTTGTTCTCCGCGTCCGGATCGGAGCCGCCGGCCGCCAGCAGCCGCAGGAAGTGCGACTTGCCGGTGCCGTTGGCGCCCAGCACCGCCACCCGATCGCCGTACCAGATCTCCAGGTCGAACGGGAACGTCAAATTCTCCAGCTCGAGCTGCTCACACATCACCGCCCGCTTGCCGGTGCGGCCACCGCGCAGGTTCATCCGCAGCGACTGCTCCTTGGGCGGCAACGGCGGCGGCCCGGCCTCCTCGAACCGTCGCAGCCGGGTCTGCGCCGACTGATAACGCGACGCCATGTCCGAGTTGTAGGCGGCCTTCTGCTTGTACATGAACATCAGCTCGCGCAGCTTCTGATGCTCCTCGTCCCAGCGCCGCCGGTTCTCCTCCAGGCGCTCGTGCCGGTTGACCCGGGCCTCGTGCCACGAGGCGAACCCGCCCGGATGGGTCCAGGCGCCGCCACCCTCGACCGCCACCACCCGGTCGGCGGTCTGCGCCAGCAACTCCCGGTCGTGCGACACGAACAGCACCGACTTCGTCGACTCCCGCAGCCGCCCCTCCAGCCAGCGTTTGCCGGGCACGTCGAGGAAGTTGTCCGGCTCGTCGAGCAGCAGCACCTCGTCGCGACCGCGCAGCAGCAGGTCGAGCGCGAACCGCTTCTGCTGGCCGCCGGAGAGTGTCCGAACCGGACGGTGCCGCACCTGATCCCACGGCTTGTCGAGGATCGCCACCGCGACGGTGTCGAAGAGAACCTCGACGTCATAACCGCCGACCTCACCCCAATGAGCAAGAGCATTTGCGTACGCCAATTGGCTGCGCTCGGTCTCGTCGAGCGCCGCGGCGGCCGTCGCCAGTCGTTCACCGGCGGCCCGAAGCGGCGGTTCGACAAGCGAAAGAGCAAGCTCCTCCAGCGTACGGTCGTCGCCGATCATGCCGATGAACTGGCGCATCACGCCCAGCCCGCCGGACCGCGCGATGCTCCCGGTCTGCGCCGACAGGTCGCCCGCGACCAGGCGCAGCAGCGTGGTCTTGCCCGCGCCGTTCGGCCCGACCAGCGCGACCTTGGCGCCCTCACCGACCCGGAACGACACGTCGGCGAACAGCTCCCGGCCGTCGGGCAGCACGAATCCGGCCCCGGCGACGTCCACATAACCCATGGGCACGCATTCTTCCGTTCCAAGGGCGCGCGGTCAGCCGGTTTTCCGGCTCACCCGCAGCACCCGGAAGCCCTTCTGACTGGCCACCCGCGCGACGTCCCAGCCGAGGCCGACCAGCCAGCTGTGCAGCGAATCACCGCCGAGGTTCCGGTTGATCACCAGCCAGGCCACGCCGTCCGGGGCGAGCCGGGGCAGCCAGCGCTCCAGCACCGCGTGCAGCTCGGCCTTGCCGACATGGGTGGGCGGGTTGCTCCAGATCTGGTCGAACACCACGTCGCCGGGCACCTCGTCGGGCGCGGCCACCCGCAGCCGATCGGCCAGGCCGAGTCGTTCCGCGTTCTCCACGGTCAGCTCCCGGGCCCGTGCGTTCACGTCGACCGCCCACACCGTGGCCCGCGGCGATTCGCTGGCCAGCACGCTCGCGATCGGCCCGTAGCCGCAACCCACATCGAGGAACACCCCGGTGGTGGCCGCGGCCGGCAGGTCGCCCTTGCGCAGCAGCACGGCGGTGCCGGGGTCGAGCCGCCCGGCCGAGAAGACGCCGGACGCCACGACCAGCTTGTAGTCGCGGCCGGCGACATTGAACTCGATCTCGCCCCGCTTGGCGGGCGCGGTCGGTTCGGCGCTGAAGTAATGCTCGGCGGTCACCCTGCAAGTTTGCCGCCGCGCGAACGGACGACCACCGCCGGGGTGCCGCACATCCTGTGCGTCCATCGATCACGGTGCGCTTCTAACGTGAAATGCATGCTGTACGGGACCCCTCCCCGCTACGAACATCCGGCCGCTCGCGGCAGCCTCGCGCTGTTCGTCCGCGGCATTGGCGGCATGGACACCGGCCAGCACCGGCCCCTGTCGCGCACCCGGCCCCGGCGGCAACGCCGGCGGTCGCCACGCGGGCCGGAACGCACCGCACAGTTCCTGGTCCGCGGGCTGGCCGCACTGATCCTTATCGGACTGGTGGCGATGAGCGCGTTCTTCGTGTTCGGCGGCGAGCGTAGGCACGACGCCGCCGCAGCGACTGACCCGAGGGCCGGTCAGCTCGCGTCGCGCACGGTGGACAACGCACCGCTCACCGTCGAGGAGGTTTTTCCCGATTCGCGAGAAGTGCGGCCGCCCGCGGCCAGGCCCTACCGGATCACCCTCACGCACACCGACGCCGACTGCCGCACCGCCACCACCGGCCAGCTCGGCGCGCTGCTGACCGTGCACGGCTGCAGCCAGGTGGTCCGGGCCGGGATGACCGCCCCCTTCGACGGCTACGAGGTCACGGCCGGCCTGTTCAACCTGGCCGACGAGGCCGGCGCCGGCGTGGTGGACGACCGGCTGCGGGAGCTGGTGGAGACCGGGGACGGCGGTTTCGCGACGCTGCCGGCCGCCCGCACCGTGCCGGACACCCTGCCCACGTCCCAGGTGGGCTGGCGGACCAGCGGCCACTACCTGCTCTACTGCGTGATCAACCGCTCCGACGGGAAGCTGGTCAGCAGCGACGACCCGGTGGCCGAGCGGATCACCCGCGACCTGGTCGACTCCTACCTGGTCAGCACGGTGCTCGGCCGGCGCGCCTCACCCTAGGCGCGCATCCGGCGTGTTGCATCGGCGCGTTCCGCGTACTCCGCCTCGGCGGGATAGCCGACCGCGATCAGGGTGAGCCCGTGGGCCGGGGCCACGGTCACCTCGCTGGAGCGTTCCCGCAGCGTGAGCAGCTTCCCCGGCCAGGACGGGTCGCGCCGACCGTCGCCGACCGCCAGCATCGCGCCGACCAGGCTGCGCACCATCGACTGGCAGAACGCGTCGGCCTGCACGGTCGCCACACAGATGCCGTCCGGGTCGCGCCGCCATTCCAGCCGGGTGATCGCCCGGATCGTCGTGGCGTGCTCCTTGCGCTTGCAGTAGGCCGCGTAGTCGTGCTCCCCGACCAACTCGGCCGCCCCGGCGTTGAGCAGGTCGAGATCGAGCGGCCGCAGCCAGCCGAGGGTGTCGTAGCGGCGAAGCGGCTCGGCTCCCCACGGCGTGTCCGAGACCCGGTATTCGTAGCGCCGGAACGTCGCCGAGAACCGCGCGTCGAAGGTGTCCGGCACCGGCGTGATCGCCCGGACCCGGGCGTCCGGCGGCATCAGCCCGGCCAGCCGGCGCAGCAGCGACGCTTCCAGGTCGGTCCAGGCCGCGGCCGGCAGGTCGACGTGGCACACCTGACCGGTCGCGTGCACGCCGGCGTCGGTCCGCCCGGCCACGGTGAGGCCGAGCGGGGTTTCGGCGCCCACGAGCCGCCCCAGGGCCTCGGTCAGCACCCCGGCGACCGTCCGGCGGGTGGGTTGCGCCGCCCATCCCGAGAACTCGGCCCCGTCGTAGGAGACATCGAGCCGCAGGCGGATGGATTCGGTCACGCGAAACGCCCCTCTACGAAAGAACGCCCGGCACCAGAGGTGCCGGGCGTTCGATGCGTTACTTACGCCTTGGCGTCGTCGCCCTCGGCCTTGTCACCGGAAGCGTTCTCCGGAGCCTCGGCGTCCTGGTCCGACTCGGTCTTGGCGGGCTCGGACTGGGCGACGGGCGCCTCGTCCTCGCGGGCCAGGGCCTCGACCTTGTCCTGCTGCGCCGTGGCCTTACGCGCCGCCGTCTTCTTGGCGGGGGCGGTGGTGGCCGCGACCTCGAGCTCCTCGACCAGCTCGATGACGGCCATCGGAGCGGCGTCGCCCTTGCGGGGGCCGGTCTTGGTGATCCGGGTGTAGCCACCCGGCCGGTTGCCGTACCGCGGAGCGATCTGCTCGAACAGGGCGTACACGACGTCCTTGTCCTTCACGACGGTCAGGACCCGGCGACGGGAGTGCAGGTCGCCACGCTTGGCCTTCGTGATGAGCTGCTCAGCCAGCGGACGGAGCCGCTTGGCCTTCGTCTCGGTGGTCTTGATCTTCCCGTGCCGGAAGAGCTCGGTGGCCAGGTTGGCCAGGATGAGCTTCTCGTGCGCGGGGCTGCCGCCGAGGCGGGGACCCTTGGTGGGCGTGGGCATTTCCAATGCTCCTTGGTTAAGGCGGCAGCCGGGTTACAGCTGCTCGGTCTCGCGGTAGTCGTCGGTGTCGTAGTCCACGTCGCCGAACGAATCCACGACGTGCGCCGGGTCGAAGGACGGCGCGCTGTCCTTGAGCCCCAGGCCCATTCCGGCGAGCTTCATCTTGACCTCGTCGATGGACTTCTGGCCGAAGTTCCGGATGTCCAGAAGGTCGGCCTCCGTACGCCCTATCAACTCGCCCACGCTATTGATGCCCTCGCGCTTGAGGCAGTTGTACGACCGGACGGTGAGGTCCAGCTCCTCGATCGGCAGGGCCAGGTCGGCAGCGAGCTGCGCGTCCTGCGGGGACGGTCCGATGTCGATGCCCTCGGCGGTCTCGTCCAGCTCGCGGCAGAGACCGAACAGCTCGACGAGGGTCGAGCCGGCCGACGCCAGCGCGGTGCGGGGCGAGATGGACGCCTTCGACTCGACGTCGATGATCAGGCGGTCGAAGTCGGTGCGCTGCTCGACACGGGTCGCCTCGACGCGGTAGGTCACCTTCATGACCGGCGAGTAGATCGAGTCGACCGGGATACGGCCGATCTCAGCGCCGGTGTTCTTGTTCTGCGCCGCCGTGACGTAGCCACGGCCCCGCTCGACGGTGAGTTCCATGTCGAGCCGGCCCTTGCTGTTGAGCGTGGCCAGCTTCAGGTCGGGGTTGTGCACGGAGACACCGGCCGGGGGCTGGATGTCACCGGCGGTGACGTCGCCCGGGCCCTGCTTGCGCAGGTACATGCTGACCGGCTCGTCGTGCTCGGAGCTGACGGTGAGCTCCTTGACGTTCATGACGAGCTCGACCACGTCCTCCTTGACACCGGGGATGGTGGTGAACTCGTGCAGCACGCCATCGATCTTGATGCTGGTGACCGCCGCGCCCGGGATGGACGACAGCAGGGTCCGCCGCAGCGAGTTACCGAGGGTGTAGCCGAAACCCGGCTCCAGAGGTTCGATGGTGAACCGGGAGCGGGTCTCCGAGAGCGACTCCTCCGAGAGGGTCGGCCGCTGGCTGATGAGCACGCGATTCTTCTTTCTGTCAGGCCACCCACTATTTGATGGCCGTCCTCATGAATCTGGGATGCCGACCCCGAGGGGCCGGCATCCCAAGAGCCTTACTTGGAGTAAAGCTCGACGATCAGCTGCTCCTGGACCTGCGTGTCGATGACAGCGCGGGCCGGGAGCGAGTGCACCAGGATCTTCATCTCGGCCGGGATCGGCTCCAGCCACGCCGGAACCGAGCGCTGGCCGGCCTGGGCCTGGGCGACGACGAAGGGGGTCATCTCCTTCGACTTCTCCCGGAGCGTGACGATGTCGTGCTCCTTCACCCGGTACGACGGGATGTCGACCTTGACGCCGTTGACCAGGAAGTGGCCGTGCTTGACCAGCTGCCGGGCCATGTCCCGGGAGGCGGCGAAGCCGGCCCGGTAAACGACGTTGTCCAGCCGCGACTCGAGGATCTGCAGGAGGACCTCACCGGTCTTGCCCTGCTTGTTGACAGCCTCTTCGTAGTACCCGCGGAACTGCTTCTCGAGCACGCCGTACGCGCGGCGGGCCTTCTGCTTCTCGCGGTGCTGGAGCAGGTACTCGGTCTCCTTCGTGCGACCACGGCCGTGCTGGCCGGGCGGGAAGGGACGCGACTCGAACGGGCACTTCGGCCCATCGCACTTGCTGCCCTTGAGGAACAGCTTCATCTTCTCGCGGCGGCAGCGCTTGCAGTCCGCACCTGTGTAACGAGCCATTGCTTCTGTCTCTCCCCTAGACCCGACGGCGCTTCGGCGGACGGCATCCGTTGTGCGGCTGCGGCGTGACGTCAGAGATCTGCCCGACCTCGAGGCCCGCGGCCTGCAGCGAACGGATCGCGGTCTCCCGGCCGGAGCCGGGGCCCTTGACGAACACGTCGACCTTGCGCATGCCGTGCTCCATCGCCCGGCGAGCGGCGGCCTCGGCGGCCAGCTGCGCGGCGAACGGAGTCGACTTGCGGGAGCCCTTGAAGCCCACCTGGCCGGAAGAGGCCCAGGAGATGACCGCACCGGTCGGGTCGGTGATCGACACGATGGTGTTGTTGAAGGTGCTCTTGATGTGCGCCTGCCCGTGGGCGACGTTCTTGCGTTCCTTGCGCCGGACCTTCTTTACTGCGGCCCCTGTGCGCGCCTTCGGTGGCATAAGTCAGTGCGCTCCTATTACTTCCGACCGGGCTTCTTCTTACCGGCGACCGTGCGCTTCGGACCCTTGCGGGTACGAGCGTTGGTACGGGTCCGCTGACCGCGCACGGGAAGACCCCGGCGGTGGCGGATGCCGGCGTAGCAGCCGATCTCAACCTTGCGGCGGATGTCCGCGGCGACCTCGCGGCGTAGGTCGCCTTCAACCTTGAAATTGCCCTCAATGTATTCGCGGAGCTGGACCAGCTCCTCGTCCGTGAGGTCCTTGGCGCGCTTGTTCAGGTCAATCGCGGTAGCGGTCAGCGCCTCGACGGAGCGAGTGCGACCGATCCCGTAGATGTAGGTGAGCGCGATCTCCATCCGCTTGTCGCGGGGAAGATCGACGCCAACGAGTCGAGCCATAAGCGGGCGTACTCCTTGGAATCATTCGGAGGTCTGTGCCCCTCCCATCCCGCCTGCCCGGGCGGGCCCCGGCCTCCGACCAGGGGTTGGCCACTTCATTGAGAAGCGGCCGGGACGAGCTTTGTGTGCCGGATCTGGCAGCTGGAGCCGGGGCTCAGCCCTGGCGCTGCTTGTGGCGCGCGTCGGTCTTGCAGATGACCATGACGCGACCGTGCCGCCGGATGACCCGGCAGTTGTTGCAGATCCGCTTGACGCTCGGCTTGACCTTCACGGTTTGCCTTAACTCTTCAGTCGGACGGGACGATCCCCGCCCTAGCTACTTGTAGCGATAGACGATGCGTCCACGGGTCAGGTCGTACGGCGAGAGTTCGACGACGACCCTGTCCTCAGGAAGGATGCGGATGTAGTGCTGCCGCATCTTGCCGGAGATGTGAGCAAGCACCTTGTGACCGTTCGCGAGCTCCACCCGGAACATAGCGTTGGGCAGGGGCTCGATCACTCGGCCCTCGATCTCGATGGCTCCGTCTTTCTTTGGCATGTCCTCCGCTACCTGACACTGGGGTTCGGGGCTAGCTCGCAACGCCTTACCCGAGCGACTCAATTACTGGAACTGAGGCGTCTCGGACCAGCCGCGGCACCCGCCATCCTCGAAGCGCTGAGGACATGCGGGAGTGGACGCTGCGCGCCAGCTAGCCAGTGTACGCGCGCCCCATCAGCACGCCAAACCGAGGTGCCCCTATCCCGAGGTCGGGTGTGTCGCGGCCCGAAAAACCGGACAAAGGCTTCTTTATCCGCCCTGAGGTTCGGGCCGGCGCGGCTTCGGCGGCAGATCGCCCCGCTCGGTCGCCTCCGCGATGAACGTCTTCCGCTGCTCCTTGGTCGGGTTCGCCGGCAGTTCCCCGGCGACGATCGCCTCCTTGTAGAGACGGCGCCGCTCCTCCTTGTGCTCGCGCAACATCTGCCGGTGCGCCTGGGCGTCCGCGTGCTTGCGCGGCTCCCCCTGGGTCAGTCCGGAGATCGTGCGGAGCAGAGCCACGGCGCCCCACGGCCCGAGGATCCAGACCGGCCAGTAGAAGGCCGCGTCGCTGTCGCTCGAGAAGATCCACCCGAACGCCCAGATCACCGTGAAGAAGGCGGTCGCCCGGACCCACGACCCCCAGACATGGAGGAGCCAGTCGCGGGTCATGTGTTCGGCGCCGGCCGGCGCGGGCACGGCCATCGCCTGCGGCGCGGCCGGAACGACGGGTGCGGCGTTCGGCAGGTCGGTCAGCAAGCGGTCGAGGTCACCATAGGTCCTTGCGGCGTACGCGTCCCGGAGGCGCTCGTCGTACTCGCTGAGGTCCAGCCGGCCCTCCTCGAGCGCCGACTTCAACTGATCCGCGACCTTCTGCCGATCCGCGTCGGCGGCCCGCATCTGCTCCCGGCTCATGTCTGCCATGGTGCCGCGTCCCGTCAACGCTTCCGATCGCGGCGACCGCCGCCGCCGCCGAACGCCTGGCCGAAGACCCCGAGGATCAGCGGGATCAGCATCCAGACCGGCCAGAAGTAGGTCAGGTGACCGGCGCTCAGGCTGGTGATCAACCAGATCAGCGAGCAGACCAGGACGACACCCGCGTACGGCCCGACCCACTGAGCGATCTGACGGCCCGTGGAGTGCCCGGGCTGCACCGGAGTCGCAGCGGGCGCCGTAGCGGCGGCAGGCTGGATCTGAGAGTGCTGCACGGGCACCGTGCCGGGCAGGTCGGAGAGAAGACCGTCCAGATCGGCGTAGGTCTTCGCCGCATACGTCCGCTGGAGCCGATCGTCGTACTCGCTCAGGTCGAGCCGACCCTCGTCGAGTGCCGACTTCAACTGCTCCGCGACTGCCTTACGGTCGCCGTCACCGGCCCGCATATCGTCCCGCCCCATGAGTCCCAGCATGCCCGATGGGCACACGGACCGGTAGGCCAGGCCAGTTGGTCGTGCCGGTCGCTCAGGTCAGGACTGGCGTGCGGTGACGAGGTCGCCCAGCCGGCCGCGGCCGCCGTCGACCGCGGTGGTCACCCAGACGCCGTCCTCGAGCAGGCACATGGTGTGCTCGACGTGGGCCGCGAACGAGCCGTCCCGGGTCACCACGGTCCAGCCGTCGGAGAGCTCGTGCGTCCGGGGCGAGCCCATTGTGATCATCGGCTCGATCGCCAGGCACAGGCCGGGCTCCAGGCGCGGGCCCTTGCCGGGCTTGCCGTGGTTGAGCACGTGCGGGTCCTGGTGCATCTCGGTGCCGATGCCGTGCCCGCCGTAGCCGTCGACGATGCCGTAGCGGCCGGCCTTGCGGACCGTCTTCTCCACGTTGAAGGAAATGTCGGTGAGCCGGCCCCGGCCGTTCGCGGCACCGCGCGCGGCGGCGGCGATACCCGCCCACATCGCGTCCTCGGCGACCACGGCCATCTTCAGCAGCGCCGGGTCGGTCTCGCCGACGCCGACCGTGATGGCCGAGTCGCCGTGCCAGCCCTCCAGGATCGCGCCGCAGTCGAGCGAGATCAGGTCGCCCTCGGCGAGCACCTGCTCGGCACCCGGGATGCCGTGCACGACCTGCTCGTTGACCGAGGCGCAGATGGAGGCCGGGAAGCCGTGGTAGCCCTTGAACGACGGGACCGCACCGGCGTCGCGGATGACCTTCTCGGCGATCGCGTCGAGATCGGCCGTCGAGACACCGGGAGCAACGGCGTCGCGCATCGCGTCCAGCGCGGCGGCGACGACCAGGCCGGCGCCGCGCATCAACTCGATCTGCGCGGGAGTTTTCAGCTGAATATCCAGCTGGGGGCGGCGCATGGTCAGCCTCCGTACGACCGAAGGGCGTCGATGGCGCGCACCGTGACGTCCTCGACCGGTCCGGTCGCGTCGATTCCCACCAGCTTGCCCTGCGCGCCGAAGAAGTCGACCAGCGGCGCGGTCTTCTCGGAGTACTCGACCAGGCGGTTGCCGATGGTGTCGGCCTTGTCGTCGTCCCGCTGGAACAGCTCCGACCCACAGCGGTCGCAGATGTTGTCCTTGCTGGTCGGGTCGAACTCGACGTGCCAGATCTTGCCGCAACCACGGCAGGTCCGGCGGCCCGAGAGCCGCCGGATCACCTCGTCGTCGTCGACCACGAGCTCCATCACCAGGTCCAGCGCGGTGCCCAGGTCGGCCAGCAGCTTGTCCAGCGCCGACGCCTGGGGCACCGTGCGCGGGAAGCCGTCCAGCAGGAAGCCGTCGCCGGCGTCCGGTTCGGCCAGCCGGTCCCGGACCATGTTGATGGTCACCTCGTCCGGCACCAGCTGCCCGGCGTCCATGTAGCGCTTGGCTTCCACGCCCAGCGGCGTGCCCTGCGACACGTTGGCCCGGAAGATGTCCCCGGTCGAGATCTTCGGTACGGCGAGATGGGCGGCGATGAACTCAGCCTGGGTTCCCTTACCGGCCCCTGGAGGGCCCACCAGCACCAGCCGCACCTACATCGCCTCGCTTAGGTGAGTTGAGATCCTCGACGCTAGAGCCCCCCGGCTCCGCGTCGCCACTACCGGAGGAACCCTTCGTAGTTGCGCTGCATGAGCTGGCTCTCGATCTGCTTCACCGTCTCCAGACCCACACCCACCATGATCAGCACCGCCGTACCACCGAACGGGAAGTTCTGGTACTGCTGCTGGTCGAGCCAGATGAAGAAGAAGTTCGGCAGAACCGAGATCACGCCGAGGTAGAGCGCACCGGCGAGGGTGATCCGGCTGAGGATGAAGTCGAGGTAGTCGGCGGTCGGCTTGCCCGGGCGGATACCCGGAACGAAACCACCGTACTTCCTCATGTTGTCCGAGACCTCAGTCGGGTTGAACGTGATCGAGACGTAGAAGTACGTGAAGAAGATGATCAGGAAGAAGTAGACGCCGATGTAGAGCATGCTCGTCGGGTCGGCCAGCCACTTCTGAATCCAGATCTGGTAACCCTTGAGGTTGTTCTGGTCGAAGAACTGCAGGTACAGCTGCGGCAGGTAGAGCAGCGACGAACCGAAGATCACCGGCACGACACCGGCCTGGTTGACCTTGAGGGGGATGTAGGTCGAGGTGCCGCCGTACATGCGGCGACCGATCATGCGCTTCGCGTACTGCACGGGGATCCGGCGCTGCGCCTGCTCGATGAAGACCACCAGGCAGATGATGACCAGAACCAAGCCGATGACGAGGAAGAACTTGCCGATGCCGCTGGACTCCTTGATCGTCCAGCCCTCGCCGGGAAGGCGGGCCGCGATCGAGGTGAAGATCAGGACCGACATACCGTTCCCGACGCCGCGGTCGGTGATCAGCTCACCGAGCCACATCACCATGCCGGTGCCGGCCGTCATCGTCAGAACCAGGATGCTGAGCGTCAGCCACATCGGCAGCCCGGTGTTCTCCGGGACGATCTGCATGGTGGGGTCGCTCTGGTCGCACGCGTTGCCGAACAGCTGACCGGTCCGCGCGAGCGCGACGAACGCCGAGGACTGCAGGATCGCCAGGCCGAGCGTCAGGTACCGGGTGTACTGGGTGATCTTCGCCTGGCCGGACTGGCCCTCCTTGCGGAGCTGTTCGAGGCGCGGGATCACGACCGTCAGCAGCTGCAGGATGATCGACGCGGTGATGTACGGCATGATGCCGAGCGCGAAGACCGACAGGTGCAGCAGAGCGCCGCCGGAGAAGAGATTCAGCAGGTTCAGCACGCCGCCGCCGGCGTCCTGGTCGCTCACAGCCTTCAGGCACGTCTGCACGTTGGTGTAGGACACACCAGGGCTGGGAATGGTGGCACCCAGCCGGTACAGAGCGATGATCGCGACTGTAAACAGCAGTTTCTTGCGCAGGTCAGGCGTCCGGAACGCACTGGTAAAGGCGGAGAGCAACTTCTTCCTCCTGCGCGAGGTTACCGCCGTAACCGGCGGACGGGGGATGGGCACCGGTCCGGAAGACCGATATCCCTAGCTGGGAACGGACTCTAACAGTCTTGGAGCGCCGCGGTGAGTCACGGTAGCCCTCACTGCGGGTAGGCAACTTCGCAGCCGGCGAAATGGCTGGTCAGACGCCACAAAGGGGATGCTGCCCGAGCGACGCGTTTCTCGACGCCCGGGCCAGCACCCCCACAAGCCTCACAGCTCGCTGGCGGAACCACCGGCGGCTGCGATCTTCTCCTTGGCCGACTCGCTGAACGCGTGCGCCGTGATAGTCAGCGACACGCCGCCCAGCTCGCCCGAGCCCAGGACCTTGACCAGCTGGCCCTTGCGGACCGCGCCGGCCTCGACGAGCTCGGCCGGGCCGACCTCGCCGCCGTTCGGGAACAGCTCGGCAAGGCGGTCCAGGTTCACGACCTGGAAGACGACCTTGTTCTTGTTCTTGAAGCCCTTGAGCTTCGGCAGGCGCATGTGAATGGGCATCTGCCCACCCTCGAACCTGGCCGGAACCTGGTAACGGGCCTTCGTACCCTTGGTACCGCGACCGGCAGTCTTACCCTTCGAGCCTTCACCGCGACCCACACGGGTCTTCGCGGTCTTGGCTCCGGGCGCCGGGCGGAGGTGGTGGACCTTGATCGCCATTACTCGACCTCCTCAACAATGACGAGGTGGTTCACGGCGAAGATCATGCCCCGAATCTCGGGGCGGTCCTCCTTGACCACCACATCGTTGATCCGCTTCAGGCCGAGCGACCGCAGGGAATCCCGCTGGTTCTGCTTACGGCCGATCTCGGACCGGACCTGGGTGACCTTCAAGCGAGCCATCAGTGCACCGCCGCTTCCGCACGCGCTGCCAGCATGGCCGCCGGCGCCACGTCCTCGACCGGCAGACCACGGCGAGCCGCGACCTGCTCCGGCGACTCGAGGCCCTTCAGAGCGGCCACGGTCGCGTGCACGATGTTGATCGGGTTCGACGAACCCAGGCTCTTCGACAGGATGTCGTGGATGCCCGCGCACTCCAGCACGGCGCGCACCGGACCACCGGCGATAACACCGGTACCAGCCGACGCCGGCTTGAGCAGCACGACACCCGCGGCCGCCTCGCCGATGATCGGGTGCGGAATGGTCGCACCGATCCGCGGAACCTTGAAGAAGTGCTTCTTGGCCTCCTCGACGCCCTTGGCGATCGCCGCGGGCACCTCCTTGGCCTTTCCGTAGCCGATACCGACGGTGCCGTCGCCGTCGCCCACGATCACCAGGGCGGTGAAGCTGAAGCGACGACCACCCTTGACGACCTTGGCAACACGGTTGATCGCGACGACCCGCTCGAGATGCGGGGTCTTGTCGACGGGCGCGTTGCCGCGACCGCCTTCGCGGCGGTTGTCCCTGCGGTTGCCACCCTCGGTGTTACCGCCGGACCCGCCGCCTCGGCGCTGCTGACCAGGCATTGGTCAATTCCTCCTAGAACTCGAGTCCGGCTTCACGAGCGGCACCGGCAAGCGCGGCGATCCGCCCCGCGTACTTGTTGCCACCCCGGTCGAAGACGACCTTGGACACACCGGCGGCCTTGGCCCGCTCGGCAAGAAGCGTGCCGACCTTGCCGGCCAGAGCGCTCTTGTCACCCTCGTTGCCCCGGATCGAGGTGTCGAGAGTGGAGGCCGAAGCCAGCGTGTGACCCTTGAGGTCGTCGATGATCTGCGCGGTGATATGCCGCGAAGAGCGGGTGACGACCAGGCGGGGACGCTCGGCGGAACCGCGGACGTTCTTGCGGACCCGGAAGTGCCGACGCGCCTTGCCGACGGCACGCGCGGCGGACACACCGCCGCCATTGCGGCGCTTGAGCAGCGTGGCGGTCACTTCTTACCTGCCTTTCCAGCCTTGCGGCGGATGACCTCGCCCTGGTACTTGACGCCCTTGCCCTTGTAGGGCTCCGGCGGGCGGATCTTCCGGATGTTGGCGGCAACCTCGCCGACGAGCTGCTTGTCGATTCCGGCGACCGTGAACTGCGTCGGCTTCTCGACCGAGAAGCTGATGCCGGTCGGCGCGGGCACGTTGACCGGGTGCGAGAAGCCCAGGGCGAACTCGAGGTCCTTGCCCTTGGCGGTCACGCGGTAACCGGTGCCGTTGATCTCCAGGGTCTTCTTGTAGCCCTCGGTGACGCCGACGATCATGTTGGCGACCAGGGTACGAGAAAGACCGTGCAGCTCCTTGGCCTTGCGCTCGTCATTGGGTCGGTTGACGTGCAGCTCGCTGCCGTCCTGCTCGACCGTGATCGGCTCGGCGACGGTGTGCGAGAGCTCGCCCTTGGGGCCCTTGACCTTGACGGTCTGGCCCGAGATGGTGATGTCGACGCCGGCCGGGACCGGGATCGACTTACGTCCGATTCGCGACATATCAGAGTCTCCAGTTACCAGACGAAGGCGAGGACTTCCCCGCCCACGCTCCGCTTGCGGGCCTGCTTGTCGGTCAGCAGCCCCTGGGACGTTGAGATGATCGCGACGCCCAGACCGCCGAGCACGCGCGGGAGTTCGTCGGACTTGGCGTACACCCGGAGGCCGGGCTTGGAAACGCGCTTGATGCCGGCGAGGCTGCGCTCGCGGCTCTGGCCGTACTTGAGCTCTACGACCAGACGCTTGCCGACAGCGCCTTCCTCGGGCTCCTCAGCCGCCCAGGAGGCGATGTAGCCCTCTGCCTTGAGGACCTCGGCGATGTTCGCCTTGATCTTCGAGAAGGGCATCGTCACCTTGTCGTGGTACGCCTGGTTGGCGTTTCGCAGACGCGTGAGCATGTCTGCGATCGGGTCCGTCATCGTCATGGGTATTCGTCAACCTTTCTCGCCGGGGTTCCCGGAGTGCTCCAGGCCTACGGCGAAGCGGTATTTCTCTGGGTTACCAGGAAGCCTTGGACACGCCGGGCAGCTCACCACGGTGAGCCATGTCCCGCACGCAAACCCGGCACAGGCCGAACTTGCGGTAGACCGAGTGCGGGCGACCGCACTTCTGGCAGCGGGTGTAGGCGCGCACAGCGAACTTCGGCTTCGCGGCAGCCTTCAGGATCAGCGCCTTCTTAGCCATGCTCAGTTCTCCTTGAACGGGAAGCCCAGGAGCTTGAGCAGCGCCCGGCCCTCGTCATCGGTCTTGGCCGTGGTGACCACCGTGATGTCCATGCCCCGGGTGCGGTCGATCCGGTCCTGATCGATCTCGTGGAACACCGACTGCTCGGTCAGGCCGAACGTGTAGTTACCGTGGCCGTCCAGCTTGCGACCGTCGAGCCCGCGGAAGTCACGGATACGCGGCAGCGCGATGGACAGCAGCCGGTCCAGGAACTCCCACATCCGGTCGTTGCGAAGGGTGACCTTCGCGCCGATCGGCATGCCCTCGCGCAGCTTGAACTGGGCGATGGACTTGGTGGCCCGGCGGACCAGCGGCTTCTGACCGGTGATCGTGGTCAGGTCACGGACCGCGCCGTCGATCAGCTTGGCGTCGCGGGCCGCTTCGCCGACACCCATGTTCACGACGACCTTGACCAGGCCGGGGATCTGCATGGGGTTGGCGTAGTTGTACTGCTCCTTGAGCCCTGCGACGACCTCAGCGCGGTACTTCTGCTTGAGGCGCGGCAGCGTCTTGGTCTCGGTAGCGGCAGTCATCAGAGTTCCTTACCGGTCGTACGCGCGATACGGACCTTGTTGCCGTTCTCGTCGACCTTGTAGCCGATCCGGGTCGGCTTGCCCTGGTCGTCCACGATCTGCACATTCGAGATGTGGATCGCGGCTTCCTGGGTCACGATGCCGCCGGTCTTCGAGCCACGCTGCGTCGTACGGATGCGCTCGTGCTTCTTGACGCGGTTGACGCCCTCGACCAGGACCTTGTCACGCGTCGGGTAGGCCGCGATGACCTTGCCCTTGGCGCCCTTGTCCTTGCCGGCGATGACGACGACCGTGTCGCCCTTCTTGATCTTCACGGTCAGAGCACCTCCGGCGCCAGGCTGATGATCTTCATGAACCGCTTGTCGCGCAGCTCGCGGCCGACCGGGCCGAAGATGCGGGTACCGCGGGGGTCTCCGCCGTCCTTGATGATGACGGCGGCGTTCTCGTCGAACCGGATGTACGAACCGTCCGGGCGACGCCTCTCCTTGCTGGTGCGAACGATGACCGCCTTGACGACGTCACCCTTCTTCACGCCGGCACCGGGGATGGCGTCCTTGACCGTGGCCACGATGACGTCGCCGATGCTCGCGTAGCGGCGGCCGGAGCCACCGAGCACGCGGATGCACAGGATCTCACGTGCACCCGTGTTGTCGGCGACACGCAGTCGCGACTCCTGCTGGATCACTGGGGTCTCCTATGTCTGCCAGTTCTTCGCTTCGATCGCGAAGCTTGGCGGAACGATGGTGTTCGGGGCCGGCCGGGGCCGACCCCGCCCACTCACTTGGCCTTTTCGAGGATCTCCACGACCCGCCACCGCTTGGTGGCGGAGAGCGGACGGGTCTCCATCAGGAGAACCCGGTCGCCGATACCGCACGCGTTCTGCTCGTCGTGCACCTTGAGCTTGCGGGTGCGACGCAGAACCTTGCCGTAGAGCGCGTGCTTGACGCGGTCCTCGACCTCGACGACGACGGTCTTGTCCATCTTGTCGCTGACCACCAGGCCCTCGCGAACCTTGCGGGTCGCGCGCACCGGGGTCGTGCTCTCGTCACTCATGCCGTCACCTCATCCGGCGCGACCGAGAGCCCCAGCTCACGTTCACGCATGATCGTATAGATCTTCGCGATGTCCTTGCGGACGACCTGCAGTCGACGGTGATTGTCGAGCTGACCGGTCGCGCCCTGCACGCGAAGATTGAACAGCTCCGCCTTGGCCTCACGGAGACGCGATACCAGCTCTTCGCCGGTCAGCTCGCGCAGCTCGCCGGCCTTAACGCCCGCTGCCATCAGCTTTCACCCACTTCGCGCGTAACGATGCGGCACTTCATCGGGAGCTTGTGGATCGCACGGCGCATCGCCTCGCGCGCGATCGTCTCGTTCGGGAACGACATCTCGAAGAGAATGCGTCCCGGCTTGACGTTCGCCACCCACCACTCGGGAGAACCCTTGCCGGAACCCATGCGGGTTTCGGCCGGCTTCTTGGTCAGGGCCTGGTCGGGGAAGACCGAGATCCAGACCTTGCCGCCACGCTTGATGTGGCGGGTCATCGCGATACGCGCCGACTCGATCTGCCGGTTGGTCACGTACGCCGGCTCCAGCGCCTGGATACCGAACTCGCCGAAGACGACCCGGTTGCCGCCCTTGGACGCGCCGTGGCGGTCCGGGTGGTGCGGCTTGCGGAAGCCCTTCGGGGGCTTACGCGGCATCAGCATGGGTCAGCCCTCCTGCTGCGGTTCGGCCGCGGCCGGAGCAGCGGCGGTGTCGTTCTGCGGGGCAGCCGCGGCCGGAGCGTCCGCGTTGGCTGCGGCCTGCTGAGCGGCCCGGCCGGCCTCGGTCCCACCGGCGGTCGTGCCGGACGAACCGGAACGGCCACGGCGCGGACGCTCGGGGCGGTCGGCGCGGTCCCGGCGCGGACGCGCGGGAGCCTCGGCGACAGCCTCACGGCCGGGAACAGCGTCGCCCTTGTAGATCCAGACCTTCACGCCGATGCGACCGAACGTCGTACGGGCCTCGAAGAAGCCGTACTCGATGTTCGCCCGCAGCGTGTGCAGCGGAACGCGACCCTCACGGTAGAACTCCGTGCGGCTCATCTCCGCGCCGCCGAGGCGGCCGGAGACCTGCACCCGGATGCCCTTGCAGATCGGGTTCTTCATGGCCGACTGCATGGCCTTGCGCATCGCCCGGCGGAAGCTGACCCGGGAGGACAGCTGCTCGGCGACGCCCTGCGCCACCAGCTGAGCGTCCGACTCCGGGTTCTTCACCTCGAGGATGTTCAGCTGGACCTGCTTGCCGGTGAGCTTCTCGAGCTCGCCGCGGATCCGGTCGGCCTCCGCGCCCTTACGGCCGATGACAATGCCCGGCCGGGCGGTGTGGATGTCGACGCGAACCCGGTCACGGGTGCGCTCGATGTCCACCTTGGAGATGCCGGCACGCTCGAGGCCCTTGGACATCATGCGGCGGATCTTGACGTCCTCGCCGATGTAGTCCTTGTACAGCTTGTCCGCGAACCAGCGGCTCTTCCAGTCGGTGGAGATGCCGAGCCGGAATCCGGTGGGGTGAACTTTCTGGCCCATTACTCGGACTCCTCCGTGGTCTGGGTTTGCCCGGACTGGGGCTCGTCAGCAGCAACGGCCTTAGCCGGCGCCGCCTTCTTCGCCGCGGCGGCCTTCTTGGCCGGCCGTGCGACCTGGACCGCCTCGACGGCGATCGTGATGTGGCAGGTGCGCTTGCGGATCCGGTACGCCCGGCCCTGCGCCCGCGGACGGAACCGCTTGAGCGTCGGACCCTCGTCGACGAACGCCTCGCTCACGAGGAGTGCGTCGGGATCGAGCCGCTCGTTGTTCTCCGCATTGGCGATCGCGCTGGCGAGCACCTTGTAGACCTGCTCGCTGGCGGCCTGCGGCGCGAACTGCAGGACGGTCAGAGCCTCCTTCGCGGGCAGACCGCGGACGAGGTTGACCACACGGCGTGCCTTGCTCGGCGAGATGCGGACGTGCTTCGCAACTGCCCGGCTACCCGGAAGCGCCGGTGCGTCGTTCTTTACTGGCATCGCTTGTGACCCCTTTCTTATCCGTGGACTGACTAGCGACGACGGCTCTTGCGGTCGTCCTTCTCGTGACCCTTGAACGTGCGGGTCAGAGCGAACTCCCCGAGCTTGTGACCGACCATGGCCTCGGTGATGAACACCGGGACGTGCTTGCGCCCGTCGTGCACGGCGATCGTGTGCCCGAGCATGTCGGGAATGATCGTCGAGCGCCGCGACCAGGTCTTGATGACGTTCTTCGAGTTCTTCTCGTTCTGGACTTCCACCTTCTTGAGCAGGTGGTCGTCGACGAACGGGCCCTTCTTCAGGCTGCGAGGCATCTTTCTCTACTCCCGTTATCCGCGCTTGCGGGTGGCGTAGCGGCGGCGAACGATCATGCGGTCGCTCTCCTGGCCCTTACGACGGGTACGACCCTCGGGCTTACCACCCGGGTTGACCGGGTGGCGACCACCGGAGGTCTTACCCTCACCACCACCATGCGGGTGGTCGACAGGGTTCATGGCGACACCGCGGACGGTCGGGCGCTTGCCCTTCCAGCGCATGCGGCCGGCCTTGCCCCAGTTGATGTTCGACTGCTCGGCATTGCCGACCTCGCCGACCGTCGCGCGGCAGCGGATGTCGACCCGGCGGATCTCACCGGAAGGCATACGCAGCGTGGCGTACGCGCCCTCACGGCCGAGGAGCTGGATACCGACACCGGCCGAACGACCCAGCTTGGCGCCACCGCCGGGACGAAGCTCCACACCGTGCAGCTGCGTACCGACCGGGATGTTGCGCAGGGGAAGGTTGTTCCCCGGCTTGATGTCCGCGCCCGGGCCGGACTCCACGGCGTCGCCCTGCTTCAGGTCCTTCGGCGCGAGGATGTAGCGCTTCTCGCCGTCGGCGTAGTGCAGCAGTGCGATGCGGGAGGTGCGGTTCGGGTCGTACTCGATGTGCGCGACCTTGGCCGGCACGCCGTCCTTGTCGACCCGCTTGAAGTCGATCAGCCGGTACTGCCGCTTGTGACCGCCGCCCTGGTGCCGGGTGGTGATCCGGCCGTGAACGTTGCGGCCACCCTTCTTGGGCAGCGGAACCAGCAGAGACTTCTCCGGCGTCGACCGGGTGATCTCGGCGAAGTCGGCGACGCTCGAGCCGCGACGGCCCGGCGTGGTCGGCTTGTACTTACGGATAGCCATTGTTTTACAACCCCTTAGCTGACCGGGCCGCCGAAGGCCTCGATACGGTCACCGTCAGCCAGCTTGACCATCGCGCGCTTGGTCGCCTTGCGCTGACCGAAGCCCGTCCGGGTGCGCTTGCGCTTGCCCTCGCGGTTCGCGGTGTTCACCGTCAGCACGCGCACGTTGAAGATCTGCTGGATCGCGATCTTGATCTGCGTCTTGTTCGCGTCCGGGTCGACGAGGAACGTGTACCAGTTCTGGTCGAGAACGCTGTAGCTCTTCTCGGAGACGACGGGCGCGATGATTACGTCGCGCGGGTCGGCGATGGTGCTCACTTGTCCCCCTCCTCGGAGGCCTCGGCCGGCACGCCCAGGAACTCATCGAGAGCGTCCTTGGTGAAGACCACCTCGTCGGCGACCAGTACGTCGTACGTGTTCAGCTGACCCGCTTCGATCAGGTGCACGGTCGTCTCGTTGCGCAGCGACAGCCAGTTCAGCTCGTCGGTGCTGCTCAGAACGACCAGAACCTTGGTCGACTCGGTCGCCTTGCGCAGGGTGGCGATCGCGGCCTTGGTCGACGGCTTGTCGCCGGAGACGAACGCCTCGATCACGTGCACCCGGCCGTCGCGGGCCCGGTCGGAGAGGGCGCCACGCAGAGCGGCGGCCTTCATCTTCTTGGGAGTCCGCTGGCTGTAGTCGCGCGGCACGGGACCGTGCACGACGCCACCGCCGGTGAACTGCGGCGCGCGGATCGAGCCCTGGCGGGCACGACCGGTGCCCTTCTGCTTGTAGGGCTTCTTGCCGCCACCGGCGACCTCACCGCGGGTCTTGGCCTTAGCCGTACCCTGCCGAGCCGCGGCCAGCTGCGCCACGACGACCTGGTGCATCAGCGGAATGTTCGCCTGCACGTCGAAAATGTCGTCGGGAAGCACGACCGAGCCGGACTTCGTGCCCTCGGCGTTGATCACGTCAACCGAACTCACTTGGCACCGCCCTTCTTCGCCGCGCTGCGGACCAAGACCAGCGCACCCTTGGGACCGGGCACTGCGCCCCGGACCAGCAGGATGTTGTTCTCGGTGTCCACCGCCTGCACGGTCAGGTTCTGCACGGTGAAGCGCTTGCCACCCATCCGGCCGGCCATCCGCACGCCCTTGAAGACGCGACCCGGGGTCGCGCAGGCGCCGATGGAACCGGGCGAACGGTGCTTGCGCTCGACACCGTGGCTGCTCTTGAGGCCGTGGAAGCCGTGTCGCTTCATGACACCGGCGTAGCCCTTGCCCTTGGTCTTACCGGTGACGTCGATGGGCGAACCCACCGCGAACGCCTCGACGGTTACCTCTTGGCCGAGCTCGTACTCGCCGGCATCGATGGTGCGCAGCTCCACGAGGTGGCGCCGCGGCGACACACCCGCCTTGGCGTAGTGGCCGCCCTCGGGCTTGTTGACCTTGCGCGGGTCGATAGCGCCGTAAGCGAGCTGGACGGCCGAGTAGCCGTCCTTGTCATCGGTGCGGACCTGGGTCACGACGCACGGGCCGGCCTGCACCACGGTCACCGGAACAACCTTGTTGTTGTCCCAGACCTGGGTCATGCCGAGCTTGGCGCCCAGGATCCCCTTAACTTGCCTGTCCATTAGTCGTGATCCCTACAGCTTGATCTCGATGTCGACGCCAGCCGGCAGGTCGAGACGCATGAGCGAGTCGACCGTCTTCGGAGTCGGGTCGATGATGTCGATCAGACGCTTGTGCGTGCGCATCTCGAAGTGCTCGCGCGAGTCCTTGTACTTGTGCGGCGAACGGATCACGCAGAAACGGTTGATCTCCGTGGGCAGCGGCACCGGGCCCGCAACCTGAGCACCGGTCCGCGTCACCGTCTCGACGATCTTCCGCGCCGAGGAGTCGACGACCTCGTGGTCATAGGCCTTGAGCCGGATGCGGATCTTCTGTCCCGCCATGGTGGCTTCTGTTTCCTTCTCTCGATGCCGCTACGTGCGAGAGCGGTGGCTCTCGCATGCCCGCAGGACCGTCGATCCTGCGTTGTCCGACCCCCGCGGTCGGGCGTGTCGCGCCTGCTGTCGCTATGCAGCCTTTATCAAGCAACTCGATCACGGGGATCTGGAGTGCCGGACGGGCCAAAAACACGCCCGGACACCCGGCGAGGGTGGCTGGCAACTCTAGGTCGCCAACCACCCCGCGCGGACGCAACCTGACTAGTATGCCGGATTGACTCCAGCAATGCTAATCGGGGTACTCCTAGGTCAGACGTTGATCTTCGTGACCGTGCCGGCGCCGACGGTGCGGCCACCCTCACGGATCGCGAACTTCAGGCCCTGCTCCATGGCGATCGGCTGGATCAGCTTGACCGACATGCTGGTGGAGTCGCCCGGCATGACCATCTCGGTGCCCTCGGGCAGCGTGACGACGCCGGTGACGTCCGTGGTGCGGAAGTAGAACTGCGGGCGGTAGTTCTGGAAGAACGGGGTGTGCCGGCCGCCCTCTTCCTTCGAGAGGATGTAGACCTGGCCCTCGAACTCCGTGTGCGGAGTCGAAGAACCCGGCTTCACGACGACCATGCCGCGCTCGACGTCCTCGCGCTTGATACCACGCAGCAGGAGGCCGACGTTCTCGCCCGCGCGGGCCTCGTCGAGCAGCTTGCGGAACATCTCGATGCCGGTGCAGACGGTCTTCGTCGACTTCTCGCGGATGCCGACGATCTCGACCTCCTCGTTCGGCTTGAGGATGCCACGCTCGGCGCGACCGGTGACGACCGTTCCACGACCGGTGATCGTGAAGACGTCCTCGATCGGCATGAGGAACGGCTTGTCGGTGTCGCGCTCGGGCTGCGGGATCGCGGTGTCGACCGCGTTCATCAGCTCGAGGAGCTTGCCGGTCCACTCCTTGTCGCCCTCAAGCGCCTTGAGCGCCGAGACGCGCACGACCGGAAGGTCGTCGCCCGGGAACTCGTAGGTGCTGAGCAGCTCGCGGACCTCGAGCTCGACGAGCTCGAGGAGCTCCTCGTCGTCGACCATGTCCGACTTGTTCAGCGCCACGACGATGTACGGAACGCCGACCTGGCGGGCCAGGAGCACGTGCTCCTTGGTCTGCGGCATCGGGCCGTCGGTCGCGGCAACCACCAGGATCGCGCCGTCCATCTGCGCGGCACCGGTGATCATGTTCTTGATGTAGTCAGCGTGGCCGGGGCAGTCCACGTGCGCGTAGTGCCGCGCCGCGGTCTGGTACTCGACGTGTGCGATCGAGATCGTGATACCACGGGCCTTCTCTTCAGGCGCCTTGTCGATCTCGTCGAACGGGGTGTACGGGTTCAGGTCCGGGAACTCGTCGTGCAGGACCTTCGTGATGGCCGCAGTCAGCGTCGTCTTACCGTGGTCGATGTGACCAATGGTGCCGATGTTGACGTGCGGCTTAGTCCGCTCGAACTTCGCCTTCGCCACTGGTGTCCTCCTGTGGACTGATCATTGCTTTGCCCGGCACGCCCGGTTAGAGCGACTGGGACTCTGTCGACTGCTCGCGCGCGTGCGGTCCTCGACGGACCGCACGCGCCTCAACGCTTACGGCTTTGGGAGCTCAGGCGCCCGTTGCCTTGGCGATGATCTCCTTCGCGACGTTCTGCGGAACCTCGGCGTAGGAGTCGAACTGCATGCTGTAGCTTGCCCGGCCGGCAGTCTTCGACCGGAGGTCGCCGACGTAGCCGAACATCTCCGACAGCGGCACGAGAGCCTTGACGACGCGGGCGCCGGAGCGCTCCTCCATCGACTGGATCAGGCCGCGGCGGGAGTTGAGGTCGCCGATCACGTCACCCATGTTGTCCTCCGGGGTGGTGACCTCGACGGACATCATCGGCTCCAGCAGCGCGGGGTCGGCCTTGCGAGCGACCTCCTTCATCGCCATGGAACCGGCGATCTTGAAGGCCATCTCGGAGGAGTCGACCTCGTGGTACTGACCGTCGACCAGCGTGAACTTCACGCCGACCAGCGGGTAGCCGGCGAGGACGCCGTACTGCAGGGAGTCCTGCGCGCCCGCGTCCACCGAGGGGATGAACTCCTTGGGGATGCGACCACCGGTGACGGCGTTCACGAACTCGTAGGTCGGGCCGTCCGCCTCGAGCGACAACGGCTCGACGTTGACGACGACCTTCGCGTACTGACCCGAACCACCGGTCTGCTTCTTGTGGACGTACGTGTGCTTCTCGACCTTGCCCCGGATGGTCTCGCGGTACGCCACCTGCGGCTTGCCGATGTTGGCCTCGACGTTGAACTCGCGGCGCATGCGGTCCACCAGGATGTCCAGGTGGAGCTCGCCCATGCCGGCGATGATCGTCTGGCCGGTCTCCTCGTCGTTGAAGACGCGGAAGGTCGGGTCCTCTTCGGCCAGGCGCTGGATCGCGGTGCCCAGCTTCTCCTGGTCCGACTTGGTCTTCGGCTCGATGGCGACCTGGATGACCGGCTCCGGGAACGTCATCGACTCCAGGATGACCGGGTTGGCCGGGTCGCTGAGCGTGTCACCGGTGGTGGTCTGCTTGAGACCCTGGACGGCGATGATGTCGCCGGCCTGCGCCGTTGGACGCTCCTCACGCTTGTTCGCGTGCATCTGGTAGATCTTGCCGATCCGCTCCTTGCGGTCCTTGGTGGAGTTGACCACCTGAGAACCGGACTCGAGCGTGCCGGAGTAGACCCGGACGTAGGTCAGCTTGCCGAGGTGCTTGTCCGTCTGGATCTTGAACGCCAGGCCGGAGAACGGCTCGCTGCTCGACGGCTTGCGCAGGACCAGCGTCTCGCCGTCCGGCAGCGTGCCCTCGATGGCCGGGACGTCCAGCGGCGACGGCAGGAAGTCGACCACGGCGTCGAGCATGGGCTGAACGCCCTTGTTCTTGAACGCCGAGCCGCACAGCACCGGGTTGGCCTTGCTGGCGATCGTGGAACGCCGGATGGCGGCCTTGATCTCCTCCTGGGAGACCTCTTCGCCCTCCAGGTACTTCTCCATCACGGCGTCGTCGACGTCGGCCAGGGTCTCGATCAGCTTCTCGCGCCACTCGGTCGCGGAGTCCAGCAGGTCGGCCGGGATCTCCTCGATCGCGTAGTCGTCGCCCTTCTGGGTCTCGCCACGCCAGGTGAGCGCGCGCATGCCGATCAGGTCCACGACACCGATGTGGTCGCCCTCGAGCCCGATCGGGATCTGGAGGACCAGCGGGGTGGCGTTGAGCCGGTCGATCATCATCTGCACGCAGCGGAAGAAGTCCGCGCCGGTCCGGTCGAGCTTGTTGACGAAGCACATCCGGGGGACGTGGTACTTGTCCGCCTGCCGCCACACGTTCTCGGTCTGCGGCTCGACGCCGGCAACGCCGTCGTAAACCGCGACCGCACCGTCCAGCACACGCAACGACCGCTCCACCTCGACCGTGAAGTCGACGTGGCCGGGCGTGTCGATGATCTGGATCGTGTGGCCCTTCCACTCGCACTTGGTGGCGGCGGAAGTGATCGTGATACCGCGCTCCTGCTCCTGCTCCATCCAGTCCATGACGGCAGCGCCCTCGTGGACCTCACCGATCTTGTACGTGATGCCGGTGTAGAACAGGATTCGCTCAGTAGTCGTGGTCTTACCGGCATCGATGTGCGCCATGATGCCGATGTTGCGTACGTTGGCGAGCGCGTCTGCGGCGGCCACTTCAATCCCTACTTTTCTTCGTCGTCGTCTCGTGGATCGGTACGACTTGCCGTTCGGCCCGGCAGACGCCGGGCCGGCAGCAGGGTCTTACCAGCGGTAGTGCGCGAAGGCCTTGTTGGACTCCGCCATCTTGTGGGTGTCCTCACGCCGCTTGACGGCCGCACCGAGGCCATTGCTGGCGTCGAGCAGCTCGTTCTGGAGACGCTCGATCATGGTCTTCTCGCGGCGGGCCTTGGAGTACTGGACCAGCCAGCGCAGACCGAGGGTGGTCTGCCGCGGGGTGCGGACCTCGACCGGAACCTGGTAGGTCGCGCCACCGACGCGGCGGCTGCGGACCTCGAGGGTCGGCTTCACGTTGTCCATGGCGCGCTTGAGCGTCACCACGGGGTCAGTGCCGCTCTTCTCCCGAGCGCCCTCGAGCGCGCCGTACACGATGCGCTCGGCCAGCTGACGCTTGCCACCGATCAGGATCTTGTTGATCAGCTGAGTGACCAGCGGGGAGTTGTAAACCGGGTCGGCGACCACAGGGTGGCGCGGAGCGGGGCCCTTACGCGGCATGTCAGCTCTTCTCCTTCTTCGCGCCATAACGGCTGCGGGCCTGCTTGCGGTTGCGGACACCCTGGGTGTCCAGCGAACCGCGGACGATCTTGTAGCGCACGCCCGGGAGGTCCTTAACACGACCGCCACGCACGAGCACGATCGAGTGCTCCTGCAGGTTGTGGCCGACGCCCGGGATGTACGCCGTCACCTCGATCTGGCTGCTGAGCTTCACACGAGCGACCTTGCGCAGCGCAGAGTTCGGCTTCTTGGGGGTGGTGGTGTACACGCGCGTGCACACGCCGCGCCGCTGGGGGCTTCCCTTAAGCGCCGGCGTCTTGGTCTTACTCGTCTTCGCCTGGCGGCCCTTTCGGACCAGCTGCTGGATCGTGGGCACCGGGTTTCTCCGCTCCCTTCGGCCGCTTCCGAACGGCCGCACCGTTTGTTTGCTGTGTGCGAAGCCTTCCCACGTCAGTGGGAGTGGCTCCGACACCCGCGGTCGGGCGTGTCGTCCGGCTCACGGTCCCGCCACGCGTGGGTTCACGCGCATCGGGTCTTGTCTGTGTCACCATGCCGATCTGGTCGGCGTGGTGAGCTCGGCGTGCTGTTACCCCGTCCTGTGTTTACGACTCGGGCGCACGCACGAGTTGCCCGGGCAAGCCCGGGCACGAGGGGAAAGAGTACCTACCACAAGCACCCAGGTCAAAATCGACCCCCATTTACCAAGGTCGGCTCTGCGGGCCCTCGCGACGGATATCTCCGAGGCAAGTGTACCGGGTGCCCGGAGACGGCAACGCCGCGGTGCCGGGATCCGGCTCGCGGCGTCGTCACACCCCAGCGGAAGACAACTGCAACACCACTGCCAACGCCAGGGAGACCAGGGCAATTCCCGCCCCGACCGCACCGCAGGAGATCCCCGCGACGGCCACGCCTCCCCCGGTGAAGCGCACCTGACCGGTGCGGCCGGACCGGCGGATCTGCCGGCGCGCGACCAGCCCGACCGTGATCGCGCCCCCGCCGCCGAGCACCGCCGGCAGAGTGAAGGCACCGGCCACCAGAGCACCCCAGCCGGGGCCGGAGCCGGTCAGTCCGAAGCAGAGGACCAGACCCGAGACCAGGATGGCGCCGATGCCGGCGATCAGCGAACCGATCGCCAGGCCCGACGTGATCGGCACGACCTTGAGCTGGACCAGACCGAACTCGGTGCCGGGAACCTGGTCGACCCGGTCCGGCTGCCAGCGGCCGGACGGCGGGGGCGGCGGGACCGGCGGCGCATAGGGCGGCTGGGTCATGGAACGAGCATGTCACCCGGACGAGGCGGGCCGCAGCCCGGGTTCAGTCCGTACCCGGCGCGAAGTCCGGCCCGGACGGTGTGGACGCCAGGTGCAGCAGGCCGGCGATGCTGGCCACCACGAGGGCGGTGATCGCCAGCACGATGCCGGCCCAGGCCAGCCGCCGGCCACGACGGATCCACACCGAGCCGGTGAGGTAGCCCTTGGCCGTGAAGGCCTCTCGCGCCGCCTGACGCGCCAGCAGCAGGGCGATGGTGGCCGGGATGACCCCGCCGACGAACGCGCCGGTCAGGAAGCCCACCAGCCCCAGGGCGAAGACGGCGCGCGCCTTCGTCGAAGGCGCCGGGTCCGGGTCCATCGGGTGGCGGGTGGGCGCGGCCACGGGAGAAGTCACCACACCATAGTAAGAAGGCCGAAGGGCGGCCGCGCAGTGCGCGGCCGCCCTTCGACTTCAGTAGGACATCGTCAGCGGTAGGAACCGAAGTCGAAGTCGTCCAGCGGCACAGCCTGCCCGCTGGCCGGCCCGAAGCCGTAGTCGGTCTCCGGGTACCCGGTCATCGAGTACACCTTGGCCTTGGCCTCCTCGGTCGGCTCGACCCGGATGTTCCGGTACTTCGCAATACCGGTACCGGCCGGGATGAGCTTGCCGATGATGACGTTCTCCTTGAGGCCCACCAGCGAGTCGCTGCGCGAGTTGATCGCAGCGTCGGTGAGCACCCGGGTGGTCTCCTGGAAGGAGGCCGCCGAGAGCCAGGAGTCGGTCGCCAGCGAGGCCTTGGTGATACCCATCAGCACCGGACGACCGGCGGCGGGCTCGCCACCCTCGCCCACGAGCCGGCGGTTCTCCGACTCGAAGAGCGCCCGGTCGACCAGGATGCCCGGCAGGAACTCCGCGGCACCCGAGTCGATGACCGTCACCCGCTTCAGCATCTGGCGGATGATGATCTCGATGTGCTTGTCGTGGATGAGCACACCCTGCGAGCGGTAGACCTGCTGGACCTCGGCGGTCAGGTGGACCTGAACCGCGCGCGGACCCATGATGCGCAGGAGCTCGTGCGGGTCGATGGTGCCCTCGGTCAGCTTCTCGCCGACGCCGACGTGGTCGCCGTCGTGGGCGCGGAGCTTGACGCGCTTGGAGATCTTGTCGTAGACGATCTCCTCGCTGCCGTCGTCCGGCACCACGATGATCTTCCGCGAACGCTCGCCGTCCTCGATCCGGATGCGTCCCGGGGTGTCGGCGATGGGCGCCTTGCCCTTGGGCACACGGGCCTCGAAGATTTCCTGCACACGCGGCAGACCCTGGGTGATGTCCTCACCCGCGACACCACCGGTGTGGAAGGTACGCATGGTCAGCTGGGTACCCGGCTCACCGATGGACTGGGCCGCGATGATGCCGACCGCCTCACCGATGTCCACGCCCTTGCCGGTCGGCAGCGAACGGCCGTAGCAGGCCGCGCACACGCCGAGCTTCGACTCGCAGGTCAGCACCGAACGCACCCGGACATTCTCGACGCCGGCCGCGACCAGCTGGTCGACCATGATCGAGTTGAGGTCCGAGCCACGTGCGACGACCAGGTTGCCGTTGGCGTCCTTGATGTCGTCGGCCAGCGTCCGGGCGTGGACGCCGGTCTCCGCGTGCGTGTGCACGACCAGAGTGCCGTCCGCCTCGCGCTCGCCGACCGCCATCGGGATGGCGCGGTCGGTGCCGCAGTCCTCCTCGCGGATGATGACGTCCTGCGAGACGTCCACCAGACGCCGGGTCAGGTAACCCGAGTCGGCGGTACGCAGCGCGGTGTCGGCCAGACCCTTACGGGCACCGTGCGTGGAGATGAAGTACTCCAGGACGGTCAGACCCTCGCGGTACGACGAGGTGATCGGCCGCGGGATGATCTCACCCTTGGGGTTGGCCACCAGACCACGGATCGCGGCGATCTGCCGGAGCTGCAGCAGGTTACCGCGGGCACCCGAGTTGATCATGACCCAGAGCGGGTTCTCCTGCGGGAGAGCCGTCGACATCTCGGCCGCGATCTCGTTGGTCGCCTTGGTCCAGATCTCGATGAGCTCGCCGCGGCGCTCCTCGGCGGTCATCAGACCACGCTGGTACTGCTTGTCGATGGTGTCGGCCTCGGCCTGGTAGCGGGCCAGAATCTCCGGCTTGCGCGGGGGGCCGATGACGTCGCCCATACCGATCGTCACACCGGACCAGGTGGCCCAGTGGAAGCCGGCCTCCTTGAGCGCGTCCAGGGTCGCCGCCAGGGCGACCTTGGGGAAGCGCTCGGCGAGGTCGTTGACGATCGCCGACAGCTGACCCTTGCGGATCTCGTAGTTCACGAAGCGGTAGCCCGGCGGGAGGGTCTCGTTGAAGAGGACCCGGCCCAGCGTGGTCTCGACGAGAAGGTTCTCGCCCTCGGTCCACTCCTCCGGAGCTTCCCACTTCGGGCCCTTGATGCCGTTGTCGACACCGATGACCTCGCGAAGACGGATCTTGACGGCCGCCTGCAGGTGCAGCTCGCCGTTGTCGAACGCCATCCGCGCCTCGGCGTCCGAGGAGAAGACCCGGCCCTCACCCTTGGCACCGATGGTCTGGTGCGTCAGGTAGTAGAGACCGATGATCATGTCCTGGGTAGGCATGGTCACCGGCTTGCCGTCGGCCGGCTTGAGGATGTTGTTCGACGAGAGCATCAGGATCCGGGCCTCGGCCTGCGCCTCGGCCGACAGCGGCACGTGCACCGCCATCTGGTCACCGTCGAAGTCGGCGTTGAACGCCGTGCAGACGAGCGGGTGGATCTGGATCGCCTTGCCCTCGACCAGCTGCGGCTCGAAGGCCTGGATGCCCAGGCGGTGCAGGGTCGGCGCGCGGTTCAGCAGCACCGGGTGCTCGCTGATGACCTCTTCGAGGACGTCCCACACGACCGGCCGCTGACGCTCGACCATCCGCTTGGCCGACTTGATGTTCTGCGCGTGGTTCAGGTCGACCAGACGCTTCATCACGAACGGCTTGAACAGCTCCAGCGCCATCTGCTTCGGCAGGCCGCACTGGTGCAGCTTGAGCCGGGGGCCGACGACGATGACGGAACGACCGGAGTAGTCGACCCGCTTGCCCAGCAGGTTCTGACGGAACCGGCCCTGCTTGCCCTTGAGCATGTCGGACAGCGACTTCAGCGGGCGGTTACCCGGGCCGGTGACCGGCCGGCCGCGGCGGCCGTTGTCGAACAGTGCGTCGACGGCCTCCTGCAGCATCCGCTTCTCGTTGTTCACGATGATCTCGGGCGCGCCCAGGTCGATCAGTCGCTTGAGCCGGTTGTTCCGGTTGATGACCCGGCGGTACAGGTCGTTCAGGTCGGAAGTCGCGAAGCGGCCACCGTCGAGCTGCACCATCGGGCGCAGGTCCGGCGGGATGACCGGGACGCAGTCGAGGACCATGCCCAGCGGCGAGTTACGCGTGTTCAGGAACGCGGCGACAACCTTGAGGCGCTTGAGCGCACGGATCTTCCGCTGGCCCTTACCGCTGCGGATGATCTCCCGCAGGTTCTCGGCCTCAGCGTCCAGGTCCATGTTCTCGAGCAGCGCCTTGATCGCCTCGGCACCCATGCCACCGGTGAAGTACTCACCGAAGCGGTCCCGGAGCTCGCGGTAGAGCAGCTCGTCGGTGACCAGCTGCTTGGAGTCGAGCTTGCGGAAGGTGTCGAGCACCTCGTCGAGGCGGTCGATCTCGCGCTGCGCCTTGTCCCGGATCTGGCGCATCTCGCGCTCGCCAGCTTCCTTGACCTTGCGGCGCACGTCCGCCTTGGCACCCTCGGCCTCGAGCTCGGCCAGGTCCTGCTCCAGCTTGCCGGCCCGCTTCTCGATCTCCGAGTCACGGCTGTTCTCCGACTGGCGCTTCTCGGCGAAGATCTCGTTCTCGATCGTGCTCATGTCACGGTGACGCGACTCGGTGTCAACGCTCGTGATCACGTACGAGGCGAAGTAAATGATCTTCTCGAGGTCCTTGGGGGCCAGGTCGAGCAGGTAGCCCAGCCGGCTCGGCACACCCTTGAAGTACCAGATGTGCGTCACCGACGCGGCCAGCTCGATGTGGCCCATCCGCTCACGGCGGACCTTGGACCGGGTCACCTCGACGCCGCAGCGCTCACAGATGATGCCCTTGAAGCGGACGCGCTTGTACTTGCCGCAGTAGCACTCCCAGTCGCGCTGAGGGCCGAAGATCTTCTCGCAGAAGAGTCCGTCCTTCTCAGGCTTGAGCGTGCGGTAGTTGATCGTCTCGGGCTTCTTGACCTCGCCATGCGACCACTGCCGGATGTCGTCGGCGGTCGCCAGGCCGATACGCAACTCGTCGAAGAAGTTGACGTCGAGCACTTGGACTATCCCTCGTGTTTCGTTGCTCGGAATGAATTCAAGGCCGGCGGCGGCGCCCCCTCAGTGACGAGGGGGCGCCATCCGTCAGATCTCCTCGACGCTGCTGACGCCCTCGTTCGGGCGTCGGGACAGGTCGATACCCAGTTCCTCCGCGGCCCGGAAGACCTCGTCGTCCGTCTCGCGCATCTCCAGGGCCACACCGTCGCTGGACAGCACCTCGACGTTCAGGCACAGCGACTGCAGTTCCTTGAGAAGCACCTTGAAGGACTCCGGGATACCCGGCTCCGGAATGTTTTCGCCCTTGACGATGGCCTCGTAGACCTTCACGCGGCCGAGCACGTCGTCGGACTTGATGGTGAGCAGCTCCTGCAGCGCGTAAGCCGCACCGTAGGCCTGCATGGCCCAGCACTCCATCTCGCCGAACCGCTGGCCACCGAACTGGGCCTTACCGCCCAGCGGCTGCTGCGTGATCATCGAGTACGGGCCGGTCGACCGTGCGTGGATCTTGTCGTCGACCAGGTGGTTCAGCTTCAGGATGTAGACGTAGCCGACCGAGATCGGGTCCGGCAGCGGCTCACCGGAGCGGCCGTCGAACAGCTGCGCCTTGCCATCGCCGTTGACCAGCCGCTTACCGTCGCGGTTGAGCAGCGTCGACTCGAGGAGACCCTTGATCTCCTCTTCCTGCGCGCCGTCGAAGACCGGGGTCGCGACGTTCGAGTCCGCGATCGACTCGTGCGCCTCGATCGCCCGCAGCTGACGCTTCCACTCGGTGTCCTCGCCCTCCACCGACCAACCGGTCTTGGCGATCCACCCGAGGTGGGTCTCCAGAACCTGGCCGATGTTCATACGCGAGGGCACACCCAGCGGGTTCAGCACGATGTCGACCGGGGTGCCATCCTCCAGGAACGGCATGTCCTCGACCGGCAGGATCTTCGAGATGACGCCCTTGTTGCCGTGCCGGCCGGCGAGCTTGTCGCCGTCCTGGATCTTCCGCTTCTGCGCGACGTACACGCGGACCAGCTCGTTCACGCCCGGGGGAAGCTCGTCGCCGTCCTCGCGGGAGAAGGTGCGAACGCCGATGACCGTGCCGGTCTCGCCGTGCGGAACCTTCAGCGAGGTATCCCGGACCTCGCGCGCCTTCTCACCGAAGATCGCGCGGAGCAGCCGCTCCTCGGGGGTCAGCTCGGTCTCGCCCTTGGGCGTGACCTTGCCGACCAGGATGTCGCCGGGGACGACCTCGGCACCGATCCGGATGATGCCCCGCTCGTCCAGGTCGGCGAGCATTTCCTCGCTGACGTTGGGGATGTCGCGGGTGATCTCCTCCGGGCCGAGCTTGGTGTCCCGAGCGTCGACCTCGTGCTCCTCGATGTGGATCGAGGTGAGCACGTCCTGCTGCACGAGGCGCTGCGACAGGATGATCGCGTCCTCGTAGTTGTGGCCTTCCCAGCACATGAACGCGACGAGGAGGTTGCGGCCCAGGGCCATCTCACCCTCGTCGGTGCACGGACCGTCGGCGACGACCTGGCCGGCCTCGACCCGGTCACCCTCGAACACGACCGGCTTCTGGTTGACGCAGGAGCCGGCGTTCGAGCGACGGAACTTGTGCAGCAGGTACGTACGGCGGTGACCGTCGTCCTGGTGCACCGTCACGTAGTCGGCACACAGGTCCTCGACCACGCCGCCGACCTCGGCGACAACCACGTCACCGGCGTCGACCGCGGCACGGTACTCCATGCCGGTGCCGACCAGCGGCGCCTCGGCCTTGACCAGCGGCACGGCCTGACGCTGCATGTTCGCGCCCATGAGCGCGCGGTTCGCGTCGTCGTGCTCGAGGAACGGGATCATCGCGGTGGCGACCGAGGTCATCTGCCGCGGCGACACGTCCATGTAGTCGACCTGTGCACCAGGCACGTAGTCGACCTCACCGCCCTTACGGCGGACCAGGACGCGATCCTCGGCGAACGTGCCGTCACTGCTCAGCACGGCGTTCGCCTGCGCCTTGATGTACCTGTCCTCCTCATCGGCGGTCAGGTAGTGGACCTCGTCGGTGACGGTGCCGTCCTCGACCTTGCGGTACGGCGTCTCGATGAAGCCGAACGGGTTGACCCGCGCGAACGTCGAGAGCGCACCGATCAGACCGATGTTCGGACCCTCGGGCGTCTCGATCGGGCACATCCGGCCGTAGTGGCTGGGGTGCACGTCGCGAACCTCGAAGCCGGCCCGCTCACGGGACAGACCACCGGGGCCGAGCGCGCTCAGCCGGCGCCGGTGGGTCAGGCCCGCCAGCGGATTGGTCTGGTCCATGAACTGCGACAGCTGGGAGGTACCGAAGAACTCCTTGATCGCCGCCACGACCGGGCGGATGTTGATCAGGGTCTGCGGCGTGATCGCCTCGACGTCCTGAGTCGTCATGCGCTCACGGACAACGCGCTCCATCCGGGACAGGCCCACGCGGACCTGGTTCTGGATGAGCTCGCCGACGGTGCGCAGGCGACGGTTACCGAAGTGGTCGATGTCGTCGGGCTCGTAGCCTTCCTCACCGGCGTGCAGCCGGCACAGGTAGTCCACGGTCTTGACGATGTCTTCCTCGGTCAGCGTGCCCCGGACGATCGGGACGTCGATCTCGAGCTTCTTGTTGAACTTGTAACGGCCGACCTTGGCGACGTCGTACCTCTTCGGGTTGAAGAAGAGGTTGTCGAGCAGGGTCTGCGCGTTCTCCCGGGTCGGGGGCTCGCCAGGGCGGAGCTTGCGGTAGATGTCGAGCAGGGCCTCATCCTGGCCGGCGATGTGGTCCTTCTCGAGGGTGGTCATGAGCAGCTCGGACCAGCCGAACCGCTCGCGGATCTGGTCCGCCGACCAACCGATCGCCTTCAGCAGGACGGTGACAGCCTGCCGGCGCTTGCGGTCGATCCGGACACCGACGGTGTCGCGCTTGTCGATGTCGAACTCCAGCCAGGCACCCCGGCTCGGGATGACCTTGACGCTGGACAGGTCACGGTCGGAGGTCTTGTCCGGCTCCTTCGTGAAGTACACGCCCGGCGAGCGGACGAGCTGGCTCACGACGACCCGCTCGGTGCCGTTGATGACGAACGTCCCCTTGGGGGTCATCATCGGGAAGTCGCCCATGAACACGGTCTGGCTCTTGATCTCGCCAGTCGTGTTGTTGGTGAACTCCGCGGTCACGAACAGCGGCGCGCAGTAAGTCAGGTCCTTCTCTTTGCACTCCTCGATCGAGGCCTTCACCTCGTCGAAGCGCGGAGACGAGAAGGACAGTGACATAGTGCCGGAGAAGTCCTCAATGGGACTGATCTCTTCGAGGATCTCTGCGAGGCCCGAGTGGGCGTTCGGGTCGTCCGTCGACCGGGCCTGCCAAGCCTCGTTGCCAACCAGCCAGTCGAAGGACTCGGTCTGGAGGGCAAGAAGGTTGGGGACCTCAAGTTGCTCGGTGATCCTGCCGAAAGAGACACGGCGGGGTGCGTAAGCGCTCGACGTACGGCTGGTCTTCGCAGGGCGGGAAGCTGCCAAGATGCGTCCTTCCGAGGACCGGTGCTGCTGATGCGGCTGCAGCTGCGGTATGCAACTGTTTGCGTTGCCCTCGTTTGTAGGCACTCCAACGAGCCCCCAGGAATTCATCCGGATGGATGTCCAGGCAGGGCTCAAGGCAGAAGGCAGCGCAAACTAGCAGTGTAGCCGCTCGGCTAACCGCTGTCCAGCCCACACCTGAGGGTGCCTGCGGAACGTGTCCCCGCGGCCTCTGACCTGCGCCTCACTGGTCAATGCCTCGTGCGGGGCCGCTCGGAACGCGGCTTGTCTCCCTCGGGTGCCACCTGCGAGCGACCCGTGGAACACCGGGTTACCCGAAGGCGGCTGTCGCAAGCGCGGATGACTTGCTGATGTCAGCGTGCCTGTCAGCGGACACTCAGTCAAGGGCTGCGCCGCGGGTCGGACACGAGCCGCCGGGTGGCGGGCACGTCTTAGCGACCATACTCCATGGATTGCCCGATTAAACCGGCTTTGCCGGTCGGCAGGACGACAGCCCCACACAAGGCCGTCACCTGCGACAATGCGTAACAAAATACAGATAGCGAGGACCCGAGCACGGGTCCTCGCCATCCGCAAGATGGTGCAGTGGAGCGTTAGATCACTTGAGGGTGACCTTGGCGCCCTCGCCCTCGAGCTTGGCCTTGGCGGCCTCGGCCTTCTCCTTGTTGACACCCTCGAGGATCGCCTTGGGGGCGGACTCGACGGCGTCCTTGGCCTCCTTGAGGCCCAGGCCGGTCAGCTCACGCACGACCTTGATGACCTGGATCTTCTTGCCGCCGTCGCCCTCGAGGACGACGTCGAAGGAGTCCTGCTCGACGGCAGCCTCGGCGGCCGGGCCGGCCGCGGCCGGGCCGGCAACCGCGACGGGCGCGGCAGCCTTGACGTCGAAGACGTCCTCGAACGTCTTCACGAACTCGGACAGCTCGATGAGCGTCATTTCCTTGAACGCGTCGAGCAGCTCGTCGGTGCTGAGCTTCGCCATGTTTGGCAACCTTTCTTAGCTTCTGAATTAAAAACTGCGTGGTTCGCGAGGCCGTCAGGCGGCCTCGGCGGAACCGTCCTTCTCGCGCTCGGCACGCAGGGCGTCCACCAGGCGCACAGCCTGGGAAAGCGGAGCCTGGAACGTCGCCGCGGCCTTGCTCAGGTTGCCCTTCATGGCGCCGGCCAGCTTGGCCAGCAACACCTCACGGGACTCGAGGTCGGCGAGCTTGTTGACCTCGTCAGCGGTGAGGGGCTTGCCCTCGAAGACGCCGCCCTTGATGATCAGGACGGGGTGGGCCTTGGCGAAAGCCCGAAGGCTCTTGGCCGCCTCGACCGGGTCGCCGCTGATGAAGGCGAGCGCGGTAGGACCGGTGAACAGCGCGTCGAGACCTTCGATGCCCGCGTCGGTAGCTGCCCGCTTGGCCAGCGTGTTCTTCGAAACGGAGTACTTGGTCTCCTGGCCGAGCGAGCGCCGCAGCTCGGTGATCTGCTTCACCGTGAGGCCGCGGTACTCGGTCAACACGGTGGCCGCCGAGTTACGGAAGTTGTCCGTCAGCTCGGAGACGGCATTGGCCTTGTCGGCCCGGACCGGCTTGTCCGCCATGTCCCTCCTCTCTCAGTGCTCAAAGCCACTGGTCTGGGGAGAAGGAACCGAGAATGAGAAACGCCCCGGCGCAGGGCGCACGGGGCGGAAGCAGGCTCAGAGAAAACATGAACCAGATTCACGAACCGTTCTCCCCTGCGCGGGCCGCCCGCTCTCTGCGGGACCTTCGACCGCGACCTCCGTCTTGCGAACGGTGGTTGCGGCGACCAGCGGTCTATGGGTGGAACTTCGATTCAGAAGAGTACGCGGTCTCACCGCCACCGCCAAATCGGGCCGCTCCCGCCTCACGCGCGAAAAGCAGCCCCTCCCGTGCGGAGGGCCGAGCGGCCGGGGGTCCCGACCGCGGGGCGCTCAGCCGGCCGCGGTTTCCGGTGGCCTCGGTTTCAGGCTCGGGAACGGCGGAACCAGCCGTAGGCGGCGTAAGCGGCGGCGCACCAAGCCGCTGCCCAGCCGGTGAGCACGGCCAGGGTCGCGGCCGATGGCGGGAACCTGGGGTCGTTCAGGGCTCGGGCCGTGGCCATCACCGGCGGGACCAGCCAGGGGGCCCAGGATGTCGTCAGGCCCAGGACCACCACCAGGACCGCGGACACCACCAGCACCGTCACGCCCAGGCGCACGCTTCCGGTTACCGCTCGGCTGGCCAGGGCGCCCAGTGCCACCGCCGGCGGGACCGCCAACAGGTGGGCCAGCACGCCGAGGGCGATGCCGGTGGCCAGGCTCTGTTCGGTGTCGATGCCGTGGAACAGCCAGGGGGCGACCATCGCGGCGGCGCAGACCACCAGGGACAGCAGGATCGCGGTGAGCACGCCCGCGGTTGCCTCCCGGGCCGGGCCGACGGCCAGGCGGGCCAGGCGGCGCTGCACGTCCGGTTCGGTGTCGAGCAGCAGCTTCGTCAGCCAGGCCAGGACCGGGAAGAGGGCGGCGGCCGAGTAGCCGTAGGCGACCGCGGCCGGGGACGCTCCCCCGCCGTAGATCACGCCCAGCACGACCAGCACGGCGATCAGCGGGGCCAGGGCCCGGCCGCCGCGGACGAAGCCGGCCACTCGCATGGCCACCAGGGCGGTCATCGGGACTCCCGGTCGACGGGAGCTTCCTGGGCGCGGTCTGGTTCGGCGAGGAAGGCTCCACCGCGTACATCTGCATCTGGAACTTGATCTTGGATGCGCAGCACTCGGTGACCGGCGGCACGCAGCTGGGCCACCGCCTGGGTCGCCTCGGATCTTCGCATCGCCACCTCGACGATCACCTCCGCCTCGGCCGAAGCGTTCGGCGACTCGGCGGCGTGCACGCCGTGCTCGGAGACCGTCCAGTGGATCGCGTCCGGGAGGGCGGTGATCTCGCCGCGATGGTCGCTGACCAGGACCATGCCGCCGGCCGCGGTCACCTCGGTGACGATGTCGGGGATCAGCGTGCGGGCGACCGCGTCGAGGCCCTCCCATGGCTCGTCCAGGACGAGCAGGCCGGGTCGGACGAGCAGCGCCTGAGCGAGGCCGACCTTCTGCGCGGTGCCCTTGGAGAGGTCGGCGAGGCGGGTTTCGGTGTGCTCGGTGAGCAGGAGGCGCTCGATCCAGCGGTCGACGGCGTGCGGGTCGGTGATGCCGCGGATCGTCGCCATCCGGCGCAGGTAGTCGCCGGCGGTGAAGGGCTGGTCGGCGGGGAATCGCTCGGGGACCCAGCCGATCACGGCGGGACGGTCGCCGAGCAGGCCGCGGCTGGGGCGCAGGACGCCCGCGGCCAGCTGGAGGAGGGTGGATTTGCCGGCGCCGTTGCGACCCAGGACCACTACCGTCGCGCCCGGGTCGACCGTCGCGTCCACTTCGCGCAGCGTCCAGTCGGAGCGTCTTGAATACCGGAACCAGACATCCTGGAAGCGCACGGCGGCAAGCCTGCCACAAAAAAGGCCCCCGGGATGTCCCGGGGGCCTTCCGTAGAACTACTGGCTGATCAGGCCTCGGCCTGCTTGATGCCCTTCACGACCTTCGGGTCGACCGGCACGCCGGGGCCCATCGTGGTGGTGAAGGTGACCTTCCGCAGGTAGGTGCCCTTGGCGGCCGACGGCTTGGCCCGCAGGACCTCGTCGAGCACGGCCGAGTAGTTGTCGGCCAGCTGCTCCTCGGAGAACGAGGCCTTGCCGATGATCAGGTGCAGGTTCGAGTGCTTGTCCACCCGGAACGTGATCTTGCCGCCCTTGATCTCGTTGATCGCCTTGGTCACGTCCATGGTGACCGTGCCGGTCTTCGGGTTCGGCATGAGGCCACGCGGGCCGAGGATACGAGCGATCCGACCGATCTTGGCCATCTGGTCGGGGGTCGCGATCGCGGCGTCGAAGTCGAGCCAGCCGCCCTGGATGCGGGCCACGAGCTCGTCGGTGCCGACCTCGTCGGCGCCGGCCGCCACGGCCTCTTCGGCCTTGGCGCCCTGGGCGAAGACGATCACGCGGGCCGTCTTGCCGGTGCCGTGCGGCAGGTTGACCGTGCCGCGGACCATCTGGTCCGCCTTACGCGGGTCGACACCCAGCCGCATCGCGACCTCGACGGTCGAGTCGAACTTGGTGGAGCTGGATTCCTTGGTGAGCTTGATCGCGTCGGCCGGCTCGTAGAGCTTGGTGACGTCGATCTTCTCGGCTGCGGCGCGGTACGCCTTGCTGCGCTTCATTTCTGATTACTCCTGTGGTTGTTGGCGGGGCCCCCGATGTCGGAGCCCCTCCCACTGACGTGCTGTCAGATCTTGGTGACCTGGTTGAAGTTGAGCTCCACCGGCGTCTCGCGACCGAAGATGGAGACCAGAACCTTCAACTTCTGCTGGTCGGCATTGATTTCACTGATCGAGGCCGGCAGCGACGCGAACGCGCCGTCGGTGACCGTGACCGAGTCGCCCACCTCGAAGTCGAGGACCTTGATCTCGGGCTTGGCCTTCTTCTCCTCGGTCTCGACCGCCGGTGCCAGCCACTTCAGCACCTCGTCGAGGGAGAGCGGGGCCGGCCGGTCGACCCGGTCGGTGGCGCCCACGAAGCCGGTCACGCCGGGCGTGTTGCGCACACACGAGTAGGACTCGGGGGTCAGATCCATCCGGACCAGGATGTAGCCCGGGAAGACCTTGTTGTTGACCTGCTGGCGCTTGCCGTTCTTGACCTCGACCTCTTCGCGGGTCGGCACCTCGACCTGGAAGATGAACTCCTCCATGTCGAGGCTCGTGATCCGGGTCTCGAGGTTGGTCTTGACCTTGTTCTCGTAACCGGCGTACGAGTGCACCACGTACCAGTCGCCGGGCGCGTAGCGCAGCTTCTGCCGCAGCTCCTGCACCGGGTCGAAATCTTCGTCGTCCTCGGCGGCCGGCACCTCGGCCGGTTCGGCGGGGGCGGCCTCGACCGACTCGTCGGCGTCCACCGTGGCGACCGACGACTGCTCGTCGGTGGCCGGCGTGGTCTCGTCGTCGTACTCAGGCACGCTCGCTCACTTCCACATAAGTCTTCGAAAGAACTCCGGCGGGCCTGCTCAGCCGCCGAACGCCCAGAGGATGCCCTTGCCGAACCCGTAGTCCAGGACAGCCACGATGGCGGTCATGATCGTCACGAACGCGATCACGATCGTCGTGTAGGTCAGCAACTCCTTGCGGGTCGGCCAAATGACCTTACGCAGCTCGCTGACGACCTCACGGAAGAAACCACCGATGCGACCGAAGAACCCGGATCGCCGGGCGGCCTTCTTCGCCTTCGGCGCCTCGGCGTCCTTGGTCCGCTCGCGGACGGCAGTGCCGCCACGGCCTACCGGCTCGCCGTCGGCGTCCTCGTCGTCGGCCACGTCCTCGGCGACGGCATCGTCAAACACCTCGTCGTCGGCCGGGTCGCCGGCGTCACCGGGTCGGTTCCTCTCGGCCATGCCGCCCTACTTCCGTGATCGGTGGTGGTGGACCCCCGTCGGCGCTCGATCCGGCGCGGGGGTCGTGCGGACCGCGCACCGGGCGGGCACGTCAGGAGAGTTGCGCAGGGGTGACAGGACTTGAACCTGCAGCCTGCGGTTTTGGAGACCGCTGCTCTGCCAATTGAGCTACACCCCTGTGCGAGGCGGCTTTCCCTGCACTCCACCTGCTGTGCGCAGACGAGTTCAGGGGGTCACAGCCCCACGGCGGACCAGTGTACGGGTTCACACCGGGTTAGCCCAACCCGCCCTACCGCTTCCGTACAACCGCCTGCGCGAGGGACAGAACTTTCTCGCCCTGACAGGTCGCGGTCAGCGCCAATTTGGTGTTGCCGTCCTCGGTCTCGCCCTTGACCGTGGCGGTCACGACGACCTCGGTGCCCTCGTCGGTGTCGGGCACCGGAACCGGCCGGGCGAAGCGCACGCCGAACTCGACGACCGCGTCCGGAGCGCCGGCCCAGGCGGTCACCGCCCGGCCCACCAGAGCCATCGTGAACATGCCGTGGGCGATCACGCCGGGCAGGCCGACACCGGTCGCGAAACGCTCGCTCCAGTGGATCGGGTTGAAGTCACCGGAGGCACCGGCGTAGCGGACCAGATCGGCCCGGGTGACCCGGAAGGTCTGCGACTCGAACGACACGTTCACTCCTCCCCGCGCTGCACGAGCTTGGCCCACACGGTGACGACCGGCTCGCCGGCCTCGGTCGTGACGTCGCTGCGCGTGGTCATGAAGTCGTGGCCGCCGCGGGTGGTGATCTCCTCGACGGTGTTGACGCAGACCAGCGCATCGCCGGCCACGATCGGGCGGGCGTAGGCGAACTTCTGGTCGCCGTGCACCACTCGGCTGTAGTCGATGCCGAGCTCCGGGTCCTCGACGATCTGCGCGTGGCTGGACGCCATCGTGATGATGATCGGGAAGGTGGGCGGGGCGACGACGTCCTGGTAGCCGATCGCGCGGGCCGCTTCGGGGTCGACATACTCCCGGTCGGTGGCGCCGATGGCGCGGGCGAACTCGCGGATCTTCTCGCGCCCGACGAGGTAGGGCTCGGTGGGCGGGTACGTCCGTCCGACGAAGGATTGGTCCAAGGGCATGCCCACAAACTACTCTGCGCCGCCCGGCGGCCCTTCGAGGAAGGGCCCGGACGGCGCAGGGTGAAGCTGGTGCGAGTTAGCGCGTCTCGCGGTGCACGGTGTGCCGGCCATCCCGAGGGCAGAACTTCTTCAGCTCGACGCGGTCGGGGTCGTTACGCCGGTTCTTCCGGGTGATGTAGTTCCGCTCCTTGCACTCCGTACACGCCAGGGTGATCTTCGGACGGACGTCGGTCGCCTTGGCCACGGCAAGGTGCCTTCCTGCTCACTGTGATTACTTTACGACCTGACAGCGTAGACGCTGATGGGGCCGATCTGCAAAGTGGGACCCCAGGGAAGGGTCCCGTCGCAAGTAGCGGTGGCCGGACTTGAACCGGCGACACAGCGATTATGAGCCGCTTGCTCTGCCATCTGAGCTACACCGCCGAGCCAGGCTCGGCGCAAACCGGAGCTTTGCCAGCGCCGGCGGCGGGGAACGAACCCGGTAGAGCCCCCTTACGGAATCGAACCGTAGACCTTCTCCTTACCATGGAGACGCTCTGCCGACTGAGCTAAGGGGGCTTGCGCGCGATCACTCGCTTGTTGCGCAGGAGTAAGGCTACACGACCCTCGGGCAGGGGTGAAATCGACTCCCCCACTAAGGAAAAACCGCTGCTCAGATAACCGCGCGGAGCCTTCTGACCTCTCCGGTCGGGGTCGATTCCGGCTCGGTCTGGGCGCTGAACCAGGCCTCCAGACGCTCATAGGGAAGAGGGCGGGAGAACAGATAACCCTGGCCTATCTCGCAGCCCATTTCTTCGAGCAGGTCGAGGGTCAGCTCGCTCTCCACCCCCTCGGCCACCACCGTCAGCCCGAATTCGCGGGACAGGCTCACCACGGCCCGCACGATCGCCAGATCGCCCGAGTCGGTGGCCATGCCCTGCACGAAGCTGTCGTCGATCTTCACCTCGTGCACCGGCCACTGCCGCAGATAGGACAGCGACGAGGCACCGGTGCCGAAGTCGTCCACGCTGAGGCGGACGCCCAGATCGCGCAGGCGGTAGAGGGTGGGCAGCACCCGCTCGATGTCGCCGAGCATGCCCGGCTCGGAGATCTCGAAGGTGACCTGGGCGGCGGCCACTCCGGACTGGGTCAGGAGCGCCTCGACCTGGTCGGGGAAGCGGGAGTCGAGCAGGGTGCGCACCGACAGGTTGACCGCGATGGAGAGCGGACGGTCGGCGTCGGCCCACTCCCGGCAGCGCCGCAGGCCCTCGGTGAGCACCCGCTCGGTGAGCTTGGAGAGCTGTCCGGTGTGCTCGGCGACGGCCACGAAGTCTTCCGGGGACACCTCGCCGTGGGTCGGGTGCTGCCAGCGCGCCAGGCACTCCACCCCGACCAGATGGCGGTCGGTGAGCGTGACCTTGGGCTGGAAGTAGACGTCCAGATCGCCGTTGTCGAGGGCCTTGCGCAGGTCGGCCGCGATGCCCAGGCGACGGACCGCGCGGGACTCCAGGGCCGGGTGGAACAGCTGCACCCCGTATGGCAGGACCTTGGCCGCATTCGCGGCCAGCTCGGCCCGCTGCAGCAGCGTCTCCGGGTCGCCACCGTGGTCGGGGTAGACCGCGACACCGACCGCGGTGTCCACGTCGAGCGTCAGCTTCCCCACCGTCATCGGGCCGCGCATCTGCTCGCGCATCCGGGTGGCCAGCTCCACGGTCGCGTCGGTGCTCTCGGCCCGCAGCGTCACCACGAACTCGTCGCCGCCGATCCGGCCGACCAGGGCGCCCGGGCCGGCGATCGCCCGCAGGCGCTCGGCCACCTCGGCGAGCAGCTTGTCGCCGGCGCCGTGGCCCATCGACTCGTTCACGTCGCGCTGCCCGTCGACGTCGAAGAGCAGGACCGCGACGACCTCCTCCTCGGCGCGCACCTTCACCGACTCGGCCAGCGCGTCGGTGATCCGGCGGCGGTTGGGCAGCGCGGTGAGCCGGTCGTGGTAGGCGTCGTAGCGCAGCCGCTCGACCAGGCGGGAGTTTTCCACCGCCACCGCGGCATGCGCCGCGACCGTCTCCAGCACCTGGACGTCGGCGTCGCGGAAGGTCCGGGTCTCGCCGATCCGGTTGATCACCTCGAGGCTGCCGATCGCGGTGCGGCCGGACCGCAGCGGTACCACGACGACATCCTTGACCTTGGCGGCCTGCAGGGCCGGGCGAAGGTCGGTGTCCGAGCCCAGGCGGCGGCCGACCGCGACCGTCTTTCCCTCGGCGATCGAGCGCTCGCGAACCGACGGCGGGGTGGTCGACAGATCGAGCAGGCCCTTGTTTTCCACCCGGGCGGTGAGCAGCACCTCGGGATAGCGGCCCTGCGGCTCCAGCCAGAGCGTCGCGTACTCCGCGCGCATCAGGGCGCGGACCCGGCCGAGCAGCACGTCGGGCAGGCTCGAATCGGTGCCCGCCTCGCGGATCGCCTGGGTGAGCTCGTAGACCTCGGAGAGGGTGCGGTGCTGGCGGAAGAACTCGGCCAGCGAGCGCAGCACCAGAACCAGGGCGGCGGCCAGCACCGTCAGCAGGATGGCCGCCCACCAGGTGGCGTCGAGCGCGACCAGGAAGACCAGGCCGACGACGACGTTGACGCCGGAGAGGAGCATCGGCGCCCAGATCGCGCTCAACACGTCCTGCGCGGCGCGGACGCCCTGCACCACGCCCATCACCGAGGCCAGGCAGACGATCTCGAAGAAGAAGCTGACGGCCATGGCGGCGAAGAGGATCGCCCAGGTGCCGGGGCCGGCCCCGCGGATGTCGGGGAGGGCGGCGATCACCAGCAGTGCCATGGAGGCGCCGGCGGCCGTCTTGGCGACGTTGAACCACATCTTGGTGGCCGGCAGCGAGGCGCGGAGCTGGCAGATGATCATGGCCAGCGTGCCGACGCAGATGACCATCGGTGGCGTCAGGAAATAGAGCGCCAGCACGAACGGGAGCTCAGAGAGGGCGACCTTGAAGACGCTTCGCCCGACCACGAAATTGAGAACGCCGATATCGGCGACCACGTAAAGCACGAGCGCAAGTAGTCCGACGGGCCACGCCGTATACCAATGGGGATAAATCACCCAGAACGAGACGAGACAGATCAGCGCAAAGATCGCCAGAGGGTTGGTGATCAGCCATGCGTACTGGGCAGAGCGACGCCGCACTCTAGGACGCCCAGCCATAATGCTCCCTCGCAGGTCAAGGCGATACCGCAGCGCCGCTCACCGCTCCGCGGTCACTCCCAGGTGATGCTGGAGTCTGCCACCTGAACAGCAGTGGGAGCACCGCTCTGATATTGCGCCCCGGCCGCAGCGCCGACCCCTCCGACGGTCGCGGCGAGGACGAAGACCAAGCCGAGCATGCGGCCCAGCTTCCTTGTGAACATCTTCGGCTCCTGCGGGTCTATAGAAGTGCCCAGTGGGGGGTCACATGATGGTGCCACACCAGGTGTGCGATGGGCAGTGTGCACGAGCGACTCGGCGACCCCCATACCTAAATCCTGACCGAACGGCTGAGGTTAGGCACGGATTTCACCCAGCAAAATTGACGGCTTTACGCCGGATATAAACAAGTAAGTGAGGGCAATTCGTCTCTGCCTCGTCAAGATCACTTGACGTCAAGCGTTCCTGACGATCAAAGTGGGCCTATGACGGCATCACCGGACGAACTGGAGCGACAGCACACCCTCTCGACCGCTACAACGCGGTACGACGAACTGAGGATGCGGGATGCACTGGCCGCAATGGCCGGTGAAGCGGCCGGCAACTCCCCGCCGCTCGGTAAGGATGAGGCGCTGGAAATGCTCGCGCTCAGCGAGGTCGTCATCCGCAAGGCGGGCTACGGCCGACAGTCCATGGTGCGCTCGGCCCGCGGCGCCGGTGCCTCGTGGACCCAGATCGGCACCGCACTGGGCAGCAGCAAGCAGGCCGCCTGGGAATCGCACTCCCGGTGGCTGGAGGAGCAGGGACTGGACTCCTGATCGCCGACGGTCCCGCGAGGACGGTCGGACCACGTCATCGGCTCGACAGGCCCAGCTTCAGGCCGAATCCGAGCAGGACCGCACCGGTGCCGCCGTCGACGGCGGCCCGGACCTTCCGGCGGGCCAGGTGGCCGCGCAGGGCACCGGCACCCAGGATGATCGCGGCGAACCAGAGGATGCCCTCGACGTCGTGCACCAGCGCCAGCAGCAGGCCGACCAGGAGCGGGGACTCGCCGGACGGGATGAACTGCGGCAGCACCGCCACGTAGAAGGCGCCCACCTTGGGGTTGAGCAGGTTGGTGAGGAGACCACGCCCGAAGGTGGACCAGAAGGTCGCGCCATGGGCGGCGTTGTCGAGCACTACGTCCGTTTTGTCATGCTTTATGGCGGCCAAGATCATTTTCGCGCCCAGGTAGATCATGTAGGCGGCGCCGGCCACCCGCAGGATCGTGTAGGCCACCTGGGACGCGGTGAGCAGGGCCGAGACCCCTACCGCGGCGGCCGCACCCCAGGTGAGAGCGCCCGCATTGATGCCGAGCGCGGTGGCGAAGGCCGGCCCGCGGCCCATGGTCACCGCGGCGCGGAGCACGAGAGCGGTGTCCAGCCCCGGCGTGATCGTCAGCAGGGCGCCGAGCACGGCGAATGAAAGAACGGCGTGCGTCAGGTCCACACGCCGTTTCTAGTCGTTACCGGTCACTGCTTCAACTGGCGCCGGTGACCGCGCGGCCGGAACCGGACCACCGCCACCCCGACCAGGGCGACCGCGGCCACGCTGGTCAACACCGTCACCACGGCGACCCGGACGGCCGTGCCCAGCACCACGAGCGCCAGGCCCGCCCCGAACAGCAGGTGATAGAGGCCGGCCTCACGCACGGTGCGGAACGACCGCACGGTGGCATCCGGCGCGCGTCCGGTGATCAGCATCCCGACGCCGAACACCACCAGAGCCAAGCCGGCGACACCGCCGCCGACCATGGTCCAGGTGCTGGTGCTCATCACCCCAGTCTGCCGCCGAACGGCTCCGCGTCAGCGGTAATTGGTGAACTGGAGCGCGACCCCGAAATCCTCGGACTTCAGCAGGGTGATGACGGCCTGCAGGTCGTCCCGCTTCTTGCCGGTCACCCGCAGCTGGTCGCCCTGGATCTGCGCCTGCACGCCCTTCGGGCCCTCGTCGCGGATCTTCTTGCTGATCGCCTTGGCCTTGTCGGACTCGATCCCCTCGACGACCTTGAGGTCGATCTTGTAGGTCTTGCCGGACTGCCGCGGCTCCCCCGCGTCCAGCGACTTCAGCGAGATGTTCCGCTTGACCAGCTTCTCCTTGAACACGTCGAGCGCGGCGACGGCCCGCTCCTCGGTCTCGGACGTGATCGTGAAACTCTCCCCCGACTTGGCGACGACCGTGCCCGTGCCCCGGAAGTCGAAGCGGGTGGCCAGCTCCTTCTCCGCCTGGTTGAACGCGTTGTCGACCTCCTGACTGTCGACCTTGCTCACGATGTCGAAGGACGGGCTGGCTGCCATGATCAGACTCCTGCGGGATGGCGTACGTCGATGTAAGCGGGAGACCGGCGACCCGGCCTCCGACATGCCGACGGTACCCGGTTGCGTACCCGGGCCGCGGTACGGCTATTCTGTTTTCCGCTGCTGCGGGAGACCGCAACAGTGTGCCCAGGCGGGTTGCCCGAGCGGCCAATGGGAGCGGACTGTAAATCCGTCGCGAAAGCTTCAGAGGTTCGAATCCTCTACCCGCCACCAGCACAGAGAACGGCCCCGGAGGCTGCGGAGACGCGCCCGGGGCCGTTTTCGTTTTCCCGGGCGGTTCAGCCAACTCACAGCCAGGGTCGGATGAAAACGCAGGTGAGAGGCGTTCACGTAGGTACGCATCTCACCTAGGAGTGTCAGTTGTCCAGCCATCACAACGGTCTCAAGACGGCCGCCCTGCTCGGCCTGCTCAGTGGGTTGATCCTGGCGATCGGCTACTGGGTCGGCGGCAGCGGCGGCCTCGTGTTCGCCGTGGTCATCTCGTTGGGGATGAACGCGTTCAGCTACTTCTACTCGGACAAGCTCGCGCTGCGGTCCATGCGGGCCCGGCCGGTCAGCGAGGCCGAGTTCCCGGCCCTGCACCAGATGGTGCGGGAGCTGTCGGCGACCGCCGGCCAGCCGATGCCCCGGCTCTACGTGTCGCCGTCCATGCAGCCCAACGCGTTCGCGACCGGGCGTAACCCGCAGCACGCGGCGGTGGCGGTCACCGTCGGGATCACCCAGCTGCTCGACCGGCGGGAGCTGCGGGCCGTCATCGGCCACGAGCTCTCGCACGTCTACAACCGGGACATCCTGATCTCCAGCGTCGCCGCGGCGCTGGCCGGGATCATCACCATGTTCGCCCAGCTGGCGATCTTCCTGCCGCTGGGTGGCTCGGATGACGACGACGGCCCCAACCCGGCCTCGCTGCTGCTCATGCTGATCCTCGGCCCGCTCGCCGCCTCGATCATCCAGCTGGCGATCAGCCGGAACCGGGAGTTCCAGGCGGACGCCTCCGGTGCCGAGCTGACCGGGGACCCGCTCGCGCTCGCCAGTGCGCTCGAGAAGATTCAGTACGGCGCCCAGCGGCTCCCGCTTCCCGCGGACGGGCAGCTGACCAGCTCCGCGCACCTGATGATCGCCAACCCGTTCCGGGGCGGCGGCATCTCGGCGCTGTTCTCCACCCACCCGCCGATGGAGCAGCGCATCGCCCGGCTCCGCCAGCAGGCGGGCGCCATCCAGTACCGATGACCACCCTGAAGGGCCGCCGGTTCGCCGGCGGCCCTTCGCCATGTGTTCCGCATTACCGGCCATGTATTTCCGGGATGTTTCCCGGTTAGGGTCGGAACGCAGGTCGGGTCGTTACACGGGGAGGCGAGACGTGGCCGCGTTGCGTCAGTACGTCGGCGTCTGGCGGCTCCCCGGCGGCCGGGTCCTGCTCAGCGTGGGCATCCTGGCCCGGCTCGGGATCGGGATGACGCCGCTCGCGCTCCTGCTGCTCGTCCAGCAGACCACCGGCAGCTACTCGGCGGCCGGCCTCACCGGCGGGGTCTACGCGATCTCCGGCGCCACCGTCAGCCCGATCGCGGGGCGGCTCGCCGACCGGATCGGGCCGGCCCCGATCCTGCTCGCCACCGCCCTGCTGCACCCGCTCGCGCTCGTCGGCCTGGTGCTGGTGAGCCGCGGCGGCGAGGCGGCCCTGCCATGGATCTTCGTGGCGTCGGCGGTCGCGGGCGCCACCTATCCCCCGCTGACCGCGGCGATCCGGCGCGGCTGGAACAACATGACCGAGGCCGGCTCCGGCCGGCATCATCTGCGCGGCGCCGCGCTGGCCGCCGAGACCTCGCTCTTCGAGCTGGTGTTCGTGCTCGGCCCGATCCTGGTGTCGGCGCTCGTGGTGATCACCCACCGGCCGGCGTCGGCGCTGCTGGCGGCCGCGGTCGCCACCTTCGTCGGCACCGGCTGGATCTCCCGGCTGCCGGTGATGCGGCAGCGGCCCCGGCAGCACAGCGGGCACGCGGCCAAGGGGCTCGGCCCGCTCACCGCGGGCGGCTTCCCGGCCCTGATGATCTGCGTGGTCGCGCTGGGAACGGCGTTCGGCGCCGCGGGCGTCATCGTTCCGGCGTACGCCGGGCAGCACGGCGGCGGGGACGGCCTCGGCGGCGTACTCCTCGGCATCTGGGGTGTGGGCAGCGCGATCGGTGGCATCTGGTTCGGCACCCGGCGGCCCACCATGGCCCTGACCCGGCAGTTCGCCTGGCTGCTCGGGGCGGTCGCGGTCAGCTTCCTGATCCTGACCGCGATGCCGAGCCCGCTCTACCTGGGGATGGCGCTGGTGCTGGGCGGGGTGACCATCGCGCCGGCGCTGACCGTCGGCAACACGCTGGTCGGGCGGCTCGCGCCGGCCGCGATGCTGAACGAGGCGTACACCTGGACCGTGACCGTCTCGGTCGGCGGCAGCGCGGCCGGCGGTGCGGTGGCCGGCGCGATCGTGGACCGGCCGGGCGGGCTGCCGTGGGCGTTCGTCTTCGCCGGCAGCGTGCTGGTGATCGCGGCGCTGGTGGCGGCGGTGCCGAGCGGCTCGATCGCTCGCGCCGACCGCCGGGTGGAGGAGCGCGCGCAACAGCAGCTCGCCGCATAGCTCATCAGCGCCGCAGCGCGTCTGTGTAAGCAGAGCTGGATACTCTTGCTTTTATACCCCCCAGGGGTACCTTGGATGCCATGGAATCTCGGGAGCTCACGCGGGCGGCCATCTCCGCCACGCTGCACTGCCTGACCGGCTGCGCCATCGGGGAGATCCTCGGCATGGTGATCAGCACTGCGCTCGGCTGGCACAACGCCGGCAACATCGCGCTCTCCATCGTGCTGGCCTTCTTCTTCGGCTACACGCTGGCCATCCGGCCGGTGCTCGCGGCCGGGGTCGGCTTCCGGCGGGCGCTCGGCGTCGCGCTGGCCGCCGACACCATCTCGATCGCGGTGATGGAGCTGGTCGACAACGGCAGCCTGCTGGTCATTCCGGGCGCCATGGATGCGGGGCTGGGCGACCTTCTGTTCTGGGGCAGCCTGGTCGCCTCGCTGGCCATCGCGTTCGTGGTCACCGTGCCGGTCAACCGGTGGATGATCGCGCGCGGCAAGGGGCACGCGGTGGCGCACGAATACCACCATGGCAACGCCGAGGCGCACGGGCATCAACACTGAACGTTTCTCGGATAATGTGTCCCCGCATCCATGGGGAGGGAGCGTCCGATGGGGAAAGAAACGCGGGCCGATGTCGAGACGCTTCGGGCGGCCGACGCCGACCGGCAGAAGGTCGCCGATCAGCTGAAGGCCGCGCTCGACGAGGGCCGGTTGTCGCTCCACGAATACGACGACCGGGTGCGCGACGCGTACGGCGCCAAGACGTACCAGGAACTGCTTGTGCTCGTCTCGGACCTGCCGCGGCCCGGTCTCAGCGCAACCGACGTCGCCGCTCGCCGACAGGCGGAGGAGCGCCGCCGAGCGCGACGGCTGCCGGTCGCGCTGCTCGTGCTCTGGACCATCTGGGCCGCGGTCACCGTGGTCAACCTGGTGGTTTTCGGCCTGGTGGTGGCGAGCGTGGACGGCTCGATCTACCCGTGGCCGGTGTGGCTGCTGGTGCCGGGAGCGGCCCTCGGCGCGGTCACCGTGGGCGTGCAGGCGATCCGCAACCAGAAGCACTGACGCCCAGCTCACACCGGCTGCCGGCCGGCGCCGCGTTATGGTCGCCATCATGACGCGCGTCCCGCTTTCCGTGCTCGATCTGGCCACCGTCCGCGAGGGGCACACCAGCGCCGACGCGCTCCGCGGCACCCTGGAAGTTGCCAAGTCCGCCGATGAGCTGGGCTATCACCGGTTCTGGGTGGCCGAGCACCACAACATGCCGGCCGTCGCGTCGACCGCGCCGCCGGTGCTGATCGCCGCGGTGGCCGCGCGCACCAACCGCATCAAGGTCGGTTCCGGTGGCGTGATGCTGCCGAACCACATGCCGTTCGTGGTGGCCGAGCAGTTCGCGATCCTGGAGGCGCTGCACCCGGGCCGGATCGATCTCGGCCTCGGGCGGGCGCCGGGCACCGCTCAGGCGACCGCGGCGGCGCTGCGCGGGGTCTCGCCCTACCTGACCGTCGAGCAGTTCCCGGAGCATCTGCAGACGCTGCTGGCGCTGCTGGGCGACGACCGGATCGAGAACGCCACCGCCGGCCGGCTGCGGGCCACGCCGGCCGCGGAGAGCTTCCCCGAGGTGTGGATGCTCGGGTCCTCGACCTACGGCGCGCAGATCGCGGCCGCGCTGGGGCTGCCGTTCTGCTACGCCTACCACTTCGCGATCAGCTCCGATGTGGAGTCGGCGCTGCGGCTCTACCGGACCGGGTTCAAGCCGTCGCCGCGCTTCCCGGAGCCGCACGCGATGGTCAGCGCGTCGGTGATCGCCGCCGAGACCAGCGAGGAGGCGCTCTACCTGGCCGGGCCTTCGCGGATCATGGCGCTGAGTCTGCGGACCGGGCGGCTCGGGCCGATCATCTCGCCCGAGCAGGCCGCGGCGGTCGAACTGTCCGATCTGGACCGGGCGATGCTCGACTCGCTGCCGGGCACGCAGTACGCGGGGACCGCCGACGAGGTGGTCGCCGACCTGGACGCGCTGGTGGAGCGCACCGGGGCGGACGAGTTGATGCTGGCCGGCACGGTCTACGACCCGGCGACCAGGCAGGACTCGCTGGCTCGGATCGCGAAGGCCTGGGGTCTTTAATCGGGGTGCAATTCCGTCGCTTCGCGGCCAGGATCAGTACATGTCTTGGGAGCTGACCGCGGACCTCGAGGCCTTCGCCTCGGCCGCGGAAGAATTCTTGCGGTCGCGTCCGGTCCAGCACACCGTGTTTCTCACGCTGATCGACACGTTGCGGCGGCGCGGACTTCATGCGTACGGGCCGGGGGAACCGGTTTTCGGCTTTTGGCGTGGGCCGTCGGGCGCTGTGCTCCTGCAGACCCCGCCACACCCGATGATGTTCAGTGCCCTGCCCGCCGGGGCCGTTCCGGCCGCGGTCGAGGCGCTTGCCGACCGGCCGCTGACCGGAGTGAACCTGGTGGCCGACGATATCGACGAGTTCGTGGCCGGCCGCAAGACCGCGGCGACCGTGAAGATGCGCACCCGGCTGTACCTCTTGGACACTCTGGTGCCGCCGGCCGCGCCGGGCGGGCGGTCGCGGACGGCCACCGCCGACGACCGCGATCTGCTGCTGCGCTGGCATGCCGAGTTCTACGACGAGATCGGCGAGGAGCACAGCGGCGACTTCGGGGCGGCCGTCGACGACCGGATCGGGTACGGCGGGGTCGTGCTCTGGGAGGACGACGGACGGCCGGTGTCGATGGCGGTCCGCTCCCGGCTCGGGGCAGGCATGGTCCGGGTGCAGATGGTCTGGACGCCGAAGGAGTTTCGCGGTCGCGGGTATGCGGGAGCGGCCACTACCGTGGCCACCAGGGACGCGCTGGACCTGGGCGCCGCGGCGGTCGTGCTCGTCACCGACCTGGCCAATCCGACAAGTAACGGGCTCTACCAGCGGTTGGGGTATCAGCCCATCGAGGATCGAGTGGTGGTGGAGTTTCGTGAGTGACGGCACGGTGCTTTCGGTGAATGTCGGGGTGCCGCGCGCCAACCCGGCCAAGAAGCTCGCGATGACCGGGATCGACAAGCGGCCGGTCGACCACCCGGTGCAGGTGCGGCGGCCGGGGCCGAAGACGACCGGGCTGCACAGCGGGCTGGTCGGCGACCCGATCGGCGACATCAAGAGCCACGGCGGGGACGATCAGGCGGTCTATGCGTACGCCCGGGAGGACTACGACTGGTGGGAGAAGCAGCTCGACCGGCAGCTGGCCGGCGGCGCCTTCGGGGAAAATCTCACCACGCTCGGGATCGACGTGAACGGCGCGATGATCGGCGAGGTGTGGCGGGTCGGCGAGGAGCTGGAGTTGCAGCCCACGTTCGGCCGCATCCCGTGCGCCACGTTCCAGGCCCGGATGGCGGAGCCGAAGTGGTTGAAGCGGTTCACCAAGGAGAACCGCACCGGCGCCTACCTGCGCATCGTGACGCCCGGCTTCGTGCAGACCGGCGACCCGATCACGGTCGTCCACCGGCCGGACAAGAGCGTGAGCATCGCCGAGGCGTTCCAGGTCTACATGCTCGAACCGGCGCGCCTCGCCCGGCTGCTCGACGCCGAGGCGCTGCCCGACGGCATGCGCGCCGAGGTCGAGCGCCGGATCAGCTGAGCGCGTCGAACAGCAGCTGCGGCGCGAAGCCGATCGCCACCGCCGCGACCGCCGCGGCGATCAGCGCGGCCGCCACCGGGCGGGTCACCGGCAGGCGCGGGTGGGTGACCGCCTCCAGCAGATCCGGGTCGACGATCTGGATGCCGGGTTTGGGCGGCGTCACGTAGAGGTTGGCGCCGACCCGCACGTAGTAGGCCAGGCCGATCACCGCGTTCAGCGCCACGAAACCGGCCAGCCAGCCCCAGCCCTCGGCGAGCAGCGCGTCCACCACGGTGACCTTGGCGAACATGCCGACCAGACCGGGCGGCAGGCCGGCCAGCCCAGCCAGGGCCAGCACCATCGCCGCGCCCAGCCACGGGTGCCGGCGGCCGGCCCCGCGGTAGGCGAGCAGGTCACCGCCGTTCGCGGCGGGCGGCCGCAGCGCGACCACGACGCCGAACGCGAGGAACTCGAGCAGCACGAAGAACACCGCGTAGACGCCGGCCGCCCGCACCCCCGCGGCGCCCAGCGCGAGCGCGGCCAGGATGTAGCCGGCCTGGGCGATCGACGACCAGGCGAGCAGCCGCACCATCCGCTGCTGGCGCAGCGCGACCAGGTTGCCGGTCGTCATGGTGAGCACCGCGAGGGCGGCCACCACCGGCCCGGTGTCCAGCCTGGACACGATCGCGATCAGGGCCAGCACGCCGCCCAGCTTCGAGGCGGTGGACAGGTAGGCGGCCACCGGCAGCGGCGAGCCCTCGTAGGTCGGCGGCGCCCACGCGTGCATCGGGACGGCCGCCACCTTGAAGGCGAAGCCGATCACCAGCAGCGCGGCGCCGGTCTGCGCGACCGGGCCGAGCGGGCCGATCCCGGCGACCAGATGATTGAGGTGGATCACGCCGGTGGCGGCGTAATTGAGGGCCACCCCGAGCAGCGCGATCGCCGTGGACACGACACTGATCAGGAAGAACGTGATCGAGGCGGAGGCGCCCGCGGTGCTGACCTTCTCGCCCGGGCCGAAGCGGCGCAGGCCGACCAGGATGTAGAGCGGCAGGGTCAGTGTCTCCAGCCCGACGATCAGCGAGATCAGGTCGCCGGCGTAGCCGATCACGACGCCGCCGGTCATCGACGCGGCGAGCAGGAAGCAGAACTCGCCGGGCGGGGCCGCGCCGATCCGCAGCGACGGCACCGACAGGGCCAGCACGCCGACGGTGAGCGCCGCGAACATCACGGCCATCACCGCGGCCAGCGGCGTCGGGACCCACGAGCATTCGGCGCCCGCGCAGAACGTCGGCGGGCGGGTGCCGGCCACGATCGCACCGACCGCGGTGGCCACCCCGCCCAGAGCGAGCACGCCGACCGTGATGCCGCGCCGGGCGACGAGCAGATCCATCAGCAGCACCAGGACGGCGGTCCCGGACGCCGCGTAGAGCGGCAGCAGCGTCACGTGGTCGATGGTCATGGGATCAGCGCCTCCACCGGCAGCGACGTCGCGGCCAGCACCAGCGACGGCACCAGGCCCACGGCAAGCGTCAGGGCGACCAGCGGCGACCACGCGAACCATTCGGCGCCGGCGATCGCCGGCGCCACCGGCGTACCCACCGGGCCGTGCGTCACCTTGCGCAGCAACCGCAGGAAGTACGCGGCGGTCAGCGCACCGCCGATCGCGGCCAGCACCGCCAGGATCGTCCAGAGGACACCACCGCGCTCGACCGCGGCGACCACCGCGAACGCCTCACCCCAGAACCCGGCCAGCCCGGGCAACCCGAGCGACGCGATCGCGGCGAACCCGAGCAGGCCGGCCAGCCGGGGCGCGGTCTCCCGCAGGCCACCCAGGTCGGCCAGCTCGCCGGTGTGCGCCCGGTCCTTGATCGCCCCGGCCAGGAAGAACAGCAGGCCGGTGATCAGCCCGTGGGCCACGTTGCCGAGCAGCGCGGCCTGGACGCCGGTGGTGGTCAGGGTGGCGATGCTGAGCAGCACGAAACCCATGTGGCCGACGCTCGAATAGGCGATCAGCCGCTTCAGCTCGGTCTGCCGCAGGCAGATCAGGGCGCCGGCCAGGATCGCGGCCGCGGCCAGGATGCCCAGCAGCGGCGACGCCCACTCGGCGCCGAGCGGGGTCACGCCGAGCCCGACCCGGATCAGGCCGTAGGTGCCCATCTTCAGCAGCACGCCGGCCAGGATCACCGAGCCGACCGTGGGGGCCTGGGTGTGCGCGTCCGGCAGCCAGGTGTGCAGCGGCCAGAGCGGGGCCTTCACCGCGAACGCGACGGCGAACAGGGCGAAGGCGGCGTACTGGGTGCCCTTGGTCAGCCCGGTTCCGCCGGTGAGGGCGACCAGGTCGGCGGTGCCGGCGTGGACGGCCACGGTCAGCACGCCGATCAGCAGGAGCATCGAGCCGAAGAGTGTGTAGAGCACGAACTTGCGGGCCGCGCGGCGCCGGTCCTCGCCACCCCAACCGGCGATCACCGCGTACATCGGCAGCAGGGTGACCTCGAAGAACAGGAAGAACAGGATCAGGTCGAGGGAGAGGAAGGTGCCGAGGATGCCGGCTTCCAAGATCAAGAGCAGGACCAGGAGGGTACGCGGTGAGCCGCCGGCCGGCGCACGCCACATCGTGTACGCGCAGCAGAGCAGGGTGAGCAGCCCGGTCAGCGCGACCAGCGGATAGGACACGCCGTCGACGCCCAGGTGGAAGTCGAGGTGCAGGGCCGGCACCCAGGAGAGATCGACCTCGGCCCAGGGGTGGATGGCCGCCCCTGATCTGATCCCGTCGTCGTCGTCGGCGGCGAACGCCAGCGCGACGATCGGGATCAGGGCCGCGGCGGCGAAGACGGTCGCGATGATCCCGGCGCGCTTGGCCGGAAGCATCGACAGCAGGCCCGCCCCGACGGCCGGCAGAGCCACCGTAGCGACCAGCATCACCTGGTAGGCGTTCACGAGGCGACTCCGAACCAGACGGTCAGCAGCAGGGCGCCGGCGAAGACGATGAGCGCGGCCCAGGGCAGCGCGATCCGGTGCATCTCGGCGACCAGCTCCCCCAGCCAGCTGGTGCCGGTGCCGGTGCCCTCGACCGCGGCGTCGACGACCCGCTCGTCGGTCTTGCGGGCCAGCCGGGCGAGCTGTTTCACCGGGCGGACGACCAGGCGGTTCTGCACGTCGTCGAGGCGGAACCCGGCGGCGAGGAACGGCCGGGCCGGGCCGAGCACCAGGGCCGGGTCGGTGCCCGGCGCCGCCCGCCACCGCCACCAGGCGGAGCCGGCGCCGAGCGCGAGCAGCACGAGCGGCAGCACCACGGCCACGCCCAGGTGCGGGTCCGCCAGCTCAAGAGCCTGTCGGAAGCCGGGGGCGTAGGCGGCCAGGCCGAGCAGCGCGGCCGGGATCGCGAGCAGCAGGATCGGCCAGCGCATCAGGCCGGGTGGGTCGTGCGGGGCGTGCGGCGGGGTGTATTGGGCGTCGTCGAAGCCGACCTCCCAGTCCGGGCCGTCCGGGCCGTGTGCGCGGGAGATGCCGAAGAACGCGCAGAGGAGGAGACGGGTCGCATACCAGGCGGTGATCGCCACCGCGAACAGCGCGGCCACCCACACCAACCAGGCCACCCAGACCGGGGCCGGACCGCTGCCGTCGGTGGCGTGCGCGGCCGCGGCCAGCACGTTCTCCTTCGACCAGAAGCCGGCCAACGGCGGCAGCCCGGCCAGCGCGCCGAGCCCGACCACGAACGACCAGAACGTGATCGGCATGTGCTCGCGCAAGCCGCCCATCCGGGACAGGTAGTTGGTGCCCACCGCGTGGATCACCGCGCCGGCCGCGAGGAACAGCAGCGCCTTGAACGCGGCGTGGGTGAGCAGGTGGAACAGGGCGGCGGCCGGCGAACCCACGGCCAGCGCGCCGGTCATGTAGCCGATCTGGCTGACCGTCGACCAGGCCAGCACCCGTTTCAGATCGTCCTGCGCGGTCGCGCTCAGCGCGCCCAGCAGGATCGTGATCGACGCGGCGACGCCCAGCACGGCCAGCGCGGCCGGCGACTGCGCGTAGAGCGGGTAGAGCCGGAACACCACGTAGACGCCGGCCGCGACCATGGTGGCCGCGTGGATCAGGGCCGAGATCGGGGTCGGGCCGGCCATCGCGTCGGGCAGCCAGGTGTGCAGCGGGAACTGGGCGCTCTTGCCGGCCACCCCGGCCAGCACCAGCAGCAACGCGGCGGTCAGCGTGCCGTGGCCGTAGTCGTGGGTGAGGATCACGCTGATCCGGGTGGTGCCGGCGTCGACCGCCAGCAGCGCGATGCCGAGCAGGAAGCCGACGTCGCCGACCCGGGTGACCACGAACGCCTTCACCGCGGCGGCCGGCGCCTCGGGCAACCGGCGGTCGTGGCCGATCAGCAGGTACGAGCAGGCGCCCATCACCTCCCAGCCGACCAGCATGCCGATCAGGTCGCCGGACGTGACGACCAGCAGCATCGCGCCGGTGAACAGACTGACCTGGGCGGCGTACGGCGCGTAGCGGGGGTCGTCGTGCAGGTAGGCCACCGAGTAGATCTGCACGAACAGGGCGACCACACCGACCGCGAGAGCGATGTAGAGCGCCGCCAGGTCGGCCGAGAAACCGAGCGTGACGTCGATGTCGCCGATGCCGATCCAGTGCGTGTTGGCGGCGAGCGGCATGGTCGCGCCGAGTAGCAGTTCCACGGTCACGGCGAGTGCGACGGCGGCGCCGAAGATGCCGAGACCGGCGGCCAGCCGGCGTGGCGTGTGGTGCTCGTCATCGTCGCCGGGCCGGATCAGCAGACCGGCGAGACCCAGCAGGAGGGGTGCGCCCGGGATCAGCGCACCGAAGGCCGCGGCGGTCACGACGTCACCTGCTTCTCGTGGTCGTGCTCATCCAGCACCACCTCGTCCAGGTTCACGGCCCGGTGCAGGCGGTAGTACTGCAACACGATCGCCAGGCCGACGCCCACCTCGGCGGCGGCCAGCACGATGATGAACAGCGCGAAGATGGCGCCGGACCGCGGCTCCGGCACCGGATAGGCCCAGGCCTCGGGGCGCACGCCGGCCAGCACCGAGCGGACCGTCGCGTCCGCCGCCACCAGGATCAGGTTGACCGCGTTGAGCATCAGCTCGACCGCCATCAGGACCAGGATCGCGTTGCGCCGGCGCAGGACGCCGTAGACGCCGAGGGCGAAGAGCAGAGAGGCGATGACGTACGGGATGACCGCGTGCATCACTGCTCCTTCTCGTCGTCACTCGCCGGGAGTGCCAGGCGGTCCGCGTGACCCTCGATGCCCGATTTGTCCGGCCGGGCGGCGGCCGGCTTGTCCTCGACCAACTCGCCCTCGACGACGTTGCCCTCGATGGCCGGTTGCTGCCGCGCGGGGCGCTCGATCGGCTCCTCGCTCTCCACCACGCTCTCGCCGGGAATGATCCGCGAGTCGATGACCTCGGCCTGGCCCGGCTCGCCGATCTTCGGCCGGGCGTCGTGGGCCTCGAAGATGAGGTTGTGGGCCGCCCGCCGGCGCGGGTCCTCCGGCTCGGGCTCGGGGGCCGGCGCGTTCGCCGCTGCCTCGGCCGCCTCCTGGTCGGCGCGGGCCTGCCGCACCCGGGCCTGCGCGGCGGCCTGGCGGGCGGCGATCCGCTCCAGGCGGGCCACCACCTCGGCCGACTCGTCGACCGGGTCCGGCGGCGGGGCCGGCTCCGGCGCCGACGGGTCGACGCGGGCGCCCAGGTCGGGGCGGGACAGCACGATCGCGCCGATCAGGGCGGCCAGCAGCAGGATCGACAGCACCTCGAACGGCAGCACCCAGGCGCCGAAGACCTGCTCGCCGACCCGCTCGGCGTTGCCGGGCGGGGGCAGCTCGAACTCGGTCCAGCGGAACGCGTCGGCCAGCAGCGCGGTCAGTCCGAAGCCGACACCGGCGCCGATGATCACGGCCGGGGCCTTCGGCCGGTCCAGGTCATCCGACGGGCCGATCGGGGCCCGGGTCAGCATCACCGCGAACAGCAGCAGCACGACCACGGCGCCCACGTAGACCAGCACCTGCACCCAGGCGACCAGCTCGGCGCCCATCACCAGGTAGAGACCGGCGATCGCGCCCAGGCTCACCACCAGGTAGAAGCCGGCCCGGACCAGGTGGCTGCTGGTGACCACGAGCGCGCCGGAACCGACCGCGATCAGACCGAGCGCCAGCAGCAGCGCGTCCGCCACGGTCACTGCGGTTGCTCCGGGGGTTCGGGCTGGGCTTGAGCAGCGCGGTTCGGTCGTTCTGCGGTTGTCGGAGAGGCTCGGCGTACATTCGTCTTCGCCGCAGTTGCCGCCCCCGGACCCGCAGCTTTCCGCGCGGCCGTCGCCTCCTCCTTCGAAGGTTCGCCGAGCACGTCGTGAGCCGGCGGCGGAGGCACCGTGCGCATCCACTCACCCAGCCGATTTTTGTCGTGCAGCAGATCGAGCACGTCGGTCTCGGCGTATTCGAACTCGGGCGTCCAGTGCAGCGCGTCGAACGGGCAGACCTCGATGCAGATGCCGCAGTACATGCAGAGCGAGAAGTCGATGTCGAAGCGGTCGAGGACGTTTCGCTGCCGCGCGCGGGCGGCGCCCGGAACGACGACCTCTTCCTTGTGCGAATCGATGTAGATGCACCAGTCGGGGCATTCGCGCGCGCAGAGCATGCAGACCGTGCAGTTCTCCTCGAGCAGCGCGATCACGCCTCGGCTGCGCGGCGGGAGTTCCGGCTCGACGTCCGGATATTGCCGGGTGGTCGACCGTTTGGTCATCGTCTTGAGGGTGACGGCGAGCCCCTGCACCAGCCCTTTACCCGGCGTGCCCCGCTCCCCGTCATCAGTCACAAACGCACATCCTGCCCCGTCGGGGGTTTTGATGCGAGCACACCCCCGCGGATTGAGGGTTATTCAGGACCTACCTTGAGTTGCAGGCTGCCGTCGGGTGAACGGGATGGTCTCAACCGTCCTGAACAACCCTCACTACGTCGCGATCTTTACCGCGGCGGTCAATACCAACTGAGCCAGCGCCAACGGCACCAGGACCAGCCAGCAGAGACGCTGCAGCTGATCCTCGCGCAGCCGGGGGTAGGTCACCCGCAGCCAGATGATCACGAAGGACAGCGCGAAGATCTTCAGCAGGGTCCACAGCCAGCCGAGTTGGTCGGACAGCGGGCCGTGCCAGCCGCCCAGGAACAGGACCGTGGTCAGGGCGGCGATCACGATGATGCCGACATATTCGGCGAGCAGGAAGAACGCGAAACGCAGCCCGGTGTATTCGGTCATGTAGCCGAAGACCAGCTCCGAATCCGCGATCGGCATGTCGAACGGGGGGCGGCGGATCTCGGCCAGGCCGGCGATGAAGAAGATGATCGCGGCCGGTGCCTGCCAGAGCAGCCACCAGGGCTTCCACGCCTCGACGATGCCGGGCAGGCTCAGCGTGCCGGCCGCCATCGCGACGCTCGCCGCGGCCAGCACCAGCGGCAGTTCGTAGCCGAGCAGCTGGGCCGCGCCGCGCAGGCCGCCGAGCAGGCTGTATTTGTTGGCGCTCGCCCACGCCGACATCAGCACGGCGAGCACGCCCACGCCGAGGACGGCGAGCACGAAGAACAGGCCCACATCCAGCGGCTGGGCGACCAGGTCGGGGCCCAGCGGGATGGCCAGGAGCACCAGCAGGTAGGGGAAGAGCGCGACCAGCGGCGCCAGGCGGAAGACCCGGCGATCGGCGTCGCGCGGGGCGATGTCCTCTTTCTGGACGAACTTCACGCCGTCGGCGACCAGCTGCGCCCAGCCGTGGTAACCGCCCGCATACATCGGGCCGAGGCGCCCCTGCATGTGCGCCATCACCTTGTGCTCGGCCTGGCCGACGATGAGCGGGAGAGTGAGGAAGCCGACCACCACGGCAACCACCCGGATGGTCAGGTCGAGCCAGAGCGGCATTACTTGTCCCCCGCCCGCGGGCCCCACTCGGCCGGATCGGGCACGCCGGGCGGCCGCATCGGGGCCCGCTTGGCCGTGCCCGCCTCCGACTCGCCCGGCTCCTTCGCGCCCGGCCAGGCCTTGGCGACCCGGGCGGCCAGGACGAACTCCTTGCGCAGCGGGTGGCCCTCGAAACCGGGCGGCAGCAGCAGCGGCTTCAGGTCGGGGTGGCGGGCGAAGGTGATCCCGAACATCTCGAACGTCTCGCGCTCGTGCCAGGTGGCGCCGGGGAACAGCTCGACCACCGACTCGACCACCGGGTCCTCCCGAGGGACCCGGGTGCGCAGCAGCAGCGAGTGCTTGCGGCGAGTCGAGTAGAGGTGGCAGAGGACGGAGAAGCCCTCCTCCAGCTCGTCGACGGCGGACAGCCAGTCGAAGAAGTCGCAGCCCAGCGCGCCGTTGTGCTTCGCCGTGCCGATCGCCTCCCACCAGCGGGCGACCGGCACGTCGACGACGGCGCGCTCGTGGCCGGGGCCGCCACCGGAGACGGACGCGGTCGCGTCCTCCATGTCCGGGGCGTCCGGCTGGTAGTCCGCCATGAGCGTGACCAGGCGTTCGCCGACCTCTTCGGGCGTCATGGCGTCATCCTATGGTTTTCCGGCCTTTTCCCGATCAGAGGCCGGGCAGCCGTCCGTTGCGGAACAGGTCGACGAAGTCCTGGTGGTCCTCGCGGGCCTGGTCGCCGTAGCGGTGGGCGAACTCGACCAGGTGCTCGACGAAGCCCTTCTCGTCCTTGTCGACGGCCGCGGCGATGGCCTCCTCGGTGGAGAAGTCGACCAGATCGTGGCTGGACTCGTCGTCGGCGACCGAATGCATCCGGGCGACCGCGCGGCCCAGGTCGGTGATCACGCCGAGCAGCTCGTCGGGCTCGTTGACGTCGGCCCAGTCGAGGTCGGCGGCATACGGTGAGACCTCCGCGACCAGCTGGCCGATGCCGTTGAGCGTGGTGTAGCCGACCCACGGGTCGGCGTGCGCCTGCAGGGCGTGCTGCGACTCGGCGGTGCGGTGGCCCTGGTGCTTGAAGTGCGCCTTCACCCGGTCGTCGTCGATCCACCGGGCCACGGCCGGCACCTGCGCCTGCTTCATGTAGATGATCACGTCATTCTCCAGGGCCTGGGTGTGGCCCTCGAGCAGCATGTTGTAGGACGGCAGGCCGGCCGAGCCGATGCCCACGCCCTTGCGCAGCTTGATGTCCTTGATGGTGGTGGACACCGGGCGGCTCGCCTCGGGCAGGGTGCCCAGATAGTCGGTGAACGCGGCCTCCACCAGCGACGAGGTCACCTCGTCGACCTCGTAGACGCCGTCGCCCAGCGAGAACCGGCGCTCGTAGTCATCGATCGTGGTCTGGCCGGCGAGCAGGTCGACCCGGGTGTTGAGGCGTGCCTCCTGCAGCACGCGGCGCAGCACGCCGTCCGCCGTGTCGAGGGTGATCGAGCCGATCGCGTCGTCGCCGCCGGCCGCGATCGCCCGCAGCTCGATCAGGTAGGACTGGGCGAACGCCCGGACCAGCGTGCTGATGTTGTCGTCGGAGAGCGCCTTCGAATAGCCGATCAGGGCGAGGCTGGCGGCGAAGCGCTTGAGGTCCCAGGAGAAGGGCCCGACATACGCCTCGTCGAAGTCGTTGACGTTGAAGACCAGGACGCCGGACGAATTCATGTAGGTGCCGAAATTCTCCGCGTGCAGGTCGCCGTGGATCCACACCCGGCTGGTCCGCGCGTCGAGGAAGCTGTCGTCCTGGAACGCACTCGTCAGGTCGGCGTAGAAGAGCGAGGCGCTGCCCCGGTAGAAGGCGAACGGCGACGCCGCCATCTTGCGGAACTTGCGGCGGAAGGCGGCCGGATCGAGCGCCATCAGCTCGCCGAATTCCCTGGTGAGAACGTCGATGATGAAATCCGCGCGAGGGCTCATAACGCGCAGACTAGTCGGCGGCGACCATCGGCGGAGTGACCATCGGGGCAGTCAGAGAGGAAGCGTCGCGCGGCCGGCTTCCGATGGCGGCCAGTGGATCGGGGCGCGACACTCCGCCGGGCCCGGACTGCTCGGCCGCGATCTTCTCCTGGAGGCGCAGGATGCCGTGCAGCAACGCCTCCGGGCGGGGCGGGCAGCCGGGCACGTAGACGTCGACCGGGATGAGCTGGTCGACGCCCTTGGTCACCGAATAGGAATCCCAGTAGGGGCCGCCGCAATTGGAGCAGGAGCCGAACGAGATCACGTATTTCGGCTCGGGCATCTGGTCGTAGAGCCGCTTGATGGCCGGGGCCATCTTGTCGGTGACCGTGCCGGAGACGACCATGAGGTCGGCCTGGCGGGGGCCGTGCGCGAACGGGATCACCCCGAGGCGCATGAAGTCGTGCCGGCTCATGCTGGACGCGATGAACTCGATCGCGCAGCACGCCAGCCCGAAGTTGAACACCCAGAGCGAATAGCGCCTCCCCCAGTTCAGAACGAACCGGATGGGCTCCCCGAGCACTCCTGGCAGACCGGCCACGTCGTCAACCTACTCTGTGGTCTTCGCCGGACGCTGCAGCAGGCTGAGGAAGCTGGTCAGCAGCGCCTCGCGCACGGCCGGCGGGACGGTGTCGAGCAGCGAGTTGACCGCGGCCATCCGGCTGAAGTCGCCGCCGCCCAGGCCGAGGCCCTCGGCCAGGCCGGCCACCAGGTCCGGCGTGATCATCTCGGGAGTGAGGCCGGTCAGGTCGAGCACCGGTGCCGGGCCGCGCTCTCGGGTCGCGGCCACGGCGGCGGCCAGGTCGGCGGCGAACTCCTTGGCGGTGGGCGCGATCGCCGCCGTCACGGTCAGGTGAATCGTGGCGGGCAGGTCGCCGAACGACATCTGCGGCTGCGTGTGCCAGCCGCGGGCGGCCAGCTCGTCGGCCAGCACGAACGGATCTTCCGCGGTCAGGCACACCACGCTGGTCTCCGGCGGGGCGAAGAGGCTGACCCCGTCGGTCTCGGTGACCGCCGCGGCCAGGACCCCGACCGCCTCCCGGGTGCTGCGGGCCAGCTCCAGGTAGCCGGCGTCGCCGATGTGGCGCATCGTGGCCAGCGCACCGGCGATCGGGCCGCCGGAGCGGGTGGAGGACACGATCGGGTTGATCATCGTGTAGCCCGGCCAGCCGGCGAACGCGAAGTATTGCGGGCGGCGCAGCTCCTCGGTGCGGTGCAGCAGGACCGAGACACCCTTCGGGGCGTAGGCGTATTTGTGCAGGTCGACCGAGATGCTGGTGACGCCGGGAACGGACAGGTCGAACGGCGGCAGGTCGGCCCCGAGCCGGCGAAGGTAGGGCAGGACCCAGCCACCGAAGCAGGCGTCCACGTGGAAGCGCACGCCGCGCTCGGCGGCGATCGCGGCCAGCTGCGGGATCGGATCGACCACGCCGTGCGCGTAGGACGGCGCGGACGCCACCACCAGCACCGTGTCGGCGGTGATCGCGGCGGCCATGGCGGCCGGGTCGGCGCGCAGGTCGGCGCCGACCGGCACCACGTCGAGCGCCACCCGCAGGTAGTGCGCGGCCTTGGCGAACGCGGCGTGCGCGGTGGACGGGATCACCAGGCGCGGGGTGGCCGGCTCGGGACGGCTGTCGCGGGCCGCCTTGACCGCCAGGATCAGCGACTCGGTGCCGCCGCTGGTGACGCTGCCGACCGTCTCCTGGTCGCCGCCCAGCAGCCGGGCCGCGGCGCCGACCAGCGCGTTCTCCATCGCCAGCAGCGACGGAAAGGCGGTCGGGTCGAGGCCGTTGACGTGCGCCGAGATCGCGTAGGCAGCCTGGGCCAGCTCGTCGAGGCCGTCGAGGGCGGGGTCGTAGACGTAGGCGAACAGGCGGCCACCGTGCGTGGGCAGGTCGGCCCGGCGGAGCTCACGCAGCTCGTCGAGGATCTGCGCACCGGGGACGCCCTGCTCGGGCAACGCTTCGAACATGAGTTGACGGTAGTCGCTACCGCTCGACGTCCCGGTAGGCGCCCAGCAGCAGGACCGCGGCGCCGACCAGCACGGCGGGCACCGCGGTGAAGCCGAGCAGCACGCCGAGCCGGGCGGTGCCGTCCTGGGTGGCGGCCTCCCCGGTCGACGACGAGACATAGCCGAAGAGCTGGAGGATCAAGGCGTAGATGCCGGGGCCGAGGGCCAGCCCGAGAGTCTCCCCCGCCGTCCACAGCCCGGTGAAGACACCGGCCTGGCGGCGGCCGGTCCGCGCGGTGTCGTAGGCGATGCAGTCGGGCAGCATCGACAGGGAGAAGACCTGCTGACCGGCGTAGCCACAGCCGATCAGGGCCACCACCAGATAGACCGCCACCGGCGGCAGCGTGGTGGCGGTCAGCAGGATCAGCGCGCCGGCCGCGAAGAGCAGCGAACCGGCGATCAGCGAGCGGAGCTTGCCGAAGCGGGCGCCCACCCGGCTCCACAACGGCATGACCAGCAACGCCGGGCCGACGAAGGCGGCGAAGAGGAAGGTGGCGCCGGAGTCGGTCTCGACCACGTGGTCGGCGAAGTACTGCACTCCGGCCAGCATCGTGCCGATGCCGACGGCCTGCAGGATCCAGCAGAGCAGCAGCGCGCGGAAGGGACGGTTGGCGGCGGCGATGCGCAGCTGGCTACGCAGGTTCGGCTCGGATTCGCCGGCGGCGCGGGTCTCGGCCGAGCGGGTGCCGAAGTAGACGCCGAGCGTGCCCAGGACGATCAGGACACCGACGAAGATGCCGGACCACCGGTGGCCGACCAGGCCACCACCGGTCCGGTCGACGACGAGCGGGGCCAGCGCCCCGGAGACCAGGATGGCCAGCGCCAGCACGGCGACCCGCCAGGTCATCAGGCGGGTGCGCTCGGCGTACCCGTCGGTCAGCTCGGCCGGCATCGCGACGTAGGGCACCTGGAAGAACGCGTAGGCGGTGGCGGCGGCCAGGAAGGCGATCGCGACGTAGGCGCCGGCCCCGGCGCCGCTGCCGACGGGACCGGCGAAGATGGCCGCGAACAGCACGGCGAGCACCAGGCCGGCGACCAGCAGGAAGGAACGCCGGTCGCCGCGACGGTCGGAGACCCGGCCGGCGATCGGATTGACCAGCACGTCCCAGGCCTTCGGTAGCAGGACCAGCAGACCGGCCACCCCCGCCGCAACACCTAACGTATCGGTCAGATAGGGCAGCAGGAGCAAACCCGGCACGGTGCCGAAGGCACCCGTGACCAGCGAACCCAGGGAGTAACCGGCCAGCACGCGGCGAGGCAACTGCTCGGCCGGTTGTACTTCCGGAGAGGGACCGGTGGTCGTCATGGTCGCGCATGCTAACCACGATCTTGCCGCGGCGCCTACGCTTCGCCAGATGAAAAGCGTTCCGGCCGGCGTCGCTGCCAGCCACCCGGCGACCGCACAGGCCGGCCTGCAGATCCTGCAGGACGGCGGAACGGCGGCGGACGCGGCGGTGGCGGCCGTCCTGGCCACCTGCGTGACCGAGACGATCTTCACCGGGCTGGGCGGTGGCGGGTTCGCCACCTACTTCGAGGTGGCCACCGGCGAGGTCACCTGCCTCGACTTCTTCGTGGCGGCGCCCGGCCTGGACGGCGACGCCGAACCCGGGCCGATGATCTCGGTGGACGTGTTCTTCGGCGGCCTGCCGCAGGTCTACTCGATCGGCGGGGCGAGCGCGGCGGTGCCCGGGGTGCCGGCCGGCTGCGGCGAGGTGCACCGGCGGTGGGGGCGGTTGCCCTGGGCCGAGCTGGTGGCGCCCGCGTTGACGCTGGCCAAGACCGGGGTGCCGACCCCGGAGGCGCACGCCCGCACGCTCGACTCGTGCGCGCCCGCGCTGGCCTACGGCGAGGGCGCCGCGATCTACACCCCGAACGGGAAGCGGCTGCAGGGCGGTGACCTGCTCTTCCACCCCGGCCTGGCGACCGCGCTCGACGCTCTCGCGGTGGCCGGCCCGTCGATCTTCTACACCGGCGACTTCGCCCCGGTCATCGTCGACGCGGTGCGCGGCGCGGGCGGTTCACTCGGTCCGCGCGACCTCGCCGCGTACGCGGTGCTCGAGACGCACGTCGATCGGGCCACCCTCGGCGACTACCAGGTGCGGGCCCGGCACGATCTGAACCGGGTGGTCGACACGATCGGGGCGCTGCCCGCCGACCTGTCCCGGCCCGCTCGGGCGGTCGGGCTGGCCGGGGCGCTGCGCGACCAGGGGCGGCAGCGGGTCGGCGACACCACCAACGTGTCGGTGGTGGATGCCGAGGGGAACGCCTGCGTGATCACCACGACGCTGGGGCTCGGCTCCGGGGTGTGGCTGCCCGGGCTGGGCATCAACCTCAACTCGATGCTCGGCGAGGGTGAGCTGATCACCGACGACCTCGCGCCGGGTGGCCGGATGCCGTCCAACATGTGCCCGCTCGTGGTGATCGACCCGGACGGGCGGCTGGCGGTGGCGGCCGGCTCGGCCGGTGCGTCGCGGATCCGCACGGCCCTGATCGACACGCTGCTCGGGGTGCTGGCCGACGACCTCGACATGGCCACGGCCATCGGCCGGTCGCGCTTCCACGTGGTCGGCGACACCGTGCACGCCGAGGGCGGCTACCCCGGTGACGAGCTGGCGGCGCTGGCCGAGGCCGGCTGGAAGATCGAGCAGTGGTCCGGCCTCAATCACTACTTCGGCGGGGTCACCGCGGTCGGCCAGGCCGGCGCGGCGGGTGATCCCCGCCGGGCCGGCGTCGGCCTGCTTCTCTAGTTCATCCGGCTTCTCTAGTTCATCCGGCTTCTCTAGTTCATCCGGCGGGCGGCCACGTTCTGGGCGTCGGCGGCGGTCTCCCGCAGCGGGACGGCCAGGTCGGTGGGCTTGAGGCCGAAGGTGTCCTCGGTCAGCCGGCTGTCCAGGTGGAACGGTGCGTAGAACTGGTAGTCCATCTCGGCCAGCTCACGGGCCATCGGGACGACCAGGCCGGCGGTGCGCATCACGAACCGCGGCATCTTGCGGATCTTCACCCGGGGCCGGCCGGTCAGCGCGGTGTAGCGGTCGGCCAGCTCGCGGATGGTGATGGCGGGCTGGGTCGGGGCGTGCCAGGCCTTGCCGTAAGCCCGCTCGTCGCGCGCCAGGGTGACCATGGTGCGGGCCATGTCGCCGGTGTAGGTGAAGCTGTGCGGCAGGTCGGGGTTGCCGGGGGCCCACGCCGTACGCCCGCTTTGGATGGCCGGCAGCAGCACCGAGCTGAACACGCCGATCGCGCCGGCGCCGACGTAGTCGGAGCCGCGCACCTCGACCGTGCGCACCCCGCTGTCGAGCGCGTCGCGCCACATCTTGATCCGGACCTTGCCCTTGCGGCCGACCGCGGCCAGCGGCGTGTTCTCGGTCATCCGGCCGCCGGGCTGCGGGCCGTAGCCGTAGAGGTTCCCGGTGATCACGTAGACCGCGCCGGCCGCCTTGGCCGCGGCGATCATCGCGTCGTTCATCGGGAACCAGAGGCGCTCCCACTCGGTGTACTTCGGGTTCGCGCAGTTGTAGACGGTCTCGGCGCCGGCCGACAGCTCGGTCAGCCGGCGGGCGTCGGAGGCGTCCGCGGCGACCCGTTCCAGGCCCGGCAGGTCGGGGCCACTTCCGCTGCGGGTGATCATCCGGACGCTTTCGCCCTGGTCGACGAGGAGCCGAGCGATGGCGGAGCCGATCGGGCCGGAGCCGATGATGACGTGGTTCGACATAGCTGTTCTCCTTAGCGAGCAGTGCTCTCTGTTGGGAACAACAGTCTCACGCGTTTGCGGGAAATACAAGAGCAGTGCTCTCGTTATGGCACACTGGTCCGCATGAGCGCCTCAGGAGTTCGCGCCCGGGTCCGGGCCGAGATGACCGAAGAGATCAAGACGGTGGCCCGCCGGCACCTCGCCACCGACGGGGCCAACCTGTCGCTGCGCGCGGTCGCCCGGGACGTGGGCATGGCCTCGTCCGCCGTCTACCGCTACTTCGCGAGCCGGGACGACCTGCTCACGGCGCTGATCATCGAGGCGTACGACGGGGTCGGTGCCGCCGCCGAGACGGCGTCGGCCCGACCGGCCGAGGGCCAGGCCGATCGGCTTCTCGCGCTTTCCCATGCCGTACGCGATTGGGCGCTCGCCGACCCGCACCAGTGGGCCCTGATCTACGGCAGCCCGGTCCCCGGCTATCAGGCGCCGCAGGACACGATCGGGCCCGCCACCCGGGTGATCATGGCGATCGCCGCGATCGTGCAGGCCGGCTACCAGGCCGGCGAGATCGAACCGCGACCGGAGCCCACCGGCCGCTACGTCGAGGAGCTGACCGCGGTCGCCGAGCAGTTCGGCCCGAACGTCCCGCCCCGGCTCGTCGGCTCCGCGATGTCGGCCTACTTCCAGCTCAACGGCGCGGTCAGCGCCGAGCTGTTCGGCCAGCTCAAGAACTCGGTCGACGACGACCGCCGGGGCTTCTTCGAGTTCCAGATGCGCGGCGCCGCCGCCTTCATCGGGCTTACCTGACCGCCCGCAGCACGTGCCCGCCCGGCGTGTCGGCCGGGACGTCGCTGCGGCCGAAGAAGTGCGCGGCCAGCTGGGCCGGCCCGAGGTCCTCGATCTCGCTGAAGCCGAGCCCGGTCAGGTCGGCCGCGATCTCGGCCGGCTCGAAGTAGGTCAGCCACGGCTCGCCGATCTTGGCCACCCGCGCGGCCCGGGCCTCCAGGGCGGCCCGCCGCTCCGGCGCCATCTTCGCCGGGGACTGGGCGTAGTCGAAGACCACCTCGTTGCCCGGCGCCCCGGCCACGAAGCCGAGCGTCTCGTCGAAACCCGCCCTGGTCAGGTAGGGGACGACGCCGAGCCAGACGAAGAACGCCGGCCCGTCCAGCCGCAGCCGGTCGGCCAGCGACTCCTTCTCGAAGTCGACGCCGGTGTAGGACACCCCCGGCGGCACCTCGATGTGGGTCGCGGCCAGCCGCTCCCGCTTCCAGGCCTGGGTGTCCGGGTGGTCGACCTCGATCACCCGCACGTCCTCGAACGGGTTGCGGTAGGCGAACGTGTCCAGCCCCGCGCCCAGCACCACCACCGTCCGCACGCCCCGCCGCACGGCCGCGGCCAGCGCGTCCTCGGCGAACCGGTGCCGGGCCGCGATGAACATCCGCATCGCCCGGCGGGGCGCGTCGGCCTGCAACTCCTCCGCGGTCGCGCCGAGGATGCGCGGGGCCAGCGGGTCCTTGAAGATCGCGCCGAGCTCCAGGAACTGGTGCGCGGCCCGGTAGCGGGCCGCGCTGTAGGCCGTCTTACTCGCCTGTCCGGTTTCCATCACGGCATCCACAGGGCTCGGGACACGTCCACACGATCACCTTTCAAGGGGACGCCCTCGCTCAGCAACCGCTGCCGGGCCTCCTGCTCGTGGCCGGGCGGCATCCGTCCGGCGCTGTTCACCACCCGGTGCCACGGCACGCCGCCACCATGGCGAGCCATGATGTTGCCGATCTGCCGGGCCGAGTTACGCCCGGAGACCTCGGCGAGCGCGTCGGCGACCGCACCGTACGACATGACCTTGCCCGCCGGGATGCGCTCGACGAGTGAAAGCACCTCTTCCACGTACTCCTGCGGTGTCACCCGGGCCACGATATGGGATCTCGACTCGGTCCGGGCGACCCACCCGAGCACAATGGGCCGGGTGCGCGAAGTGGTGACCGGTGCGCGCCGCATCGTGGTCAAGGTGGGTTCGTCCTCCCTGACCACGGCGGCCGGCGGCCTGGATGAGCAGCGGGTCGATGCCCTCGTCGACGTGCTCGGCGGCCTGGCCACCCACGGGCGCGAGGTGGTGCTGGTCTCCAGCGGTGCCATCGCGGCCGGCCTGGCGCCGCTGCGGCTGCGCCGACGCCCGCGCGACCTGGCCACCCAGCAGGCCGCGGCCTCGGTCGGGCAGGGCCTGCTGATCGGACGGTATGCGGCGGGTTTCGCCCGGCACGGCCTGACCGTCGGCCAGGTGCTGCTCACCGTCGACGACGTGACCCGGCGGGTGCACTACCGCAACGCGTACCGGACCCTGCGCAAGCTGCTCGACCTGGGCGCGGTGCCGATCGTGAACGAGAACGACACGGTCGCCACCGAGGAGATCCGGTTCGGCGACAACGACCGGCTCGCCGCGCTGGTGGCCGCCCTGGTCGACGCCGACCTGCTGGTGCTGCTCTCCGACGTGGACGCGCTCTACACCGGCAGCCCGTCCGACCCGGCGTCCCGCCGGATTCCGTATGTGACCGGCGACGACGACCTGGCCGGCGTCAAGGTCTCGACGCCCGGCAAGTCCGGGGTCGGCACCGGCGGCATGGTGACCAAGGTGGAGGCGGCCCGGATCGCCACCGGCTTCGGCATCCCGGTCGTGCTGACCTCGGCGCCGCAGGCCGGATCGGTGATGACCGGCGACGACGTGGGCACCCTGTTCCGGGCGGCTGAGCACCGCCCGGCCGCTCGACTGTTCTGGCTGGCCCACGCCACCGCGCCGCGCGGCCGGCTGCACCTCGACCCGGGCGCGGTCACCGCGGTGGTGGCCCGGCGCAAGTCACTGCTGCCGGCCGGGATCACCGCGGTGGACGGCTCGTTCGCGGCCGGCGACCCGGTCGACCTGGTCGATGCCGGCTCCGGCGCGCCGGTGGCCCGCGGCCTGGTCAACTACGACGCCGTCGAGCTGCCCGCGCTGCTCGGCCGTTCCACCCCCGAGTTGGCGGCCGCACTCGGACCAGGCTATGAACGTGAGGTGGTCCATCGTGACGACCTCGTCCTTCTGTAACGGGAGCTCCGGATGACGACTGTGCTGAAGCAGGCCGCCGACGCGCGTGTGGCCTCGATCGATCTGGCCGCCGCCACCCGGGCCGAGAAGGACCGGGCGCTGCTGCTGATGGCCGACCGCCTGGTCGAACGGGCCGAGGACATCGTGGCCGCGAACGCGGTGGACGTGAACAATGCGCGCGACGCCGGCCAGACCGAGGCGATGATCGACCGGCTCACGCTCACCCCGGCCCGGGTCGAGGCGATGGCCGACGGGCTGCGCCAGCTCGCCGCGCTGCCCGACCCGGTCGGTGACGTGGTGCGCGGTTCGACCCTGGCCAACGGGCTCGAGCTGCGCCAGGTGCGGGTGCCGTTCGGCGTGGTCGGCATCATCTACGAGGGCCGGCCCAACGTCACCGCGGACGCGGCCGGCATCTGCCTGAAGTCGGGGAACGCGGCGCTGCTGCGGGGTTCCGGCTCGGCGTTCAGCTCGAACGCCGCCATCGTCGCGGTGCTGCGCAAGGCGGTCGCCGACACCGGCCTGCCGGCCGACACCATTCAGCTGCTCGACGCCACCACCCGCGACTCGGTCAAGGAGCTGATGCGGGCCCGCGGCCTGGTCGACGTGCTCATCCCGCGCGGCGGCTCCAGCCTGATCCGGACGGTCGTCGAGGAGTCCACGGTTCCGGTGATCGAAACTGGGGTGGGCAACTGCCACGTCTACGTGGATCAGTCCGCCGACCTGGAGAAGGCGCTGGCCGTCACGGTCAACTCGAAGACCCAGCGACTGTCCACCTGCAACACCGCCGAGTCGCTGCTGGTGCACGCCGACATCGCCGACTCGTTCCTGCCGCTGGTGCTGGAGGAGCTGGCGCTCAAGGGCGTCACCGTGCACGGCGACCCGCGGGTGGCCAACTACAGCGACGACGTCGTCCCGGCCACCGAGGACGACTGGGGCCGGGAGTACCTGTCGGCCGACATCGCGGTGGCGATCGTCGACTCGATGGACGACGCGCTCGACCACATCCGCCGCTACGGCACCGGGCACACCGAGGCGATCGTCAGCGAGTCGGCCACCACCAACCGGCGGTTCGCGGCCCGGGTGGACGCGGCGGCCGTGATGATCAACGCGTCGACGCGGTTCACCGACGGCGGCGAGTTCGGCTTCGGCGCCGAGATCGGGATCAGCACGCAGAAGCTGCACGCCCGCGGCCCGATGGGCCTGCCCGAGCTGACCTCCACGAAATACATCGTCTCCGGCAACGGCCACACCCGGGGCTGACTGACTGTCAACGGCAGGCGCGCAGCACCGTCAGCGTCGTGTTCACGTCGAAGGCCGGGCCCTCCGCGCTGTCCCAGCCGCCGTCGGTGCGCTGGGTGGCGGCCAGCCGCTTGCGCGCCTCCTGCAGCAGCCAGTCGTCGCCGAGGTTGACCCGGCACAGCGCGGCCGCCATCGAGGCCACATCGGCCGGGGCCATGTCGTTCAGCCGGTCGCCGAGCACCAGCTGCACCCGGGCCGACTCGTAGAAGAACTGCTGGGCGTGCAGCAGGCCGGTGGCGTGCCAGCCGGCCGCCAGGAACGACGGCCAGGTGCCGTCCGGGCGCAGCTGGGAGACGAAATAGCCGGCCGCGGCCTGGAGAGTGTTCGCATATCGGGCCGGCTGGTCGAGGTGCGGGTGGACCTCCACCTCGGCGACCGTGAACCAGAAGCCGGCCAGCGCGGTCAGGTGCAGGGTGGCCTCCGGGTCGCCCGGCATCGCCCAGGGCGGCGCCTCGGCGGCGAGCGACTCGTTCTCCTGCCAGGTGCCGTCCATCCGCTGTGCAGAGGCCAGCCAGCCCAGCGCGCGGTCGACCACGTCGCCGCGCAGGCCGCCCAGGTCATCGAGCTCGTTGAGCCGAAAACAGGTGGCGTCGACGGACGGGATCACCCCGTCGGTGGAGGCGGGCCAGCCGCCGGCCGCGGTCTGCCCGGCCGCGATGCGCTCGACGATGGCCGGCGCCGGTGCCTGCTGGGTGCGCAGGTAGGAGAGCCGGGCGCGCTCCACGGTGTCGCCATGTGCGACCACGTACCCGATCGCGGCGTCGATATCGACCACGTCGGTGACGCTACAACGCCGAACGGTAATCCGCCTCTGTTTGTTAACGCACAACGATCACTCTGGGGAGCTAGGTTTCAACTCCCCAGAGTGATAGTCGTCAGTAAGAAGGCAGGGACGGGTCGACCGTGTTGACCCAGGAGACGATGCCGCCCTGGACGTGCACGGCGTCCTTGAAGCCGGCCGCCTTGATCGCGGCCAGGGCCTCCGCCGAGCGCACGCCCGACTTGCAGTGCAGCACGATCTGCCGGTCCTGCGGGAAGCGGGACAGCGCCTCGCCGGAGAGGATCTCCCCCTTCGGGATCAGCACCGCACCCGGGATGCGGTTGATCTCCCACTCGGCGGGCTCGCGCACGTCGACCAGGAACACGTCCTTGCCGGAGTCCTGCCAGTCCTTCAGCTCGCGGGCCGTGATGGTCGCGTTCTGAGTGGCCTCCTCGGCCTCGGCCGACACCGCGCCGCAGAAGTCCTCGTAGTCCTCCAGCAGCTCGGTGACCGTCGGGTTCTCCCCGCAGAGCGCGCAGTTCGGGTCCTTGCGGACCTTGATCTTGCGGTACTCCATCTCCAGGGCGTCGTAGACCATCAGCCGGCCGACGAGCGGCTCACCGATGCCGGTGATCAGCTTGATCGCCTCGTTGACCTGGATCGAGCCGATCGACGCGCAGAGCACGCCGAGGACGCCGCCCTCGGCGCAGCTCGGAACCATGCCGGGCGGCGGGGGCTCCGGGTAGAGGCAGCGGTAGCAGGGACCGTGCTCCTCCCAGAAGACCGAGGCCTGGCCGTCGAAACGGTAGATCGAACCCCACACATACGGCTTGCCGAGCAGCACGGCCGCGTCGTTCACCATGTAGCGGGTGGCGAAGTTGTCGGTGCCGTCGACGATCAGGTCGTACTGGCTGAAGAGCTCCAGGACGTTGTCGCGATCCAGCGCGGTGTTGTGAATGATCACGTTCACCAGCGGGTTGATCTCGCGAATGCTGTCCGCGGCCGACTCGGCCTTGGGCCGGCCCACGTCGGAGACGCCGTGGATGACCTGGCGCTGGAGGTTGGACTCGTCGACCGTGTCGAAGTCGATGATGCCGAGCGTGCCCACCCCGGCGGCGGCCAGGTAGAGCAGGGCCGGCGAGCCGAGGCCACCCGCGCCGACGGCGAGAACCTTGGCGTTCTTCAGCCGCTTCTGCCCGTCCATCCCCACGTCCGGGATGATCAGGTGACGCGAGTAGCGGCGGATCTCGTCGATGGTCAGCTCAGCGGCCGGCTCGACGAGCGGGGGCAGTGCCACGGTTTACTCCCCGGGTTGACGGTAAGGATCGCTAGCCATTGTTGCTCGTTGACGGATGTCGTAGCCATGACGTTGCCCACCGGCCCGACATGCGGGACAGGGAATATTCACGAACCGCCCGGGTACGGCCAGGAATTGGCGATGCAGCCCTTCAGACCGTACGTCTGCTGCATCATCACCGGCGCGACCTTGCCCTTGCCCGGACACCGTTGGTGGCCGTGCCCCAGCTGGTGGCCGACCTCGTGGTTGACCGCATAGGCGCGGTAGACGTCCAGCGAGGCGCCGTAGCCACGGATGGCCCCCGCCCACCGGTCGTCGTTGATGATCACCTTCCGGGGCACCCGGCAGGAGGTGAATCCGTCGGTCTCCAGCCCGCCGGTGCGGCACATCCGCTCCGATGTCTTCGCCGAGGCCAGGTAGACGATGAACTCGGCGTGCGCGGACTCCGGGACCCGCTGGAAGCGGAAGCGGTGGCTCGCGATCCAGCTGCGGCGGTCGCCGAGAACCCGGTTGACCTGATTCGCGAAATCGAGGGCACCGGCGGTCGGTTTCTCCACCGCGATCTTGAAGCGGTGGATCGGTCCGCGGTTCCCCACGATCGGCCCGAAGCCGGCCACGTAGGCGAACGAGCCACTGGCGCCCGCCAGCCTGACCTTTGGCTTGGCGGGGGTGGCGACGGCCGGTCGAGCCGAGGGGGCCGGGGCCGGTGGGACCACGATGCGGTCGCCCTCGTCGGCCCGCACGTATCGGCCCACGGCGAGAACTCCGGCGGCCAGCAGGACGTAGACGAGGGCCAGCAGGATGCGGCGGCGGAACCGGGCGGGGCGGGGCTCGACCGGCTCGTCCTCGGCGGCGAGCGGCGGGGGCTCCTGGCGGGACAACGGGCGCCGGGTCATCGCCGGCGGATTGCGGTCGGGATTCCAGACCGCGACGCCGGCCCACGCCTCTTCCGTCCTTCCCGGCAAAGTCATGACATAGCCGAGATTGCCACGCCGGATCGCGGGAGAAGGGCGGTTTTCGCTGGCTACCTCGCCGGACCGGTCAGGAACCCGTTGCCCCGGCGCGGCCAGGCGTAGGGCACGCAACCGCGGGTGGTGAGCGTCTGCTGCACCATCACCGGAGCTGGGCCGCCCGCCTTCGGGCACCCCTCGTGCCGATGCCCGAGCTCGTGCCCGACCTCGTGGTTCACCACGTACTGCCGATAGGTGGCCAGCGGCACCTTCGCGTACAGGTAGGGCTTCGCGGACAACCGCCAGCGGTCCAGGTTGATGATCGCCTTACCGGTGGTGCGGCACGACGTGTACGGCACTCCGTTGATCCGGATGTTGGTGCCGCCGTTCAGGCACATCTTCCCGGCCGTGTCCCGCGTCGCCAGGTAGACCGTGAAGTCCGCCTTCTCCGCGCCGGGCACCATCTGCAGCCGGACCTGGCCGCCGCCGATCCAGCTCTGCGGGTTGCCCAGGGTCGACACCACCGAGCTCGCGAACGCGGTCAGGTCCTCGTTGCTGCCCTGCTCGACGGCGACGTGGAAACGGCGCAGTTTGCCCTGGGTGCCGAGCACCGGGCCGCGGGTGGTCGCGTACGCAAATGTGCCGGAACCGTGCGACGGAACCGCACCCGGCAGACTCAGCTGATCCACCGCCGGCTGGTCCACCGCCGGCTGGTCCACCGCCGGCGCCGAAGGCGTCGTCGTGGTCTCCAACATCGGAGCTGACGCGGATGGCGTGATGGAAGTCACAGGAGTGGTCGGGACCGTGGCTGCGTTGGAGCTCAGCCCGCGCCCGGCGAGGAAACCCGACGCCACCACCGCGGTCAGCACGAGCAGCGCGAGCCACCAGCGCCGCCACCGGTCCGGCGGATTTGGGGGCCGCGTGACGGGCAGGGTGGCTTCCTCGATCATCGATCGCCAGGGTTTCACACGCAGCGATCGTTGTCTTGCCGGGCCGATCTTGTGAGAGCGACGTCGCCCTATCCGGCCGGTTTCGCCGCCGGGGCCGAAATCTCGTCGAGCATGCCGACGATCGCCCGCGCCACCAGCCGCGGCACCTCCATCTGCGCGACGTGGCCGACGCCCGGCAGGATCAGCAGCCGACTGTCCGGGATCGCCCGGGCCACCTGGGCCGGCACCCGCGGGTCGATCAGCCGGTCGCCGAGACCGCCGATCACCAGGGTCGGCGCGGTGATCTCGGTGGCCAGTCGCCACATCGAGTTACGGCCCGGCAGGTACGCGCGCAGGAAGCTGGAGACCAGGCCGCGCAGCGTGCGCAGATAGGCGCTCGGATAGTGCTCCACCGTGTAACGCAGCCGGATCTCGTCCATCGCCTCGGCCCGGCGCTGCGCGCTCGCCTTCCGGGGGTCGCCGAAGCACGCGGCGAGCACCTGCTCGGCCATCTCCTCGACCGGGATCCGGGTCATCCCCCACGCGAAGATCCGGTCGGCCAGCGGCAGCGCCAGCACCGGCAGGTAGGGGCCGTGCGCCGTGCGGCGCGGATCGAGGAACGGCATCGCCGGGGAGATCAGGGTGAGCGAACGGATCAGATCAGGGCGAAGAGCGGCTACGCGTACGGCGATGGAGCCGCCCAGCGAGTTGCCGATCAGATGGACCGGCCCCCGGTCGGCGTGCTCCAGGTAGCCGGTGAGGGTGGCGGCGAACGCCGGGATCGAATAGCGCGGGCTCGGATCGCTGTAGCCGAACCCGGGCAGGTCGACCGCCTGGGCGTCGAAGCGGCCGGCGAGCAGGCCGGCCACGTCGGTGAAGTTTTGCGAGGAGCCGCCGAGGCCGTGCACGTAGACGGCCGGTTCGGCGTCCGGCCGGGTTGCCGGAGTGTCCCGGACGTGCAGCATCGACCCGCCGATCTCGACCCGGCGTGCGGGCCACGGGGGTGGTGCGTCGTCGTCCGGCAGCAGAACGGTGTCGTCGGAAAGTCTTGCGCCCTTCATCGGGACAAGAGTGCCTCTAGGCGACGGTTGACCGCCGCCAAAGTTGCCCGAACCATGGCGTGCCGGTCGTCACTGGACACCACCGCCGAGCCGGCCAGCTGCTCCACCCAGCTGTTGCAGGACAACAACAGCACGACGACGGCGACCTGGTGGTTGCCGAACGGGACGGCGGCCGCGTGCTCGACGAAGCAGCGGGCCGGGCCGTCCGGGTGATCGGACTCGCTCAGCAGGTCGTTGACCGCGCCGGCGGTGGCCATCGCGCACAGCCGCAGCAGGTAGCCGTCGACCGCCGGGCCGTCGGCCACGCCGGACGACACCCGCCCGCCGACCGCCAGCCGGACCTCCACCGAGGCGTCCGTGCCGTACGTGTTGACGTTGACGTTCTCGATGACGATGCGCGGGCCGGGCTGCTCGCCGGGGTAGAGCGGGCGCGGCGGGCCGGGCTCGTCGTCGGCCGGGACCACCGCGTTCGGCTCTTCCTTGCGCTCGTCGCGGCGCTCTTCCTTGCGCTCCTCGGCGCGGGGCGCGGGCGGCTGGATGCGCTCGGCCGTCACCGGGCGAGCGGCCTCAACCGGGCGCGGGGTCTCCACCGGGCGGGCGGGCTCGGGTGGGCGCTGCGGCTCGGGTGGGCGCTGGTCCAGGCGGGGCCGCTCGGGCTCGGGTTCGGGCCGTCGGGGCGGCGGCGGGGTGGCGGCCGGCATCGGGGTCGGGGCCGCGACCGGCATCGGGGTCGGCGTCGCGACCGGCGCCGGCGGCGCGCTGCGCTGCCGGGTCGGCACCAGGGCGGCCGGCGAGACCGGGGCGGGCGGAGCTGCCGGGGGCGCTGGTGGTGCGTCACCCTTCATCGCCGCGTCCAGACCCATCCGGTCCTGCAGCAGGCGGGCCACCCGGCGGCTCACCTCGGCCGGGTCGGCGCCCTCGGCCAGGTCGAGTCGCAGGCTGTGCGCGCCGGTCGGGGTGGCGCGCAACGATGCGTCCCGCACGCCGTCCACGCCGCGGACGGCGGCCAGGATCGCCTGGACGTCGAAGCCTTCCTCCCGCTCGCGCGGCTGCACCACGTCACCGCGGCGCAGATGCGTCGCGATGCGGGCCAGCTGCGGCGTCTCGGCCGTCGGCTCCGTCAACGGGGGCTCCGGAACTCTCGGAACGTCCGGTTGGGCCGGCACGCGCTGCGGCAGACCCCGAGGACCGGGGTCGGCCGGCCCACCGGCTCCGGCGCCGGAGGGCGAGTTGCCGAACGCCGCATATGCCGCGGGCGGGGTGTAGCCCGACGGCTCGGCGACCGGCCCGGATTCGTACGACACCCGGCGCGGGAAGCTGGACGGATCGTACGACGGGCGGGCCGGCGGCGCTTCATCGGCGGGGGCGGTCGGCGGGCTCGGCTGATAGGGCGCCGGCGACTGCGGCCGGGCGGGCTCGGGCGGGCTCCACTCGGAGCGCCGGGCCGACGGGGCGGCGGGGCGCACGAGGGGCACGGCGGCGCGCTGCTGGGCGGGCGCGGGCGGCGGCGGTGTGGGCCGGTTGTCGTCGAGGTCGCCCTCATACGGGTACGGCGGCGCGCTGTTCGGCGTGGGCAGGTCGTAGCCCCGCGCCTCGGCCGTCCGCAGGCTGGTGGGCCGGCTGGCCCGGGAGCCGAGGCCCGGGTCGGCCGGGCGGGAGCCCAGACCCGGGCTCACCGGGCGGGAGCCCGGACCGGGGTCGGTTGCGCGGTCGGCGACTCGATCGGCGCCCTGGTCTGCGGCCCGGTCGGCGGCTCTTTCGGCGGCTCTTTCGGCGGCTCTGGAGCCCAGGCCCGGCTCGGGCGAGATGGGCCGGGCCATCGGGGCGCCGGTGCTCTCGCCGATCGGGCGGGACGACGGCGCGCCCGGCTCGGTACGCGGCGCCGGCGGACGGGCCGGCTCGCCGCCGGGCGGAGTCAGGTGAGCCAGCAGGTCGGAGTAGCGCGGGCGGGTGTCCGGCCAGCGGCCCTCGGCACCGGGGCTCGTGGGTGCCACGGACGGGGGAATTTCGCCGGACTGTTTGGCATCGACGAAGCCGGGCGGGGCGGGCGCCGGGACCGGATTGGGCACGGCCGAGGCGGGCTGCACCGGGATCGGCTGCAGAGGAGTGGGCTGAACCGGGCCGTATCCTCGGTCGGGCGGGGGAAATGACTGATTGCGCGGGAACGGCGTTGGCCGGCGCCACGCCGGTACGTCGTTTTCCGGGTCGAGTGCGCTGCCCGCATTGGACCAGGGACTATCCTGCGTCACCCAGCCGTTCACCCGAGTGCGCTCACGCGAATCGGCACTGTTGCCGCCCTCTGCGGCTCCAGTGTCTCCGGAATGCCCTGATTCATCCACCGCGCGCTCCTCGCTCGCCCGTGCTGAGGCTACCGTGTGCATGCGGTGGCGATAAGTTGCAGCGTCGCGACAGTTGCCGGCTCGACTGCGACGAGCGCCGATCCGGACAATCCGCGCCGACCCAACCGCGGGGACCGACCCCCTGGAGGTTTGAGAGAGATGACCGCTGCGTCTGGCGGGGCACAGACCGCCCGGCCCACTCGCTTGCCGCGCTCCGCGCGCCGCAAGCAGTTGTTGGCTGCCGCCCAGCAGATCTTCGTGGCGCACGGCTACCACGCCGCCGCGATGGATGACATCGCTGAGCGGGCCGGGGTTTCCAAGCCGGTGCTCTATCAACACTTCCCCGGCAAGCTCGAGCTCTATCTCGCGCTGCTCGACACGCACTGCGACGCGATAATCGCCAAGGTTCGCGACGCGATGCTGGCGACGCACGACAACAAGGAGCGGGTCAAGGGCGCGGTCCGGGCCTACTTCGACTTCATGGACCACGAGAGCGAGGCCTTCCGGCTCGTCTTCGAGTCCGACCTGCGCAACGATCCGCAGGTCCGGCAACGGGTCGAGCGGGTCGAGCAGGGCTGCATCGCCGCGGTGACCGACACCATCATCTCGGACACCGGGCTCAGTTCGGATGCTGCCGAGCTGCTCGCCTCTGGCCTGGTCGGGGCGGCCGGGCAGTCGGCTCAGTTCTGGCTCGCGAACGGACGTCGTACGCCTAAAGCTGAAGCCGAATCGCTCGTAGCTGCACTGATCTGGCGCGGGGTGGCCAGCTTCCCCCTGCAGGGCGGCGCATCGGGCGGAACACCGGCCGAAATCGGATAACCTTCAGTGCGGTAACACATGCACAGAGGGAGGGCCCCGTGGAGGTCAAGATCGGCGTGCAGCACACGCCGCGCGAGCTGGTGCTCGAGAGCGCTCAGAGCCCGGCGGAGGTCGAGCAGGCCGTGACCGAGGCGATGGCCAAGGACAGCGTGCTGTCGCTCACGGATGAGAAGGGCCGCAAGGTGATCATCCCGATCGCCAAGGTGGCTTACGTGGAGATCGCCGAGTCGTCCAACCGACCGTTCGGCTTCACCACCCGCTGAGGTTAAGAGCTCGTCCGGAGGGCATCCCGTTGTCCCGGGATGCCCTCCCGTAACTCTGCTCTGAGGTGCACGATCTCGCGGTCGGGTAGACTGGCGTGCGTTGCTGTCGACGTCGATTCACTTTCACCTGAAACGACCTGAATCGCCGCGGCAACCCGCGCGCGTGCGGCCCGCTTTTATCAGCGTGTGGCCCGCGCCCTACCCATAGCGCGCCCCTGACACGACGGGCGCACCACGAGAGGCACCCGTAAAACTTCATGACAGACATCGAAAACTCCGAACCCGCACTCGTACCAGTTGTCAATCGCGCTCCCGTCCGTCCGGACAGCCCCACCTTCGCCGAGCTGGGTGTCCGGGCCGAGACCGTCGAAGCGCTGGCGAAGGCCGGCATCACCAGGGCCTTCGCGATCCAGGAGTACGCACTGCCGATCGCGCTGCGCGGCACCGACCTGATCGGCCAGGCGCCGACCGGCACCGGTAAGACCCTCGGCTTCGGCCTGCCCCTGCTCGAGCGGGTCACCGCCCCCTCCGAGGGCGCCGACGGCAAGCCGCAGGCACTCATCGTCGTTCCCACCCGTGAGCTGGGCCTGCAGGTCGCGCGCGACCTCGCCGCCGCGGGCAGCACGCGCGGCGTGCGGGTGCTGCCGATCTACGGCGGCGTGGCGTACGAGCCGCAGGTCGACGCCCTCAAGAAGGGCATCGAGATCCTGGTCGGCACCCCCGGCCGCCTGCTCGACCTGGCCAAGCAGAAGCAGCTGAACCTCAAGTCGATCAAGGCGCTCGTGCTCGACGAGGCCGACCGCATGCTCGACCTGGGCTTCCTCGACGACGTCGAGAAGATCCTGGCGATGCTGCCCGACGAGCGGCAGACCATGCTGTTCTCGGCGACCATGCCCGACCCGATCGTCGCGCTGTCCCGCCGCTTCCTGCACAACCCGGTCACGATCCACGCCGGGCACACCAGCGAGAGCGGCCCGTCGCCACTGACCAAGCAGGTCGTCTACCGCACCCACCCGCTGAACAAGCTGGAGATGGTGGCCCGCATCCTGCAGGCCCGCGGCCGCAGCCTCACGATGATCTTCTGCCGCACCAAGCGGGCCGCCGACCGGGTCGCCGAGGACCTCGACTTCCGCGGCTTCGCGGTCGCGGCGGTGCACGGTGACCTCGGCCAGGGCGCGCGCGAGCGGGCTCTCCGTGCCTTCCGCTCCGGCAAGATCGACGTGCTGGTCGCCACCGACGTCGCCGCCCGCGGCCTGGACGTCTCCGGCGTCACCCACGTGATCAACTACGACTGCCCGGAAGACCCGGACACCTACACGCACCGCATCGGCCGCACCGGTCGCGCGGGCGCCACCGGTGTCGCGGTCACGTTCGTCGACTGGGAGGACATGCCGCGCTGGGTCCTCATCGACAAGTCGATGGGCCTGAACATGCCGCAGCCCCCGGAGACCTACCACACGAGCGCCGCGCTCTACTCCGACCTGGACATCCCGACCGACATCTCGGGCACGCTGCCGACCGCCGACCGCAACCGGGTCGGCCTGGCCGCCGAGATCGAGGAGGACCTGGGCGGCGGTCGTCGGCGGCGCGAGCCGGCCGGGCGCGGTCGCGGTGGGGCGGCTCCCCGCCGGGGAGGACGCAGCGGTTCCAGCGGTCCCGCTGACGAGAGCACGCCTGCGGCGTCCGAGGACGGGGGCGAGCGGCCCAAGCGGCAGCGTCGCCGGCGTCGGGTCGACGACGATGCGGCTCCCGAGGTGGGTACGCCGGAGGTTGCGCCGGCCGCCGGCTCGACCGAGGTGGCGCCCGCTGCGGACGATGCGGCTCCGAAACGTGCGCGGACCCGGCGGCGCGCCCCGGCGACCACGATGATCTTCGAGGACGGTGGCGACGCCGCTCCCGAGCTAACCGTCGTGGCCGACTCCGGTGACGCCGACGACTCCGCCGACTCGGACGACGCCGACCGTCCCCGCCGGCGCCGCCGCCGGGGTGGCCGTGGCAGCCGTGGCTCCGGCAACGGTTCCGCCACCGAGGCCGACTCCGACTCCGACTCCGACTCCGACACGGTCGTGAGCTCGGCCGACGTGAGTGACGGCGCCACCGCCTGATCGTTTTCTGTCATTCGGCCACGGCTCCCATTCGGGACCGTGGCCGAAATGCGTTACCGGCCGCAGCGTTACCACCGGGGCCGGGCCGCAGCGGGCGGACGGCCCGGTGGCCGACGGTGCTCCCACTGACGGGCGGGTTCCGGTGCTACGGCGTACTCAAAGGAAGCGTGTCGGGATCACGCAGCGTCAGTGGCTCGGGGTTACGCCGAGCGCAGTGCAGGCGTCGCGGTACATGCGGACGGCTTCCGCCCGGACCTGGCGGCGCTCGGTGAGACGCTCGGCGAACGGGACCCGGACCGGGACCTCGATGCCGTCGACCACCGCGGCGAACTCCATCGCGTCGGCGTCCATGCCGGACATCCGGGCGGCGGTGGCCGACGGAATACCGCCCAGCGACCGCACGATCAGCAGGTTGTCGTCGGCGTGGTCGCCGTTCATGTGACCGGCGATCTGCTCGACCACCTCGGGCGGGAACGGATCGGTCATGGTCTTCTCCCTGGTGGTCAGGTCCAGCGGCGACGGAGGTCGTCGAGCACGGCGATGTTGAGCCGGTACGCCTCGAGCACTTCGGTGACGAACTCATCCTGTTCGTAGTGTGACCAGGGCAGCGAGTCAAGCAACTGACGGTAGTAGGTCTTGAGGGCGGTGGGCTCGATGCCGTCGAAGATGAAGAAGCGGTGGCCGTCGCCGTTCAGGCCGTAGGCGCGGGCGATGGCACGCCCCAGGTACTGCCCGCCGGAAAGATCGCCCAGGTAGCGCGTGTAGTGGTGGGCGATGAAGCCGATCGGGTGCGAGTTGGCGGCGTAGCGCAGGCGGGTGCAGTAGGTGGTGGTGGCCGGCAGCGCGGCGATCCGATCCGGCCAGCACGGGCCGTGCAGATAGTGCAGATCGGCCTCGAGCGACGGCAGCCGCATCAGCTCGGGGAAGACGAACGCGCGCGCCACCGGGTCGTCGGCCATCGTGCCGGCCGCCAGCTCGAGCGCTTCGTAGAGGAACCAGTGCTGCGCGGTGAGATCCGCGTAGGCCTCCCAGGGCAGCAGGCCCGAGGCCAGCGCGTCGAGAAAGCCGCTACCCTGCGCCGCCTCGTGCGCGGCGTGCGTGTCCCGGCGCAGCCGGGCGGAGAGCCGGTCGGCCCCCGGCAGGTCGGCCATCAAGGACATCGGCTGCGCACCTCATTTCTTGGGGGCACAGCGTAGCGATAGATCCACTTCATGTCTCACCCGTTGTGATCGAATCGCCGATCCGGGGCCAGGCACAATTGAGGGATGCCCCAGCCCTTGGCGGACGTGCTCGCCGAAGTTCGCACCCTCCTGCTCGACCCCGCGCTCACCCGAGCCGTCGCGGCCGGTCGCCGCCGCGGTCAGACACCCTCGGTGACCAGGGCAGAGCTTCGCCCCGTCGCCCTCAAGGGCGGGCCCAAGCTGCAGATCGTCACCGACGACGGGGCACGCCCGTTCACCCGGAATGTCACGTTCGGCGACGAGGCCGCGGCGGCCGTGGACGAGCTGCTCGCCGAGCCGTTCGGCAACTGGCATGTGGAGACGTCGTCCGCGACGGTGCAGGTACGAATCACCAAGAAGGGTGACGCTCAGGTGCATCGGTCCGCGGCGGTCACTACGGGTGATCTCGCTCACGATCGCACCAAGCAGTGGCTGCTCGACCCGGGCGATCCACTGTTCTCGGTGATCGGCGGCAACGCGGCCAAGCGACGCCAGGTCGACGCGTTCCTGCGCGCGCTCGCCGCGACGCTCCCCGAAGAACTGCCGACGCCGCTGCGCGTCGTCGACCTGGGCTGCGGAAACGCCTACCTGACCTTCGCCGCCTACCGCTACCTGGCCGGGCGCGGCGCGAAGGTCGAGGTGGTCGGGGTCGACGTCCGCGAGGACCAGCGGGTACGCAACACCGCCGTCGCCGCCGACCTGGGCTGCGCCGACGACGTGACGTTCGTGGCCGGCACCATCGAGGACGCGAGCCTGCCGTTCACCCCCGACCTGGTGCTGGCCCTGCACGCCTGCGACACCGCCACCGACCAGGCGCTGGCCCGGGCGGTGCGCTGGGAGGCCGACTGGGTGCTGGCCGCGCCGTGCTGCCACCACGACATCGCCGCCCAGCTGAAGGGTTCCCCGGCACCGGCCCCGTTCGGCGAACTCACCCGGCACGCGATCATGCGGGAACGCTTCGCCGACGTGCTGACCGACTCGCTACGGGCATCGCTGCTGCGCCTGCACGGCTACCGGGTGGAGGTGGTCGAGTTCATCGACTCCGCCCACACCCCGCGCAACCTGCTGCTGCGCGCCCGCCGCACCGACGCCGCGCCGACCCCCGCCCAGCGCGAGGAGTACGAAACCCTGACCGGTCAGTGGTCCGTGACCCCCGCGCTGGAGAAGCTGCTCAGTTGACCGCGACCGTCCAGGCCGCGTCGTGCACCTGGCCGGCCACCTGGAAGTCGAAGAACATCCGGTAGGTCCCGGCGCTCGGCACCGACACCCAGAACTTGACCTTCCCGTCGACCAGCTGCGTCTCCGGGTGGACGTGCACGTAGGCAAGATCGCCCGCCCGTAGCACCACCAGATGACCGTAGGTGCCCAGGTAGGGCTCGAGCACCGCGGTCTGGTGGTCGGGCCCGGCCACGCCGATCAGCAGCGGCTGGGTCGACTTCGTGCTGGGCGCACCCTCGTAGCCGACCGCGAACCCGTCGGTCGCCACCGCCTTGATCGGCGCGGGCAGGGCCGCCGGTGCGTAGTTTCCGGCCACCGTGAGGTCACTGCCGAGCGTGGTGGCGATCGGCGCGCCACCGACGACCGCGGTGAAGTCGGCGACCATCCGGTAGATCCCCGGGTTCGGCAGCGTGAGGTCGATGCCCCAGGTGCCGTCGGCGGCCATGCTCGGATGCAGGTGCTGGAAGCCGGTCAGGTCCCGCCGGACCACGATGAGGTGCAAAAGCTTCTCGTGCACGATCGCGTACGTCGTGACCGGCGCCCCACCCGGCCCGGTGATCCGGAAGCTGAGACGCTGGGGTTTCCCGGCCGCGAACGTCGTCGTGCCCGGCACCAGGGTCAGGCCGCCGGAGCTCAGCGAGAGTCCCCCGACCGCCGCACCGACCGAGGTCGCGGCGGCGGTGCCGGTCTGGGTGACCGTGCCGTCGGTGGCGTGAGCGTGCGGCTGGCTCTCGTCCATGCCCGGCATCGCCGCACCGGTGCCGGTGCCTGTGCCGCTGCCGGTGCCTGTTCCGGCGCCGGTCGCCGGTGGTGCCGACGCCGAGGCGGTGCCGTTGTTCAGGCGGCCCAGGCCGTAGCCCGCGAAGAGCACCACGATCAGCAGCGCGCCGAAGGCCGCCAGTCGGAACCCGGCCTTGTCGCCCGCGGCGGTCGTCTCCGAGAGACCGATCGCGGTCAGATCGCGCTCACTCCCGCCAACCGGTTCTTCCGTGGCTCCGGCTTGCTGCTCTTCCGCTGCTCCAGCGTCCTGTTCAGCCGCGGCTCCGGCCTGCTGCTCCTCCGCTGCTCCGACCTGCTGCTCAGCCGCGGCTGCGGCTGGCTGTCGCTCCGCGGCTCCAACGTGCTGCTCAGCCGCGTAGGCGTGCTGCTCAGCCGCGTAGGCGTGCTGCTCGACCGCGCTGGTCGGCTGCTCGACCCCGCCGGACCGCTGCTCCGCCACGCCGCCGCCGCTGGACAGTCGCTCACCGGCATCGGTTGTGCTGCCGGACGGCCGCAGACCGGCGCCGGTTGCGTCTTCGGCGGCTGAGCCGTCAGGCATTCGCGAGCTCGTAGCCGGCCTCGTCCACCGCGGCGCGCACGTCGTCGGCAGCCAGGGGCGTCTCGCTGGTCACGGTGACCGCGCCGGAGGCCAGGTCGACCTGCACCTCCGCGACGCCCGGCAGGGCGGTGAGCTCGCCGGTGACTGCCTGGACGCAGTGCGAGCAGGTCATCCCGGTCACGGTGTAGGTGCTGGTCACAGCCATGAAATTGCCTTTCTTCGGTTTTCTCGCCCGCGGCTTTCGCCGGCCCGAACCGCTTTCGCCCGCCCGGGTTGTCTTCTCGCCTGCCCGAACCGCTTCTCGCCCGCTCTGCGCGCCTCGCCCGTCAGGACCGCACGAGCCGCGCGATCGCGTCGGACGCCTCCTTGACCTTGGCGCTCGGGTCACCGGCCCGCGCCGCGTCGACGACGCAGTGGGCCAGGTGGTCCTCGAGCAGGCCGATCGCCACCGCCTGGAGCGCACTCTTGGCCGCGGAGATCTGAGTCAGAACGTCGATGCAGTAGGTGTCCTCGTCGACCATCCGCTGCAGCCCGCGGATCTGTCCCTCGATGCGCCGGAGGCGCCCGAGCAGCGCCGCCTTGTCACCGGAGTAACCGTGCGGACCATGGTGCGACGTCGATTCTTCGGACATGACGCCAGCATACCCCCTACCCGTATCCGGGCCGCCCCGCGGCCACCCCTCGCCGAACCCGCCTACCTAGATCCATCCTGTCCACTAACAGCCCATTTGTCACCACCGGGCACCCTTAGGCGCGACATTCCGCGGTCACCCCGGCCGGTGCGGGACCGCCGCCGATCAGGCGGCCACGGCCAGCGCCAGCGGCAGCACCCCCTCGGCGCCGGCTCGGCGCAGGGCGCGGCCGGCCAGGACCATCGTCCAGCCCGAATCCACCAGGTCGTCCACCAGCAGGACCGGGCCGCCCAGGGTCGGCAACTCGGCGGTCACCTCGGCCGGGACAGTGAAGGCCTCATGCAGGGCGCGCACCCGCTGCGCGCTGTTGCCCCGGGCGTCGCCGCCGGGCGGTGCGGCCGAGGTGATCGCGCCCAGCAGCGGCAGCCGGCCCACCCGGGCGATGTGCTCGGCCAGCGTGTGGATCAACTCGGGGTGGCGTCGTGAAGACACCTCGACCACCGCGGCCGGACGGCGCTTCCAGGCATCCTCGCCGTGCGCCCAGGCCTTCAGGATCTCCACCACGGCGGCCGCCAGCTCGCCGGAGATCGCGCCGTCGGGCGCCTCGGGCGCGACCACCGTGCGCAGCCGGCCACCCCAGCCGAGGTCGGACAGCCGGCCGACGGCCCGGCCGGGGTCGATCTGATCGGCCGGGGCGATCTTGCCCTTGAGGGAGATGCCGACCGCGGCCATGCCGGTCGGCCACATCTTCTTCGGGGAAATCTCGACGCCGGGCCGGCCCAGGAACGCGTCGGCGGCGGCCAGCGAGGCCGGTGACACCTCGGCGTCGAACAGCGGCTCGGCACAGTTGTCACAACGGCCGCACGGCACCGCATCGGGGTCGTCGAGGCAGCGGCGGAGGAACTCCATGCGGCAGGCGTCGGTCTCCGCATACTCGATCATGGTCTTCTGCTCGGCCGAGCGGGCCTCGGCGACCCGGCGCAGCCGCGCGGTGTCGTAGGTCCACGGCTCACCGGTGGCGAGCCAGCCGCCGCGGGCCCGGCGGACCGCGCCGTCCACGTCGAGAACCTTGAGCATCATCTCGAGCCGGTTACGGCGCAGGTCGACCAGCGGCTCGAGGGCCTGCGTCGACATCGGACGGTCGGCCGCGAGGTTGGCCAGCACCGAGCGCACCTGGTCTTCCGGCGGGAACGCCAGGGACGCGAAGTAACGCCAGATCGCCGCATCCTCCCGGCCGGGCAGCAGCACCACCTCGGCGTGCTCGACGGCCCGGCCCGCCCGGCCGACCTGCTGGTAATAGGCGATCGGCGACGGCGGTGCGCCCACATGGATCACGAAGCCGAGGTCGGGTTTGTCGAAGCCCATGCCGAGCGCCGACGTCGCGACCAGCGCCTTGATCTTGTTGTCCTGAAGGTCCTGCTCGGCGGCGCGGCGCTCGGCATCCTCCACCTGGCCCGTGTAGGACGCCACCGGGAAGCCGCGCGAGCGCAGGAAGTCGGCGGTCTCGGTGGCCCCGGCGACGGTGAGTGTGTAGACGATGCCGGAGCCCGGGAGCCGGTCGAGGTGGTCGGCGAGCCAGGCCAGCCGATGCGCCGGGTTGGGCAGGTCGAGCACGGCCAGGCGCAGCGAATCACGGTCGAGCGGGCCGCGCAGCACCAGCGCGTCGCCGAGCTGCTCGGCCACGTCGGCGGTCACTCGCGAATTGGCGGTCGCGGTCGTGGCCAGCACCGGCGTGCGGCCCGGGAGTCCGGCGAGGAACGTGCGCAGGCGCCGATAGTCGGGCCGGAAGTCGTGGCCCCAGTCGGAGACACAGTGCGCCTCGTCGACCACCAGCAGCCCGGTGCTGCCGGCCAGGCCGGGCAGCACGTTGTCGCGGAAGTCGGGGTTGTTGAGCCGCTCCGGACTGATCAGCAACACGTCGACCGCGCCGGCCCGGATCTCGTGCTCGATCTCGGACCACTCGTCGAGGTTGGCTGAATTGATGGTGCGCGCCCGGATGCCGGCGCGGGCAGCCGCCTCCACCTGGTTACGCATCAGCGCGAGCAGCGGGGACACGATGACCGTCGGGCCGGCCGGCGGATCATCGGGCTCGGCCGTCACACCGTCACGCAGCAGGGCGGTGGCCACGAAGTAGACCGCCGACTTGCCCCAGCCGGTGCGCTGCACACACAGCACCCGCCGCCGGTCGACGGTGAGCGCCTCGATGGCCCGCCATTGGTCTTCGCGCAGAACGGCATGCGCACCGGCGAGCCGGCGCAGCACCTCCTCGGCGCGCTCGCGCACCGCTGCCCGCTCGGCCGTCCCGGCTGTTGTCCGCGTTGTCTCGGTCACCCGGCATGTCTATCAGCCGCCACCGACAGAACCGGAGTTATCCACAGGCCAACCGTTGTCCACAGGCCGGCGAGAAACTTCAGCACCGCCCGTGCCGCCGAGGCCAGAATCAGACCTGCCCAGGACGATCGGAAGGAGCTCATCGTGATCCGTAAGCCCAGGTCAGCTCGGCAACAATCCCTCGATCAGGTCGACGGCCACCGGCGCACCACCCGCCGCCGTCATCGCCGCGCCGAGCTCGCCGGCGCGGGTTCGGAAGGCCGGGTCGGAGCGCACCCGGTCGACCGCCTCGGCGATCCGGGCGGCCTTCGGGCTTCCGGTCCGCAGGTCGAGGCCCGCGCCCGACCAGGCCACCCGGCGCGCAACCTCCGGCTTGTCGAGCGAACCGCCGGCGACGACGAGCGGCACCCCGGCCTGCAGGGCGGCCAGCACCCCACCCCAGCCGCCGTTGGTGACCATGACGTCCACGAGCGGCAGCAGCAGGTCGTGCGGGAGAAACGTGGCCGCCCGCGCATTCGACGGAAGTGGCCCGAGCGTGGCCGGGTCGGCGCCGCCGGTCGTGCAGACGACCAGCACGTCCCGGTCGGCCAGCCCGTCCATGGTGGGCCGCAGCAGGTCGGCCGGGTCCATGTCGAGGGTCCCCTGGGTCACGTGCACGACCGTGGCGGCCTCGGCGAGCTCCGGCCACCAGTCGGGCAGGCCGGCTGAGCCGCCCGGGCCGGCCGGCGAAGCGGCTCGACCAGCCGGGCGGCCTGCACCGACCGAGTCAGCCGGGTCAGCCAGGATGTCGTGCAGGGTCGCCGGTCCCGGCCGGGGAACGGCCAGGCCGGCCGCGGCGGCCGCCGCAACGGCGGCAGCTGCAGCAACGGCATCAGCAGCGGCCGTCGCTGCATCGGCAGCAGCGACAGCGGCGGCTGCGGTATCAGCGTCAGCGGCAGTGCCATCGGCAGCGATATCGGCAGCGGAGGGGGTGGCTGAGCCGGGCGGCGAGGTTGCGGGGGCCAGGCGGCCGACGAAGTGGACGTAGGGCGGGAGGTCGGGGCGTGGGTATTCGAGGCCCGGCACCCCCTGGGCGATGATCAGGTCGGTGGAGTAGATGCCGTCGAAAAGGCGGCCCGGCTCGACCGGGCCCAGGCCGACGTCGGCGCGGAGCTTGTTCAGCTTCGGGTCGGTGATGCGTCGGTAGAGCGCGTTGGTCAGGCCCCGCGAAGCGGCGTCGCGGGCCCGGCCGAGCGGGCCGCCGCCCGGGGTCCACGGCATGCCCAGGGCCGGCAGGTGACGGCTGGTCAGGGACAGCGGTGTGACGGTGACCGTTGCCCACGGGATGCCCAGTGCCTGGCCGGCGATGGCTCCGCCGAAGGCGACCTGGTCGGTCACCAGCAGGTCGTAGGGTGCGCCGGCCATGATGTCGGCGATCTGGCCGGCGGTGGTGCCGAAGAGGACGTATTCACCGTTGGCCTGGGTGCCGCGGAAGCCCTTGCCGTCGCCGACCTCGGGGAAGGTGGCGGCCAGGTCGGCGTCGTCGAAGTCGGTGGCCTTGATCCAGGGGAGCCAGGTGGCGCCGGCGGACAGGAAGCGGTCGCGGTATTTCGCGCCGGTGTAGACGACTACCTCGTGGCCCCGTCGCACCAGCTCGGCGGTGATCGCGCTCATCGGGCCGACGTGCCCGGCGAAGGGCATCGATGCCACCAGGATTCTCGCCATTCCGCGAACGCTATCGGACATCGAGGTCCTCGTGGTGTCTGCGCAGTCCCGTGAAGTCCTTGACAACAAAATTTGTCGGTGGCAGGCTCGGATCATGTCCAAGACGATTGCCGAGAAGCTGCTGATCAAGCCGAATACGACCGTGTGGCTGTCCGACCCGGCGCGGCTGCCGCTGCTCACGCCGATGCCCGAGGGGGTGCGCGAGGTTGAGACGCTCGCCACCGCCAGCACGGCGGTGCTCTTCGCCGAGGACGCGGCGGGCGCGCGCAAGCAGCTCGAGGAGCACCGCGCCGATCTGGCCAAGCCGGGGGTGTTCTGGGTGGCTTATCCGAAGGGCAACAAGGCCGACATCAACCGCGACACCCTGTGGCCGATTGTCGCCGACTTCGACATGCGCCCGTGCGGTCAGGTCGCCATCGACGACCGCTGGTCCGGCCTGCGCTTCCGGGCCAACCGCGAGGGCGAGGGCCGCTTCACCGGCGGCGCGAAGTAACACCGCCGGCCGGGCTCGCCAGCGGCGGTCGGGTCAGCGGCGGTCGGGTCAGCGGCGGTCGGGTCAGCGGCCCAGGACCGTGCCGCCGTTCACGTTGATGATCTGGGCGGTTACGAAGCCGCCGCCGGGGCCGACCAGCCAGCGGACCGCCTCGGCGATCTCGTCGGGGGCGCCGGAGCGCTTAACCAGGCTGGCGTTCACTCGGCGTTCGTGGCCCTCGGGGGTCATCCGGCCGTCGAAGAACTCGCTGTCGGTGATGTAGCCGGGGGAGATCACGTTCACGGTGATGCCGTCCTCGCCCAGCTGCGTCGCCAGGTCCAAGGCGTAACCGTGCAGTGCTGCCTTGGCCGCCGAGTACGGGCCTCCGCCGCCGCGCTGGGCGGCGATCGAGCTGGTCAGGATGATGTGGCCGCCGGGGCGGCGGAACGCCGGGAGCAGGGCCGTGGTGGTCAGCACGGCCGAGAGCACGTTGGAGTCGAGGGTCGCGTGCCAGCGGGCCGCGACCTCGTCGAGTGTGGAGTCGTCGCCGGCGATGAACGCGCCCGCGTTGTTGACCAGGACGTCCAGCCGGCGGTCGCCGACCGCCTCGACGATCCGGGGGATCTGGGCCGGGTCGGCGACGTCGGCCGTCACCGCGCTGGCCTGCGGGCCGATCCACTTCTCCGCGTCGGCCAGCACGTCGGCGCGGCGGCCGACGATGATGACGTCGTAGCCCTCCCCCGCCAGCATGCCGGCCGTGGCCCGACCGATTCCGGTTCCGCCGCCGGTCACCACCGCAAGTCTCGACATGCCCCCGACCCTAGTCCGCGAGCTCCGAGCGCCAGCGAGAAGCCGCTAGCTCGGAGGCCCGGCGGGATGCCGCGAGCTCAGGAGCCCAGGCGGGAGCCGCGAGCTCAAAGGGCCAGCGAGAAGCCGGATCCGGTGCGGGCCACCGGCGGCAACGACGGGGTCGTCGGCGCCGGCGGCGGGGTGGCCGGCTGGGTGCGGCCCGAGCGCTTCCGCGGCGCGCTGCTCTTGCGCGGCGGACGATCGCGTTTCGCGCCGCCGCCTACGGACCGGTTCGGCTGCGCCTTGTCCGGGCCGGAAGGGCCGGACGCACCGGAAGCGCCGGAAGCGCCGGACGCGCCCGAAGCTCCTGAAGAACCAGAACCGCCGGAGACCTCGCCGATCACCTGGGTCGTACCGCCCAGCACCTCGGCCCGGCAACGACGGCCGTCCAGGGTGAATGCGAGCGGCAACAGGTTGTAGCCGCGATAGTCGCCCCGCAACCGGAAGGTCCGCTGCGTGCCACGCCCCTTGGCGATCACCTTGCGGCCCTTCTGCGCCACCGCCTTCGGCGACCCGGTGAGGCGCTGCGAGCCTGGATAGGTGAAGACCACCCGCCACGGACCGCGGCCGACCTCATCGGTGGTGACGACCGTCAGCAACGCCTCGTAGTCCCGGCCCGAGTCGCGTTTGAGCTGGTAGCGGACCGAGCAGGCGGTGTTCGCCGGGGCCACCGCGGCCGCACCGGCGCCGGCACCGGCCGCCTGGGCCTGTTCCACGGCCGGCGATTCGCGGGTGGCCGCCCACCCGACGCCCGCCGCCCCCAGCAGCGCGGCCGTGATCACCGCGGCGTGCAGACGATGCCGCCCGGCGAACAACGCCCGCCCGGTCAGCACCTCGCGAGCCGCCCCACCACCGGCGAACAGCCCACCACCGAGCGACCGCACCCCACCCACCCGCAGCCACCCACCGACCTTCAGCCCGGCCCGAAGCCGCAACAGGCGCACCGACGACAGCAGCCGCCCACCCGAAGCGGAAACCGGAGCGGACGCGGACGCAGACGCAGACGCAGAGGGGGAAGAGGAGGCCGACACCGGAGCGGCGTTGCCCCGCACGGACGCCGGCGCGTCCTCGGCCCGCTCCCGCAACGGCGGAAGCACCGCCTGAAGACCGACCAGAACGGCCAGTGAACGGGCCGCTTCGGCGGCATCGGGACGACCATCCGGGGCCTTGCTCAGGCACCGGAGGCAGAGGGCCTCCACCTCGGCCGGCATTCCGGCCAGGTCGGGCAACGGAGCCGGATCGGCGTACAGATGGGCTCGCAACGCTTCGGCGGTGGTCTCCGCAGGCCAGGGCAGGCGGCCGGTCAGCGCGCGATAGAGGAGCAGCCCCAGCGCGTACACATCGGTGGCGGCCGAGACCTGGGCACCACCCAGGCGTTCCGGCGCCAGGTAGGCGGGGGTGCCGAGCAGGCTGCCGTCGGGCGCCGCGTCGCGTTCGCCGACGATCGCGGAGATGCCGAAGTCGACCACCTTCGCGCCGGCCCCGGTCAGCATCACGTTGGCGGGGGTGACATCCCGGTGCACGACGCCGCGGGCATGGGCCGTGGCCAGCGCGGACGCCACCTGCATGGCGACGGTCACCGCTTCCCGCCAGGGCAGCGGCCCCTTCCGTACGAGGCGGGCCGCGACCGATTCGCCGTCGTTCAGCTCCATCACCACGTACGGCACGGTGAGTCGTTCGGAGAGCGGCGATTCGCCGAAGTCGAATATGCCGGTGATATGCGGATGGGTCAGCCGGGCGGCGGCGAGCGCCTCCTGCCGGAGCCGATCACGGAAGCTCTGGTCCTCGGCGAGCCGCGGCGACAGCACCTTGACCGCGACCGGCCGGCCGAGCGTCTCGTCGTAGCCGCGCCAGACCTCCGACATGCCGCCGGTGCCGAGCTTCTCGAGGAGCCGGTAGCGGGCGCCGATACGACGCGGGGCAGCCTGACCGTTTCGCTCCGTCCGCCCCATCTGCCGATTGTGACCCGCGCTACCGTCCGCCCGGCGCCGCACGGCAAAACCCGTGCCGGACTCCGATAAAAACCATGAAAAGCCGAATCAACCGAAGAGTACGACGTAGGGGCCCCGCCAAATACGGTGTTGCCCGCCTGCTCACCTCAGCGGTGGGGAAGGTCAGAAGTTCAAGAGCTGATCAACCGGGGCGTAGTCGTCGGTCAGCACCCGCGACCCCGTGGCGAACCCGGCGCCGTCCTGCAGCGTCACCGGTTCTTTCAGGCCGGCCAGCCCGGAGCGGATCGCGTCCAGCGGGAGCGGGCTCTTGGACGCCACGATCACGAAGTTGGCACCGCGCTCTCCGGCCAGAGCGTCCGGCGGCGCGATCAGCGCGACGTGCGGAAACACCGCCGCGACGGTGGCCAGCTCGGCCTTGAGGAAGCGATCGGGCGGGTAGTCGATCACGTTCTGGGCGAAGATGCCGGTGGGGCGCATGACGCGGGAGACGTCGGACATCATCTCGCGGGTCGAGAGGTGCCACGGCACCACGAGGTAGCCGAACGCGTCCCCGACGACGAGGTCGTACGCGGCGGTCGGCTGGGCGGCCAGCCCGACCCGGGCATCGCCGACCCGCACCCGCAGGTCCGGCCCGGTGACCAGGCCCAGCTCCCGCTTGTCGAGGTCGACCAGCCCGCCGTCGAGCTCGATCACCTGCTGCTCGCTGCCGGGCCGGGTGTGCCGCAGGTAGGTCGGCAGGGTGAATCCACCCCCACCGAGGTGCAGGGCGTCGAGGGCCATCCCGGCCGGCGCCGTCGCGTCGGCCACGGCGGCGATCCACTGGACGTACGCAAATTCGAGGTGTTTTGGATCTTGAAGGTCGACGTATGAGTGGCGGGCCGAGTTGAGGATGAGGGTGCGGCCACTCGGCACGGCCGGATCGCGCTCCACCCGGGCGCAGTGATAGGCCGTCTCGACGTCGCACGGCGTCGGCCCGACCGCCCCGAGACCGGCCCCGACCAGCCCGACCGAGACGAGCATCGCCCGGGTCTTCGGCTGTCCGGGCAGGTCGCGCCGCATCCACCAGGCCAGCCCGAGACCGGCCAGGGCCAGCAGCGCGGCGAGGCACAGGATGATCCAGTTGGTGGGTAGTGCGGCCACGAAGATGAAACCGGTGGCCAGGGTCGCGGTGATCGCCCCGAGGGTCCCCACGCTGGACAGCCGGCCGACCACCGCCCCGGTCCGGTTGAGGTCGCTGAGCTGCAGCTTCACCACCATCGGGGTGATCGTGGAGAGCAGGAAAGCGGGCAGGAAGACGGCGAGGGCGGCGAGCAGCAGGACGGCGGGGGCGGCGCCGCCGCGCAGGATCTCACCGCCGTAGCGGACCAGCGGCAGGGTGCCGGCCGTGCCGACGGCGGCCAGCAGCAGCGCGGGTGCCAGCAGCGTGCGCGGGTCGAACTGGTCGGCGAGGCGGCCGCCGAGCCAGGTCCCGTACGCGATGGCGGCCAGCGAGATCCCGATGACCGAGCTGCTCACCTGCAGGGTGACACCGACGTAGGGCCCGACGAGCCGGAGCGCGACGATCTCCAGGACCAGGACGGCGCCGCTGGCGGTGAAGACGAGTGCGGTGGCGAGACCGGACGGCAGCGCTCGCGCCGTCACAACATCGACAGGTGAACGTGGTTGGTGTGCACCGCGGCCGGCCCACCGGTCCCGCTGTAGGCCTTCCAGCCCGTACCCGGCATCCAGATCTGCCGGTACCAGATCACGTACATGACCCCGAGCCTATCCGCGTTCTTCACGAAGAAGGCGGCCAGGTTGTTGCCGTACGTCTTGTCGCTACCGCTGGCCGCCACATTCTGGAAGCCGGACTTGTTCGCCGAGAAGTCGCAGGCCCGGCCCTTCGGGTGCTCGCCGGAGGAGCGCTGCGAGAAGCAGTTCGTGTAGTGCGTGAAGTCGGCCGCCACCGCCTCCTGATAGGCGTGCAGCGTGCGCGGCGTGATGCACCCGGACGTGGTCGGGTCGTCGACCGTGCAGGATTCCTTGGGCCAGGAGCCGTCGGAGTTGCGCGGCGCCGCCTTGGCGAGCGGCGAGTTGACGTTGACGAAGCCGCCGGCCGCACCACCGCCGCCGACGCTGCCGAGGGCAAGCTCGGCCTCCTTCTTCTTCTTGGTCAGCGCCGCGACCTGCTTCTGCTGCTCCTTGATCTCCTTCTCGACGGCGGCCTTGGCGGCCTGCGCCTGGGCGAGATCGTCCCGATATTGCGAAAGGATCTGGCCGTCGAGCTGGGCGAGCATGTCGAGGTGCTGGACCCGCTCCAGGAAGCTGTCCGGCGAGCTGGAGTTGAGCAGCAGCGCCATGGTGCTGGTGCGGCCCAGCCGGTAGGTGCGGTTGGCGATCGAGCCGACCTGGGTCTCCAGCGTCTTCGCCGCGGCGGTGGCGGTGATGACCGTGGTCTGCAGCTGGACCTGCCGCTTCTTGGACGCGTTGAGTTTCTGGATCGCGTCGGCCTGACCCTTGGCCGCGGACTCGAGCGCGTTGCGCAGGGTCTTGTTGTCGCCCTCATCGGGGTCCGCCATCGCCGGCGAACTCACCAGGAACACACTCGCGACGAGCAGCGCCAGGACAGCGCTGATGCGCCGAAGGACAACCGCCGCCACGATTACCTCCCAGAAAGTCAGCGCGGGGGACTATACCGTGCTACGCAGGAAGGTTGCAGATCGTTCAAGTCGCGGAGTAACCACCGTCGACGAAGAGTGTCTGACCGGTCACGGCAACCGCCGCGTCGCTGGCCAGAAAGATCGCACAAGCAACGAAATCTTCCGGTACGCCATTTCTGCCGATCATCGTGCGCGCGGCGTGTCCGGCCACCTTGGCCGGGTCGGCGAAGACGGCCTCGGTGAGCGGCGTGTGCACCACGCCGGGGGCGATCGCGTTGCAGCAGACGCCGTGCCGCGACCAGGCCTCGGCCTGTGATCGAGTGAGCCCGACCAGGCCGGCTTTGGCGGCCCCGTAGGCACCGGAATTCCCGTATGCCCGGAATGCCTGCTGGGAGACCACGTTGATGATCCGCCCCCAGCCGCGCTCGGCCATCCGCGGACCGAACGCTTGACCCAGCTGGAACGGCGCGGTCAGGTTGGCGGCGAGCGTGACATCCCAGTCGTCGATGGTGAGCTCGTCCATCGGCGGCCGGCGATTCACCCCGGCCGCGTTCACGAGCACGTCCGGCTGGCCGTACCCAGCAATGATCTTGTCGATGACCTGCGTCACGGCCTCCCGATCGGCGAGATCCGCCGAGATCGCGTGCCCCACCGCGCCGTAACCGCGCAGCTCGGCCACCACCTCGGCCATCGGCGCCTCGCGCCGGGCCACCAGCAGCACCTTCGCGCCGGCCCGGCCGAGCGCCACGGCCATCGCCCGGCCGATGCCGGAACTCCCGCCGGTCACCACCGCCAAGCGACCCTGAAGACCGAAAATCTCCTGGAGGTACGCGTTCACAGCACCGACGTATCCGGGAAGAGCGTGTCGCGAACCGTGTGCCAGATGTCGTCGTTCGCCGCCACGAGCAGGCCGCGCTCGCTGTCGGTCGGGCTGTACGGCGAATCGTCGAGGTGACGGACCGTGCCGCCGGCCTCCTTGATGATCAGCGAACCGGGGGCGTGGTCCCACGGCAGGATCCGCCAGAACAGCGCGAACTGCTGCTCGTCGGTGGCCACGGCCGGATATTCGTACCCCGCGCAGTGGTGACCCTTGGTGACCTGAGCGAGCTCCGGCGCGTTCGCGATGGCGATCTCGCGCAGGTGCTGCGGCAGGTAGTGGGTGGCGACGACACCGCGGAGCGCACGGGCGCCGGGATCGTCGGTGCGGGTCTTGACGCGTACGCCGTCGCGGTAGGCCCCCGCGCCCAGCTCGGCCACCGTCAGGTGGTCACCGGGAACGTCGAGGATCCAGGACGCGGTGACCTCGCCGTCGCGGGCCAGCGCGACCATGATGGCGAACGGCGTCTTGCCGGCCGCGAAGTTGTTGGTGCCGTCGACCGGGTCGACGATCCACACCGCGCCCGGGTCGCCGACGCGGGACAGGAGCTGCGGATCGGCGGCGACACCTTCCTCGCCGACCACCCTCGAACCCGGCAGCAGCGCGGTGAGGCCGGCGGTCAGCGCCTTCTCCGACTCCTGGTCGGCGATGGTGACCAGGTCACCGGGCGATTTCTGCTGAATGTCACCGGCGGCCAGGTGCCGGAACCGCGGCAGCACGATCGTCGCCGCGACCTCCCGGATGAGATCGGCGACCTGATCAAGCACGCGGCGGCAACTTCACGACGCTGACGAAGAACTCGTCGATCTGCCGGATGACCTGGATGAACCGCTCGAAGTCGACCGGCTTGGTCACGTACGCGTTGGCGTGCAGCTGGTAGCTGCGCAGGATGTCCTCGTCGGCGGCCGAGGTGGTGAGCACGACGACCGGGATGCCACCCAGCTCGTCGTCCTTCTTGATCTCCTCCAGCACCTCGCGGCCGTCGCGGCGGGGCAGGTTGAGGTCGAGCAGGATCAGGTCGGGGCGGACGGCATCCGCGTACTCGCCCTCGCGCCGCAGGTAGGCGAGCGCCTCGGCCCCGTCGGAGACGACGTTGAGGCGGTTGCGCAGCTTGTGCTCCTCGAACGCCTCCTGCGTCATCAGCACGTCACCCGGGTCGTCCTCGACCAGAAGAACCTCGATCGGCGTGCCGTCGGCACGCGTAGGAGATGTCACGCTGCGACCTCTCTGTTTGCTTCTTCGCCAGTCGTCGGAACTTCAACGTCCGGAGTGCCCGCAAGCACCGGAAGAGTGAAGTTGATCGACGTGCCTTCCTCGACGTCCAGGTCCAGCCAGATCCGTCCGCCATGGTATTCGACGATCTTCTTCACGATGGCCAGCCCGATGCCGGTGCCCTCATAGGCGTCCCGGGCGTGCAGCCGCTGGAAGATCACGAAGACCTTGTCGGCGAACTCCTTCTCGATGCCGATGCCGTTGTCCCGGACCTTGACGACCCACTCGCCGCCGTCGCGCTCGGCGGAGATCCGGATGACCGGCGGCTCGTCCGGCCGGCGGAACTTCAGCGAGTTGCCGATCAGGTTGACGAAGAGCGTGGTGAGCAGCGGCTCCTCACCCTCCACCGTGGGCAGTCCGGCCCAGCTGATCTCGGCGTCCTCTCCGGCCCGCACCTCGAGCTGGGACTTCACCTCGGTGAGCACCTGGCCGAGGTCGACGTCGGTGAACCCGGCGGTGATCCGGCCGATCCGGGAGAACGCCAGCAGGTCGTTGATCAGCCGCTGCATCCGCTGCGCGCCGTCGACCGCGAACCCGATGTATTGATCGGCCCGCTCGTCCAGCTGCCCCGAATAGCGGCGCTGCAGCAGCTGGCAGAAACTGGCCACCTTGCGCAACGGCTCCTGCAGGTCGTGCGACGCCACATAGGCGAACTGCTCGAGGTCGCGGTTGGACCGGGTCAGCTCCTCGGCCTGCACCTTGAGCTGGTCGTTCACCCATTCGATCTGGCCGCGCGCCTCGCGCACCTCGGCCAGGTCGGAAACGATCTTCTGCCGCATGCCGTCCACGTCGGCGGCGAGGCTGGCCAACTCGGGCGAGCCGACACTGTCGATGTGCTTCTCGTAGTCACCCGCCGCCACCTCGCGGACCTGGCCGGCCAACTCCACCACCGGGCGGCTGACCAGGCGGTCGAGCAGCAGGAGCAGCCCGGCCCCGGCCAGGATGATGATCGCGGCCGCGGCGATCTGGATCGCCACCATGGTCTGGCTGCTGTCCTTGGCCGCGGCCGCGGACGCGGCCCGCAGCACCCCGATATCGGTCTGCATCTGGGTGATCGCGGCGCGCAGCGCGTCGAAGGCGGCCGTGGACCCGGCCGCGATCTGAGCTCGACCGGCTTCGGCCCCCTCGGTGCGGACCGCGTCGATCACCGGCTCGGCGACGTCGCGGTGCCAGGCCTGGCCGCGCTGGCGGACCAGGTCGAGGTCGGCGTGGATCGCCGTGTCGTCCGGTTCGAGCAGGTCCTCGATCCGGCTGACCAGGCGCTGCTCATCGGCCATCCCGGTCGTGTAGGGGGTGAGGTTGCTCTCCCGGCCGGTGATCGCGAAGCCGCGAATGCCGGTCTCCTGGTCGACGAACGCCGTGTTCAGCGACTCGCCCGCGGCCCGCATCGGGCTGGCCCGGTTGAGCACGTCGTCGAGCTGGCGATTGTTCCGGGCCGCGGTGATCACGGCGAACACGGCAAGGGCGCTGAGCAGGACGCCGACGATGATGCACAGCGCCGCGATCCGCCGGCGCAGCGTCCACCGGCTCAGCTCGAAAATGCTCACCGCCCACCGCCGCGGGAGATGAGCAACATCGCCACGTCGTCGGCGAGCGGCCCGCCGTTGGCCTGCTCGGCCTGGCCGACCAGCCACGCCGGCAGGGCCGGCAGCGGCACGCCCCGGCCGGCCGGCTCGTCGAGCAGCTTGCACAGGCCACCGACGTCCAGCCGCTCGTCGCCGTTGCCGGCGTGCCCCTCGATCAGGCCATCGGTATACATCAACAGGGACCAGTCGTCGGCCGGCAGCTGCAGCACGGTGACCGGCGGCGCCTTCGGGCGCACGCCGAGCACGATGCCGGGCTTGGCGTCGACCGGTTCGGCCCGGCCGCCGGCCAGCTGCACGGGCGGCGGATGCCCGGCGAGCCGCACGATGGCCCGGTTGGCCGGGATGTCGAGCACCACCGACGCGACCGTGGCGAACACCTCACGGGCCCGCCGCTCACTCATCAACACCTGTTCGAGGAAGCCGAGCACCTGCTCGTCCGGCACCCCGGCCAGCACCAGGGCCCGCCAGGCGACCCGGAGCTCGACGCCGAGCGCCGCCTCGTCGACGCCGTGCCCGCACACGTCGCCGACGATCACGTGCAGCCGGTCGTCGCCCACCTGCACGACATCGAAGAAGTCGCCGCCGAGCAGGCCCATGGCCCGGCCGGAGCGATAGAACGTGTGCACCTGCACGGCCGCGGTCGACATCAGCGGCTGCGGGAGCAGACCACGCTCCAGACGGGCCGACTCGGCCTGGCGCAGCTCCACTTCGCGGAGCCGGCGCGCGTTCTCGTCGGCGCGCTTGCGCTCGACCGCATATCGCAGGGCCCGGGTCAGCAGGACCCCGTCGACCTGGCCCTTGACCAGGTAGTCCTGGGCGCCCTCGGCCACCGCGGCGACGCCGAGATGCTCGTCGGAGCGGCCGGTCAGGACGCAGACCGCGGCGCTGCCGGCCACCGCTAGCAGCTGCCGCAGGCCGTCGATGCCCTCGGCATCGGGCAACCCGAGATCGAGCAGGATGCACTGGATGCCACGCATCATCGAGGTGGCCTCACGCAGCGTGGTGGCCACCGCCAGGTCGAACGGTGCGGCCGCCTCGTGCAGAAGCTCGCGCACCAGGAAGGCGTCGCCCTCATCGTCCTCGACCAGCAGGACCCGCAGGCGTTCCTGGGTCACCGCCGGCCCGGTCCGGACGCGGGGGGCGACCGACCGTTCAGTCATGTCGATACCCCACTCGCTTCACCGAACCTGACTCGAGAATCGTGGACCACTGGCGTCCGGCGCACAACTCTGCGGATCTCAAGTGTGATCCTCGGCGGCCACGCGCCGGGCGTGGTCGACGATCACCTGTCCGAGGATGCCGTGCAATCGCCCGCAATCCTGACAATGCAGGTTCTCGTCGATCCGGCGGCTGCCGCACCCGTTGCAGGTGCCGCGGTCATCGGGGTCCCGGTAGGAGGCCAGGGCCTTGCACAGTGCGCGGATGACGTGGTCGCTCATCGGGAAGACGTCCTGGCCGAAGGCGGTACGCACACCGACGACGGCGACCGGGTCGGCCTCCGGATTCGGGTCATATGGGGCAACCGCGTCGATGAACTCCGCGACGACGGCGGCCGGGTCGATCGGTGCACTCACCTCGACAACGCTAGGCCACGCCGGAAACGATCTTTGGGCTACCCGGTGTCATAGCTACCCGCTTAGATGTCACCCATGAGTGCCCCCGCCCTCGCCGCCCCCGCCAGACGGCTGCCCGCCGCGCTTTCCGCCGTCGCCGCCCTGGTGGCGATCGGTGCCGCCGCGGTCTGGTCGGTGCAGCCGCCGGCCGCCCGCGACACCTCCGTGCCGGCTGCCGAATTCAGCGCGGCTCGCGCGTTCGCGCAGGTCGAGGCGATCGCGACCGAGCCGCACCCGGTCGGCAGCGCGGCGCAGGACCGGGTGCGCGAGCAGCTGCTCACCACGCTGCGCGGGCTCGGGCTGACGCCCGAGGTGCAGGACACCGTGTCGGTCCAGGGAGCGAAGCTCTCGTCCAGCGCCGGGGGTGCCGGCTTCGCGCACGTACGCAACGTGGTCGCCACCATCCCGGGCACCGCCTCCACCGGCCGGATCTTCCTGGTCGCCCACTACGACTCGGTGCAGGTCGGGCCGGGCGCCAACGACGACGGGGCCGGCACCGCCGCGATCCTGGAGACCGCGAGGGCCCTGACCAGCGGCGCCCGCCTGCGCAACGACGTGGTGCTGGTGCTCACCGACGCCGAGGAGGCCTGCCTCTGCGGCGCCAAGGCGTTCGTCGACCAGAATCCGCTCGCCAAAGATGGCGGCGTCGTGCTCAACCTCGAGGCGCGCGGCAGCAGCGGACCGGCGATCATGTTCGAGACCGCGGCGAACAACCGCCGCCTGGTCGACATCTACGGCGGGGCGCCCAAGCCGGTCGGTACGTCGTTCGGCGTCGAGATCTACCGCCTGCTGCCGAACGACACCGATTTCACCGCGTTCCGCGAGGCCGGCTTCACCGGGCTCAACTCGGCCTACATCGACGGCGCCGCCGTCTATCACGCGCCGACCGACGTACCGTCCGCAATGGACATCGACAGCCTGCAACACCACGGCGACAATGCCCTGGCCGTCACCCGTGTGCTCGGCGCGCAGGACCTGTCCGCCCTGAAGAGCGGCGACGACGCGACCTACTTCCCGGCGCCCGGCCTGCTCGTCCGCTACCCCGGCGAGCTGGTCTGGCCGCTGGCGGTGCTGGCCCTGCTCGCGGTGATCGCACTCGGCTGGCTGGCCCGGCGGCGTGGCCTGACCGACGGCAAGCGGTTGGTCAAGGCGGGCGCCCTGACCCTGGTGCCGATCATCGCGGCGCCGGTGCTGGCCCAGCTTTACTGGGCGCTGCTCAAGCTGATCCGCCCGGGGTACGCGGAGATGCCCATCGACCCGTATCGCCCGGGGTGGTACCGGCTGGCCATCGGCGCGATCGCCGCGCTGGTCGTGCTGGCCTGGTTCGTCTGGCTGCGCCGCAAGACCGGCCCGGCCACGCTCGCCGTCGCCGGCCTGGGCTGGCTGGCCGTCCTCGGCGTGGTGCTGGCCGCGGCCACGCCCGGCGGCTCCTACCTGGCCGCCCTGCCCGCGCTGGCCGGCGCGATCGCCGGCATCGTGGCCGTCCTGACCCGCGGCTGGTGGCCGGTGCTCGCGGTGACCCTCGGCGGCGCGGTCGCCGTGATCATCCTGCTGCCCACGGTGATCATGCTGTTCCCGGCGCTCGGCCTCAAGCTCGGCGCCACCGGCGCGTTCCTCGCGGTGCTCCTCGGCCTGGCACTGCTCCCGGTCCTCGACCTGATCCACCCGCGGGCCGAGAACCAGCAGGGACTGGAGGCGTTACGCGCTCGCCGCCGGGGCGCGCTACCCACGCTCGCCGCGCTGCTCGCCGTCGTGGTCTGCACGGTGGTCGGGCTGAGCGTCGACCGGTTCGACGCCGAGCACCCGACGCCCACCCACCTGATGTATGCCCTCGACGCCGACAACGGCACCGCGCAGTGGCTCAGCGACGAGCCGGTGGTGCAGAAGTGGACGTCGCGGTACGTCGCCGGCGACCCGCACACGGTCGACGCGACGCTGCCCGCGTTCGGGCCGGAGGAGATGCGCACCGGCAAGGCCCAGGCGGCCACGCTGCCGGCGCCGAAACTCACGCTGCTGTCCGACACCCGGTCCGGGGACAGCCGGGTCATGAAGCTGCTGCTGCAGCCGCAGCGGCCGGTTCGGTTCACCACCCTGCACGTCGCGGCCGGGATCGGGGTCACCGCGGCCACGATCGGCGGCCGCGAGCTGACCGTCGAGAAGGCGACGGACGGCCCCTGGGGCTTCGGCTTCGTCTTCCACGGGCCGCCGGCCGCGGGCGTCGAGGTCACGCTGACCGTGCAGACCGCCGGCAAGGTCAAGTTTCGGGCGATGGACGGCAGCGACGGGCTGACCACGCTGCCCGGTTTCCAGGCGCGCCCGTCCGGCGTCGGCATCGTCGGCTCGCACAGCAGCGAACTGCTGGCGGTGGCCGCCACCTACGAGCGGTAAGAGGTCAGCGCCCGCGGCCGCGGCGCCCGGTGGGGGCGTCGTGGCGGAAGTGCACGAAGAGGCGGCCCCAGTTGTCGCCGTCCTTCTCCACCCGGTGGTAGAGCTGCTTGATGTCGCGCTGGTCGAGGAAGCGCAGCACCTTCTTCTTCAGCGCGCCGCTGCCCTTGCCCGGGATGATCTCGATCATCGCGGCCTTCTTCTCGATGGCCTCGTCGATGATCCCGCGCAGGGCACGGTCGATCTCGGTGCCTTTGTTGAAGATGTCGTGCAGGTCGAGCTTGAGCTTCACGTCAAGATCCTATTCGTGGGCGGACTTGCCTAGCCATTCCTCGACCCGGCGCACCGCGTCCTCGTAGTCGGCGTGCTGCTTCATCGCCACGGCCAACCGCAGGTGCGGGAGGGCCTCACGAAAGCGGCCGTCCCGTTCCAGGGTCCGGCCGAGCACGTGGTGCGCGTAGTGATCCGACGGATCATGCTCGACCAACGCCCGGAGCTGGGCTTCCGCCCGCTTCAACTGGGCCGAGTTGAAATACGCCCGGGCCAGCAGCTGGCGGACCGCGGAGTTGTGCGGCTCGGCCTCGACGATCGGCTCGAGCAGCTTGGCGGCGCCGAGCGGATCGCCGGACTCGAAGAAAAAGGTAGCTCTGCGGTACTCCTCGAGTAGATCCACGAACACGCTCCCCCAACAACCTCGCGCCGCCGACAGACATCAACGCTGGCACAACCATGAGCCAACGGCGAGTGTTCCGGCCTCTCAAGCTTCCCGACAATTCACCGCATACGGCAACTTTGTCGTCAGACAATGCCTGCGTGGGGGACTTTCCGAGCCATGTCGTGTCCGTGCCGGCCCGTCCACGATTCGGGCGTGCCCGGGCGACCGCCTTCACGGTGCTCGCCTTCGCACTGTGCCTGACGCTGTCGGGCGCCACCTCGTCGCCGGCACTACGGTCGCCGGCGCTGCTGATCGCCGGGATGCGGGACATACCGTCCCCGCCGACCGGCACCCCGTGGCGGCCGGCGCCGATCGACGCGAACGGCCTGAACATGGTGGCCAGCACCGACGGGCAGCAGTTCGTGCTGCACACGGCGGCCGGGCCGCGCACCTTCCTGCCCGGGGTGGATCTCGGCAACACCACGCCCGGGCACGTGCCGGCCGACGTGTCGATCTCGGCGGCGCAGTACCGGGCCTGGTTCGCGGCGATGACCTGGCTGGGGATCCGGGTGGTGCGGATCTACGACATCCACCCGCCGGCGTTCTACCAGCAGCTGGCCGCCTACAACCAGGCGAACCCGGATCGGCCGCTCTATGTGATGCAGGGCGTCTCGCTCGTCGGGGACGCGTACATCAAGAAGGGCAATCTCTACGACGCGCAGGTCACCGACGCCTTCCGGCGGGAATTGAAGGACGCCGCGCAAGCGGTGTCCGGGCAGCTGAACCGCACCACGCTGCCGGGGCGGGTCGGCGGCGAGTGGACCGCGGACATCACGCCCTGGCTGGCCGGCTGGATCATCGGGTCGGAGCTCGACCCGGCCGCCGCGACCGCCACCGATCGCAAGAACGCCGACGCGAAGGCGGTGACCGGAAAGTACTTCCGCAGTGCGTCGGACGCGACGCCGACCGAGCGGTGGCTGGCGAACCGGATGAACGACCTGGCCGGCTACGTGGCCGCGGAGAAGGTGAGCCAGCCGATCGCGTTCGTCAACTGGGCCACCACCGACCCGCTGCGGCACCCCGAGGAGCCGCTGCGCCAGGAGGATCAGCTTCAGCTGGACGCCAACCACGTACGACCCACCGACGAGTGGCCGGCCGGAACGTTCGCGAGCTACCACGCGTACCCGTACTATCCGGATTTTTTGCGGTATGAGCCGGCGCTGCAAGCGCAGGGTGATCCCTACGTCTCCTACCTCGCGGCGCTGCGCAAACACCATGCCGGGATGCCGACGATGATCACCGAGTTCGGGGTGCCGTCGTCGATCGGGTCGGCGCACAACGGTCCGCTCGAACGTGACCAGGGCGATCACAGCGAGGTCGAGGCCACCCGGATGACCGCCGGGCTGCTGCGGGACATGCGGGCGATCGGGATGGCCGGCGGGTTCGTGTTCGAGTGGGCCGACGAGTGGTTCCGCTACACCTGGAACACGGTCACCCATCAGGTCCCCAACCGGCGCCAGCTCTGGCACGACCCGCTCACCAACGAGCAGGGGTTCGGGCTGCTGGCGATGGATGCGGCCGGGGTCACCGGCGAGGACTCCCAGACGCTTGTCGACGCGGACGGCGGCTGGCCGGGCCGGCGGGTCACCGCGCGCGCCGACGAGTCGTACCTGCATCTCTCGATCCGGCTGGGTGACTCGCCGCCGGGATCGCTGATGATCGGCTTCGACTCACTGGCCGGGCTGACCGGTACGCCGATGGCCGGGAGCGCGGATCGGCGGCCGGACGCGATCTTCGCGCTCAACCTGGTCGGGCACACCGGGCAGGCGTACGTCCGTAAGCAGTTGGACCCATTGCAGCTGGACGGCGACATCCCGGACTCGGCGCGCGGGCCGGCCCCGGACGGCTGGCGGCCGTACGAGTTGCTGGTGAACCGGGCGCAGAAGGTGCCGATCGAGATGCAGAACGCCGGTCTCCTGCACTACGGCGACAGCACGGACAGCCGGGCGCTGTGGCACGTCGACGGCGACGACCTGACCATACGGGTGCCGTGGGCGATGATGGCCTTCGCCGACCCGTCGGCGCACGCGGTCGGCGTGCCGAAGGACGGCAAGCTCACCACCCAGCGCAGCACCGGGGTAAGCGTCACCCTGTCGGCCTCCGGCACCGACCAGTCACTCGGTCAGGTGACCTGGGACGACTGGAACTGGCCGGTCGCCACCGAGCGGATCAAGCAGGGGGCGGAGCAGTTCCGGGATGCGGCTCTCGCGGTGACGAACGACTGATCAGCATCAACGCCGCACCGCCCGCGACCAGCAGCGCGCCCGCCACGACCAGCAGCAGCGGGTTGCGTCCCGGGCGGGACCCGTCCGGGTAGTCGGCTCCCCAGCAGTAGACCTCGCCCGCGTCGGTCAGCGCACAGGTGCCGTCCCCGTCGGCGACGAGCTGCACCACGCGCCCCTTCAGCCCGACCTGGACGAGCTTGGCCGGGCAATCGCCGGAACACTCGTCCGCGCTCGCCTCCGAAGGTGGCCCCACCAGGAAGAGCGTCGCGACTACGGCCAAGATCGCCAATACCCGACGCAAGATCCTCATGCAACCATTATGGGCGTTTTATACGCTTTCGAGCGTTTTCGACACGCGCCCACGGCCGGCCGCCACGTCGGCCAGCACGGCGTAGCTGGTGATCGTGTCGGCGGCGGTGACGGTCGCGTAGCCGGACACCTCACTGGCCGCGCCGAGCCGCGTCGTCGCGATCGTCTGCGGGCCGAAGGCTGCCGCCACCACGACCGCCGCACCCAGGGCCGCGAGGCCGGTGCGCCGCTTCCAACCGAGCATCTGGTGCTTCATCGTCTGCGTCATAACCACCACGATCGGGGCGTACGGTGTCACACGGCTGTGCGAATAATTTGTGCTTCCTGTGCGTGCGGGTCACAGGTGCTACACAGGAACTGGAAAGGCGACGCAAAGCGTGACCCGTGACAGTAGGGGCATGACGATGGCGAACCAAGAATCCGGCACCGAGCTCCGCCGCCCCGACGGTGGCCCGGTTCGAGTCCTCGTGGTCGACGACGAGCCGACACTGGCCGAGCTGCTTTCGATGGCCCTGCGTTACGAGGGCTGGGACGTGAAGAGTGCCGGCGACGGCCAGACCGCCGTCCGCACCGCCCGTGACTTCCGCCCGGATGCCGTCGTCCTCGACATGATGCTCCCGGACATCGACGGGCTCGAGGTGCTGCGCCGCCTGCGCGGCGAATCGCCCGAGGTGCCGGTGCTGTTCCTGACGGCGAAGGACTCGGTCGAGGACCGGATCACCGGCCTCACCGCCGGCGGCGACGACTACGTCACCAAGCCGTTCAGCCTCGAAGAGGTGGTGGCCCGGCTGCGCGGCCTGATGCGCCGGATGGGTCACTCGCCGATGCGGACGGAGTCGCAGCTCATCGTCGGCGACCTGTCGCTCGACGAGGACAGCCACGAGGTCCGCCGGGGCGGCGACCTGATCACCCTCACCGCGACCGAGTTCGAGCTGCTGCGCTACCTCATGCGCAACCCGCGCCGGGTACTGAGCAAGAGCCAGATCCTGGACCGGGTGTGGAACTACGACTTCGGTGGCCAGGCCAACGTGGTCGAGCTCTACATCTCGTACCTTCGTAAGAAGATCGACGCGGGCCGGGCGCCGATGATCCACACGATGCGCGGGGCTGGGTATGTCCTCAAGCCGGCGGACTGAGATCCGTCCCGCTCGTCCTGCCCGCTGGCGCCGGCCGGCGGGCTGGTCGCTGCGTACCCGCATCGTGGCGATCATCGTCGTCCTGCTCACCACGCTCGGCATCGCGGTCGGCGGCACCGCCGAGATCTTCCTGCGCAAGCAGCTGTACGACCAGATCGACGCCCGCCTCGCCACGGCGATGCACCCCGCTCGGCCCAACGGCGGCGGCAACCAGCCCCAGGGTTCCAACGGCGGGTTCAAGCCGCCGAGCGGGTTCGACACGAGCCGCCCGTTCATCGGCTCGGAGATCGGCTCGATCTCGATCGTCTACGACCCCAGCACCAACACCGTCGACGACAACAGCGGCATTGTCAGCCCGAAGACCGACGGCAGCTACGACACCGGCTACACCCCGCTGACCACCGCGGCGGAAAGTCAGCTGCTCGCTCTCAAGGCCGACGGCACTGCGCACGACATCGACATCGAGGGGTACGGCTCGTACCGGGTGATCGCCGACGACACCGACAACGGCACCATCCGGGTGATCGCGCTGTCCCTCAAGAACAACAACAGCACGCTGCTGCGGGTTGCCCTCGTCATCGGCGGTGCCCTGCTCATCGCGCTCGCCATCGCCGGCTGGGCCGGGGCGCTGATCGTCCGCGCCACGCTGCGGCCGCTGCGCCGGGTCGCGTCCACCGCCACCCGCGTCTCCGAGCTGCGGCTCGACCGCGGCGCGGTCCAGCTCGCCCAGCGGGTGCCGGACGGCGACACCGACCCGCGCACCGAGGTCGGCCAGGTCGGCGCGGCCCTCAACCAGCTCCTCGACCACGTCGGCAACGCCCTCGAAGCCCGGCACGCCAGCGAGATGCAGGTCCGGCAGTTCGTCGCCGACGCCAGCCACGAGCTGCGCACCCCGCTCGCCGCCATCCGTGGCTACGCCGAGCTGAGCCGCCGCAGCCGGGCCCCGATCTCCGAGGAGATCGCGCACGTGCTCAGCCGAGTCGAGTCCGAGGCCAAGCGGATGACCGGGCTCGTCGAGGACCTGCTGCTGCTCGCCCGCCTCGACGCCGGCCGGCCGCTCGCCCACGACCCGGTCGACCTGACCATGCTGGTCGTCGACGCGATCAGCGACGCGCACGCCGCCGGGCCACGGCACTATTGGCAGCTCGACCTGCCCGAGGAGCCGGTCACCGTGCTCGGTGACGGCGCCCGGCTGCACCAGGTGCTCGCCAACCTGCTGGCCAACGCCCGCACGCACACCCCGGAGGGCACCACCGTCACCGTCGCGGTGCGGGCCGGCCACGATGCCGCCGTCCTGCACGTCATCGACGGCGGGCCCGGCATCGCGCCCGAGCTCCAGCCGCACATCTTCGAGCGGTTCGCCCGCGGCGACAGCTCCCGATCCCGGGCGGCCGGCAGCACCGGCCTCGGCCTGTCGATCGTGCACGCCGTGGTCACCGCGCACCGCGGCAACGTCTCCGTGCAGAGCGTTCCCGGCCAGACCGTCTTCACCGTGGTCCTGCCGCTCGTGCCGCCGCCCCTCGTCCCATCAGCTGGTCAGTTGTCGCAGATGGCACCCCGGCTGCGGTGACGCGCTATGCTGGCCGACGTGTCTCGGATCTATCGGTGGTTTACCGGGCCGGCTCCAGCCGGTGCCTCGGTTATCTCCGCATGACCTGAGACACCAAGCCAGAGCCGGCCTAGGCAGCGACGACGTCGCTGCCTTTTGTTTTGCCCACGAGCATGCCGGCTCTCGCGCCCCGGGCGCCGGCTAAGGAGATGAACACCGTGACCATCCCCGAGGTCCAGCGCGTCCGTGACCAGCGCATCGCCGCCGTCGTGCCGCTGATGAGCCCCGCGCTGCTGCACCACGAGCTGCCCCTCACCGCCGATCTGCACGACAGCGTGCTGGACGGCCGGCGCCAGGTCGAGGACGTGCTCAACGCCCGAGATCCACGGCTGTTGGTCGTGGTCGGCCCGTGTTCCGTGCACGACCCGGCCGCCGCCGGCGAATACGCCGGGCTGCTGCGCGAGCAGGCCGACCGGCTCGCCGACGACCTGCTCATCGTGATGCGCGTCTACTTCGAGAAGCCGCGCTCCACGGTCGGCTGGAAGGGCCTGATCAACGACCCGGCGCTGGACGGCACCGGCGACGTCGGCACCGGCCTGCGGATCGCCCGCAAGCTGCTCCTCGAGATCGTCGGCCGGGGGCTGCCCACCGCCGTCGAGTTCCTCGACCCGATCACGCCGCAGTACATCGCCGACACCGTGGCCTGGGGTGCCATCGGGGCCCGTACGGTCGAATCGCAGGTCCACCGGCAGCTCGCCTCCGGCCTTTCGATGCCGATCGGCATGAAGAACCGCCCCGACGGCAGCATCAGCACCGCGATCGACGCCATCCAGGCCGCGGCCGCGTCGCACGTCTTCCCCGGCATCGACTACTCCGGGACCCCGGCGATCCTGCACACCACCGGCAACCCCGACACCCACCTGGTGCTGCGCGGTGGCGGTGGCCGCCCCAACTACAGCGCCGCCGACGTCGAGGGCGCGCTGCAGCTGCTGCGCAAGGACGGCCTGCCGGAGCGGCTCGTCATCGACTGCTCGCACGGCAACAGCAACAAGGACCACCTGCGCCAGCCGCTCGTCGCCGACGACGTGGCCGGTCAGGTCGCCGACGGGCAGCGCGGTATCAGCGGCGTCATGCTGGAGAGCTTCCTCGTTCCCGGGCGGCAGGACCTGGGTGGCCCGCTCACCTACGGACAGTCCGTCACCGACGCCTGCATGGGCTGGGAACCGACCGTCGGCGTACTCGAAAAACTCGCTGCGGCGTCGGCGAAGCGTCGCGCTCGGTAACTTACAGCGGGCGCACAGGAAGGCCACAAAGGCGGGACAGGGCACGCGTCGAGAGTTGTCGAGAAAGTAAATCCACCAGCCTCCGTGGAGCCTCGATGACCTCGACGTTGCCCGTTCCGCCAGTGATAGAGGCCCCACCGCCCTCGGCTCCCCCATCTCGCTGGAGCCGTGTGGTGCGCGGCAAAGAGGACGACCCCAGCTGGGTTCGCCCCTCCCTCTACGCTCTTCTCCTACTCACCGGCGTCCTCTACATCTGGGGCCTGAACGAGTCGGGCTGGGCCAACGCGTTCTACTCGGCGGCCGCCCAGGCCGGCTCGGTGAGCTGGAAGGCCCTCTTCTACGGCTCCTCCGACGCGGCCAACTCGATCACCGTGGACAAGACGCCCGCGGCACTCTGGGTGATGTCGCTCTCCGCCCGGATCTTCGGGGTCAACTCGTGGAGCATCCTGGTGCCGCAGGCCCTGATGGGTGTCGCCAGCGTCGGCCTGCTGTTCAGCAGCGTCAAGCGCTGGTTCGGCCCGGCGGCCGGTCTGATCGCCGGCGCGGTGCTGGCCCTCACCCCGATCGCCGTGCTGATGTTCCGCTTCAACAACCCGGACGCGCTGCTCGTCCTGCTGATGATCGCCGGGGCCTGGGCGACCTCCCGGGCGATCGAGAACGGCAAGACGAAGTGGCTGGTCTGGGCGGGCGTCTTCATCGGCTTCGCGTTCCTCGCCAAGATGCTGCAGGCCCTGCTCGTGGTGCCGGCCTTCGGCCTCGCCTACCTCATCGCCGGGCCGCCCAAGCTCGGCAAGCGCATCGTCCAGCTGCTCATCGCCGGCGTCGCGATCGTCGTCTCGGCCGGCTGGTACATCGCGGTCGTCGAACTCGTGCCGGCCTCGATGCGGCCCTACATCGGCGGCTCGCAGAACAACAGCATCCTCGAGCTCGCCCTCGGCTACAACGGACTCGGCCGGCTCTCCGGCGACGAGACCGGCAGCGTCGGCGGGGGTGGCGGGGGCAGCGGCTGGGGTGAGACCGGGCTGCTCCGGATGTTCGACAGCTCGCAGGGCGGCCAGATCTCCTGGCTCCTCCCCGGCGCGCTGATCGTGCTGGTCGCCGGCTTGGTTCTCACCGCGCCGCGGATCCGTACCGACCGCCAGCGGGCCGGCTTCGTCATCTGGGGCGGCTGGCTCATGATCACCGGGCTCGTCTTCAGCTACATGCAGGGCATCTTCCACGCCTACTACACCGTGGCCCTGGCCCCGGCGGTCGGCGCGGTCGTCGGCATGGGGTCGGTGCTGCTCTGGCGGAACCGGCGCAACATCGTCGCGGCGGCCACCCTCGCCGCGGCCATCGCGATCACCGCCTGGTGGTGCTACCACCTGCTGGCCCGCAGCTCCGACTTCCTGCCCTGGCTGCGGTGGGTGGTCCTGCTCGGCGGGCTGGCCGCGGCAGCGGGGGTGCTCGGCTCGGCCTTCATGGCTTCGCGCCTTTCGGCGCGAATCGGGTTGGTGTCGGCCGGGGCGGCATTGGTCGCGGTTCTTGCCGGACCTGCTGCGTACGCCGTACAGACCGCGTCCGAGGCGCATACCGGGTCGATCCCGTCCGCCGGCCCATCGACGTCGGGCGGATTCGGCGGAGGTGGCGGTTTCGGCGGCGGCGGTGGCAACCGTGGTGGGGGCGGCGGTCCCGGCGGTAACCAGGGCGGCGGATTCCCCGGCGGCGGCCAGACCAACGGCGGCGGATTCCCCGGTGGCGGGGGCACCGGCAACGGCGGTGGCGGGATGCGCGGTGGTGGTGGCGGCATGGGTGGCCTGATCAACGGGGTCTCAGTCAGCGACGAGATGAAGACGCTGCTCGAGACCGACGCCGACAAGTACACCTGGGTGGCGGCCACCGTCGGGTCACAGAACCAGTCCAGCTACCAGCTGGCCACCGGCGACCCGGTGATGGCGATCGGCGGCTTCAACGGCACCGACCCGGCACCCACCCTCGCCCAGTTCAAGCAGTACGTGGCCGACGGGAAGATCCACTACTTCATCGGCAGCGGCAGTGTGGGCGGCTCGACCAGCAGCGGCAGCAACGCCAGCTCGGAGATCGCCGAGTGGGTGGCCGCGAACTTCACGTCGTCGACCGTCGGCAGCACCACGGTCTACGACCTGACCTCACCGACGACCTGACCAGGCATTTACCGTCATCGACGGGCGGTCCCACTTCGGGGCCGCCCGTTCGTTCCGTTCACTCGTTAGGGAAACGTTCACAAAGTAGAAAACGGACTCACAGGGCCGACACAGGGTCGCCCTACGTATTGCCCAGTTGTGTGGCCGACCTTGGATGACATGAGCCTTACGACGCTGCCATCGCACGCCGCCGACCCGACCCGGTTCGACGCTCCGGTGCTCGATGTGGTCGTTCCCGTCTACAACGAGGAAATCGACCTCGAGCCGTGCGTGCGGCGTCTGCACGCCTACCTCTCGGCGCATTTCCCCTACCGCTTCCGGATCACCATCGCGGACAACGCGAGCACCGATTCGACGGCCGACGTGGCGCGCTGGCTCACCTCCGAACTACCCGGCGTGGCGTCGGTGCACCTGCCGGAGAAAGGCCGCGGACGGGCCCTGAAGTACGTCTGGACCCAGTCCGACGCGGCCGTCCTCGCCTACATGGACGTGGACCTCTCCACCGACCTCGACGCACTGTTGCCGCTGGTCGCGCCGCTGATCTCCGGCCACTCGGACCTGGCGATCGGGTCCCGGCTGGCCCGCGGCTCCCGGGTGGTGCGCGGCGCGAAGCGCGAGTTCATCTCCCGCACCTACAACCTGATCCTGCGCGGCACCCTGTCGGCCCGCTTCTCCGACGCCCAGTGCGGATTCAAGGCCATCCGGTCCGACGTGGCCGAGCGCCTGCTGCCGATGGTCGAGGACACCGGCTGGTTCTTCGACACCGAGATGCTGGTGCTGGCCGAGCGGGCCGGCCTGCGCATCCACGAGGTGCCGGTCGACTGGGTGGACGACCCGGACAGCCGGGTCGACATCAGGGCGACCGCCATCGCCGACCTGAAGGGCATCGTCCGGCTGCTGCGTGCGTTCGGTGCGGGCCGGCTGCCGCTGGGCACGCTGCGCGAACAGCTCGGCCGCAACCCGCTGCCGGTGGCCGGCGTCCCGGCCGGCCTGACCGGCCAGCTCATCCGATTCGCCGCCATCGGCGCGGCCAGCACGCTTGCCTACCTGCTGCTGTACGCGTTGCTGCGCACCGGCGTCGGCCCGCAGTGGGCGAACCTGATCGCCCTGCTGATCACCGCCATCGCCAACACCGCCGCCAACCGCCGGGTCACCTTCGGGGTACGGGGTAACGACGGCGCCTGGCGTCACCAGGCACAGGGCCTGCTCGTCTTCGCGGTCGGCCTCGGCCTGACCAGCGGCTCCCTGGCCCTGCTCGACGCGCTGTCGACCAACCCGGCCAAATCGGTGGAGCTGGTCGTCCTCATCCTCGCCAACCTGCTGGCCACCGCGGTCCGCTTCCTGATGCTGCGCATCTGGGTGTTCCGCGCGCGCCGGGAAAGCAACACCCGGAACTGACTGCCGCCCGTGGTGCGGGGGCGCATCACGGGAAATCCCCGGCTTTCAGTTCCACCCGGAAGGCGGCGCCGAAGACCCCAATCGGCGCCGCCTTTCTCCTTAGCTTCTGCCGCGCCGTCGCCGCGCCCGGTGGCAAATCAGGGTCAGCTCCTGCCGCGCCTTCGCCGGGCTCGGTGGTAGATCAGGACGGCGATCACGGTCGTGCCGCAGATGGCGGCCAGGATCGCGGCCGGCCACCAGTCGAGGACGCCCAGCGTGATCGCGGCCAGCCAGATGACGGTGGCCGTGCAGATCAGGGAAAGGGTGTGGCGCCTGCGCGGTGCCGGGCTGTCGCCACCACCGGTCATGCGGGCGCAGAACTCGGGATCGTCGCGCCGTAACTGGCGCTCAAGCTCCGCCAGACGGCGGCTGTCTTCCCTGCTCAGCATGTCGTCACCTCCGGTCGGCCCGGGCATGCCATCGATCGAGGATCAACCGACTCGATCGATGTCATTGTTACTCGCGCGTTGCCTTCCCGATACCTCCGCGAGTGCCAGTTCCCGCCATACGTCCGTTTTAGCCCAGCGACTGGCGGTCCACAGCGGAAGGTCACTCGAACGCGACCGCCGCCTCCGGCACCCCACGCCCGCGTGCCACCTCGGCCGCCTCCGCCTCGATCTGTTTACGGCGCGGGGCCGGGAGCGGGCCGAAGGAGGTGACGGTCAGGTCGACCCGTTTGCGGCCGGCCATCTTGGCCCGCCACACCCCGGCGATCTCGCCGTCGAGCAGCAGAGCACCGGGGTTGCCGATGATCCGCCACACCTCTTTCTGCTGGCCTCGGTCGGGCACCACCAGGTCGCGGTCGCGGGCCTGCAGCAGCGGATCCATCCCCGGGATCAGCCGCACACCCGACGGCGGCGCCGCCTTGGTCAGGGCCGCCAGCTCGGACTCCGGCAGCCACCTCTTCCGCCCGTCGACGGTGACCTCGGCCAGCCCGGCCGGCCACACCCGTTTCATCTCGGTGGCGCTGCCGCCCAGATATTTCGCCACGTCGGCCGGGCTCGCCGGGCCGAGGAAACGCAGATAGGTGGTGATCAGATCGCCGATGCCGGCATTCTCGGTCGGCTGCGGCGGTGCGTCCGGAATCGGGCCGAGCGTCGCATCCCGCCCACGCGACTCCACCTGCACGCCACCGGCCAGGCCGGAGTGCTGCCAGACGTTGCCGGCGATGTGCCGCGCCTCGCAGCCCCGGCACTCATACGTCAACTCTCTCGGCACCCGCTTGCTCACCTCGGTGCTCGCCTCGCCGCGTGGCATCGAGGTCGTCACCACCTTACGGAACGCGGCGGCGGTGGCGGTGAAGGCGGCCAGACCCAGCTTCATCCCCTCGGGGATCTGACCGCTCTGGATGCGCGCGGTGGCATCGGTGTCGCTCACCGGCCAGAGCTGTTTGACCAGGGCCGCCAGGTCGGCTCGGCGGTGCAGGTGCGGGGCCCCGCGCGCGGCCCACACCATGATCAGGCGATCGTCGTCGAGGCCGGCGCTCGTGCGGGCGGCCAGGGCGACGTGGTCGGAACCCGACGTGTACTCCTGCACGCCCAGATCGAGGACGGGCAGGTCGGCCGGCCGCTGGCGACTTCGGGTCGCCAGCCCCATGGCCGCCACCCGATAGGCCATCACCTGTGCACGGTCGACGCTGACCACGGCACCTCCCCGGTATTTCCCCGATTTCTAGGTGCGACGACCGTACCGCCGGGCTGCGACATTTTTCAGTCGTTCCAGGCGGGTCGCGGCCCGGTCGCCGGGTAGCTCCCAGGTGTCCAGACTGCTCGGCCCGTGCGGTCCGACCTGCAGGATCGGGGGGTCGGCGGTCAGCCGGTAACCACATCGACGGGCCACCGCGGTGCTCGCCGTGTTGGCCGGGTCGATCCGCAGGAGCAGGCGACCCAGTTTGAGGCTGCTTCGCGCGTACGCGGAAAGCAGTGAGAGTGAGCCCGACGCGAGCCCGCGCCGGCGATGCTGCGAACCCACCAGATAGCCGAGCTCGGCCTCCTTGAGGCCGGCGTCGACGCCGAAGAGCAACACCTCGCCGAGGGGGCGACCGCCGTCCTCGGTGATCGCGAGCTGGATCCGCTGGCCGCTGATCCGGCCCTGGTGGGCGCGCTTGAGGTAGGCGATGCCGGCCTCCACGTCGAACGGTGTCGGCATCGGCGTCCAGCGGGCGACATCCGGGTCGTCGAGCAGCGTCACCAGATCGTCGAGATCCTCCGGGCGCCAGTCGCGCAGCACGAGGCCCTCGCCCGTCAGCGTGAGCGGGTAGGGAAGACGGCTGGCGGCCACACCGTGATCCTGCCCGTATGCACCCGGTTCCGGCCAGTAGTGATGGTTATGAAGCTCATGAGTGATACGTCATGGCCCACTTCGGTGATCAACGTGGACGGAGGGTGCACGCGGCATGAATGTGGCGCAGGGCATACCTTTGATCTCGTGGACGAACGGACTGCGTTGGTGACGCGGCGAGGCGAGAATTATGGCGGCCGGTCCCGCCAGGAACGCGCGACCGACCGGCGTGAGCGGATCCTCACGTCGGCGCTGCACCTGTTCGGCACGCGTGCCTACGACGACGTGACGGTCGCCGATGTCTGCGCCGACGCCCGCGTCTCCAAGCGGTATTTCTACGAGCACTTCACCGACCGGCCCGACCTGGTGCGGGCCCTGCACCGCGAGCAGAACATGTGGCTGCTCAAAGGGGTCGCCGCGGCAGCACCGGAGTCGCCGGGGAGCCTCGACGAGATGCTCCGCCCGTCGGTGCGCCGGCTCCTCGAAATGCTGCGCGCCAACCCGGAGCGGGCGCAGGTCATCTACATCAACGCCCCACGGATGGAGACGCGGCGGCGGGGCGTGATCCGCGAGGACGCCCAGTTCCTGGCGGGCCTGCTGCGCCGGGTGGGTGGCCACCCCACCGACCATCTCCGCAGCGATCGCATGCTGCTCGCCCTGGTGTCCGGGCTGAGCGAGGTCATCATCGACTGGCTGTCCCGGGACATGACCGAAGACCCGGTCGTCCTCGCCGACCACCTGACCGACTACTGCGTGGCCGTCCTCAACTCCCTGACCTGACCCTCCCAGGCGGTGGTGCGGTCAGCATTTGCGCGCGGAAATCTCCATTCCGGCCGCTCGAAGCCGGCTGACCAGGGCGTCGCCGAGCGCGGTGGCGGGGGTGAGGACGCCGCCCTCGACCGGCGGCAGGGCGTCGCGGTCGTGGACCAGAGCGAGCGCCGACTCGCCGAGCATGACGGCGGTCGCCGCGTAGCCGGGGTCGCCCTTGGCCCGAACCCGCGCCGTGTACCGCTCGCCCGTCGTGGTCGTGGTGAACAGGTCCATCGTGAAGTGACCCGAGTTGCGGGCCTGCTCGCTCGGCCCCTCCCCCGGCTTGGGCAGCATCCGGTCGAGCAGGAATCGGGTCGGTGGCATGGACAGCCCCACGATCAGGGCGCCCAGGCCGAGCTTGGTGGCGAACGCGATCACCGGAGACAGCGGCGACGCGCCCACACTCATCGCCTCCCGGTAGCGGAACTGCCGGCCGTAGGTCCAGTCCCGCAGTGCGTTGCTGCGCCGCACCACCCGGGTGTTGTAGGAGGCCATCACGAACGGCGCGAGCGTGCCCCGCAGCCGCGGATTGATGTCCGGCCCGTTCAGGGTGGCGACGTCGTCCTGCCGGCCCAGGTCGGGCTCGGCCGCCCGGTCGGGGCTCAACGAGTAGGGGCTGGCGGCCACCCGACGCAGCTTGCGGTCCTTCTTGACGACATCGAGCTGATGGCGCATCGAGTCGATCGTGCCGCCGCTGATCCCACCGCGCAGGCTGGTGACCACCAGCGTGGTGTCGGCCAGCTCGCCAGCTCCGTCCGCCTTGACCTGCTGATCGAGCACGTGCACCCCGAGATCGGACGGGATCGAGTCGAACCCGCACGAGTGCACGATCCGCGCGCCGGTCGACCGGGCCAGCTCGTGGTTGTCGTCGATGCTCTGCCGGGCGAACAGCACCTCGCCGGTCAGGTCGACGTAGTCGGTGCCGGCCGCCGCGCACGCACCCACGACCGCCTTGCCGAACTTCGCATACGGCCCGACCGTGGTGATCACGACGCGGGCGGACTCGGCGAGCTTGGCCAGGGCCGGGGCATCGTCGGCGTCGGCCACCAGGACCGGCCAATCAACGCCGAGACGCTGCTTGACCTCGGCGAGCTTCGTCTCGGAACGGCCGGCCAGGGCCACCCTGGTGCCGGCCGGTGCGTGCTCGGCCAGGTATTTCGCCACCAGCACGCCGACAAAGCCGGACGCACCGTAGACGACGATGTCGTGATCGCGGACGAACTCGCTCATGGTTGCCGATTCTGCATCAGGTTTCGGGCCGTGGCCCGACAAGTTACCGATCGGTAATTCAGGATCATCACGTATCGGTCATTCTCACCGTAAAGAAAGATCAAATAGCTCAATCGGTGAGAAGAACGTCACCATCACCCCTTCACGCTTGGTCGATGTCCGTTCCTCGTGGCTACCGTCGGCCCGGTCCCGCGAACGTGGGCACCGTTGGGCGGAACGCCGAGTTCCTGCCGCCGCCCACCGGATCTCGAACCCGTGGCAGGGAGCGGGGGACCCAAGTTCCTCGGCGCGCGATTCGCGCGCCTCGGGGTGAAGCCGCCAGGAGCGGCCGGGCACCTCAGCCCGAACCCGACAGCTGACCTCGTAGGCGTGGAGGTTTTTCTGTCATGGCACAGATCCACAAGCATGCCCGCGTTTCGCGGGTCAGCAAGCACGCCCGCCTGGCGCTCGGCCTCACGGCCGCCGGTGTCGCGGGCACAGCCGCCCTGTTGGGCCCGGCCTCGCCGGCGCTGGCGTCCAGTGTGAACTGGGACGCGGTCGCGCAGTGCGAGTCGGGCGGCAACTGGAGCATCAACACCGGCAACGGCTACTACGGCGGCCTGCAGTTCAGCCGCAGCACGTGGCGGGCCTACGGCGGCACGAAGTACGCCGGCACCGCCAACAAGGCAAGCAAGCCGGAGCAGATCCGGATCGCCGAGAAGGTGCTTTCCGGCCAGGGCATCGGCGCGTGGCCGGTGTGCGGCAAGAAGGCCGGTTCGTCGAAGCACTACAAGAGCACCAACACGAGCGGCTCGAAGTCCTCCTCGAAGTCGACTGCCAAGTCGTCCTCGAAGTCGTCCTCGAAGTCGTCGGCTCACAAGGCGACCAAGAAGTCGTCCCCCACGACGCCGCGCAAGGCGGTCACCCCCAAGGTCACCCGGTCGACGACCGTGAAGGCCATCGGCAAGCAGTACGTCGTCCGCTCCGGCGACACGCTGGCGGCCATCGCCACGAAGAACCACGTCAACGGCGGCTGGCACACCCTCTACCAGCTGAACCGCAGCACCATCAGCAACCCCAACCTGATCTTCCCCGGTCAGCACATCGCACTCTGATCCACCCCGGGACCCACCCCGGGACCCACTCCGGGATCCACGCTGCGATCCACCCCGGGATCCATCCCCCGATCCACCCCTCGCGGTCCGGTTGCCTGTCCCCCAGGGCAGCCGGGCCGCGGCCCCGAACTTCTCGGCCGCCGGACGGCCGGCAGACTTGCACCGGTCGACGACGACGCCACTCCCTGGCCGCCGGGTCAGCTGGTCTCGGTCAGCTGGTCGGTTTCTGGAACTCCGGCTGGTCGAGCACTCGCAGCCAGCTGCCGTCGGGCTGACGGCGAACCACCTGGGCCCGGGCGCCCGAGCCGTCTTTCGGCGGGGTCGCGGTCAGGGCCAAGTCGCCGCTGATCAGAGTGGGCAGCGGCTGCTCCGGCTCGAACGCCGGCATGTGCGGCAGCGCCCCCTCCCACAGCTTCTGGATCGCCGCGCGGCCCACGGTCTGCTGCCCGGGCGGGTAGGCCATGACCGCGTCCTCCTCGTAGAGAAGGGCGAGGCCCTCGGCGTCCTTCGCGTTGGCGCGCTCGACGAACAAGCGGGTCAGGTCTTCCGGCTTAAGAGCCTTTTCGCGTTCGGTCATGTCTCCACCTTGCTCGCAGCGGTTCAAGAAGTCCAACGCATGATTTTTGTAGGAACTAGAATCTGCGGTTATGGAACTGCGTCAGCTCGAGTACTTCCTCGCGGTGGCCGAGGAAGCCAACTTCACCCGTGCCGCCGAGCGCGTGCACATCAGCCAGTCCGGAGTAAGTGCCCAGGTCAAGGCCTTGGAAACCGAGTTGGGCGCGGAGCTCATCGACCGGTCGGGCCGGATCGCGCGACTCACCGCGGCGGGCGCGGCCGCCCTGCCCTACGCCCGGGCGGCCCTCGACGCCGCTGCCGACCTCCGCGAGGCGATCGACGAGGTCAAGGGGCTCGTTCGGGGCCACCTGACGGTCGGGATGGTGACCGGCTGCGAGGTCACGCCCCTGTTCGCCGCGCTGGCCGCGTTCCACCGTGAGCACCCGGCGATCGAGCTCGAGATCGTGGAAGCCAACTCCGACAATCTGATCGCCGCGGTGATCGCCGGGACCGCCGACATCGCCCTGGTCGGCGTAGCCGGCGCGGTACCGGAACACCTGAGCGCGCACGTGGTCGCCGACGAGGGCCTGATCGCGCTCGTCCCGCCCGACTCGCCGCTTGCGGGATCGAAGGGCTTACCACTCGCCGACTTGATGTCCTATCCTCTCGTCACGTTGCCCGAGGGGACCGGTATCCGCGCCGCTTTCGACGATGCGTGTGTGACCGCGGGCTTCGTTCCGGATGTCGTGCTGGTCGCATCGGCACCCGGCGCAGTGGCCGAGTTGGCCGCGCGCGGCATGGGAGTTGCCGTGCTCAGCGAGTCGATGGCCGCGGTCCACCCTGGTCTGGTGGCCGTGCCGATCACCGGGATAGACGTTCCAGCGCTGCTCGCTCTGGTGTGGCGACCACGGGCGGGCCCCGCACTTTCCGCGCTGCTGCCGCACTGCCGGCGAGAGTTCGGCAGCAGCTGACCAACAGCAGTTCTTTGACAACTGCAGAGAGCAGCCTGCCGGCCTCCCCGGCCCTGGCGACGTGGCGACGTCATGGCCCGGCAGTCGCTGCGGAGGCCACTGCGAGACCGTCGAGGTCACGTCCGCGAAAAGCGATGTTGCGGGCGCGGCGCGATCGCTACCGTCGCGAGCATGACGGACAGCTCGCTGCGGGACCGGCTTCGGAAGGCGCTGCCGGCCGCCATGAAAGCTCGCGATCGGGTCGCCACTACGGCGTTGCGCGCCACCTTGGCGGCGATCGACAACGCCGAGGCGGTGGTGCCGGCGGAGGGTGCGGCGGGCGGCCAGGCCATCGAGGCGGTGCCGATCGGTGTGGGTGCCACCGAGGTGGCGCGGCGCGCACTGAGCGACCAGGAGGTCGAGCAGATCGTGCGGGCGGAGGTGACCGAACGGGAGACGGTCGCCGACGACTACGACCGGTCCGGCCACCCGGACCGCGCGGAGCAACTGCGCAGCGAAGCCCGCGCCCTGGCCGCCCACCTGTAGGCGGCCGATTGCAGCCTCGGCGACCGGCTACAGCTGCAGCACCAGCCACACCTTCGGCGGCTGCGGCGCCCGGCGCCGCGGCTGCGGCTGGCGCCTGGCTACAGCTTCAGGGCTTCGGGGATCGGGGTGTCGCCGGCGAACAGTTCGAAGGTGACGCCGATGGTGGTCGGGGTGACGAGGCAGGCGGCCAGGACGGCGGCCACGTCGTCGCGCGGGACTGGGCCTCGATTGCCCAGGTCACGGGTGACGGTCACCAGGCCGGTTCCGGGGTCGTCGGTCAGGCTGCCGGGGCGGACGATCGTGCAGTCGAGACCGCTGCCGATGACGTAGGCGTCGGCTTCCGCCTTTGCCTCCAGGTAAGGCTGCATGGTCGGGCCGGCGCTCGACGGGTCCTGGGCTCCGATCGAGGAGACCATGACGTAGCGGGTCACGCCCTCGGACATGGCCGCGTCGGCCAGTTTGATCGCGCCGCCGAGGTCGACCGTTCGTTTGCGGGCCGGGCCGCTGCCTGGGCCTGCGCCGGCCGCGAAGACCACGGCGTCGGAGCCCTTCACGTAGGGCGCCAGCGACGGGTCGTTCTCCAGGTCGCCGATCACCGGGACGGCGCCGACGGCGGTGAGGTCCGCGGCCTGCTCGGGTTTGCGGATCAGGCCGCGCGCGGTGTGCCCGTCGGCGGCGAGCAGTTTCAACAGGCGGAGGGCGATCTGGCCGTGGCCGCCGGCTACGAGGATGTCCATCACCCAGTCATACCCCGCCAGCAGCACCGCCGAAGCCGCTTGCCCGCCGATCACGCGCAGCGTGGCGGGGCTGGGTGTGACTTAGGGGCCATCACCGATTGAGGGTGACGGATGGGCTGCCTAGCGTCACGGGCATGCCCGTGCTCAACGATCTGCTCGGTGGTCTTCCCCCGGTTCTGGTGTATGCGGTGGTCGCTGGGCTGGTGGCGGCGGAGTCGGCGGTCGTCGCCGGGCTGGTGCTGCCGGCCGCCACTGCGCTGATAGCGCTTGGTCTGCTGGCCAACGCCGGCGCGGTGCGGATCGTCCCGGCGCTGCTGGTGGGGGTGGCGGCCGCGGTGTTCGGCGGCACGGTCGCCTTTCACTCGGGGCGGCGGCGTGGGGCTCGGGTGCGGTCCACCCGGCTCGGGCGCTGGATCGGGGACAAGCGGTGGAATCGGGCGGAGCGGCTCTTCACCTCTCAGGGTGGTCGGGCGATCTTCCTTGGTCAGTGGATCGTCGGGGCTCGCACCCTCGTTCCTCGGCTGGCGGGGATGAACGGGGTTCGCTACCGCCGATTCGCCGCTTGGCACGCGCCTGCCGCGGTTCTGTGGGCACTGTGGATGGTGGGGGCCAGTTATCTGGCGGGGGCCTCCTACGACCTGCTGGCGGCCCGGGCCGGTCGCGCCGGGGGCGCGCTGGCCGCTCTCGCCACGATCGTCGTGGCCCTGATTCTGGTCGGGCGCTGGATCGGCCGTCACCCGCGGCCGTTCCACACGCTCAGGACGGACCGCCAGGCTGGGACGACCGGGCGCCGGGCTGCGGATCGCCGGGCCGGGACGGCGAGTCGCCGGCCTGGAGCGGTGGATCGCTGGGCTGGGGCGACCGGGCGCCGAGTTGGAGTGGCGGGTCGCCGGGTTGGGGCGGCGAGTTCGCTCGGGTCGGAGCGCGGGACCATTGCGGCTCCGGCGTTCGCGCGGTCGCTGGGGGCGATTGCCGGGCGGGTCGGGGTGTTGCGGGGCTTCGGCCGGTTCCGGCCTGGGCGTAGTGCGGCTGGGCCGCTGGTTGACCTGGCGCTCGGTGCTGTGGCGCTCTTCTCGCTGGCCACGGTGCTTGTCGTGGTGGTGCCGCTGGTAGTGCGGTTCAGTGGGCTGGGGGACGCGGACGTGGCGATCTCGAACTGGGCCCGGTCTCAGTGGACATCGGACGGCTATCTCTTCGCGCTGGACGCGGCTACCTTTGCCGATCCTGGCGTGCTGTTCGCGGTCGCGGCGGTGGTCTCGGTGGTGCGCTGGTGGTGGATGCGGCGGCGGCGCGGGGCCGACGTCGGGCTGCTCACGGCGGTCGGGCCGGTGCTGCCGATCGTCCTGCTGGCGGCCGCCTACTACCTGGCTACGCCGCCGGCCTGGGAAACGCTGCAGACGCCCGTCTCGGTCGTCTTTCCGGCGGCCTCGGAATTCGACGGGTACATCCCGTTCGAGGTGGCGGGTGCGATGGCGTCGATGGCGGCCGGGCACACCGCTCAACTTGCCGGTGCGGTGGGGCTGCTCGCCTGGATGCTCGCCGGGCATCTGCCCTGGAAGTGGCGGGTTACGGTCTGGACCGTGGCGGCGATCTACGTGGCGACGTGCGCCGGGGCCTGGGTCTATCTGGGCTGGAGCCGCACGAGCGAGACGGTGGCGGCGGTTCTGATCGGCGCCGCCTGGGCCGCCCTGAACGCGGCCATCTGGTCGGCACCTCGCGTCCGCCCGGTTCCGGAGCCGATCACTCCGGCGCCGGCCATCGCGTAGACGTTCCCATTCCGGAAGCGGCCCGGTGAGATCGTCGGGCAGGGGACTGAAGGACGAACACCCATCGAGGGTTGGACCTCAGGGGTGAGGGCCGCGCCGGGTCACGCTTCTGGGGCATCGGCCTGCCCGCCGTGGGACGGGCCGCCGCGGGACGGGCCACCGCGGGACGGGTGACGGCGGGACGGCGGGACGGGTGACGGCGGGGTTCAGGTGGTTCGGCCTACTGCTCCGTAGATGGAGACGTCGGCCGCCGTTGGTCGCTCGTCTGACTCCGGGCGCCAATCGCTGACCGCGACGATGCCGGGTGACACGAGCTCCAAGTCGGTGAAGAAACTGCCGAACTCGGCGCTGTTGCGGGCCCGGGCGTCGGTGCGGCCCGAGGCCAACAGTTCCTTGTGCTTGGCCACCTGCTCCGGCGATGCGTAGTCGAGGGTCAGGTTGCTAGCCACCAGGTAGCTGCCGGGTGGGAGTGCGGCGAGCAGGGTGCGGACGATCCCTTGCGCCTGGGTGTCGTCGTGCAGGAAGTGCAGCACGGCGACCAGCAGCAAGCCCACCGGCTCCTGCAAGTTGAGCACGGCCCGCAGCTCCGGGGCTTCGAGAATGACCTCGGGCGAGCGCAGGTCGGCTTCCACATAGCCGGTGCGGCCGGTCGGGCTGCCGATGGTCAGCGCGCGCGAGTGCGTCATCACGATCGGGTCGTTGTCGACGTAGAGGACCCGGGACGTCGGGTCGATGCGCTGCGCGATCTCGTGCGTGTTGTCCGGCACCGGCAGGCCGGTGCCGATGTCGAGGAACTGGCGGATGCCGGACTCGGCCAGGAAACGCACGCTTCGCCGGAGGAAGTCGCGGTTTTCCCGAGCGGCGATCCGGACTGTCGGGAATGCCTTCGCGTGCAGGTCACCCGACTCGCGATCGGCGGCGAAGTGGTCCTTGCCGCCCAGCCAGTAGTTGTATCGACGGGCCGGGTGCGCCACCGACGTGTCAATGCGATCCACGATCAAACTCTACATAGGAAAGAGCGATTCAGGTGTACGCCCGGACCACGGTGTCCAGCCGCCGCTCCAGATCGAGCGCCGGGTCGGGGTAGGCCAACTGGTGCAGGATCATGCCGTCCATCTGGTCGAGGATGAGCTCGCAGGCCGTTTCCGGGTCGGCCGCGCCGACCGCCCGCAGCCACTGCGCCCCGAACCGGCGGATCTCCCGGGCCGAGTCGGCCAGTGTGCGGTGGGCCTCGGGGTGCAGGGCGGCCTCGAGGAACAGGCCATATCGGGCGATGGTCATCACCCGGTCTGCCTCGACCGCCCGCCGGACGAACGCGGCGAGGGCGACCGCCAGTTCCGCGGGAGTGCGCGGCACCACCAGCCCGGTCAGGGTCGCCCAGATCGCCTGCTCCCGCTCCACGAACCGCGCCGCCATCGCGTTGACCAGCGCATCCCTGGTCTTGAAGTAGTTCGACGCCGAGCCGGCGGGCAAACCGGCGGCCGCGTCGACCGCCCGATGGGTGAGCCGGCGGGGCCCTGCACTGCCCAGCACCGCGATGGCGGCGTCGAGCAGCACCTCTTGACGTGACGGCATGTCGGTCATACTACATCAGTAGTCTCGAAACTACACCTGTGGTAACTTCCGATGCATGGGGAGAACCGCAGCGATCATCGGTGGTGGCATCGGCGGCCTGGCCGCGGCCATCGCCCTCCACCGCACCGGCTGGCAGGTCACCGTCCACGAGCGCCAGACCGGCACGCCGCCCACCGGCACGGCGCTGGGCATCTGGCCCGTTGCCCTGCGCGCCCTCGACACCCTCGGCATCGGCGACGAGGTCCGCGAGCGGGGCTGCCCGCAGAAGCACGGCGAGTTCCGCCGACCGGACGGCAGCGTCATCGCCCGGATCGACGTCGACAAGCTCGAGCGCCGCACCGGCGACCGTGTCCACCTGCTGTCCCGGCCCGCACTCCTGGCCGTTCTCCGCGCCGCGGCCGACGGCTGCGACCTGCGGTTCGGTGACCCGATCGGCGAGGTCGCGGCGCTACGAGGGACGAACGACCTGGTCGTCGCGGCCGACGGCGTCTTCAGTCACACCCGCGAGGAACTTTTCGGGCCGCGCTTCCGGGCCCGTTACGCCGGCACCACGGCCTGGCGCGGCACCCTCGATGATCGGCCCATCGACACGTTCGCCGAGTACTGGGGTGCCGGCGTCAAGTTCGGCGTCACCCCGCAGGAGGGTGGCCGCACCAACTGGTTCGCCTCGGCCGCTGCCCCCGAGGGCGACTTCCGGCCCGGCGCCGAGCGGGCAGCCCTGCAGCAGCGCTTCGGGCACTGGACCGGCCCGGTCGCCGACATCCTCCCGAAGATCAGCGAGGAGGGCATCCTGCGGCACGACATCTACGTGACCCCGAAACTGCCGTCCTATGTGGCCGGAAACGTCGCGCTGATCGGCGACGCCGCCCACGCCATGAATCCCGATCTGGGCCGCGGCGCCTGCGAAGCAATGATCGACGCCGTCGCCCTGGCCGCCGCGATGAACACGACCGACGCGAGCAAAGGGCACGGGCTCACGGCGTACGACAAGAACCGTCGCCGGACCACGCAGCGGCTCGCGCGGATGGCAGGCGCCGCATCGTGGATGACGCGTCAGCGGCACGCAGTGCCGTTGCGCGACGGCGTGCTCAAGGTGAGCATGCTGACCGGCCCACCGGACTGAAAGGCTGAGCCGAAGCCGGGCGGAAGAGGCTGAGCCGATGCCAGGCAGGAAAAGGCTGAGCCGATGCCAGGCGGAAAAGGCTGAGAACCGGATACGGCTACCGAGCGGCCGGGGTTATGTCGTACGTTCCGTGGCGGATTCGGTCGGGGGTTACGCCCAGATCGTCCAGCCGGATCAGGGTTTCGGAGACCATCCCGGACGAGCCGAAGACGTAGAAGTCGTGGTCGGGCCATGGGCCGTGGCGGGCGATCAGGTCGGCGACCGTGGCCTGTTCGCCGTCCTCGCCGGGCTCGTCGCTCGTTGCCCTGAGCACGGTCAGCCATGGGTGTTGCCGTTCCATCCGGTCCAGGCTCGGCCGGTCGTAGAAGTCGCTCAGCCGGCGCTCGCCGCGGAACAGGTGGATCCAGCGGGTTCGGTTGAAGCGGGCCAACTCCTCGATCAGGGCCTTCGCCGGGGCCAGACCGGTGCCGCCGGCCACGAAGACGGCGTCCCGGCGGGAGAACGAGTCCAGGGCCAGGGTGCCGCGTGGCTCGCTCAGCCGCAGCATGTCGCCGGGTTTCAGGCGCCGCACCAGCGCGGCCGACACTCCGGCCACGCCGGCGGCGCGTACGTGGAACTCCAGTACGCGGTCCGGTCGCGGGGCGTTCGCCATGGCGTACGCCCGTGACTGCCATGGCCGGTACGGGCACTCGATGGTGACGTGCTGCCCGGCATGGAACGGTAATGGCACGCCCGTACGGCACGTGAACACGGCGACGTCGGGACCACGTCGTTCGTGCGTAAGCACCTGGGCGTGCCACCCGTCCATGTGCCAAGCGTCGTCGATCTGCCAGTTCGGGGGCGCACGCGGAGTGCGATTACCCGGAAAGGTCAGACAGCTCGACGCCCGGGTCGGCGAGGCGGGCCGGGTCGACGACGGCGCCGGAGCGGATCAGGGCTTCGATCGGTTCGCCCACGTCCCAGATGTTGACATTCATGCCCGCCGCGACCTTGCCGTCGACCAGCCAGAACGCGATGAATTCCCGCCCTGCGAGATCGCCACGGACGACGACCTCCGGTTCGGCCCCGGGCGCGATCCAGCCGATGTACTCCATGCCGAGGTCGAACTGGTCGGTGAAGAAGTAGGGCAGCTTGTCGTAGGAGACGTCCTCGCCGAGCATCGCCTTGGCGGCGACCGGGCCGGTGTTGCGGGCGGCGGCCCAGTGCTCGACCCGGATGCGGTGCTTGAGCAGCGGGTGGTCGACGTTCGCGATGTCGCCGGCCGCGAAGATGTCCGGGTCACTGGTGGCCAGCCGGTGGTCGACCAGCACGCCGTTGTCGACAGCCAGGCCGGCGTCGGCGGCGAGCGACACGTTCGGCGTGACCCCGATGCCGGCGATCACCACGTCGGCGGGGAGGCTCGTGCCGTCGGCGAGCCGGACCGCGCCGTCGCCGACCGCGACGGCGTGGGTGCCCATGTGCAGGGTGACGCCGTTGGCGCGGTGCAGGTCGGCGAAGACCTGGGCGATCTCGTCGCCGAGAATGCCCTGCAGCGGGAGGGCCGAGCTGCCGACCACGGTCACGGCGGCGCCGCGGCTGCGGGCGAACGCCGCGACCTCGAGACCGATCCAGCCGGCCCCGACGATCACCACCCGGCCGCTTTCGGTCACCGCCGCCGCGATCCGGTGCGAATCGGCGAGGGTGCGCAGCGACAGGGCGCCGGGCAGCGGCCGCGGGCTGGAACCGGTGGCCAGCAGCAACCGCTGGTAGCCGATCGACGAACCGTCACCGAGCCGGACCGCCTTGGCCGCCCGGTCGATGCCGGTCACCGTGGTGCCGGTGCGCAGCGTGACGTCGTGCTCCGCGTACCACTCGGCGGTGTGCACGTAGACGCTGTCCGGGGCGTCGTTGCCGAGCAGCAGGCCCTTGGAGAGCGGCGGACGTTCGTACGGAAGCTCGGGTTCCGTCCCGATCAGCGTGACCGCTCCGGCAAAACCGGACTCCCGTAGGGTTTCCACCGCTTTGGCCCCGGCGAGGCCCCCACCCACCACGACGTAAGTCATGGAACCGATCCTAGAGCCGGGTCACGTACCGGCCGCCGTAGTAGATCTTCGCGGTCTGCTCGATGTTCGACGGGCGGCGGACGGTGGCCCGGCCGATCGCCGGCACCCGGACCGGCACCTGCGCCGAGAACGTGGTGATCTCGGCGACCGCCGGCATCAGGGTCGTCACGTGCTCGTCGATCATCAGGTCGGACTCGGGCACCTCGGTCTGGCGGATCTTCAGGAAGACCAGCACGAACCAGGCCACCGCGCCGACGCTGAGGGCGGCCCGCAGGATCATGACCGGAACGCTCTCCGGGACGGCGGCCGCGGCCAGTGCTATCCCGCAGGCGGCGACGAGCTGCAGCAGAAGGTTTATCGGCGCGCGTCCGGGCGAGATGTCCCGGCCGACCCAGGCGAAGATCAGCCAGAGCAGGGTGAACGCGATGAGCGTGGCGAGGGCCGGCCCGATCAGCCCGAGATGCGTGACCAGGGCCAGGTTGACGACCAGGTTGATCGCCGCGCCGACGAAGTTGACCAGCGCGATCGAGCCGGTCCGGCCGTAGGTCAGCAGGGTGCGGGTCACGGCCAGCTGCGCCGAGTAGGGCACCACGGTGATCAGGACGACGGCGACGACGAATTGAAGATCATCCGGACGGTACGAGGGAGGCACCCACAACCGCAGGATCAGTGGTGACCCGAACGCGAAGCCGAGGACCACTGGGACCATCAGCCGGTTGAGCGCATCCCGGCTGTCGCGCAGGACTTGAGCGCGCTCCCCCGGTTCGCTGAGGCTGAAGAACCGGGGCATCCACGCCGAACTGAGCACCGCCAGCAACAGCATCGGCATGCTCGCGATGTTGTACGCGATCTGATATCGCGCCACCTGCTCGCTGCCGAGGTTCGCGCCGATCACCAGCCGGTCGGAGCTCTCGATGACGAACGTGGAGAGCGTGGACGGCACCAGCGGGAGGGCGAACAGCAGCGCCCGGCCGAGGAAGTCGAAGTGCCGCACCCAGAAGAAGGCCGGCGGGAAGATGCAGAGCGCGATCAGCATCGCGCCGATCTGACAGACGGTCTGGCCGAGCAGGTAGTTCTCGGAGGTGGGCGCGATGAACTTGCACAGCGCCAGCGCGGTCAGCTGACCGCCCACCGACTGGGTCAGGCCGACCGCGACGAACGCGGCCAGCCGGTCCCGGCTGCGCAGCAGGCCGAGCGAGGTGTTGGTGACCGCGGACGCACCGGCCCAGATCACCGACATCTTCAACTCGTACTGGCTGCCGTGCAGACCGAGCGGCGCGCTCCACAGCCCGACCGTCGACCATGCGGTGAAGGTGATCGCCCCGGCCGCGATGACGCCGAAACCGATCAGGCGCCGCGCGCCGAGCAGGTTGTCGTTGCCGGCGTCCTCGCGTTGCACAGCCGCTTGCAGGCCGAGCGCGGCAAAGATGAACAACACCTGCATGATCGCAATGCCGGACTGGACCGTGCCGTAGTCACCCGCGCTGAGGATGCGGGTGAGGACCGGGGTGAACAGGGCGGAGCAGAGGAGCTGCACCGCCCAGACCACCAGATAGATCGAGTCCCGGCCGAAGAGTTGGGCGACATGGTTCTTCGCCTCTTTCTCCACCGGCTCGGCAGTCATCAAGAGCCCTTTCAGAAGCGCACAGCGCCGGACTTCTCGACCCCCGGCTTACAGGCTGACCATACTAAGAATTTGTTTCAGGATGAGCGACAAGCGACCACCGTCACGAGGCGACGAGCTCCCGGCGAACCTGCCGGCGGGCCCGGACATAGAGCACCGGACCGGTGAGATAACCGGTGAATTCGCGGCGCATCGCACCGGCCGGCGTGGGCACCGCCTCGGTCAGGCGCTGGTCGGTCTCCCGCTTGATCCGCACCATCTTGGCGAGACCGGCCGGAACACGCCGCAACACCTCGCCACGGGTGGCACGAGACATCAGAAGCTTTGTTACGTACGCCGTGAAACCGGTGCCGTAGCCATACATCTGACGCAGCAGGGCCGCTTCGTCCGCCCGGTGGTGATGCCATACGACCGCGGAGGGTTCGTAGGCGATCGCGCCGTTGTCGAGCATCACCCGGACGAAGATGTCCAGGTCTTCGCCGCCGCGGGTGAGCGTGCCGGCGCCGAGCGCCTCGTCGAAGCCGCCGAGCCGGACCAGCCGCTCCCGGTCGAAGGCGAAGCTGGCACCGGTGCCGAACATGCCGGGTGAGAACGGGTAGAGCACGCCGTACTCGCCGCGCATCGACATGTCGAAGAACTGCGGCCGGCACCGGGTCGACCAGGACGCCAGCCGCGCGTCGAAGTAGGCCTCCGAGCCGTTGCTGATCGCCGCGGTGCAGACCAGGCCGGTCACGCAGGCCACGTCGGCCCGGCGGCGGAAGCCCCGGACCAGGCCGTGCACCCAGCCGCTGTCGACCGCGACGTCGTCGTCGGTGTAGGCCAGGTAGCGGCCACGAGCCGCGGCGAGACCGGCGTTGCGGGCGCGGGAGAGGCCCGGCCGCGATTCGCGAACGTAGCGGAACCGCTCGTCGGCGGACGCGTAGCGCTGCACCACCTGCTGGGTGGAGTCGTCGCTGGGCGCGTTGTCCACGATGATGAACTCGACGTGCGGGTAGGTCACCGCGGCCAGCCGGTCGAGGCAGTCCGGCAGCGACTCGCTGCGGTTGCGGGTGCAGACCACGACCGAGACCAGGTCGCCGTCGGCCTCGACCCGGTTGGGGCAGGTGTCCGGCTGAGCCGGCGGGCGCCAGTCGGCCCGCTCGGACTGCTCGGGGACGGGCGTGCCCTCCGCGTTCAGGTGCTCGATCAGCAGATCGCCGAATTCGGCCCAGGTGGCCCGGCGGATCGCCACGTGATCGCGGTCGGTGCCGGTGCGGGGCAGGGTGAGGTACCCGAGCGGCTCACCGTGCAGGCGCACCAGGACTCGCATGCTGGTCTCGTCGCGGGCGGGCACCATCGACGACGTCGCGCCGTCGCCGGCCAACTCGAAGTCGCAGCACCAGACGCCGGTACGAACGGTAGGGAGGGTCAACGCAGCTCCGTCGGTATTCCAGGGGTGGTGGTGCTCGGGGCTACGCCGTACGCGGGCGAGCACCCCGCTGGCCAGGCCGCGCAACTCACGTCGGAGGACGTCGCCGCGGCCGATCCGCACCGGGTTGTCGAGCCGCCGTAGCAGATCGTCCGGCGTGGTGTCTTTCTGAACCTCTACCCGGGGAATCCCGTAACGGTTCCCGTCGGCGGGGCTGGTGGGGCCGGTGACCAGCGCGAAGGCGGCCGAGTAGCCGGATTTGCGGGCCTGCGCGCGCACCCGGCGGTCATGCTCGCCGAACGGGTAGGCCACGAACCGCGGGCGGCCCAGGCCGGCGTCCGCGATGGAGTCCCGCGACCCGGTCAGATCGGCGGCCAGCTCGGCGCTGCCCATCCGGGTGAGGTGCCCGTGCCGCGCGCTGTGCGACTCGATCTCCCAGCCGTTCGCCCGCATGTGGTCGAGCTGTTCGGCGCTGAGCAGCGGCAACTTGGTGGCGCCCTCGGCGTGGTCCCAGGTGTTGTAGCCACCGATCTCGTCGCCGACCACGCAGACCATGCCGTTGGCGGCGAACCGCTCCATGATCGGCGTGGCGTTGGTGAGCAGGCTTTCGTACGCGTCGTCGAAGGTGAGCAGGACGCTGCGCGGCTTGAGCGGCCGGCCGTCGAGGTGCTCGAGCAGGTCGGTGCCGGTGATGAACGTGTAGCCCGCCGCGACCATCGCGTCGAGCTGCTTCTCGAAGAGCTCGGGCGCGACGCTGTACAGCCCGATCTGCGGGTCGTCGATCTCCTCGATCGCGTGGTACGCGACGACCCGGACACCCGGGTCGGAGGCCAGGTCGTACCCACCGCGGGAGCGCACGCCACGCCAGTAGGCGATCCGGCGCAGCATGGTGAAGACCGCGTCGGTGGCGGCGTCCATCTTGCCGTTGTCGACCCGCTGGGTGACCCGCTCCTGGAACGGCCGGAAGACACCGGCCGGCAGGGCCGCGAGGGTGCGGGTGAACCGGCCCATGAGCGAGTTGCCGGCGTACCCGTTGTTCAGCATGGTGCCCATGCCGGGATGCTTGTGCGACAGCGCGACATCGGCGTGCGCGGCCTGCTCCCACTGCCGGATGCTCTTGGCGGCCGGCACCACGTACCGCTGGTGGGAGATCGCCTTGGCGCTGAACCGGAGGGTGGCGCCGTGCTGCAGCAGGCGGTAGACGAGGTCGGTGTCCTCGCCGCCGAAGGTGCCGTCGGCGGTGATCCCGCCGTCGAAGCCGGCGACCTTGCGAAAGTAGTCGGCCCGCACCGACAGCTGGCCGGTGAGGAAGTCGGTCATGCCGAGCTTGCCGCCGGACTTCTCGAGCCGCTCCCGCCGCAGCGCGGCCCAGCGCTCGACGCCCCGGGTCATCAGGTTGTGCGGCGAGCGCTGGTCGATGTGCATGTGCCCGACCGACGCGTCCGCGCCCGCCATCAGCGTCTTCTCGTGCTCGATGATCAAATCCTTCTCGACGGCCATGTCGTCGTCGAGGAAGAGCAGGAGCTCACCCCGGGCGGCCAGCGCGCCGGTGTTGCGGGCCGCCGCAGCGCCCTGGTTCACCTGTTCCACCACCGTGATCGGCAGCGGCAGGTCGAGTTTCCGGAGCGCCTCGGCACTCCCGTCCTGGGAACCGTCGATCACCACGATCAGTTCGCACGGCCACGGCCGGCTGGCGGCGGCGATCGAGGCCACCGTGTCCAGCAGGATCTCGCGTCTGTTGTACGTGGGAATGATGATGCTGAACCGGAAGGGTGTTGCGTCCACGGTTACCTTGCTCCAGTTTCGGCTAGTGAGATGAGGGGTGGCCCTTCCCCGATTGCCCCCGGCCGCCTGTCGCGGACGCGACGGCAGACGGATCGGAAAAACGCCTCGAACATGGAGCCCCTCATCAGCGGGCACGACTCAGGTTGCGGAAACGGTGACCTGTCCTCGCTGGAAGGACTCGACCACGTAGCCCAGGACGGTGCTGCTCAGGCCGATCACCACGACGCCGGCGCGGAGAAGACCTGACGGCCGCCGTAGCGATCCGGCGACCCCTTTCACCACTGCGGACGGAAGAGTCACGCGCACGTACGTACGCTCCGAGGACAGACCGGCGTCGGTCCCCTGCAGGATCGAGACGATCCGCTTCGAGCGGCCTTCGTGGTAGCAGCGGCTGACGAAATACTTCATCGTCTGCCGGACCGCCGGAACGTAGTGGTCGACCGCCGAGAACGGGTCGAACACCACCTTGTAGTTGGGGTCGTGCGCGGAGACCCGGATGCAGAACTCGGTCTCCTCGCAGCCGACCGGCTTGGTGCCGACCCGGCCGATGGCGTCGGAGAAGCCGCCCACCTTCCCGAAGATCGTGCGCCGCACCGCCATGGAAGCGCCGATCGGGTTGCGGACGGTCGTCTTGACCTCGGGCAGGCCACGGTAGCTGCAGCCGACCACCCAGCCGAACTCGTCGGGGAACCAGCGGGGCGCGCTGCCACCCTCCCAGTTGGGCCGGACCGTGGTGCCGGCGACGGCCACGTCGTCACTGGCGAACGCGGTGCGGAGGCCGTCGACCCAGCCGGGCCGGGCGACCGCGTCGTCGTCGAGGAAAGCGACCACGTCGCCGCGGCTGGTCTCGACCCCGGTGTTGCGGGCGTCGGAGAGACCCTTGCGGCCGGCGTTGGGGACGACGCGGGCGTTGGGGAACTCGGTCCGGGCTCGCTCGAGCAGGCCGTCGTTGTGGTCGATCACGACCACCAGCTCGTCACCCTCGGTAAGTTGCTCCTCGACGGAGACGCACGCGCGCCGGAAGTCGTCCCAGCGCCAATCCGCATAGCTACAGATCACGACACTGATCGTGCGGGCAGCGTACCGATCCTGTTGCACCGAGTGTGGGTCCTCTCACCGCAGCCACTGACGAAACAAAACCGTAATACTTGTGATTGAATTCACCGGTCCCGTCCCGCGCGGAGGCATGGGGACATCCTCCGCGCGAGTCACGATACGACCCCGGGATATGCCTTTATGAATGGGAACGGCAGTCGTGCCGACTCGTGCCGCAGAAACGACTGACCGTTACCGCCGCCGGTACCAGCGGCCAGCTGATCAACCGGTTTTCCCCTTGCTGGCCAGCCGTTTGCCCTACCTCCTCGGCCACCCTGGCGTGTGACATCCACCGCGGGTATCGACTGGGGCAAATGATCATAAACAACCGCCCAGCGATCTCAAAACGGTCAAAGGACCGCGAAATCGCTGGGCGTTTTGCCGACCTATGGGCAGTTAGTCAAAATTGAGGCCACCGGTACGCGTGCGCTTCAACTCGAAGAAGTCCGGGTACGACGCGAGCGCCACCGCCCCGTCGAAGACCGTCAACGCGTCCGCACCACGCGGAATGCTCGACAGAACCGGGCCGAAGAAGGCCACTCCGTTGATGTGAATGGTCGGCGTGCCGACATCCTCACCGACCGGATCCATGCCCTCATGGTGGCTACGCCGTAACTCTGCGTCGAACTCGGTGCTGGTGGCCGCGTCGGCCAGCTCGGCCGGCAGCCCGACCTCGGCGAGCGCCTCCCGGATGACCACGGCAAAGTCCTTGTTGCCCTGGTTGTGGATGCGGGTGCCGAGCGCGGTGTAGAGATCACCGAGCACCTTTTCGCCGTGCTTGACGGCGGCCGCGGTGACCACTCGCACGGTGCCGAGCGATCGATCGATGAGCTCGCGATATTCCTCGGGAAGATCGCGACCCTCGTTGAGCACATAGAGGCTCATCACGTGGAAACGGAGATCGATCTCGCGCTGCTTCTCCACTTCGAGAATCCAGCGGGAGGTGATCCAGGCGAAGGGGCAGGCGGGGTCGAAATAGAAGTCGACTCTTGTCACACCCTGGACGTTACGCCGAGCGCGGCGTCATGGCCGCTGTGATCCCGGCGCCATCGATTCCACCGCCGCCATGACCAGGTCGATGCAGAAACTGAAGTAACGCTCGGTGTCCGGCGCCCGGGCGTAGGTGGCGCCGAACGCCACCATCATCGGGAACCTGTCGGCCGGCAGGCTCTCCAGCATCAGGCGCTTCTTGCGGCGCCACTCCGGCGCCTCGGCCGCCGGCACGTTGGCCGGGCAGTCGGGTTGCGCCTGCACCATCCCGATCGCCGAGTGCAGCAGGTAGGACGCCACCCACCAGGCCTGGTCGATGGGGTAGCCGCCCGCGGTGAGCAGAGCGAGCGCGTCGTCCGAGGCGCGCTGGAAGCTCTCCCCCTCGTCCTTGGCGACGGAGTGCATGAGCTCGGGCAGCGACGGATGCTCCCGCATCACCGTGACGAGCGCCTCAACCATGGCACGCAGCTGCTTCGGCCACGGATCGGCGGCGGACCGGTCGGCCCGGACGCTCGCCAGCGCGTGGTCGACGATGCCGACCAGCAGCTCGTCCTTGTTCTTGAAGTGCCAATACAGCGCCATCGGCGTCACGCCCAGCTCCTGCGCGAGCCGGCGAACCGTGACGGCTTCCACGCCCTCCTGGTCGCCGAGGCTCAGCGCGCGCTCGGCGACCGCTGCCCGACTCAGTTTCTCCGCTGCCACTTGACAACCATACAACGTATAGGTGTCATGTACGAGGTACATGTACGTTGTACAAGGACGCCGTACAGGAAGGGCTTTCCATGGAGAAGAACCGACGGTGGTGGGCGCTGGTAGCGGTGGCGCTCGGCACCTTCATGACCTATCTCGACAACAACGTGGTCAACGTGGCCCTCCCGTCGATCCAGCGCGACCTGCAGCTGAGCATCTCCGGTCTGGAGTGGATCACCAGCGCGTACGTCCTGGTCTTCGCCGGCCTGCTGCTGGCCGGCGGCCGGATCGCCGACGTGATCGGCACCCGCGGGGTGTTCTTCGGCGGTCTCGCGGTCTTCACCCTCGCCTCGATCGGCGCCGGCCTCGCGCAGAACCAGGAGGTACTGATCGGCGCCCGGGCCGTCCAGGGCATCGGCGCCGCGCTGCTGACCCCGGCCGCGCTGGCCCTGATCACCCAGCTCTTCCCGGATGCCCGGGAGCGCGCCACCGCGATCGGCGTCTGGGGTGGCGTCGGCGCCCTCGCCCTCGCGATCGGCCCGTTCACCGGCGGCATCCTCAGCCAGCACGTGTCCTGGGGCTGGATCTTCCTGATCAACGCGCCGATCGGGGTGGCCACCGCGGTGCTGGCCGCGGTCACGTTTCCGGCCTCGCGCCGGGGCACCGCCCGCGGGTTCGACCTCCCCGGCGTCGCCACCTCGTCACTCGCACTGTTCGCCCTCACCTACGCGCTCATCGAGGGCGAGTCGCACGGCTGGACGTCCGGCACCATCCTGGCCGCCTTCGGCATCGCGGCAGCGGCGGCCGTCGCCTTCGTGGTCGTCGAGATCCGCTCCGCCAACCCGATGATGGACCTGAGTTTCCTGCGCCAGCGGGTGTTCTCGGGCGGCCTGCTGGTGATGGGCCTGTGGGCGTTCGGGGTCTTCGGCATCTACTTCTACATGGCCATCTACCTGCAGAACGTGCTCGGTTTCTCGCCCACCGAGGCGGGTTCGGCGTTCATCCCGATGGCCCTGATCATGGCGGTGACCGCGATCGTCGCGCCACGGCTCGAGGCCCGGTTCGGCGCGGCCCGCACGGTGGCGGTGGGGCTGGCGCTGATGGCGATCGCCATCTTCGGCATCTCCGGCTTCGGCGAGGGCACCAGCTACACCCAGCTGCTCCCCTGGTTCGCGCTCTACGGCCTCGGCGGCGGCGCGCTCGTCCCGCTGAGCAATGTGATCGTCGGGGCTCTGCCCAGCGACCGGGCCGGCATCGCCTCGGGCATGCTGAACGTCTCCCGCGAGGTGTTCGGCCTGCTCGGCATCACCATCCTCGGCGCGATCCTGAGCAACCGGTCCAACGCCGCGGCCGGCACCGAGCTGCACCGCTACCTGGCCGGCTACCAGTACTCCCTGGTGGTGGCCGCGATCCTGGTCGCGCTCGGCATTCCGGTCGCACTGTGGTCGCTGCGCACGGTGCGCGCAGTTTCCGCCGAGGCCCCGGCCGAGATCGAGCCGGCTCTCGTCTAAAGATCAGCTGATCGACTCCAGGGCGGCGGCCAGCGGCAGGCTCAGCGTGAACAGGGTGCCGCCGCCCGGCGCCGGGGAGGCGACCAGGGTCCCGTGGTGAGCGTCCACGATGGCCTTGGTCACCGCGAGTCCCAGCCCGGTGCCCTTGATCCCCTGCGCGGTCGCGTTGCTGGCCCGGAAGAACCGGCTGAACAGGTGCGGGTACTGCTCGGCCGGGATGCCGATGCCGCTGTCGCTGATCTCGATGACCACCCGGTCGCCGGCCTGCTGCGCGACCACCGTGACGGTGCCGCCCTCCGGGGTGTACTTGATCGCGTTGGACATCAGGTTGTCGAGTGCCTGCCGGAGACGCTGCGCGTCCCCGAGCACCGGGAGATCATGGTCCAGCCGCTCGGTGATCATCAGCTTCTTGGCGTACGCGCCGGGCCGGTGGTTGTCCACAACGTCGTACACCAACCGGCCGACCGGCATCGGCATCGGGTCCACGCTGAGGTGCCCGGCGTCGACCCGGGCCAGGTCGAGCAGGTCGTCGACCAGCCGCTGCAGGTGGTTGGTGGTGCGTTCGACCACCGACGCGTACCGGTGGGCGAGGTCGTCGATCCGCGGGTTCTCCAGCAGCATCTCGGTGTAGCCGCGGATCACCCCGAGCGGGTTGCGCAGCTCGTGGATGACCACCGCGGCCAGCTCGTCCTTCATCCGGTCCAGCTCGCGCAGCTGCTCCACCTGCTGGCGCTCCTGCTCGAGCACCTGCTCGCGCTGCTCGGCCAGCTCCCGGCGCTCGGTGACGTTGGTGCTGATCCCGTCGACCAGGATGTGACCGTCCACGATGCGCGGTTGCGCCCGGGTCCAGACCCAGCGCACCACGCCGTCGTAGCCGACGATCCGGCACTCCAGCTCGGACGGCAGGCCGCGGCCCAGCGTCTGGTGGAACACCGGGATCTTGTGGGCGTCCTCGGGGTGGGTCCGGTCGATGATGAAGGTGGCCCGGCCCTCGTCGGCCTGCGGCTCGCCGCCGAAGACACCGGTCGCGTTCGGGCTGCCGTAGACGAGTTTGCCCTGCTCGCCCGGGACCACCTCGACGGTCCAGACGTAGTCGTTGAGCTGCCCGATCACCCGGTCGAAGTCGCGCCGCGCCTCGGACAGCGCGAGCGTGAGGTCCTCGGCCCGGCGGCGCTCCACGAACCGGCCCAGGTGGGCCGCGACCGTGTCGAGCATCGCCGAGATCTCCGGGTCGTGCGGCAACTCCTCGGACGAGTAGAAGGCGAGCACGCCCAGCACCCGGCGACCGGAACGGACCGGGACGGCGATGGCGGTTCGCAGGCCGGCGATGGCCGCGCCCTCGAGCCGGCCCTTGTCCACCATGTCGTCCGGCGGCTCGCTCATCCAGACCTCGGCGCCGCGCTTCCAGACCAGACCGGGCACGCCCTGGCCACGCTCGAACGCCAGCGGCTCGTCGCCGGTGAACTCGGACAGGTCGATCCCGCCGGTGACGTGCGAGCAGAGCCGCCCGATGTGCTCCCGGTCGTCGGTGACCTGCCAGTACTCGCCGCAGGCCAGACCGAGCTGGTCGGTGATCACGGTGACCGCGCGGATGGCGGCCTGCTCGGCGCTGGTGGCCTCGGACAGCACCTGGGCCACCGCGTGCCGGGCCCGGCGCAGCTCTTCGACGTGATGCGTTTCGGTGATGTCGTGCATGGCGACGACGGCGCCCAGCCGGCGGCCGTCGGCGGTGTCGATCGGCCGGCCGTTGCACACGAACCGGCGCTGCCCGCCCTCCTCGGCCCGCACCACGATGTGCATGCCGCGCACGATCTCGCCGGCGTGCGCGCGGGCCAGCGGGACCTCGTCGGCGCCCAGCGGGGTGACGCCGTCCGGGGCGTACAGGTCGTACTGCGCAGCCCAACTCTCCCCCGACTCACCCGCCTCCGCGTCGCGGCCGTGCACCTCGCGCAGCGCGCGGTTGAAGAAGGTCACGCTGCCGTCGCTGTCGCAGGCGGCGACGCCGGTGTCGAGGTTGTCCAGCAGCGAGTGCAGGAAGGTGTGCTCGTCGTCCAGCTCCTGACGCCGGCGCTCCAGCTCGTTGAGCGCGTCGATCCGGTCGCTGATGTCGTGCAGGAACGCGTGGAAGAACGGGACGTCCCGCTCGAAGCAGACCTGCAGGCTCATCTCGGCCGGGAACTCCCGCCCGTGCCGGTCGATCGCGGACAGCTGCATCCGGGTGCCGGACAGCTCGGAGTGCAGGGTCTCCCGGACCCGGGCCATGCCGGCCAGGTGCGCCGCCCGGAACCGCTCCGGGATGATCAACTCGTCGATCGACCGGCCGAGCGCCTCCGCCGCGGTCCAGCCGAACAGTCGCTCGGCGGCGCTGTTCCAGGCCACCACCTGGCCGTTCGGGTCGATCGAGACGTACGCGTCGTGCGCGCTCGCCAGCACCGCGCGCATCCGGGCGGCGGCCAGGGTCTGCTCGCCGTGCGCGAGCCGCAGGGCGATCTCCGACTCGGCCGCGGCCGCCAGGTCGCTGACCGTGGCGAGCTCGTCGGTGGTCCAGTCGCGGACCTTGTCGTCGATCACGCAGAACGAGCCGAGCACGTGCCCGTCCGGGGCGCGCAGCGGAAAGCCCGTGTAGGCGGCCGCCCCGAGCACGGTGACCGCCGGGTTGTCCCGCAGCCGCTCGTCCGCGCCGGTGTCCGGCACGATCAGCGGAGCGTCGTCCTCGACCACGTAGCGGCAGATCGAGTAGGTCAGCGGCGACTCGCGGCGCTCGTCCAGGGCCGGCGGAAGACCGCAGGCGCTGACGAACTTCTGCCGGTCCGCGTCGATCAGCGTCACCATGGCCACACGCGCCCCGACCAGCCGGGCGGCGAGCCCGGTCAGCCGGTCCAGGGACGGCACCTGACCGGCGGCCAGCAGGCTCGTGGCCCGCAGGACGCTCAGCCGGTCCCTGTCCAGGATTCGCGCGTGCTGCATGCCCGCACCATCGGCGCACATGCGAATCATCTGAGCAGCTGAGGGCCTAATGCCGCCACTTCTGGTTGCCGGAGCCGGTGCACTCCCAGATCTGCGCGGGCACCCCGTCGGCGCTGTTGCTGTCGGGGACGTCCGTGCACTTCACCACGTCGAGGTTGACCAGGTCGTACGAGGCGTTCAGGTTCCACTGCGCCGCCTTGCCGGCGCAGGAGCCGGTGCCGAGGCGGCCGCCGTCGCCGGTGCCGAGGATCCGCACGCACTGGCCGAGCACCCGCAGGGTCCCGTCGCTGGGGAGATCGAACTTCTGCGCATCGGCGCCGGTGCAGCTCCACAGCACGATCGCGCCGCTGCCGGAGTCCAGCTGCAGGCAGGTGCCGGTCCGCATGTTCTGGATCTGGCTGCCGACGGCGGCCGGCTTCGGCGCGGCCGTCGTGGTGGCGGTCGCGGCGTGCGCGGTGGTCACGGCCGGAGCGGCGGCGACGGTTGTGGTGGGTGGGACCCGGGTGGTCCGGGTTGCGGTGGCTGCCGACCGCGGCGCCGATCCGGCGGGTACGGGCGGGACCACACCCGCCGGCGGCTGCTCCTGCACGATGCGCTCCGACGCGGGCAGCTCTTCGGCACCGGCGCTGCTGGAGAACATCGGACGCCCGGCGATCACCGCCGCCACCACCAGGACGGCCGCGATGCCGGCCCACCAGAGGACCCCGCCGCGACGGGTCTTCGGCTCAGGAAGTCCCATGGTGTCGGCCGGGCTGATCTCGCCGTTCAGAGCCGCGCGCAGCAGCTCCTCGGCCTCGTCGGCGCCGATCCGATCGGCCACCTCCTTGCGCAGCAGCCCGTCGAGCACCGGCTGCAGCACGCCGGCCTGCGTCGGCGGCCGGGGCGGCTGGGTGGCCAGCGCGGCGAGCGTGGCCATCGGCGTCGACTTGTCGTACGGCGGGCGGCCCTCGACCGCCGCGTAGAGCGTCGCGCCCAGCGACCACAGATCGGCGGCCGCGGTGATCTCGTCGTCCAGGGCCCGCTCCGGCGCCAGGTAGGACGGCGAGCCGAGCACGATGCCGGTGCTGGTCATGCCGGAGTCGCCGGACGACGCGGCCAGGCCGAAGTCGGTGAGCACCACCCGGCCGTCGTCGCTGAGCAGCACGTTGGCCGGCTTCACGTCGCGGTGCAGCACGCCGGACCGGTGCGCGGCCCGCAGCCCGGCCAGGATGTCCAGGCCGATCGCGGCGGCCCGCTCGGGCGGCATCGGCCCGTCGTCGCGGACCTCCTCGTAGAGCGAACGCCCGACCACGAGTTCCATCACGATCCAGGGCGAGCCGCCCTCGTGGAACACGTCGAAGATGCGGACCACATTCCGGTGGTCGATGCGGGCGATGGCCCGCGCCTCCCGGATGGCCCGCTCCCGCAGGTCACGGATCTCGGCCTCGGGGAGGCCGCGGGGCAGCACGAGTTCCTTGAGCGCGACATTCCGGCCGAGCAGCTCGTCGCGCGCCTGCCACACCCGGCCCATGCCGCCCTCGCCCAGCGCCTCTACCAGGCGGTAACGTTCGGCGATCACCTCGGACACGACGGAACCGTACCGGCCGGACGCCAGGGGTCTGGTCAGCCGAAAATCGACGTCAATGATTTGTCGATCCCGGCCGTGGAGGGCATCCGCCCTGGTGAATACCGATGATCGTCCGCAGGCTCCCGACCCGGTGTCCTAACTGGTGGGAACTGTGAGAACGTTCTCATCTGCCCAGCGGCCTGCGTAGATGAAATAAACCTTAAGGCTTGATCCGCCCATGGGAGCGCTCCCGTATTGCCGGCCGTAGGCATCTCTCGGGAGGCGCAGGTTCCAATGTACAGATCCAGGTCCGGAATGAGCCGGTCGACGATGCGCCGGTGGCAGATCGGCGCGGTGGCCGGGGTCGCCGTTGTCGTGGTCGGCGTCGGATTGGGCGTCGCCTCCGCCGACGAGGCGGTGCCGACGGTCAACTGTCCACAGGTCGCCATCAAGGTGGCCGTACCCGCCCAGCAGCAGGCGGACGTGCAGCGCAACCTCGAACTGCTCAACACGCAGATCACCGAGGCCAACAACCGGCTCAAGAGCACGGTCGGCCAGGGCGGCAAGGACTTCATCCAGAACGCGATCCTCGGGCCGCTGAAGGACAAGCGCATCGCCACCATCAACCGCATCGAGACGGCGATCGGCCGCAACGCCGCCAAGCCCGACCTCAATGCCGAGGGCCTGGCGCCGTGCACCCTCAACCAGGGTGGCGGCGCGTCGGCCGCGCAGCCGACCGCGGTGCCGTCCGCGGCCGCCGGTTCCGACGCCGCCGCCGGGGTGCCGACGGTCAACTGCCCGGATGTGCCGATCACCGTCGCGGTGCCGGCCCAGCAGAAGGCCGACGTCGACCGCAACCTCGAGCTGCTCAAGACGCAGATCACCGAGGCGAACAACCGGCTGAAGAGCACGGTCGGCCAGGGCGGCAAGGACTTCATCAAGAACGCGATCCTCGGGCCGCTGAAGGACAAGCGCTTCGCCACCATCAACCGCATCGAGACCGCGATCGGCCGCAACGCCGCCAAGCCGGATCTCAATGCCGAGGGCCTGTCGGCGTGCGGCCTCAACGAGGCCGGCGGCGCTACCGCCGAGCCGACCGCCGAGCCCACCACCGTCGCGCCGACCACCGAGGCGCCCGCCCCGGAGCAGCCGGACACCGACGCCCCGGCCGGGACGCCGGTCGCGGCCAACGGGCAGCTCAGCGTCTGCGGCGTGCAGCTCTGCAACGAGGCCGGCACGGCCATCCAGCTGCGCGGCATGAGCAGCCACGGCCTGCAGTTCTTCCCGAACTGCGTGAACGCCAACTCGCTCGCCGCGCTGCGCAACGACTGGAACGCCGACTTCATCCGGCTGTCGATGTACGTGCAGGAGGGCGGTCTGGAGACCGACCCGACCGGCTTCACCAACAAGGTGAACGGCCTGGTCGACGACGCGACGGAGCTGGGCCTCTACGTGGTCGTCGACTTCCACATCCTCACGCCGGGTGACCCCAACTTCAACCTGGGCCTGGCCAAGACCTTCTTCCAGAACGTCACGGCCAAGCACGCGAACAACAACAACGTCATCTACGAGATCGCCAACGAGCCGAACGGCGTGAGCTGGGACGCCATCAAGACGTACGCCGACCAGGTCATCCCGGTCATCCGGGCGAACTCGCCGGACAGCGTCGTGCTGGTCGGCACCCGCGGCTTCTCCTCGCTCGGCCTGACCGACGGCAGTGACGAGAAGGAGATCCTCGCCGACCCGGTCGACTTCAAGAACGTGATGTACACGTTCCACTTCTACGCCGCGTCGCACGGCGCCGACCGCCGGGCGGTGGTGGCCCGGGCCGCCAAGGAGCTCCCGCTGTTCGTCAGCGAGTTCGGCACCCAGACCTTCACCGGCGACGGCACCAACGACTTCACCAGCACGACGGCTTGGCTGGACCTGTTGAAGGCCAACAAGATCTCGTACGGCATGTGGAGCCTCTCCGACGGCCGCGAGACCAACTCCGCCTTCAAGCAGGGCACGTGCGCCGGCACCAACTTCGAGGGCGCCGGCGTCCTCACCGAGGCCGGCCGCTACCTCCGCAGCCGCATCCTCACCGGGGTCGGCAACCCCAACTGAGTTCCCCATCCCCCAAAGGCACGGCCGCACCCATCCCCGGGTGCGGCCGTTCCGCTTTTCACTTCCGGTACGTGAAGTACCGGTACGCGCTGTACGTCGTGTAGTTGAGGTTGTCGCCGGAGCTCGTCTGGACGTAGGCGGCCCGAACCCGGAACTTCCCGCCCACCGGATGGCTGCCGGTCAGCTGCACGGAGGACTTACCGGCCGAGTTCAGCACCCGGTAACTCGCCGTCGAGACCCGCCACTTGCCGCCCGACCAGCGCTCGACGATCAGCCGCTGCTTGCGGTTCGGGTACGGCGTCATCGACGTCGTCACGTACGGGTTCGTCGTCCGGTGGAAGTAGTAATAGGTGGTGCCGCCGATCCGGCCGGTCCGGTAATACCGGGCGAGCGCGGTGCTGACCGCGACCTTCGTGTAGACGGTCGACGAGACCGAACGCGGCGCGTACCGATCGTCGCCGGCATACCGGGCGGTCACCACCGTGTTGCGGGTCAGCCGGATCCGCGCCGACACGTTGCCCTTGGGGTTCACCGGAGCCCGGGTGAGCAGGCGCGGCCCCTGGTCACTGCCGTACGGATCGGCCCAGATCTCCACGATCCGGTTCGCGGCCCAGTTGCCGAGGTGGGCGGTGAACACGACGGTCGTGCCGTAGCCGTAGACCGCGCGGTGGTGGTTCAGGGTCAGCGGCGGGGTGACGAGTCGCGGCTCGTTGAGCACCCAGAGCTTGGTCTGCTGCTTGTTGTCGTAGGAGATCGCGAACAGTCGCGGCCCGCCCGGCTCCCAGGCCACCTTGTCGGCCGCATCGAAGTTGCCGACCGGGAACCGGTAATCCGTCGGCGCCGTCTCCGAGCCGCGCGGGTAGATCGAGATGTCCGGAACGTTGGTGCCCCGATAAGCGAAGGCGACCCGGCCGTCCCGGGCGGCGTCGACCGACACCGGGTTGCAGATCTGCCGGTACGCCTCGGCGTTCCGGGTCAGGTCGGCCACCGGGGTACGCCACACGCTGCAGACCCCGTTCGACAGGATCTGCTTCCCGTCCGGGGTGAGCGCGACGTCGAGCGTCCAGTCCGGCGACAGATCGCCGTGGCTGCGGAAGACCTCGGTGCCGCTCGACACGTCGTAGGTGGACGCGGTGCCGGACGGCGGGTAGTTGGCCGAACTGTCGGCGACCAGCAGAACGCCGGGCGCGCCGGGCACCGACACCATGTAGGGCGCCGAGAAGAAGGCGCTGTCGTCGGTGGCCGGGTCGTGCAGGTGCACGACCGGCGCCGGGCCGGACAGGTCGAGCGAGCCGAAGTTGCCCCGGTTCTGGTCGTCCCCGAAGCCGCGGTGGTAGCCGAACCACAGCTTGCCGGCGGTGCGGGTGAGGTTGGCCGGGTACATGTCCGCGTCCAGCGGATAGCGCGCCTTCTCGACCAGGGTCACGGCGTCGAGGGCGACGATCGCGTGCGCGTAGTACAGCGCGGCGTAGAGGGTGCGGGAGTCGGCGGAGAGCGCCAGCCCGTTGACCCCGTCCAGACCGTCGTGGATGACGTTGACCCCGCCTCGGTAGGACGTGGCCAGCAGCCGGTCGCTGGCCTGCTCGGCGAGGAAGACCTGCCGGTGCGCCGGATCGACAAGCATCGCGTTGACGAAGCCGATCGGCACCGGATGGCCGGCGCTCGCCGGCAGCGTCCGATCGTCGGCACGGGCCGGACCGCCGGCCACGAGTAACGGGAGGGTGAGGACCAGGGACAGGAGCGCGGAGCGGAAGGTACGCATGTGTGACTCCCCGTAGACGGCCGGTGACGACCGAAACGGGCACAGCATAAGCCGCGGTGCGCGGACAGTAACGGCCGTGACCACGGGCGGGCTGATTCCGGGGAAAGGGCCAATTGGGGGCCGATCGGCCCGTGCTCGGGCGCCCCGGTCAGCGGTCCCGGTCGGAGGCGATGTCCTCCATATAGGTGGCGCCGCCGTCGGACTCGCTGGTCAGGACTCGGGCGCCGCCCTCCGGCGGGCCGGCCAGGGACTGCTCCCCCGCCGCCAGCTCGGGGAACTTCACGTCGAAGGCCGGGCGCTCGGAGCGGATGCGCGGCATCCGGTCGAAGTTGCGCAGCGGCGGCGGGGACGAGGTCGCCCACTCCAGCGAGTTGCCGTGCCCCCAGGGGTCGTCGACCGTGACGAGCCGGCCGGCCTTGTAGGAGTGCCACACGTTGTAGATGAACGGCAGGGTCGCGATGCCGAGCACGAACGAGCCGACCGTGGAGAACATGTTCAGGAACGTGAACCCGTCGCTCGGCAGGTAGTCGGCGTACCGCCGCGGCATGCCCTCGGTGCCCAGCCAGTGCTGCACCAGGAACGTCGCGTGGAAGCCCAGGAACGTCAGCCAGAAGTGGACCTTGCCCAGGCGGTCGTCGAGCATCCGGCCGAACATCTTCGGGAACCAGAAATAGATCCCCGAAAAGACGGCGAAAACGATGGTTCCGAAGAGTACGTAGTGGAAGTGCGCGATCACGAAGTACGAGTCGGACACATGGAAGTCGATCGGCGGCGACGCCAGCAGCACCCCGGACAGACCGCCGAAGAGGAACGTCACCAGGAAGCCGATGGCGAACATCATCGGCGTCTCGAAGCTGATCTGGCCGCGCCACATGGTGCCGATCCAGACGAAGAACTTCATCCCGGTCGGCACCGCGATCAGGAAGCTCAGGAAGCTGAAGAACGGCAGCAGCACCTGGCCGGTGACGAACATGTGGTGCGCCCACACGCTCATCGACAGCGCACCGATCAGCAGGGTCGCGGCGACCAGGCCCTTGTAACCGAAGACCGGCTTACGGCTGAACACCGGAATGACCTCAGTGATGATGCCGAAGAACGGCAGGGCGATGACGTACACCTCGGGATGGCCGAAGAACCAGAACAGGTGCTGCCAGAGCATCGGCCCGCCGGTATCCACATCGAACACATGGGCGCCCAGCACACGGTCGGCGGCGAGGGCGAACAGGGCGGCGGCCAGGAATGGGAAGATCAGGATCACCAGGAGGCTGGTGACCAGCATGTTCCAGGTGAAGATCGGCATCCGGAACATGGTCATGCCGGGGGCGCGCAGGGTCAGGATCGTGGTGATCAGGTTGACCGCGCCGAGGATCGAGCCCAGACCACCGATGGCCAGGCCGACCACCCAGCAGTTGCCGCCGATGCCCGGGGAGTGCAGCGAGTCGCTGAGCGGGGCGTAGGCGAACCAGCCGAAGTCGGCCGCGCCACCGGGGGTGATGAAGCCGCTCATCGCGATCAGCGTGCCGAAGAGGTAGAGCCAGTACGCGAACGCGTTGAGCCGGGGGAACGACACGTCCGGGGCGCCGATCTGCATCGGCACCACGAAGTTCGCGAAGGCGAACACGATCGGCGTCGCGAAGAACAGCAGCATGGCGGTGCCGTGCATGGTGAACAGCTGGTTGTACTGCTCCGGCGAGAGGAACTGCATGCCCGGCCGGGCCAGCTCCGCCCGCATCAGCAGGGCCATGACGCCGCCGACCATGTAGAAGATGATCGACGTGATCATGTACATGATCCCGATTTGCTTCGCGTCGGTGGTCCGCAGGATCCGGGTGAACGCAGAACCCTTGACCTGTCGTCGGACCGGATAAGGCCTGGTCGTCACCGGGCGTGGTGCGACTGTGGTCATGCGAGCTCCTCGGATATCGCGTCTAGGAAACCCTTACGCACCCTCTGTTATAGGCTCCCAACGTCCCGAACCGCTCGATTTCCGAGCATTGAGCACATCTCCGGCTGACCCGGTAAAGGGCGCCCGAGGGGTGGCGGAGGCACAATGCTGGACGGTGACCATCGGCGTGCCCTCGAGGAGATCGAGCGGCACCTGCACGCCGAGGATCCTGCTTTGGCCGCGCGGCTGAGCACTCTCGACCCGCGACCATTCCCGACGATCCTGGTGCTGAGCGCCGCGCTCTATATCACGTTGCCGCTGGTGGCGCTGATGTTCGGCGCGACCGTCGCGATCGTCACCCTCGGCCTCGGCGTCGCCCTGATGGGCGGCATCCTGATTCGCCGGCGCGCCGCCGAGCAGGTCTTAGCGCGGCCTTAACGGTCGCACAGCGTGCGCATAGGGCCTTCTCCGAGATCGTTTGCATGTCCGAACGATGGAGAGGCCAAAAGATGAACAAGAAGCGTGTAGTGGCGATGGTGGCCGGTGGCACCCTGGCGGCGCTGGGGATCGCGGGGACGGCGCTGGCGGCGGGAGCCGACGACCCGGCGCCGCACCGGTCGACCACCTCGGTGACGGTGAGCGACGACTCGTCGCCGAGTGCCTCGCCGAGCGCCAGTGCCAGTGCCTCGCCGAGCCCCTCGGCCAGTGCGTCCACCCACACCCGGCACGACGGCAGCGACGACGGCGTCAAGCGGGACGACCGCAGCCGGCGGACGGCCGAGTCGGGCGACGACAACGGCGGGCGACGGGCCGAGAAGGGTGACGACCGCGGCGGCCGGACCAGCGAGCCGGGTGACGACCACGGGCGGAACCGGGGCTCGGGGAAGAGCGGCCACGGGTCCGAGAAGGGCGACGACCACGGCAGTGGCGGGCACGGCTCCGACGACTGAACGCGATAGGGCATGCGCCGGGCCATGGGGGTCCGGCGCATTTCCGTGTGCCGGGTGCGAACCAAGCCTCGAAGTAGGCGGTGCGGCGGTGGTTTTCTCCAAAAGCGGGTGCGGGCTCGGCTGCGGTGGGGGACTTCTTGACGCGTACGCAAAAATCAGTGACCGGCGATCTCGAGCCGGACCGATGCCCCGCCGGAGGCGGATGTGCCGATCTCGAAGCCGGCCGCCACCTGGCGGGCGATGTCCAGGCCGAGGCCGGTGGATCCGCCGCCGGAGGCGCCACGCTCCGCAACCGCCGCGCCGAAGCCCGGCCCCTCGTCGGAGACCTCCAGCACCGCGCCGCCGCCGGTTTTTCCGCGGAGAGTGACCGCGAGGCCGGTCCCGTCGGGGGTGTGGGCGAAGACGTTGCCGAGGAGGGCGTCCAGCGCGGCCGCGAGATCATCCGCGGCGACCGCGACCGGCAGCGGCCCGGACGGCAGATCCTGGGCGAGCACCCGGCCGGTGTCCTCGGCGAGCACCGCCCAGAAGGCAACCCGGCCGGTGACCACGGCCGTCGCATCGCAACTGGCCGCGACGGGCGTGGCGTCACGCCGGCGGGCCTGCTGGATCACCGCGGTCACCGCCCGTGCCACCCCGTCCGCCGCCGCGGCCACCCGGGTGGCCTCCTCCGGATCGCGCAGCGACTCGGCCTCCAGCCGCAGCGCCGTCAGCGGGGTGCGCAGCCGATGCGACAGGTCAGCGACCCGTTCCCGCTCGGCGGCGAGGAGATCCTGGATCCGCCCGGCCAGATGGTTGAGCGCGCCGGCTACCTCGCGCAGCTCCGGCGGCCCGGCCGGCTCGGCGCGGGCGGTCAGCTCGGCCCCGGCGAGGCGGTGCGAGACCGCGGAGAGCTCGGTGATCGGCACGACGATGGCCCGGGCGAGCCGATCGGCCACCAGCAGCCCGAGCAGCACCAACGCGAGCCCGAGCCCGGCCAGGATCAGCCAGGCGCGGCCGACCCCGCGGGTGAGCTCGGCGTTCGTGACCACCGTCCGGACCACCGTGACGCCGCCGACGCCGACGATCGGGACGACCAGCTCCTGGCCGGCCGGGGTCACCACGGTCAGGGCCTGGCCGTGGGCCGCGGCCAGCTGCACGGCGGGCGTCCGGCCGACCGGCGCGCCGACCGAGCTGCCGTCGGGGAGGAAGACGGTGACCGGTACGGCCTGGACCGGCACCGCCAACCGCAGCGCCTGCGGGTCGCTGACCAGCGGAACGATCGTCTGCACCACGTCGTCGGCCCGGCTCAGCGCCCGGTCGGCGGCGACCTGCCGGACCAGCAGCGCCATCGGGATCAGGAACGCGAGCAGCACCAGCACGGTGGTCGCGGCGACCAGCAGGGTGAGCCGGGCCCTCACGACGACGGCTCGCTGAGCTTGACCCCGACGCCGCGCACGGTGTGCAGGTAGCGCGGCTCCAGGGCGGTCTCCCCCAGCTTGCGGCGCAACCAGGACAGATGCACGTCGACCGTCTTGTCGGTGCTGCCGTACGGCACCTGCCACACCTCGCTCAGCAGCTCCCGTTTGGTCACCACCTGGCCGGCCCGCTGCGCGAGATGGTGCAGCAGGTCGAACTCGCGCGGGGTCAACTCCACCGCGGCACCGTCGAGGGTGACCGACCGTGCACCCGGATCGATCTGCAGTTGACCGACGGTGAGGACGGACGACTCCTCCGGGGCCTGGCCGCGGCGCAGCACGGCCCGGATCCGGGCGTCCAGCTGGGCGGCCGTGAACGGCTTGACCACGTAGTCGTCGGCGCCCGCGTCGAGCAGCCGGACCATCTCGGTCTCCTCGTCCCGGGCGGTCGCGATGATCACCGGCACCTTGGAGACCGCCCGGAGCATGCGCAGCAGCTCCCGGCCGTCGAGGTCGGGCAGGCCCAGATCCAGGACGATCAGGTCGGGCTTCTCGGCCAGCGCGGTCTGCAGGCCCTCCATCGCGGCCGGCGATGCGGCCACGGCGTGCCCCCGCTCGCGCAGCGCGCGCAGCAGGGTGGCCCGGATCGCCGGGTCGTCCTCGATCAACAACAGTCTCGCCACGGCGCCACGCTAACCGCTGCACCCCGCCGACCGGCGCCTTCTTAACCGTCCCTTATCCGTGCCGGGTGCCCGGCTTAGCGTCGGAGCGCGCAGAGTAAGGGCATGCGTTTGTTGGATCGGCTGGGTCACCGGCCCGGGGTGATCGTCACCGGGTGGATCTTGGCGGCGGTGCTCGCGGTGCTGGTCGGCGTCGTCGGGATCGGCATCGTCGGCGCCGGCCTGACCTCGCGGCAGGGCACGCCGATCAGCGAGGAGGACGTGCGGCGGGCGTTGGAGACGTCGGATTCGCCGTCGGCCTCCCCCTCGGCTTCTCCTTCTCCCTCGCCCTCCCCGTCCGCGCAGATCGGCGAGTCCCCGCAGACCGTGCAGTCCTTCGTCACCGACGGCGGCACCGTGCTGGCGTCCTGCGCGGGCATCGAGTCGATGTCGCCGGCCCAGGGTTATTCGGTGCACGAGCAGAGCGCGCGGGAAGGCGAATTCCGCGGAACCCGCGACAACCACGACCGGGTCAAGGTGGAGTTGTCCTGCTCCGGCGGGGTGGCCCACTTGCGGGTACGCGCGGAAGGTGACTGACGCCCCGGTGTGATCGGCATCGATGGCCGTAGCGCATCATGCGCACATCATGAGACTTACTGTGGGCCGGTTCGCGATGGCCGGCGCGAGCCTGATCGCCGTGGCGGCCGGCGCGGCCGTGCTCGCCACCAAGGTCACCAAATCGGCCCCGCCACCGTGGACGGCCGCCGTCGAGAAGCTGCCGGCCGCGCCGCTGGCCGCCCGGCGGGACGTCAGCGGCGTCTGGACCGGGTCCGAGCTGCTCGTCTGGGGCGGCTTCGCCGGGAACCAGGCGCACGAGAAGTTCTTCGCGGACGGCGCCGCCTACCGCCCGGGCACGCGATCGTGGCGCAAGCTCCCGGCCGCGCCGCTGGGCGCCCGCTCCGAGGCGCAGGCCGTCTGGACCGGCACCGAGATGATCGTCTGGGGTGGCTCGGACGCCCGGCACAGCCAGTTCGGCGTCGTCGACGGTGCCGCCTACAACCCGCGGACCGACAAGTGGCGGCGCATCGCCGCCGCACCGGGCCGGGGCCGCACCGGCGGCCAGGCGCTGATGGCCGGCGGCAAGATGGTGGTGTTCGGCGGGAACGGCGTGCTCGGCGCCGACATGTCGAAGACGACACTGGTCTATGACCCGCGCGCCGACGCCTGGACGACGTTCCCCACGCCGGGCCGGGTCTTCGCCGCCGCCCCTTCGGGAGACACGCTGGTGCTCGCCGAGTACGCCGACGACGGCCGGCTGGCCGTCACCCAGGTCGGGCTGGACGGGTCGGAGCTCGCCCGGACCCCCGCACCGGTCGGCGACAAGGCGGTCGAACGGGTCGGCCTGGCCGCCGCGGGCGGCAAGGTCTATCTGGCCCTCACCGATCAGGCCCCGGAAACCTGGGTCGCCGTCGGGACGCTGTCGGACGGGGTGCTGCTCCCCGGCTGGGCTCCGGTGACCACCTCGCACGCGGCGCCCGCCCCGAACGAGATCAGCACCGGCTACACCGGACTCACCGCGCTGCTGTCTCCCGATCTTCTGCTGCTGGCCGGCCTGCCGGACGTCACGATGCTGGATCCGCGCAGCGGCCGGGTGCAGCTCAGCGAGTCGACCTACCAGGAAGCCGGCTTCTGCGGCGTGAGCGGTGCGGTGGTCTGGACCGGCGCGCAGCTCCTCAGCTGGGGCGGCCAGACCTGCCGCCCGGAGGGGCCCCCGGTCACCGCGGACGGACTGAGCCTGACCGTCGCCGCGCTGCCCGCGCCGAGCCGCGGCTGACCGGATTTGAACAGTGTGAAGCCGGGAGGCGCGGTGGCTGCCTCCCGGCTTCACTTTTGGGGGGACGGAGGGATCAGATCTTGCCGGTGCCCGCGCTCGCCGTGACGATCGACTTGACGCTGCTGTTCGCGTCGACCGTGTAGGCGTAGGGGATCGCAGCCACGCTCGCGCCGTTGCGGACCTGCTCCGCGCCGGAGTTCACGAGGTAGTTGTTGAGCACCTTGACGTTGCCGGAGGGCGAGGACCCGGTCGCGGTGACCACCGAGTTCGGGGTGTTCTCGAAGTAGTTGCGCTCGACGTACACGCCGGCGTTGCAGGTGCTGGCGATGCCGTACGTGCCGCTGTTGTAGTAGTAGTTGTTGTAGACGTGCACCGGGTTGCCGAAGCGAACCCGCGGTCCACGCTGGTCACAGTTGCGGAAGTAGTTGTGGTGGTAGGTGACCCGCAGGTGACCGGTGTCCTCGGAGGCGTTGCTGTCGCTGTGCCCGAGCAGGTTGCACTTGATGTGGTCGTGCTCGTAGTTCCAGGACACGGTGATGTAGTCGGCGGCGTGCGTGATGTCGATCAGGCCGTCGTAGTAGTCGGTACCGCTGGTGGTGTCGCTGGACAGGTCGTTGTGGTCGACCCAGACGTGGGTGGCACCGTCGATGTGCACGGCGTCGCCGTTGCCGGTGCCGGCCTTGACCTTGGCGATCTTCAGGTTCCGGATGATGACATTGTTGACATCATTGATCTTGAACCCGCAGCCGGTCAGCCCGGAGCTCGATCCGACGCCGACGATCGACTTGTTGGCCGCGACCGTGACGTCGGCCGAGCAGCTGAAGTTGCCGTTCACATAGACGGTCTGCGACGTGCTGGCCTTCGCTGCGGTGGTCAGCGCGGACAGGCTGGTCACGGTCACCGTGGTGCTGGTCGAGCCGCCGGTGGTGCCACCACCCTGGGTGGACCACCCCTCCTGGTTGAAGGTGGCGGCGGATGCCTCGGGAACGAAGGCGAGAAAGGCGACGGCGGCAGCAGCCACGGTGGCGGCAGCGGCCAGGGGGGTGCGCCAGGAGCGCCGGGAAGCGTGGGTGGACATTGGGGGACCTCCGATGCGGTTGTTCACCCAGACCGGGGGAGCGGCCCGCTGAGGACGGGCGGGGCAGGTAAGCGCTTTCCTGACTCGGGACCGTATCCACTTGTTTCAATTGAGTCAAGGATCGGTAACCATCTATTCCCAAGGATGCAAAGACCGCCCGGCCGTAGCTCTGGCCGGGCGGTCGGTGACCGAAAATGAACGCCGTTACCGGGCGGGGTGGATGACCTCGGTGATCTCGTCCCGGTCCTCGGACGACGCGGTCGACGGCGGCTCCCAGAACGGGTCGTTGTCGCCGTCGTCGAGCATCCGGGCTCGGGCCCGCTGGGCCTGTCGCTTGGCCCAGGCCCGCTTCGCCAGTCCGGCCAGCCGGCGCGCCGGGCGCTGCAGCACGAACGGCAGGAGCAGGCATACGGCCAGGGCGACGGCGATCCACAGCAGCACCTGGCTCAACGTGCCCAGGCTGCTCGTCGGTTTCACGTCGGCGGCGTTCACGCCGACGCCGGACGGAAGGGCCGTGGTCACCGCGGCCACCGGGTTGACCACGCCGTCCGTGGCCGTGCTGCGCACCTGCCGGGTCACGTCGGCGGCGTGCAGCTCGGGGTGGGCCGAGCGGACCAGGGCGACGGTGCCGGCCACCGATGCGGCCGCGAATTCGGGGCCGGTGACGGCGCCGCCGATGCTGGCCACCTCCACGCCGGGGGCCAGCACGTCGACCCGGTCGGCCGGATACTCCTCGGCCACCCGCCGGTCCTCGCCGATCGCCCCGGCCCGGAGCAGGCCGTCCGCCTGGGTGCCGCCGGTCGAGACCGGCAGCACCACCACCACGTCGCGGGAGATCGCCTCGCTGGTCGCGGCCCGGACCGCCGCGTCGGCCGCGTCGCCCGCGGTGACCAGGATGACCCGGGCGCCGGCGGCGACCGCGACGTCGATGGCGGTGGCCAGCTGCTGCGAGCCGGCCCCCACCTTGATCGGGATGATCCGCGCGCCGGGGGCGACGCCGAACGTGTCGTCGTTGCCGGCGACCAGGCCGGCCAGGGCCGTTCCGGAGCCGTCGCAGGCGTTGTCGGCGCGGCCCGCGCCGGCCCCGACGTCGGCGCCCGCGGTGACCCGGCCGGCCAGTTCGGGGGTGGCACCGTCCACTCCGGAGCCGATGATCGCCACCTTGACGCCCGCGCCGTTCGCCACCGGCCAGGCCTTGGCCGGGGCGAGCAGGGTCTGGCCCCAGGCCGCCGCGGCGGGGGTGCCGTTCGGCCGCTCGCAGCCCGACGACGAGCCGGCCGCGGACGGCAGTGGGCCGTAGTGCAGCTCGGTGCCGACCGCGTCCCACGGCAGGACCAGGATCCAGCCGTCGTGCAGGCGGCCCGCGTCGGCGAGGCGGTCGCCGTCCGGCTGGACCCGGCCCGAGTTCAGCTCGAGGATCTCGCCGGCCCGGGCCGAGTTGCCCAGGAAGCGGGTGGCGATCTCCCACAGCGTCTCCGGCGCACCCTGGTAGGCAGCGGTGACCGTGTAGTAGACCTGGTTGGCCGGCGGCGCGGCCTGGGCCGGCGCCGCGAGCAGGACGACCAGCGCGGCCGCCGCCAGTGCGCGAAGCATCATCGCGGTCACCACTCCGTCTTCTCGACGAGCGCCCAGTCGTGGTCGTCGTTCGCCAGGCACGGGATGAGGGCGAGCCGGAGGTCGGCGCCGCCGTTGCCCGGGCCGGGGACGTCGATGCACATGTTGGCGACGGTGTTGCGCAGCCAGTAGTAGGTGAAGCCGTTCGCGGTCCGCTTCGGCTCCAGCCGGAAGTACTGGTTGTCCTGGTCGAAGCAGCCGGTCTCGCTGAGCTCCGCGCCGGACGTCACCGCCTCGGCACCGGGCGGGTCGATGCAGAACCCGTCGTCGGTGTTGCGGATCCAGTAGAGCTGGTAGCCGTCACCGTCGACGGCCCGCGGCTCGAACGTCCACTCCTGGTTGTCGTCACCGGTCTTGTTGCAGGTGAACTGGGTGACCGGGCCGTCCCGCGGGCCGGCGCCGTAACCGGAGAGGTCGACGCACATCTTGGTGGCGAAGTTCAGGATGAAGTACGGGCCGTAGTTGCCCCCGGCGACGTCGGCCGCCTTGACGGCCGGCTGGTTGGACCGGGCCGGTTTGGTGGGCTTCGTCTTGCCGGGCTTGGCCGAGGTCGGTTTGGCGGCCGGGGCGGACGCGGGCGCGGTAGTGGGCGTCTTCGCGGCCTGAAGGCGGCCGTCCTTGGCGTACTCGGCCTGGGCCTTGGTCACCGCGTCGGCCGAGGTGGCGGCGGACGGGTTGAAGGCGACCAGCGCGGGCGGGTATTGCCCGCCGGCCCGGTCGAGCAGCTTGCACATGGTGCGGCCGAGGGCCGGGATGGCCGCGGCCGGATCCCACGGGGACCTGCGGTCGGCGTCCTGGACCGTGTCCGACCAGACTTGCGGGAGGAACTGCGCGATGCCCTGCTCCCCCGCCGGGCCGAGCTTGCCGGCGTCGAAGCCGGAGGTGGCCATGATCTGGGCGGCGATCCGGGCGGGCGGCATGCCGGAGCAGATCTTCCCGGCGTCGACGACCGCCGCGGCGTACGCGTCCGGAACCGGGGTCACCGCGCCGCCGGCCTGGTAGCCGGCGGTCGGCGCGGGCGAGGCCGGGCCGCCGCCGAGCGCGGGCTGCAGGGCGTACCAGTCGGCGTAGCGGGCCACCCGGTCCACATAGTCCTTGGTGGGGTCGGGGATGCCGCCCGCCGCGACCACCTTGTCCATGCCGAGCCGGTGCGCCGCCAGCGCGACCCGCCACGGGTCCTCGGCCAGCTTCACCGCCCGGGACTGGCCGACGAGCCGGCACATCAGATGCGCGAGCGCGGTGATGGCGGCGGTCCGGTCGGCCGGGTCGGCGCCGGACCACGGCGCGTTCTGCTGCCACTGCGCGGGGGTCAGCGCGGCCACGCCGGTCGCGCCGCCGTCGCGCATGTCGTCGACCGGCTGGCTGCCGAAGTGCGAGGCGACCATGACCTGGCCGGCCAGCCGGGCCGGGGTGAGCGCGGAGCAGGAGGACGCGGCGCCGACCAGGATTCGGGCGTCGGCCGCGGAGAGCTGGTTGCCTTCGAGCGGCGCGGCGGCGTTGGCCGCCTGCCGGGCCGCGAAGCCACCGGCACCGGTCAGCACGGCGAGCGCGAGCACGACACCCAGCACCACCGGGCGGGTCGGGCGGATCACTGCGGGACCTGCGCGAGCAGTTCGTCCTCCGTCGGGACGTCGACGTCGTCGGCCCAGCGCAGGGTGGCGACGACCGCGTCGAAGAGCAGGACGATCGCCTGCACCGGGGCGGCGTCGACGTCACCGTCGCTCAGCACGGTGAAGGTCAGGACGGCCCACACGCCGGGAGCGCCGGGTGCGGCCACGAAATAACTGATGCGTACGGCCGGAGCCTTGCGCTTGATCGGGCCGCTCTCGACGATCTGCCGGATCCGGGCCGCGGGGCAGCCACCGAGCTCCAGCGCCATCCCGTCCGGGCCGGCGTCGGCAAGGATCGAGTCGAGCACCGACCGCGGGTTCTGCGTCTCCTCGCCGTCCTCCAGCACCGAGAGCAGCATCGTGCCGGGCAGCCGCATGCCGTGCAGCTCCTGCACCGGCAGCACGACCGCGCGGGCGCCCTGCCGTTCGGCCTCGTCGGTCGCGTCGGTCAGCTCGCGGCGGAGCATCCGCCGCCACGGTCCGGCCTTGTCCCGGGGCAGCGTGTCGGGCAGGGCGTGCCGGACGATCGCCTCGATGGTTCGCTCCCGGAGCCGGCTCAGCCCGGGCATGGTGGGCACGTGCACCCAGCCCTCGGGGATGATGAGCTCGAAGTCGATCACGCGGGGTCCTCCTCGGCCGGCGGCACGAACCGCGGCGGGTCGGCGGCGATCATGTGCATCACCGCTTCCACCGCGGGGCCGATCACCGCCAGCTTGTCCAGGCCGCCGACCCGGGTGGTGAGCAGGACGTCGATGTCACCGGCCGGGCCTTCCATCCGCAGCGCCGCGTTGACCCGGCCGTGCAGGCCCTCACCCTCGGAACGGGCGAGTGCGACCACCCGGACGCCGTCGCCGTTCTCGGTGGTCACGTAGTCGACGGCCGGTTCGCGTACGTCCTCGGGGAAACCCTCCGCACCCACCGTGGCCATCAGGTAGGCCGGGTCTTCCGGCCGGGCCCGGCGGAACTCCGCCAGGACCAGGAGCGGGAGCCAGCGCGGCTGGTCGCCGACGAACCCGGCTCCCCAGATCAGGCGGCAGTTGGCCGGCAGGCCGGCGGCCCGCTCGAGCAGGTCCCGGGCCACCGCCGTGCCCATCTCGCCGGCCGTGAACGGGAACTCCCCGTCCTCGGTCCAGGCGGCCCGGGCCGCGGCCACCTGCGCACCGACCCACTCGTCGAGCAGGGTCGCCAGCGACGCGGTCCAGTCGGCCGCCGCGGCCGGGTCGGCCGGCACCCAGTCCCAGTACCAGGAGACGTCGAGGCCGAGCTGCTGCGCGGTCATCAGGCGTTCTCGAAGGCGGGGTTCGAGGTGGCCTGCAGACCGGCGATGATCAGGCCGGCGCCCAGGTTGAAGATCTGGTTGATGCCACCCCAGGACGCGAAGATCCACTTGAGGCCGTTGGCGCCGCCGCTGAAGAAGCCGCCGAACGCGGACAGGCCGCTGAGGAAGTTGAGGTTCTTCAGCGAGTTCAGGTCGAACAGGCCGTTCAGCCAGGTCTTCGCGATGTCGAAGAAGCCGGGCCGGCCGGCCCCGATCGCGAGCGGCTTGCTGAAGTCGAACAGTTCGATGATCTGCCCGTTCGGGCCGACGCCCGGCTTGAACTTGAGGTACGGCAGTCCCTTGAGGAACTTGCTGAAGCCCTCGATCGACTTGCTGAAGGCGCCGAACGCCGCGCCGAGGCCGGCGAACCCGAGGCCGACCGCGTCGAGCACGACGCTGAGCACACTGCCGTCCCCGCCGCCGAGCAGCACGCTGTCGGCGATGAGCAGCACCGCGCCGGCCGCGAACGCGCCGATCGCGAGCACGTTGAGCCCGGGTATCAGGAAGGCCAGCGCGGTCAGGACCATCGCGATGATCCCGAAGATCTCGCTGATCTTCTTGAAGATGGCCATCACCCGCCAATTGATCTTGTCGGTCAGGCCGTCGTCGTAGTTCTTGCAGTTCACCGCGTCGCCGAAGCGCTTGCCGGCCACGTCGAGGGCGTCCAGCGCACCGGTCAGCCGGCTCTTGGCCGCACTGACCGACGCGTTCGCCTCGTCCTGCGCGCGCTGCTTGTCGGTGCCCTTCTGCGCCTCGGTGGGCGGAATGTTGCCGTCCGCGTCCTTCTGCGGGTCGGGCAACCCGTTGGCCCTGGTCAGCGCGTCGGTCCCGGCCGACTCGTCGCGCTCGGCCGCGTTCACCTCGTCGATCGCGTGCTGCAGGTCCGGCTCGTACTTCTTGGCCTCGGTCGCGACGTCGCGGTAGCGGACCGCGGCCTTGGTCAGGCTGTCCTTGAGGGACTGCGCGTCCTCCTTGAGCGGCTCCACCCACTGGCCGCGCAGGCCCTCGTCGCCGGCGTCGACGATCTTCTGCAGCTTGGCGACCGCGTCGTCGATGGTCATCGAGATGTGCTCGTAGCGCTTCTGAGCGGCATCGATCTCGGCCGGATCGGCCTTGCGGAGGGTGCCGAGGCGGCCGTCGCTCACTTGTCGCCCTCCTCGAGGCTGGCGACCATCTTCGCCTCGGCCTCGGCCCATGCCTGGTCGGCGCCCTCGACCGAGTCGCGGAACTTCTTCATGGCCTCGACCATCTTGTCCCGGCTGCCGGTCCAGTTGTCGGCGAAGTCACCCATCGACAGGTTCGCGTTGAGCTGGCCCCACTGGCCCTTGAACTCGTCCTGGAAGTCCAGCGCGCCCTCGAACTGGCTGATCAGGTCGCTGAGGTCCCGGGCCAGGTCGGCCAGGTCCTTGACCACGATGTCGGCCATCACATCACCGCTTCCGTACTTGGAATCTGAACGGTCTGCAGGGTGCCGTCGCCGAGATGCACCCGGGCCATGCCGGGCACCACCCGCTCGGCCAGGTGTGCCCGGGACAACCGGACGCCGACCAGATCGCCGGCGCTCAGGGTCGGCGGGGAGAGCAGCGCACCGCGCCGGTTCTTCTTGATCTCGACCTGCCAGCCGGAGAAGCCCATCGCGACCGACGAGATCTCGCCGGCGATGACGATCGCCCGCCGCTTGCCGGACGCGCTGCGGATCAGCTGGCGCAGGTAGTCCCGGCAGGTCACGTCGCGCCACGCCTCGGCGTCGTCGATCAGCAACGCGACCGGGTCCTCCCCCGCGCCCAGCAGGGCGGCGAAGTCCTCCTCGGTCGGACTGTCACCGGTGATGACGCCGCGCACGCCGGGCCGGCCCGCGAGGTCGAGCAGCGGGGTCCGCATCGGAGCGCCGATGACGAGTTCGGTGCCGGAGCGCAGCAACGATTCCGCCATCACCCGCAACGCGGTGCTGCGGCCGGAGCGGGACGGCCCGGCGATCAGGAAGGTCGGCTGGTCGCCGAGCAGGTCCATGCCGATCGGCGCCAGTTCGTCGCCGCCGACCCCGACCAGGGCCCAGCCCGGGCGCGGGGTGCCGACCGACTTCCAGGCCTGCTCGAAGGTCAGCTGACTGGGCATCGCCGCGATCTTGCCCGGGCGCAACTGGGCCGGGACCGCCGCCTCGCGCTCGGTCAGCTGCGCCGCCAGCGCGTGCATCGCGGCCACCTGGGCCGGGCCGCTCGGGTCGGCCGCCACCAGGGCGACCTGCACCTCGGTCGCGCTGTTCGACCGGTAACCGCGGCCCGGCGGCAGGTTCTCCGGGATCTTCCGCGGGTTGAGCCCGGCCATCGTCGCGTCGCTGCGGTCGGAGAGCCGCAGCACCAGCTTCTCCTCGCACAGCGAGCTCATCCGGCCGCTGAGCAGGCTGTGGTCGCCCGCCACGATCAGGTGGACGCCGGCGCTCGCGCCCTCGCGCATCAGGATGTAGATCAGGTCGGTCAGCGAGCCGCTGTCGTGCTCGCTGAGGGTTCCCATGAACCCTTCCCAGCGGTCGAGCAGCAGCAGGATGTGCGGCAGCCGCTCGCCGGCCGGGCCGGCCGCACGCTGCTCGGTCACGTCGGCGAAGCCACCCTCGCCGAGCACCCGTTGCCGGCGCTGCACCTCCTCGTGCAGGCGGCGCAGCAGGCGGCTGGACCGCTCCACGTCGGTGCGCTGCGCGACCGCGCCGCAGTGCGGGAACTTGGTGAGCGGCAACAGCGCGCCGTTGCCGCAGTCCAGCCCGTAGAGGTGCAGGTCGGCCACGCTCGACGAGGCCGCCGCGGCCGCCGCGATGGTGCGCAGCGCCTGCGACCGTCCCGAGCGGGGCGCGCCGATGATGTGCAGGTGGTCGAAGGTCGCGAGGTCGATCGTCAGCGGCACCTGCTGCTGGGTGCGCGGCAGGTCCTGCACGGCCCAGGTGAAGGACTCCAGGTCGGCCACCGTCACCAGCGGCAACGCGGGCAGCCACGGGCGGCGCTGAGCGCGCAGGCCGAGCATGTCGTTGGTCTGCCGGATCGCCGCCACCAGCACCGACAGGTCGGTCGCCTCGTCGGTCTCGCCCGCGACCCGCGGCCGCTGCGGCACCGGGCGGCCCAGGTCGAGCCAGCTCACCGGGTGCAGGAACGGCGCGATCACCGCCTCGGCCTGGTTCTGCTGCGGCCGGCGGCCACCGACCCGGCCGGTCTGGAACGGGATGAGCGAGCTGTGCCCGAGCCGGGCGTACGCGCGGCCCGGCGTCGCGGCCGAGATGCTCGCCGCCTCCCGGGCGTCGATCACGTCGGCGCTCTCCCCCGCGTCGGTCACCCGCAGCGCGACCCGGAGGTTGGTGTTGGCCCGGATCTCCGCGTTCACCACGCCGTTCGGGCGCTGGGTGGCCAGGATCAGGTGGATGCCGAGCGACCGGCCGCGCTGCGCGATGTTGACCAGGCCGGTCACGAAGTCGGGCAGCTCGCGGGCCATCGAGGCGAACTCGTCGATCACGATCAGCAGCCGCGGGATCGGCTCCGGCACCGCCCGCCGGGTCGAGTAGTCGACGTAGTCCTCGAGGTCCTTGGCGCCGACCGCGGCGAGCAGGTGCTCGCGGTGGGTGAGTTCGGCGGTGAGCGAGGTCAGCGCCCGCTCGACCAGATGGGTGTCGAGGTCGGTGACCATCCCGACGGTGTGCGGCAGGTCGACGCAGTCCTTGAACGCGGCGCCGCCCTTGTAGTCGACGAGCACGAAGTTCATCGCGTCCGGCCGGTTCGCCACCGCGAGCGACGCCACCACGGTCTGCAGGAACTCCGACTTGCCGGAGCCGGTGGTGCCGGCGACCAGGCCGTGCGGGCCGTGCTGCACCAGGTCGAGCGCGAACGGCCCGTCCAGGCTGTAGCCGACCACCGCGCGGGTGCTGCGCGGCGACGCCGTCCAGCGGGCGCTGATCCCGGCCGGCGACGGATCCTCCAGGCCCAGCACCTCGAGCAGGCGGGCGGCGCCCGGCAGCGCGGCGTCGCCGTGGGTGTCGCTGACGTCGCGGACCGGGGCCAGTCGCCGGCCGGTGGCCGGGAACCAGCCGTCGACCACCTCGTCGACCCGGATGCCCTCGATCATCGCGGCCCGCTGCTGGCGCAGCGTCGTCGGCAGACCGTCGCCGCCGACCACCACGGTGGTGCACTCCTCCGGCAGGGTGCGCTCGTCGCTGTCCACGCAGACGAAGTAGACGCCGACGGCCGGGCCGCCGAGCAGGATCGAGACCACGCCGGGCAACGAGCGCAGCCGGCGTGCGCCGTCGAGCACGACGACCACGTCGGGGTCGCCACTCACCACGTGCGAGCCGGCGTTGAGCCGGGCCTGTCGCCGGGCCTCGATCAGCTCGATCAGCTCGGCGATCCGGCGGGCGATCGTCTCGGCGTCCATCCCGAGCAGCGTCAGGGTCTGCTGGCCGAGCAGCGGGCGGGTGTGCGGCAGCCAGGCCGCCCACTCCCACAGGTTGCCGCCGGCCGGGTCGGTGAGCACGTAGAGCTGCAGGTCGCGGGGGCTCTGCGCGACGGCCAGCTGACCAGCCATCCAGCGGGCCAGGCGACGCGGCCACTCGCCGCGGCCGGCCACGCCCACCACGCCGGCCTGCACGATGGAGAAGGCGACGGGTACGTCGTTGAGCCGTCGCTCGGTCTGCCGGTCCTGCCCGGCCGCCTCGACCCGGATCGCGCTCGGCAGGTCGGCGACGCCGATCCGGACCACCAGGTGGTCGGGGTCGGTGCGCCGGCGCTCCCACAGCCGGGACCGCGGGCCGGTGGCCACGATCAGCAGCTCGGCCGGGTCCGGCGCGGCGACCCGGCGGTCGCGGCGCTCCAGGACGATCGACTCGGCGATGTCCGCCTCGATCGCGGCGACCCGCGCCCTGTGCTCGGCGACCTGGCCACGGTAGTTCCGGCCGCCCTGGCGGCGCGAGGACCACCAGTTGCCGACCACCATGATCGGCGACATCGCCGCGAACATCAGGTACATCGGGTTGCGCAGGACGGTCGACATGACGATGCCGAACGCGGCCGGCAGCGCGGCGGCCAGCCACGGCAGGGCGTTCGGGTTCGGCGCCTTCGGCTCCGTCGGGATCTTGAACTTGTCCGGCCGCATCGGCGGCAGCAGCCGCGGCGGCCGGTTGTAGTCGAGGTATTCGCTGTCCGGCGACTGCTCGATCATCGCGTCCGGACAGAGGACCGGATGCGCCTCCAGCGCGGTGCCGCCCGCGATCAGCTGGGCCGTCTCCCGCCATCCCACCTCGCCGGCCGGCAACTCCTCCCGGTCCAGCAGCAGGCCGCCGGCGACACCCCGCAGGTGCACGTCGGCGTCGAAGGTGACCCGGACGACGGCGGCCACCGCCGGCAGACCGTCCAGCCGGACCGCACAACTCGCGGCCGAGCCGATCCGATGCTCGCCCGGGCCCAGCGACCAGATCTGACCCGCACCGGCGCCGGTCACCGCCCGGATGGTGACCAGGCCGCCGGCCGTGTACGCGGCCGGGCCGGGCCCGCCGACCCACAGCACCGAACCGTCGTGCACGCCGCTGGCGGACAGCGGCAGGCCGAGGTCGAGCGGCTGGTCGTCGAGGTGGATCGGGCCGTGCGCATGCGCGATGTCGAGGCTGTCCAGCAGGTTCTTGACGATGTCCCGCACCGGGGTGGCGGGATCGGCGTCCACGACCACGTCGGCCGACCACGCCTCGGGCGACGCTTGCGCCGACGCGAGGGTGATCAGCATGCGCACGGCGTACCCCTCAGATTTACTTGTTCAGCGAACCGGCGAGCTGCGTGTCCATGTCGCGCAGCGCCTCGACCGCCTTGTCGAGCCACTCGGAGAGCAGGTCGAGGTTCTCCATCAGCTCGTTCGCCGCGTTCACGAACTCGGTGTGGACCTCGTCGAACTTGCCGGACGCCTGGTCGGTGACGAAGCCGGAGCCGGTCAGGTTGTCCACGATCGACTTGCACTCGGTGAGCCGGGAGTCGATCTCGTTCTTGTTGTTGCGCATCCGGGTCGCGCTGTCCGACATCTCCGTGTAGGTGATGTTGAGGTTCGCCATCGGGGTGTCCCTTCGAATGGTGCTAGCAACGCTGACGAACGTAGGAGCGTCCGCGAGCCCGGGTCCAGATCGAAGTTCGCGAATGTGGGCCCGAGGGCCCAGGCCCGGCGTTGACAGTCACCGGCTGTCCACCGACCATTTCGCCATGAGTTACGAGCGCTCCGGCGCCTGGACCGTCGACCACGCGCTGCGCGTCCTGGCCACCGGGTGCGCCGAGTGGCAGCGGCCGGTCCCGGCGGCCGGCGCGGTGGTCCTCGGCCCGGACGCGCTGATGCTGCGACTGACCACCCCGGACGAGACGCCGCCGCCCGGCTGGATCGCCGAGGACAACGGCCGCACCTGGCTGGCGTCGCTGCCGTGGCTGGAGTCGGCGGCGGTGGACGACCGGGTCGCCGAGCCGTACCCGCTGCTCGTCTCAGCCGGCGCGATCGACGCGGGCCGGCTGCTGCTCAACCTGGCCGCGGCGGACGGATTGATCGGCCTGGACGGCGACATCGAGCTCGCCCGCAACCTGGCGCGGTCGTGGTCGCGCCGGCTCACCTCGAGCCCGTGGACGGCCGGGAGCCCGGTCATCCGGGTCGGCTTTCCGCCCGATCCCGACTTCGGCGGGTGGGATGTCTCCCGGCTGGTCGAGGTGACCCCGGTGCTGGAGGAGGCCGAGCGCGGCATCCTGATCTTCGCCGACCGGCCCCTCGGGCGCGACGTCTACCAGGTCGAACGGCTGCTCGCCGAGCCGGTGCGGCGGTGGACGGTGGTGGCCGTCGGGCCCGGCGACGCGACCTGGCGGTTCACCGTGCGCCCGGACGGAACGGTCGAAACCGGGCTTCTGCGGGACCCGGTTCGGCTGCGCGGGTGACCGGTCCGGTCATCGCGTGAAGGATTCATGAAGAGGGGCACACCAGACTTTCCGGCGTGATCATCGTTGACGCCAAGCCGGGCCGGGTGCGGATCGCGATCTCCAGTCCGGAGATCCTCGCGCACATCCGCCATGAATTCGCGAGCAAAGGCCTGGACGTACAGATCGACGGGTTGCCCTCGGTCGATGTGGTGATCACGCCGGGCAGCGGGGTCGCACCGGCCACCGGCGCGCTCGCCGACGCCCTCAGCGGACTGGCCGGGCCGCAGACCCGGCACAAGGACCCGGCCACCGCCCGCTATCGGCTCGCGGTGGTGCCGCACGGCAACCCGGCCGCCAAGGCACGCCGGCTCACCCCTCTTTCGCCCCGGGAGGCGGAGGTCATGGACTGGATCAGCCGCGGCCGGTCCAATGCCGACATCGCCGGACTGCTCCAGGTGCAGCCGAAGACCGTGAAGAACCACATCAACCGGATCTTCACCAAGCTCGGTGCGGCCAACCGGGTCGAGGCCGTCCTGATCTGGCAGCGGACGGCTTAGGTCAGCGCCGCCAGGAACTTGCGCACCTCGCCGGCCTCCTCGGCGTCCAGCTCCTGGAAAAGGGCCAGCGCCCGACGGGCCAGGTCGGCGCCGGCGCCCACCTTGGCCAGGCCGAACAGGGCCAGCCCCTCGTGGTAGCGGTCGCCGGCGTCGGTGCTGATCCGCAGCGCGTCGGTGAACGCCTTCTCGGCCTCCTCCTGCCGGCCGAGACCGTGCCGGGCCAGCCCGATGTTGATCAGCAGATTCGCCTCGACGAGCTGGCTGCGGGACTTGCGGGCGTACTCCAGGCCCGGCAACCCGTCCTCGATCGCCTCCGCCCACCGGCCGGTCTCGGCGTTCAGCTCGCACAGCACGTCGTACGTCGCGGCCAGGTAGTAGTCGATGCCCTCGCGGCGGGCCAGCTCCAGCGCCTCCCGGGCCGGGCCGCGCGCGGCGTCGTACTCCTTGGCCTCGCGCAGCGTCGACGCCAGGTTGCCGAGCAGGCTGATCCGGTGCTGCCAGTCCTCCGGCCGGTCGAGCAGCTCCAGGCCCAGCCGCAACTGCTCGACCGCGGTGTCGTTCTGGCCCAGCCGGGAGTGAGCGACGCTGCGATGGTTGAACATCATCGCGCGGGCCACCCGGTTGCCGGCCGTCTCCGCGGCCCGCATCCCCACCCGCAGCAGCTCCAGCCACTCCAACGGGCGGCCGGCCGCGTAGAAGTAGTCGAACAGCAGCAGCGTCAGGTGCCAGGCCGCGTCGTGCTGCCCGCCCCGGCCGGCCCGCCGGGCCAGCGCGGTGATGTTCTGCCACTCGATGCCGCACCAGCGCAGGGCCTCACTCTGCCCGGCGAAGACGGCCGGCGGGACGTCGGTGCGCGGTTGCTCGGTCGGCGCACCCCGGCCGACCTGGCGATCGCCGACCGTGCCGAGCGAGACGCGGTACCAGGACAGGACCCGGGCCAGGGCATCCCCGCGCTCGGCCGAGGTCAGTTCGCCGGCGAGCTCGGCGGCGTACGCCCGGACCAGGTCGTGCATGGTGTACCGGTCGTCGACCTGCTCCAGCAGGCTGAGTGTGTCGAGCCGGTCCAGCAGCAGCGCGGCCTGCTCCACCGTCGTCCCGAAGAGGGTGGCCGCGGTCAGCCGGGTCACGCTCGGCCCGGGAAAGACCCCGAGCAGCCGGAACGCCCGGGCCGCGTCCTCGCCGAGCGCGGCGAACGACCAGGACAGCACGCCGCGTACGGAGTAGAGCACGTCATCGGCCAGCTGAAGGGTGTCCAGCCGGTGCTGGACGTCGGCCAGCTGCCGGACCAGGTCGTCGATGCCGGTGCTCGCGGTCGACGCGACCTGCTCGGCCGCGATCTGCAGGGCGAACGGCGACCGGTCGCACAGCGCGGTGAGGCGGCGGGCGGACTCCGGCTCGGCCCCGACCCGGTCGGCCCCGATCAGCGTGCTGAGCAGGCTCAGCGATTCGTCGTCGCTGAGCGCGCCGAGCGGGACCCGGTGCGCCGAGTGCCGCACGGCCAGGCCGGAGAGCCGGTTGCGGCTGGTCACGATCACGAAGCAGGTACTGCCGCCGGGCAGCAGGTCCTCGATCTGGTCGGTGGACGCGGCGTTGTCGAGGACCAGCAGCATCCGCTTGTCGGCCAGCATGCTGCGCCACAGCGCGACCCGCTCCTCGCGGCCGCTCGGGACGTGCCGCGCGCCGATCGAGGTGAGCAGCTGGTGCAGGGCGGCGTCCGGGGTGAGCGCCGAGTGCGACGGGTCGAAGCCCCGCAGATTGATGTAGACCTGCCCGTCCGGGTGGCTGTCGCGCAGCATGTGCCCGGCCCGGATCGCGAGGGTGGTCTTCCCGATCCCGCCGACACCCACGATCATGACGATCCGCCGGCGCGGGGTCAGCAGGGTGAGCAGTTCCTCGGCCCGGCCGACGAAAGCGTCGTTGTCGTGCGGCAGCTGGGCCGGGCGCAGCTTCGCCGGTGGCGGCTGGTCGTCGGCCAGGATCTCGGCGTGCAGGCCCTGGGTGGTCGGCGACGGGCTGATGCCCAGCTCGGCGGCGAGCCCGCGGCGCAGGTCGTCGTACTGCGCCAGGGCGTCGGCGGTGCGGCCGGTCCGATGCAGGGCGGTCATCAGTGCGCCGCGGAGCCGCTCGTCGAACGGGTTGGCCGGCACCTCGGCGAGCAGCCGGTCCACCACCTCCGGCAGCATGCCGGGCCGGGCCCGCTCGGCGTGCTCGATCAGCACCTGCAGCCGCAGCCCGGCCAGCCGATCACGGGACTGCGCGACGAACGGGCCCGGCACGCCCGGGAAGGCTGTGCCCGTACGCCAAGGCTCCAATGCCTTTTCGTACGCCTCGATCGAGTCCGCGGCCCGGGCGCGGTCCTCGGCCACCGTGACGTCGAACTCGTCCCGGCCGAGCCGCAGGCAGTAACCGGCCCGGCTGCTGTCGAGGCGACCCTGGGCCGCACCGAGCGCGCGACGCAGCCCGGAAAGATAGGTGTGCAGGCTGCCGGCCGCGGTGGTGGGCGGCGATTCACCCCAGATCCGGTCGACGAGCTGCCCGCGCGAGACGGTGGTGCCGGCGCAGAGCGCGAGCACCGCGAAGACGGCGCGCTGCTTCGGCGGCCCGAGATCGACCTCGGCACCGTCGACCATCGCGCGGAACGACCCGAGGCCCTCGACCCGCAACGTCGCTGTCAAGCATGCACTCCTGCTCACTACCCCGATGGACAGAGCGGCCGCAACACTATCGCAGCGAGCTTTGCGGACTAGTCGCTCATATCGGCTTCCCTGGATGACGTGTTGTAGGTTCCGGAACTATGCGGCCCGTTGATCGCCTCACGATGGCCGCGATGCTGGGTGGGCTGCGGCAACGGGCCTGGTCGCTGCTGATCCTCGCGGCGTTCCTGGTGCTGGCGGCGGCCGGCGCGGCCGGGCAGATGTTCGCCGAGGCGTCCGGCAACGCCGCCTTCCAGGTGCGCCTCGGTGAGGTCGCGGCGGCCCGGCAGAGCGACGCCGCGGTGGTCCGGATGTCGGCCGACGTCGGGCCGAAAAGCTTCGACCAGCAGGCGGTGATCGACGATCTGCGAGCGGTGCCGGGCCTGACCGAGCCGGACCTGACCGGCCAGTCGGTGGGCGCGGAGCTGGCCGCCCCCAAGTTCTGGGGATTCACCGCCAACGCCGGCGACCGGCACGAGCGGGGGCGGCTGTTCGCCGTCGGCTCGCCCGCCGACGAGCTGGTCGCGGTGGGTGCCCCGGCCGGGACGGACGGGCTGTGGCTGCCCGAGCCGATGGCCGCCGAGCTGGGCGTACGCGCCGGCGACCAGATCATGCTCGCCCTCGTCATCGGCAACCGCGGCACGCCGCAGCGGGTCACCACCACGGTCGGCGGCATCTACGCCGTCGACGCCGCCGGCCGGCTGCCCGCCGAGACCCCGCCGAGCCGCAAGTGGGCGCTGCGGCGCGGGGACACCCCCGACGACACCGAGTACCGCACGATCCCGGCGTACCTCCTGATCGGCGACGTGGCGACGGTGGAACGCCTGGCGCAGGCCACCGGTGACCAGATCTTCTGGGCGGTCGAGGCGGCACTCGCGCCGGGCGGGACGCTCGCCGACGCGCGACGCACCGCCGCGCGGCTGGAGGAGGTCCGCCGCAAGTACGCGACCGCGCTGCCGGCCGAGGGCGACGACCCACTGGCCCTGCGGTTCGCCAGCGGCATCGGCCGGATCGCCGAGACCGCCCAGGCCACCACCGACACCGTGCGCCAGCGGACCAGGCCGGTGGAGTGGGCGGCAACCGGCGTCGGCCTGGCATCGGTGCTGGCGGTGGCCCTGCTGACCGCGCGGCGCCGGGAACGGGAGATCCGGCACGCGGTCGCGGTCGGGATGTCACCGCTGCGGGTGGGCGGGCTGTGGCTGCTCGAGCATCTGCTGCCGGCCGCGCTCGGCGCGGCTCTCGGCTGGCTGGCCGCCTGGCAGCTGGTGGCCCGGCTGGGTCCGCCCGGCCGGATCGACGAGTCACTCGCGCCGGCGGCGCGGGCCGGGGCGACGGTCGCCCTGGCCGGTCTGCTCACGGTGGCGTGCGTGGGCGCGCTTGCGGCCTTGCGACGGGTACGCCCATCGCCGCCGGCCACCGCACGCCGGCCGTTGCCCTGGTCCGCGATGGTCGTGGTGGTCGCCCTGGTCGCCGCGGCCGGCCTGATCAGCGCGGGTGGCAGCGCCGAGGGCATCGACCTGCTGGTCCCGCTGCTGATCCTGGCGGCGGTCGGGGTGCTGGCCGGCTGGCTGCCCGGCCGGTTGGCCGGCGGCGCCCGGCTGCCGGCCTCGCCGCGCCGCGCGGTGGTGTGGCTGGCCCGCCGCGGCCTGGATTCCGGCGGGGCCGAGCGGCGGCTCGCCGTCACGGTGGTGACCGCGGGCCTGGGCATGCTGCTGTTCGGCCTGTCCGCGGTGGAGTCGACCACGGTCTCGGCCGGCGACCGCATCGCGGTGGCGGCCGGCGCGGAGAGCGTCGCGGTCCTGGATGGCGGCTCCTCGTCGCTCGACGACGCGGCGGTGTCGGTGCCGCCCGACGATCCGCTGCGCGGCGGGCCGCCGGATGCCCCGGTGGCCGGGTCGCGCATCCCGCCGCTGCCGGCCGGCAACACCGTGGTCTGGCGGTCCGACGTGCTGACCCCGCTCGACGACTTCCGAAAAGATCTGCTGGTCATCGACCCGGCCCGGTTCCTCGACGTCGCGATGTGGGGCCACGGCCCGGATCTCGCCGCGGCCCGGGCCGCGGTGGCGGCACTGGCCGCGAACCCCGGCACCGCCGACGAGAACAACGGCAGCGGCTCGGCGCGGGCGATCGTCGTCGGCGACCCGGCGTCCGCGCTGGTCGACACGATCCGGGTCGCGGTCGGCGCATCGACCGAGGACGTCGAGGTGGCGGCGCGGGTGGCCGCCTTCCCCGGCATGCAGGGCCGCCCGATGTACGTGGTCGCCGCCACCCCGATGTTCGCGAAGCTCGGCCCGGACGACCCGCGCCTGCGCCCGCGCACCGCGATGCCGGCCGGCGTCCAGCTGTTCCGGACCTTCCTGTGGAGCTCGACCAGCGTGCAGCCGGTGCTGACCGCGAAGGGCGTACAGCCCGAGTCGCTGGCCAGCGCGACCCTCCTGCGCCAGGACGCCACCTACATCGCGACCGGCCGGGCCCGCAGTTACCAGCTCGCCATCGCCGGCTACCTGGCGCTGCTGGCCGTCCTGACCCTGGGCGTCTACGCGCAACGCACCGCCGTCCTCCGCCGGCCCACCGACCTGATGCTGGCCCGGGTCGGTCTCGGCCGGGCCCGGGTGCGCCGCGCGCGGTCGCTGGAGTTCGTGCTGCTGGCGGTGGTCGCCCTGGCCGCCGCGGTGGCCGGGGTGGCGGCACTCGCCCCGATCGCCGGCCGGCTGCTCGACGATCAGCCCGGCCTGCTCCCCCGCTACGCCTTCCAGCTCTCCGCACTCGGCCTGGTGATCACCGCCGTGGCGGCCGTCGTGGCGACCGCCCTGGCCGTGGCGCTGACCACGATGCGTTCGGTGAGCGCCGAGGAGGACGCCTACCGTGACGACTGAACCCCTTCTCGCCGGGCGCGAGCTCCTGCAGCTCTACGCCGCCCCCACCGGCCCGACCCAGGCGCTGCGCGGTGTCGACGTCACCGTGTTCGGCGGCCGGATCAGCGCCATCACCGGGCCGTCCGGCAGCGGCAAATCCACCCTGCTCGCGTTGCTGGCCCTCCGTGAACGGCCGGCCGGCGGTGAGCTGCGGCATCGGGGCACGCTCGTGTCCGGGCTGTCCCGCCGCAGGCTGCAACGGCTTCGCCGCCAGGAGATCGGCTGGGTGGCGCAGCGGCCGACGCACAGCCTGTTCCCGCAACTGGACGCCCGGGGGCAGATCGAGCAGATAGCCCGGCTCCGGCGCGTACGCTGCGACGCCCTCGCCCTGCTGGACGAGGTCGAGCTGGGGGCCCGGGCCGGGGCGCTTCCGGCCGTGCTGTCCGGCGGTGAGCAGCAGCGCCTCGCGGTGGCCGCGGCCGCCGTCGGTGCGCCCGCGCTTCTCGTGGCCGACGAGCCGACCGCCGAGTTGGACGACGACTCGGCGGCGCTGGTCCTTCGCCTGCTGCGGGCCCGCGCCGACCAGGGCAGCGCCGTCGTGCTCGCCACCCACGACGCGCGGGCCACGGCGGCCGCCGACACCGTGCTGCGACTGCGGCACGGAGTGCTGAGCGGGGTCGTGGATGCCGGCCAGGACCACACCACCACCATCGACGGCCAGGGCCGGCTCCAGCTGCCCGAAGAAGCGCTGCCGCTGTTCCCCGACGGCCGGGTCGTCGTCACCGTCGTCGACGGCCACGTCGAGCTGCATCGGCCGGAGTGACGATGGCACTGGTAGAGGTACGCAACGTCGGGCACACCCGGGCCGGGCAGCCCGTTCTTCAGGACGTCGACCTGTCGCTGCCGGCCGCCGCGACGGCCGTCCTCGCCGGACGGTCCGGCTCCGGCAAATCCACCCTGTGCCACCTGATCGCCGGGGTCATGCCACCCACCAGCGGAACCGTGCTGGTCGACGGCCGGCCCGCGGTGCCCGCCCCGAGCTGGTCGACCGTGTCGCTGCTGCCGCAACGGCTGGCGCTCGACCCGGCCCTGACCGTCGCCGAGAACGTGCTGCTCCCGCTGTTCGGCGCGGCGGACGATGCCGAACTGCTCGACCGGCTCGGCCTGACCGCGATCGCCGGGCGCCCGGCTCGGGACACCTCGCTGGGTGAGCAGCAGCGCACCGCGCTGGCCCGCGCGCTCGTCCTGCGCCCGGCCGTCGCCGTCCTCGACGAACCCACCGCCCATCAGGACGACGAGCACGTCCACCTGGTGCTCGACGCCTTGCGGGCCGCGGTGCAGACCGGCACCCTGGCCATCGTGGCAACCCATGACCAGCGCGTCATCGACGCCGCCGACATCGTCGTCCGGCTGCACTCCGGCCGCATCGTCACGGACTGACTTCCAGCCCCGTCACGCCTTTACGGCCAGCCCCGTCACGCCTTTACGTTCAGCCCCGTCACGCCTTTACGTCCAGCACCTCTCGCAGCTTGGCCGCGAACTCCGGCGGCTTGCCCGCGTAGCCGAAGTCGCCGCCGAGGAAGCCGCCGTGATGGCTGGGGAAGACGACCGCCTCCTGGCCGAGCAGCGCCGCCACACCGTGCGCGGTGCGCGCCGTGTAGGCGTTCCCGGTCTCCTCGCCGACCCCGATCACGATTCGGGTCGGGGCCGCGGTCAGCGCGGCCGCGTCCGGCCGGTAGTCGGTGATCGACCACGACTTCTTCGACAGCAGCGGGTCGTCGCGGTTGCCGTCGTCCTCGGCCGGCATCCCGAACATCGCCGGGTCCGGCAACGGCTGCTCGAAGTACGCGTCGGTGAACTCGCCCTGCCACGACGTCATGACGATGAACGCGGCCATGCCGGCCCCGTTGCCCTTCGCCTGGTACGCCTCGTAAAAGCGGGCCCGGGCCCGATCGGCGGCCGCGGCGTCGGGCAGGACCGCGTTGATCGGCGGTTCGTGCGCCACCAGCGTGCCGACGTCACCCGGGTACTTCGCGACCAGCTCCAGTGCGGTGACCGCGCCGCCGCTGCTGGCGAAGACGTCGACCGGCCCGCCGCCGAGCGCCTCGATCAGCCGGTGCAGGTCCGCCGCCTGATCCTGCGGGGTGAGCTCGCTGCGGCCGTCCTTGCGGGTGCTGCGGCCCAGCCCACGAGGGTCGTAGGTGACGACGGTGCGGTCGGTGAAGTGCTCGGCGAGCGCGCCGAACCCGTCCGCCGTCATCGGCTGCCCGATCATGAGCAGCGTGTTCCCGCCCGTACCTCGTACGTCGTAAACCAGATCGACCTCGGGCAGCGCCAGGGTGTGGGTCTCCGTCATGCAGCCGAGGCTACGACGGGCGGTGCCGCTTTCGCAGCAGCACCGCCCGGTCGTGTCAGCAGCTCAGGTTGCCGCCGGTGGCGACGCCGAGCACGTTCGCGAACTGCGTGTAGATGTTGACCCGGCTCTGCACCTGGGCCGGGTTACCGCCGTTGCACTCGATGCTGTTGATCGCCCGGATCGTGGTGCCGAACCCCTGCCCGTTGACCATGGCGTTGTGCGAGGTGGTGCCGGCCGCGCCGGTGCCGGTCATCCAGTACCAGAGACCGGTCTGCCACGAGATCGACGAGTTGGTGGCCACCAGGTTGGGGTTGTTGAGCAGGTCGACACCGAGAGCGTTACCGGCCGCGTAGTAGTTGAAGTTCCAGCTCAGCTGAATAGGCCCGCGACCGTGATAGGCCGACTGCCCCGCCGGACACCCGTACGGCTGGGAGGTGTCGCAGTAGTGCGGCCAGTTGGCCTGGTTGATCTCGTCGATGTAGACCAGACCACCGGTCTCGTGGCTGACGTTGGCCAGGAACGCCGCCGCCTCCTGCTTCTTGACGGTGTCACTGCCACTGGTGGCAAACGACGGATACTTCTTCATGGCGTCAACGAGCCCGGCGTACGTGTAAAAGCCGTTCCGCCCCGGGAACATCTGATTGAACTGAGCTTCACTGACCACAAACCCGCTGGTCCCGCCCCCGCCGCCGGTGTTGCCCCCACCGGTACAGGTGTAGGGAGACCAGAACCAGGTGCTGATGACCGGGTCATAGCCCGGATTTTCATGGGTGGCCTGATAGAACTGCCCATTCGTGTATTTAACGATGGCCCCGACCGCGTAATACTGCCCGGCGACCCAGTTCGGATAGCTGCAGTTGGTGCTGCCCCCGCCACCGCCGGTGCTGCCGCCGTCACAGCCCCCGTTGTCCTGCCAGACCCCCGAGCCACCGGTGCTGGGCGCTTCACCTTGGGTCCACCACTTGGCGGTCCAGTTGTGGCTGTTGTAGGAGGCGGTCATGCCTCCGGTGTACACCGCACTGCTGTTATAGGCGGTCACGCAGGCAGCGGCAGCTTCCGACGTGAGCATCGGCGCCACCGCACCAACAAGCCCAAGACTGACCACAGCAAGCAGCGTGAGCAGGCGTTTCCGTTTCATGGCGGACCTTCCGGGGAGCGTGGGGGAAGAGGACCGCGCGCGCGATAAATCGACCAAACCAAATACCGAGGGCCCGGTCAATATCTGTAAACAAACTTAAGTAGATCGGGCAACCTTCGTCCCGAACCCCCCGACCAGCACGCCCGGACCATGACCGACATCCCCAGGTCGGCAGGACGTGGGCCGCAGGCCCTCGTAGCTCAGGGGCTGACGAGGTGGGTGTTCCAGCTGACGCTGCTGCCGGCCTCGTGGTCACGGCGCCCAACGGCGTCGCCTGGAGGCGTCACGCAGGCTGCGCCAGCTCGGCATCCGACTTCTCAGCGGCGCCAAACCCCTCAATGACGTACGCATTTCAGGCACTACGCCGTGGCAAACCGGAGGCGATTTGTCAGCGGATAGAGGACTACGGACCTGCCATTCGCCGGAGCGTATGCACGAAGTGTGGAGGCGTGTCCAGTAGGCTGGGGGCGTGGGCCAGTTCTCTGAGGGAGTCGACACCTGGCGGGACGAGCCGATGACCCGGCCGCCGGTGAGCTACCTTCCGTACGGTGATCGGAAGCCGTACGTCCTCGCCGACACGCTCACTGCGTTGAACGGGCCGACCCGCGGCATGATCACGTTGCCGCGCCACCTCGACTGGTCCGGCCATGCCGAGTATGACCTGAGCCGGGCCGCGCGCCTGTCCAGCATGTACAAGGTGGTGCTGACCGAGGCTGGCAGCGTCGACGACTTGTGCACCTGGCTCAACGGTGAACTGCTTCTCCGGCTCTGGCCCACGCTGTGGCTGCCACCGCAGCTCCGGCGGCGCTGGGAAGAACGCTTCCCGGAACTCGCCGCTACCCGCACGAACGCCGCATAGCTGGTGGATCCCTTTCACGAACGGCTCGCTCGCACGGGGCTTGCCGCCGCTCAGCGATACGGCTTCGCCCTCGCCGGCGGATACGGTCCAGGCAGCCGGTCTTCTTGAGCGGCCCAGCGAGGACATCGACCTGTTTACCGGCTGGAACCGCCGCGACGAGTTCAGCACAGCGGTCGCAGCCGTGGTTCAGGCGTACCGCGACGACGGCCTCACAGTCGACCTCGCACGGCGGTACGAGACGTTCGCCCGACTGGCAGTGAGCGACGGCAGCCACACGTCGAAGGTGGAGCTAGGCGTGGACTGGCGAGCCAACGAACCCATTCTCATGGCCGTGGGACCGGTTCTGCATCCCGACGACGCGGTCGCGAACAAAATGTGTGCGCTCTACGGGCGGGCGTTCGCACGCGACTTCGTCGACGTCGATGCCGCGCTGCGATCAGGCCGGTACACCCACGAAGTCGTTCTATGCCTGGCCGAACGCGCCGACCGCGGCTTCGACCGGCGAATCTTCGCCGACGCCCTTGGGCAGGCCGACCTGCTGGATCCGGACGACTTCGCCCAATACGGCATCACCGGTCAAGCGCTCGACGACATCCGGAAACGGTTCGCCGTATGGCGTCGCGATCTGCGTGACCAGTCTTCGTCGGAGTAGTTGCGTGGCGAAACCCGCGGAGTGGTCGGGCTCGCGCCGGGTCGAGGCGTCCGCATGCCGGGTGAAAAGGGGCCATTCACTGCGACATGCGGCCCGGCAGCTGCGCAGGATCGAGGCGACTACCTGGCTGAACAAGAGCCTGTTGACCTCAGCCGAGATTCCCTGAGAATTCCCCGTGGCCGGGTCGTAGAGAAGACCCCGTTCGGCCGACCGCTGCCGTCGCTCGGACGGAATCGGCGGTCTGCCGGTTGGCCTCACGACCATCATCCATCGACGACTGAGGCTATCCGCGACTGCACTGGTTTATGCCGCTGCGAAGCCGAGAGTCCGGTATCCGGGCATGCGGCGTTGCAATGAGGCGGCAAGGACTGGGGTGGCAACGTCGTGGTAGTCGTGTACCTCGGCGATGTCCTTGCCTGGTGCGGCTCGGATGACGCGGCCGGCGCATTGGACGAGCAGGCCGTCGTAGGAGATCGGCCCGGCGAGGAAGAGGGTATCGAGGGCTGGGGCGTCGAAGCCTTCGCCGATGAACGGCGTGGTGCCGATGACCAGCAGGGCGTCACCGGCTTTGGCTGTGTCCAGTCGTTCGACAACCGCCCGGCGATCGGTGGTGCTCATCGCTCCTTGGAGCACGAGCGGCTGATGTCCCCGTGTGGCGAGCATTGCGGCGAGAGCCTCGACGTGGGCGACCCGTCGGGTGAGGATCAGACAATTGCGGCCACGCTTCAGGGCCGCGGCAACGTCATCGGCGATCAGAGTGTTGCGTGGCTCGTCGAGGGCCAATCTCCGATGCACCTCGGCCAGCCCGCCCGGCGCGTCCAGGTCGACGTCGCCGGCCTTGAACTCGGTGTCCTGCAGGAACAACACGCGTCGCGGTCCGGCGTCAGCGTGCATGGTGGCGGCGAGAGTGCCCTGTTCCTCGTCGGTCATGGTGTGCCGCACGGGGCCGAGTTGCCAGGTGACGAGTTGACCGAGGCCGTCACGCCGGGTGGGCGTGGCGGTGAGGCCGAGCCAGAACTGCGCGGCGATCGCTTTGACGGAATGCTCGTACGCGGCTGCGCCGAGGTGATGGCACTCGTCGACAATCACGTGCCCGTACTCGTGGGTGAGGGTGGCGATGTCGTCACGTCTGGCCAGCGACGGCAGCAGCACGATGTCCACGGTGCCGGTGAGTTTGCGCCGGCCGCCGCCGAGTTGGCCGGGTTTGATGCCGAGGAACTGCTCGACGCGCATACGCCACTGGTCTGCGAGGGCTTTGCGGTCGATGAGGATCAGGGTGGAGGTGCCACGCTCGGCGATCACGGCGCAGCCCATGACGGTCTTACCGGATCCGGGCGGAGCGATGAGCAGCCCGTCGTCGTGGGCGAGCAGGGCGCCGACCGCGGTCCCTTGCTTGGCGGTGAGTTCGCCGGTGAACGCGACGTCGATCTCCTGGCCGGGGTTTCGCGCGTCGGCGACGGAAAGCCGCGAACCCGCATGTTCGACGATGGAGTTGATGGTGTGTCGCAACCCGCGGGGCAGGACCAGGTGGTCGTCGAGGGTGAGGTCGTAGCCGCGGATGAATCGCGGGGTGTCCCAGGTCGATTTCCGCAGGCGTTGCAGTTCGTAGAACTTCGGATTGGCAATGGCAGCCGCGTGTTTGAACGTCGCGAGCGCGGCCGGGGTGAGCTGACCGGCGTCGAGATTCAGACCGGCACCGAGTTCCGCCTGGACCACCGGAGGCAGCGCGGGATGGACCTGCGTTGCGGCAGACCGGCTGATCCTGGCGACGTCGGTTCCGGTGGTGGAGCGTTTCGCATTACGGACGAGGCGTTCTGCATCGCCGGGGCTGAGCCGATCCAGCGTCGAGAGGAACGCCCACTGGTCCTCGTACGGTTCGAGCGTGCCGAGGTCGAGGAACGTGGTGAGGCCTTCTTTACGGCGGCGGCCGTACAGCGGGGCGGCGATGAGGTTGCCGAACCCGCCGTCGGGCATGACGTCTTGATTGGGAAACAGCCGGTCATAAGACCGTAGGTCCATCGACCCGCGCAGCACCATCGCCTCGTGCAGCAACGCGGTACCGACCATTCGTGCCGTCGCCGCGGTTAGCGTGTCAGTGAAGAAGATCCATACATGGGCCCCGCGGCCAGACTGGGAAATCTCCAGCGCGGCCGGCACAGCACTGGCCCTCGCCGCCTTGACGTAGGCGAGCGCGTCAAGCATCGCCGTCGCACCGTCGAAGTCGGCGACGACGAACTGGCACGTGTTTTTGGGTAGCAACGGGTAGAGACCCATGAACACGTCGCCGACCAGATGAGCGGCGACGACTTGGGGCGTACGAGGAAGATGGACGGCGCTGCGCCGATCCATACCCTTGCGCCAGCCGCCGGCGACGGCTGGCGACCACCCAGATGCACCCGTACGAGTGTTTTCCCAGCGGACGGCGTACACGTCGGTGCGGGCCCGGAACCGGTCGGTGAACAAAGCCAGCTTGTCCGCCACCGGCGAGGCCATGGTGACCATCCCCGGCGCGGCGGCCGGGGCGGATAGCTGCTCCGGGGACGGAGCTGTGTCCTGACCACGCAGTTCCAGCAACCGCGACAGCCTGGCGTTCTCGGCCTGTAAGCGCTGTACCTCCCGGCGCAGGTCGGCGTGCTCAGCCGTCGCATCCACCGAATCATTCTGGCGTATCGGGCTTCGAACCTACGACGACAGGCCGCCATCCTCCGCCGATGGCACCGAAGCGGAACGCGGCGCTCGAGGCGATGATCGAAGAAGCCACGGTTGACGCGTACAACGACGACGAACAACTCACCGGCCTGTTCACCATGATCGAAGAAAACGTGGTCGTGCCGTTCACCACCACCGCGCTCGGCGTGGAAGTCACCGTGAAGAAACTCGACCTCACCGGCGACAGCATCGTCGCCATCTGCGCCCGAGGTCGTGACCGGCAGCGGATCGACCTACTCGACCTGCCACTGCCCACCCCACCACCGGACGGCTCAGTATGGATCGATGCCTACCGGTATTGGGCAGGACGGTAGACCACGGTAGGTGAATGCCAGTCCTACTCCTCCCGCGCCTGCCCAAACCGCGGAACGGCAAAGAGGCCGGAAGGTCGCTGGCTGCATGCGCCGGCTATTCGCGATGCTCCCATACCGGCACAGATCCGAGACCCCCAGCGGTCCTGCGAACAATGCTTCCGGTCTCGCCGAAGTCAACACACCGTGGCGGCGAGAAGCCACGCACCGGGTACCTCGTGCGCGAGGTGCCCGGCGACGCTGCCGCGGGATGCGCACCCCCGCGGTACCGGTGCACGAACAGTCGCGTGACCTCTCGCGAACATCAAGTCGTCCACCGACGGTGCACCTTGGCCGAACTACTCCGGGCGCTGGATGAGTTGCAGGAACGCCTTGAGTTCACGGGCCGGCCGGACATGGCGGCGGTAGAGCGGGCTGCATGGCGTCTCCGCCAGTTTCGCACCCAGCTCGGTCAGGCTTCGGCTGGGGTCGGAGTGCCGGTAGACGTCGGCGAGGTAGGCGAACTCGTTCATGATCCCGACGACGCTGCGGTTCGCGGTCGGACCGAACCGACAGTCACGCATCTGGCTCAACTCGCTGTCGATAACACTCGCCGGCGCTTGGTGGGTGGCCAGGGCTGCGGCGATCTCCGGTCCGATGCGGGCCGGCGCGGTGGCGCCCGGTGCCACCGGCATCAACACCGGTAGCAGGGTCTCCTCATTGACCAGCAGGATCAGTTGCTGAGGCCGCCACGGCAGCAGGGTCGCGTACCACTCGCCCAGCAGGGTGGCCGACGGTTCACCGTCATACGGCGTCGCCGACCCGAGCCGCTGGCGTAGTTTCTTGGTCGCGCGGACGATCAACACGAGACCGATTCTGCCCCACAGTTGTCGACCGAAGTGGCCGGGCTGGTCTTATCAGGGCGTGACTAAGCGCCCGCTTTTCGCACCATGGCCCCTAACCGAGGAGCTCGCGGATGTCTTCCGCGGTGAGCCCGGCAGAGGAGAATTCCCCGCCGTCCATCACGCCGGAGAACAGTTCGGCCTTGCGGGCCTGCAAGGCCATTACTTTCTCCTCGATGGTGTCCCGCGCTACCAGGCGATAGACCATTACGTTGCGGGTCTGCCCGATGCGGTGGGTTCGATCCACCGCCTGGGCTTCCGTCGCGGGGTTCCACCACGGGTCGAGCAGGATGCAGTAGTCCGCCTCGGTCAGATTCAGGCCGAACCCGCCGGCCTTCAGGCTGATCAGGAAGGCCCCGGCGGCGCCGGTCTTGAACTCCTCCACCACCCGCTTGCGATTGCGGGTGTTGCCGTCCAGGTACGTGCAGGCGATGCCGGCCTGTTCCAACCGATCGCGAGCGCTGCCGAGGAAGCGAGTGAACTGGCTGAACACCAGAGTGCGGTGGCCCTCCGCGACGATGTCGGTGAGTTGCTCCACGAGCAGATCAAGCTTGGTGGAGGAAACTGCGCGGTGTCGTTCGTCGACCAGCGCTACGTCCAGGCTGGCCTGCCGCAACAAAGTCAACGAGCGGAAGATCTCAAAGCGATTCTTCTCCATGTCACCCAGCAAGCCAAGTACCTTCTGCCGCTCCCGCTGCAGGTAGCGCTGGTAAACCTTGCGATGACCTGGCGACAGATCAACCTCGACCACCTGCTCCTGCTTGGCCGGCAGGTCGGCGGCAACCTCGCTCTTGCGCCGGCGCAGCACCAGCGGCCGGATCCGGCGGCGTAACTGGGCCAGCCGGTCCTGGTCGCGGTCACGCTCGATCGGATGGCGGTAATACTCGGTGAACCGATCGAGCCGAGGAAACAGCCCGGGGGCGGCGACCGAACACAGCGCCCACAGTTCGGCCAGATTGTTCTCCATCGGCGTACCGGTGATAGCGATTTTGAAAGGCACCGGGAGGCGGCGGGCGCACTTGTATGCCTGCGACTGCGGGTTCTTCACAAACTGCGCTTCGTCGAGCACCAGACCAACCCAGTCCAATGCCGCGTAATCGTCGTACTCCAAGCGGAACAGCGTGTAAGACGTAACCACAACGTCGGCCTGCCCAATAGCCTCAGCCAGATCGACACCTCGCCGGGCCGCAGTCGATGTGATCGCCCGAACCTCGAGATCGGGAGTGAACCGGGCCGCTTCAGCCGCCCAGTTGTGCACGACGCTGGCCGGCGCCACGACCAGGAAGCGGCCGTGTTTGCGGGCATGACACAGCAGAGCGAGCGCCTGCAGCGTCTTACCGAGACCCATGTCGTCGGCGAGGATGCCGCCGAGCCCGTTGTCGTGCAACGCGGCCAGCCAGCGGAAACCCTCCTCCTGGTACGGCCGCAACTGGGCGTGTACCTCGGCGGGCACCGGCTGGTCGAGGGCCACGCCGTCAGTCAGCGCGGCCACCGTACGCTGCCAATCCGCGGCCTGACCGGCCAACTCGCCCAATTCGGCCAGCTCGTCCCAGACCCCGGCCTGGAACCGGCCGACCCGGAGCACGCCCGGCGGGCTGTCGGTCAGCGCTCGCGATTCGGTGATCAGATCGCGCAGCTGCTGGAACTCCGGCCGATCCAAGCCAAAATAGGCGCCACTGGGCAGAATTAAGTACTCCTGGTCCCGGGCGAGGGCCACGAACAGCACTTCGAAGTCGACCTGCTCGCCGCCCACCTCGACGCGAACTGACAGGTCGAACCAATCCTGCTCGTCGGCTTCGGCGGCGCCGGTGAATCTGATGATCGGCGTCGCCGCAGTTTCCTGCAGGTTCCAACCGTCGTCGGGCTCGATCACGGACACCCCGAGTCTGGCCAGCGCGGGGACCACCGTACTCAGGAAGCGGATCATCTCGTCGCCGCCGAGCACCGACTCGGAGGCGAGCCGTGGGCCCAGTGGGCCGGATTCGAGCAGGCTGGGCACGACGAGATCGGCCACCCGCTGAAGGAGATCGGCGCCCTCGTCGGACAGCGTCGGCGGCCAGAGCGGCTCGCCATGTCGCCCGCCGCCTACCTCAACCACCCACTCCCAGTGCAATCGCAGCTGCTGCCGGCGTTCGGCACTCAAGGTCGCGGTCAGGGTTGGAGCACCCACCTCGGGCAGACTTACGGCGGGTCCGGCCGGCACGACCTCCACCTGCTGGACCAGGCCGGGATAGAACTCGGCGAAGAACCGCTTCTCGTGGTCGCCCGGAATCCGGATACTCGATGCCGTCAGGACCTTACGAGCCGAACTCGGAAGCGGCCGGGCCAGCGGAGCCAGCCTCATGGGCCGCCCAGCCGACTCCGCTTCGCCGCGCATACCCCACGAGGCGATGCCGTGCGCCGGCTCCCCGATGAACATCGCGCTCTCCAGGTCGACCGGCATGCCGTCGTCCTGCACCACGGCTTGTAACAACAGGTCGCCGTCGACCCGGTCCACTCGCATCGACACCCGCGCCGGCCGGCGCGCCACGATGACCGGCCCGGCGTTCTTGCCGTACGCCACCAGCGGCAGGCCGGACTCCTGCGCCTCCGCCAACAAGTCCCAGATCCGTCGACTGCCGAATTCGTCGAGAAAGACGTTCGCGCTGCTGCTGTAGTACTGCGCATGGGAGCCGGACAGCTTGACGATCTCGGTAAGTAGTTGGCGGTGGTGCTTCAGGTCCGACGAACCGCCCCCGGCATAGCCGAGCGACTGCCAACTGATCCCCGTGCGCACCCAGCCCCTGCGGCCCGGCAGCACCGGACGCATCGAGATCCGCTGCTGGGTCTTCCGCGTCCGTGAAACGTATGCGTTCACCAGCTCAAACTGCAGCCCGACACCGGGATCCGTAGACTGCGGGACCGGCTGTGTCCCGGCCACGTCACGGACCCAGGCCGACAGCTGGGACTCCCATCGGCTGGCGCTCGGCCGGCGCTGGGCCGGTGCAGCGGGCTTCTTCACCCTGGCCTCCTGCTCAGCGGCGATCAGCAGCGCCACGACATGAACGCATTCCGCATCGGCGCAGCTGCACGCACCTGCCACCGCGGGCGCCGCACCCGGGATGATCTCGCCGGTCACTGCCCCGCCGGCGCGAACCTTGCCGACCGCCTGACCGGACCCGTTTACTGCTAGATCGACGATCTCCCCATCGGCCAGCACTGCTCGTGCTTGGAGAAAGGTGCGGACTCCGACCAACTCACAAAGCACCGCTTCTTCTGCCGGGAGGACCAGCTTCGCCATCGTCGCCTTTCGCCAGAGTCAGCGACCCACCTTAAACGCGCGGCAAGAGATGCTGCACGCGACGTACTCACGACGAGTGACGTCACGGGGCGCCGCCAGGGTGAGGCCCGGCGGCAAAGGTCGCGGAGGGTTGGTGACACCCCGAACTGCTCAGACCATGAGACCCGCCGACGGCCACCTGGCCGTGTATATCGGCCAAGGGGGGTGGAGCAGGTGGCAGCGATCGATGGCGCGGCGCGCGGTTCGCGGTTTCGCACTCGCCGGCGGGTACGCGGTCCAAGCGCACGGCGGTGGCACGAACCATCGCGTGACCTCGTGCGAACATCAAGTCGTCCGCCGAAGATTTTCCCCAGCTCAGAAGGCGCCGTGAGTGCTCCAGACGCGCTCGGCGAGTAAATAACACTCGACATCAGTGCTAGGCACCCGCAGTCACCACCGGGCGCGCCGGGCGTGTGTGCGCGAGACTTGCTCCGCACGTCCTCCGACCAGCGCCGGAACCCCCACCGGCAGACCAGATGGCACCAGGGGGCCTCTCGACGGGACTCCCGGGCACTCGTGAGTATCCCCAGGTCGGTACGATATGGGCCGTAGGCCCTCGTAGCTCAGGGGATAGAGCAGTCGAAGGTGGAGTTCGGCGTGGACTGGCGGGCCAACGAGCCCATTCTCATGGCCGTGGGACCGGTTCTGCATCCCAACGACGCGGTCGCGAACAAGATGAGTGCGGTCTACGGGCGGGCGTTCGCGCGTGACTTCGTCGACATCGGGAGTTGCGGAATACGTCGAGGTCACGTGTACAGGCGGGCAAGGTCGATGAGTTGGATGCCGGGATCGGCAGCAGCCATCGCGAGAAGGTCGTCGGTGAAGCCGCCGCCGCTGAACAGCAGCAGCCGGCACCGGTCCGCGCGGATGTCGTTCCGGCCGTTGAGCAGGGTGCGGATGTGGGCCAGCCGCTGCAGGTGGCCTGTTCCGACGGTCTCGTTCCACTTGGCCTCGCCGATCGCGAGAAGTTCCTCGCGGTCCTGGTCGTCGCGGCCGAAGACGGCCACGTCCACTTCGTGCTGGGTGCGGGCGGCGGGGTCGTTGACGATGCCGGCCGCAACCCTGGTCGGATAGCCGCCAAGCAGGTCCGGGTCGGCTTCCCAGCGGGCCCAGTTCCGGCAGATCGTCTCGAAATGCGGGCCGACGACCTTGCTCAGGAAGGTGCGCTGCAGGCGGGGCCAGACCTGCCGGGCGCGACCGGTTCGTTCGAGGTCACCCCACGCCGGGCGCATGACAGCGTGGAAGAAGGTCAGGAGCGGCTCAGCAGTCCGGTAGACGCCCCGGTTGCTCTTGAAGGCGTCCTCCTCGCGCACGACCAGTCCGGCATCCTCCAGCACACCCAACGCATGGGCCAGGTCGGACGGTTGCCGGCCCAGGAAGCTGGCGATCTCGCCACGGCGGGTACGGCCGTCGGCGATCGCGGCCAGGACCGAGTGGTACAGGGCGGGATCGCGGATGTCGGGTTCCTCCGCGAGCAGGTAGCGGGCTTCCCGGAACAACGGGCGCGCCGGGTTCAGCACAGCACGGACGACCCAGTCGTCGAAGTCGCCCGGCCCGGCCGGAGAGTCGTCCTGGGTGAACTCGTGCCGATAGGCAGGCGTGCCGCCGACGATCGCGTTCACGAGCAGGGCGGTGCGTGGGTCGTCGATGTCCCAGAACTGGGCGGCTGCCCGGTAGTCCAGCGTCCGAACCACCAATTCCAGACCGGCTCGTCCCCTCAGCGGCGCGGTCCCGGATAACAACCCGCCCATGAACGACAGCGCCGAACCACACAACAGCAGCCGTACCTGCGTGTTCGAGCGCTGTCCGGCCGGATCGAGCGCACGCTGAATGATCGAGGGCAGTGCTGGGCTGGCGCGGGCCAGGAACGGAAACTCATCGATCACCACCGGCATCGGTTCGCGCCGGGCCATCGTCATCGTCCGCATGATCGCTTCGTCCCAATTGACGAACCGCAGCGGTGTCGCCTCACCGAGGTGGTCGCCGAGCGCCTGCCCATACTGCCGTAGCGCATCGGCCTCGGACGACTCGGTGGCGGTGAACATGAATCCGCCAGCCGCCTGGACCAAGGCGTCGAGCAGGAACGTCTTGCCCTGACGTCGACGACCGGAAACGACACCCAGGGTCGCTCCGTCCTGGGGCAGGCGAGCGAAGCGGACCAGTTCGTTCCACTCGTCGTCCCGGTCGAAGATCCCGCTCGGCTTCTCCACGACCCTCCCCATGTAAGCGTAGTTACTATAACTATACTTACGTGGGCGGCAGACAGCAGGATCGGGCTCCTGGAATCAATCTAGGGAGCCTCGCAGCGGGTGGGCCGAGGTGAGATTCGGCTCTTGCGGCAGAATGGCGCGATGAGTTCTGGAAGCCGACGCGCTGTCAAGCGAGGGACCGGCCGGTCTCTCCGACGCCCTGACCTCACTGTCGTCTCCGATCGGGATCAGGCTTGTGACTGCCCTGCCTGCGGTGCGGGTGCGGCTGATCCCGAGCAGATGTTGACCGATCTGGTCGACGATGCCGCCGCCCTGGCCGAGGTCAAAGACCCCCTCGAAGCTGAGTTGGCGGGCGCGCTGTTCGTGGTGATGGCGCGATCCGGCGGTGACGACGCCATGGCAGCTTTCGCCGGTGGAGTAATCCCGGCGATCGAGGCGCGCGGCACCCGCGCTGCCCTGACCCTGCTCACCGCGATCGGCGCGGCGGCCGGCAAGGTGGCGGATCCGGTCTCCGAGGCGGCCCGGACGGCTGCCGTCCGGCTGACCGGCGGCGGTGTCGCCGTGCCGTCCTGGGCGGATGATCTGGCGCAGCCCCTGACCGCCGGGCCATTCACCCGCCTGTACGACGTCGAGGACACCATGTCGGTGCTGATCGGTGTGTTCCAGCGGGCAGATCGTGACCACGCGCTCATGATCGTGGTCGATCACGACCACTGTGGTGCTGCGGACGAGATCTACCTGCTCGGCGGGGAAGAACTGCCGACGGCCGTGGCCGCGGTTCATCAGGGCGCCCGGCAGGACGGGGTGACCATCAAGACCAAGAAACTGAGCGCGGCCGAGTTCCGCTGGCATGTCGAGCAGGCCCTGGAAGCGCGTGCCGTCCACGACGAGGAGGACGAACCCGACAACGTCCCGGCCGGCTTCGACCTGACCGACAGCGAGGACGGCCCGGGATACGCCCCGCTCGCTGTGCTGACCCACAACCGGCTGGCAGGTCTGCCGCCCGCTCGCCGGCCGCGCGGCGCGGCCGCGTCCGGCCACGCCGCTGACCGGACAGCACTGGACGTGTTGCAACAGTTCGCCGCCGTGCTCGGCAGGTCCGGCGGGCCCGCCGCGTTCGGCCTGGACCTACCGGCCGCGCGTCGGCCGCAGTCGGCGAAACTGCCGACGAAACGGAAGAAGTCGAACGGCCCGGCACCGGTTTACCAGATCAAGGTCAGCCTGCGGGGCGCGAAACCGCCGATCTGGCGCCGGCTGCTGGTTCCCGGCGATATCACCCTGAACCGGCTCCACCTCGCGTTCCTCGCGGCGTTCGGCTGGCACGGCGGCCATCTGCACGTCTTCGACACGGCGTACGGCCAATTCGGTCAGGCCGACCCGGAGCTGGGGCATCGCTCGGACAGCCCAGTAACCCTGGAACAGGTCGCACCCGCGCTGAAAGACAAAATCCGGTACACCTACGACTTCGGCGACGACTGGGAACACGAGATCTTGGTCGAGAAGGTGACGGCCGCCGACCCCACCCTCGAGTACCCGCTGTGCACCGGCGGCCGGCGAGCGGCCCCGCCCGACGACTGCGGCGGCATCTGGGGATACCAAGAGCTGATCGAGGTGCTGGCCGACCCCGGCCACCCGGAGCATGAGGAACGGCTGGAGTGGCTGGGACTGCCCGACGCGACCCAGTTCGCGCCCAACACCTTCAACCTCGACCAGGTGAACCAGCGACTACGAAACCGCTGACGAACGGGCCACATGTGTCGGCGCTTCCGAGAGCCGCGGTCACAGGGCACGTCGCACTACGTTGGCCGGAGGCTCTTTTTCAGGACTAAGGACTGAAACTGCCTCTACCTGGGCGCATGCCCGAAGTGTGGAGGGCGGCCCAATAGGCTTGGGGATGGCGAGTTTCTCCGAGGGAGCGACAGCGGGTGGGACGAGCCGATGACCCGGCCACCGGCGGGCTATCTCCCGGACGGTCATCGGAAACCGTCCGTTCTGGCCGACACGCTCACCGCGCTCAACGGGCCGACCCGCGGCATGATCACCTTGCCGCACCATCTCGACTGGTCCAGCCATGCCGAGTATGACCTGAGTCGGCCCGCCCGCCTGTCCAGCACGCACAAGGCGGTGCTCACCACGGTGAGAGAGCTTGTGGAACTGGCGACCGGCGCTGCCTCGGTAGGCCCCGCACCGGCCCTTCGTGCGCGAGATGCCCGGCGAGCTGCCGCAGGAGGCGCACCCCCACGGTGCCAGTGCACGAACGAAGGCGTCAGTCCGCTTGGGGCTCGACTCTCTCGATGGACTCGAAAATGTCGGCATCGACCTCTTGCTGCCAGGTCGGCAGGGCCTCCCACGGCGCTACGTAGGCTGGCTTGGGGTTGTCGATCCGCAGAAAGATCTGGGCGGTCCAGCTGGCTGCCACGAATTGGCTCTTCTGAACCCGAGTGAGACGGCGAGCGGCGCCTTCACTGATGCGCAGCAGCTCGGTGACGAGTTGGTAGACCGCGGCCGCGCTGTGCCGCTCCCATTCCGGGGTTTCGTCCCATGGCGCGACGTAGCCCGCTTTGGGTTCCCCGGGGTAGTGCTGTTGACCCCGGCGATCCAAGCCTCGCGGAAGATCTTGCCGGCTTCTACGGCCACTGAAGGAGCCTTCCCATCGAGCTGCTGGTCAGTGCGACGAAAAGACCAGGTGAGCGATTTAGGTGTCCAGGTTGCGTACGTGCGGATCTTGCTTGAACCGGGCCAACTCCGGCCGCAGGTTTTGCAGTTTACGAAGCACGACACCGGACCCGGTCTGCCGGGCATGGTCGAGGGCCGCCGCCCCATAGGTGACCAGCCGCAGCACATCCGGCCGTTGTGCGCTGACCGCCGTAAGGTCGGCGAGCGCGATTCCCCGACGCCGTCCGGACTGATGCTTCTTCAAGAGCTCCAGCAGGATCGGCTCTGCCAAATCTGGCCGGCGCTGTTGGACCACGATCTGGACGGTGGGGTCACTCTGGGGTCCAGGCCCGCGCTGACGGATCCCAGACGCCGGTCGCTGTTGCGTCCAGAATGGGGTCGAAAATCTGGCTTGCAAGGCTCACGGCGGTGTCGTAGTCCGGGACGGTGCCGGGAGCTTCGGCCGCGACCTTCGGGTAGCGCCTTGCCCAGCCGTCGTCGGGCACGATGAATCGGTCGGGAAGTTCAACCTTGCGTATCGCCGCGTTGATGACGACCGCGGTGCGTAGCCGGTCGGCGCTGAAGGTTTGCGTGCTGGCGATGATCGCGATGTCGACGAGGTCCTTGACTCGGCTGCTGTTCGCGGGCTGCCCGTCCCGGACGTAGGTGCCGACCGTCGCGCAGAGCTTGTCGGCCAGATGGTCTGGGATTGGAAAGACCCGATAGTGCGGTCGAACCAGGCCGTCGATGGTGAGCGGCGTCAGCGGCGCGACGACATCCGGCGCGCCTGTCATGGCGGTGCCCACCACGACGTCGATATGGAAGCCGGCAAAGGAAGTCGGGCCGAGTCGTGCGTTGACGTGCACCCGGGCTCCTTTGGCTTCCTCCTGGAGAGGAGCGATCCGGTTGACGTCGAACGCGAAGTGATCGCCGATATCGGCACGAAGTGCAGCACGCAGAGCATCAACGGCGTCGTCGACGACGACTTCGGAGGCGTTGAAGAAGACGTCGACATCCTTGCTGTGCCGAGCCGTAGCGAGCCGGGCTAACAGCGCCCCCGCGCCCTTGAGGACCCACCGGTCGGCGTCGTGGGAACTGAACAGCCGGGCGAGTGCCCGGTCGTAGGCGAACTGCCGCTGGAGTTCGGCGAGTGGGTAGCGCCGGTCGGTACGCGCGATCTGCCCGAAGCGTTCCTTGAGTGCCGTCCTGAACGCCGAAGGCGTCTGATATCGGAACGTGGGCTCGGTCATCGACTCGTTCCCTTGCCGGTGAGTACCTGGGCGAACTCGTCCCCGTTGGTGTGGCCGTAGACGACCGCGTAGGGCGCGACGATGGCGTTGAGCGCCTCATCGCGCAGCAGGCCCAGCGCGAGGGCATCCCGTACGACCTGAGCCACTGCGGACTCGTCCTCGCCGTCAGAGAGCAGATCATCAAGAATCGCCGGTACGGTACGCGCTGGAAGGCCACCCGAGATTTCCCAGCTGTCCGGGCTGATCTGTGACCGGACGCGCAGTTTGATGTCGTGACGTCGTGGTCGCATCCGGGTGGTGGCGTAGAACTCGTGTTCGTGCGGAATCAGGTCACCTAGTCCGCGCAGGTGTGCGGCACTGCGGTGGCTGATAATAAGGTCCGGGGCGGTGGTGCGTTCTTGCCACGACTGGGCGTCGCCTAGTTGGAGCCAGGCAGCGCGTAGCGGGTCAAGGTCAGGGTCTTCAGGCGCGCCCGTGAGCCGATAAACCCGCGTGGCCTGATCGGCGATGGCCAGCGTGCCGTCATCGACGAGGCGGTTCAGGTCTTGACGGGACACCCCGAGTCGGCGGGCTTGTCCTGCGGTGACCATGCCCCACTGCTCGCTGGCCACGGGACTAATCGCGGCTAGCGCAGTGCGTCTCGACATGGAGCGATCGTATCAATAGTGCGACGAACGCTCCAGGTTGCCGCTAGCCAGCCCAACGAAACAGGACTCAGGTGAGTCGCGCCCCGCCGCGATACGGAAACTGCGTGGCCACCGCCGTAGCGACGAGGCCACGCGCCGGGCACCTCGTAAGCGAGGTGCCCGGCGACGCTGCCGCAGGAGGCGCACCCCGCGGTACCGGTGCAGGAACGATCGCCTAACCCCTCGCGAACATCAAGTCGTGCGCCGAAGATGTTTTCCCAGCTCAGAAGCCGCCGCGAGTGCTCCGGCGGTGCTCGGCGAGCGAATGGCAATGGAGATCACCGCTGGGCACCCGCGGTCACGGCCAGGCACGCCGAGCGGCGTGTGCGCGAGATTTGCTCCGCACGTCCTCCGACCAGCGACGGAATCCCCGCCAGTCGACCAGATGACACCAGTGGGCACCCCACAGGACGCCCGGGCACTCGTGGGTATCCCCAGGTCGGTACGATATGGGCCGTAGGCCCTCGTAGCTCAGGGGATAGAGCATCGGTTTCCTAATGTGGACGGACACCGATTCGCCACGCGAACTAGCTGCAGAAGCACCCATCACGCGCCCTGCTGTCACCGAGCATTCGCTCGATTTGTACTCCGCGGGTCGAGCGGTCGACGGGCAGCGGGGAGCGGGGAGCCGACTTCAGACCCGCCCGGATCGTAGATCCAGGGCGTGGCTCAAACTTGGGGACCCGGCGTGACTCGAACCTGGGGCCGAAGGCAACACCATGAGAAACCGGCCGGGATCATCACCGGCGATCTCCCCCGTCTGAGTTTGCGCAGTCTAGGGACTCGTGGCGACGGCCGATGATCCCTATGTACTCGGCGACTTTGCGCGCGCCTTTCGTGGTCGCTGCGCTACGCGGTGGTCGGAGTAGGGGATAGCAGCGCTGCTTCAAGATCGTTTAACAGGGCGTGCACCGGGCCCCAGCACAGCTGAACGGTGTCCAGGTCCGGTATCAGCCCGTACTGGATCTGGTGTCTGGGGTGCACGAAGTTGCGGTAGTCCCGAACCTTCTCCATGAAGTCCTTGGCGTCGGTCTGGACCCAACCCCGCCGATGGGTGTATTCGAGTAGAAGTTGCAGACCCGCACGGTCGGCAGTGAACCGCCGGCCTCCACGGCCGACCAGCCCGTTCCGCCGTACTTCTTCGTCGTGTTCAGTGGCGACGACGTGGAGTAGCCCTTCCACGAAGCTGCCGATTCCGATGATCGCGAGCGCGAATGCTCCGTTGTTCTGGCAGATGCAAGCCTCGTCCGCGCGGGCCATGAGGACCTCGACCACCTTGTTGTCGGTGGTCAGGCGTTGCAGCCTCAGCCGAAGGTCCGGCGGCTGCTCGTAGCGAGGTGAATCGTCTGCTTGGGTCATTTGACCCAGTACGGGGCGCCCGCTGACGTAGCGGACGGTCAGTTGTTCGGACAAGAGGATTCGATTCAGTTCCTCGGCGACTGGTTCTGCCGCGGCCCGACCGTCCTCATATTCCAGCGGGTCACAGATTCGGCACAGTAAGCGGTCGAGGGCGGCGGCGTCGTCGGCGTGGGCGACCAGGGTCTCAACGACCCAAGGGACGCGGGGAGAGCCGTCGTACTCCGAGAGACTCGGCCAGCGGACCCGCCGTAGGAAGCCTTCCGCCTCCCGCCCGGTCTTCTCGTACGGACCTCCAATGTCACAGATCAGCCGGGCGACGCGCTCGATAGTGAGTACGTCCAAGGTGATCATCACGATGCCTCCCGGTCGGTGTATTGTTGGGCGATTTCGAGCGCTTCGGTCAGTCGGCGGACGATGATGGATCCTCGCTTTTGGAAGCCGAGGTCAGACATTGCTTCCTGGATGCGTTCGTCCCGGTCGCGCTGCAGTTGGTCGCTGAGCAGCCAGACGCACAACGAGATCAGGTGGTAGTCGGAGTAGTCGCCGATCCGCAGCCCCGATGGCACCGGAGGTCGTGGTCCCCGTCGGGCCGCCGACACAACAGGCTGGGCTCTCGGCAGAGGCTCCGGCATGGTCCTTGGCTGCGGCGCTTGGTCCGCACGATCGACCGCTTGTCGCCACCGGGCCACCAGTCGGGTCGTCTCACCGGCCGGATCGCGATACCAGTCGGTAGACCAAATGCGGTGGAACTCCCAGCCGAGTCGTTCAAGATGCTGCTGACGTAGCCGGTCCCGGTCCCGGGCGCTGTGCGCATGGTGGTAGTTGTGGCCGTCGGTCTCGACCGCAAGCACCATGCGGCCGGGCTGTTCCGGGTGGGCAAGTGCGAGATCGATCCGGTACCCCGAAACGCCCCACTGCGGCACCACGCCAATGCTTTGGCGCTTGATCGCCTCGTAGACGCTGCGCTCGAGCCCGTTCAGCTCTGCGTCGGTGTGTTGTCGGTCGCCGAGACCGCCGCCGAGGGCGACGAATTCAAGATAGCGGCGCAGAAGTTCGGGGCCGCGGTTCTTGGTGGCTGCGGTCTGGCTGGGGTCCATGTCGTGGTGAGAGAAGGCTGCGACCACCGTCATCCGGTTGCGGGCTCGGGTGACCGCGACGTTCAGCCGCCGCTCTCCGCCGTCCTGGTTGAGCGGCCCGAACCGCAGCGGCAGTTTCCCGTCGCGGGTCTTGGCGTACCCGATGCTTAGGATGATGGCGTCGCGTTCGTCGCCCTGTACGTTCTCCAGGCTCTTGACGAAGAAGCGCTGGCTTGCAGGCCGGTCCTGGGCGAAGAAGTCGTCGAAGGGCTCGTGCTCACGCCTCCGGGCACGCAGCGCGGCCTCGATGCGCAAGGCGTGCTTCTGTCCCATCGTGATGACACCTAGGCTCTCGTCCGGCCGCTGTTCGGCATGCTCGAGGACGAGGTCGACGACCCGGTTGACCTCTTCAGGGGAAGAGCCGCCCTGTCCCGGCGCAACCCGCCCGTCGACCGTTTCCAGACGCAGCGGGCTGTCGACGCGCACGCCGGGGAAAGTGACCAGGGAGCGGTCATAGATCTCGACGTTGGAGAACGCGATCAAACGTTCGTCGCGGCTGCGATAGTGCCAGTTCAGGCGGTAGTTGTCAGAAATCAGTCCGCCGAGCGAGTCGAGGATCGACTCGTAATCGCCGAGATCCTCGTCGAGGAATTCGTCGTCGCTGACGGCCGCTTGCGGGACGAGACGTCGGAAGAACGGAGTGGGCGGGAGCTGCTTCGGGTCTCCCGCAACGACCAGCTGTGAACCACGCATGATGGACGCGACCGCGTCGTGTGGTTCGATCTGGCTCGCTTCGTCGAAGACGACCACGTCGAACACTCGGTCGGCGGGCAGGACCCTGCTTACCACCAGCGGGGACATCGCCCAGCAGGGAAACGCGGCCAGCAGCACGTCTGGTGCCTGGGAGAGCAGTTGTCGCAAAGGCATGTGGCGGCTCTTCTTGGCAGCCTGCTGCCGCACTACGGTGTTCTGGTCTGGGTACTCATCGCGGGTCTTGCGCAGTCGCACGGCTACCTTGCGCCGTACCCTTGCCGCCGCGTACGCGACGTGTGAAGCGTCGGCGGCCCGGAAGTCCTCGATCACCGCAGCGTGCTGTTGGCCGACAAACTGGCCGAGGTACGGCACCCGTATCCGCATTTCGTCGAGGACCACCTGGTTCCAGGCTCGTAGGAGAATTTCTGCTGCCTCGGCAGCACCGAGGTGTCGAATGGCCAGGTCGTCAAGAAGAGAGGCCAGCCCAAGTGCCCGGAACCGTTGCTGCTGCTGGTTGAGATCGGGCATGCGGAACAGAGTGTCGCGGTCGCCTTGCAGCTCAGCGATGGTGGTCTCCGCGTCTGTGGCCGATCGGCGTTCCAGTCCATCGACCTGTGCGCAGGCAGCGACCGCGGCGAGATGATCGCGGACCTGGGTGAATGACGACATGCACAGCCCGGTTCCGGCCAACGTCTGGGGCGTGGCCTCCTGCCGGCTGAGTTTCCGCCACCGATCGCGTTGATCGGCCGCGGCGACCAGGCCCTGATACATCTCAGTCCGATGTCGAGGCACCGCGGGATAGGCCCGCCGCAGGTGACGCCGCAGGTGGAATCTCCGGACAGCCCCGATTGGTTCTGACCGCACCGACCGGAGTCGGCGCGGCGCGGTGGCATAGACGAAATCCTCCAGCTCGGGTCCGAAGATGTCCCCGCCATAGCCGGCGATGGTGCGATCCACGTCGCTTAGCAGCTCGAACAAGTCCGTCCAGGCAGCCAGGTCGTCGGGTACGTCGAGCCCGGCCTGATCGACCAGGTCTCGGATCTGCCGCTTCGCGCCCTGAAGCGCACCGGCGGCCAGTTCGTCGAGATGTACCAGCACTCTGCTCACGTCGTCAGAGGTCCGGATGGCGGCCTTGGACCAGGGCGACTCCCCGCGCCAGACGCGTAGGCCGCCGCGTTCCACGAACGCCCGCAGGTCGTCCGTCAGCTCACTGACGGCATTGCGGTCCAGGTTCAGCAACTGTGAGGCACGCAGGTTGTACCTGCTCACGTCGTACTCTGGCAGGGCGAGCAATCGCTCGGTCACCTCGAACGCGCTGAGACCCCACGGCTGCCTTTTCTCGTGCAACTCTGCCGGATGGCGCTGCGCCGCGTCACGGCGTGCGTGCAGCCGCCGGTGTAGGTCGCTGACGTCGACCGGCGGCTCTGTCTCAGCCTGAGCCAGGGTCGTAGCGATGCGCTGGGCCACCTGCCGCCTGCTGATCTTTCGGTCGTGCAGGTCGAAGACGAGATTGTCGAGCTTGAAGTCGCCGAGCCGGTTCATGACCGCCTCGATGGCGGCTCGCTTCTCGGAGACGAAAAGTACGCTGCGGCCCATCGCCGCCATGTGAGCGATGAGGTTGGCAATGGTCTGGCTCTTGCCGGTGCCGGGTGGCCCTTCGATGACCACATGCCGTCCGGACAGCGCCATGTCGAGGGCCCGCTGCTGCGACGAGTCCGCGTCGTGGACCAGGAACTCCTGCGCCAAATCGATCCGGTCGGCAGTGGAACTCGGGCCGGATGCCGACTCGGTCCGCAGTAGCTGCCGGGCGTCCTGATCTCCTGCCATCGCCGCGATCACCGGATGTGCAGCGAGCAGCTCAGCCGAGCCACGAAGGTCCTTGACCATGGGTAGCTTGTCGAAGCTGAAGACGCCAGCGACGACGGCAGAGTCTAACCACAAAGATAGGCCGCTCGGCTTGACCGCGTCAGCGATCACGTCGTAGGCCGCCCTCAACTGCTCCTCCGGGTCGGTTACCTCGGACAACATGGTGCTCAACTTCTCCGCGAGAGCGTCAATGTCTGCTTCCACGCCGTACTGTCGGTCGAGTGCGTAGAGCAACACGGGGTTGATTTCCGGCGCCTCGGGAAGCTCCAGTGTGAAGTCGCTTTCCGTCGCGGTCCGAGTGTCCAAGGTCATCTGTTGCAGGATCAGCGGAGCTCGCAACGGCGGCATCGGCACCGTCCCGCGTGTGTATGCCTTGTCCATGCAGATCAGCCCGCGGGCCACCCAGCCGGCCTGGATGCCCTGCTCCTCGTCGAGTTCCACCAGCTTGCGCCGCAAAATCCGCGCGCGAGAACACGCAGCAGTGTGATCTTCCTGATCGGCAAAAAGCGTCCGAAGCCGGACCTTCTGACCCGCAAGTAGATCAGCGATTCCATCGACGGCCGCTGCGCCGAGATCGAGCGTGGTGGTCTGCCGTTCCTTGAAATAGAGCAGTGTGTTGCGTGGGCCGAAGTCGATCAATTGGTCTGCCCATCGACTGGCGGCTTGCTGCACGAGGTGATGCGTCCGTGATTGGATCACCGAATTCTTCTCCCGCGTCAGATGAATTGCGCTGATGGAGATCCGCCAAGCCGTCGGCCCGGGGCAGAGCCCTTCAGGCTATGGCTAATTTGAACCAGCCTCGGAGTCGGCATTACGACATTCAGCATCGACCGTGGTCAACGGAGGGGTTCCAGGTATTCATTCACGGGTGGGTGGCGTGAGGGCAAGATGACGGGCACTGGCCGGCGAAGCCGCAGTTGCGGGCGATGGGCAGGCACGCCGCAGCCTCATCGACCCCGCCGGCCTGCCACGCCCCATCGCCCACTCACCTGTGGCACGTCAGGTAGGGATGGAAACGACTTCAACGTCGATACCGTCGCCGCGCAGCCGCCGGACCGTCCGGTAGAGCGCAACCTGCGAGAACGTAAAGAGGGTGTCGACGGTGAGCCGCTTGCCCTCACCGAGCGCGATGGCAAAAACCACCTTGCGCGGACGGAATGTCGTGTCGATGGTGTGCTCCGGCCGTTCGGCGCGTACCTGGTCGACGAGCCGCTCCCGCGCGTCGGCCTCGTTGATCAACGCGTCGGCGGAGACCTCGCCCTGGGCGAACAGGTGGCTCAGCGGCGCCGACCGCTCGGCGCGCTTGACGTGGATCAGTTCGTTGGCGGGCCCGAGCAGGTCGCAGGCTTCGATGCCGGGGCCGCGGCGGTGCTGCCTGGTCTTGAGGAAGTGCTTGTCGAGCAGGACGTATCCGGTTCCCCGCCCGGCGACCATCCGGTTGTAAGCGTCCTCGTCCGCGAGGTCGCCGGTCCACGGGGGCAGGACGACAGTTGAGGGCTGGGTCAGGATCTGCTCGATCTCGGCGCGGAGGAGGGCGAGATGCTCAGCGCCGATCTCGTACCAGCGGCCTTCGCAATAGACCATTCGGACCGCGCCGAGGGAGACCTCCGCGGTGATCCACCTGTGCGCCGCGACCGCCGGGGCAAGCAGTTCGCGGCCGTCCGGGTCGGCGCACAAGCCGATGGAACCGATCTTCAACGTCTCCAGTCGGCGCCCGGCGGGCCGCTTGCGGGTGTTCTCGAGGATCGTGTCCAGGTCGAGGTCGGAAGTGTGGACCGCCCGGTATGGCAGCTTGACCACGTACGACAGGGCTGAGGCTTCGTAGTCGATCTGGGTGGCGGGCACAGCCAGGCCCAGGTCGGGGTGCCCGTCGGCGCCGAGCAAACCGTCGAGGAGTTCGTCGAGCCGGGCTGTGCTGTCTCCCGGGCGCATCGGCCGGATCTGGGCAATGAATTCGAGGTCGGGCGCGGGGGATTCGCGGGCGCAGACCCGGCTGATCTCGCGCAGGTCGTCGATCAGCCCAGCGGGATCGGTGCTCACTGCGATCTGCAGAGACTCGGCGCCGGCGATAGACACCGGGCGGGTGCTACCACGAACGACGGTGAGCTGGGCGTTGGTGAGGTGACCGGACAGCTGACCAACGATTTCGCCGAAGCCCTCGATCGCATAGCGGCGGATGTGCTGACCACCCGGCACTAGGCTGCGCTCGACCCGCCCGGTCGAGGCCAGCACCCGCCGGGTGACCCGGCGAACCTGTTCCGGTTCGATCGCCCGGATCGCGAACGCGATACCGAAGCCGGGGTCGATCCGCTCCGCGTCGAGCATGAACCGGCCGATAGTGCCGTAGGTCAGGGCGTACACCTGATCGTCGACGGCGACGACTAGGACGCAGCCTGCGCTGCTGTGGCTGACCGTCATCGCGTCACCGGTCAGGCCCGTGACAACCGGACACCAATCGGCGACGGGCTGCGGAACGTGCCCGTGGATCAGCAGCGCCGGCGCTCCGGCTACCTCGGTGGTCACGGTGGTGAAGTCGTTGCCGCTCAGGTAACGGTGATTGAGGACGGCCTCGAGGCTTTCCTGGTCGAGGTCGACGCGCAGCCGATAGACGCTCGTGCGATACGTGGACCGGGGTCGGGGCGCGCGGCGAACGGTTCGCCGGCCGCGGGCCGCACCGGCCGGGCGGCGCTTGTCGCCACGGCCGGGCGGGCGGTTGCCTGTGTTCTCACTCATGGAGCGCTTCTCCCTGTTCGCGGTGTGACCCCTGGCCGGCCGAGTGCAACAAGGCCGGGTGGCGCATGTGGAGTGGGTGGATTGCGTTCGCGGCGCGATCCGAATCGCCGGAGCGGTAGGCAGACGGGCCAGACCGGCCAAACCCTAAGCGACTCCGGCCCAACTTGCAAGTGAAAGCACTGTCAAACCGTCTAGACGCTTCCGGCGTAGTGTAGGGTCCGCAATGAAACATCCCAGTACCGACCGACAGGACGTCACATGCCGGACCTCGCCCTGGTGACTGCCGCCGAGATATCCCGGCTGGCCGGGGTCACGCGCGCCACGGTCAGCAACTGGCGCCGGCGACACCCGGACTTTCCCGCGCCGTCCGGAGGAACGGAGGCGAGCCCGGCATACGACCTGGCCTCGGTGCGCGCTTGGCTGGCCGCCCGGGGGCAGCTCCCGGCCGACTCCCCGGCGGACGCCCTGCGCGCCAAGTTGACGACCAAGGCAGCCCCCCTGTGGCTCCTCCCATTGGTGCTGGCCGCTGGGCGGATGGGTCCGGGCGAACTCAAGGACGTCATCGCACTTCCCGACGAGATACTCATGTCCCGGCTCGGGTTGGCGGTTGAGCCTTACCACGACTACGTGCCGGGGATCGACAATCAGCGGTACCGCGACGAAAGTGCTGACCTGCTCCGAGCCCTGCTTCGCAGCGTGGCCGAGGTGGGCGCCGTGCCGACCGCAGAGGCCCTGGCTGAGTACAACTCCGACGACATGGCTAGCGGCGGCAACTACCAGACCCCTGTCCCGCTGAGCGAACTGATCGCCGACCTGCTGGTCACTCCGGGCGAGCCCTACCCGGCTACTGTCTTCGATCCCGCCTGCGGCGGCGGCGGCCTGCTGATCGCAGCCGGGACGCGGGGTGCGACCGAGCTGTACGGCCAGGACGTCGTCGCCGGCTTAGCTGCCCAGGCCGCAGTCCGTATCGCACTGGAGACACCAAACGCGGGGGTGACCGTGCGCGTTGGTGACAGCATGCGTGCCGACGGCTTCCCCGGGCTGATGACGGAGGCCGTGCTATGCGCGCCGCCATACGGGGACCGGGACTGGGGTCACGAGGAATTGGCCTACGATCCACGATGGATGTTCACCCTGCCCCCCAAGAGCGAACCGGAACTGGCCTGGGCGCAGCACTGCCTGAGCCACACACCGCAGGGCGGGAGGGTCGTCATGCTCATGCCACCGGCCACCGCCGAGCGAGCCGCGGGACGCCGTATCCGGGCTGAACTCGTCCGCACCGGCACGCTGCGCGCCGTGATCGCCCTCCCGGCCGGCGCGGCGCCCCCGCTGCACATCGGGCTGCACCTGTGGCTACTCCAACGCCCGTACCAGCAGACGACCCCGGCACAGCACGTCCTCTTCGTCGACACGGCCGCCGCCAACGCGCGCCGCACCGACAAAACAGCGACCCGTCGCCCCACCGCGGACTGGCCCGCCCTGAGCAGCCTCGTGCTCGGCACCTGGCGCGAGTACGACCTGCACCCGGACGCCTTCGACGCGATCCCCGGCACAGCCCACGCCGTGCCGGTCGTGGACCTACTGGACGATGCCGTCGACCTCACGCCGGCACGGCACGTCCGGGCGACACCGGCAGTCGCCCCACCAGAGGAACTAGCCGCCACCGCGCTGGCGGTGCGGGACAGATTGCGGCGTGCCGCTGCCGGACTGACCGCACTCAGCGGCGGACAGCACTGGCCGCCCGCCGGTAGCACAGCGAGGGACTGGCGGCAGGCAACCGTCGCCGATCTCCTACGCGGTGACGCGTTGTCGCTGGTCCGCGCCCCGTTGATGGTCCACCGCGCGGCGGACGCATCACGCGACGAATCAGACCAGGTCAGGACCTTGACGACGCAGGATGTGCTCAATCGCCGGCCCGCCTCCGGGCCCGCCGAACGGGCCGGCGAGGAGATCACCATCGAGACCGGCGACGTCATCCTGCCCGAGATCCTGCACCACGGCGCCAGCGTCGCCCGGGTAGCCACCGATGCCGACGCCGGTCACCTCCTGGGCAGGCAGCTCTACCTGCTACGCCCGGATCCCACCCGCTTCGACCCGTGGTTCCTCGCCGGATTCCTCGCCGCCGAGGATAACCTCAACGCCGCCGCCAACGGCACCAGCATCGTCCGGGTCGACGTACGCCGCCTGCGCTTACCGCTGCTGCCGCTATCCGAGCAGCATCGGTACGCGATGGCGTTCCGCCGACTGCACACGATGCGGGTCGCCGCCGACCTAGCCAACCGCCTGGCCGACGAAGCCGCCCGAGTACTCAGTGCCGGCCTCACCGAAGGGGCCCTGCTTCCACCCGACACCGACACCTGAGCACCGCCGATAGTCCAAAAGGAAGCGCCCCCGTCCCGGTCCTGACGGAAGGAACCCGTTGAACAGCAGCAAGCACACCGAACTGGCGAACCACGCCTGGTCGGTAGCCGATCTTCTCCGCGGCGACTACAAGCAGTCCGACTACGGCAAAGTCATCCTGCCGTTCACTGTGCTGCGCCGCCTGGAGTGCGTCCTGGAACCCGCCAAGGACAACGTCCTCGGTGTATACGACCAGCTCAAAGGCAGGGAGGACGTCGACCTGCCCCGGTTCCTCCGCAAGGCGGCCGGCCACAGCTTCTACAACACCAGCCGCTACACCCTGAAAGCGATCACCAAGGATTCGAGCCAGGCGGCGAAACACCTGCTCGCGTACGTCGGTGCCTTCTCCGAGAACGCACAGGAGGTGCTCGACAAGTACGACTTCCCCCAGCAGATCCGGCGCCTCGACAACGCGAACCTGCTCTATCGGGTGATCGGCCGGTTCGCGGATCTCGATCTGCGGCCCGTCGAGCTCAAGGACGGCAAGCCCGTCCTCGGCGACGACGGCCAGCCCAAGGTCATCGTCTCCAACCACCAGATGGGCTACGTCTTCGAGGAACTGATCCGGCGCTTCGCCGAGCAGTCCAACGAGACCGCAGGTGAGCATTTCACCCCGCGCGAGGTCATCGAACTGATGGTCAACCTGCTCATCGCGCCAGACGATGATGCGCTCAGCATCCCCGGCGCCTCCCGCACGGTCCTGGACCCGGCCTGCGGCACCGGCGGCATGCTCTCCGCCGCCGAGGAGCACATCAAGCAGCTCAACGACGACGCCACCGTCACCGTCTTCGGCCAGGAACTCAACCCGGAGTCGTGGGCCATCTGCCGCTCGGACATGATGATCAAGGGTCAGGACCCGGAGAACATCAAGTTCGGCAACTCGTTCAGCGACGACGGCCACCGCAACAAGCACTTCGACTACATCCTGGCCAACCCGCCGTTCGGGGTGGAGTGGAAGAAGGTCAAAGACGAGGTCGAGCACGAGTACGAAACGCTCGGTGAGAGCGGCCGCTTCGGCGCCGGCCTGCCCCGGATCAACGACGGCTCGCTGCTCTTCCTCCAGCACATGATCTCGAAGATGAAGCCGGTCACCACCGACGGCAAGGGCGGCAGCCGCATCGCCATCGTCTTCAACGGCTCACCACTGTTCAGCGGCGCCGCCGAGTCGGGCGAGTCCCGCATCCGCCAGTGGATCCTGGAGAACGACTGGCTCGAAGGCATCGTCGCACTGCCCGACCAGCTCTTCTACAACACCGGCATCTCCACCTACTTCTGGATCCTGACCAACCGCAAGGCCAGAGGCCACCGCGGCAAGGTCGTTTTGCTGGACGCCCGCGACCAGTTCGCCAAGATGCGCAAGTCCCTCGGAGACAAGCGCAAATACCTGACCAAAGACCAGATCAAAACCATCACCCAGCTGTACGCCGAAGCCCTCGACGCCGCCCAGGACGCCGAGCATCCGATGCACGCCAAGGTGAAAGTCTTCGCCAACGAGGACTTCGGCTACCACCGCATCACCGTCGAACGCCCGCTGAAGCTTCGCTTCGAGATCACCGAGGAGACGCTTACCGAGTTGGTCGCGTCGAAGCCAATCCAGAAGGCAACGAATGCCGAGTCGCTGGCCCATGCCCTGAAGCCGTTGGTCGGCCAAGTGTGGACGACGAAGCGGGAAGCTTGGGACACCCTGCGCAAGACGATGGCCGAAGCCGGAGCGCCGTGGCCTGCAGGCACTCCGTTCCAGAAGACAATGCGCGAAATCGTCGGTGTGCGTGATCCGGAGGGTGAGATACAGCTCGTCAAAGGAAGCCCCGAACCGGACCCAGAACTGCGCGACTACGAAAACGTCCCACTGGACGAGGACATCGACGAATACCTGCGCCGCGAGGTGCTCCCCCACGTCGCCGACGCCTGGATTGACGACGAAAAAACTAAGATCGGATACGAGATCCCGTTCACCCGACACTTCTACGTCTACAAGCCGCCACGGCCTCTCGCCGAAATTGACGCTGAGCTTAAGGCCCTGGAGTTTGAAATTCAAACCCTACTTGGCGAGGTAACCGAATGACCTGGACACGGACACGCCTTAAGTACTTGTGTGTCGACTCAGGGCAGTATGGGCTAAATATCTCGGCAGACCAGTACGTGGGTCAAGGGACTCGCCTGATTCGCACCACAGACATCAGTAGTGGTTCACTTAAGCAAGCCGCGGACGGAGTCTATGTAGATTCTCATGTTGAAGAAAGACATAGACTGCGACAAGGGGACCTACTTTTATCGCGCAGTGGGACCCCTCCAGGTCAATCTTATTCCGTCCAAGCTTCCGAAAGCGAAGCAACCTACGCTGGATACTTGGTCAGATTCCGGCCAAGCCCGGACGTTGATGCAAGATTTCTTGCCTACGTTGCGCGATCAAGCGTATTCCAACAGACAATACTCGCGGAGTCGGTTTCTTCGACAATTCAGAACTTCAACGCAGAGCGATATGCCAACATCACCATTGTCACCCCCTCGCCAGTAGAGCGCCGCCGCATCGCCGACTTCCTCGACTTCGAAACCGCGCGTATCGATCGACTCGACGCCCTCCAACGCAAAGCCGTCGCACGCCTCGAAGAGCGTGACTCCGCCCTGCTTGATGCAATGATCGATGGGCTCGCGGCAAGCAGCGGGGCGGTCCCCTTCAGAAGATACATCGACGGAATGGACCAGGGCAGCAGTCCGCAGTGCGATGCCACGCCAGCCGGACCGGATGAGTGGGGCGTATTGAAGGTCAGCTGCCTCAGGCCAGGATCTTTCTATCCCGACGAGAATAAGCGCTTGCCTGAGGACGTCATTCCAGATGTCCGTCGCGAGGTTAAGGAGGGCGACCTCCTCATCACACGTGCCAATACCCCGCAACTGGTCGGTTCGACCGCCGTTGTTCCCTCAACACGACGTAAACTGCTGCTTTCGGACAAGATTTTTCGCGTTCGAGTCTCGGCCACAATGGATCCTCAATACATTTCTTTGGTCGCTCGCGGCAGCCGCATCCGAGCTCTGTGTGGAGTCGTCTCGAACGGCGCTTCGCAGTCGATGGCGAACGTTCGCTTCGAAGAGATCAAGGATTGGCCTATTCCGTCGGCCAGCCTGACTGCACAACGCCGCGCGATCGCAATGATAGACGATGAAACGCGGCGTACTCAGGCGCTGCGCATAAAGATCGACAAGCAGCTTGCCTTGCTAGCTGAACGTCGGCAAGCGCTGATCACCGCAGCCGTCACCGGAAAGATTGACGTGTCTACCGCCAGCGGGCGAGGAATTGAGGACTGAAGACCATGAGCCCGATCCATCATGAGTCTGCGTTTGGTGACGCCATCGTCGCCTCGCTTGCCGCCGGAGGATGGGAGGTGGGGAGCAGCGCAGACTATCGGGCTGACATCGGGTTCGATACCGGTCGGTTGTTTGAGTTCGTCGGCGATACCCAGGCGGCCGAGTGGGCTGACGTGGTGGACTTCTACGGCGGTGATCCGAATGCCGCGCAGCGGGGCTTCGTCAAGCGGCTCGACCAGGCGATCACCAGCGATGGGCTGCTCGACGTACTGCGCAAAGGTGTCAAGGACCATGGTGTACGCATCCGGGTCGCGTACTTCAAGCCGTCGTTCGTGGAGTCAGACGAGATCCTGGCCGACTACAGGAAGAACCGGCTCAGCGTCGTGCGCGAGTTGGCGTATGCGACCAAGCAAGCCGACAGAGGCAACCGGCTCGATCTCACCCTCTTCCTTAACGGGATCCCGGTCGCCACGGCCGAGTTGAAGAACCCGCTGACCGGCTCGGGGGTGGAGCACGCCAAGGAGCAGTACCGGAAAGAGCGGGACCCTACCGAGCTGATCTTCGCCCGGCGGGTGATTGCCAACTTCGCGGTGGACCCCGATCTGGTCTTCGTGACCACCCAGTTGCGCGGTAAGGCGACCCGGTTCCTGCCGTTCAACACCGGCTCAGAAGGGCCGGGTCGGCCTGGCGGCAAGGGCAACCCGTCCGCCACCGAGTTCGGCAAGTACGCCACCTCGTACCTGTGGGACGAAGTCTGGCAGCGAGACAATTGGCTCGACATGTTGGAGCGCTTCGTCCACCTGCACAAGGAGAAGGGCGCGGACGGGCGTACCCGCAAGAATTTGATCTTTCCGCGCTATCACCAGTGGCATGTGGTGCGGATGCTGACGGCGCACGCGGCCCGGCATGGCGCAGGGGACAACTACCTGGTCATGGCGTCGGCGGGGTCGGGGAAGTCGAACACGATCGCCTGGCTTGGGCATCGCCTGTCGTCGTTGCATACCTCGACCGACCCGGACGAGTTGGAAACGGACGCGGTTGCTGCCGGGTTGAAGCCGGGCTCGCCGGTCTTCGACAAAATCATCATCATCACCGACCGGCGAAACCTGGACTCGCAGCTCCGCGAGACGGTCGGTAGCTTCGAGCAGACCGCTGGCCTGGTCGTGAAGATCGACGAACAGCACGGGTCGAAGTCGGAGCAACTCGCCAGAGCACTCTCCCAGGAGACTGGGAAGATCGTCACGGTTACGCTGCACACCTTCCCGGCGCTGGTGGACTATCTACGGCGCACGCCCATCGAGATCCAGGGCAGCCGGTTCGCGATCATCGTGGACGAGGCGCACTCGTCGCAGTCCGGCGACGCCGCCGCTTCCGTTCGCGCGGTGCTGCGCGACCTGGGCTTGGACGCCGATTCCGACGACCCGGGCGCGATCACCGCGCCGGCGACCGACGTAGATGCACAGCTGGCAGCCAGTGCGCGGAAGCGGCAGCGGGCCGCGAACCTGTCCTACTTCGCGTTCACCGCGACGCCGAAGGCCAAAACCCTCGAAGGCTTCGGGACGCTCGGCGAGGACGGGAAGTACCACCCGTTCCACACGTATTCGATGCGGCAGGCCATCGAGGAGGGGTTCATCCTCGACCCGCTGCAGAACTACGTCACCTACAACACCTACTGGAAGCTCGTCAACGAGAACCCGGACGAACGGGAAGTCGACCCGGCAAAGGCGAACCCGCTGCTGGCCCGGTACGCGCTGACACACGACTCCACCGTCGCCCAGCACGCGCAGATCATCGTCGAGCACTTTCGGGCGCACAGCGCCGGGCGGCTCGGCGGCCGGGCCAAGTCGATGGTGGTCACGGCGTCGCGGCACAGCGCCGTGCAGATGGCCCGATCGATCAAGCGATACCGGGACGACCGCGGCTACGGCGACCTCGGGGTGTTGGTGGCGTTCTCCGGCACCCTCACATACGACGGTGAGGAGACCACCGAGGCCAGGGAGAACGGCGGTTTGCCGGAGACCGCCCTGCCCAAGGCGTTCGGTTACACCAGGGCCGACGATAAGGCCACCCGGACCGGCGGCGCCGGGCAGCCCGAATATCGGATCCTGGTCGTCGCCGAGAAATATCAGACCGGCTTCGACCAGCCGCTGCTCACCACCATGTACGTCAACAAGACGCTGACCGGCATCGCCGCAGTGCAGACCCTGTCCCGGCTCAACCGGACCATGGATCGCAAGGCCCAGCCTGACCTGGCCGTCTTGGACTTCGTCAACGAGGCCGACGACATCAAGGAGGCATTCCGCCCGTACTTCGAGGAGGCCGCCACCTTGCCGTCCGACCCCAACTTGATGTTCACCGCGCAGAGCAAGGTGATGGCCGCCGAGCTGCTCGTCGACGCGGAGATGCAGGAGTTCGCGGCGGCCTACCTGGCGGCCGAGCAGGAGGCTGCCGGAAGCACGGCGAAGTGGGAGAAGCTGCACGCCGAGCTGTACCGGCACCTGGACCCGGCGGTAGAACGCTTCGCCGACCTGCTCAACAGCGACGACGAGGAAGACCAGGCGAACGCCGAGGCCTTCCGCGCAGACCTGAACGACTACGTCCGCAAGTACAGCTTCCTCTCCGGCATCGTCCCCTACGCCGACGCCGAACTGGAGCGGCTCTACCTCTACGGGCGGCACCTGCTCAACCGGCTGCCTCGCCGTGACGACGGCGGCGTGGACATCGGCGAGGTCGACCTCAGCCACCTGCGGGTGGAGCACACCGGTGACCACAACGTCAGCCTCGTCCCCGAGGGCGAGACCGAGCTGAAGGGCTTCGGCGACGGCACCGGCGGTGCCAAAGAGCCGGAGAAGTCGCTGCTTTCGGAGCTGATCGAGAAGTTCAACGAGAAGCACGGCACCGAATTCACCGAGCAGGACGTCATCACGCCCTTCAACGAAGCCCTCGACGACCCGAAGGTGCGCCTGGCCGCGGTCGCCAACGACGAGGAGAACTTCGGCCACGTCTTCGACCCGGTATTCGAGGACAAGATGATGGACCACTTCGACACCATGGCCGACATGGGCCGCAAGTACTTCGACCCGCAGGAGGACTTCCGCAGCTCACTCAACCGCAGTGCCCGCAGCGCCGCCTGGCGAATGATCCGCCGCCAGGCGGGCGTCGAGGACGACGCGGCCTGACCGTCCGAGATCCCTTTAGCCTGGACGCCGCAGAGTCCACACGAGACACTGGGCCGGACCGGGTCATCGACACGCGGGGGTGACGGTGCGGGCAGAGCCGATCGCCGGCCGGTACGAGTTGGTCGACGAGATCAGCACCGGCGGCATGGGTCAGGTCTGGCGCGGATACGACGGTGTCCTCGACCGCGAGGTCGCCGTCAAGCTCATCCGCCCGGACGTGATCTCCACGGCCGAGCTGGCCGAGGAGTTCGCCAAGCGGTTCCGCCGCGAGGCCCGGGTCACCGCCCGCATCCAGCACCACGGCGTTCCCCAGGTGTACGACGCGGTCCTCGACCGTACCTACGACCGCGTCTACCTGGTCATGGAGTACGTCCGCGGCATCTCGCTGCGTGCTTACATCGATCCGGTCCGGCCGCTGCCGGTCGACTGGGCGGCGGCCATCGCGGCCCAGATCTGCACCGTGCTTTCCCACGCACACGCGATCCCCGTCGTGCACCGCGACTTGAAGCCCGACAACGTTCTGGTATCCGCCGACGGTGAGATCAAGGTGCTCGATTTCGGCATCGCCGCCATCCTGCGCACCGACGTCACCCGCCTCACCGCGACTGGCAGTGTGGTCGGCACCCACCACTACATGCCGCCGGAACAGATCCAGGGCGGCCAGATCAGCCCACAGAGCGACCTGTACGCCCTCGGTTGCGTGTTGCACGAGCTCCTCGTCGGCACAACGCTCTTCGACGGCACCAGCGACTTTGAGTTGATGCGTCAGCACGTTTATGACGCACCCCGCCGCCTCCGAGAGATACGCGCTGACGTACCCGAAGCCCTCGAGGCGCTTGTCCTCGACCTGACCGCTAAACAGCCTGAGCTGCGGCCCCGGGATGCGTACGACGTCTATGACCGTTTGCTGCCCTTCCTTCCCGAAGCGGGCGCTCGACCGCCCGCGGCAGGGCCTGCGCCGGCCGGTGTACCCGACCCCACGCTGCTTTACCGCCACCCCAACGCCCCACGGCCTCGAGTCGCCACCGGCGTACCTGACCAGCCGGTGCCGGCGCCAGCTCCGTCGCCCGAGACAGCGCCGGCAACCGACCTACGCGGAGCAATCCGAGCCGCGATCTCAACATCCGACGAGCTGCTCGACGACGAGCGGTTTGCCCAGGCTGCCGAGGCGCTGCAACAGGTCATCGAGCCCGCAGCGGCGGCCCTCGGCATCGAAAGCCGGCGCGTGCTCAGCCTGCGTCAGCGCCGCGCCGCGATCCTCGTCGTCGGCGGCGATCTCCGGGCAGCCCTGCCTGAATTCGACGCCCTGTACGCGGCCTTCGTTCGAACCGGCGGCCCCAACACCGATGACGCGCTCGAATGCCTGCGCCAGGCGGCGCACTGCCGTGCGGAGCTGGGTCAGGCCACAATCGCGCTGCGGCAGTTTCGTCAGGTCCTCACCCACGTCCGCGCCCGCGACGGCGATGTCTCCACCGAGGCGGTGGACTTGCGCCGAAACATCGCGATGTTGCTGCTCGCCGAGGGCGACACGGAAGAGGCGGTCGCGGAACTGGTGCCGCTGCACGACGATTTCCTCGTGCTGTACGGCCCGGACCATGAGGAGACCCGGGAAATCGCCGAGATTCTCGCCCGGCTGCGCGCTTCCCTGGGGTCGAGGGGGATAACCGACCGGTAGGACTACAGTAGGCAGGCGCTGCAGCAGCCATCGACAATGATCCGGGTGGGCTCGTGTTTACCGTAAGCACCTGTGAACCGAAGTAGAGCTTCGGATGGTTGCCGAGACTGAGTGGCTCCGAATTCGCTGGTTACGAGACCGAGTAGTTGCGTGCAGACGAGCGCCAGCGAGATCGTCTCCATGCCGATAACGCCGTGGAGGCACAGGACCTCTGCGGCAGGACTCACGCCGCGCCTCTTCGCTTGGCTTTGATGCGTTCCGCGACCGCTCCAGCGGCCTCGTGGTGCAGTTCTTTGGCGACGCTCTGGTACGTGTCGCGCGTCAGGGTCGTGGTGGAGTGGCCGAGTTGTTCGGAGACGACTTTGATGTCGATTCCGGCTTCGAGGGCGATCGTGGCGGCGCAGTGGCGTAGGTCGTGGAGGCGGATGGGTGGGAAGCCGCCGCGTTTGATGAGGCGGCGGAAGCGCTGGGAGATCGAGGCGGGGTGCCAGGCTCTGCCGTCGGGACGGACGAAGAACAGGCCGGTGTCTGGCCAGGAAGCTCCAGCAGCAAGTTGCCACTTCGCTCGCTGGACCTTGTAGCTGGTGAAGAGGGCGACGGTATCCGGGTCGAGGATGACGTCGCGGTTGCCGGCTTCGCTCTTGGGCTTCTTGTGACGGATACTTCCGCCGCCGTACGTGGTGATCTGGTTGATGATGCCGATCTCGGCTTTGCGGAGGCGGACTTCGGCGTCGAGCAGGCCGCAGGTTTCGCCGCGGCGGGTGCCGCGGTAGGCCATGAGGTGCAGCATCGGGTGGATGTCGGGTGCGTGGTCGGCGGCGTAGTCGAGGAAGTCGGCGAGTAGTTCGTCGGTCCAGACCATGACGGGGCTGGGGACTTCGCCGGTGGCTCGCCAGCGTTCGACGCGTTCGGGTTCCCAGACGATCGGCCTCGACCGATTGTTGCGGGTCTTCACCAGGGCGGCGGGGTTGGCTACGCCGGCGATGATGCCTTCGCGGAGGGCGTCGTTGAAGGCCTTGCGCAGGGTGGCGCGGATGCGGGAGCGGGTCGCCTCCCCGGTGGGCCGTTTACCGGCGACGCTTTTGCGTACCGCGGGGTCGGGGTCGTTTCGCTTGGCGAGGATTTCCTCGTTTCGTTCTTTGATTTTGCGGATGAGGGTGTGGATGTGGTGCGGGCGGAGTTGGTCGAGGGCGACGTCGCCGAGGTGCGGGATCAGGTGGGTGGTGATGTGGTTGGCGTAGCTGCGGCGGGTGTTCTCGTCGATCTCGATGTCGACGACCCAGCCGGTCAGGTATTGGGCGAGGGTGGGGATGCCGCCGAGCGCGCTGTCGGTCTTCAGGCGGAACCGGACGGTGTCGAGATCGGGCAGTTCGCCGGTCGCGCGGCGGGCGGCCTGGATGAGATTCGCGACCTCGGTCAGCCGTTTCGGGTCTTTGCCGGCGAGGTCGAGCAGCCGGCGGACCTGGTCGATTTCGTCTTGTGCGGCGTCGCGGTTCTCGAAGCCGGTGCTGGGCCGTAGTTGGCGTCGTTTCCCGTCGGCGGTCGGGGGGAGTTCGAGCTGGTATGCCCACTGACCGTGGGTGAGGCTCCAGGATCGGTTGGCGCGGCGTAGTTTCGGGCATTTGTTGCGCAGTGGTTGGCCGGTATCAGGGCCCTTGCAACGGCAGACTTTGAACGGGGTGTCGGTGGCCACGAGGTGGACGCTCCCAGCGTACGAGGGTTGGTGTGCAGCGGTTTTTCGGTGATCGCACGACATTCACGCTCTGCTCCTAACATTGATCAAGTCGTCTTGGCGGATGGCTACGGCGCTTCGCTGCTGGTCGCGGCTGGTCCGCTCGGCGGCGGGTGAAGAGCGGTGATCAGGGCCGCCGTGGGGACGCGGTACTGGGCACCGACGCGTATGAGGGGTAGCGGGAATGCTCCGTGGCGGGCGAGCCGGTAGGCGGTGTTGCGGGAGATGCCGAGGAACTTTCCGGCGGTGACCACGTCGGTGGTGGCGCCGAGTGCTTGCAGGTCCTCGATGTTCGAAGTGGAGTCGCCGGGCGTTTCAGGGCCGGCGGGTGTGCGGGTGCGGCGACGATCGGTCAGGGTGACTCCCAGTCGTGATGGCAGATTTGAGCAGGCGGGATCGGCCCAGCCGCGCTGACGTTATTGACGTCCGTGCTGGGCGATTGATGCGTTACCGTCCTGCCCATGCATGATCGGCCCGGCGGTCGCGATGCCGGAGACGTGGCTTCCTGGCCGGATGCCCGCACCCTCCCGGTTCTCGGACGCCCGGAGCGGCTGCCCGGCGGGACTGGCGGCGATTCTCGTGCGGTGATCAGGGTGCGGGTGCTCGGGAGGCCAGAGATTGTGGGTGTTCCCGCGGAGGTGCATGTCCGGAAGAACGCCCTGGAGTTCTTGACGTATCTGATCGCGCGCGGCGGCAGCGCGTACCAAGACGAGATCGCCGCTGACCTGATGCCTGAGCCGTCCCGGCGCAAGGCCGCGGAGCGGATGCATACCTACACGTACAACCTGCGGCAGATCTTCACCCGGCTCGGCGGCGACGGCAGCGACCTGCAGTTGCAGCGGCACCGGTACGTGTTGGAGCGCGCCGGTTTAGAGGTCGACTTGTGGACGATGCTCGACGCTGTCGCGGACGCCGCTGCCGCATCCGATCAGCAGGCCCGGGTCGCGGCGTTGCGCCGGGCGGTGGACGCCTACACCGGGCCGTTCGCCGACGGCGCCGGTTACTTGTGGCTGACCGGCTATCGGTACCTCATACGCCGGGAGTACGTCGAGGCGGTGGTCGCTCTCGCCGACAACCTCGCCGGCCCCGCACGGGCGGTGCTGGAAGAGGGCCGACAGCACCATCCGTACGACGAGCGGCTCGCCGCCGTCCTGAAAGGGTTCACGCCGACGCGGTGAGCGGCGTTTGCCCGCGGCCGAGACGGGGCCGTCCTGCCTGTTGTGGCGGCGGGACAGCCCCGTTCAGGCGGTGCGAGGTGTGAACCGGGTTACTTGGTGGTGCCGGTGGTGTTCTCGTTTTCGCGGGCGAAGACGTTGAGCACCTGGACGGCCTGTCGCAGGCTGGCGTAGGCGACAGTCGGCTTCTTCGTGATCAGATCGTCGAGCAGCTGTTCGACGAGGGCGATCACCGGTTCGGTACGGATCACCTCGGAGGGGCTGGCGAGCAGCCACGCCTTGGCGAACCGTGTCGATTCCCCCGGCCGCGAGACGGCCTCGCGACCGAGGAGCCGGTCGCTTTCCGCCTCGTCATCGAGGTCGGCACGGCCGCGGTCGACCACCTGTCGGTTGACGTTGCGGTCGCTACCGGCGAGCACGGTGAGCAGACTGACCGCGCGCCGCAGGGCACGAAGTGCCTGCGGTGCCGGGATCTGATCGTCGCGTAGCGTCGCCGCCAGTTCGCGGACGACCGCGATCACCGGCACGGTACGCGCGGTGCGGCGCCGGAACTGGTGCAGCCACGCCTGGGCGAACCAGTCGGAGTCGTGATCCATGACCGGACGGTCCGGCGGGAAGATCTCCGGGAAACGTTCTGAGAGCGTTGTCATGATGTATCACCTCCCTCCTGTCGGGGATTCACGTCAGCGCCGTGATCACGCTGCTGGAGTGGGCTTTGGGGCGGCCGGCCCGGGCTGCTGGCCCGGTACTGGCGGGTCGGTGGCGGCTCCCGCTCAGACCTGAGCGCCTTGAGCAGCGCGGAGGCCTTGGAGTTGGAGACGCTGTTGCCACCGGCTCGCAGGTGGTGAGCGAGCGCGCCGCGGGTCAGGGGTTCGCCGTTGACGGCCAGGTGGTCTCTGACCGCTCGGGCGGCGGGTAGCACCGTCCGCAGGTCTTCCACCTCAGCGGACGGTCCGCGGGACCGGCGCCGGACCGGTGCGGACCGCTTATCCGGGTCTGCTGCGTCGCGGACCAAGGGCGCGTCGGCGGGGCGGTTCCCGAACTCGGCGCGGACCGCGGGATCGCCGAGTGTCGAGGCGGACGGTTCCCCGGTGTGGCTGAGCGCGACCTTGACCATGACCAGGAAACCCAGTGCCGGGATGGCGGCGGCCGTCCAGCCGATGGGCGACGGTTCGGCTTCGACGACCTGTGCCGCCAGGGACAGCACGACCGCGCAGCCCAGCACCACGGCGGGGAAACGGGCTGAGGTGTGCTCGCGTCGGAGGCGGCGTAGTTCCAGGCCGGAGGCGATCGACATCAACTCGAGGACGATCGCGTCGGCCCAGGCGAGCCAGCCCGGTTGCCCGTGGCCGGCGGCAACGTTGTGGACGTGGGTGAAGCTCGCGGCTCCGGCGGCTGCGCCGATCGCGAGCATGATCAGGATCTGGGCCAATCCCTCGGCGCGGTTGCCGCGGACGGTCCGGTCAGGCGAACGACTCGCTGCTACGGGACCACCTCCCGCGGACCCGTCCGTGCCGTGAGCACCGAACGGCGATCACGACACGGTTCCCCGTCGTGAACGCGGCGGGACGAGAAGGCGGAAGCGTGCAACCGCTGGCTGGACTTCATGGTGTAGCTCCTCCGGTCGATGTGGACGAAAGCCGCACCCGGACGGGTGCCGGCAACGATGTGATGGGGCGGCGGGACGATAGCGTCGGCATCTGTCAACACCGCCGCCGTTCGTGCTCTGACAGAAAGCGGTGTCTGTCGGCCAGCACGAAACGATCTCCACGGTGAGTGTCATTTCGGGGAACGGCCGGCCGGGCGTCTACGCCGCCGCTATCAGGTCTCGACCGCCCAGTTCGGCAAGGCGCAGGCGCCGTCCCCCC
>NZ_BOML01000039.1 GCF_016862175.1 Paractinoplanes durhamensis | reverse complement strand
TCGGTGGATGCTCCGCCCCCTTTGCTTTGCTCACCAATACGCGCTGCTCTGCGCACCTCCACGAGCCTCGATGCGCTGCTCTGCGCACCACTGCGCGCGTGGCAGGATCGGTGACCGACGCCGGGCTCGCCGCGCTTCTCCTTCGAGATCTTGTAAAACTTCTGCTCGGTTCTCACCGGCGGAGGACAGGTCGTGCATGCCGGTCCAGTAGGCGGCGGGCTGACCGGCGAGCTCGGCATCGGAAAGACTCTCCATGGCGAGGGACGCTAAGACCTAAACCTCGATTCAGGTCAAGGCTGGTGGTCCGGCCAGGTGCCGCGGCGGACCAGGCGGTCGAGGTAGTCGAGCAGCTTCAGCTCACTGCGGGCCAGCCGCTCCCGCTCCGGCGTGGGCAGGTCGGCCAGCGGGTCGGGCAGCTGTTCGTCGCGTGCGACGAAGACCATGTTGGCCGAGCACTCGCGGCAGATCGAGCACCAGTAGATACCGATGCAGCGTTCGTAGGAGCTGTCGGACGGCGCGTAATAGCGGGAGCGGTAGGAGTAGATCTCGCCGGTGCAGGTGGTTGGCCGGCCCCGCTCGCCATGGTGGATCCGGCTGACTCGCCACCATTCCCACCCGGCCGCTCTCCGTCTCACGCCCGACATCCTCCACCCACGACGAAGCCACCCCGGGCGGGTGGGCCCGGGGTGGTTCGGTTCGGGGTGGTTCGGTTCGGGGTGGTTCAGATGAGCCAGCGGTTCTTCTGGACGATCGGGAGCTTGGCCCAGATCTTGCCCAGGCCCCAGGTCTGCCCGGCGTAGGTCAGCGCGAAGACGATCGCGGCCAGGCCGTAGACGACGTGGTAGTCGACGATCGGGTTCGACGAGCCGGAGGCGAGCGGCCACTCGGCCAGCCACATGAAGGCCATCATCAGTGCGCCCGCACCCGCAGCCACCCGCAGGCCGATGCCGAGGATCAGGGCCAGGCCGATGCCGAGCAGGCCGATCATGAAGGACCAGTTGGCGAACGGCGTGCCGGCGATGTCGTGGAAGAAGCCCTTCAGCGGGCCGACCTCGACGCTGGACAGGAACCCCTTGGTGGGGCTGCCGCCGTTGATCCACGCCTTGGCGGACGGGGTCGCGTAGCCGAAGCCGAAGGTCTTGTCGAGGAACGCCCACAGGAAGACGAAGCCGGTGGCCACTCGCAGGACGGCGAGGGTCTTCGCGGCTGCCTTGGTGAGCATGGCGCCCGGGGCTTCGACCTTCTCGAGCTGGTGGGCGTGTGCGGCGGTGGTCATCGGGTGCCTCCCTGATGTCTCTCTCTTCAGCTATCAGCCTTCTCTCCGACGCGAGGCAGCGCCGGTGCCGAAACTCCCTGTTCGGCCGGGACCAAAGTCCTATCCGGCGAAATCCTCGCCACGGTCGTTGAAGGTGATCAGGGTCGGCGGCCGGCCGGCCTCCCACTGCACGACGGTGACGGCGCAGTTGGCCTGGTTGAGGCCGATCCAGCGCCAGTCCGGTGCATCCAGCACGTGCCGCACGAACCACCCGATCACGAAGTTGTGCGTGATCAGCAGCTCGTGCCGGTCCTGGTCGCCGGTGATGCCGAAGTGCTCGACGGCGGCGCGCAGGGCGGTCGCGTCCTCGTCCCGCTCGTCGTCGGGAACGTCGTCGAGCCAGCCGTGCCACCGATCCGGGTACCGGTCGCGCCGTTCGGCCGTCGGCACCGGCGTCCGGTCCAGGGCGAAGTCGCAGGCGTGCCGCGCGACGCCCGGGAGATGACCGGCGGCGATGTCCGCGGTCTGGGCCGCGCGGGCCAGCGGGCTGTGGTGGATCGCCGCGAAGGGCACCGCCCGCAGCCGCCGGCCCAGCCGATCGGCCTGCACCCGGCCGAGCGGCGACAGGCCGCCGTCCGGCGCGTGATCGGTCGCCGGATCCTGCTCGCCGTGCCGGACGAGATAAAGCCGGGTGCGGGCCATCGCGTCACACCACCGCCGTCAGCGCGTCGGGGGCGTCGGCCGGGTAGAGCGCCCAGCGGCGGGCCCGCCGGGCCCGGGCCATGAAGGCCTCCACCCGGTTGGGGCGCACCGATTGGTACCAGAGAGCGCCGGACGCGTCGTCCTCGAGGAAGCCGTGATATTCGTCGGCGGCCCGCGGCGGGGTGAAGTCGGCCGCCGGGGGCTGCGGGAAGACGGTCACCACCGCGCCGGGCGGCAGGGCCGCGCGAATGGTGGTCAGGTCGCCGCTCACCCAGCGCCGGGCCACCGCGTCGGTGGTCTCCAGCACCGCGACTCCGCTGCCCAGGGCGGCCACCCGCGACCAGAAGTCGTCGTCGGCCGGCGGCAGGTCCACGGCCGGCCGGAGCGGGGGTGTGGGCAGGATGGCCGGCGGTAGCGGGGAGCGGCGGGCGGCCAGGTCGGGGATGCGGAAGATGACGCCGGAGCGGGCCACCTGTTCGCGCACCTGGTTGCGGACCTGCCCGACGGCCAGCAGGAGGAAGACGAATCCGGTCACCCGGATGGCGGTTCGTCCCGCGGTCCAGAGCAGCTCCACGGCCGGGTCGCCGAACGCGTCGGCGCGCAGCAGATAGCCGACCATGACCGAGCCGGCCAGCGCGAAATACCAGGCCAGGACCGTCCAGTGGTCGGCGGCCCGGCCGTTCGGGTCGCCGGCGATACGCAGCACCTCGCGGGTGCGCCGCTGCCACCAGAGAAAGCCGAGCGTGTAGCCGAACGACAGGGTGATGTAGAGGCCGTTCTCGATCAGCAGGGCCTCGGCCGACGTCCGGGCCGACCGGGTGGCCAGGTCGGTGACCAGCAGGAGAAGGCCGAGCCCGGCGGCCACGGCGATCGCGATCAGCAGGGCGAAGGTCTGCGCCTCCCACTGCCGGGGCGGTTTCGCGATCGTCGATGCGGTGAGGTCCATGGCCGCCGATTGTGGCAGCTTCGGTCAGGCCGCGGGGGACACCGCCGTACCCGTCAGAAGCTCGCTGAATTCCGCGGCCGGGAGGGGGTGGGCGAAGTAGAAACCCTGGGCCGAGGCGTAGCCGAGGTCCGCCAGGCGGCTGGCCTGGTCGAAGGTCTCCACGCCCTCGGCCACCGCGGTCAGGCCGAGGCTGTTGGCCAGGTTGAGGACGCTCGCCGCGACCGGCACCTGATCCGCGCCGGCCTGGGTGAACGAGCTGTCCAGCTTGAGTTCGTCGACCGGCACGGCGGCGAGCATGGTCAGCGACGAGTCGCCGGTGCCGAAGTCGTCGAGGGCCACCCGCACGCCCAGCTCGCGCAGCGCTGCCACGCTGGGACCGGAGCCGGCCGAACCCACCGCGGGCGCCTCCAGGGTGAGGCGGTGCGGAGCGATGCCGTACTCGTCGAGGGCGGCGGCGACCTGGTCGGCGAAGTCCGGCTCGCGCAGGTCGCGCTGCGAGATGTTGATGTTGAGAACCAGGGACGCGTCGGTCCAGGTGGACAGCTCGCTCAGCGCCGCCCGCAGCACCCACTGACTGAGCGCGACGATCAGGCCGGTGCGCTCGGCGATCGGGATGAAGGCCTGCGGCGGCATCGTGCCGTGGGTCGGGTGCTGCCAGCGGACCAGGGCCTCGGCGCCGAGCACCCGCCGGTCCGGCAGCGCGACGATCGGCTGGTAGAGCAGGTAGAGCTGACCGTCGGTGATGGCGTTCCGCAGCTCCAGGCCGAGGTCGGTGTGGTCGGCGCCCGGGGTGAAGTGCACGGCCGCGGTGCCGGTGATGCCCTTGGCCCGGTACATGGCGATGTCGGCCTGGCGCAGCAGCAGGCTGGCGTCGTCGCCGGAGTGGCCGTCGGCGATGCCGATGCTGGCCCGGATCGGCAGCTCGTGGCCGTCGGCCCGGACCGGCCGGCGCAGCGCCTCGATCATCCGCTGGGCGGCCAGGTCGGCGGCCTGCGGGTCGGCGTCGTCGAGGACCACCACGAACTCGTCGCCGCCGAGCCGGGCGACGGTGTCCTCGGCCCGGATACAGCCGTTCAGGCGTTCGGCGACCGCGATCAGCAGCAGGTCGCCGACCTCGTGACCGAGGGTGTCGTTGACCTCCTTGAAGTCGTCGAGGTCGATCAGCGCGACCGCGACCGGGTGTTCGCCGGGAGCGGTCAGGGCCTTGTCCAGGCGCTCGTGGAACAGCGCCCGGTTGGGCAGCTGGGTGAGCGCGTCGTGGGTGGCGCCGTGGTCGAGCCGGCGCAGCAGCCGGCCGTTGTCGATGAACGCGGTGATCTGGCGGATCACCACGAGGGCGGTCAGTGCCACCGCGCTGACCACGATCACCCGGCGATCCTCGGCCCCGTTCGGCAGGGCGACGCTGAGCAGCAGGGCGTCGACCGCGGCGACGGCGACGTAGGGCAGCACGCTGAACGAGCGGCGGCGGGATTCGCGTACGCCCCGGCGCGAGCCGTAGTCGGCCGCGCGCTGCTTCTCCGCCGCCCACGCCCCGAAGAAGAACAGGGCGGGCAGGGTGACCATGTCCGAGAACAGGTGCGGGTTGAACGGCTCGAGCAGCGGTCGCAGGATCGGGCCGACGGCACCGACGGCGACCGCGATGCCGATCATCCGCATGGCGCTGCGGTCGAGATATGACGAGGTCCCGGTCATCACGAGCTTGCCGGCGGCGAAGACGGCCAGCAGGGCCAGCGTGGTGATGGCGAGGGAGATGACGATGACCCGGGAGTCAGCGGCGTGGATGCTGTGCCGGGTCGAGTAGTGCCACATGAAGACGGCACAGCCGAGCATGAGCGTGCCGGCGTCGAGGAAGACCCGGAACAGCTCGCTGCGGCTCTGCTTGCCGAACGGCAGCCGCAGCATGGCGTAGATGATGATGATGACCGCGGCCCCGTCGAAGACCACCTGGCCGATGCTGATCTGGCTGTCCGGCGTGTGCAGGGTGATGGCCGCGTCGGCCGCCTGCGCGGCGGCGCCGAGGCCGACCAGGATCGAGACCACGTACATATGTCGCCAGAACCGCCGGGTCGCCGGGGGCAGATGGTCGGCCCGGTAGGTCCGCCGGAAGTTCAGCGCCAGCAGGGCGGCCGCGGCCAGGGCGGGCAGCCACAGCACGAGCCAGGGCAGGACCGGGCTGATCGCGTTGACGATCACCAGGACGAGCGCCACCACCGGGACCACCAGGGAGGCGCGCAGCAGGCGACCTCCCGGCAGCCGGGACCACAGCGAGCCCATCCGCAGGCCTCCTCGTCTAGTTCTGTCCGGCTGGATCGGCCGGGTGAACCGCGAGATGAGAGATTGTCGGCGGCGCCTCCCCGCACGCCGGGCCGGGGGCCCGTCAATAATGTGAACGTGCTTCGACCTGCGGCGTACGCCGAAAGAGACCTGATCCTCCCCTGGCGAAACCATCCGTCGGTTCGTGCGGTGAGCATGACCACGCACGAGATCCGGCCGGAGGAGCATGCGGCCTGGTGGGAGAAGAATTGGCAAAATGTTCTCATTTATGAGGATGAGGGCACTCCGGCCGGGGTCGTAATCTTCAACGGGGAGACCTGGTCGTTCTACCTCGACGTCGAGGGGCTGGGCCGGCGACAGCTGCCGGCCTGGATGCGCCTGGAGAAGGAAGCCATCGAGTACGCGTTCGGCACTCTCGGCCTCGACCGGCTCGACGGCGAGACGCTGGAGGAGAACAAACAGGTCCTGGCACTGCACCGGCGCTTCGGCTTCCGGGAAACCCGTCGATACGAACGCTCCGTCGACGGCATCATGAAGACCGTCGTGGTGACGGAGAGAGGCAAAGATGACTAAGTTCGGGCCCGACAAGCGGCCGTACATCGTCGCGGAGATGTCTGGCAACCACAACGGTTCGCTCGACCGGGCGCTGACGCTGGTCGACGCGGCGGCGGATGCCGGCGCCGACGCGATCAAGATCCAGACCTACACGGCCGACACGCTGACGCTGGACGTGAAGCACCCGCGGTTCCAGCTCTCCAAGGGGCACGAGCTGTGGGGTGGCGAATACCTCTACCAGCTCTACGAGCGGGCGCACACCCCGTGGGACTGGCATCAGGCGATCTTCGACCGGGCCCGCGAGCGGGGCATCACCCCGTTCTCCAGCCCGTTCGACCCGACCGCGATCGACCTGCTGGAAAAGCTGGACGCCCCGATGTACAAGATCGCGTCGTCCGAGATCACCGACCTGCCGCTGATCCGGCTCTGCGCCGCCACCGGCAAGCCGATCATCATCTCGACCGGCATGGCGTCGGTGCGGGAGATCGCGGCCGCGGTCGAGGCCGCCCAGGGCGCCGGCGCCACCGACGTGACCGTGCTGGCCTGCACCGCGTCGTACCCGGCCCCGCCGGAGGAGTCCAACCTTCGCCGCATCCCGGTGCTGGCCCAGATGCTCGAGGTGCCGATCGGCCTCAGCGACCACACGCTGGGCATCGGCGTGCCGGTGGCGGCGGTCGCGTTCGGCGCCTGCCTGATCGAGAAGCACGTCACGCTGGACCGCGCGGACGGCGGCGTCGACTCGGCGTTCTCGCTCAACCCGGCCGAGCTCAAGCTGCTCCGCGAGGAGTCGGAGCGGGCCTGGCAGGCGCTGGGCACCACGCACATCGGCCCGACCGAGCACGAGAAGGAGGGCCTGCGGTTCCGCCGCTCGCTCTACGTGGTCACCGACGTGAAGGCGGGCGACCCGGTCACCGCCGAGAACGTGCGCTCGATCCGGCCCACCGGCGGCCTCGAGCCCGACTCGATCAACCTGGTGCTGGGGCGTACCTTCACCGCCGACGCGGCCAAGGGCACGCCGCTGACCTGGGATCTGATCTGAGCTGACTGAAAAGGGGGCCGCCATCCGGCGGCCCCCTTTTTTATTACGAGCCTTTGCGGCGGCCGCGGAGGAACTTGCGGCCGTCCCGGCCGACCACGCGGTATGCCTCCCGCGCCATCAGCATCGCCTTGCCGGCCAGCTTGCTCCGGTAGAACTGGATCTCCCGATCCATCTTGCTGAGCTGTTTGTCGCGGGACTGGATGATCTGCTCGGTCCACTCCATCAGCGCCAGCAGGTGACTGGCCTGGTAACGCTGCCGCCAGAGCGCCTCGGACAGCTCCCGGAAGCCCTCGATGTCGACCGGCGCCGTGCCCGGCGTGACCGCGAGCAGCCGCAGCCGCAGCGCCTGCTGCTCGGCCAGGCCCAACTCGAACTCGGCCGCCTCACGCTGCACGAACAGGTCGACCGCGGCACGGATCTCGGTCTCGGCGATGCCCCGGCCGACCATGCCGAGCATGGTGGCGGTCAGGTCGACGGCGCTGGAGCTGATCGGCCACGGGTGCGGCTGGGCCGAGGTGATCAGCTGGACGCCGAACTCCCAGATGGCCCGGACCAGCACGGTTTCCAGCGGCACCGGCTCGATCGGCGCCCAGCGGGTGGGCAGCAGTGTGACGCCCTGCGGGGTGACGAACACGTCGGCGAAGCCGGCCAGCGCGACCGGGCCGGACAGGGTGCCGTCGGTGGCCTGCTCCTGCAGCCACGTCTCATAGCGGTCGAGCTCGCTGCGCAGCTCGCCGAGGTCGGCGGTGGCGCACAGGTGTAGCAGGCGTTCCTCGAGCACGTAGCCGGTGTCGGCACCGGGGGCCTCCGGCTCGGCGATGCGGCGCAGGCCGTCCCGCTCGACCGGCTCGGCCAGCGGCTCGAGAACGGTAGTGCTCTCCCCCACCGTGTAAACAAAGGTGCCGCGCACGTCGCCGGCCAGGAACTCCCGGCCCTCGATCGGGGGGACGGCGCTCACGCCGGGGGCCCGGGCGATGATCAGCCAGGCCGGCGCCACCGTGCTCTCCGCGCCGGCCCGCAGCGCCCGGTTGATCAGGCGGCGGGGGTCGCTGAGGACGGCACGGCCGCGGAAGCCGGCGGTGAACGCCTGCCCGAGGGCGGTGCCCAGGCGCGGGCGCAGCGGGGAGTCGACGTTGCCGAGCAGGCCCGGCCCGACCAGCACGGACGGCGCCGACGGCTCGGGGAACGCGGCGTAGGTGACGTCGACCACCAGGCCGGCCGCGGTCAGCCGGTCGGTCAGCTGCTCGGCCGAGGCCGGGCGGTGCGGGTCGTGATCGTCGATCGAATACCACGCCGCGTCGGTGGCCTCCCGGCCGCCGGGATCGAGCCGCACGGTGTGGTGGACGCCGAGGTGATTGTCGTACGTGAGAAGGAGCACACCGTCCGGGCGGACCGCCTCGGCGAGCCGGTCGAGCAGCTCGCCGGCCGACATCTGCTCGCCCTCGACCGAGTTGAGCCGCTCGACGCCGTCGGCCGCCACGACCAGGTCGAACCGCTGCTCCGGGTCGAGCCGCGGAAGGACGCCGGCCAGCACGGTCACCTTCGGATGCTCGCGGGCCGCGTTTTCCGCGTCGCCGAGCGAGCGGACCAGCCACGAGACCGTCGCGCCGCCGTCGACCAGCGCGGCGACCAGATCGTCGGCGTGCGGGCCGGCGATCAGCACGCTGCGGCCACGGCCGGCGAACTGACCGGTCAGGTGACGCAGCAGGGCGCTACGGGGACGGTCCGGGCCGCGGCTGGGGTCGCTGTCCGACCAGGCGAACATCTCGCCACCGATGCGCCGCAGGTTGGAAACCGGCGGAACGGCGAGGGCCGCGGCGTAATCCGTGCCCTGGGTGGGGACCAGAGCAGCGGTGTCCGACATGCTTCTACCTCTCTTTGGTAGCTGCCGACTCGACATTACCCGGCGAGCTGCTGAGCGAAGGAGCGGCGGCAGGGTGCCCCCACCCATCACGGTCCGCCCGGGGTGCCGCCCCGTCAGGTCGACGCGGAAAGCTACCACCGAAGAGTAGGTATTACCTGTGTTCGCGGAGATTCAACGGGGGTACCCCGACGGCCGCCGCTCATAGGCGACGGCCGACAATGTGAAGAATCTTCAGAGGCACCCGTGGGTCGACCCTCCCCCAGGGCCGATCAGCGGGTTGGGCCGGGGTCCAGGCGCCGCCACGACTGCCCCGGTCGCACCACACCGACCCGGTGCGAGGTATGCCCCCACTTCGCACCGGGTCGGCTTGGCAAAACCGTCAGGAGACCGTCGCGAGCTCCCGCTCCGGCTCCGCGGACGGCGCCGGCGGCGGCTCGTGGGCGATCTGCGGCAGCCAGCCCAGCCACTTCGGCAGCCACCAGTTCTTCTCGCCGAGCAGGGCCATCACGGCCGGCAGCAGCACCGCCCGGATGATCGTCGCGTCCAGCAGGACCGCCGCGGCCAGGCCGACGCCGAGCTGCTTGGTCGAGGCCAGCGGCAGCGTCGCGAACAGCGCGAACACCGCCACCATCACGACCGCGGCGCTGGTGATGACGCCGGCCGTGCGGCCGATGCCCTCGCGCACCGCCTGCTTGGTGGTCAGCCCCCGGTCGTAGCCCTCCCGGATCCGGCTGAGCACGAAGACGTGGTAGTCCATCGAGAGGCCGAACAGAATGATGAAGAGGAAGAGCGGCATCCAGTTGATCAGGCCGCTCGCCGCCTCGAACTGCAACTCCTTCTCGAAGTGCCCGTATTGGAAGACCCAGACCAGCATTCCGTACGCCGCGGCCACCGAGAACAGGTTGAGCACCACCCCGGTGATCGCCACGACCACCGAGCGGAACGACACCAGCAGCAGGATGAACGCCAGGCCGAGCACGAAGGTGAACACCCACGGCAGGCTGGCGTCGAGCCGGGCGTTGAAGTCGGCGTTCGTCGCCTTCTCGCCGGTGACCAGCGCGGTCCCACCGGCCAGGTGACCGAAGGTGGCCGGGACGACGTTCTCCCGCAGCGTGCCGAGCGCGTCGTCGCTGACCAGGCCGACCGACACCACCGCGACCGTGCCGGCCGGGTTGATCTCCACCTCGACCGGTCCGGTGAGCGCGCCACCGCTCTTGGTCACCGCGGTCTTGAAGGCGGCCAGCTGCTGATCGAACGGAGCACCCTTGACCGTGGCCGCCTGCACCACGACCCGGGCCGGCGACGTCTTGCTCGGGAACGCCCCGTCGATCGCCTTGTAGGCCTGCACGACCGGCGCCTTGGGCGGCAGGTCCTCGATCCCCTGGCCCTTGGTACGCAGGTCGATCACCGGGGACGCGATCACGGCGAGCGCACCCACCGCGACGATCGCCGAGAGCAGCGGCTTGGCCAGCACCAGCCGCAGGAAGCCGTTCCAGAAGCGGCCGTCGCTGCGCTTGCGGTAGAGCCCGGGGATCTTGACGGCGTCGACCTTGTCGCCGAGCGCCGACAGCATGGCCGGCAGCACGGTCAGCGAGCCGAGCATGGTGGTCGCGACGACCAGGATGGTGCCGACCGCGAAGCTCACGAAGGTCGTGTCGAAGGTGATGAACATGCCGGCCATCGCCACGATCACGGTGAGACCGGACACCCAGATCGACCGGCCCGAGGTCTGCGCCGCGATCACCAGGGCACGGTGCGCGTCGGCCCCGGCCCGCCGCTCGTCCCGTTCCCGACGGATGTAGAAGAGGCAGTAGTCGACCCCCACCGCCAGGCCGACCAACAGCATCACGTGCATCGTCGTTTCATCGGCCGGCGCGAGCCGGCTGGCCGCCGCGAGCAGCCCGATCGCCGCCACCACCGCGGTGACCGCCAGCGCCACCGGAAGCAGCGCCGACACCACCGCGCCGAAGGCGACCAGCAGGATGCCGAGGGTGACCGGGATGGACAGCATCCCGAGCCGGTTCAGCCCTTTGTCGAGGTCGTCGCCGATCAGCTTGTCGCCGCTCGCGTCGCCGCCCTCGGCGATGTAGAGGTCGGCGTGCGCAGCCTGCACCCGGGCCACCGTGTCGAGGGCCGGCGCCACCCGGTCCTTGGCCGTCTCCGGGTCGCCGCTGATGCTGAAGGCGATCAGCGACGAGCGCTTGTCCGGCGATTCGATGGCCGGCTGCACGTCGGCGACGTTGCCGGTCGCGGTCAGCTGCTTGGTCAGGTCGGCGATCGCGGCCGCCCGGTCGGTGCCGGCCCGGTTCTGCACGATGACCATCTCGCCGGCCGGCTGCACCGGGAACCCGGCCTGCTGCACGATGTGCTCGGCCCGGCCCGAGTCGCCGTGTCCGTAGTCGGAGTCGACGGCATTCCGGGTGCCGATCTGGCCACTGAGGATGGTCACGCCGACCACGAAGGCGATCCAGCCCAGGATCGCGAGCGTCCGATGCCGGGCGCTCCACATCGCGGCCCGCGCCGCGATCCCCTTTACGTTCTCCGTCTTCTGCATGAGGAGAACGCTATTTTTTATGACGACCGGTCTCGATGAAGCAGGCTCCCCTTTTCCGGGTAGTGCTAGCCCTACCCCTGGAGGTAGGCGAGGACGGCCAGCACCCGGCGGTGCTGCTCCTCGTCCTGGTGCAGGTCGAGTTTCGTGAAGATGTTGCGCACGTGCTTCTCGACCGCACCGTCGGTGACCACCATCTTGCGGGCGATCGCGCCGTTCGACATGCCCTCGGCCATCAGGCCCAGCACCTCACGCTCGCGCGGGGTGAGGCTGCTCAGCGGGTCGTCCCGGCGCCGGCGGACCAGCAGCTGGCCGACCACCTCGGGGTCGAGGACGGTGCCGCCGGAGGCCACCCGGCTCAGCGTCTCCAGGAACTCCCCGACCTGGGACACCCGGTCCTTGAGCAGATAGCCGACCGCGCCCGCGCGGTCGGCCAGCAGGTCATCGGCGTACGAGACCTCGACGTATTGGGAAAGCACGAGGATGGGGCTGCCCGGCACCCTGGAACGTGCTTCCACGGCGGCGCGCAACCCCTCGTCGGTGTGGCTGGGCGGCATCCGCACATCCACGATGGACACGTCCGGCTTGTGCTCGGTGATCGCCGCCACGAGAGCAGGCCCGTCGCCGACGGCCGCCACCACCGTGTGGCCGTTCTCCTCGACGAGCCTGATCAGACCCTCGCGCAACAGCACCGCATCATCGGCAATCACCACCCGCATGCCGCCATGCTGTCAGACTTGCCGCTCCAGGCGCCTGTTTTAAGAGGGGGGCCGGAGTGAGGCGAGGTCCAGGTGTTGTCTGGGTGCGCGGAGCGGGCGCCCGAATACCGGTGTTGTATTCGGGTGTTCGATCCGTGCGGCCAGGCGGCAGCTGGGCCACGCCGCAGCCCGTCTCCCCTCTTAAAACAGGCGCTAAAGGGGCAGGGCGGCAGTCAGCCGCGTTCCGCCGCCGACCGGGCTGTCGACGGCGAGGACGCCACCGGCGGCCCGGACCCGGTCGTCGAGCCCGGCGAGACCGTGGCCCTTGGCCAGGCTGGCCCCGCCGACGCCGTCGTCGGCGACCTCGACCAGCAGGCCGGAGCTGGCGCGCTGGACGCTGACCTGCACCTCGCTGGCGTTGCTGTGCTTCGCCACGTTGGTCAGCGACTCGGCCACCACGAAGTAGGCGGTCGACTCGACGGCCGGGTCGAGCCGCTCGAAATACGGGGCGTCCAGGTCGACCGGCACCGTGCAGCGGCCGGCCAGCGCGGTCAGGGCCGCCTGCAGACCCCGGTCGACCAGGATCGGCGGGGCGATGCCGCGGGACAGCGCGCGGAGCTCGTCGAGGGTCTCCCGGGTCTGGCTGAGCGCCTCGGCGACGGTGGCGCGGGCCGCGTCGGGGTCGGTGGCGAACTGCTGCTCGGCGCGGCCGAGGTCCATCGCCAGGCGGACCAGGCGCTGCTGCGGGCCGTCGTGGATGTCGCGCTCGAGCTTGCGCAGGGCGGTGGCCTCGGCCGAGACCGCGGCGGCCTTCTGCTCCTGGGCGACCTGGCGGGCCGCGTTCGCCGACGCCACCTGCGCCCGCAGGTCGTTCACGCCGCTGAGCAGACCCTTGGCGAAGTACGCCTCGAGCAGCGCAGCCGCCCGGACCACCCAGTAGAGCGTGCCGGCGAAGAAGATGCCCAGGGCCAGGTTGAAGATGACCTTGGTGCCGTAGCTGCTGTCGAAGCCGAGCAGCTCGGGGAGGTCCTGGTCATCCGGCCCGTTCGGCAGCGACCAGCCCCACAGGCCCCAGGTGAGGCCGGCGAGCGCGCCCGACCACCAGGTCACCACGAAGACGAAGGAGATCGTGCTGGGGATGAAGCGGAACATGCCGTGCAGCAGGTCGAGCCAGCTCTGGCCGTCGGTGAGCGGGGTGAGCATCTTGCCGATCGGACCGGCCTCGGGCCGCTGCTTGTAATACGGATGGCGGAACCGGACACCGAAGACCGGGCCGATCCGGGCCCGTTCCACGGCGGCCAGGCCACGCGCCACATACATGACCGCCACCAGGATGGGCAGGCCGATCCAGATGATCGCGGTCCCCACGCCGGTCCAGAACAGGCTCATGCACACCGAGATCGAGATGATGCCGATCGGGAACCCGACCAGCACGAATTGGGTGTCGATGCCCAACTGGCGGACGAATCCGCTGCGTCGGACGGGAGCGGCGGCTTCGGCGTAGGTCGTTGTCATGTCATGAACGCTAGGCATCGGCGGCCCCCCATCCGATCCCGCTGCCTGCCGGATCCGCGGTAGGGCTAACCCTACTAACTCAGCGCAGCTCGTAAATGGTGACCGGACCGGCCGTGAAGACCGGGGCCGCCGCCAGCCCCACCGGGCCGGACCGAACGTCGGCCAGCAGCCAGCGCACGTGATAACGATCCCGCAGCTCGGCGAGGTCGGCGGCGGCGCCGAGCTCGAAGACCCGCTGGTTGAGGGCGTAGCGGGCGGGGTCGGGCGGAGGCTGACGGTAGTAGCGCAGCCCGCCGTCGCCGTCCGCCGCCACCGCCGCGTCGGTGTAGCCCCAACTCTCGATCAGGGTGCGGCGGCCGGTCAGCGCCGCGACCCAGAAGGCTCGCGAGTCACAGCCGGCCGCGGGGCCGCCGGGCGGCCAGCAGTGCACGTTGGTGGCGACCACGTCGTCCGGCCCGGCGTGCCGGTCGACCCACTGGGCCGCGACCATCTCGTCCTGCAGGATCAGCAGCCTGCTGGTGTGCCGGCCCTGGTCGCGCAGCGCTTTCCAGTCGGCCTCGGCGGCCCGCTCGGCGAACACGCCGACGCTGCCGCCGAGCAACGCCGCCGTCAGCACGATCGGCAGCCCGCGCCGGCGGATCACCAGGACCGACAGGAGCACGATCACGGCCAGGACGAACGCCGCCGGCCAGTAGAGCTGCCACGCCCAGGCCGCCATGCCGCGGACGCCGGCGAACGGCAGCCGGGCGGCGATCCCGGTGGCGAGGAAACCCGCGGCCAGGCCGCCGAGCAGGAGCCGCTGTCCGGGCTGCCGGTCGGCGAGCAGCCGCACGGTCAGCACCGTCGCGAACGGGATCATGCCGAGGTAGAAGTAGGTCTGGCTGAGCGACGGATGCCAGAGCAGCCACATGCCGCCGACCCCGGCCACGGTGAGCCCGGCCAGCAGCCAGACGGCCGGGTCCCGGCGGTTCCGGGCGCCGGCCAGGGTGACCAGGCCGGCCAGCCGGGGCGCCTGCACGAGCAGCCACCACAGGACCAGCGCGGCCAGGAAGAGGAAGCCGCCCGCCGACAGGTGCGCGACGCCGTCGGGCAGCCGCAGGGTGCCGTCGTTGACGTCGGCGGCACCGAGGGTCTGCCGGTAGGGCACGAAGCCGAGCAGGACCGCGAACGGCTGCAGGGACAGCGTGCCCGCTCCCCCGCCGGCGAACAGGAATGTGCCGACGAGCATCGCGGCCAGGGTGAGGCCGAGCATGGTCAGCGCCGGCCGCCGCCGCTCGCGCCGCCCCAGGGTCGTCCCGGTCGCGACGATCAGGCCGAAGACGACCGGCGGCAGCGCGCTGGACTTGGCCCCGGCGCAGGCCAGCGCGAGCGGGAAGACGAGCAGCCAGGCCCAGCCCAGGCCTCGACCGCGCACGGCCGGCACCGCGAGGGTGAGCAGCAGCCCGGTGAGCGGCAGCATGTAGACCTGGGACGGGCTGTAGTAGCTGATCGGGTTGCTGCCCTGCGCCCAGGCCAGCAGGGGCAGGCCGGTCACCCCGGCCGCGGCCGCCAGCACGGCCGCCCACCACTTGCCGCCGGTCAGGTCGCGGGCCAGCGCGGTCACCACGAGCACGGTGATCGCGGCGATCGGCGCCAGCCAGAGGCGCAGCAGCACGACGATCGGGTCGATGCCGGTGAGCATCGACGCGGCCGCCATGTCGGCGTCGGAGAGGTAGTGGTAGCGCAGCGTCTCGCCGGCCAACTGCGGCACCTGGAACGGCATCGACCGGGTCATCTCGTGCACGAGGGCCAGGTGATAGCCGAGGTCCTGGAACCAGACGTCCTGCGCCGGCGGCAGCAGCTGGTTGTGCCAGAACGGCACGAGCGACGCCACCACCAGCGTCATCGTCCCGGCGAGCACCCAGGTCCAGCGCAGCGGCACCGGGCGGCGATCGGCGATCAGCCAGTGCCCGCGCAGCCGGGGCACGGCCAGGAAGAGCACGACGATCGCCGCCGGCCAGGCCGGCAGGAACGCCTGCAGGCCGGTCGCGGCGGTGGCCGCCCAGCCGATCAGCAGCAGGAGCAGGCCGGTCGCGCCGCCGAGACCGAGGTCCTCGGGGAGATTGCCCCGGCTGCCGCGCAGGGCCCGGTGCACGAGCGTGCCGGGCAGCAGGACCGCCAGCCCGAAATAGGCGGCATATCGGACTATGTCGAGAAGGGGGACGTCGGTCAGCAGCAGCCCGAGGAGCAGCGCGGCCGCCGGGAGGCACCAGGGTGCCCAGCGGAGGTTAAAACGGCGAAAACTCAGGACGCGATCGTCGTGAGCCTGGTGAACTCGCTCGGCAAGTCGTACCCGTCCCATATGGCGCTGAAGGTTAGCGCCTGGCCGAACGGCACGATCCGGTCGACCCCCCGGCCGCCCAGCGCAAGCGCGAACTCACGCAGCTCGTCACCGCCGAAGCCGAAGTGGCTGAACGTCTGGTCCTGCCGATTCATCGCCGGGACCAGGTCGAGCAGCGAGCCGACCTCGGCGAACGGGAACGCCCCGGCGCCGATCCAGCGGCGCGGCGCGTCCGGCACGGCGGTCAGCGACATCGCGGTCACCGAGTTGGCCGGGAACTCCATCGCCGAGATCGCGCCGGTCGCGGCCATCCCGTACGCGTTGACCCGCTTCTCCACCGCCATCGCCGCGTCGACCGCCCAGCCGCGCTGGTCCACGACCTCGAGCAGCAGCTCGATGAACTCGGCCCGGACGTCGTCGGTGTCCGAGCCGATCAGGAACACCGTGCGCGGCGAGGAGCAGGCCGCCTGGTCGAACCAGTAGGCGTCGTTCGAGAAGCCGACCACGGCGTCCCGCTTGGCCGCCGGCGTAGCGGCACGCCACCCGGCGGCGGAGAGCGCGGCCCACGACGTACGGTCCGGGAAGGTCAGGTCTCGGGCCGAAGGCCGCAGTGGGTTTTTGCGGATCGCTTCGACGGCCGCGTCGCCACCCCAGATGACCCGCAGGTCGCACCACTGGCTCAGAGCCGCGGTGACGGCGTTGTCCCGGCCGTAGGTGATCATGCGCTGGGTGCGGCCGATGACCGGGTCGGCGTCGGCGAGCACCGCGTTGAGGGCGTCGAGGATGGTGTCGGCCGCGGCCGCCGAGCGCTCCGAGATGCGGACGACGTTGTGGTTGCCGGCCAGCGCGGACAGCGCCCACGAGTAGACGAAGATGGTGTCGACGTTCGCCGGCGGCACGTGGAAGACGTTGCCGCGCGGGAAGACGATCGCGTCGTCGCGCTGCATCCGGCTCACGGCCCGGTTGAGCTCGGCCGGGCGGAGGAAGAAGCCGAGCGAGCCCAGCTCCGGGTGCCGGCGGGCGACGGCCGGGGCCAGCAGCTTGCGGGCGACCTTGGCCAGGAAATCGAGAACGCGCGGGTCACCGACGGTCAGGCGATCCTCGACGGGCGCCGTCAGATCGGCTGACGAGTCGCCGAATCGGTACTGGATCACGCCGCCTCCCGGTAGGTGTCGCTGCAGCCCCGCGCCTCGGCCCGCGGCAGCCGGCCGATGACCGAGAAGCGCTTGCCGGGCCAGTCCCCGTCGTCGATCCCGTGCACCACGCCCATGTCCTCGGTGAGCAGGACATGCCCGGGGTACGAGGTGGGCAGCGTGCTGATCACCTCGATCAGCCCGGTCTCGCCCGGCGGCAGCTCCTGCCAGGTCAGCGGGTCACGCACGATCACGTCGGCGAAGTCCGGGCAGTAGAGCGACCCACCGGACGGCCCTTCCAGGAAGACCGTGCCGATCTGCTCGACCATGCCGTAGTAGTTGTGCACGTTCGTCAGGCCCACACCGGAGAGGCGCTCGCGAAATTCTGAAGGCGAGACGGCCTGGTCGATCAGCTTCTTCCAGCCGCCGGAGTGGATCAGGATGCCGTTCGACAGGTCGAGCCCGTTGTCCCGGGCGACCTCGTAGAGGTGCAGCCAGACCAGGTAGGTGAAGCCGAAGATCAGGAACGGCTGGGATCCGTGCTTCTCCAGGAAGCCACGGATCGCGTCGAGGTCGACCACGCCGTCGTTGTCGAGCGCCCACACGTGGTCGCGCCCGAACGTCGACATGCCGAGCACACCGGCGCCGCGGGCCGAGAACGACTTGCGGTCCTTCAGCATCGCCTTCGTGTCGACCAGCAGCATCGGCAGCCGCTTCGGGCCGAGCACGGTCTGCACGGTGGCGCCGAGGCGGCGGGTCTGCTCGGCGGCCGCATGCTTGTCCAGGTAGATCTTGCTGACCTCGCCGGTGGTGCCGCTGGACGTGAGGACCTTGAAGACCTCGTCGTCCGGGATGCTCTTGAGCTCGAGGTTCTTGAACAGCCGAACCGGCAGCCAGGGCAGCTCGGCCACCGTCGCCGCCTTTTCAAATCCCGAGGCGGCCAAGATCCGGGCGTAGGGCTCGCAGGCGGCGCGGTGGTGCTCGGTCAAGGCGGAGAGCTCCGACAGGAGCAACTCTTCCTTGGCGGCCTGCGGAAGGGTGAAGACACTCACAGCGACGACTCCAGGGCGCGGTAATCGACCTTGCCGTTGGGCAGCAGCGGCAGGGATTCGATGCTACGCACCACGACGCCGGAGAAATGTGTCCCGAGCCACTCGGAGATCTTCGTCCGCAGGTCGCGGACCTCGTCGTCGGTAGCGCCGAGCGCGAAGACGTTCAGCTTGTCCTCGCCGGCCACCGCGGTGACCGGGAAGTGCTTCTCCACGTCATCGAGGTTGATCCGGACGCCGAAGACCTTGCCCATCCGCTTGATCCGGCCGGTGATGAACAGGTAGCCGTCGTCGTCGATGCGACCGAGGTCACCGGTGTGCAGCACGCCACCCTGCTCGTCGCCCTTGGCCAGGTCGGCAGCGGTGTCGGCGTAGCCCATCATCACGTTCGGCCCGTGGTAGAGCACTTCCCCCTCGGGCGAGAGCGAGAAGTGGGCACCGGGCAGCGCGAGGCCGACCGAACCGAGCTTCTCCTCGAGGCGCGCGGGCGGCAGGGTGGCCATCCGGGGCGCGGCCTCGGTCTGGCCGTACATCACGTAGAACGAGCCCTCGACCGTCGCCATCCGCTGGGCGAAGTCGCTGATCAGGTCGCTGCGGAGCCGGCCGCCGGCCTGGGTGAGCTTGCGCAGCGCGGGGTATTTGGCCGGGTCGAACCGCAGCCGGCGCAGCATCTCGTACTGATACGGTACGAATGCCATCGACGTCACGTTGTGCTCGACCGCCGCGGTCCAGAAGTCGCGCTGCATGATGCCGGTGCGTTCGAGGATCACGGTGGCACCCCGCAGCAGATGCGAGTTCAACACCGACATTCCGTACGAGTAGAAGAGCGGCAGCGTGGTGATCGCGACGTCGTCGGCGGTGATGTCGAGGACGTCGGCGATCTGCCCGGCGTTGGCCAGCACGGCGTCGGCGGAGAGCCGGACGAGCTTGGGGTTGCCGGTCGAGCCGCTGGTGGTGAGCAGCAGCGCGAGATCGGGGTGCACGTCGTCGGTGGCGAACCGCTCGGCCCAGTGCGCGTTGTCGCCATCCGGATCAAGAAGCACGACCGGCCGGCCAAGCCGCAGCGCCGCCAAATATCGGGCTATATCTGAAATAGTGGTCGAAATCGGGTGGAAGACCACCGCGCCCGGTTCTTTCTCGAGCTCGGAGGCGGCCGTCGAGACGTCGGCGGGCGTCATCGTCTGGCCGGTCGCGGCGTCGATCACGCGCGCACCGGGATGCAGCAGGTTCACAGCGTCAATCCTCCATCAACTCCGAGCACCTGGCCGGTCACGAACCGGGCCTGCTCGGAGAGGAGGAAGGCGATCACGTCGGCGACCTCGTCGGCCTCACCCAAGCGGCCCAGCGCGGTGTCGCCGATCCGCTCCGCGCGGCCCTTCTCGTCGAGCGTGTCGAGCATGTCGGTCGCGATGAAGCCGGGCTCGACCGCGTTGACCCGGATGCCCTGCGGCCCGAGCTCCTTGGCGGCCGACTTGGCCAGGGCCGCCACCGCGGCCTTGGACGCGGCGTAGACGGCCTGTCCGGCGATGCCGCGACTCGCGGTGATCGACGACAGGAGAACCACTGCGGGTGTACGCCCCCGGGCGAGCAGCCGGGCCGCCCCGCGCAGGGTGTACGCCGCTCCGGCCGAGTTGACCGCGAACAGGCGCTGGATCGTGGCGTCATCGGTCATGCCGAGCATGCCGGCCGCGTGCGTTCCGGCGTTGACCACCAGTGCGTCGAGCCGCTTGAAGTTGGCGAACGCGACCTGCATGAGGGCCTTGCTGGTGGCCGGGTCGCCGATGTCGCCGCTGCCCGTGAAAGTGCTCACACCAAATTTTTCGGCGAGCCCGGACGCCACCTGGGCAATCGCATCCGCACGGTGACCGTGCAGAACCAGGTCGTAACCGCGCTCGGCCAGTTTGGTCGCCGTCGCGCGGCCGATGCCGCGGGAAGCCCCGGTGATAAGGGCGACCCGATCACTCACTGATATCTACCCCGTACTTACCGAGGATCTTGATCGCTTCCTGGAAGCTCGACATGTTGATCACGTCATCCGTGTCAATCATGACCTCGAACTCGTCCTCAAGCGTGGCGATCAGCGACATATGGGCGAGAGAGTCCCATTTTTCATTGTCCTGATACTGCAGGTCGTCCACGGGCGCATCCGCCGGAAGGTCCAGGGCGGTGCGGAAGGCTTCCCGCAGTTTCTGCAGCGTGCTCACGAAGGGGCTCCAAGGTGGGATAGACAGAGGCCTCCTACTTTCTTACAGGTTCACGGTCCCCATGACCAATCCCGCCTGAACCTAACGTGAACGAGTGTTGTCCTTTTTCGTCTACCCTGTTAAAGCCTACGAAGCTGACTATGCTTCCGGCTCGTACTGCCTTCGTACTGCCCCTCGCATGGCCCTTGCCCACCCCTCGGGAGCTCAATCGTGTCTGTACTCAGCGGATCTTCGATCCTCGTCACCGGTGCCACCGGTTCGTTCGGTAAGGCGTTCCTCCGATACGCCCTCGACAACCTGGACCCGCAGCGCATCGTCATCTTTTCCCGGGACGAGCTGAAGCAGTACGAGCTCCGCCAGATGTTCGGCGACGACAAGCGCCTCCGCTTCTTCCTCGGCGACATCCGCGACCGCAACCGGCTCGCGCGCGCGATGCACGGCGTCGACTACCTGGTCCACGCGGCCGCGCTCAAGCAGGTCGACACCGCGGAGTACAACCCGAGCGAGTTCGTGAACACGAACATCAACGGCTCGCAGAACGTCCTCGACGCCGCGATCGACGCCGGCGTCAAGCGGGTCGTCGCGCTCTCCACCGACAAGGCGTCCAGCCCGATCAACCTGTACGGCGCGACCAAGCTGGTCGCCGACAAGCTGATCATCGCCGGCAACCACTACGCCGCCACCCACCCGACCCGCCTGTCGGTCGTCCGCTACGGCAACGTGATGGGCAGCCGCGGCTCGGTCGTGCCGCTGTTCCGCCGCCTGGCCGCCGAGGGCAAGAGCCTGCCGATCACCGACAAGCGGATGACCCGCTTCTGGATCACGCTGCCGGCCGCGGTGAAGTTCGTGGTCGACTCGTTCGACGTGATGGAGGGCGGCGAGCTCTTCGTGCCGCGCATCCCGAGCATGCGGATCATGGACCTGGTCGAGGCGGTCGCGCCCGGTTCGCCGACGCACGAGACCGGCATCCGCCCCGGCGAGAAGCTGCACGAGGAAATGATCGCCTCCGACGACAGCCGCCGCACGCTGCGCTTCCCGGACCGCTACGTCGTTCAGCCGGTCGCCGCGAGCTGGGGCTACGAGACCCCGGCCGGTGGCGAAGAGGTCGCCGACGGCTTCAACTACCGGTCCGACAACAACGACCTCTGGCTCACGATCGAGGACATGCGCAACCTCATCGCCGCCGACGAGAAGAACTGATGCTTCCGTACGGGCGGCAGTCGATCGACCAGGCCGATGTCGAGGCGGTTCTGGCCGCCCTCGGCAGCGACTGGCTGACCACCGGTCCCCGGGTCGCCCAGTTCGAGGCGGACATCGAGGCCGTCGCCGGCGCCCCGGCGGTGACCGTGACCAACGGCACGACCGCGCTGCACACGGCGTACGCGGCGGCCGGTGTCGGGCCCGGTGACGAGGTCGTCACCACCCCGATGACGTTCGTGGCGACCGCGTCCTGTGCCAACCTGTTCGGCGCGAAGGTGATCTTCGCGGACGTCGAGGACGAGACCGCCAACCTCGACCCGGCCGCGGTCGAGGCCGTGGTCACGTCGCGCACCAAGGCGATCACCGCGGTCGACTACGCCGGCCACCCGGCCGAGTACGACGCGCTGCGCAAGATCGCCGAGCGGGTCGAGGCGGTCACGATCGGGGACGCGGCGCACGCCATCGGGTCGACCTACCACGGTCGCCCGGTCGGCACGCTCGCCGACCTGACCACGTTCTCGTTCTTCCCGACGAAGAACCTGACCACCGCCGAGGGCGGCGCGGTCGCCTCCACGCGAGCCGGCCTGCTCGCCGCGGCGCGCACGTTCCGGAACATCGGCATGGTCCGCGACCAGGACAAACTCCGGCACCCGGACGAGGGCGGCTGGTATTACGAGGTGCAGTCGTTCGGGCTGAACTTCCGGCTGCCCGACCTCCTCTGCGCGCTCGGCAGCTCGCAGCTGGGCCGGATCGCCGAGTTCAAGGCCGCCCGGCAGCGCCTGACCGCCCGCTACGGCGAGCTGCTCGCCGACGTGCCGGGCCTGCGCCTGCCGATCCAGCGCGAGGGCGTCGACCCGATGCGCCACCTCTACCCGGTGCGCATCCTCGACGGCCGGCGCCGCGAGGTCTACGACCGGATGCGCGAGGCCGGCATCGGCGTACAGGTCAACTACATCCCGGTCTACTGGCACCCGGTCTACGCGGACATGGGCTACCGACGAGGGATGTGCCCGGTGGCCGAGGCTTTCTACGCTGAGGAGCTGTCACTACCGCTCTTCGTGGACCTCACCGACGCCGACCAGGACCGCGTCGTGGAGGCTCTGCGACACATCCTGGGGAGCTAACCGGGTGCACCACGCCAACCACTTCTACGGCCACGCGCACGTACTCGCGGAGTACTGCGGCCTCGATCCGGCGAAACCACCGCGGATCGACGGCTACGTACAGCACGGCTGGAATGTGGTGGACGGGCTCGGCCCCGGCACGCCGTACGCGCCGGGGAAGCCGATCTTCCTGTGGTCCGAGCAGACCCGGCGGCGGGCGTGGTCGATGGGTCGCCGCCAGGCGACCGTCATCGGCGCACCCTTCCTCTACCTGCTCGAGTTCGCCGCGCCGCCCGCCGATCCGGCCCGCCGGGGCACCATCTGGTACCCGTTCCACGGCTGGGAGCGGCAGGACGTGGAGGGTGATCACCGCCGCCTGATCGACGAGATCATGGCGACCGAGGCGGGCCCGGTCACCTTCTGCCTCTACTGGCACGAGTACCGCAACGACAAGGTCCGCGCCACGTACGAGAAGGCCGGCCGGGTCATCTGCCACGGCTACCGCGGCCAGCACTGGCTGGACACCGACATCCGGTTCCTGCACAACCAGCTCGCCGAGCTGCGCGCCCACGAGCGGGTCGCATCGAACAGGTTGAGCAGCGCGATCTTCTACGGGGTGGCGGCGGGCTGTGCACCGGCGGTCTACGGTGACCCGATGCAATTGGAGTCCGAAGACCTCTCGACCGCCGAGCGGATCCGTCGCCAGTGGCCGGAGCTGCACGGCAAGCACCCCGACCCGGCCCTGGCCAGGCCGGCCGCGCTGGCCGAGCTGGGCGCCGGTTACCTCGCCTCACCTGCGGAACTTCGCACCATGTTCGGCTGGGCACGCGAGCGGGCGGCGGCCTCGGCATGATCCGGCTCATCGGCGGAGAGATGCCGGGCTGGACCGAGGATCGGCCACCGGCCGGCGGCGCGTTGTTACGCTACGTGATCGATCAGCTGCCGGACGGCGCGGACGTGCTGATGGCCGGCCCGCACGACGAGGCACTCGTCGACGCGCTGGCCACCCGGGCGTCGGTCACCTGCCTGGTCCGCTCCCAGCCGGATGCGCTGGCGCTGGACGCCACCGGCGTCGCGGTCCTCTGCGGCACGCTGACCAAGCTGGAGAGTGAGCGCTGGGACTTCGTGGTCGCGCTCGACGGCGTCGGGCGGCTCTGCTCGGTGGAGGACGCTCAGCTCGACTGGGCCGAGAGCCTGGCCGTGCTCAAGCGGGCGCTGCGCCCCGGCGGCACGCTGCTGCTGGCCGTGGAGAACGAGTTGGGCGTGCATCGCCTGGTCGACCCGGCCACCGGCACCGCCCTTCAGGACAACAGCGCGTGGCGGCCGCTCGGCGAGTTCGACGAGAGCCGCCCCGGCACCCCGGCCCGGCTGACCGCCCGCCTGGCCGCCGAGGGCCTGGCCGTCGACTGGCTCGGCGCGGCTTGGCCGACGCCGGCCGCACCCACCCTGATCGCCACGTCGACCGCGCTGGACTCCTCGAGCGCGCTCGCCGCGCTCGCCGCCGGCGCGCTCGCCACGGCGTACGCCGAGAAGTCCGTGCTCAGCGATCCGCGCCGACTCGCCTCGACCGCCGTGCGGGCCGGCCTCGGAGCGGAACTCGCGGCCGGCTGGCTGGTCGTCGCGCACCTCGCGCCGCGCGCCGCGCCGGCGTTGCAGCTGCCACCCGTGTTGCTCGGCGATGGCCCACTGGGCGAGCGAGCCCTCCCGGCGGGACGGCTGCTGGAGGAGCTCCTGCTCGGCGCCGCCCTGCGCGGCGACCTGCCGACGCTGCGGCGGCTCCTCACCGGCTGGATGGCCGCGCTGCCGGAGACCACGGCCGAGAGCGTGATCGTGGATCACGACACTTTCGTGGCGCTGGACCCGAGCGCACCGCCCCGGGCGGATGCTCTCCGCCGGTTCGCCAACACCCTGCTGACCGGCGGCTATGCGCACCCCTGGCCGGCCTTCACCGACCTCGCGACGCTGACCGAGATCCTGCATGGCGTCGCAGGGTTGCCTGGCGACTACCCGGCGGTTATGGACGGCGAAGATCCGCTTGTGCCAGACTCCCGCCGCGAGCATGCGGAACAGCTCCAGGCCCTACGCCGCGAGCTGGCCGATGCCGCTTCCCGCGCCGAGTTCTACGAGAAACTGCTCGGCAAGCGGGAGAAAGAACTTCAAAAAGCTCGCCGGCAGATCGCCACTTTCAGCGACAAAGCCGGCTACCGCTTCGTGAAGCTTGGGTATGGCGTAGCGCGTAAGGCCCGTAACCGCCTTCGAAAAGGTACGAAATGACCACCCTTGGCATCATTCAGGCACGGATGGACTCATCGCGTCTGCCTGGCAAGGTTCTTCTTCAGCTCGGCGGCCGCTCCGTGCTCGAGCGCTGTGTGCGCAGCGCACAGCTGAGCGGCGTCCTCGACCAGGTGATCGTGGCGACCACCGTCGAGGAGACCGACGACGTGATCGTCGAGGAATGCGCCCGGATCGGGGTGCCCTGCCACCGCGGGCCGGTCGACGACGTCCTCGCCCGGTTCCTCGGCGTGCTCGACGACTACGAGAGCGACATCGTGCTGCGGTTCACCGCGGACAATCCGCTCATCGACCCGGCCATCATCAGCCGGGCGCACCGGGTGTTCGTCGCGGCCGGCGCCGACTACCTGACCACGTCGATCGCGCACACCCTGCCGCGCGGCCTGGATGTCGAGATGGTCCGCACGCCGGTGCTGCGCGCGATCGACGCGCTCGCCACCGAGCACCACCGGGTGCACGTGACGTCGTACATCTACACGCACGCCAACGACTTCGACGTGATCGGCCTGACCCTCCAGCCCGACCTCTCCCACCTGCGGCTGACGGTGGACACCGAGGACGACTGGCGGGTGGTCTCGGCGATCGTCGACCACTTCGGCGACGAGCCGGTCGCGCTGCACGAGCTGGTCGCCTGGCTGGAGAGCCGGCCCGAGCTGATCGAGCTCAACGCCCACGTCCTGCAGAAGGCTCTCGTTCAGGCGTGACGGTCGTCGGAATTCGCTGCGACGCCGGTGCTCGCACCGGCGTCGGGCATCTGGTCCGCTGTGTGGCGCTGGCCGAGGAGCTCGTGGCGCGCAACGTGGAGGTCCGGTTCCTGGCCGACCTCGGCGGCGTCCAGTGGGCCGAGGCCCAGCTCACCCAGCGCGGCCTGCCGTGCGACCCGCCGCCGGCCGACGCCGCCGGGCTGGTCGCCGCGGTCGAGCGCCTCGGGATCGACGCGCTGGTGATCGACTCGTACACCCTGCCGCCCGAGCACAGCGTGGCCGTGCGGGCGGCCGGGTGGCCGGTGCTCGCCATCGTGGACGGCGACTTCCGCGGCCAGACCGCCGACATCTACGTCGACCAGAACCTCGACTCGGTGATCACCATCGCCGACGCGATCGGGCTGGCCGGCCTCGACTACGCGCTGCTGCGCGGGTCGGTGCGGCAGCTGCGACCGCTCACTCCCCCGGTGCACAGCTCCACGCGTACACCCAAGGTGGTTGCCTTTTTCGGCGGCACCGACGCCTACCGTGCGGCGCCGCAGGCTGCCGCCCTCCTCGCGGCGACCGGCGTCGCCTTCGACGCGACGATCATCGGCGCCAACGAGGAGCTGCGGACCGAGCTGCGGGCCGTCACGGCTCGGCCGGACCAGCGTTTCGAGATCATCCCGCCCACCGACGACCTGCCGAAACTCCTCGCCGGCGCCGACCTGGCGGTCAGCGCCAGCGGCACCTCGACGTGGGAACTGCTCTGCCTCGGCCTGGCGTCGGCTCTGGTCTGGGTGGTCGACAATCAAATTCTTGGGTACGACCGGACGATGGCTCGCGGCTTCGCGGCGGGGCTCGGGCAGCTCGGCCATTTCGACGAGCAGTCGGTGACCACCCTGCGGACCCTGCTCACCGACGCCGGCATGCGCACCGCCCTGGCCGCCCGAGGATGGGCGGCCGTGGACGGGCGTGGTGTGGAGCGGGTGGCCGACGCGCTGCTTACGGCTGCGTCACGTCGATGACCACCTTGCCGACCACGTGCTGCTCGACGGCCTCGTGGGCGGCACTGACCTGCTCGAACGGGAAACGCACGATCGGCAGACCGGCCTCCTCCCCGACCCGGAAGGCACCGGCGTCGACCGCCTCGGCGACGGCCGCGACCGCGTTGTCCTTCTCCTCGGTCGTGGTGGTGTAGGTCAGCACGAAGTCGAGGCTGACGTTCTTGAGCATCGCCTTGAAGCTGGGGATCGTCACCTCGCCGGCCACGTAGATGCCGATGTTGCCGCCCGGTGCGATCACGCTCAGGTCGGTCCGCAGGTTTTCGGTGTTGACCTCGACCACCACCTGGACGCCGCCCGGCGCCAGCTCCTTGACCCGCGCGACCACGTCCTCCTCGCGGTAATTGATCACCGCGTCGGCACCGGCCGCGGCCGCGAGATCGCCCTTCTCCTTCGAGCTGACCGTGGTCAGCACGGTCGCCCCGGCCCACTTGGCGAGCTGGATGGCCGCGTTGCCGACCGCGCCGGCCCCGCCCGCCACCAGCACCGTCCGCCCGTCGAGCGCACCCGGCCCGAGCCGGGCCGGCCCGTCGCTGGCCAGCGTGAGGCAGCGGTGCGCGGTGAGCGCCGGAATGCCCAGCGCGGCCCCGACCTCGAACGGCACCCCGTCGTTCATCCGCACCACCTGGCGGCGCGGCAGCACGACGAGCTCCTGGGCGGTCCCGTTGGCCCGCGCGTAGGCGGCGTCCCACACCCAGACCCGGTCCCCCGGTTCCAGCCCGTGCACCCCGTCGCCGACCGCATCGACAAGCCCGGCGCCGTCCTGGTTGGGCACCCGCGGCGGCGCGACCCCGTCCGGAACGCCGCGCCCCGCGCGGGTCCCGGTGTCGGTCGGATTGACGGCGGACAGCACGATCCGAACCCGGACCTCACCCGCCCCTACCGGCGGCGTGTCCCGCTCGACGATCTGCAGGACGGCAGCCGGACCAGCCTCTTCAAAGACAGCAGCACGCATGCATCACACATTAGGCCAGGTTTTTGCGGCACCGGTCCGCATGCTTCCCGACCGCCGCCGTCAACCGCTCCGGCAGGCTGGACTTCAGCGCCACGACCGCCTCCGCCCGCGCGGCCTCCTCGAACGCCCCCGGCAGCCGACCGGCCAACTCGTCGATCCGGGTGATCGTCCGATCCGGATCAAGACCGTTCTGCGCGGCGAAGGCTCGCCAGTGCCGCCCGGTGATCGCCTCCACCCGGTATTCCGAGCCGATCCGCATGGCCAGCCGCAGCCGGGGAAGGTACATGTCGTCGTAGGGCAGGCTGCTCGCCACGTCGTAGAGCGGGGCGAGCCGGATCTGTCCGCCGGCCATCAGCAACGAGTAGTTCTTGGCGTGCCCGTCGGTCCCGGCGATCAGCCAGTTGAGAGCGAGCGCGTCGACGAACCGGTCAACCTCGAGCGCGGCCACCGGCGGGACGATCGCGCGGCGGATCAGCGCGATGATCTGCTCGGGTGACGGACCGCCCTCGTTCTGGTATTTCGCGGTCGGCGGCAGGCCGAGCGCCTGGCAGACGTCCTCCTGGTGGATCCGGGTGACCTGGCCGTCGCCGACCGGTAGCCGGTCGTACCGTTCGACGACCACGGCCCGCTCACCCCCGAACGAGCGCACCGAGGTGGGCGCGGTCCGCAGCCCGGCGATCCGTGCGGCCCGCAGGCACAGGTGCTCGTTGAGATCGTGGTCGTCGAAGCCGGCGATGGCCGGCTTGAGGATGTGCGTCGTCGGGATCACCCCGGACGGCTCACCCCACTGCCCGGTGCGACCGTCGAGGTGCAGCGCCGTCTTGGCCTGCGCACCCGCGAGGCTGAACTGGCCGGTGCCGGCGAGGTGCCAGGCGGACGGGTCCCGCCGGAGGGTGCGCAGCCGCCCCGCGACCTGCTCCTCGCTGAGCGGCACGATCGCGCCGTCCCGGGCGAGGATGGCCTCGACGCGCTCGGGCAGCACGAACTGCACCGCTCCCGCGCAGTCCTCGCCGACATGACTGAGCAGCGCGAACGGGTTGCCGGGCGACACCTGGAAGTCTCGGCCCCAGCGCTCCAGCACGACCTCGTTGTCGGGGAGAAGACCCTGGCAGAACGCACGAACGGCGGCGGGTGGGCAAACCTCGTCGATGAGCGGCATGGACAGCGAGACCGGCATGGCGCCCTCGGTCTCGGCGTAAACCGGGTCGTAGACGAGCGACAACACGCCGCCGTCGCCCTGGATGAGCCGTCCCGCGACCCGTCCGCCGAGCAATACCGCCAGCTCGCGGATCATGGCGCACCTCCGAGGGAATCAAGGAACGCGTCCAGGTCGATCTGGGGGGTGGGCTCGGGACGGCAGTCCAGGTAGAGCCCCAGCGCGCCGAGGATCTTGAAGACCAGGCCGATCTCGGCGGTGGGCTTGCCGGACTCCAGGTCGGAGAGCCAGCGGCGACTCACACCCGCCCGGATGGCCAGGTCGGCCTGGCTGATGCGCGCGGCACCGCGCCGGCTGCGTACATAGCGGCCCAGATCGTCGGCGTTGCCGATGCGCATTACCCACCTCCCGCTGTGCACGTACGCGCACATCTTAGCCGCTGTGCACGTACGCGCACAATCGCGTGGATGTGCACGTACGTGCACATCCACGGAAAGGGCTCAGCGGTCTCCGGGGCGGTGCCGAACATCAGGATGTTCCGCCTGTCTTCGCTGGAGGTTCCGTGTCTACCGTGCTCATCGCCGACGACGATGCCGACCACCGTGAGCTGCTCACGCTCGCGCTGCGGCGGGCCGGGCACGACGTCGTCGCCGCGGAGGACGCCGAGTCCGCCATGCAGCTCCTGCGCGCTGGTGGCATCGACGCCGCCGTGCTCGACGTGCGGATGCCCGGCGAGTCCGGCATCGATCTGTGCCGGCGGCTGCGGGCCGAACCGGGCACCGAGCTGCTGCCGGTCATGCTGATCAGCGCCGACGTCAACGACCGGCGGGTCGTCGCCGCGCTGCAGGCGGGCGCCGACGACTACCTGACCAAGCCGTTCCACCGGGCCGAGCTCTGCGCCCGGCTGGACAACCTGATGCTGTGCCGGCCGCCCGCGATCACCCGGGCCGGCCGGCTGGCGGCGGCCGCGTCCTGGGCCGTCACCCGGTCCGTGCAGTCGACCATCACGCACGCTCCGGAGGAGCTCAGCCGCCACACCGCCTGAAGTCATCCGACCGATGCCCGGCTTGATCAGGGACGCGTAGCCTCGGCGGCATGGCCGAGCCCGCTCTGATCAGTTACCGCAGCTCCCGCGGCCGGTGGGTACTGCTGGCCACCGTGCTCGGCTCCAGCCTGGCCTTCATCGACGCGACGGTCGTCAACATCGCGCTCCCGCAGATCGGGCGCAGCCTCGACGCGGACGCGGCCGGTCTGCAGTGGACCATCAACGGGTACGCGTTGAGCCTTGCCTCGCTGATCCTGCTGGGCGGGTCGCTGGGCGATCGGTTCGGCCGCAAGCGCGTGTTCATGATCGGTATCACCTGGTTCGCGACCGCCTCGCTGCTCTGCGGGCTGGCGCCCGGCATCGAGCTGCTGATCGGCGCCCGCGTGCTGCAGGGGATCGGCGGCGCCCTGCTCACCCCGGGGGCGCTGGCGATCCTGGAGGCGTCCTTCACCCGCGAGGACCGGGCCCGGGCGATCGGCGCCTGGTCCGGGCTGGGCGGCATCGGCGGTGCGCTGGGACCGTTCCTCGGCGGCTGGCTCGTCGAAGCCGGCAGCTGGCGGTACATTTTCTTGATCAACGTGCCGGTCGCGGCGCTCGTGCTGTGGGTCGCGGCCCGGCACGTCCCCGAATCGCGCAATCCCACCGCCGCCCGCCGGATCGACGCGGCCGGCGTGGTCCTCGGCGCGGTCGGGCTCGGCGGGCTCACCTACGGCTTCACCGCCTGGCCGATGCGCGGGCCGGGCGACCCGGTCGTGCTGCTCTCGCTGGCCGTCGGCGTGGCCGGTCTGGTGGCGTTCGTGCTGCAGGAGCGCCGCTCGCCGGAGCCGATGGTGCCGCTGGCGATCTTCCGCAACAAGTCGTTCGCCGGGGCCAACCTGGTGACGTTGCTGGTCTACGCGGCGAACGGCGGCGTCTTCTTCCTGGTGGTGGTCAACCTGCAGGTGGTGGCCGGTTTCTCGCCGCTGGTCAGCGGGATCGCGATGCTGCCGGTGACCGTTCTGATGCTGCTGCTGTCGGCCCGGTCGGGTGCGCTGGGCCAGCGGATCGGGCCGCGGATCCCGATGACGGCCGGGCCGCTGCTGTGTGCCGTGGCGCTGGTGCTGATGTCGATGATCGGGCCGGGCGAGTCCTACCTGACCGGCGTGTTCCCCGCGGTGATCATCTTTGGGCTGGGGTTGTCGCTTCTGGTGGCGCCGTTGACGGCGACCGCCCTGGGTTCGCTGGACGACGCATACGCCGGAATCGCCTCGGGGGTGAACAACGCGGTGGCCCGGGCCGCCAGCCTGTTGTCGGTGGCGATCCTGCCGCTGGCGGCCGGCCTGGGTGCCGGCAATCTGACCGTTGCTGATCAGCTGCATCCGATCTATCGGCACGCGATGCTGATCTGCGCGGGCCTGATGGTGGGCGGCAGCGTGCTGGCGTTCTTCCTGATCCCCAGCCGGCTTGCCGCCCACACACCGGCCGATACGTTCTGCGACCCGTGTTCACCGCCGCTGCGGCAGACGGTCAAAAGTGCGCAATGATCGTCCGGGCCGGGCCGTCGATGGTCATCCGGCCGCCGTACGGGAGGATCCACTGCGGCGCCGTGTGTCCGAAATCGACACCGAAGACAGCCATCGCTGACGGGTTGTAGGCGGCGAGTGCCTTCAGCACCGCATCGCGCTGGTCGTCACGGAACTTCGCCCGCTCCGACTGCGGTGGCCGGCTCTCCCGGTTGCTGGCCTTGGCGGTGGCGACGACGACCGCCGGGAACTGCTCGAGAAGGCCGCGTTCGCCGGCGTTGCGCAGCACCCGGAACACCGATTCGGCCGACGGCAACTCCTCCGAGGTCTCCAGCAGCAGGATCGACCCGGCGTAGTCCTCGACCGGCTTGATCCACCGGTTCGCGGCCAGGTTCCAGCTCACGATCTCCAGGCTGCCGCCCCAGGTCGGCGCGGTGACCACCCGGTCGGCCCGGTGCCAGACGAAGCCGGGGCTCGCCACCCGCGGCGCCGCGGTGGTGAGCGAGGCCGGGTCGGCCCAGCTCAGCTCCTCGTCGGTGAAGGCCGGGACCTCGGTGATCGCCAGATCGCCGGTCTCGAAGAGCGCCGCGCGCAGCGAGATCAGGTGCTCGGGGTCGACCGAGCCGCCCCGGCCGAGGTGCACCATCGTCGAACCGCCGTGATAGCCGGCCACGCCGTGCAGCCACAGCCAGTTGAGCAGGTTGGTGTTGTCGGAGTAGCCGAAGTAGGGCTTCGGATCGGCCCGGAACGGCGCCGGGTCGAGATGCGGCAGCACGGTGATCTGGTCGTCGCCGCCGATCGTGGCGAAGACCGCCCGGATCGACGGATCGGCGTAGGCGGCCATCAGGTCGGCAGCGCGGGCGGCCGCCGAGGCGCCCGGCTGCCGGGTCGTCGGGAACTCCACCGGTTCGAGTTCGAGCAGCTCCCGGATCCGCTGCAGGGAGAGGTCATGGAGGGCCGGGTAGACGGCCGGACCGGCCCAGGACGGCGAGACGACCGCGACGCGGTCGCCCTTCTTCAGCTTCGGGGGGTTGTCCACCCGGACATCAGATCATCCCGGCCCGCAGCGCGTAGGCCACCGCATGCGAGCGGTTGCGGAGCTTGAGCCGGTGGGTCACGCCATAGATGACGTTCTTGACGGTCCGCTCCGAGTAGCAGAGCTTCCCGGCGATCTCGTTGGTGTCGAAGCCGTCCGCCATCAGCCGCAGCACGTCGATCTCGCGCGGGGTGAGCCCGGACGCGTTCAGCCCGTTCGGTGCCAGCACGTCCCGCTGCATCCGCTCGACCTGTTTGAGCAGCTCACCGACCAGGTTCGGCGGCATCACCCCACCGCCCGCGGCCGCGGCCCGGACGCTGTGCGCCAGCCGTTCCGCGGTGACCGCCGGGCGCGGCAGGATGCCGACCACCTTGCATTCGACGGCGGTCATCAGCTCGGCCTCGAGGATCTCCTGGCAGACCAGCACGATCGGGGCGGGCACGTCGGCGCCGGCCCGGCGCAGCCCGGCCACCACGTCCGGGGTGAGTCGCTCGGCCGCGGCGACCAGCACGTCGGCGTCGTGCCGCTGATTGGTGCGCAGCACCAGCATGTCGTTCCGAAATTGGAGCAGCGCGGCCAGCCCGGCATGACTGACCGGATCCATCGCCTGCAACGCGACCTTGATCTGTTCCATGAGCTGCTCCCCTCTCAGAGGTGTGGGAGCAAGTGTCGGAAAAGGTTCTTCAGAGAACCTTCAGAGATCCTTCAGGACGGAATACAGGCCGATAGACCAGTTCAGCAGGGGGCTCGGCCGACCGGGAAGGGCTACGAACCAGGTGTGCCCGTAAGGACGGTTTCTGTTATCCATTGACACCCGGCCCGTCTCCCTCGAAGTTGAGGACACCCATCCCGGGAGGACACGTGCCGGAAATCTTGCGCGTCAGCGTGCTCGGGCCGGTTCGCGCCTGGATCGCCGACCGGGAGATCGAGCTGGGCGCGGCCCGTCAGCGGGCGGTCTTCGCCGTGCTCGCCGCGCACGCCGGCCGGCTCGTCGGCCGGGACGAGCTGATCACCGCGATCTGGGGTGACTCGCCGCCGGCCACCGCGGCGGGCAGCGTCTACACGTACGTCTCGGGGTTGCGCCGGGCGCTGACGCCGGGCCTGCTGACCACCGCCTCGGGCGGCTACCTGCTCCGGGTCGAGACCGCCGACCTGGACGCGGCCCGCTTCCAGCAGCTGCGCACGGCGGCGTCCGAGCTGCTGCACGCCGGCGACGGGCGGGCCGCGGCCGACCGGCTGGACGAGGCGCTCGAGCTGTGGCGCGGCGATGCCTACGCGACCCTGGCCGGCCCGTTCCTGGAGCTGGACCGGCAGCGCCTGGCCGAGCTGCGGCTGGCCACCGCCGAGCAGCGGGCCCGCATCCTGCTGGACCGCGGCGGCGACGACGGCCTGATCGCCGAGCTGACCGGCCTGGTCAAGGACAACCCGCTGCACGAGCCGCTGCACGAGTTGCTGATGCGGGCGCTGCACCGGGCCGGCCGGCACGCCGAGGCGCTCGAGGTGTTCCGGGCGGCCCGCCGCACCCTGGTCGCCGAGCTGGGCATCGAGCCCGGGCCGGCCCTGCAGGAGCTGCAACGGCAGGTGCTGGCCGGGTCGGCCGAGCAACCGGCCGCCCTGCCGGTGCCGGAGCCGCTGCGCACGGTGGTGCCGACCGCGGTGGCGAAGGCGCTGCGCGACGGGCTGGCCGGGCGCGACTGGTTCGGCCGCGGGGCCGAGGTCGATCGGCTGCGGCAGATGGTGCGGCAGGTCGCGGGCGGCACCGGCGGGTCGATCTGGATCGAGGGCGAGCCGGGCATCGGCAAGACCGAGCTGCTGACCCACGCGTTCGCCGACGCGGCCCGCTGCGGTTGCCGGGTGGCCTGGGGAGCCGCCGATCAGCTGGGTTCCCGCGTACCCCTGCAGGTGCTGTCCCGGGCCCTCGGCCTGGAGTCCGCCTCGCGCCGCCCGCGCAGCCCGGTCGCCGAGCCGGATGTCGCGGAGGACCAGATCGTCGCCTCGGTCCGGGCGGCGTGCGCGGCCGCTCCGCTGATCCTGATCGTCGACGACATGCAGTGGGCGGACAGCTCGACGGTCCGGGTGTGGGAGCGGCTGCAGGGCCTGGTCGGCCGGCTGCCGTTGCTGCTGGTCGCGGCCGCGCGCGCCACCGACCGCCCGCGCCACGCGGTCGGCCTGCGGCTCGGCCCGCTCCCGGCCGCCGACCTCGATCGCCTGGTCGCCGCGCAGGTCGGTGCCCCGCCCGGCCCCAACCTGCGGACGCTGGTGTCCCGCTCCGGCGGTAACCCGCTGTTCGCCCGCGAGTTGGTCGGCGCGCTGCGCCAGCGGGACGTCATCGAGGTCGCCGGCGGCCGCGCCGACATCGGCCCGGACGTGACCGTCGCCCCGCCGCGCACCCTGCTCGCCGCCGTGCACTCCACCCTGGATCTGCTCTCCGGGCCGACCCGCGAGGTGCTACGGCTGGCCGCCCTGCTCGGCGCCGAGTTCTCGGTGAGCGAGGTGGTGGCGGTGACCGGCCGCTCGGCGCTCGACCTGGTCGGCGCGCTGGAGGAGGCGTTGACGGCAGACGTGCTGGTGGACAGCGGCACCGACCTGGCGTTCCGGCACGGATACCTTCGTCAGGCGCTGGTCGAGAGCGTGCCGCCGGCGCTGCGGGCCGGCCTGCACCGGCACGCGGCCGAGGTGCTCGCGGCCGGCGGCAGCTCGGTGACCCGAGTGGCCGAGCAGCTCAACGCGGAGACCCCGGCGGTCGACACCTGGGTGCTCAACTGGCTGCTCGCGCACCACGGCGAGGTGATCCGGCGGACCCCGCAGATCGCCGCCGACCTGATCCGGCGCGCGCTGCGCACCGACCTGCCGTCGGCCGCCCAGCGCGGCGTGCTGCTGGTCGCCCTGGTGCGCCTGGAGTTCCGCCGCGAGCGTTTCCCGTTGACCGAGGCCGAGGAGGCGATGAGCCTCGCCACCGACCCGGCCGACCGGGCCGAGATGCGTCAGCTGCTGGCGACCATGCGCTACCGCAAGGGCGGGGTGGCCGAGGCGGTGGCGATGCTGCGCGACGCCGTCGACGACCCGCGGGTGCCGACGATCTGGCAGACCCGGCACCGGGTGCTGCTGGCCAACTTCCGCCGTGGCGACCTGGACGATCTCGACCAGGCCGAGCGGCGGGCGGAGGTGGTGCACGCCGAGGCGGTGCAGGCCGGTCAGCCGTACGAGACCGCGTTCGCGTTGCAGACGATCTGGCTGACCAGCTCGATCCGGCGCGACCACGAGCGCGCCCTCGCCCACGTCGACCGGGCCCTGGCCGCGATCAACGGCCGGGACGAGCTGACCGGGACGTACTTCGACCTGCTCGACAACCGGCTGTTCTCGCTGCAAAATCTGGACCGCCTGGACGAGGCGCAGCGCACCCTGCGGGCCGCCGCCGAGTTTGCCGCCGAGCACCGGCTCACCGCGAACATGCAGGTCGCGACCGCGGTGCAGGATTACTGGACCGGCCGGTGGGACGATGCGCTGGCCGAGGTGTCGGCGGTGACCGACGACGGACCCGGCATCATGTTCCACGGCCTGCGCGAGCCGGGTGCGGTGACCATGCTGATGCACGGGGTGGCCGCGCTGATCGCCCTGCACCGGGACGCCCGCGACCTCGCCGCCGCGCACCTGGACGCGGCCGACGCGGTGCCGGCCAGCGAGGCGGAACGGGAGAACTGCGACTTCCTGCTGGTGGCGCGGGCGCTCGCGGCCGAGCAGCAGGGCCGTCCGGCCGAGGCACTGGCGACGCTGGCGCCGCTGCTGCAGCCGTCGTACGCGCCGATGATGCTGCGCCACCAGTGGCTGCCGGACGTGCTCCGGCTCGCCCTGCGCGAGTCCAGAATGGACATAGCCGAACAGGCGGCGACGATCTGCGCGACGGAAGCCGCCAAGGAGGTCCGGCCGGCCCGGGCGCACGCCGCTCACCTGCGCTGTCAGGCCCTGCGGACCGGCGATCCGGCGCCCGCGCGCGAGGCCGCTGAGCACTATCGACGGGTCGGCCGCCGGTTCGAGCTGGCCGCGGCCCTGGAGGACGCGGCGGTGCTCGGCGGCGAGCGGCCGGACGAGGCGTTGCGCCTTTACACCGCGATGTCGGCGCGCTGGGACATGGCGCGTACATCGAACGCTGTCGTTTAATTTTCCGAACTGGACGTTACCGCGTGCGTCCTTGACAGGAAAAGTTCGATAGTGCGTGAATGTGTTTCCAGGCGGTTACTCCCCGATGTCTCATCACCGCTAAGGAGCACAAATCATGAGTCTTTTGCGCCCAACGGCCGTCACGCTCAGTGCGGCCCTGCTTATTCTCGGTGCCGGAGCCTGCGCGAAGTCCGAGGACGACGGTTCCAAGACCGGCTCGGCCGCACCGGCCTCGGCCGGCGCCCAGGTCGCCGCATCGGCCTCGGCCGGGGCTGCGACCTGCACGATCGACCAGTTCGGCGGGACCAAACTGGACCTCAAGACGGCCAAGGTCGGCTTCTCCCAGTCGGAGAAGGAGGCCAACCCGTTCCGCATCGCCGAGACCCAGTCCATCAAGGACGAAGCGGCCAAGCTCGGCATCACGAATCTCACGACAACGAACGCAAACTCCCAGTTCAACAAGCAGATCAGCGACGTCGAGCAGATGATCGACTCGGGTGTTCAGCTGCTGGTGATCGCGCCGCTCAACTCGGACGGCTGGGATTCGGTCTTCGCCAAGGCGTCGGCCAAGAAGGTCCCGATCATCACGATCGACCGGAAGATCAACGCCACCCCCTGCAAGGACTACCTGACCTTCATCGGGTCGGACTTCGCTGAGCAGGGCAAACGCGCCGCCGACGAGATGGCCAAGGCGATGGGCAACAAGGGCAAGGTGGCCATCCTGCTCGGTGCGCCCGGCAACAACGTCACCACGCTGCGGACCAGCGGCTTCAAGGACGAGATCGCCAAGGTCGCCCCGGAGATCAAGATCGTCTTTGAACAGACGGGCAACTTCGCTCGCGAGGACGGGCAGAAAGTCACCGAGCAGCTGCTGCAGTCCAACCCGGACATCAACGGGATCTACGGCGAGAACGACGAGATGGCGCTCGGCGCGATCACGGCCCTCAAGGGCGCCGGCAAGAAGGCCGGCGACGTGAAGGTGGTGTCGATCGACGGCACCAAGGGCGCTGTGCAGGCCATTGTGGACGGCTGGGCCTCGGCGGTCGTCGAATCGAACCCGCGCTTCGGGCCACTCTCCTTCGCCACGGCGCAGTCGTTCTTCGGCGGTGAGCCGGTCGGGGAAGACATCATCATCCAGGACCGGCAGTACGGCACGGACAACGCCAAGGCGGACCTCGCAAGCGCGTACTGAGATAGCGGCGGCGGTGCGCGAAAGCGCGCCGCCGCCAGTAAATGTTCGTTCGCGTCACTCTGTGTTGCCCTCCCCGGCTCCATCCCCGAAGGAGCGGAACGTGACCGCACATCCCCGACGACTCCTCGCCCTCGTGCTGGCCGCCACGGCCGGCACCCTGGTCGCCACCACCGGTCCGGCCGCGGCGTTCGCCCCCAAGACGCCGCCGCTGACCACCCCGTGGACCAACCAGGTCTCGACCACCAACCCGCTGCCCGAATATCCCCGGCCGCAGCTCACCCGCACCGACTGGCAGAGCCTCAACGGCACCTGGCAGTTCGCCGGCTCCTCGAACATCAACACCCCGCCGACCGGGCAGACCCTCGGCGAGGAGATCCTGGTGCCGTACCCGATCGAGAGCGCGCTCTCCGGGATCATGCGGCGCCAGGATTACGCCTACTACCGCCGCACGTTCACCGTCCCGGCCGGCTGGACCGGCAAGAACGTGCAGCTCAACTTCGGTGCCGTGATGTGGCAGTCGAAGGTCTGGGTCAACGGCACGCTGCTCGGCACCCACGAGGGCGGGTACGACAAATTTTCGTACGACATCACATCTGCCCTTAAATCCGGCGCGAACGAGATCATCGTCGGGACGTGGAACCCGGTCGAGACGCAGGACATCCCGGTCGGCAAGCAGCGGATCAGCCGCGGCGGCATCTTCTACACGCCATCGTCCGGGATCTGGCAGACGGTGTGGCTGGAGCCGACCAACGCGGCCCGCATCACCCGCCTGGACACCACCCCCAACGTGGCAGCAGGCGGCCTCGACCTGGTCGTGCAGGCGGCCAACGCGACCGGCCAGTCGGTCACCGCCCAGGTCCTGAGCGGCGGCACTGTCGTGGGCACGGCTACCGGGGCCGTGGGAGGAAATATCCGAATTCAGGTGCTGAATGCGCACTTGTGGACCCCGGACGACCCGTTCCTCTACGACCTCAAAGCCACGCTGAGCAGCGGCGACACCGTCGGCGGCTACTTCGGGATGCGCTCGCTCGGCAAGGCGATGCTCGGCGGAGTGCTGCGACCCACCCTCAACGGCAAGTTCGTCTACCAGCTCGGCACCCTCGACCAGGGCTACTGGCCGGACGGCATCTACACCGCGCCGACCGACACCGCCCTGCGCTTCGACCTCGAGCAGCAGAAGGCCATGGGCTTCAACATGGTCCGCAAGCACATCAAGGTGGAGAACGACCGCTGGTTCTACTGGGCCGACCGGCTGGGCCTGATGGTCTGGCAGGACATGCCCGCCCTGGCCAGCGGCCGGGAACCGTCGACGGCCGGGCGCACCCGGTTCGAGAAGGAACTCAAGGAGATGGTCGACGAGCACAAGGGCATCACGTCGATCGTCCAGTGGGTGCCGTTCAACGAGGGCTGGGGCGAGTACGACGCGGGCCGGATCGCCGACCTGGTGAAGAGCTGGGACCCGATCCGGATGGTCAACCACGACTCCGGCTCGAACTGCTGCGACTCCGACCCCGACCCGGGCAACGGCGACGTGATCGACGACCACGTCTACGTCGGCCCCGGAATCGGCCGTGCACCGACCGCCACCCGATTTGCCGTAAATGGTGAGTACGGCGGCCTGGGTCTGCGCACCGCGGGCCACGAGTGGCCGACCACCGGCAAGTTCGCCTACGAATGGCTCACCGACAGCAATGCGCTGACCAACCGATATGTCCAGATCACCGCCCGGCTGATCGACCTGATCAACGGCAGCGGGTTGTCCGGAAGCGTCTACACCGAGCCGACGGACGTGGAGGAAGAGCTCAACGGCTTCTACACGTACGACCGGCAGCTCGCCAAGATGGATCTGGCCCGGGTGCGCGAGGTCAACCTGCGGGTTCTCGGCGCGGCGTCCGGCGCGACGCTGTCGACCGGCAAGCTGGTGTCGCTCCGGGTGACCACGCCCGGTTACACCAACCGCTACCTGCGGCATTCCGCCGGTGCGGCCCGTACCGACGTGATCGGCACCGCTCAGGGGGAACGGCAGGACGCGACCTTCTGGGTGCGACCCGGGCTGGCCAACGCCGCCTGCTACTCGTTCGAGTCGCGCAACTTCCCCGGTCAATACCTGCGGCATCGCGCCTACCGGGTCTACAAGGAGGCCAACGACGGCGGCTCGACGTTCAACGCCGACGCCACCTTCTGCGCCCGGTCCGGCCTCTCCGGCGGCGGCACCTCGCTGGAAGCGTCCACCATGGCCGGTTACTACCTGCGGCACCGCAGCGACGAGGTCTGGATGGACGCCAACACCGGCGGCTCCTTCAATGACGACGCGACCTGGCAGGTCACCACGCCGCTGTGGCGCAGCGGTGCCGACCTGCCGGTCGGGGCGAACCGGTCGTTCCGGGTCACCACGGCCGGCTACGACACCCGCTACCTGCGGCACCGGGACGGCCTGGCCCGCACCGACGTGATCACCACGGGTAGCTCGCTCACCGAGCGTCAGGACGCCACCTTCACGGTTCGCGCCGGGCTGGCCGACAACAGTTGCTACACGTTCGAGTCGGTCAATTACCCGGGGCAGTACCTGCGGCACGCCGCCTACCGGGTGCAGAAGGCGAGCAACGACGGGACGACGACGTTCCAGCAGGACGCCACCTTCTGCGCGCAGCCGGGCCTGAGCGGCAGCAACATCTCCCTCGAATCGGTCAACTACCCGGGCTACTTCTGGCGGCACTACGCCGAAGCGGTCTACATCGCCACCAACGGCGGCGGCAACACCTGGGACTCGTCGGGCAGCTACGCCGCCGACGCGACCTGGAACAACGCGACTCCACTGGGGTAAAGAATGCTGGAAGTCATCGACGTCTCGAAGACCTTTCCCGGCGTGCGCGCGCTCGACCACGTGTCGTTCACGCTCAACCAAGGGGAGGTGCACGCTCTCGTCGGCGAGAACGGCGCCGGTAAGTCCACCCTGATCAAGGTGCTTACCGGCGTCTATCAGCCGGACGACGGCGAGCTCAGATACCAACAACAAAAGGCTCAATTCGGTACGCCGATGGACGCCCAGCACGCCGGCATCTCCACGATCTATCAAGAGGTCAATCTCGTCCCGTTGATGAGCGTGGCCCACAACCTGTTCCTCGGTCGCGAGCCGAGGAACAGGCTGGGCCTGCTCGACGAGGGCCGGATGCACCGCGAGGCCCGGGAGATCCTGGCCGGCTACGGCGTCACCGCCGACGTCCGGCGGCAACTCGGCACCCTCGCCCTCGGCGAGCAGCAGATGGTCGCCCTGGCCCGGGCCGTGATGATCGACGCCAAGGTGGTCATCATGGACGAGCCCACCTCGTCGCTGGAACCGCGCGAGGTGGCGACCCTCTTCGGGGTCATCCGCGACCTGCACAGCCGGGGCATCGGCATCATCTACGTCAGCCACCGGCTCGACGAGCTCTACCAGATCTGCGACGCCGTCACGATTCTGCGCGACGGCAAGGTGGTGCACACCGGAAAGCTCACCGACCTCGAACGGATCCGGCTGGTCTCGCTGATGCTGGGCCGGGAGATGTCCGAGGTGCGGCGGGAGGGTGCCACAGCGTTTTCCGGCGCGGCGACCGGCGACACCGGCGCCGCGCCGGTCCTCCGCGCGAGCGGCCTGACCAGCCGGACCAAGCTGCACGACATCAGCTTCGAGGTGCGCCCGGGCGAGGTGGTCGGCCTCGGCGGACTGCTCGGCGCCGGCCGCAGCGAAACCATCAAGGCGATCGGCGGCGCCTACCCGCTCGACAGCGGAGACGTGCAGGTCAACGGCGTCGACCTGAAGAAACCCACGACGGTCCGGGCGGTCAAGGCCGGCATCGCCGTACAACCCGAGGACCGCAAGGCCGAGGGCATCATCGCCGGTCTTTCGGTACGCGAGAACATCGCCCTCGCCGTACTCCCCCAGCTCTCCCGCCTCGGCCTGGTCTCCGACTCGAAGATCGACGCGATCGTCGAGAAATACATGACCCGGCTGCGGATCAAGGCGTCCAGCCCCGACCAGCTCGTCGGCGACCTCTCCGGCGGCAACCAGCAGAAGGTGCTGCTGGCCCGGCTGCTCGCCACCGGCCCCAAGGTGCTGCTGCTCGACGAGCCCACCCGCGGCATCGACGTCGGTGCGAAGGCCGAGGTCCAGTCGCTGATCGACGAGCTCGCGGCCGAGGGCCTCGGCGTCGTGTTGGTCTCCTCGGACGCCGAGGAGCTGATCGAGGGCGCCGATCGCGTGGTGGTGCTGCGCGACGGAGTCGTCGTCGGCGTCCTCACCGGCGCCGAAGTGACCACCGAGGACCTGATGGCCACGATCGCGGCTGGAGGAAACGCATGACGACGCAGGTCGCGGCCCGCCCGGCCGTCAATCTCAAAGGCCTCTCCCAGTACGGCGTCTACCTCGCCATCCTGCTGCTGGTGCTCTACAACATCTTCTTCACGCCGTACTTCCTGACCTGGAGCAACCTGCGCATCCAGCTCATCCAGGTGGCGCCGATCGTGATCGTGGCGCTCGGCATGGCCCTGGTGATCGGCACCGAGGGCATCGACCTATCGGTCGGCTCGGTGATGGCCCTGGCCGCGGCGCTCATTCCGCTTTATTTGGGGTACGGGGTGGTAGCCGCGATCATCGCCTCGGTGCTCGCCGGCGTGGCGGTCGGGTTCATCAACGGCGTACTTGTGGCCCGGGTCGGCCTGCAGCCGATCGTCGCCACCCTCGCCCTCTTCGTCGGCGGCCGCGGCCTGGCCGTGGTGATCACCCATGGCCAGCTCAAGGACGTCCGCAACCCCGACCTGATCTACCTGGGCTCGGGCGACCTGCTCGGCATCCCGGTGCTGGTCTGGGTCGCCGCGGCGCTGGTGCTGGTGGTCGCGTTCCTGGTACGGCGCACCGTCTTCGGCCGCCGGCTGCTCGCCATCGGTGGCAACCGGCCGGCCACCGAGCTGGCCGGCCTGCCGGTCAAACGGGTGCTGATCACCGTCTACATCGTGTGCGCGGTGCTCGCCTCGATCGCCGGCCTGCTCAGCGTGGCCCGCATCCAGTCCAGCGACGCCTCCGCGGTCGGCCTGCTCATCGAGTTGTCCGCGATCACCGCGGTGGTGGTCGGCGGGACCCCGCTCACCGGCGGCCGGGTGCGCGTCCTCGGCACCGTGGCCGGCGCCCTGCTCATGCAACTGGTGATCGCCACCATGATCAAACACAACCTGCAGCCGTCCACGACCGAGATGGTGCAGGCCGTCATCATCCTGATCGCGGTCTACGTGGCGCGAGAGAGGAAGACCCGGTGACCATGGGAATCGCCGCAAAGACGCCCACGCCGCCGCCGGAACAGGCGGCCGCGGATGTCCGCAAGGCCGAGCGCACCGACCGGATCGTCGGGACCGTGCAGCGGCAGGGTGCGCTCGCCGTCCTGGTCGTCGTGGTGCTGATCGCGCTCGCCGCCTTCCCGAACTTCCGCAGCTTCGACAACACCGGGACGATCCTGGTCGCGGCCGCGCCGCCGATGCTGATCGCGCTCGGGATGACCTTCGTGATCCTGACCGGCGGCATCGACCTGTCGGTCGGGTCGCTCTACGTGCTCGGCGGGGTCCTCGCGGCGTGGGCCTCGCAGTACGGCTTCGTCGCGGCGTTCGCGGCCCCACTGCTCGTCTGCGGCGCCATCGGGGTCGCCAATGGGCTGCTCATCGCGTACACAAGAATGGCTCCTTTTATTGTGACCCTGGCGGCGCTGCTCGGGGCGCGGGGCCTGATGCGGGCGATCAGTTCGGAGGGTTCCGAGACCTTTCTGGTGAAGAGCGACGCGTTCCGCCGGCTGGGCAACGGCTCGTTCCTCGACATCGGCTACCAGGTGTGGCTGGTCGTCGCGCTGGTGGTGCTCGGCATGGTGCTGCTGGCCCGCACCCGATTCGGGCACGCGGTCTACGCGGTCGGCGGCAGTGCGGACGCGGCCGCGCTGATGGGGATCGCGGTGCACCGCACCAAGGTCTGGGTCTACGTGATGTCCGGGCTGCTGGCCGGCCTGGCCGGCGCGATCAACGCAGCCAAGCTCGGCTCCGGCGTGACCGTGCTCGGCACCGGCATGGAGCTGGACGCGATCGCCGCCGTGGTGATCGGCGGAACGCTGCTGACCGGCGGCGCCGGCACGATCGCCGGGACGATCGCGGGCGTGCTGCTGCTCGGTGTCATCCAGAACCTGATCAACCAGGTCGGCAACGTGAACAGCAACTGGCAGCAGGTGATCAGCGGAACGTTCCTGGCCCTGGTCGTGGTCGCGCAGACCTACCTGGTGAAGCTCCGAAGAGTGAGTTAGTCGAGCTGGGCGGTGCCGAGCACGTGGCCGTCGGTGTCGGCGACGCTCACCGAGCGGACGTTGCGCAGCTGGAACGAGCTCGCACCGATCACCTTGGCACTGCCGCTCGTCGTCGGCCCCCACACCGCCGCCTGCTCGACCTTGCCCTCGGCGTTGTGCACCTCGCACAGGAACGGGCCCTCGCCGCGCAGCTTCGTCACATCCAGCGCCACCGACACGCCCCACATCTTCGGGGTGAGCACGGCCTGACCGGACAGGCCGCTGCCCTCGGCCGCCTCGAACTGCGCGGTCACCAACTGGGCGCTGGGCAGCACCGTCGCCGGCGGCGGGGACTCGCTGGTGCGGATCACCCCGACGCCGATGGCCACCGCGACCAGCACCACGGCCGCCGCGGCCAGCCAGCGAACTCGGGCTGCCCGCCGCTCCCGGTTGCGTTCGGCACGCATCCGGCGCAGCAGGCCCTCGACGTTCTCCGGCGAGGGGCGGGCGGACAGGCTGATCGGTGGTTGCGCCGGGTGTCCGGCCGTCCGCTGCGCGTCCGGCAGGCGTTGCAGGAGTTCCGGTACGGGGGCCAGGCGCTCGAGTTCGTCGCGACAGTCGTCGCAGTCCCGCAGGTGGGCGTCGAGCCGGTCGGTGTCCGTCTCGTCGAGGCCGCCGAGAAGATAACCACCGAGCAGTCGCCGCAGCTCGTCGTGCTCCGCGCTCACAGCGCCGCCTTCCGTTCGCGACTGCGGGGCTCGCTTCGCTCACTCCTCGCGCTCACCGCGCCGCCTTCCGTTCGCGACTGCGGGGCTCGCTTCGCTCACTCCTCGCGCTCACCGGAGAACTCCCATTTCCTCGAACGCTGTCCGCAATGCCCGAACGGCGTAATAGGCCCGGGATTTGACCGTTCCTTCGGGTACGGAAAGCCGCCGCGCCGCCTCGGCCACGCTCTGCCCCTCGTAATACATGGCTTTGACCACGGCCTGGTGGTCGGCGGACAGCCGTTCCAACGCCTCGGCGACCAGCCAGCCCTCGACCATCTGGTCGACGTTGTCCTCGGCCGGCATCGCGTTGACCGCGCCCTCGTCGGCCACCAGATGCGGCCGGCGCTGCTCGGCCCGCCAGGCGTTGGTGACCACGTTGCGGGCGATGGTCAGCAGGTAGGAGCGGGTGCGGCCCTGATCGGTGTCGAGGTTGTCGATGTGTTTCCAGGCCCGGAGCAGGGTCTCCTGCACCATGTCCTCGGCGCGATGCCGGTCGTGCACGTAGCGCAGGACGAAGCTGAGCAGGACCGCGTAGTGCTCGGTGTAGAGCGCGGTCATCAACTCCTCGTCGGGGCTCACCCGTCGCCTCATCCGCGTTGCCCCTCGCCCCTCCGGCTGCCGTCCCCCGTTGCCAACAACTTGTACACCGTGCGGCTGAATACGGTTCGAACGACAAGCCGGAAAAGGACGATGCCCGGTCCCCCTCGCCGGGACCGGGCATCGCGTCACATGGAACTCAGCAGTCGGCTTTGCCGTCCTGGTCGAGGTCGCCGGTCCAATGGCCGCCGTATCTGAACGAGACGAGGGTCTTTGTCGGCACCACCTTGTAGGCCAGCGGTAGATCCTCGGCCTTGTCGAAGGTCAGCAGTGCGGCCGCCGCCCCGTTGACCAGCGTCGCGCTGGTGGCGTAGGCCGGCGCGGTCTTGGCCGAAGCCTCCGCGTCGGTCGGGTCGACACCGTTACCCATGGCCGTGCAGGGGAACGTGGTGGTCGGGCCGGCCGCCACCTCGCCGAAGACCTGGACCAGGCCGCCGCGCTCGAACTTGACACCCTTGTCCGACCAGAGCGTGGTGGGGAAGTAACCCAGCCACTCCGAGTCGAACGCGATCCACCAGCCACCGTTGCTGTACATGATGCCGAACCGCCGGGCCGCGCCGTCCTTCAAGGTGGCGCCGGGCGCGATGTTCGTGCTGTAGGGAATGAAGCCGCAGCCGTTGTAGCAGCTTTCTTCCTTGTTGACCCAGTGGTAGACGAACAGGTGCGGGTCGTCGTCACCGTTGGTGAGGCGGTCGACGTTCCAGCCGACCTCGACGATCTGCCGGCCGTCCGCCGACTGCACCGTGATCTCGGCCAGGCTGTGGTAGTCGTTCGTGTCGAGGTAGGGCTTCGCGACCCAGAGATTGGCGTAGACGCCGTCCGACTCGACCGTCTGGTAACCACGGTTGTACAGGTATTTGACGTTGTAGTCGCCGGCCGCGGCTGCGGCATTCACCGGGCTCGGCGCCGGCGGCGGCGCGTCGGCCTTACCGGTGGTCATCTCGGTGGTCCGGTTGCTCCAGCCCTTCGGCGCATAGCGCCCCCTGGGCCTGATCGATCCACTCGTGTCGGGAGCAGCGGCGTCGACGCCGGCGACCCGGAGGGACTTGGTGTCCGCGCCCGGCCTACCCATCCGGACCTTGGAGGGACGTGCACCCCAGGGCAGCAGCGCCGGCGGCGTGGCCGTGACCGCTTCGTCGTCGGCGGCGACACCGGCCGGGGTGTCGGCGACGGGCGTGATCTGCTCCGCACCCGCGTTCAGCGTGGAAACGACGCCGATAGCGCCGACTACGGCTACGGCTAGGCCGGCGGCGAGTAGACCGCGGCGTGACTTCAACACGTGTCCGTCCTCGTTGATCGGGGGGAATCAGAGGCGTGGGCGAGGGACCTCCGGCACCGGTTATCGGCGGCGATCGTCACCATATAGCGTCCTCGATTCGAGTTGCGATCGCCGACGGGTTTTCCGCCTTAACGGCTGAGGCGGTCAGCCGATCCGGTGAGGCAAAGTGTTGTTTCCACGACAGAGCGTGTTCGGGCGATTGCGGAGGGCGCCTTTTTACGCGTTGTTCAGAAAGAGGCAAAGCGCCACGAGCTTCTTTCAGGTCTAACGTGAAAGTCATGGCCGCGATCCGGGTCCTGTCGATCACCGACGCCCACGTGGAGGAACACGCCGTTGCCGAGGTCAGCGCCCTTCTGGAGCGCCCCGGCGCACTGGTGTGGGTGGACATTCCGGAGTGCACGGAAGAGGCGATCTCCCTGCTCACTGAAGTCCTTCGGGGTCACCCACTGGCGGTCCGCGACTGTATGCAACGGAATCGTGTGCCACGTGTCCGGATTTATCCGCATCAGCAACTCTTGATCCTTCACGGTCCGGAGCGGGGTCCGTCGGGCCATGTCCACTATCTCGAACTCGATCAGATAATCGGCGAAAAGTTTCTCGTGACTGTGCACGGACCGATCAATCCGGCCCTTTCCCTGAAAGTCGCACTTCGGGAGACCGACGGGGTTCGACGCCGGCTGGAGAGCGGCCGGTTACGCCCCAATTCGCCGTATGAGTTGTCATACGCGATCACCTCCTCCTTGATCCATCACCTGGAGACCTTCATCGAGGAGGTGACCGCGGATGTCTGGCATCTGGAGCAACGGGTCACCGGCGGGCAGCTGGGCAACCCGGAGGAGTTCCTGGAGGAGCTCTTCCAGGCCCGGCACGGGCTGCTCGCGGTCCGCACGATGGGCGCTCTCGGCGCCGAGGTCTACGGCCGGCTCGCCACCCTCGACGCCCGCGTCCCGGCCGGCGACCTGCCGCTGGTCATGGACCTGGTCGACCAGCTCACCCGGATCAAGAACCTGGCCGACGGCGAACGCGAGTACCTGCAGGGCGTGATCGAGTTCTACCGGGCGCGGGCGGAGACCAAGATGACGGTGGCCGCCGAGCGGCTCGCCGTGATCGCCGTCGTGACCCTGCCGATCACGGCCCTGTCCTCGATCTACGGCATGAACATCATCGTGCACGAGCACACCGAGCTTCCGCAGCTCGTGGTCGTGCTGACCATCATGGCGGTGATGTCCGCCCTGCTGCTGACCTGGGCAAAACGCCGCGGTTGGTGGTAGCCGGAAATAGTCGCTCCCAGATTGCGGAACCAGGTTGACCCGTGATCACCAGCCGGGTAACCATGGTCGACATGCAGCGGACGGGTATCCCTCTCGTCGCCGACCTGGCGACCGATCTGGCGCACTGCGCCAGCGCATGCTGTCCCAGCTGAGCTGCGACTTCTAGTTTTCTCGCACGGCTTCAACGACTTTTTCGCCCATCGGACCGCGTGTGCCGCTATCCTGGGCCGCAGTCGGGCGTTAACCCTATAGGATTGATGGGCAATGTATGCAAAACGAGGAGCTCCCGTGACTGCCGTCGACACACGCCTCGACCACCTCGCGATCGCGACCACCTTCGCGGCCATGCCCGACCAGTGGCCGGTCGCACCCCGCTTCAACCCGACCAACCGGTGGTATGAACGGCTCGCCGTCGCCGACGACCACGAGGTCTGGCTGCTCACCTGGCTTCCCGGCCAGGGCACCGAGCTGCACGACCACGGTGGCTCGGCCGGCGCGTTCCACGTCTTCGCCGGCACGCTGACCGAGGACACCGTGTCGGTGCCGGCCGGCGGCCCGGCCCGGATCACCGGCCGTGAGCTCGGCGAGGGCGCCGGCCGCCGATTCGGCACCCGGCACATCCACCGGATCACCAACCGGTCGTCCCGGCCCGCTGTCAGCATCCACGTCTACGGCCCGGCGCTCACCACGATGACCAAGTACCGCGTCGGCGCCGGCGGCCTCGAGGTGCTCACCGTCGAGACGGCCGGAGTCCAGTGGTGACCGCGGTCCTGACGCCGCCGCCCGGCTCGGTCGGCATCGACGAGATCCTCGACCGCGCCCGGGCCCGGCTGGCCCGGCTCGACCCGCACCAGACCGCCGAGGCCGTCGGACGCGGTGCCGTGCTCGTCGACATCCGGCCGGCCGCGCAGCGGGCCGAGTTCGGCGAGATCCCGGGTGCCGTGGTGATCGAGCGCAACGTCCTGGAGTGGCGGCTGGACCCGCGCAGCGACGCCAAGCTCCCGTTCGCCGGCAGCTACGACCTGGAGGTCGTCGTGACCTGCCAGGAGGGTTACACCAGCAGCCTGGCCGCGGCCGCGCTGCAGGACCTGGGCCTGGCCCGGGCGACCGACCTGGCCGGCGGCTTCGCCGCATGGCGCGCCGCCGGCCTGCCCACCCGCTAGTGCGCCATCTCCTCGTCCGGCCTGGCCTTCTTCGGCAGTAGGAAGGCCAGGCCGAAGGCGAGGATCAGCAGGAGCACGGTGACCCCGGCGGTCCGGATCGTGGTGGCCTGGAAGCCGGCCCGCACCTGCTCCTGCGCATACGCCGCGACGCCGGCCGACGGTTCGGAAGCACCCTGGCAGCTGGCCGGCACCACGTCCGGGTCGTCCTCGGCGGTGCGATCCCGCAGACAGTCACGCAGGCCGGCGATGACCGCGGGCTGCGTGTCGGCCGGGACCGCGGCCGCGGTCAGCACCGCCCGGAGCTCGGCGTCCGAGCCGTCCACGTGCGACGCCACCTGGCCGGGCAGCAGCGCGAAGAAGATCGTGCCCAGCACCGCGATGCCGAACGCACCGCCGAGCTGCTGCACCGAGGTGAGCGCGCCGGAGGCCGAGCCGGTCTCCTCGTTGTCGACGCCGGCCAGCACGATGCTGAAGAACGGCGCCATCGCCAGCCCCATCCCGGCGCCGATGAGGACCATCGACGCAACCATGTGCCACGGCGTGATGTCCGCCCCGGCCAGCTGCACGGTCAGCGCGAACCCGGCCACCCCGAAGATCATCACGATCGTGCCGAACATCAGCAGCTTGCGGCCGAGCTTCTCGGTGAGCCCGGCACCGGCCACGATGAAGCCGGCCACCGTGCCCAGCGCCTGCGGCAGCGTGGTCAGCCCGGCCTTGAGCGGCGAGTAGCCGAGACCGATCTGCAGGTAGAAGGTCATCACCAGGCCGGTGCCGATCAGCGCGCCGAAGAAGACCAGGCCGAGCCCCAGCCCGGCGGAGAACGCCCGCTTGCGGAACAGGCTGGGCGTGACCAGCGGGTCGAGGTGGTTGCGCTCGCGCCGGCTCTCGAACATCGCGAAGAGCCCGAAGACCACGACGCCGGCCGCCAGCATCACGAAACACCACACCGGCCAGTCCAGCTCGCGGCCCTGCACCAGCGGGTAGAGCAGCAGGAACGCGCCGACCGCGGCCAGCACCACGCCGAGGCCGTCGAGCCGCGGCGCCTTCGCGCTCTTGAACTCGGGAAGGAACTTGAGCGCCCCGATGACCGCGAAGAGGCCGAGGGGCAGGTTGATGAAGAAGATCATGCGCCAGCCGGAGCCGAAGTAGTCGGCATCGACGAGCCAGCCGGCCAGGATCGGGCCACCGACCGAGGACAGGCCCATCACCGGGCCGAATGCGCCGAACGCCTTGGCCTGCTCGGCCGGGGTGAACAGCTGCTTGATCATGCCGAGACCCTGCGGCAGCATCACGGCGCCGAACAGGCCCTGCACCGCCCGGCCGACGATCAGCTGGGTCGGCGTCTGGGCCAGGCCGCAGGCCAGCGAGGCGAGGGTGAAACCGATCGCGCCGATCAGGAACATCCGCCGCCGGCCGAAGATGTCGCCGAGCCGCCCGCCGGTGAGCAGGCCGATCGCCATGGCCAGCGTGTAGGCCGCGCCGAGCCACTGGATCAGGCTGTAGGCGCCGCCGAGCTCGGTGCGGATCGACGGGCCGGCGATGTTGGTGACCAGGGCGTCGAGGAGGTCCATCACCTCGACCGCCAGGATCACGAAGAGCGCGACCCACCGATGTCGATAGGTGCCGGGCGCGCTTGTCGCGGACGGCGTCTGAACAGTGTTCGTAGTCACGAACACTGTTCTACTGACGAACACCGTTCGCGTCAAGTAAATTGGGCGACGATGAAAGAGCCCCCGTGGCGGCCCGGCGTCGTGCGCCGGCCGATCAAGCCCGAACGCCCCGCCAAGACCCCCCTCAGCCAGGCGCAGATCATCGAGGCCGCGCTGCGCATCGTGAAGACCGAGGGCATCGACGGGGTGAGCATGCGGCGCCTCGCCGCCGAGTTCGACACCGGCCCGTCCAGCCTCTACGCCCACGTGGCCAGCAAGGACGAGCTGCTCCAGCTGATGTTCGAAGAGGTGTGCGGCCTGGTCGAGGTGCCGCCGTTCGACCCGGCCCGGTGGCAGGACCAGGTCCGCGAGATCGCCCGGAGCGGCCATCAGGCGCTGATGGACCACTACGACCTGGCGCGCAGCGCGCTCGCCACCATCCCCAGCGGACCGAACGCGATGCGCATCTCCGAGGCACTGCTCCGGCTGATGCTGGCCGGCGGCGTCCCGCCCCGGGTCGCCTCCTGGGCGATGGACCGGATCTTCCTCTACATCACCGCCGACGCGTACGAGATGTCGATCTGGCGCACCGAGCGGCAGACGACCGGCGCCAAGGACGACGCGTTCGCCGACGAGCTCAGCGAGGACCTGATGGCGTACTTCGAGCAGTTGCCCGCCGACACGTATCCCAATCTGAAGAAACACGCGAAGGACATGGTCGGCGGCGGCACGGACGCCCGATTTGAGCTGGGTCTGGACCTGCTCGTCGGCGGCCTGGACAAATATGTCATGAAATGAGCGATCAACGACGTCTTCAACATCGACAACGGCGGCTGCATGTCTGAGCAATTTTGTTGATACTGATCCGATGGACGGTGACAGTCGGCTACCGGTGCCGGTAACGGCGTTCGGCCCGCTTCACCTGCTCGCGATCCTGGTGCACCGGTTGGCCAACACCGGCCGGTGCCGCGACGCGCTCGAGGCGGCCGACGCCTACCTCGAGATCGCCCGGCGGTGCGGCGATCACCGCACCGAGCACTTCCTGTTGCAGGGCAAGATGTACGCCAACCTGTACATGGGACGGTTCGGCGAGGGCGCCGAGTTCGCCGACCACCTGCTGCGTGCGCACCGCGCCGCCGGGTCCGCGCTCGGCGAGGCCAAGACCCTCTGCGACCTGGCCCACTTCGACGTGCTGCGGTCACGCTACGTCGATGCGATGCGCAACCTGGCCCGGGCCGCCGTCCTGCTCGACCTCCCGCACCCCGGCCGCGACCGGCGGATCTCCGCCCTGTGCTCGTTCGCCGAGGCCGCCACCGCCGCCGAGATGTACGAGGTGGCATCCGGCACCTACGAGCATCTGAGCGAGGCCACCAGCGCGTTCGACCTGGTACACGCGACGACGTTGCTCTACTGGGGACTCCGGCTGGGCCACATCGGACGGCACGACGAGGGCGCCACCCGGCTGCGGCGCAGCATCGCGATCACCCACCCGCACGTCGACGAGCGCCCCGACGACGTGGTCGCCGCCGCGATGCTGGCCCTGGCCCTGGCCAAGCTGGGCGACCTGATCCCGGCCGAGAAACTCGCCCGCGAGGCGATCATGCCGTTGCGCGCCGCCGAGAATTACCAGTCGGCCCGGATGGCCCACCTGGCGCTGGGCCTGGTGCTGCGCGGCCAGGGCGCGCTGGCCGAGGCCCGGCGCGAGTTCGTCGCGGCCCGCGAGCTGTGCGCCTTCGGCGACCGCCCGGACGAGAAACCCATCATCCGGTACGAATTGGCGCTGACCGCCCTGGAGATCGACGACAGCCAGTCGGCCCGCGACATGTTCGACGCCGTCGAGGGCCAGACCCGCGAGCTGTGGCGGGTCCGCCTGCAGCGCCTGGCGATGCTGCGCCAGGCCCGCCAGCAGGAGGAGGCCGAGGCGGCCAGGGCCCGCGCCGAGCGCGAGGTGCTCCGCGACCCGCTGACCGGCCTCGGCAACCGCCGCCGCTTCGACCTGCTGCTCAACCGCATCGACACCGGCCGCCTGGCGACGCCACTGGTGCTGCTGCTGGTGGACGTCGACCATTTCAAGGCGGTCAACGACGCCTACTCGCACTCGGTCGGCGACCGGGCCCTCCGCGAGGTGGCCCACATCCTGCGCGCCCACTGCCGGGCCGAGGACATCCCGGTCCGCTACGCCGGCGACGAGTTCACCGTCTTCCTCCGCGGCGACCTGCCGATCGGCCGCGAGGTGGCCGAACGCATCCGCACCGCGGTGGCTCGCTCCGCGATCATCCCCGACGCCCAGCTGACGGTAAGCGTGGGCTTGGCCACCCTGACCGAGGGCATGTCCGGCGACGCCCTGTTCCGCCTGGCCGACGAGCGGCTGTACGCCGCCAAATTCAGCGGCCGCAACACCATCGCCTCCTGACATCGGCACACCCGCGGGCTAGTCTGTGGGTATAGCTATTACTACACTTGTCCAGTGCCTAGCGACGAGTGGGATATTTACCTTGTAGACGAGGTAAGGGAGTGGATCGATGGCCTGGACATGCCCTCCTATCGCCGGGTCGTCCAAGCTATCGACGCCCTCGCGGAGGCGGGGCCAGGGCTCGGCCGCCCTCTCGTCGACACCATCCACGGTTCCACCCTCGCAAACCTGAAGGAGCTACGCCCCGGCAGCGTGCGGATCCTTTTCGCATTCGACCCGTGGCGGTCGAGCATCCTCTTGGTGGCGGGCGATAAGGCCGGCCAATGGAACTCTTGGTACGAAACCGCCATACCGCTGGCGGAGCAGAGGTATGAGATCTACTTGAAAGAGCGTGGCGAGCAGGAGGGCGAGGCATGAGCGGCTACTCGCGCTGGGGCGACATCCGGGCCGAGTACGTCGAGCGTGCCGGTGGTGAGGAAGCGGTCGCGGCCGGGAAACAGGAACTGATGGCCACCGTGCTCGGGCAACGGCTGGCCGAGGTGCGCCGGGCGCGCGGCTTCACTCAGCAGCAGGTCGCCGAGCGGATGGGGATCACCAAGGGTCGCGTTTCGCAGATCGAGCAGGGCAAGGTGTCCGGCCAGGAGATCGTCGCCCGCTACGCCGAGGCCCTCGGCGGCCGGCTGCACCAGGCCATCTACTTCGACGACGGCGACATCGCCGCGATCGCCTGAGCCACCGCTACAGCGGCTTCACGACGTTGGACTTGCCGCTGTAGAGGCTTCGGGTGCCCTCTACGCCCTTCGGGGTGTCGGGGGCGTCGAGCCAGATGATGTAGGGGGCGCCCGAGGTCAAGCCGGTGATCGTGGCGGAGACCGTGCAGTTGGCGCCGGCCTGGACGGTTTGCCAGGTCGGCTCGGGCTGGGCTCCGGTGACCAAGCCCTGCGGGACTGCGGTGATGCGGTAGTACGAGCCGTATTTCGACGGCCAGTCGACCTTGAAGCCGCCGGATATCGGGGTGATCACCATCGGGATCAGGACCAGGCCGATGTTGTCCGGCCAGGCTATTCCGCACGCCCCGGTGGTGGGCAGGAACGACACTGCCGGCAACGCGCTCCTCGGGGAGAAGGTGCTGCCGGTGCTGGGGGTCGCCGTCGGGCTGCCGGACTCGACGCGCACCCACGGACCGTTTGTCGGCGTGGGCGATGCGGAGCCGGTGCCGGCGGCGGAGGGTGTCGCGTTGCCGCTACAGCCGCCCAGGGCCAGCGACGTCGCCGCCAACCCGAGGGCGAATTTCCCGGTCCGCCGCATACATGCCCCTTACTCCCCGCCCCTCACCTTTCCGATCGGCGTCGGGACCGTCGCGCTTAGCGGTGCGGCGAAGATCCAACCCCGCGCGAGCAGGTCGTCGGTCGCGGCCACCGCGGCGCGCAGCCGCTGCGGATAACTTCCGGTCAACACCAGGTGGGGTACGCCGAGAGCCTCCAGCTCCGCGCGAAACCGACCAGTCATCCAGGTACGCAGGTGTTCCCCGTCGCGCAGCCCGTCGTCGAAGAACGGCACCCCGGCGTCGTCGGTGAGCAGATAGAGGTCGGGCGGGCGGACCCGGGCGCGGACCGCGTCCGACGTGCTGCCCAGGTAGCGCTCCTCCCAGATGGTCGTGGCGAAGGCGTCGGTGTCGCCGAACAGCACCGGCGACCCGGCCCGGGCGGCCGCGTCCTCGGCCCGGTTCTGCTCCTCGGCCACGGTGACGAAGTCGTCCCGATCCCAGGTCACGTCGAAGACCGTCGCGGCCGGCTCGGCTTCCCGCAGCTCGGCCAGCTTGCGCTCGGTGAGCTCGCGGCCGAACTCGGGCACCCATCGGGTGTCCCGCCACACGCCGCCGCGCAGCCGGTAGTGCCGGGCCAGCGCGCGGGCCATCGTGGTGGTGCCGGTCGACTCGGCGCCGACGACCACGACCCGCTTCGCGAGCCAGCCGCGCACCCCCGGCCCGAGCAGGTGCCAGTGCGCCGGCGGATCGTCCCGCACGGCCGTCCCGGAGATCGGCACCCGGGCCCGATCCAGGTCGACGATCACGGCCGCCGCGTCGAAGCGTTCGGCCAGCTCCGTCCCGTACGCCTCGGAACTGAACACCGCATCGACCCGCTCGCCGCCGACGGCCGCCCGGAAGACCGCCATGTGCAGTTCCCACACGTCCGGGTCGTCGTAGTCGACCGGGTGGTCGTCGTGCACGCCGACGAAGTTGACCCGCGGGCCGTGCGCCTCGCGCAGCCAGGTCAGCCGGGCCTCGAGCGGCACCGATTCGCGGGTCGACGGCGCCACCACCACGGTGACCCGCTCGCAGGCCGCCTCGGCCGCGGCGATCAGCGCATGATGGCCGGCGTGCGGCGGGTAGAACTTGCCGACGATCAGTCCGTGCCGGTACGTCACCCGGTGATCATCTCGCGGCGGGCCGCCTGCCAGGAGCGCAGGCCGAGAATGCAGAGGATGAGGAACGCCACGTAGAGGATCGCGGTGAGCCAGAGGTCCTTGTAGCCGTAGAGCGGGATGTAGATCAGGTCGGCGGCGATCCACAGCCACCAGTTCTCGATCAGCTTGCGGGTCTGGCCGTACGTGGCGAGCAGCGACAACGCGGTGGTGGCGGCGTCGGCGAGCGGGACGGTCGACTCGGTGAGCCGGTCCAGGAAGAGCCACAGGCCGGCGGTGAGCACGACCCCGGCGGCCGCCAGGCCGAGCCACTCGCGGCGGGTGGTGCGGCGGACCACGAGCCGGCTGCGCCGGGCGCCACCGTAGAGCCACGCCCACCAGCCGTAGAAGCCCAGCACCACGTAGACGATCTGCAGGGTGGCGTCGGCGTACAGGCCGACCGACCAGAAGACCAGCATGAGCAGCAGGACGTTGAGGATGCCGAGCGGCCAGTTGAGGATGTGCTGGCGCACCAGCAGACCCACGTTCACCAGGCCGGTGCCGAAGCCGAGCACCTCGGCCCAGGTGGTCGGTGCCCCGAACGCGGTCAGCGCGGTGCCGGTCAGCCAATCGATCACGGTGCCCAGCATTCCGGTTACGGCGTGGGGGCGCTACCGGTGGTGCCGCGGATGATCAGGCGGGGCGGGATGACGATCTCGCGGTTGGTGACGCCGCCGCCGGCGATCCGCTCGACCGCCCGGGCCACCGCCAGCGTGGTCAGCGTGTCGATGTCCTGGGCGACCGTGGTCAGGTCGATGTGCGCGAGCCGGCTGAAGCTGCTGTCGTCGTAGCCGACCACGCTGAGGTCGCCGGGGATGGCCAGCCCGTGCCGCTGCACCACGTCGAGCAGACCGGCCGCGCTCAGGTCGTTGAACATGGTGACCGCGGTCGGCGGGTCGGCGAGCAGTTCCCGGGCGGCCCGCGCCCCGTCCTCCTCGCCGAAACCGCCGACCACCACCCGGGCGTACGCCTCCAGGCCGTGCCGCCGCATCGCCTCGTGATAGCCCTGCCGCCGCTCGGCGGAGGCGATCATCCGGCCACCGTCGACGTGCGCGATCCGGGTGTGCCCGAGCGTGACCAGGTGATCGACGGCCAGGTTGAGGCCGCGCACATCGTCGGTGCGCACCACGTCGACGGCCTTGTGCCGCACCCCGCGCATCATCACCACGACCGGCATCCGGCCGGCCAGCGCGGCCAGCTCGGCGACCGGGATCTGCGGGCCGAGCAGGATCATCGCGGCGCAGCGGTCCTGCAGCAGGCCGCCGATGGCGGTCCGTTCGTCGCGGCGCGGGGTGACGGCGCTCAGGGTGAGTTCGTAGCCCTGCTTGTCGGCGGCGTCGTAGAGCCCGGTGAGCAGGTCGTGCTGGAACGGATGCTGCACGCCGAAGACGACGCCGAGCAGCCGGCTCTCGCCGCTGCGCAGCAGCCGGGCCCGGCTGTCCGGCTGGTAGTCGAGGCGGCGGGCCACCTCGAGGACCCGCTGCCGGGTGGCGGCGCTGGCCCCGGGGGCGTCGCGCATGACGATGGAGACCAGCGCGACCGAGACGCCCGCCTCGGCGGCGACGTCGGCCAGCGTGGGTCGGCGTTGTTCCCCTGCTCGCATGACCGAAGAATTTACTTGTGATCACTAGAACGTTCTACTCCGCCACGGACTAGAACGTTCTAGAGTTCCTGACGTGGAGAAACTCACCGCCGGCCGCCGCTGGGCGGCCCTGCTTGCCCTCGCTCTGGGCGGCTTCGGCCTCGGCCTCACCGAATTCGCCGCCATGGGCCTGCTGCCCGAGGTGGCCCGCGACCTGTTGCCGGACGCGTACGCGCGCTCGTCCTCACAGGCGGTCGCCACGGCCGGCTGGGTCATCACGGTCTACGCGCTGGGCGTGGTGGTGGGGGCGCCGACGATCGCGACCCTGACCGCCCGGGTGGCCCGCCGCAAGCTGGTGCTCGGGCTGCTGGTGATGTTCACGGTCGGCACGGTGGCCTCGGCGCTGGCCCCGACGTTCGGGCTGATCCTGGCCGGGCGCTTCGTGGCCGGACTGGCGCACGGCGCCTACTTCGGCGCGGCCGGGCTGCTCGCCGCGAGCATGCTCGGGGCGGGCAACCAGGCCAAGGGGTTCTCGATCGTGCTGAGCGGGCTGACCGCGGCGAACGTCTTCGGCGTCCCGCTGATCACCGGACTCGGGCAGGTGGCCGGCTGGCGGGCCGCGTACCTCGCGGTGGCCTGCGTCTTCGCCCTCACCCTGCTGGCCGTGCTCGCCGTCGTCCCGGAGGTGGCGGCCGCGCCCGGCGGCTCGCCCCGGGGTGAGCTGGCCGCGTTCCGCTCGCCGCAGGTCTGGTTGGTGGCGCTGGTCGCCGCGGTCGGCTTCGGCGGTTTCTTCGCGGTGAACAGCTACATCGCCCCGATCACCACCCATGTGACCGGTTTGTCGGAATCAGCGATTCCGTGGGTGCTGGGCGTGATGGGCCTCGGCATGACGATCGGCAACGTGATCGGCGGGATCGCCGCCGATCGGAACCTGCGCCGCAGTGTGCTGTTCGGGTTCGCCGCCATGATCGCCACGACCGTGTTGTTCGGGCTCGTCGCCGGTCACCCGATCGGGTTGTTCGCGGCCGCGTTCCTGATCGGTGCGGCCAGTCTTTTCATGGGTCCGGCCCTCCAGGCCCTGCTGATCTCGGTGGCCCCGCGCGCTCAGCTGATGGGTGCCGCGGTCAACCAGTCGGCCACCAACCTGGCGAACAGCCTGGGGGCGGCGCTGGGCGGCGTGGTCATCGCGGCCGGCTGGGGTTACCTCTCCCCGGCCTGGCTGGGGGTCGCGCTGGCGGCGGGTGGCCTGCTGCTGGCGCTGGCGAGCAACCGGCTGGACGCCCGGCAGGCCGAGACCGTGGAAACCCGGGAGCCGGCGCTCGTTCAGGCGACCTGACCCAGGCGGTGGCCGGCCATCTCCAGCTCACCGTCGTACAGGCTCACCGCGGTGCACAGGCCGGAGTGGCGATCGCTGAGGGTCATCAGCCCGCCGTCGATGTGGTAGGTGCCGCGAGCGCGCTGCCGGCGACCGGCCACCTGAGCGTCGTACGTCCCGTCGGTCCTGATGTCGAGCCGGACGGTGCCGTCCGCGCTGAGCCAGAGACCCACCGGCGCGGTCGCCGAGGGCGCCGCCGGCTTCGGCCCGGGCTCGCCCGCCGAGCCGCCCATCACCAGGGCGAGCAGGGCGCTGGCGTCCAGGACGGTGGCGTCGGCGGTCGGGCGCATGGCGGCTCCTGGTGGCTCGGGGGTTGGCCCCTAACGTCGGCCACCACCGCCCCGACCAGGAGAGCTTCCGGGTTGCAGGTCGGTTGCCCGCCTCAGCCGGTGGCCTTCAGCGCCGCGGTGACCGCCTCGATCATCTTGTCCAGGTAGTCGTCCGGCAGCGGGGTGCGGGCGACCGCGAGCCGCCAGTAGAGCGGCCCCAGGAGCAGGTCGACGGCCAGCTCGGGGTCGGTGCCGGCGGGCAGCTCGCCGCGGGCCACCGCCTGGCCGATCAGCTTGTCGCCGACCGCCTGCTGGTGGGTGCGCAGTGCCTTCTGGAGGGTCTCGGCGATCTGCGGGTTTCGCGAGGCCTCGGCCATCAGGTCGGGGATGATCTGCGAGGCGATCCGGTGCTGGAGTGCCCGGCTTACGATCATCAGCAGCAGCTGGAGATCGCCGGCGAAACTGCCGGTGTCGGGCAGCGGGACGCTGCGGCCCGCCACGTCCGAGACGATCTCGAGGACCATCTCGAGCTTGTTGCTCCAGCGCCGATAGATCGCGGTCTTGCCGACCCCGGCTCGGCGGGCCACGGCCTCGATCGAGAGCCGGCCGTAACCGACCACGGCCAGCTCGGTCATGACTGCGTCACGGATGGCCCTGGTGATGTCGCCTCGGAGCACCGCCGCTCCGGCGGGTGCACGCTTCGCTGTCGCCACGCGGTCACTATACGCCAGGACGTAACGGTTGCGTTCCGCCGTTCGGTCGGATAACCTTCCGGCACGTCGATACGAACCCGTTCCATCGACAGCGACAAGGCATGCTTGCTAGTTGTGTTCTCGCGGAAAGCAACAGGACCCGATAACCCTGACGGGCCGACGAGATCGGAGCACCACCCCATGGCTCAGACGACCGTCGTCGAGCCCTACTCCGGCCCCACTCCGAAGGAGCAGGCCAGGAAGTACGGGCTGAGCACGGCCGGGCGGCTGCCCAGCCTGTCGGAGTACACCGCACAGCTCTGGGCGTACCGGCACTTCATCTGGGAGTTCGCCAGCGCCAAGGTCTCCGCCGCCCTCGGTAACACCAGGCTGGGCATGATCTGGCAGGTTCTGACCCCACTGTTCAACGCCGGCGTCTACTACGTGATCTTCGGCGTCCTGCTGAACACCAAGCACGGCACCGACAACTTCATCGCGTACCTCTGCGCCGGCGTCTTCATCTTCGGCTACACGCAGACCGTGGTGCAGACCGGCGTGCAGGCGGTCAGCGGCAACCTGGGGCTGATCCGGGCCCTGCACTTCCCACGGGCGAGCCTGCCCATCTCGATCACCCTGGTCGAGGCGCGCAACATGATCGCCTCGATGGGCGTGCTGATCGCGATCGTGCTGTTCACCGGCGAGCCGATCAACTGGGAATGGCTGCTGATCGTCCCGGCCCTGCTGCTGCAGACGATCTTCAACGCCGGGGCCGCCATGCTGGTCTCCCGGCTCGGCGCAAAAGTGCCCGACCTGCGGCAGTTGATCCCCTTCATCATGCGCGTCTGGCTGTACGGGTCGGCCGTGCTCTACCCGGTCACCAAGTACACCGAGCACCTGCACGGCTGGAAGCTCGCGGTGATCGAGGCGAACCCGATCCTCGTCTACATCGAGCTGATCCGGCACGCCCTGATGGAGAACGTGGAGCTGGCCGGCAGCCCGACCCTCCTCTGGATCGAGGCGGCGGTCTGGGCGCTGGTCATGGGCATCGGCGGATATGCGTACTTCTGGCGTGGAGAGAAGGGCTACGGCCGTGGCTGACACCGAGCGGGTCCCCACCGTCATCGCGGACAACGCGCACATCGTCTACCGCATCCACGGCTCGATCGGGCCGCACCAGTCCTCGCCGCTGAGCAGCTTCAAGCGGATCCTCACCCGGCAGAAGAGCACCGCGGTGCGCGAGGTGCACGCGGTCAAGGGCGCCAGCTTCGTGGCCTACAAGGGTGAGGCCATCGGGCTGATCGGCACCAACGGCTCGGGCAAGTCGACCCTGCTGCGGGCGATCGCCGGACTGCTGCCGGTCGAGCGCGGCGGGGCGATCTACGCGGCCGGCCAGCCGTCCCTGCTCGGCGTGAACGCGGCCCTGATGAACGACCTGTCCGGCGAGCGCAACGTGACGCTCGGCTGCCTGGCCATGGGGATGACCCCGGACGAGGTCAAGGAGAAGGTCGACGACATCATCGAGTTCTCCGGCATCAACGAGCGGGGCGACTTCAGCTCGCTGCCGATGCGGACCTACTCGTCCGGCATGGGCGCCCGGCTGCGCTTCGCGATCGCCGCGGCCAAGAAGCACGACGTGCTGCTCATCGACGAGGCGCTGGCCACCGGCGACGCGAAGTTCCGCAAGCGCAGTGAGCAGCGGGTCCGTGACCTGCGCGAAGAGGCCGGCACGGTGTTCCTGGTCAGCCACAGCGAGCAGTCGATCCGGGACACCTGCGAGCGCAGCATCTGGCTCGAGGGCGGCGTGATCAAGGCCGACGGCCCGACCGGCGACGTGATGAAGGAGTACGAGACCTTCGTCAAGAAGTAGTCTCGCACTCCTCCTGAAAAGACCTATTTAACTGATAAATGTACGTGGTTGGTGTGATCGCTTGATGGATCGCCGTTGCCACCGCTGTACGACTTCCAGCCGCTGCTGGGCAGCCAGATGCGTTTGAACCAGATGACGTAGAGGACGCCCAGCCGGCTGGAGTTGTTGATGAAGTAGTTCGCCAGGTTCGTCCCGTACGTCTTGCTGCTCCCGGTGGCCACCCCGCCGAAGCCGTCCTTGTCGGCCGCGAAGTCGCAGGCCCGGCCCTTGGGATGCTCGCCACTGTTCTGCTCGCGGAAGCAGTGGATGTAGTGGGTGAACCCGGCCGCTCGGGCCTGGTTGTAGGCGAACAGCATCCGCTGGGTGATGCGGCCGCCGCTGGTCGGGTCGTTCACCATGCCGCTGCCGCCGGTGAACGTGCCGGACGTGTCGCTGCTGCCGCCGTCGGTCGACTGCGGGTCGTCATCGCCGGCGTTCGCCGCCTTCAGGGCGCCCTCGGCCTGAGCCTTCCGCTTGGCCATCACGTTGACCTGCTTCTGCTGGTCACGGATGGTCGCCTCGATCGCGAGCTTGGCCTGCTCCTGCTGGTCCCGGGTCTGCCGCAGGTCCCTGATCGCTGCCTGCTGCTTGACCGCGACCGTTTCCAGCGTCTCGGCCCGGTCCAGGAAGCCGCCGGGCGAACCGGCGGTGAGCAGCGCACCCATCGGGCCGAGCCGGCCGGTCCGGTAGGCCTGCTGGATGATCAGGTCGACCGCCGCCTGCTGCGGGGCCATCCGGGTGTCGAGCTCCTTGACCTTGGCGGTCAACTCGACCTGCCGCTTCTTGGACTTGGCGAGCGCCTCCTGCGCGTCCACAAAGCCCTTGGAGGCGGCCTCGAGCTGCTCGATCAGCGTCTTCGAGCCACCCTCGCCGTCGTCGCCGGTGTCGCCCGGTTCCGCGCTCGCCGGGGCGGCGATGGCCATGGCCAGCCCGGCGGTCGCCATCAGCAGGGCGAGGAACGCCGCTAATCGACGGCGGACAGTTTTCTGCCGCACAAACGTTTCCTTCCGTCGGCCGCCGACCGAGTTAGCTGACGGGTTCGGGATGGAAGTGATCCCTACCGCGTTGTGCGGATTCACCCCGAAGAAACATGGTTCCCCGGTTCGCCGGACGGCGATTAGGCGGCGACCCCCGGGTGGGGATCAAGTGCGACCATACCCAGGACATCGATTGATCGACAGTTCTCGTACTCTGCGCAATTCGATGATGACCTTGCGTGACAAATTCACGGAAAGTCGCGGAAGGGTAACCGCATTCGCGTTTCCCAGGCGCTGCTGTATAGCACGGGCTCGGGTAAACTGGCGCCGGCTCTGCCGCCGAAGGCGCCGCCCCCGAGGCGCCGGCAGACCACCGCCTAATCGCCCGCGAGGGCGTGCCGGGGAACCAAGTCAGTGGGGTGAATCCGCGCAAGCGGTAGGGATCGCTTCCGTCCCGAACCCGTCAGCTAACTCGGTCGGCGGTTGACTGGAAGGAACCTGAATGTCCGTACGCCCACGCCGGTGGCTGAGACTTGCCCTGGCGCCGCTCGTTGCCGTCGCTTTCCTGGCGGCACCCGCATCGGCTGCGAGCGCCGACCCGAACGATCCGTCGTCCTCGTCGGCCCAGCCCGACGAGCAGGGCGACGACAAGGCGGACCCGACTCTGGACGACGTCCTGGAATCGTCGAACCGCAAGTTCGTGCAGGCCAAGGCCGCGGTCGCCAAGTCGACCACGACCCAGAAGGCGCTGGCCATCAAGGTCAACAACGCCGAGGCCAAGCGCAACGTGCTGATCCCCGAGGTCAACGCGATCGCCGCGCAGCAGTACCGCACCGGCCATCTCGGCGCCGCCAGCTTCCTGCTCGGCAGCAACGGCTCGGACGAGTTCCTGGCCAAGGCGGTCTCCCTCGAGGAGATCAACGCCCTGCACGACCGGAAGCTGCGCGAGCTGAACGCCGCGATCGACGAGGTCAACTCGACCAAGGCGACGCTCGACGCCGAGGTGAAGCAGCAGCAGACCAACCTGGTCGCGATGAAGAAGCAGAAGGACGCGGCCGACAAGGCGCTGTCCCTGATCGGCGGCGCCGGCCTGACCGCCGGTTTCGTCGACGCGACCTCGAAAACCGCGTCCCCCGCACCGCGCAATTCCGACGGCGGATTCTCGGCCGAGAAATGCACGGTGAACGATCCGACGACAAGTGGCTGCATCACTGCGCGTACATTGCACATGTACCAAGAGGTGAAAAAGGCCGGCTTCAACAACTTCGTCGGTTGTCACCGCGACGGCGGGCCGTTCGAGCATCCGAAGGGCCGAGCCTGCGACTGGTCGTTGCAGAAGAGCGGCTTCTCGGAGTCGCACAACGCCACCATGAAAAAGTACGGGAACGACCTGATGGCGTTCCTGGTACGCAACGCCGATCGGCTCGGCATCTACTACGTCATCTGGTATGCGCAGATCTGGTTCCCGGCGACCGGCTGGCACGCCTACCACGGCGTCAGCAATCACAAGGACCACGTACACGTCTCGATGCTGTAGGTCGTCGACTGGAAAGATGGCCCCCGCCGATCGGCGGGGGCCTTCTTTCGTTCAGTCCTGCGGAGGTTCAGTCCTGCGGAGCCCGGCGGACCGGGGCGCGACCGGCCGGCTGGGTCGGCGGCGGGCCGACCGGATGCGCCGGCGGGATCGGCACGGTCACCGGCTTCACCTGGGTGACCTCGACGTCCTTGCCGTGGTGGTGGATCACCAGGCGGGCCGAGCCGCCGCCGTTGCGCAGCGAGTACGTCACCTCGTCGCTGGTCACGTTGACCCGCAGCCGCAGCCCCCGCCAGAGCAGCGAGAACTCCAGGTTGTTGATCCGGCTGGGCAGGCGCGGCGCGAAGGTCAGCTGACCGTTGAAGTCACGCATGCCGCCGAGACCGGCGACCAGCGAGATCCACGTGCCGGCCAGTGAGGCGACGTGCACGCCGTCCCGCGAGTTCTGGTGCAGGTCGTGCAGGTCCATCAGGGCGGCCTCGCCCAGATAGTCGTGGGCCAGCTCGAGATGCCCGACCTCGGCCGCCATGACGGCCTGGATGCACGCCGACAGCGACGAGTCCCGGACGGTCCGCGCGTCGTAGTAGGTGAAGTTGCGGATCTTCTCCTCGGGCGTGAACGCGTCCCCGCGGATGTACATCGCCATCACCAGGTCGGCCTGCTTGACCACCTGCTTGCGGTACAGGTCGAAATACGGGTAGTTGAGCAGCAGCGGGTACGCCTCGGGCGGAGTGTTCTCGAAGTCCCACTCCTGCAGCCGGGTGAAGCCCTCCGACTGCTGGTGCACCTGCAACTCCCGGTCGTACGGGATGTGCACGGCCGCCGCCGCGTCCCGCCAGGAGGCCATCTCCTCGTCGTCCACGCCGAGCTGACGGGCCAGGTCGGGGTGCCGCTTGGCCGCCTCGACCGCGCTGAACATGTTCTGCTGGGCCATCAGGTTGGTGTAGATGTTGTCGTCGACCACGGCCGTGTATTCGTCCGGGCCGGTGACCCCGTCGATGTGGAAGCGGCCGTGCCGGTCGTGGTGGCCCAGCGAGCGCCACAGCCGGGCGGTCTCGATCAGCAGCTCGAGGCCGACCTCACGCTCGAAGTCGTAGTCGCCGGTGGCCTGCACGTAGCGGCGCACCGCGTCGGCGATGTCGGCACCGATGTGGAAGCCGGCGGTACCGGCCGGCCAGTACGCCGAGCACTCCTGCCCGCGGATGGTCCGCCACGGGAACGCGGCGCCCTGCAGTCCCAGCGTCTGGGCCCGCTCCCGGGCGAGGTCGAGCGTCGAGTGCCGCCAGCGCAGCACGTCGGCCGCCGCGGCCGGCTGGGTGTAGGTGAGCGCCGGCAGCACGAACGTCTCGGCGTCCCAGAAGGTGTGGCCGTCGTAGCCGGGGCCGGACAGGCCCTTGGAGCCGATCGGCCGCTTCTCGGCCCGGGCGCCGGCCTGCAGCGTGTGGAACAGCCCGAAGCGGACCGCCTGCTGCACCTCCTGGTCACCCTCGACCTTGACGTCGGAGTGGTCCCAGAACGCGTCCAGGTACTCCCGCTGGGCCTCGACCAGGCCCTCCCAGCCGTCCAGCCGGGCACTCGCCAGGGCCGCGCCGACCTGGTCCCGCAGGGCGGGCAGGGAGCGGCTTCCGGACCAGCCGTACGCGGCGAGCTTGACCACCCGCAGCTTCTGGCCGGGACCGACCTTGGCGGCGACCGTGGTGCGCAGCCAGTCGGGGTGCCCCTCGGTGGTGACCTCGTGCTTGCCCGGGGCGTCGATCTGGTGCTCGACGGCCGCCGCCATCCGCAGGTCGCTCGCCTTGGTGCGGTGCACCAGAAGGCCACCGGCCTTCTGCTCGAGCACCTCCTCGGCCTGCAGCGGGTGGTCGAGCACGGCAGCGACCCGCGGGTCCTTGCTCATCGGCGGCAGCTGCTCGTTGGCGACCAGCTCCGACTGCAGGATCAGCCGGCAGGAGGCGTCGAGCGGCTCGACCTCGTAGAGGAAGGCGGCGATGGCTCGCTGGGTGAAGGACACCAGGCGGACGGTGCGCACCCGGATGGCCTGGCCGGACGGGGAGACCCATTCGACGGTGCGTTCGAGCGTGCCGGCCCGCAGGTCGAGCACGCGCTCGTGGGAGCGCAGCTCGCCGTACCGCACGTCGAACGGCTCGTCGTCGACCAGCAGCCGCATGAGCTTGGCGTTGGTCACGTTGATCATCGTCTGGCCGGACTCGGGGAAGCCGTAACCGGCCTCGGCGTACGGCAGCGGGCGAAGCTCGTAGAACGAGTTCAGGTACGTGCCCGGGAGGCCGTGGGGCTCGCCCTCGTCCAGGTTTCCGCGTATCCCGATGTGCCCGTTGGCGAGTGCGAACACCGACTCGGACTGGGCCAGCAGGTCCAGATCCAGCCGGGTCTCCCGAATGTGCCATGGGTCCACGGGATAAGCCCGTTCACGGATCACGGTGGTGCCTCTCGTGAATGAGTAAAGAAGAAAGTCGTGAAGATATAAGCGCTGATACGTGCTCAGCGCGTCAGGAGTTCGGACAGGTCCGTGACAACGATGTCGGCCCCGTGCTCCAACAAAGCGTCAGCCTGCCCCACGCGGTCCACACCGACCACGATCCCGAACTTGCCCGCCCGACCGGCGGCAACGCCGGCCTGAGCGTCCTCGAACACGGCGCAACTCTGCGGGTCGAGCCCGAGAAGCTTCGCTCCGTAGAGGAACGTGTCGGGCGCCGGCTTACCCGGCAAGCCTTGCTCGCGTGCGGTCACACCGTCCACACGAGCCTCGATGAGGTCCGCGATGCCGGCTGCCTCCAGCACGTCCTTGCAGTTGGCGCTGGCCGAGACGACCACGCGGCGCAGTCCGGCCTCGACGGCGGCCTTGAGGTACTCCACTGAGCCCTCGTAGACCTGGACCGCGCCCTCTTGGATCTTCTGCAGGACGAGAACGTTCTTCTTGTTGCCGATGCCGTTCACGGTCATCTGGTCGGGACCGTCGTCCGGCGTCCCCTCGGGCAGGGTGATCCCGCGGGAGGCCAGGAAGGTTCGGACGCCATCGGCTCGGGGCCGGCCGTCGACGTATCGGTGATAGTCGGCGCCGGAGTCGAACGGCACGAAGGCTTGTCCGTGCTGTGTCGACCACGTCTCGAGGAACGTGTCGAACGTTTGTTTCCACGCAGCGTTGTGCACAAGGGCGGTCTGCGTGAGCACACCATCAAGATCAAAAAGGCATGCCGTCACATGCGGAGGTAGTCCGAGCACGCGCCCAATGTAGTCGCATCGCGCGCGCGGCGAGTCCCGAAGGGCGCCTTCACATTTTCCGCGAGCTTTACAAGCTGTTCAAATCATCGTTTCAGGCAGGTGAAGTGCGGTGTGGCAGTGCTATACGCAGCCCGATCGTGGTACCGATCGGGCCGGTCGCCACCGTCACCTCGTCGCAGAGCTGGTGGGCCAGCCAGATGCCGCGCCCACCGATCTCGAAGGCCTCAGGAACCTCAGGAGGGCGCAGGAACCTCGCCGGGATGCCCGGGCCCGAGTCGGTCACCGTGCACCACGCCGAGTCACCGGCCAGCCAGAGCACGACCCGGCCCTGACCGCCCGCGTGCAGGACGACGTTGGTGATCACCTCGTTGACCGCGAGCACGAAGCCGTGCAGCCGGTCACCGACCAGCCCGGCACCGGTCAACCGGCCGTTCACCTCGTGCCGCACCACCGCGATCTCGTCGCGGCCGAAGCGGCGGTCGAGAAGCTGACCGGCATCGACCGGCGATGGGGAGGCAGCGGCACCGCGCGACTCCACCCCGGGAGCCGAACGCACACTTTGGCTCAATCTCTCCTCCACCGTGGTGCAGCCTACGCGTTGCACCACCGTGGTGGAACGACGCACTTGCGCACTCCTCCGGAAGATTCCCCTCCGAAGGCCGCAGCGGGCCGCTGAGTGGCCCTAACGGGCGGCTTCAGCGCCAGCCGACGTCGATGCGCGCACCGGTCCCGTCGAAGAAGTGCAGAGCGTCCATCCGGACCGCCACCGCCAGCGGGTGGCCGGGCGACACCGCCGGGTAGGGCGCCAGCCGCACGGCCAGCTCGGCCGGGCGGCGCTGATGCCGGCCCGGGTCGAGGAGGCTGCGCTCCTCGCGCGGCTCGACCGCGGTGGCCGACCCGGAGCTGCGGCCGGTCAGCTTCTGCAGCGTGCTGCCGAACCGCCGCAGCGCGCCGCCCTGCTCCTGCTCCGGCTTGCCGGTGCCCATCTCGTCCACCACGATCGCGGTCGCCCCGATGTCGAGATAGGCGAGCGACTCGTGGCCGTGGTGCTCGAGGTAGCGGATCCGGCCGCGGAGCACGTCACCCTGCACCTCGGGGGCCACCGGGGTGAGCGCCTCGGCCCGCATGCCGACCACGATGCGCTCGCCGTGATAGTGCGCCACCGCGCGCGCCCGGATGTCCGTCCACGGCAGATAGAGCGCCTGCTCGCCGAAGTTGAGCGCGACGTACTGGTCGAGGTGGACGTAGACGGACGCCTCGAGCAGGTTCATCCGGGGCGAGCCGAGGAACGCGGCAACGTAGAGGGTGGCCGGCCGCCCGTACACCTCGGTGGGGGTGCCGACGTCCTGCAGGACGCCCTTGCGCATGATCGCCACCCGGTCGGCCATGGTGAGCGCCTCGGCCTGGTCGTGCGTGACGTACATGGTGGTGACGCCGAGCTCGCTGGTCAGGCCGGTGATCTCGGCCCGCAGCTCGGCGCGCAGGCCGCTGTCCAGGTTGGAGAGCGGCTCGTCCATCAGGAAGAGCCCGGGCCGGCGGACTATCGCGCGGCCCATCGCCACCCGCTGACGCTGGCCGCCGGAGAGCTGGCTGGGCTTGCGGCCGAGCACGTCACCGATGCCGAGCGCGCTGGCCACGTCACCGACTCGCTCGATCCGGGTGCCCGGTTCGGTGCCGGACAGGCGCAGCGGGAAGCCGATGTTGTCACTGACCGTCATATGCGGATAAAGCGCGAAATCCTGGAACACCATGGCGATACTGCGATCGCGCGGGGCCAACTCCAGCACCGGGTCACCATTGAGAAGGATGTCCCCTTCGGACGGATCCTCCAGACCGGCAATCATGCGCAGGATGGTTGATTTCCCACAGCCGGACGGTCCGAGCAGCACGAGGAACTCGCCGTCCTTGACGTCGAGACTCACGTGATCGACAGCAACCGTGCCGTCGGGCCAGACTTTGGTGACGTCCTTGAGCAAGACGGTCGACACCGTCTCTACCTCCTGCCGGGGGAAGTTCGCAGTGATCCCGGTCCCACGACGGACGGCGATCTAGCTCACTTTGACGAGGAGTATCGATATGCCGCCATCGGGTGAACGTGCCATTTGCACACAGTAGTGAACCGATTACATCTTTCTTTCACTGATCGAGAAACACCCGGCGAACCACGCGTTCCGCCGCCTGACCGTCGTCGAGGTAGCAGAACCGGGCCCGGAAAGCGGCCCGCTGCTCGTCGTCGTACCGCCCGTTCCGGAAGATCTCGACCAGTTGCGGGAAGTCGGCGGCCACCGGGCCGGGCGGCTCGGCGAGCAGGTCGAAGTAGACACCGCGCAGGTCACGGTAGGCCGGCCAGTCGGGCGCGAAGATCACTACCGGACGGTCCAGCACGCCGTAGTCGAACATCGCCGACGAGTAGTCGGTGAGCAGCACGTCGGCGGCCAGGTAGAGATCCTCGACCACCGGGTGGCCGGAGACGTCGACGATCGCGTCGCCCAGCAGGTCGGGCGGGGTGTCGAAGTAGTGCGCCCGGACCAGCAGCGTGGTGTCCGTTCCCAGCTCCGCCGAGAGCTGCTCCACGTCGAGCACCTGGCTGCTTTTCGGCATCCACTCGCGGTGCGTCGGCATGTAGAGCACCACCCGCCGGCCGGCCGCGACGCCGAGCGTCGCCCGGGCCGCCGCCACGTCCGCGTCGGTGGCCGTGGCCAGCCGGTCGTTGCGCGGGTAACCCACCTCGAGCGTCTTGTGCCGGGACGGGTAGGCGCCCTCCCAGGCGATCGTGGTGTGCGCGTTCGCGGTGACGCTGAAATCCCAGCGGTCGGCGCGGCGCATCTGGGCGGTGAAGTCGGTGTCGGTGGCCGCGGCCCGATGATCGATCTGGTCGAGCCCCATCTTCTTCAGCGGGGTGCCGTGGTGGGTCATCAGGTGCGTGGTGCCGCGCCGCTTGACCGTCGTATTCGGCCAGTTCACGTTGTTGATCAGATAGCGGGCCCGGGCCAGCGCGCGGTAATAGGGCATCGTGCCGGCCACCACGTACTTCACGCCCGGCGGGACCGAAGCCACCTGCGCCGCGTTCACCACCCAGACCGCCCGCACGTCCGGCACCAGCTCCGCCGCCTTGGCCGCGATCGCCGCCGGGTTGCAGGCCACCCCGCGGTACCAGTACGCCGCGTAGAGCGCGAGCGACTGGTCGACCGGGAGCCTGCGCTGGAGCTGGTAGTAGAGGTGCCCGGCCAGCTGGCGCAGCTTGTGCTTGACCTGGCCCTTGCGCCGGCGCAGCGTCTTGCGGTCCTTCCGGGCCCGGCGCAGCCACTTGTCGGTGACCTGGAACGTCCGGTAGGCGCCGCGAGCCACCAGCCGGTAGCGCAGGCCCTCGCTGTCGGTCGGCATCGGGAAGCCGGCCGGCGGCAGGTATCGGTGATACATCTCGGTCAGCTGGGCGAAGAAGCGCGCCCGCGACGCGGCCGGCAACCGGGTGTCGTTCCGCATCACCCGCACGAGATGCCAGAGCATCCGGCGGAACAGCAGGCCGCGCACCTCGTCGCCGGGATCGGCATATTTGGCACACCGGTCGAGCGCGGTCTCCCAGTGTTCGAAGACCTCGAAATGCCGGTCGCCGACGGTGCGGGTGATCGCGCCGGTGCGCCGCTGCCGGTAGTGCACGCAGGTGCGCGACAGGGTGGAGATCTTCGGGGCGGCCAGCAGCAGCGGGAACGAGAACGAGACGTCCTCGTACCAACCCGTGGCGAAGCCCAGGTCGTGCTGACCGAGCAGCTCGCGCCGGACCACCCGGTTCCACGCCACGTGCAGCACTTCCAGCGCCTTCGGCCACTCCGCGACCGAGAACACCTCGGGGGCGCCGCTCAGCAGCGCCTTGGCCGAGCCGGCCCGCACCGCACCGTGCCAGTGCACCCGGTCCCAGCCGACGATGAGCAGGTCGGCGCGGGTGGTGCGCAGCCGGGCCGCGACCGCGGCGAGCGCGCCGGTGGCCAGCCAGTCGTCGCTGTCCAGGAACCAGACGTACTCGCCGGTGGCGTGCTCGAGGCCCAGGTTGCGAGCCTGGCCCAGGCCGACGTTCGATGGCGAGGTGATCACCCGGACCCGGGGGTCGCGCGACGCGTACTCGGCCAGGATCTCGCCGCTGTAGTCGGGCGAGCAGTCGTCCACCGCGACGATCTCGAAATCCTGGAACGACTGGCTGAGCACCGAGTCGAGGCACTGCCGGAGATAACCCTGCACCCGGTAGACCGGCAGGACGATGCTGAGCAGGGTCACGTGCGGTTGCCACCCCTCCGGTCGTCGATGGCGTTGATCAAAAACAGCCCGCCGACCGCGGCGGCCAGCAACGCTTCCGCAAGAGTGGCCCATCCGAGCAAGGTGAGCAAAGTCAGCAATACGACCCGGACGTCCCAGCCGAGCAGAGCGCCCCGATCGTGGCCCGAAGGGGCACCCTTCTCCATCCGGGCGACCCGGTCGTAGTGCCGCAGGGCCAGCGCGAACAGCAGCAGGAACACCACCGGCGTCGGCACGCTCCCGATCAGGCCGGCCGCCACCACCAACAGGTATTCACCGGCGCGCAGGGCGGCCGGGACCAGCCAGTCGAGCGGGCCGCGGTGCTTGGCCCGGGCCGGCAGGCCGGCCGCCAGCACCAGCAGGGCGGTCACCGCGAGCTCGATCCGGGCCGGCGGCTCCGCCCAGCCGGCCAGCAGCGCGACGGTCAGGGCCAGGGCGGCCACCGCGCCGAGCGCGGCGAAGGCCAGCGGCATCGGGCCGCCGAGCCGGGACAGGACCAGGCGGACCAGTGGACCGTCGTCGCGGTGCAGCGCGGTGTCGCGCTTGTCGAGGACGCTCACCCGCATCGAGAGCGAGCGCAGGGAACGCAGGGCCAGGGTGTACGCGAAGGCCAGCAACCCGAAGCCGACCACCGCGGCCAGGGCCACCCGGCCGTTGCTGACCATGGCGAGGACCGCGATCAGCGCCCACCGCTCGCCGATCGGGAAGACCACGATCCGTTTCAGCCAGTAGGCGGCCGAGCCGGTCTCGCCCTGGACCTTGGTCGACGCCGCGCTCAGCCGCGCGCCGACGCCTGTGCTTCTGATCTCGGAAGGGCGGGCCGCGGCCTCGTCGTGCAACTGGCCGTACCAGGCGTCGGTCATGTGCCGGACGGTCTGCAGCAGGATCGCGGTGATCGCCAGCGGCCACGCGTAGGGCAGGCCGATCCGCTCGGCGCCGGCCGCGAGACCGGCGTAGGCGGCGTATTCCTTCGCGCGGTCGGCCATCGTGTCGAGCCAGCCGCCGAACTCGCCGAACGTGCGGGTGTAGCGGGCCAGTTGCCCGTCCACGCAGTCGAGCACGAAACCCAGGTAGAGCAGGATGCCGCCGGCGATCATCGCGGGCCGGGACGCCTGCCAGAAAGCGAGCGCCGCCAGCACCGCGAACAGCACCGAGATCCAGGTCACGCCGGTCGGGGTCAGGCCGAGGCGGGCGGCGGTCCGGGTCACGATCGGCGACCAGGTGCTGACCGCGTACGTCGTGAAGAAGTCGTCCTTCTCCTTGACCGCCAGGCGCAGCCGGGCCTTGTCCTCGTCGACGGCGTCGACCGCGGCCCGGGCCGCGGCCAGTTCCTGCTCGGTGTGCACCTGCTCGGCGTGCAGCAGCCGCACCGCGGTGGCGACCGGCACCACGCCCTCGTCGAGCAGGGCGGGCAGCAGGTCGGGCCGGTCGGCGACCTTGTCGAGGGCGGCCAGGTCGCCGGGGGCGACCCGCAGCGCGCCCACGAACCGGGCGGTGCCGTCGCCGGCCGGGGCCGCGATCACCTGACCGCGGTCGGCGCGCAGGTCACCGGCCGGGTCGGCGACGATCAGCGCGGTGCTGCGGCCGGACGGCTCGGTGGCCAGGGTCCACAGCAGGCTGGGGTGGGCCACCAGGTTGTCGGCGCAGATCAGCACCGGCTCGCCGGCCTCGATCGCGCGCCGGGAGATATCCCGCAACCGGGCAGCCGGATCGCTCGCGTCGAGGCGTTCGACCTCGGTCGCACCGGCCGCATGCAGCGCGGCCGTAAGATCCGTCACGAGCCGGGTGGCGTCCGCGGGGGCCAGGGCGTTACCGCTGCCGGCTGTCAGGACGGCCAGCGTCACCGCTGCCTCCAAATCACTGAGGGCCCGGTTGGCCCCGAAATCGGACCCAGGTTAACAGCGAGTTGCCCTCGGGTACGGGGGACCCTTACGGGAATCAAACCGCCGTTCTCCCCCTCCCGACCGAGGGAAGGTGATCCCGGTGCACCTACCGTCAAGCTTGGTTACGGCGACCGCCCGTAACCGTCAGTGAAGGAGTGGTTGACCGTGACCCGCCGCCTCTCTCGCCCCCGCGACGACCGCTGGATCGCCGGGGTCTGTTCCGGCCTTGGCCGCCGCTTCGGACTCTCGTCCGGCGTGGTCCGCCTGATCTTCGTCCTTTCCTGCCTGCTGCCCGGCCCGCAGTTCCTGATCTACCTCATCCTCTGGGCAATGCTGCCCAACGAGTAGGGGGTTGCCCGCCCGGCTCACCCCCGCCAGGGTGAGCCGGGCCCGGGCTCAGGGTGTGTTGACGAACGTGACCGTCACCTCGGTGTAGCCGAGGCGGGTGAACAGGCTCTGCAGCATCCGCTGGGTGTTGTCCTTGGCCCGCTGGTCGAGGCCGCTGTCGTGCGCCGCCTCGGTGATTTTCTGCTGGGCCATCGCGTAGACCCGCTGCTGCTTGTCGGTGTCGCTCTTGAAAGCGTCGCCGATCGCGGTCAGCGCGCCCCGCTGCTCCTCGACCACGTAGCTCTTCTGCATGTCGAGCGCCGCGTTGCCCTGCTCGGGGGCGGGCAGCTGGATCGTGAGCGTCTTCTTCTCGTTGTCGACCTCGAGCGCGCTGGTCGGCAGCTTGGCGAAGTCGACATATTCCTCGACCGTGCCGGAGCCGACGAACAGGATGCGCCGGTTGACCAGGAAGTCGGGGATGTTGTCCTTGTTTTCCTGCAGGTCGACGATCACCTGGAAGGTGCCGTCGGCGGCGACGTAACGGCTCAGGTCGCGCATCGACTGCAGCAGCACCGGCTGGCTGCGGTCGGTGGTCTTGCTCTCGAACGGATTGTCGAAGCTGGGCAGCACGTTGAGCGCGCGCAGCCCGAAGCAGGCCGCGACGATCACGGCGAAGACGACACCGAAGAAGATCAGGACGCGAGCGACGATGCTCTTCTGTGGGGGGTCGGGAACTTCCGGCGTGGAGTCTTCGGGGACAGCCGGATATTCCCTCGTGGGTTCGTCGACATCCGGTGACTGGGCCATACCCTCACGGTACGAGAGGGGTACGACAACTGCATTCGCTCAGCTGGCGAATGCGTTCAAACCAGTCAATTTCTGGCCGATCACCAGCTGGTGGATCTCCGAAGTTCCCTCGTACGTGAGAACGCTCTCGAGGTTGTTCGCGTGCCGCATGATCGGGTACTCGCCGCTGATCCCGTTCCCGCCGAGGATCGTGCGGCACTGCCGGGCGATCTTGATGGCCTCGCGCACGTTGTTGAGCTTGCCGACGCTGACCTGCTCCGGCCGCAGCGCACCGGCCGAGTCGCGCACCCGGCCCAGGTGCAGCGCCAGCAGGAAGCCTTTCTGCAGCTCGACGGCCATGTCGGCGAGCTTCGCCTGGGTCAGCTGGAAACCGCCGATCGGACGGCCGAACTGCTCCCGGGTGGTGGCGTAGTCGATCGCCGTGGCCAGGCAGTCCCGCGCGGCGCCGAGCGCCCCCCAGATGATGCCGAACCGGGCCTCGGTCAGGCAGGACAGCGGCGCTTTCAGCCCCCGCGCGTCGGGCAGGCGGGCGCTTTCCGGCACGCGTACCTCGTCGAGCGTGATCTCGCCGGTGCTGGACGCCCGCAACGACATCTTGTGCTTGATCTCCCGGGCCGAGAAGCCCGGCGTGCCGGTCGGGACCGCGAACCCGAACACGCCCTCCTCGGCGCGCGCCCAGATCACCGCCACGTCGGCGAGCGGAGCATTCGTGATCCACATCTTGCCGCCGGTGAGCACCCAGTCGTCGCCGTCGCGGCGGCAGCGGGTCGACATGTTGGCGGGGTCGGAGCCGTGGTCGGGCTCGGTGAGACCGAAACACCCGATCAGCTCGCCGGCCGCCATCCCCGGCAACCACTGCTGCTTCGTTTCGTCGGACCCGTACTTCCAGATGGCGTACATCGCGAGCGAGCCCTGCACGCTGACCAGCGAGCGGACACCGGAGTCGGCCGCCTCGAGTTCCATGCAGGTCAGGCCGTAGGCCACCGCGGTCGAGCCGGCGCAGCCGTAGCCGGTCAGATGCATGCCGAGCAGGCCCAGCTTGCCGAACTCAAGCGCGAGGTCGCGAACCGGGGTCGTGCCGTCGAAATACCAATCGGCGACGGACGGGCGGACCCGGTCGTCGGCCACCCGGCGGACGAGGGCGCGGATGTCGCGCTCCTCGTCGGTCAGCAGCGTGTCGAGGTCGAGCAGATCCAGCGGGGCAACGGTGACCATGCCCTTAAACTAACGGTGTTAGCCCGCCACTACCAGCACTCTGGCGTGGATCTGGTTGCGCTGCTGCAGGGCCGCCCGCAGTGCGCGGTGCAGGCCGTCCTCCAGGTAGAGGGCGCCCTGGTATTCCACGACGTGCGGGAACAGGTCGCCGTAGAAGGTCGAGTCCTCGGCGAGCAACTTGTCCAGCGCGAGCTCGCGCTTCGTGGTGATCAGGTCGGCCAGCCGGATCGGCCGGGGCGGAATCTCCGACCAGGCCTTCAGCGTGGTGTGGTGATCAGGGTACGGGGCTCCGTCCCGGACCGCTTTGAAGATCACGCCGGGTTGCCCCCTCTCCAGGAATCCGTTTTTGTCGGTGCCAGCCTAGCCGCGCCCGCGGTCAATCGGCGGTCGCCCATCGGCCATGATGCACCACCTCGTCCACCGGGCGATGCCCCCGCTTCAGTGACGGTGACCTCTTGTCGGCGGCGCGGTAGCCGATCGTCAGCGTGCCGATCGGGGTGAACTCGGCCGGCACCCCGAACGCGTCCTTGAAGTCCTGCTGGGTCTCCACCGGGATGCCGAAGAAGCACGAGCCCAGCCCTTCGTCCACCGCGGTGAGGTGCATGAGCAGGGCGGCGAACCCGGTGTCGATGTCCCAGTACGGCACCGGCCAGTGCCCCTCGTCCCGGTCCGTCCAGCCCTTGTCGGACTGTGCGTACCGGTCGAGGTAGACCGACTTGTTGGAGAGGCAGACGACGATCGCCGGAGCGTTGCGCATCCGGGTCAGCCAGTCGCCGTGCCAGTCCGAGGTGGCGTTCTCGGTGGTCGACGACCAGTAGCGGTCGCGGTCCTTCTGGTCGGTGAGCACCAGGAAGCCCCAGCCCTGGGAGAAGCCGGCGCTCGGCGCCCGCAGCCCGTGCCGGACGATCTTGTCGACGATCTCCGGCGGGAGCGGGCGGTCCGGGTCGTAGCTGCGCACCATCCGCCGGCGACGGACGACCTCGTCGAACTCCATCAGCTCCGGATCCCCCACGACGCGGTCCAGTGCTCGCCCGGCGCCAGCACGATCAGGTCGCGACCGGTGCGGAACGAGTCGGGCGGGCAGGTCATCGGCTCGATCGCCACCGAGCGGCGGAACCGCTCGCCGTGCAGGGTGTCGCCGGAGAAGATCTGCCAGTACTTGAACTTGTCGTCGGCCCAGACCACGACCTTGCGGTCGGAACCGGGGTCGGCGATGGTCACCTCGGTGATGCCGGCCGCGTCGTGCTCGATCTCGCCGAACGAGACGTCCATGACCAGGTCGCCGATCTTGCGGGCCGAGGTGAAGTCGTACTCGGTGCCGGCCACCGGGACGTAGCCGATCGGCAGCAGCCGGTTGTCCGGCTGGATCCGGGTCTTGCCCGGCACGTGCAGCAGGATGTCGTCGACCGCGACCCCCGGCAGCTGCAGGTAGGGGTGCACCGAGTAGCCCCACGGCGCGTTGGCCGGGCTGTTGTTGACGACCTCCTGCGTGCAGGAGAGCCCGGCCGCCGACACCTGCCAGCGGGTGCGCAGCGTCAGCCACCACGGGTAGCCAACCTGGGCGGGCAACTCGTACTCGACGGTGATCGCGTCGGCGGACTGCTCGGCGAGCGTCCAGCGGGACCAGTTGGTCAGGCCGTGGATGGCGTTGTGCCGGGCCGGCTCGGTCAGCGGCAGCTGGTGGGCCTGACCCTCGAACTCGTAGTAGCCGTCCCGGATCCGGTTCGGCCACGGCGCGAGGATCTGCCCGGCGCTGGCCGGCGAGAGCTCGTCGGCCTCGAAGCCGTCCAGCACCTGCACGTCGCCGACGGAGTAGTGGCGCAGCACGCCACCGACCTCCACGACCACGGCCCGGTGGCCGTCCGCCTCGATCGCCCACTGGGTTCCGGTCTTGACCGGCACGACGCTTGTCATGACTTCGACCCTAGCCTTCAGGCCGATTTTGGGTGGTGGGCGGGGCGGTTGGCGGGCGGTTCGCCTTTTCCGCCATTTCGGCCGGCGGCTTGTAGCGCGCCAATGCGGGGAAAGCCAAGCCCAGGACCAGGGCCAGGCCGGCGGCCACGAACCCGCCACCGGCCCACGAACCGGTCGTTCCGGTCAGGTCGGCGGTGGCGCCGGCCCGCAGGTCGCCCAGGCGCGGCCCGCCGCCCACCACCACGATGAAGACGCCCTGGAGCCGGCCACGCAGCCGGTCCGGGGCGAAGGTCTGCAGCATCGACTGCCGGTAGACCGCGCTGACCAGGTCGGCCGCGCCGGCCACCGCGAGCAGCAGCACCATCAGCCACAGCGAGTGGGCCAGGCCGGAGAAGCCGATCGCGATCCCCCAGCCGACCACCGCCACGATCAGCGCGATCCCCTGCCGCTTGATCCGGCCGATCCAGCCCGAGGTGAGCCCGGCGACCACCGAGCCGATCGCGATCGCGGCGTACAGCCAGCCGACCGCCGAGCCGCCGCCGAACCGGTCGGCGGCCACCTCGGGGAACAGCGCCCGGGGCATGGCGAACACCATCGCGATGATGTCGACCGCGAAGGACAGCAGCAGCACCGGCTGAGTGACCAGGAACTTCAGGCCGTCGGTGATGCCGCGCAGGCCGGCCGACGGCTTCGCCTCGTCCTCGGCATGCACGATCGGCGGGATCGACGGCAGCTTCCAGGTGGCCCAGAACGAGATCGTGAACAGGACCGCGTCGACCAGGTAGGCGACGGTCACGCCCGCTCCGGTCGAGGCGATCCCGAAGATCAGGCCGGCGGCGAGCGGTCCGAGCACCCCGCCCGCGGTCGTGGTGGTGTAGCTGAGCGTGTTCGCGGCCGGGACCAGACCGGTCGGCACGATCCGCGGGATGATCGCCTGCCGGGTCGGCGAACTCACCGCGAAGCCGGCCGACTGCACCGCGGTCAGCGCCAGCAGCAGCCAGCCGCTGCGCATCCCGAACAGCGCCTGGGCCAGCAGCCCGAGCGTGGACAGCCAGGCCAGCATCGAGCTGGCCAGCAACAACTTGCGCCGGTCGACGACGTCCGCGGCCGCGCCACCCCACAGGCCGAAGATCAGCAGCGGGATCAGACCGGCGATGCCGAGCAGGCCCACCCACGCGCTCGAATGGGTCACCGCGTACATCTGCACGGGCACCGCCACCGCGGTGAACTGGAACCCGAAGAACGACATCCCGTTGCCGATCCACATCCGGCGATAGGCCGGGACCCGCAACGGCCGAGTGTCGATCACCCAGGACTTACGGTCCTTCTCCTCGACGATCTCCTCGGTCGCGTCCACCGACTCCTGGGTCACGGAGCAAGCCTCTCCAAGATCCAAGAGCCTTCCGGGGTACGCCGGAATCGCAGCCGATCATGCAAACGACTGCTTCGTCCCTGCCAGAACTCCACCGTCTCGGGCAGCACCCGGAATCCGCCCCAATGCGGCGGCGCCGGCACCGGACCGTCACCGAACCGCTCGGCCACCGCGGCCAGCCCGGCCTCCACCGCCGCCCGATCCGGCAGCACCCGCGACTGCGGGCTCGCCCACGCCCCGAGCTGCGACCCGCGCGGCCGGGACGCGAAATACTCCTCGGTCTCCGCCCTGGTCACCCGCTCGACGGCGCCGGTCACCAGCACCTGGCGCTGCATCGGGAACCACGGAAAGACCAGGCTTGCGTACGGGTTGACCGACAGCTCGCCGCCCTTGCGCGACCCGTAGTTGGTGAAGAAGACGAAACCGCGCTCGTCGTACTCCTTGAGCAGCACCGTGCGACTCGACGGGCGCCCCTCCGGAGTGGCGGTCGACACCATCATCGCGTTGGGCTCGGGCAGGCCGTAGGCCGCCGCGTCGGCGAACCACGCCCCGAACTGGGTGTGCCAGTCGGCCGCGAGCTGCTCCTCGAGCAGCTCACCGCGCTCGGTGTAATCGCGCCGCATCATCGCGGGCGAGGGCGGTTCCGTTGTCACGAGCGCTCCCTCTAACTTTCAGCCTCAACGACCGTAAGTCCGAGCGGCCCCGTCGTCAGCTCGGTAAGGATGGGTGTCGTCGAGAGCACATCGCGCCCACCCCGCCGACCGGGCAATATGAAAGACTCGTACTAATTCTTCACAGGGGAGCCCTGTCCGAATTGAGTTCTGTGTCCGACTTCAAACCGGGCCTTGAGGGCGTCGTCGCGTTCGAGACCGAGATCGCCGAGCCCGACAAGGACGGCGGCTCGCTGCGCTATCGCGGCGTCGACATCGAAGACCTGATCGGGCACGTCTCGTTCGGCAACGTCTGGGGCTTGCTGGTCGACGGCCGGTTCGGGCCCGGGCTGCCGCCGGCCGAGCCGTTCCCGGTGCCGGTGCACTCCGGCGACATCCGCGTCGACGTGCAGTCCGCGGTGACCATGCTGGCGCCGTACTGGGGCCTGTCCCAGCTCATCGACATCGACGACGAGCAGGTCCGCCGCGACCTGGCCCGGGTGTCGGTGACCGCGCTCTCCTTCGTCGCCCAGGCCGCCCGCGGCCTCGGGCTGCCGGCCGTCCCGCAGAAGGACATCGACAAGGCCGAGACGGTCGTCGAGCGGTTCATGCGCCGCTGGCGGGGCGAACCGGACCCGCGGCACGTCCAGGCGGTCGACGCCTACTTCATCGCGGCCGCCGAGCACGGGCTCAACGCGTCCACCTTCACCACCCGGATCGCCGCCTCGGTCGGCGCCGACGTGGCCGCCTGCATCTCGGCCGGCATCGGCACGCTCTCCGGCCCGCTGCACGGCGGCGCCCCCACCCGGGTGCTGCACATGATCGAGGAGGTCGAGCGCAGCGGCGACCCGGTGGGGTATGTACACGGCGTCCTCGACCGCGGCGAGCGCCTGATGGGCTTCGGCCACCGGGTCTACCACGCCGAGGACCCGCGTGCGCGGGTGCTCCGCCAGATCGCCCGCGACCTGGGCGCACCCCGCTTCGAGGTGGCCGAGGCGCTCGAGCGGGCCGCCCTCGACGGGCTGCGCGAACGCAAGCCCGGCCGGGTGCTCGCCACCAACGTCGAGTTCTGGTCGGCGGTCGTGCTCGACTTCGCCGAGGTGCCCGCGCACATGTTCACGCCGATGTTCACCTGCGCCCGGGTGGCCGGCTGGAGCGCGCACATCCTCGAGCAGAAACGGCTCGGCCGCATCCTCCGGCCGCGCCTGCGCTACGTGGGCCCGGATGCCCGCAAGCCGCAGGAGGTCGAGGGCTGGTCCGCGCTCGCGCATAATGTGTGACCGTGACTGACATCCGGATCCCTGACGAGATCAAACCGGTCGACGGACGCTTCGGCTCGGGCCCCAGCAAGGTGCGGCCGGAAGGCGTCGAGGCACTCTCCGCGGTGTCACGCACGTTCCTGGGCACGTCGCACCGGCAGAAGACGGTGAAGAACCAGGTGGCCCGGCTGCGCCGCGGCCTGGCCGAGTTCTTCTCGCTCCCGGACGGCTACGAGGTGATCCTCTCCAACGGCGGCACCAGCGCGTTCTGGGAGACCGCCACCTTCGGCCTGGTCCGCGACAAGGCCCAGTTCGCCGAGTTCGGCGAGTTCGGCGCCAAGTTCGTCAAGGCCGTCTCGGACGCGCCGTTCCTGGCCGACCCGACCGTGCACAAGGCGCCCGGCGGGCAGGCGGCCTACCTGGTCGCCGAGGCCGGCGTCGACGTGTATGCGAGTGTCCACAACGAGACCTCCACCGGCGTGGCCGTGCCGGTCCGCCGGGTGGCCGGCGCCGACGAGGGTGCCCTGCTGCTCACCGACGCCACCTCGGGCGGCGGCAGCCTCGACGTCGACCTGACCGAGACCGACGTCTACTACCTGGCGCCGCAGAAGGCGCTCGGCTCCGACGGCGGCATCTGGCTGGCGCTGATGTCGCCGGCCGCGATCGAGCGCGCGGTCGAGATCAAGGGCAGCGGGCGGTACATCCCGCAGTTCCTCGACCTGGTCACCGCGATCGAGCAGTCCCGGCTCGAGCAGACCTACAACACTCCGGCGCTGGCCACCGTGTTCCTGGCGGCCGAGCAGCTGGACTGGATGAACGCGCAGGGCGGCCTGTCCTGGGCGGTCAAGCGGAGCGCGGAGAGCGCGGCGGCGATCTACGGCTGGGCCGACCGGTCGGCGTTCGCGACGCCGTTCATCACCGACGCGGCGCTGCGCTCGGCGGCCGTGGCCACCATCGACTTCGAGGGTGTCGACGCGGCGGCGATCGCCGCGGTGCTGCGGGCCAACGACGTCGTCGACACCGAGCCCTACCGCAAGCTGGGCCGCAACCAGCTGCGGGTCGCGCTCTACCCGACGGTGGACCCGGCCGACGTGGCGGCGCTGACGGAGTGCATCGATTACATCGTCGAACGTCTGTAAAAGCCTGCGCATAGCCTCCGCACAGGATCGGACGCTTAGCTTCCGGGCATGACAAGCGATCCCGACAATGCGGCCTACGTTCGGCTCGTCCACGACAAGGGGCTGCGGTTCGACCGCCGGCGGTTGCTGGGCATGCTCGGCGGGGCGGGCGCACTCGCGGTCGTCGCCGCCTGCACCGATTCGCCCGCCCCGACGCCCACCACCTCGGCGTCGGGGTCGGCGACCGGCGCGCTCGCCGAGGTGGCGTCGGAGACGGCCGGCCCCTACCCGGCGGACGGGTCGAACGGGCCGGACGTGCGGACCCTGGACGGCATCGTGCGCAAGGACATCCGCTCCTCGTTCGGCACCGCGTCGGGCACCGCCGAGGGCGTGCCGCTGGAGTTCTCGCTGGTGGTGCAGGACCGCAGCGGGAGACCGATCGCCGGGGCGGCGGTCTACGCCTGGCACTGCGACCGGGCCGGCAACTACTCGCTCTACTCGACCGCGGTCACCGCGGAGAACTATCTACGCGGCATCCAGGTCAGCGACGCGACCGGGACGGTGACCTTCACCAGCATCTACCCGGCCTGCTACACCGGACGGTGGCCGCACATCCACTTCGAGGTCTACTCGTCGGTGGCCAACGCGACCAGCGGCGACGGGCCGATCGTGAAGACATCGCAGATCGCGCTGCCGGAGGACGTCTCCGACGTGGTCTACAAGACCGACGGCTACAGCGCGAGCGTCACCAACATGACGCAGGTCAGCCTGGCCACCGACAACGTGTTCGGCGACGACAAGGCGGTCACCGAGCTGGCCACCGTGACCGGGAGCGTGTCGGCGGGCTACCAGGCGACGCTGACCATCTCGGTGGATCCGTCCGGCGAGGAGCAGGGCGGCGGCGCGGCACCTACCGGCGGCGGCGCCCCGCCGAGCGGCATGCCGGGCGGCACTCCCCCGAGCGGCATGCCGGGCGGGCCGGGCGGCCCTGGTGGTGCGCCACCCAGCGGCGCTCCGGGCGGTGCGCCGCCGAGCGGGGCCGCGGCCTGAGCTCAGCCCCGCGGTTCCGCCCGGAGGGTCGCGCGGGCTTCAGCTCAGCCCCGCGCCATACGCGAGACCCGCGCTGCGGCCGTGAGGTCGCGGCGCGGTCGCGCTGAGCGCCGGGGGCTTCCAACGTGCTTCTGGTCACTCCTGCGCGCGTACCATTCTCAAGGCTTATGGGTTTGAATGGCTTTGTCCGCGTAACGAAATGAAGATCATCTTTGCAGCTCAACGCCCGAGTGGGCACAACATGAACACACCAACACGACGGCGAGTCTCCTCCCATTAGGTGACCGAGGCGCGTACCGTGTTTCGAAACGCGCCCGGGCGGCTGACTCTCGGGAGCACAGGCCAACGCGACGGGACGGAGGCAACGCATGCGGCCGGTACGCTTCGTCGCCCTCTCCGAGGACGGTCAGGCCCTGGTGCTCGCCGATGAGGTCGGCCGGCTCCTGGCCCTCCCCATCGACGACCGGGTGAGCGGCGCCGTCACCCACGAGACGCACCCGGCCCAGCCGGGCAGCTCCGTGGCCACGATGCACCCCGAGGTCGCGATGGCGTCGCTGTCGCCGCGTGACATCCAGGCCCGCATCCGGTGCGGCGAGTCCGCCGAGGATGTTGCTCGCGTCGCCGGCGTCCCGGTCGACCGCGTGCTGCGTTATGCCGGTCCGGTGCTGCAGGAGCGGGCGATGCTCGCCCAGCACGCGCGCCGCACCCGGCTCAAGACGTCCGACTCGGGCGCGCCGCTCGCCGAGGTGGTCGACAGCCGCCTGGCCCAGCACGGCATCGACACCGAGAAGATCTCCTGGGATGCGTTCCGGCGCGACGACGGCACCTGGCGCATCGTCGCTACCTGGCCGTCCGGCAAGGCCACCGCCCAGGCATTGTGGGACCTCGACAAGGGACGCCAGGTGGTGTCCCCGCACGACGACATGGCGCAATATCTGTGTGCCGAGCGGCCGACCCAGATCCTGGGCCAGGACCCGGTGCCGGAGCGCAACTTCCTGGCCGAGCGCAGCGGTCACGGCCTCCCCGGGCCGTCCCGCGGCAACGAGGCGGCCCGCGGCGGCCACGGCCTGCCCGCCGCCGAGACCACCACCCCGACGCGCCCCGCGCACACCCGCGACCCGATCCGGGCCGGCCGCGACGCCCTGCTCGCCTCGCTCGACCGCCCGCTCGGTGGCGGCCGGGGCCTGGAGACGGCCGGTTCGTCGGAGCCGCGCCGCCCGGTGGCCGGCGGTGCCGCGGCGCTGCTCGGCGGCGGTTCCGGCTCAGCCTTCGACGACGACGCCGACCTGCCCAAGGAGGTGCCCGCCGTGCCGTCCCTGGCCGTCCTGCGCCCCCGCCGCACGGTCGGTCAGCAGGGCCAGCAGTCGTCCGAGACCGACGAGCCCAACAAGCCCCCGCGCAAGCGCCTCCCCAGCTGGGACGACGTGTTGTTCGGCGGCGGCCCCGCGGCCCGCGAGTCGTCCTGACCCGCCTGTTCGTCGCGGTCTTCCCACCACCGGCCGAGATAGCAGCCCTCGCCGGCGCCCTGCCACCCGAGGCTCACCTGACGCGTGCGTCCACATGGCACGTGACGCTGGTCTTCCTGGGTCTGGCACCGCCCGCCGCCGTGGCTTCAATCCTTGACGGCCTGCCAGCGTCGCCGAGATTCTCGCTTCGCCTCACCGGCGCGCGACAGCTCGGGCAGGCGGCGTGCGCACGGGTTGCCGACTCAGGTGCGCTCGGCGAACTGCGCGAGCAGGTCCGAGAGGCATTGACGCGAGGTGGCTTCCCACCGGGCAGTCGCCCGTACCAACCCCATCTGACCGTCACCTACCGCAGCGACCGATCCATCCGCGAAGCGTTGACGGCCTACGACGGCGCCGCTTGGCCAGTGACCGAGTTCGCGCTGGTGAGCAGCCAGAACGGCGAATACACAACGTTGCGGACGTGGGCGCTCGCCTAACGAAGGGCGAGGCCGGCCGCCTGCAGCTCGTGCTCCACCCGCAGGCGCTCGAGGTCGCGATCCATGCCCTCCAGCGGCCCCAAGTGCTCGTCGAGCCCGAGGCACCGGCACGCCAGGCACAGCCGCTCGTCATAGGACCGCTGCACCGCGGCCAGCCACTTCTCCGACTCCCGGGTCGGCCCGGATCGTCGCTGACGGTCGAGGCGGCGCAGGTCGAACGCGATCTGCTCGATCGACGGCATGTCGAGGACGGCCAGCGACGGCACCGGGGCGTCGGTGCACAGCACCCGATCCAGCCGTCGCAGGGCGCGGATCTCCCGACGGCCCGTCCGCGTCCACGGCCGCAGGGCCATCTCGTCGGCGCAAACCACGGCTGCCACAACGCAGGGTAAACAGAGCAGCGTCATAAGCGCTGCCGTGAGCACAACAATGTGCGCGATTGCCACGTCTTGAAACGCTAGGCCGCCGGGCACAAGTGCCGGAATACCCGTTCGGCCGACCCGGTCTGCCAAGTCTTGTGCCGGTACCGTCGATCGCCATGCGGCCCAACACGGTTCTCGGCGTCCTCGCCGAGCTGGCTCCCGCGGGCGGCGACCGCGTTCTCGACGTCACCCGCGGCGGGCAGCCGCTGGTCTGGCTCGACGACGCCGAGCGGGCACCCCGCCGTGCCGAGATCGACCGGCTCGCCGCCCTGGACGCGCTGCACCGCGAGGAACGCCTGCTCCGCCGGGGCTGGGGTTTCCTCGCCGGCGGAACCGGCGGAACCGGCGGAACCGGCGGAACCGGCGGAACCGGCGGAACCGGCGGAACCGGCGGAACCGGCGGAACCGGCGGAACCGG
>NZ_BOML01000038.1 GCF_016862175.1 Paractinoplanes durhamensis | reverse complement strand
GGAACCGGCGGAACCGGCGGAACCGGCGGAACCGGCGGAACCGGCGGAACCGGCGGAACCGGCGGAACCGGCGGAACCGGCGGAACCGGCGAGGGCGGCGGGGCCGGCGATACGGCCGCCGACGACGACAAGCCGCGCAAGGTCCGGCTGCCGCTGCTCAGCCAGCCGGTGCGGCTGGAGCGCACGCTGACCGGCTACCGGGTGGTCCCGGCCGGCGACGTCGAGATCACGCCCCTGGTGACCGACCGTGACCTGGCTGCCGCGCTGGAGGCGGCGCCGGGGGTGGCCGCGCCCGGCTGGCTGACCGCGACCGGCAGCACGGCCTGGCTGCAGACCGCCGCCGAGGCGACCGGGATCCCGGTGTTCGCGGTCGCCGACGATCACCGCCGCCTGCCGAAGAACCGGGTCGTCCTGGTGCCGAGCGCCGCCCTGTTCGTGGTGCGCGACGTCTTCGGCGCCGGCCTGGCGGACAGTCTGCGCAGCTGGGCCGCGCGCGACCTGACCGGAACGGCGCTCGCCGCGATCTACGGCGAGGAACGCGCCGAGCAGCCCGACGACTCCCCCGCGCTGTCCCCGCTGCCGTTGACCGAGGCGCAGGCCGAGGTGGTGGCGCGGGCGCGCACCGCGCCGATCACGGTGGTCTCCGGGCCGCCCGGCAACGGCAAGAGCCACACCGTGGTGGCGGCCGCGCTGGAGGTGGTCCATCGGGGCGGTTCGGTGCTGGTCGCGACGCAGTCACCGCATGCCGCGGAGGTGCTCGCGGCGCTGCTGGCCCGCTACCCGGGCCCGACGCCGGTGCTTTTCGGCGACGCCGGCCGCCGCGAGAGCCTGGCGGCCGAGCTGACCGCCGGAACATCAACCGGCACGAGCGACAAACAGCTGAGAGCGGACGTCACGGCCATTCAGGCAAAATTCGATGAGGTACGGCTACAACGCGCCGCCGTGGCCGATGCTCTCGACCGGGAAACTCAGGCCGCCACCCTGGAGCACTGGCAACCGCACCTGGCCGCCCTGGCCGCCGACGTCCCCGGTGCGTTCAACGGCGACCTGGACCGGCGGGGACTGGCCGGCTGGTGGGCCCGTCGGCGGCTCCGAGGCGTACCCGCGAAGCGCGTGACCGACGCCCGCACCGCGGCCACCGCGCAGCGTGCCGCCGCCCACCTGGCCGCGACCGGCGGCACCGACCTCTCCACCCACTGGCCCGCCCTGCACACCGCCGAGGAGGCCCTGGCCACCGCGGTCGGCGACGCGATGCGCCGGGCGGCCCGCAGCGAACGCCGCTGGGACCGCGACGCCCGCCGGGGTGCCGCATCGCTGGCCGCCGCCCTGCGGGCCGGCCGCAACCGCCGCCGTGAGCTGCTCGCCCAGCTGGATGCGGCGCCGCTGGTGCGCGCCCTGCCGCTGTGGATCGGCACGGTCGCCGACGTGGAGGACCTGCTGCCGTCCGCGCCCGGCATGTTCGACCTGGTGGTGATCGACGAGGCGTCGCACGTGGACCAGATCCGGGCCGCGCCGGTGCTGGCCCGGGCCCGCCGCGCCCTGGTGGTGGGCGACCCGAGGCAACTGCGGTTCGTGTCGTTCGTCAGCGACGTGGACGTCGCCGAGGTGCTGTCCCGGCACGGCGCCGACGAGCGCCTGGACGTCCGCCGGATGAGCACCTACGACCTGGCCGCGGGCGCGGCCCCGGCGACCTGGCTGGCCGAGCATCACCGCAGCACGCCCCACCTGATCGGCTTCTCGGCGCACCGTTTCTACGGCGACCGGATCGCGGTGATGACCCGCACGCCGGCCGCCGGCATCGTCGACGACATCGACGTGGTGCCGTCGCCCGGCCCCGGGCTGGCCGACGAGGTGACCACGGTGCTGAAGGTCATCGAGGACCTGGTCGCCCAGGGCCGGCGCGGCATCGGGGTGATCTCACCGTTCCGGCCGCAGGCGGAGGCCCTGGAGGCGGCGCTGGTGGCGGCCTATCCGGTGGAGCGGATCGAGTCGCTCGGGCTGCGGGTCGGCACCGTGCACGCGTTCCAGGGCAGCGAGGCCGAGGTGGTCGTGGTGTCACTCGGACTGCTGCCGGGCGACTCGGCCGGCCGACGCCGTTTCGTCGCCGACCCGCACCTGTTCAACGTGATGATCACCCGGGCCCGCCGGCGGCTGGTCATCGTGAGTTCCCTGCCGGAGGCCGACGGCCTGCTGGGCGACTACCTGACCTACGCCGCCGCCCCACTGATGCTCGACGCCCCGGAACCGCCGCCGGCCCCGGCCGGCTGGATCGCCGAGCTGACCACTGAGCTGCAGAATATCGATATTTCCGTTAAATCGGGCTATCGGGTCGGGCCCTGGACGGTGGATCTCTGCGTCGGGGATGTCGGCGTCCTCTGCGGCCCGCATCCCGACGGCCCGGACGCGCACCTGGCCCGCCAGCGAGCCCTCCACCGGGCCGGCTGGCGGCTGATCGATGCGTTCCCGAGCCGCTGGAACGGCGACCCGCGCCGCGCCGCCCTCGAACTGGCAGCGGCACAGCGCCAGGTCAGCGTGCCGAACTGAGGGCCGCACCCTCACTCTGACCAAGATCGGCATCGGGCTCAGCGCGGTCAACAGCCAACCCGTCGCGGTCAGCGCGGGGCGCAGGAATGGGCCCGGCAATGCGGTCAGCGCCTGTCTCGGCGGCGTGCGCGGTGCGCACGGCAGCGCGGTCAGCGCGGTCAGCGCGCGGCTTGGTGGCTTCGTCGGTGGCCGGGACCCCGGCTCCGGCGACCGCCCCCACCGGCGACTCGTCGATCACCGTGACGACCGGCACGTCCTCGGCCGGGACCTCGTCGCGGGCCCGCCGGACCAGCTCGACCCGCGGTCGTCCGCTCCAGCGCACCACGATCCGGTCCCCACTGACCCGCAGCTGCCAGATCAGCGCGGCCAGCGCCGCGACGAAGCAGACGAGCCCGGCGCACCAGATGCTGGCCGGCACCCCGAACCGCTCGCCCCACCAGCCGGTCACGGAGGCCCCGATCGGCGTGGTGCCGAGGAAGACCAGCACGTAGAGGGACATCACCCGGCCGCGGTATTCGGCGTCGACGCCCATCTGGACCCGGTGGTTGGCCGCCTGGGCCAGGTAGATCGAGAAGAAGCCGGTCGGCAGCAGGAGCAGCATGGCGACCAGGAAGTTGGGCGCGAAGCCGACCGCGAACTCGAGCACGGCGAAGGCCAGCGCCGCACCGATCACGAGGTAGACACCGGGCCGGGCCCGGCGGGCACTGCCGGCCAAGGCACCGCCGAGCGCGCCGACCGCGAGGGTCGTGGTGAGCAACCCGAACGACGACGGCCCGGCGTGGAAGTTGATTTTCGCGAGGGCGGCCAGGGTGACCGGGAAGTTGAAGCCGATCATGCCGACCGCGGCCATCAGGCAGATCGGCAGCATCAGGTCGGGGCGGCGCCGGACGTACTGGAGGCCGTCCAGCACCCGGGCGCCCTTCTTGGCCGCCGCTCCGGCGCGGTAGAGCTCCTCCGGCCGCATCCGCAGGTAGCTGAAGACCGGCGCGATGGCCAGCACGGTGGCGATCAGGAAGACCGGCCCGGTGTTGAACACCGCGAGCGCGACCCCGGCCAGGGCCGGCCCGCCGATCCGGGCGCAGTTGAAGGTGGCCGCGGAGAGCGCGAGCGCGTTCGGCAGCAGCGGCAGCTCGACGAGTTCGGAGACGAAGGCCTGGCGAACCGGGGTCTCGACGGCGTTGGCGATGCCGAGCAGTACGGCGAAGAGGTAGACGTGCCAGAGGACGACGGCGCCGGAGGCGACCAGGAGCGCGAAGACGATCGCGGTGACGGCGAAGACGGCGTTCGCGGCGACCAGGAGCTTGCGCTTGTCGTAGCGGTCGGCGAGCCGGCCGCTGTAGAGGGTGAGCAGCAGCACCGGCAGGAACTGCAGCGCGGTCACCGTGCCGAGGGCGCCGGGTGAGTTGCCGGAGAGGTCGAGCACCAACCAGTCCTGCGCGGTGAACATCATCCACACGCCGACCAGCTTCACCAGCTGGCCGGTCGCGAAGATCCGATAGTTGCGAACCGTCAAGGACCGGAACGTGGTACTCAGCACTGCCCGCACTAGGCTGCGCCTCCCTCTCCGCCGTACGCGTCATCAACATGTGATGAAGCGTGGCGACCGTCGGGGGGCGGTCAGGCCTTGGCGACCTGCTGCATGATCTGTGCAGCCCGGGCGAGGACGTCCTGTTCGTCAGGGCCGAGGGCGGCCAGCTGTTCGGCGAGCCACTCGTTCCGCACCTGTTCGAACTGGGCGTACATCGCCCGCCCCTGCTCGGTGGGCGCCAGAATGACCTGCCGCCCGTCGGTCGGGTGCGGGGTGCGGGCCACGAGCCCGCGTTCCTCCAGCTTCCCGACGATCTTGGTCATCGTCGGTGGCTGGACCCGTTCGACGTCGGCGAGCTCGCGAGGAGTCAACGCGCCGTGCAGCTGAAGGCTGGTCAGGGCGGAGAGCTGGCTGAACGTGAGTTCACCGACCGCGCGGGTCTGCCGGACCCGCCGGTTGAGTCGCAGGATGGCCTCGCGCAGCGTCCTGGCCAGCTCGTCCGCTGTCCCTCGCTCCGTAGCCACCGGCCACTCCATCACGATTCTTAGCTTAGCTAATAAGCTTGGCTAACGACCTATGACTGCCGTCACCAAGAAGGTGACGGCGGTGAGCCTTCTTCGCGACGGTGGAGATCTCTGCCCTGATCTTGCGCACGGCGGAGCTCGAGGTGGGTCGCGAAGAAGGCTCAGTCTAGATACAGCCTCAGAGCAGCCAGGACTCCAGGGGGCCCCGGACGAAGTAGAGGACGAAGAGCACGGCTACGCCGTACAAAATCGGGTGAATTTCTCGGGATTTGCCGGTTGTGGCCTTGAGCAGGACGTACGAGATGATCCCGGCGCCGATGCCGTTGGAGATCGAGTACGTGAACGGCATCAGCGTGATCGCCAGGAACGCCGGCACCGCGATGGTGTAGTCGGTCCAGTCGATCTGCTTCACCGCGGTCATCATCAGGAAACCGACCACGACCAGCGCGGTCGACGCCGCCTCGAACGGCACCACCGACACCAGCGGCGCCAGGAACATGGCGAGCAGGAACAGCACGCCGGTGACCAGGTTGGCGACACCGGTGCGGGCGCCCTCGCCGACCCCGGCCGCGCTCTCGATGTAGGACGTGTTGCTGGACACGCTGGCCGCACCACCGGCCGCCGCGGCGACCGAGTCGACGAGCAGGATCTCGCGGGTGCGCGGCGGCATACCGCTCTCGTCGAGCAGGTCACCCTCCTGGCCGACCGCGACCATCGTTCCCATGGTGTCGAAGAAGTCGGTGATCAGCAGCGTGAAGACGAACATCACGCAGACCAGCCAGCCGGCCTTCGACCACGAGTCGAGCACGTTGAAGTGACCGATCAGGGAGAGGTCGGGGGTGCTCACCACCTTGTCCGGCCAGCTCGGGACGTTGAGCGACCAGCCCTTCGGGTGCGCGATCGCCTCCACGATGATGGCCAGCACGGTGCTGCCCAGGATGCCGATCAGGATCGCGCCCTTGACCTTGCGCGCGAACAGCACCAGCGTGAAGAGCAGGCCGATCACGAAGACCAGCGCCGGCCAGGTGGACAGCTTGCCGCCGAGCCCGAGCTCGACCGGCACGGTGGTGTTGGCGGCGTCCGGCACCCGGTGCACGAACCCGGCGTCGACCAGGCCGATGATCATCAGGAACAGGCCGATGCCGACGCCGATAGCGGTCTTCAGCTGGGTGGGGACGGCGCGGAAGACGAGCGTACGCAGGCCGGTGAGCACCAGGATGCCGATCAGCACACCCTCGATGACGACCAGGCCCATCGCGTCGGCCCAGGTCATCTCGGGCGCGATCTCGTACGCCACCAGGGCGTTCACACCGAGGCCGGCGGCCAGCGCGAGGGGGAAGCGGGCGACCACCCCCATCAGGATGGTCATCACCCCGGCGACCAGCGCGGTGCCGGCCGCGAGCGCCGCGATCGGCAGTTTCCCGCCCTCGGAGTCGACGCCGGCGCCGAGGATGAGCGGGTTGAGGACGACGATGTAGGCCATCGTGAAGAACGTGGCGAACCCACCGCGGATCTCCCGGCTCAGGGACGATCCACGCTGAGTTATCTCGAAATATCGATCGAAAGCGTTGCGCACGCCCGCATCGGTGGAAGCGGTCGACATGCAGCCCTCCGGAGCTTGAGCAAATAGCGACCCCGCATGCTTTCAAGCCACAGTGAGCTGCGCAAAGTCGACAACGTCACGATCGCCCCACGGATGATCGTTCCGCACGTACCCTGTCGGTGTGACTCAGCCCAAGCCCCGGGTCGAACCGCTGGACCCGCCGATGGTCCCGTTCGCGGCGGCCGGCCTGGCCGCGTTCGCGATCGCCGCTCTGATCGTCCTGCTGGCCGACGGCCCGGACCGCTGGCTGCGGATCTGCGTGGCCGGCTTCCTGGTCGGCATCCCCGGTCTGACCACGATGATCATCCACGACCGCCACCGCAAGCAGCGGCGGTCGATCAGCCACGCGGAGTTCCGGGAAAACTAAGCCCTAGCTGTGGCCGTAGTCCTCGGCCGGCTCCTCGTTCTCCACCGAGCCGTGGCCGCGGCTGACCGCCACCGACTCGACCTCGCTGTCGTCGTAGACCGTCGGCAACTCCTCGACCGGCTGCTCCGCCGTGCCCAGCAGCGCCTCGGAGTGCGCTCCGCAGCCGTGGTCGGCACTCACCGCGCGAGCGTCGTCGGGCGCGTAGAGATTGCCGCAGACGCCGAACATCGTGCGCATCGACCCGGCCAGCGGCAGGTAGAACCCGCAGGTGCCGCAGCGCGCGTTGCGCGGCGCGGCGGTCGAGATCGGCGCCTCGGGACCGGCGTCGCCGTCATACCACCGCTGGGCGGTCTCGATCCGGCCCTCGCGGGACATCACCCGGGACCGGCCGAGGCCCAGCTCCCAGCTGACCTCCTCGACCGCGGCGTCGTCGCTCAGCACATAGCCCTGGGCGAGCCGATCGTCGTCGGGCGCGGTCGGCATGAGATCGCCCACACCGAGGTCGCCGGGCTGCAACCGCTCGTTCCACGGGACCCAGCCCGGAGCGAGCAGCGCGTCGGGACCGGGCAGCAGCACCGTCTCGCAGATGGTGACGTGCCGGCTGCGTGGCACCCGGGTCACCGTCACGGCCCAGCGCCAGCCGCGGTAACCGGCCAGGTGGCTCTCGAAGAAATGGGTCACCACCCGGTCGCCCTCGGCCACCGCTTCCAGATGGTCGCCGATGTCGGCCGGGTCCACTTCGGTGATCGCACCACGAGCGACCCCCACAGCATCGGCACAAACCTGGTCGAGACGGGCGGCGCGCGCGGTGGTCCTGGTCGTCACGTATTCATTGTCCCCTACCGGGACTGATGTGCCGCAGGGACTCCCCCGAATTCGGCGGGCGCGGAACGGGACGCGGGTCGACCGGATCAGTCAGGATGGTTGCCATGCCGCTGCTTCCCACTCTCGGACGCACCGTCGGCACGGGGATCAAGGCCGCCCGGGTGCTGGTGCGCGGTTCCGTGCGCGGCGGGGCCTGGGCGACCCGCCGGGTCGGCACGGCGCGGGCCAAGGGCGCCGCCAACGAGATCGGCATGATCCGTCTCTTCGATCTGCACGCGATCTCCTGCGCCGGCGACACCCTCATCGCGATCGGCCTGGCCGGCACGATCTTCTTCAACGTTCCGCTCGGCGAGGCGCGCAGCAAGGTCGCCCTCTACCTGTTGATCACGATGGTGCCGTTCGCGCTGCTGGCGCCGGTGGTCGGCCCGCTGCTCGACCATTTCCGGCACGGCCGGCGCTACGCCCTCGCGGTCACCATGCTGGGCCGGGCCTTCCTGGCCTACGTGATCTCCGATCACCTCTTCGGCTGGGGCCTCTACCCGGCGGCTTTCGGGGTGCTGGCGCTTTCCCGGGCGTACGGTGTGGCCCGCTCCGCCGCCGTGCCCCGCCTGTTGCCGGAGGGCATCGGCCTGTCCCAGGTCGGCGCGCGGGCGAGCGTCTACGGCACGTTCGCGGGCGCCGTGGTCGCCCCGGTCGGCCTGCTCGCCTTCAAGTTCGGCCCGCAGTGGCCGCTGCGCGTCGCCACCATCATCTTCGTGGTCGGCATGGTGATCTCGCTGCGCCTGCCGCCCCGGGCCGACTCCGACCCGCCCGAGGAGGTCCCGCGCCCGTGGCGGGCCGCGCTCGGCCTCAGCCGCGGCGGCGACCGCCCGCTCTCCGGCAAGCTGGTCATCGCCGCCCTGCTCGGCAGCGCCAGCCTGCGCCTTCTCTACGGCTTCCTGCTGCTCTTCCTGGCCTTCGTGATCATGGCCAACCAGCTCGACACCGACGTGCTCGGCAAGGACATCGGGCGGCAGGGCGCGGTCGGCCTGATCGGCGGCGCGCTGGCCGTCGGCACGTTCCTGTCCACCGCGGCCGGCACCCGGCTGCGCATCCGCCGCCCGCTGGCCCTGCAGTCGGCCGGCCTGACCATCACGGCCGGCGTGGCCGTGCTCTCGGCGATCTTCTACAACCTGCCGATGCTGGCCCTGCTGGCGCTGATCACCGCCATCTTCAGCGGCATCTCCAAGCTCGCCATCGACGCCAGCATCCAGGAGCGCGTCCCCGAGCGGCTGCGGGCCAGCGCCTTCGCCCACTCCGAGACGGTCCTGATGATCGCCTGGGTGGCCGGCGGTGCGATCGGCATCATTCCGCTGGCCGGCCGCCTCGGCGTCGCCCTGGCCGCCCTGCTGGCGGTGGCGATGGCGTTCCGGGCCGGCTGGGCCGCGGCCCGCCTGCACAACGAGCACCTGAGCGGCCGCGTCGAGGGCGAGTCCCCGGCCGAGGAGGGAAAGGCCGAGGAGGGAAAGGCCGAGCCGCTGGAGCCGACCGATCCGTGGCCCGAGGCTCCCACCGTCCCGGTCCGCAACAAGCCGCACACCCCGCCGGCGCCGCGCGCCCCGCAGGGCGGCCGCACCGTGACCCAGGACCGCCCGGCCCCGACCCTGCCCGACGTCGCGGCGGCTCCGGGGGCCGGCAAGCGCAAGTGGGGCTTCGGCAAGCGCAAACAGCCCGCCGCGACACAGCCCGCTCCGCCGCCCGAGTCGAAGCCCGAGCCACCGGCCGCCACTACCCCGAAACCGAAGCCGGACCCGGCGCCGCCCGGTTTCCACGTCTACCGGCCGTCGTCGGTCGGGCGGCCCACCGGCAACGGCAACGGCGAGCACTCCCCCGAGGATGACGACCTCCGATGACGTACCCCCTGCTCGTGGTCACCGCGGTGGCCGCCGAGGCGGACGCCGTCCGCGCCGGGAGTGACCCGCGGAATGTCGCCGCCGAACCGGTCGGCGTCGGACCGGCGGCGGCCGCCGCCGGGACCGCCCGGCTGCTCGCCACCGGCCACTACCGCGCGGTGATCAGCGCCGGCATCGCCGGTGGCTTCCCCGGCCGCGCGCCGGTCGGCGGCACCGTCCTCGGCACCCGCAGCATCGCCGCCGACCTGGGCGCCGAGTCGCCCGAAGGCTTCCTGCCGATCGAGGAGCTGGGCTTCGGCCGCAGCGTGCTGGCGGCCGATCCGGTGCTGCTCAAGGGCCTGCTCGCCGCGCTGCCCGAGGCGATCGCCGGCGACGTGCTCACGCTCGCGACGGTCACCGGCACGGCCGCGACCGCCGACGCTCTCGCCGCCCGCTTCCCGCAGGCGGTGGCCGAGGCGATGGAGGGTTTCGGCGTCGCGACGGCGGCGGCCGGGGCCGGGCTCCCGTTCGCCGAACTGCGGACGATCTCCAACCCGATCGGCCCCCGGGACCGGGACGCATGGCGGCTGAAGGAGGCGTTCACCGCGTTGTCCACAGCTTCCGGCGCCCTGTGGACAGCCTGTGGATAACTTCACCATGTGGGATGGAAGACAGGTGGTGTGCCACGCGGGGCGGCCGTTGCCGGTCTAGCGTGGACACGTGGCGCTCTCGATCGCGGTTTCTCCTTGCCCCAACGACACGTTCGTCTTCCACGCTCTCGTGCACGGGCTCATCCCCGGCGCCCCGGAGGTCAATCTGACCTTCGCCGACGTGGACGTCACCAACACGGCGGCCGAGCGTGGTGAGTTCGACCTGGTCAAGGTGAGCTACGCGGCGCTGCCGTGGCTGCTCGACGACTACGATCTGCTGCCCACCGGCGGTGCCCTCGGCCGCGGCTGCGGCCCGCTGGTGCTGGCCCGCACGGCCGACCAGGATCTGACCGGCGCCACGGTGGCCGTCCCCGGCGACCGCACCACGGCATACCTGCTGTTCCGCCTCTGGGCCGCCGACAAGCAGCCCGCCAAGATCGAGGTGGTCCCGTTCCACCAGATCATGCCCGGGGTGGCCGACGGCACCTACGACGCCGGCCTGGTCATCCACGAGGCCCGCTTCACCTACCAGCGCTACGACCTGGTCGCCCTGGCCGACCTCGGCGAGTGGTGGGAGGCCGACACCGGCCTGCCGATCCCGCTCGGCGCGATCCTGGCCAGGAAGGGCGCGGTCGACCCGGCGCAGGCCACCGAGTGGATCCGCAACTCGGTGAGCATGGCCTGGGCCAACCCCGAGGCGAGCCGCGAGTTCATCCTGGCCAACGCGCAGGAGATGGAACCGGACGTGGTGAAGCAGCACATCGAGCTCTATGTGAACGAGTTCACCCTGGAACTGGGCCGAGACGGACTCGCCGCCGCCGACGCTCTGCTTCAGCGTGCGGCGGCGGCGGGTCTGACACCGTCGGTAAAACCGTTTCTCTAGGAGCTAGCGCCCTAGACCTCGAACTCCCGCGCGACCGCGTGCACAACCTGCGCGATCGTCTGCGCGGTCTTCTTGTCGGGGTAGCGACCGCGCGAGAGGCTCGGCTGCACCTGCTGCTCCAGCACCTTGATCATGTCTTCGATCATGCTGTGCAGCTGGTCGGCCGGGCGCCGGCGCAACTCCGCCAGGGTGGGTGGCGCGTCGATCAGTTTCACGCCCATCGCCTGCGCACCCTTGCGGCTGTCCACCACGCCGAACTCGATTCGCTGGCCCGCCTTCAACTCAGCGGTGCCGGCCGGGAGCGCCCCCTTCGGCAGGAACACGTCACCGCCCTCATCGCTGGTGACGAACCCGAATCCCTTCGCCGCGTCGTACCACTTCACTCGACCCGTGGGCACCGCTGACCTCAACTTCACTGGTGAGGATTATTCAGGGCGGTGGAGACCTAGGCGCGAACGGTGCGGCTACGCGCGGGTCGGGGTGGGCCCTGAATAACCCTCAAATGGAAACAACCACTCACCGCAAGGCTACTGATACGGAGCACTACGGCCCAACTGCAATCTCACGCAGCAGCTCGGGGAACGGGATGAGGTCGGGCAGAACGTACGAGGCGCCGGCGGCGCGCAGCTCGTCGGCGGAACACGGGCCGGTGGTCAGGCCGATGCCGGGCACCCCGGCGGTGCGGGCCGCGACCATGTCGGCGACGTGATCACCGACATACCAGCGGACGTCGTACTCGGTCAGGGCGGTCGCCTTGCCCTCGGCGAAGAGGTCGCCGGCCAGCTCGTCGGCGGTCATCCCGAGGTGATCCAGGTGCACCTGGGCCAGCGTGCCCAGCTTCGAGGTCACCACGACCACCCGCAGGCCCAGCTCGCGCACGGCGGCGAGGGCCTCGGCCGCGCCCGCGGCGGCGACGGTCGGCGTGATCGCGTACTCCCGGTACAGCGCCCGGTAGGTGGTGACCGCTTCCTCGACGTCCGCGGCCGGGAACCACTCGCTCAGCTCGGTGCGCAGCGGCGGGCCGAGCCGGGTGACCGCCAGGTCGGCGTCGACGAAGACACCGGTCTTGGCGGTCAGCGCCCGGTAGGCCGCATGGATCCCCGGCCGGGAGTCGATCAGGGTCATGTCCAGATCGAAACCGACCGCACCCCTCACGCGGGGGTCGACGGGATGTACGTCAAACGCTCCACCGGCAGCGGGAAGGTCTGGTCGTCACCGAACGGCGACGGAGCGGCGGCCCGGTCGGACAGGATCTCGGAGACGGGGTGCGCTTCGCTGGTCGCGGGCTGCCCGGTGGCCGGACGGCTCCCGGCGCCACCCTTCACATTCGTACCCGGCAACTTGTTCTGTGCGGCCACGGATCTCCCCTTCAGGCGTTCAGCGAACCGGGCGACCCGCCCGGACACCTCAATATCGTCCCACGACGGCTAGCTTTGAACACGATGGCCACCACATTCGCCGATCAACTACGGTCGCTCACCGACGAGGCCCTGGGCGCGCTCATTCAGCTGCGCCCCGACCTCGTCGTGCCCGTGCCCGCCGACATCTCCGCGCTGGCGGTCCGGGCCCAGTCCCGCGGCTCGGTCGCTCGCTGCCTCGACGGGCTGGACGAGTTCACCCTGCGCATCCTCGACGCGGCCCGGCTGACCCGCTCCGCCGACACCGCCCTGACCTCGGTCGACGCCATCCTCGAGCTGGCCGGCAGCACCCACACGGACGACGTGCGGGTGGCGATCGACCGCCTCCGGGTCCGGTTCCTGCTGCACGGCCCGGCCGACGCGCTGGCCGTCGCCGGCGCGGTCGACGAGGTCACCTCCCCCTACCCGGCCGGTCTGGGCCGGCCCGCCGACTACCTGGACCCGCAGACCGCCGCGCTCTGCGCCGACGGGGCCAAGCTGCGCCGCACGGTCCTGGCCGCGCCGGCCGGGGCCCGCGCGGTGCTCGACCGGCTGTCCGCCGGGCCGCCGATCGGCGCGCTCGGCGGCACCGGCCGGGAGTCGATGGCCGAGCCGGTGCGCTGGCTGGTCGAGCAGCACATCCTGGTGCCGATCTTGGAGGCCGGCCGGGCCCCGCGAGCCGACGGTGAGCTGGTCGAGCTGCCCCGCGAGGTGGGCATGCTGCTGCGCCGGGAGTCCGGTCCGCTCGGCGAGCTACGCCCGTTCCCGCCGGTGCCGGCCGGCTCGTCGCGCGACCGGAAGTCGGTCGACTCGGCCGGCGCCGGCCAGGTGATGGAGGCGGTGCGCAGCGCCGAGACCCTGCTCGAGGCGCTCTCCGCCGAGGCGGCGCCGGTGCTGCGAGCCGGCGGCCTGGGCGTGCGCGACCTGCGACGGCTGGCCCGGTCGGCCGGCCTCGACGAGGCCGGTGCGGCGCTGCTCATCGAGATCAGCTACACCGCGGGCCTGCTCGCCGAGACCGACACCACCGGCGTCAACCGCTCGGTGACGGTGAGCCGGGCGACCGGCGCGGTCGACGAGATCTTCCTGCCGACCGGAGCGTTCGATCTGTGGCGGGCGCTGAGCATCGCCCAGCGCTGGCACACCCTGGCCCGGGCCTGGCTGGCGATGACCCGTCAGCCCGGTCTGGTCGGTGCCCGCGACGATCGGGACCGCCCGATCAACGCGCTGGCCCCGGAGGCCGAGCGGGCCGGCGCACCGCAGGCTCGCCGGGAGGCCCTGCTGGTGCTGGCCGGCCTGGAGCCGGGCACCGCCCCGGCCGTCGACGACGTGCTGGAGCTGCTGGCCTGGCAGGCGCCGCGGCGCGCCCGGGGCCGGGAGGCGGCCCACCGGGACGCGCTGGCCGGGGCCGCCCTGCTCGGCGTGACCGCGCTGGGCGCGATCACCTCGTACGCTCGCTTGCTGCTCGACGATCCGGACGACGACGAGACCGACCCGCTGGGTGTCCGGATCGCGGCACCGCCGCCCGACCTGGTCCGTGCCCTGGATGCGCTGCTGCCGGCACCGGTCGACCACGTGCTGGTGCAGGCCGACCTGTCGGTGGTGGTGCCCGGCCCGCCCGAGCCGGAGCTGGCCGCCGAGCTGGACGTGCTGGCCGAGCCGGAGTCGGCGGGCGGCGCCAGCGTCTTCCGGGTGACCCCGGCCAGCGTGCGCCGCGCCCTCGACGTCGGCTACACCGCGAACGACCTGCACGCGCTGTTCAAGCGGCGGTCGCGGACGCCGGTGCCGCAGACCCTGACCTACATGATCGACGACGCGGCGCGCCGGCACGGCGGGCTGCGGGTCGGCTCGGCCGGTTCCTACCTGCGCGGCGACGACGAGGCGCTGATCGCCGAGGTGCTGGCGGACAAGCGGCTGGCTCCCCTCGGTTTCCGGCAGATCGCGCCGACCGTGCTGGTCAGCCCGATGCAGGTGGCCCGGATGCTGGCCCAGCTGCGTGAGCACGGGTTCGCGCCGGTCGCCGAGGACGCGGGCGGGGCGACCGTGCTGACCAGGCCGAAGGTGCGGCGCGCTCCCACCCGTACGTCCCTCGCAAGCAGGCTGGCCGATCAGGCCGGACCCCCGATCCTGGCCGGACCCCGTCTCGCCGGGGTGGTCGAGCAGTTGCGCCGTGGCGATGTCGCCACCCGGGCGGCTCGCCGCGCGCCGGTCACCGTGCGTGCCGCGAACGGGCAGAGCGTGACCGGTCTCACCTCGGTGCAGCGGCACGGGGAGGCGATGGAGGTGCTGCAGCAGGCGGTCCGGGAGAAGGCGCGGGTTTGGGTGGGATATGTGGATTCGCACGGCTCCACGCTGTCCCGGCTGGTCCGCCCGGTGTCGCTGAGCGCCGGGTACCTGCGGGCCGAGGACGAGCGGACCGAGACGCTGCACACGTTCGCCCTGCACCGGATCACCGCGGCGGTCCCCGAGGAGGACTGACTCGCACCGCGAGGCCGTGGCAAACTGGAGGGTCGGCTTTCGTCGGTTCGAGGGGACTTCAGTTGAGCGGCGGACCACTGATCGTGCAGTCGGACAAAACACTGTTGCTGGAGGTGGATCATCCGGACGCGAAGGCGTGCCGGATGGCGATCGCGCCCTTCGCCGAGCTGGAACGCTCGCCGGAGCACGTGCACACCTACCGGCTGACCCCGCTCGGGCTGTGGAACGCCCGGGCCGCCGGGCACGACGCGGAGAACGTGGTCGACTCGTTGCTGCGCTACTCGCGCTACCCGGTGCCGAACGCTCTGCTGGTCGACGTGGCCGAGACGATGGACCGCTACGGCCGGCTCCAGCTGCGCAACGACCCGGTGCACGGGCTCGTCCTGCACGGCCTCGACAAGATCGTGCTGATCGAGGTGGCCAAGTCGAAGAAGCTGGCCGGCATGCTCGGCAACCGGATCGACGACGAGACGATCATGGTGCACCCGTCCGAACGCGGCCGGTTGAAGCAGGCGCTGCTCAAGCTCGGCTGGCCGGCCGAGGACCTGGCCGGTTACGTGGACGGCGAGGCGCACGAGATCGCCCTGGCGGAAGACGGCTGGACCCTGCGCTCCTACCAGCAGGAGGCGGTCGACGGCTTCTGGGCCGGCGGCTCCGGCGTGGTGGTGCTGCCCTGCGGCGCCGGCAAGACGCTGGTCGGCGCGGCCGCGATGGCCACCGCCAAGGCGACCACGCTGATCCTGGTCACCAACACGGTGGCCGGCCGGCAGTGGAAGCGCGAGCTGGTCGCCCGCACCTCGCTCACCGAGGAGGAGATCGGCGAATACAGCGGCGAGCGCAAGGAGATCCGCCCGGTCACCATCGCGACCTACCAGGTGCTGACGTCCCGTCGCGGCGGCACGTTCACCCACCTCGACCTGTTCGGCGCCCGCGACTGGGGCCTGGTCATCTACGACGAGGTGCACCTGCTGCCCGCGCCGATCTTCCGGTTCACCGCCGACCTGCAGGCCCGCCGCCGGCTCGGCCTCACCGCCACCCTGGTGCGCGAGGACGGCCGGGAGGGCGACGTCTTCTCGCTGATCGGGCCGAAGCGCTACGACGCGCCCTGGAAGGACATCGAGGCGCAGGGCTGGATCGCGCCGGCCGAGTGCGTCGAGGTGCGGGTCACCCTCACCGACGCCGAGCGGATGACGTACGCGGTGACCGAGGCCGAGGAGCGCTACCGGGCGGCCGCCACCGCGCGCACCAAGCTGCCGGTGGTGAAGGCCCTGGTCGACAAGCACCCGGACGAGCAGGTGCTGGTGATCGGCGGCTTCCTGGACCAGCTGCACACCCTGGGCGAATACCTGGACGCCCCGATCGTCGAGGGCTCGACCACGAACAAGGAGCGGGAGCGGCTGTTCGACGCGTTCCGCGAGGGTTCGCTGAGGACGCTGGTGCTGTCCAAGGTCGGTAACTTCTCGATCGACCTGCCCGAGGCGGCGGTGGCGATCCAGGTGTCCGGCACGTTCGGCTCCCGGCAGGAGGAGGCCCAGCGCCTCGGCCGGGTGCTGCGACCGAAGGCGGACGGCCGGCAGGCGCACTTCTACACGGTCGTCTCCCGCGACACGATCGACACCGACTACGCCGCGCACCGGCAGCGCTTCCTGGCCGAGCAGGGGTACGCGTACACCATCGTGGACGCGGACGACGTGCTCGGCCCGCCCCTTCCGCAGATCGACTAACGGCTGGGCGCCATCGACGGCGCCGGCACCGGCGTCACCTGCTCGATGGACGGCTCGGGGCCGGACGAGCTCGACCAGAAGAACGCCCCGGCGCAGAGGAAGAGCACCACGACCACCGTGGCGATCGCCGCCGCCGGCCAATACCAGGGGATCCGTTTCTTGGCCGACGGTGGCGCCACCGCCGGGCCGAACTCCTCGTGCGCGGCCGCGGCCACCACGTCCGGGCTGCCGAGCCGCTCGAGCACCTCGATCAGCTCGCCCTCGGTCTGGATGTTGCGCTCGGCCCGCTCGCTGGCGATGTGCGCGGCCAGGTCGGCGAGCAACTCGCGGCGCTGAAGCACGGGCAGCCCGGCCAGCCGGACGTCGACCTCGTGCAGGTACTCCGCGACGACGTCAGTGTTCTTGGTGTTCACGCGGCTTCACCGGTCCCCACGAGACGATCAACGGTTTGACGGAACGAAACCCATTCGGTGCGGAAGTGCGCGAGCGCGGAGCGCCCGTCGCCGGTCAGTGCGTAGTAGCGCCGGGGTGGCCCGGACGGCGACTCGGCCCATTTGCTGTCCAGCCAGCCGACCCGGCGCAGCCGGGAGAGCAGCGGATAGATGGTGCCCTCGCTGGCGGCGAGGTTGGGCTCCTCGCCGAAGCGACGGACGATCTCGGTGCCATAGCGGTCCTCGTGCTCGACCATGGCCAGCACGCAGAACTCGAGGGTTCCACGTCGGAGGCTGGTCGCCAGTTCTGCCATGCCAGACACAGTACCTTGCCACGCAAGGTAGAGCCACGAAGAAAATCCCCGCCGGCATGCACCGGCGGGGATCGAGGGTCTAGCGGCGGTAGTTACGAGCGGTCGTCGATCACGAAACGGGCACCTTCGGTCCCGGAACCAGCAGCTCACTCAGCAGATCACCGTGCGCCTCGATCCGGTCGAGCACCTCGGCCGGCCGATAGTGGTGCGGTTCGGCCGCGCCGGTGCCGACCGCTTCGACCTCGTCCCAGGTGAGCGGCGTCGACACGGTGGGGTGCTCCTGCGCCCGCAGCGAATAGGGCGTCACGGTCGTCTTCGCCGCCGCGTTCTGGCTCCAGTCGATGAAGATCTTTCCGGGCCGGATGGCTTTCGCCATCTTCGCGGTGATCGAGGCCGGGACCATCGCCGCCAGCTCCTCGGCCACCTTTTTGGCGTACGCGGTGACCAGCTCCGCATCCTGCGTCCCGGAGATCGGGCAGCACAGTTGCATGCCCTTCTTGCCGGACGTCTTCGGGAACGCCGCCACCCCGTCCGCCGCCAGCCGATCCCGCATCAGCACCGCCACCGCGGAGCACTCCCGCAGCCCGGCCGGCGCGCCGGGGTCAAGGTCCACCACCAGCAGATCCGGATTTTTCCCGATTTTCCACTGCGGAGTGTGCAGTTCGAGGGCCGCCAGATTCGCCAGCCAGACCAGGGTGGGCAGGTCGTCCACCACCACGAAGTCGATCGTCTCCCGGCTCTTGGTCGAGCCCGGCACCGGCAGCGTCTCCAGGCGCACCCAACCGGGCGTACCCCCCGGCTTGTTCTTCTCGAAGAAGTGCACGCCGTCGACCCCGTTGGGATAGCGGATCCGGGTCACGGCCCGATCGGCGAGATGCGGGAGGATGACCGGCGCCACCCGGGTGTAGTAGTCGATGACCTCGCCCTTGGTGAACCCGGCGGCCGGGAACAAGATCTTGTCGAGATTGGAAAGCTCCAGGTCACGGCCCTCGATGGACACCGGAAACCGGTCAGGAGCCATCCTCGTCCTCCTCCGCGCACTCGGCCGGGGACTTGTCGTCGCGGATCCGCAGGAAGCGCGGGAAGCGCAACCGGCCGTCCGGCGTGCGATTGCCGTACCGCACCTCGACCACCAGCTGCGGATCTACCCAGTGGGCGCCCCTCGAATCCTCCCGCGGAACCGCGCCGGGCGCGAACGGAGAATCCCGCCGGGCGAGCGGTTCCAGCGCGGCCAGCAGCTCCTTCTCGGCCACCGCGCCGATGCCGCCGCCCACTCGGCCACGAAAAACCAGCCCCTCCGGGCCGGGCACCCCGACAAGAAGACCCCCGAGCTTGCGTACGCCGGACCGCCACCCGCCGATCACGTAGTCCCCGGTGCGATCGAACTTCACCTTGACCCAGTCCGGCGAACGGTTGCCCGGCAGATAGACCGAGTCGGTCCGCTTGGCCACCACGCCCTCGAGGTGGTTCTCCCGGGCCGCGGCCGCGGTCGCCGGCCCGTCGCCGAACGCCGGCGGCACCATCCAGCGCGGCCCGGCCAGCCCCAGCTCCTCCAGCCGTTCCCGGCGAGCCAGATAGGGCAGCCCGGTGTAGTCCTGCCCGTCGTAGAAGAGCAGGTCGAAGATCATGTACGTGACCGGCACGCTCACCGCCAGCCGCGCCGCCCGGCCCTGCTCGCGCACGTGCATGCGCTCGGCCAGGGCCGTGAACGACGGCCGCCCCTGCGCGTCGAGCACCACCATCTCGCCGTCCAGCAGCGTGCCCTCCGGCAGGTGCAGGTCGGCGATTTCCGGGTATGCCTTGGTCACCACCGCTCCGGAGCGGGCGAACAGGTCGGGCGGACCCCCGGCGAACAGCGCGAGAACGCGGACCCCGTCCCACTTGAACTCGTAGCTCCAGCCCGCCCCGGCCGGCAGCGCACCGGCGGTGGCGAGCATCGGAGACAGCGGGGCAGCGGGCACCCGATCACCATAAGCAGGAGCGAACACCTTACGCAGGCGTCTCACTGATGCGATCCTGATCAGGAATGACGAGGGGATATTCACCATGCGCGCGATCTGGAAGGGCGCGGTCTCGTTCGGCCTGGTGTCGATCGCCGTGAAGCTGTACTCCGCGACCGAGGAGAAAGACATCCGGTTCCACCAGGTGCACCGCACCGACGGGGGCCGGATCAAATACCAGCGCACCTGCTCCATCGACGGCGAGGTGGTCAGCTACGACGACATCGCCAAGGGGTACGACATCGGCGGCGGCGAGATGGTCATCCTGACCGACGAGGACTTCGCCGAGCTGCCGCTGACCACGTCCCGGGCGATCGACGTGCTGCAGTTCGTGCCCGCCGAGGACATCGACCCTATCCTGTTCGCCAAGACCTACTACCTCGAACCCGAGGGCCAGGCCGCCAAGCCGTACGTGTTGCTCCGCGACGCGCTCAAGGACGCCGACCGGGTCGCCATCGTCAAGATCGCGATGCGCCAGCGGGAGCAGCTGGCCACCCTGCGCGTGCACGACGACGTGCTGGTGCTCAACACGATGCTCTGGCCGGACGAGGTGCGCACCCCCGACTTCGGTTTCCTCGACGAGGACGTCGAGACCCGCCCGGCCGAGCTGGCCATGGCCAGCTCGCTGATCGACTCGATGGCCGGCAGTTTCAAGCCGGAGGAGTTCACCGACAACTACCGGGCCGCCCTGCAGGAGGTCATCGACGCGAAGGTCGAGGGCCGGGAGATCGTGCAGCCGGAGGAGGCCGAGGAGGCGCCGGCCGCGGCGATCGACCTGATGGCCGCGCTGAAGGCGTCGGTCGAGCGGGCCAAGAAGGCCCGGGGCGAGGAGCCCGTCCCCGTCAAGAAAGCCGCACCGAAGAAGGCGGCCGCTAAGAAAGCCGCGCCTGCCAAGAAGGCGGTCAAGAAGTCCGCGTGACTAGAGTTGCCCCGTGGCACTGACGTGGGACGAGTCTTATCTCGGCAAGGTACGGGCGAGTATCGGCGACACCGACACGATTCTCTTCGTGGGGGCGCGGGGCGTGATCTTCGACGAGCGGGGCCGCCTCCTGCTCATCCAGCGCTCCGACAACCAGCGGTGGGCGATCCCGGCGGGTGCCATGGAGCTGGGCGAGAGCATGGAGGAGTGCGCGATCCGCGAGGTGTGGGAGGAGACCGGCCTGCGGGCCACGTCGCTGACCCCGTTCGCGTTCTACACGGCGTACACGTACACCAACGACTACGGGCACACCTACCAGCAGATCCTGATGAGCTTCCGGATCGACAGCTGGGAGGGTGAGCTGCAACGGGAGACCGACGAGTCGATCGACGCCGGCTTCTTCGCGCTCGACGAACTGCCCGGCCCGAAGTCGTTCGTGATCGAGGAGACCCTTCGCGACCTCGAGGAATTTCAGGAGACCGGACGCCTCGTGCTCAAGTAGCGTCGCCGCTCGTGAGCAAGCGTAGGTACCTGGGCATGGATCTCAGCCCGCTGAGATCCCGCGACTTCCGGCTCGTCTTCGCCGGCGGCACGGTCTCCGGTTTCGGGTCGTTCATCACCTACGTCACCATCCCCTACCAGGTCGCCAAGATCACCGACGACCCGCTGATGGTCGGCCTGCTGGGCGTCTGCGAGCTGGTCCCGCTGCTGGTGATGGCGTTCGTGGGCGGTGCGCTGGCCGATTACCTGGACCGCCGTCTGCTGGTCCGGGGCGGCGAGTTCGCCCTGGCCGCCCTGACCGGCGTGCTGCTGATCAACGCGTTGAGCGACGAACCACACCTGTGGCTGCTGTACGTGATCGCCGCCCTGGCCGCCAGCGTCGACGGCCTGCAGCGGCCCGCGCTGGAGGCGATGATCCCGCGCCTGGTGGAGCCCGAGCAGCTACCCGCGGTGATGGCAATCCAGTCACTCGGCTTCCAGGTGGCCCAACTGGGCGGTCCCGCCGTGGCCGGCCTGCTGATCTCCGCCGTGGACCTGGCCTGGGTCTACGCCTTCGACCTGCTCACCTTCGCGGTGTCGCTGATCTGCCTGACCCTCGTCCGCGCCGTCCCGCCACCGCCGGCCGCCGACCGCCCGTCGATCCGAGCCGTCCTGACCGGCCTGCGCTACGCCAAGTCTCGCCCCGAATTGCTGGGCACCTATCTGGTCGACATCAACGCCATGTTCTTCGGCATGCCCCAGGCCCTTTTCCCGTTCCTGGCGACGCAGCTGGGCGGCCCGAAAGTTCTGGGCCTGCTGTACGCCGCTCCCGCCGCCGGTTCGATGGTCGCCACACTGACGTCCGGCTGGACCGGAAAGGTCCACCGGCACGGCGTGATGGTGCTGATCGCCGCCGGTTTCTGGGGCCTGGGAATCGTCGGCGTAGGCCTTTCCAACACCCTGTGGCTGACCCTGTTCTGCCTGGCTTTCGCCGGCGCCGCCGACATGATCAGCGGCATCTTCCGCTCGGTGATGTGGAGCCAGACCATCCCCGACCACCTGCGCGGACGCCTGGCCGGCATCGAGATGCTGAGCTACACCACCGGCCCGCTGCTGGGCCAGCTGCGCTCCGGCCTGATGGCCCGAACCCGCCTCGGCGTAACGGGCTCGATCTGGATGGGCGGCGTCCTCTGCATAGCCGGAACGGTCGCGTTGGCCGCGGCTCTCCCCCGCTTCCTGCGCTACAACGGAAAAGACGGCCTGGCCCAAAAGAAAGCGGCCGACGCCGAATACATAGCCGCAAACACCTAAACCTTTTTGAGTACGGGCATGACGAGTCCCGTGGCGCACGGCAAGGTCCGTGCGCCAAACGCCGATCACCCCGCTTCCGGCCCGGCCCCGGTGGGATCACGGCTCGCAGGCTTCGCCCGCATCGCGGCGGATCAATCGTGGGCCGGGCGCAGAGGCTTGACCGAGTCGGCCAGGGCGATCGCCACGGCCAGCAGGGCGGCCACCGCCAGCAGGCCCTTCAGGACCGTCACGTGGTCGCCCAGGAAGCCGACCAGCGGCGGGCCGCCCAGGAACGCGCAGTAACCGATCGTCGCGACCACGCTCACCCGTGGCGCAGCGTGAGCGGGATCGTCGGCCGCCGCGCTCATCCCGACCGGGAAGCCGAGGGACGCGCCGAGGCCCCACAGCAGCACGCCGACGAAGGCGATCGCCGGCACCGTGCCGAAGACGAACAGCGCCAGCCCGACCAGGCTCACCCCGGCCAGCGCTCGCACCACCAGCACCCGGCCGTACCGGTCGAGCCAGCCCGGTCCGAACCATCGGCCGGCGGTCATCGCGGCCAGGAAGGTCGCGAAGGCGAGCGTGCCGACCGTGGCGGGCACGCCGTAGCCGTCGATCATCGCGATGCTGATCCAGTCGAGGCCGGCACCCTCGGTGAACGCGAACGCCAGCACGAAGAGTCCGATCAGCAGGGTGCGCGGTTCACGCCAGGTAGCGAGGGCACGGCCGACGCGGCTGGCCGGCGGCGCGGCGTGCGCGGGCTCGATCGGCACCGGCGGCTCGATGTCCGCCGGATCGTCGGGCATGAACGCCTGGACGCCCAGCATGACCACGATCGCCACCAGGATCGCGGAGATCATCAGGTGCGCGGTGACCGACAGGTGCACGGCCACCGCACCCGCGCCGACCAGCGCGCCGACCACCGTGCCGACGCTGTAGCCGGCGTGGAAGCGCGGCATGATCGCCTTACCGAGATGCCGCTCGACCACGGTGCCCTGGACGTTCATCGCGACGTCCCAGCCGCCGTTCGCGAAGCCCGCCAGGAACAGCGCGATCACCACCGGAAGCACGCCGAACTGGTAGCCGATCGCCACGCCGGACAGGGCCAGGCCGAGGAGACCGGCCATCACGGTGACCGTGCGCCGGGAGCCGAAGTGGGCGACGATCTGCCCGGCGAGCACCAGCGACACGATCGAGCCGGCCGCGATCGCGAGCAGCACCAGCCCGAGCCCGGACGGGCTGAGCTCGAGCTTGTCGCGGACCTGCGGGATGCGCGCGGCCCAGCTGGCACTGGCGAAACCCATCAGGGTGAAGGCGGTGTAGACACCTCGGGTGGCGGCCCGGACCGGCGCGGCGACGGCGGTGGCCGCGCTCATCACGGCAGCCCGAGAAGCCGGCCGACGATCGCCCTGGTGTCGGCCCGGCCGAACGTGGCGGTGGAGAGGGTGAGGTGCATGACCAGGCCCTCGATGAGGGCGTCGACGCCGCGCGCGGTCACCGGATCGACAAAGCGCTCGAGCACCGAGCGTGACCGGCGCATCCAGGACTCGGTGACGATCCGCAATGCCGGGTTGCGCAGCGCGGCCAGATAGAGCTCGTACGCGACCGCCCAGTCGCGCTGCGGTGCGCCGGCGTCGCCGTGGATCAGGTCGGTGACCGCGTCGGCGAACCCGGGCAGGTCGTGGACCCCGTCGAAATGCGCCTCGTACAGCGGGGACATCCGCTCGGCGTGCCGGCCGAAGGCCTGCGCCAGCAGGTCGTCGAGGCCGGTGAAGTGGTAGGTGATCGAGCCGAGCGGCACGTCGGCGGCGGCCGCGATCCGGCGGCTGGTGGTGCCGGCGACGCCGTGCTCGGCGATCACGTCGATGGCCGCGTCGACGATGCGGCTCTTGCGGTCGGGGTCGTAGCGGCGGGCCGCCCGCGCGGCCGGAACCGCGGTCACGGCTCGACCGCCCGGATCACCCGCGCCGGGTTACCCACCGCCACCACGTTCGGTGGCAGGTCCTTGGTAACCACGGCGCCCGCGCCAACGACGGTGTTGTCACCGATGGTCACCCCGGGCAGCACGATGACCCCACCCCCGAGCCACACGTTGTGCCCGATGGTGATCGGCTTGGCGGCCTCCCACTTGTCCCGGCGCGGGCCGGCCGCGACCGGGTGCAGCGCGGTGAGCAGCTGCACGTTCGGGCCCATCTGCACGTCGTCGCCGATCGTCACGCGGGCCACGTCGAGGCTGATCAGCCCGAAGTTCGCGAACGTGCGCGCGCCGACGAACGTCTGGTAGCCGTAGTCGCAGCGGAACGGCGGCCGGATCTCGCTGCCTTCGCCGAACGCCCCGAGCAGGTCGCTGAGCAACTCATGGCGCAACGCGTGATCGTTGGGGTCGGCCATGTTGAGTCGGTGGGTGAGCGCCATGGCGCGCTCCGAGTCACGGGCGAGCTCCGGGTCGTCGGCGATGTACAGCTCGCCGGCGAGCATCCGTTCCCGCATGGTCCGGGTCTCCATATGTACGATCGTACACAACTCTCGGGTCTAGAATCCGCTCGTGAACCAAGAGCCGCCCTGGGATGTCGCCATAATCGGGGCCGGCCCCGCCGGACTCGCCGCTGCCTACGCCGCGGCCGAGGCCGGTGCCCGCACCATCGTGCTCGAACGCGCCACCCATCCGCGCTACAAAACCTGCGGCGGCGGCCTGATCGGCACCTCGCTCGGGATCGCCGAGTCGCACATCAAGGTCCCCGGCCGCGACACGATCAGCGCCATCACCTTCACCAAGGCCGGTCGGCTGACCTTCACCCGCCGTGCCCGGCACCGCCCGCTGCTGACCATGGTCCGCCGCGACGACTTCGACCACGCCTGGTACGAGGCGGCGGTCGCGGCCGGCGCCACCGTCCGGCAGAACACCCAGGTCCGCGCGGTCACCCAGGACGACGACGCGGCGACCGTGACCCTGGCCGACGGCACCGAGATCGTCGCCCGCACGGTGATCGGCGCCGACGGTTCGGCGAGCATCACCTCCCGCCACGTCGGCGTCACCCTCGACCAGCAGGACCTGGGCCTCGAGGTGGAGATCGCCGCCACCGCCGAGGACCGGGCGAGTTGGCGCGGCCGGGTGCTGCTCGACTGGGGTCCCTACCCCGGTTCCTACGGCTGGGTCTTCCCGAAGGACGACGAGCTCACCGTCGGCGTGATCATGACGAAGGGCCACGGCGCCGAGACCAAGCAGTACCTGCACGACTTCGTGGCCCGGCTCGGCCTGGCCGACCGCACGGTGGTCCGCGACTCCGGCCACCTCACCCGTTGCCGCCGGCCGGACTCACCACTGCGCCGCGGCCGGGTGATCGTCACCGGCGACGCGGCCGGCCTGCTCGAGCCGTGGACCAGGGAGGGCATCAGCTTCGCGCTGCGCTCCGGCACCTGGGCGGGAGAGGCCGCCGCCCGCGACGACCTGGCCGGTTACGAGCAGCGGATCGGCGCGGAACTCGTCCCCGAGATGACCGCCGGCCGCCACATGCTGGGCGTCTACTCCCGCCGCCCGCTGCTGGTGCACGCGGCGATGGCGACGCCGGTGGGCTGGCGGGCCTTCCAGATGTTCTGCCGCGGCGAACTGGCGATGGCCGACGTGGTCCATCGGCCCGGCATCGCGGCCGCCGTGCGGTTCCTCGGCTAGAAGCGCCGGGGCCAGGGCGCCCACTGGACCGGCGCGGCAAAACCGCTGCGCCGCGCCTCCCGGGCATCCCGGGCGGTCAGCGGACCTTCCCGCCGCGCGCTCAACCCCACGCCGATCAGCCGGGACTCGAACCACGAGCCGCCGACCCCACGCCGGACCCGCTCCCACAGCCCGCCCTCGACGAGCGCGCCGACCTGGGTGCGGAGCACGTCGGCCAACTCGTCCGGATCTTCGCCGCAGTCGTCGCACCCGCACGCGGGTAGCGCCTCGGCCCACCACCGGCCGAGGCGCACCATCAGCCCCGGGAAGTCGGTGAACGCCACGGCGAGGGGGCCGGCCGCCGGCGTACGGGGAATGAGTCGCACCGTGCGCACCAGGGCATCGGTGGGCCCGAGCAACTCCTTGCTTTCCCGCCGCTCCACCATGAATCGCTCGCCGAGCGTGTCGAGCAACGCCTCGGCCGCGTTGTGCAGCACCGCGAAGCGAGCGGTGGCGGTGGCGTGCGGGTCGGCCCTCACCTGGGTCATTATGCCGCCGGTGGCGGGCGGCGACCCCGGCGTTGGCCGAGGTTGGCGAATGATGAACGGCTCAGGCGTCGAACTCGCCGGTCTTGACGGCCGACACGAACGCGGCCCAGCCGGCCGCGTCGACGGAGAGGACCGCGCCGTTGGGGTCCTTCGCATCACGTACGAGGTAGGTCTGGCCCACCGTGGCGATCTCGACGCAGGTGTTCGACGCACAGCGCGACGATCGGCGCCATCGCAAGTTCTCCGTCAGCTTGATCAATTTGCTACTCCTCCGTGACGGTTCCCGTCATCCACGGTAAGGGAGCAGCAAAAGAACGCGGAGGAAGTAACATGAGTGAAACTCGGCGAAATGCGTCATTCATCACTGAAACGGATGAATGTCACTTCCCTTTACGCCGGTTAAGTCCGCTAAGTAACGTGTGCTGTAAAAGACGCCTGGCCTCGTACCCTGGGCTGACACCGATGCCGAACGGCTCGGAGGACAACTCGGGGGACGAGGCCGGCGCCTGGATCAAAAGCTGAACTCGCCCAGGTTGACGCCCGCGACGAAAGCGGACCACTCCTCTGGGGTGAACCGCATCGGTGCCTGGTCCGGGTTCTTCGAATCGCGAACCATGACGCCGCCGTCAACCTTGGCGACCTCGACACACGCGTTACTGGCGCACCGGCTGCTCTTGCGCCAGTTGACCGAGCTGGACTCCATTGTCTGTCTCTCCACACAAAAGGAACCCGCAGCCCGAACCGGTACTGCGGATTCGGGTTATCGCTACGGGTTTTTCCTGTGGCGGATCTGCGCTTCCAGGTCCTTGATCCGGCTACCCATGAAGTCGATCGTGTCTTCCTCGGTAACCGCAGCGTTCCAAATTTTATCGAAGCGCTCGTGATGCTTTCGGACTGTGTGATCCTCCACGATCTCGTCCTGCAATCCGGTCTCCCGATAGAGAACTTCGCTGCGCTCTTCGGCGGTCCCGGGAGTGAGGGTCAGCAGGTCGAACGTGGCGTTGTTGGTCACCGCCGAGTCAAACTCGAACGGAATCATTCGCAGTTTAATGTTTCCCGTGGCGACCAAGTCATTCAAATCGCGCAACTGCTCGAGAAATACTTCCGGGCCGCCGAGCGGCCGGCGGAACACTGATTCGTCGAGCAGGGCGAAGATGGTGAGTCCGTTACCCAAGCGGCTCAGCACCGTGTTTCGCCGGAAGGTCCGCGCCTCGATACGAAGCCGCCGGGTCTCCTCCGGGATGTCGTCGTCGGTGTAGGTCTCGAGGTTGGCATGCCCGTACGCCGGCACCTGCAGCGGACCCGGCATGTAGTAGACCTGGTAATACCTGATCTCCACGGCCTCGGCTTCATACTCGACGAGGCGCAGCATCGGGGGCGTCAGGTGCTCCTTCATCCCCGGCTTCTGGTACCACGCCGTCCGCTGCCGGGTGCGAGCGATCTTGGCCAGGTCGACCAGGTTGGCGACGACTGTCCGATCCTTGACATCGAGAAACGTCAGAAGCGGCTTAAGATCATTGGGCGCGATGCTGACGTCGCCATTTTCAATCCGAATGACTTTACTGAGTGACCACTCCATGGCCTCGGCCACGTGCGGCTGAGTGAGTTTCGCCTTCTCCCGGGCGTCACGCAGCGCCAATCGCACGATTCGCCGCGCGATGGTCGGCGAGACGTCCTCGGCCACGGTCTCTCGTCAGTCCTTCAGGGTTCGTCAATATGAAGGCGCCACCTCGCTGGGTGCCACAGTGCTGACGGCGAGGTGGCATCATGCTATCCACTGTCGTACCAAAACGACGAAGCGGTTACTTGGTGTTTCTCAAAAAGAGATGAGTCACGACACGCTTCCGCGACGTGGCCGTCACCCGGTCGCCGCCCGCGCCCGGTAACGAGCGCCGGCCGAGGTTTCCAGGGCCCGGTTCAGACCCCGCTTGACCTGGTTGAATGTGGTCTCGTCACGGGTTGTATAGATGGTAGTCTCGCGCCCCCGGTAGAGGGTCCTGATCTCCCAGCAGGGCACCGTGCGCCGCCGGAATGTGGCGATCGCCACCAGCGCCACCGCCACGCCGGCGAGTGACAGACGCACCAGGGGTACGTCCACGAACATCGCGCTGACCCCGATCCCGGTCGCGGCCATGACCGCCGAGGCGACCACCTCCGCCCGCGGGCCGGTGACCCTCGCATCGCGCTTGACCACCCAGACCCGCCGCATGGGGGCGATGTCGAAGGAGCGGAGCGTGCCGGTCAACCACATGAACTGCTGCTCGGTAATGACTGCGTCTTGGCCCCGATAGAACACCCGCATGGCCATGGCCACTCCCTCGGCATTGCGCACGAGAAGGGAACGCCGGCTCAGGAATCGGTCGGGGATGAAAAAGCGGCACCCGGTTGCCGCCAGGTGCCGCTGTTTGGTGCTTCCCCTCGAACTCCGCCCTCCGGACTATCTGTCTTCGAGTATCCACGGCCAACTGTCGGCTGGCTACCCCTCAATCAGCTAGTTGGCACATTGCGCGGAGGCTGCTTCGACAAAGGATCATCGTGGCCGGTCAGGCCGCCTCCCGGTCCCACGGCTCGACCTCCTCGAGGGCCCGCCGGAGGGCCCGGGTGACCTGGTTGAACACTCGCTCGTCCGGTGAGGTGTACAGAGCGATGGACCGGCCGCGGTAATCCGCCCACAGTGCCCACTCCCGTGTGCTCAACTGGGGACGGAACAGGGCCTCGACGATGCGGCCCGGAACGACGATGCGGACGTTGCGCAACTCGCGGATCGCGAAATGCCGTGAACTGGGGACGCGCCGAACGAAATGTTCGCTGGTCACCACAGCCTCGCGTCCACGGTAGTAGAGACGCATGACGTACTCCCTCCCCGTTCTCCTTGCGAGACGCGGGAGGGCGAGCCACTATGGGCAGCAGAGAGATTTCCCCGCCTCGCTCGGGTCACTCCGATGTGCGTTGGTCGTGACGGAGTTTTGGAGGCGACAACGGCACCCGGTTGCCGCCGGGTGCCGCTGCCTGATCCCTCTTCGAGTTCCGCCCTTACTGGTAAGTAGAACATGCGACCCGGCAGTCCGCCACTGTTCAAGTTGCCAGGTTGCAGATTGCGTACAAGCCATGTGGACTTGATGGCGTGCGTCACCATGACCGACGTGTGGCGTTTCATTCATGTACGCCCCGGGTAGGCCAACTGCGACGAGCTATGACGAATCTTCGATATGCGCAGGTAGAAGGGCGATGACCGCATGGAGAGCCGCCTGAGCATCGCGGGACAAGCGGTGCAACCCATCCTCGTGATGTTCCCTCTCGGACTCTTCACGATGGCCGTGATCTTCGATTTGGCGAACATCGCCGGCGGCCCCGACATCCTCGGCACGCTGGCCTACTGGAACGTCGTGGCCGGCCTGATCGGGGGATTCCTGGCCATGCTGGCCGGCGCGATCGACACCGCCCTGGTCCGCCGCCCCACCGCGAAGCGCATCGGTGTGCTGCGCGCCCTGCTCAACATGGGCGTGCTCTTCCTCTTCGCCGTCATCCTGATGGTCCGGGTCGGTGCCGCGGACCGCGCCGCCGGTGTCGGCCTCTTCCTCATCGAACTGCTGGCCCTGTCGATCGCCGGCTTCGGCGCCTGGTTCGGCGGCGAGCTCGCGAACGGCCGAACCCCCGCTTTCGCCAAGGCCGCGGTGGGAAATCGCGGTTATTAGAAACGTACGGGTAGGACGAGTTACGTGGCGCACGGAGATCTCCGTGCGCCACGTGCTTTTCACCCGGCTTCCGGCTCGGCCCCGGCGGGAATCCGGCTCGCAGGCTCCGCCCGCATCGCACCGCGAAGTTTGCGGCGCGCATCGACGGGCACGCCAAGGAGAAGCGGTCGACATCGAGAGGGCGGACACGATGAGCACGCAGCTTCGGGGCAAGCGAGTGGCATTCCTGGCGACCGACGGGGTCGAAGAGGTGGAATACACCGAGCCCCGCAGGGCCGTCGAGAACGCCGGCGGCACCGCCGAACTGATCTCGCTCAAGGACGGCGACATCCAGGCCGTCAACCACCTGGACAAGGCCGGCACCCATCGCGTGGACCGCACGGTCCGGGAGGCCGACGCCGCCGACTACGACGCCCTGGTCCTGCCCGGCGGCGTGGCGAACCCCGACTTCCTGCGGGCCGACCCGGACGCGGTCGCCTTCGTCCGCGACTTCTTCACCGCCGACAAGCCGGTGGCCGCGATCTGCCACGGCCCGTGGACCCTGGTCGAGGCGGGCGTGCTGAACGGCCGCACCCTGACCAGCTGGCCCAGCCTGCGCACCGACCTGGCCAACGCCGGCGCGACGTGGGTGGACGTGGACGTCTTCGTGGACGACCGCCTGGTCACCAGCCGCAGGCCGGACGACCTCCCGGCCTTCTGCGAGACCCTGGTCGACCGCATCGCCGGCTGATCCACACATGCCCTCGAATGCCGAGGCCGCTCACCGACCTACGCATGACGAGTGCGTCGCTCCGCCGCCGCGGGTCAGCCGCGCCAGAGGGTGAGCATCATCGCCTCCACCGCGATGTCCGGCTTCACGTTCTGGTCGATGGCGTCGCGGCAGGCCAGCACCGCCTCCAGGCGACGCAGGGTGCTCTCGGCCGTCCACTTGCCGGCGGCGGCCCCGGACTGGGCCGCGACGTCGGTGTGCACCACCGAGACCGGCGCCCGCATCGTGGTGACCAAGACGTCACGGTAGAAGCCGGCCAGGTCGACCAGCGCCCGGTCGAGGGCGTCCCGCTTCGAACGGGTGGCCCGCGACTTCTGCCGTTTCTCCAGCTCCTTGATCTGGCCGGCGGCGCCGCGCATCGCACCGGCCGCGCCCCGGCCGGTGCCGCCGGCGCCCAGCGCCTGCTCCAGGGCCACGCGCTCGGCGGCGTCGGACTCGGCGAACGACTCGGCCGCCTCCGCCTCCGCCGACTTGATCAGTGCGGACGCCGCCTCGTAGCAGGCACCCACCCCGGTCAGCCGGCGCGGCACGGCCAGCACCGCCTCGCGGCGACCGCGGGCCTCGGTGTCCCGGGACAGGCGCTTGGCCCGGCCCACGTGCCCCTGAGCGGCCGCGGCGGCCCAGGCCGCCACGTCGGGGGCGACGCCGTCGCGGCGGGTCAGCACCTCGGCGACCGCGGACGCCGGCGGCTGGCGCAGGGCGACCACGCGGCAGCGGGACCGGATGGTCACCGAGATGTCGTCGGGGTGGGTGGACGGCGTGCAGAGCAGGAACACCGTGCGCGGCGGCGGCTCCTCGATCGCCTTGAGCAACGCGTTGCCGGCCTGCTCGGTGAGCCGGTCGGCGTCCTCGATGACGACCACCTGCCACCGGCCGCCGGACGGGGCGCTGGCCGCGCGAAGCACCAGGGCACGCATGTCGTTGACGCCGATGGAGAGGCCCTCGGGCACCACGAACCGCACGTCGGCGTGGGTGGCGCCGAGCGCCGTGTGGCAGCCGTGGCACTCGCCGCAGCCGATGCCGGCGCGTTCGCACTCGAGCGCGGCCGCGAAGGCCCGGGCGGCGACCGACCGGCCCGAACCGGGTGGACCCGTGAAGATCCAAGCGTGGGTCATCGCACCGGCGGCAACCTCGTCGCCGGCGACCACCCGGGCCGCGGCCGCGGCGGCGCGGCGCAGCGTTTCCACCGGCTCGTCCTGACCCACCAGGTCAGCGAAGACGTCACTCACGCCCCGAATGGTATTGCGCGGGTCCGACATCTTCGCCGGCCAGCCCCGGCGGCCCGCAGGGCCGGCCCTTTCGGTCACTTCGCCGGAGGCCGGGAACGGCCTCGGGTTGCAGGCGGATCGGCCCTGGGGCGGGTTCGCGATGGTGCGGTTGGGTAGCCCCATGTGCGTACCCGAAAAAGGGTTATCCACAGGGGACAACTGGGCGTAGCGAAGGGGTGACAGGAGCGGGTACGGTCTGGTGCCGGAACGCGACGGGGCGCTGACGCGCGGTGAGGAGCCAGGGGCATGGCGCGCGAGATCGACGAGGGGTGGATAGACGAGGCCATCGAGCGATATCAACGCCTTGAGCGTTTGCGGGGCGAGTTCGACAAGGCGGTTGCCGGGCATTCCGTGTCGGTGCACTCGCCCGACAATTCGATCGAGGTCGTGGTCACCGCGGCCGGGGCGATCACCGATGTGCGGATCAACGGCACATTGCACCATCGAAATCCGGCCGAGTTCGCGCGGGAGATTCAAGCCGTGGTCACCACGGCCGCCGATGCAGCCCGGTGGGCCCGGGAAAAGCTGCACGGCGAGGTCTTCGGCATGCGTCACTCGCTGGGAGAGGACTGATATGGACCACCTCGCCGACCGGCTCGATCAAGCCGCCGACACGCTCACCGCGGTCGACCGGCGGATGCCGGCGCTGGCCGTCCGGGCCGATGCGTTCGCCGCCGACGAGGCCGGCGTGCCCGGGCGCCTCGGGCGGCAGCTGCATGCGCACTGGGCCGCGGTGCTGGAGTCGCGGGCCCGGGAGGCCGGCGCGCTCGCGGCGCGGCTGACCGACGCGGCCGGCGCGGTGCGAGCCACCGCGCAGAGTTACACCGAGAGTGACGAGGCGGCGCAGCGCCGGTTCGCGCGGGAGATGTGATGGATCGTCTCGACGAGGTGCTCACCGTCTGCACGCCGCTGCTCGATCGGGTCGACGACATGCTCGAGACGTCCGGCGCGCCGGTCGGGCACGAGGTGTGGCGTGAGCTGCGGCGAGTGCGGCTGCTGCCCGGCGGTGCCGCGCGGGCGGTGGCCGGGCTGCAGCCGGCGGCGTTCGACGACGCGGTCCCGGAGCTGCGGGCCGAGGCCCGGGCCTGCGCCACCACGGCCGCCGAGTTGCCGTCGGCCGGTGACTGGACGGGCGATGCGGCCGAGGCCTACGGCGTGGCTCGGCAGCGGGTCACCGACCGGCTCAGCGGTGACGACGACAGCCTCGACGAGCGCTTGGAGGCGACGGCCGACCTGGCTCAGGCACTCACCGACTGGATGGCCAAGACCCGCGCCGACCTGGCCGAGGCGCTGACCGCTGTCCTTGCGTCGGGCGAGGCGCTGACGCTGACCGCGGGGGCCGGCTCACCGCCGTCGCAGGCCGAGACCGATGCCGCGGCCGCCGTGGCCACCCGGGTGCTGCGCACCATCGCCGACAACTACGCCGACGCGGACGATCTGCTGCACGGCTCCACCGACCTGGCCGGCCCTGTTCCGATGTGACACTCCAACGGGCTTCGGTGGGCATGGGCGCGGCGCCACATTCGGGTTGTACCGACTCCGAATGCGACGCCGCGTCCTCCTGCACCCCCCGCAGGTGTGCCGATTACTTTGCGCCATGGATCGACGATTGTCTTGGCATTGGGGACTCTTCCGGACGCTCGGCGGGCCAGGACGGAACGACCGGTTGCTCTCGCCTCAGCCGTCAGGGGATCGACATATGTCCATCCAGCCAATCGCGTTCCGGGACGGCGCGGGATGTTACTGGCGGGTCCGGCGGCGGCGCATGCCGAGCAGTACCGTGATCACGCCCGTGACCAGCAGCGCCGCACCACCCACGGCCAGACCGGTCACCTGCGGGCCGGTGATCGGCAGTCCACCGGCCTCGCCGGCCGTGTTGTCGGCCGTGATCCGCTTCTCCGGCGCGACGGCAGCGGCCTCCATCAGACCGAAAGCGACGTCGAGCGAGACCGAGGCGGCCTTTCCGCGGTTACCGGGCGCACCCGGACCCACCGGCTTGCCCTGATCGCCAGGCTTGCCCTGATCGCCAGGCTTGCCCTGATCGCCAGGCTCGCATTGATCGGCGGGCTTGTTCTGATCGCCGGGCTTGCCGTGATCATCGGACGTGCCCTGGTCGCCAGGCTCGCATTGGTCGCCAGGTTCGCATGGGACGCCCGGCTTGTCGTCGTCATCGGACGTGCACTGGTCGCCGGGCTTACCGTGGTCGCTGGGCTTGCCGTGGTTGCCAGGCTTGCCCTGGTCGCCGGGCTTGCCCTGGTCGCCGGGCTTGCCCTGGTCGCCGGGCTTGCCCTGGTCGCCGGGCTTGCCCTGGTTGCCAGGCTTGCCCTGGTCGCCGGGCTTGCCGTTGTCGTGCGACGTGCCGTAGCCGTCGCCGTCGCCGTCATCGGCTCGGCCGCTCTCCACGGGGGCGCCGACCTGATCGAGCGACACGCTGATCGCGGTGGCGCGGGCGGCGATGGCGTGGCCCTTCCTGGCCTTGCGCAGCTCGCCGAGCGCGATGCGCACCCGGGTGGCACCGGCCGCCGGCGCGGCCTCCGGCGACTTCCCGCCCACCGCGGGCGGCATCGTCACCGCCGGCACGCCGGGGATGTGCGGCAGCGGCAGCGCCGAGGCCGTACCGAGACCGCCCGAACCCAGACCCCCCGAACCCAGGTCGCCGAGGCCCGAGCCGAGCAGGCCCGCCTCCATCGCGTGCCGGTCCGGCGCCAGGGTGAACTCGGCGGTGGCGCCGGCCGCCGACAGCCGCTTCGTGGCGATTCCGTCGCCGGAGACCTCGATCAGGGCCGGCTGGTACCGCACCTCGCCGCCCTCGGTCGCCGACATCGTCGCGACCAGCGACGGCGCCCGCAGCACCCGCACCCGCACCCGGCCGTCGGCCAACTCGATCCGCCCGGCGGTCACGGTGGCCGAGGCCACCGTCCGCGCGGTCCCATCCCACCGCTCCAGCGCCGTCGAGCTCACGCCGGCGATCTTCTCCGGCACCCGGACCAGCGAGCTCTTCGCTCCACCGAGGATCTCGGCGCCGCGCACCGCGGACTGCGAGCGAGCCGCCTCCCCCGGCGTCCGGCCGCAGGCCATTCCGGCATCCCACCGCGCGTGCGCCGAGACCGCGCCGGCACCGATCTTCAACGGCCCGGCCTGGCCGCCGGCGGTGGTCCGGGTCGCGGCCGTCGCGTGCGACGGCGGCGCCTGCTGAACGGCCGGCTTCGTCCAGGAGTCCTTCCCGGAGACCTTGCCGTCGAGGATGCGCGCGACCGCGGCCGACTTCACCGCGGCCGGCCCGATGAGCGCGGTCCGCGCCTCGCCGACCCCGACCTCGCGAACGGTGACCGTCTTGTCCTCCTCGCCGCCACCTTGGCCACCGCCTTGGTCACCGGTGCCCATCTCGCCGCCGCCCTGGCCGCCGGTGTCGCCGTCGGAGTGCGACTCGGGATCGGCTGAGGACCGGGCGCTGAACGGCTGGGATTTGGCACGCGGGATCACGCCGTGCGGGTCGACCGAGTCGAGCACCGCCTCGCCGAGGATGCCGATGCCCTCGCTCAGCGTGTCGGCGTCCTCGCCGCCAGCCGTCGGGTCGATGGCGGCCGCACCGGTGCCGAGGATCCGGTCGGCCGCGCCTTCGCCGCCCGAGTCCTCGTCGGCCTTCTCCGCGCTTTGGCCGGCCTTGGTCACCGGGCGTTCGGACCCTCGATCCTCGGCACGGATCTCGAGCTTGTCGATCCGGAGCGCTTCGGCGCCGGACTGCGCCGCGTAGTTCTCGGCTCGTTCGCATGGCACGAGCGCGGCGTTGGCCGGCATCGGCGCGGCAATCGTGCCGGCGAATCCGAGGGCGACGACACTGGCAGCCAGCGACCTTACGGGCGTCATTGGGTGGTTCCCTCCCGAAGTGTTCCGCGATGTGGCGGTGTCTACGGGTCTGCCCAACGAAGGTCTATCTGTACAGTTGCGTGGCATCTATGCGACAACCCCCGCGGGTAGTCCAAATCCGGCATTTGGTACGGCCCACCGGGCGTCGTAGGGTGGTCGCCATGGGCATGCTGTGCGCGGTCAGCTTCAACCGGTACGGCCGTCTCTACTACCTCGATCCGGGTGAGTTCTCGCCTCAGGTCGGCGACCGCGTGCTGGTGCCCACCGACGACGGCCCCGAGGTGGCGGAGTGCGTCTGGGCGGCGCAATGGGTCAGCGAGGACACCGACAGCTTCCCCAAGGTCGCGGGCCTGGCCGGCGACGACGACCTGCGCCGCGACGAGCTGCTGCGCAAACGCAAGGCCGAGGCCAAGGTCGCCGCCAAGAAGCTGATCAAGGCACACGAGCTGCCGATGAAGGTGGTCGCCGTCGATCACGTGCTGGACCAGGCCGGTTCCGGCGGCCCGCGCACCACGATCTACTTCACCGCACCGCACCGGGTCGACTTCCGCTCCCTGGTCCGCGACCTGGGCGCCACCCTGCACTGCCGGGTCGAGCTGCGCCAGCTGTCGGCCCGCGACTCGGCCCGGGTCCAGGGCGGCATCGGCTCATGCGGCCGCGACCTGTGCTGCGCCACGTTCCTCACCGACTTCGAGCCGGTGACGATCCGCATGGCCAAGGACCAGGACCTGCCCCTGAACCCACTGCGCATCTCCGGCGCCTGCGGCCGCCTCATGTGTTGCCTCAAGTACGAACATCCCCTATACGCCCGATTTCAGGCGGATGCTCCCTCGGTGGGGACACGAGTGACTACCCCCGTAGGCGATGGCAGGGTGGTGGCTCATAGCGTCCCCAAGGACGAGGTAGTGGTGCGAATGGACGCCGATGGCTCTCGGTGCTCCTGTTCGCGAGCCTCGGTGTGCGGGCCGCGGCAGGCGTACGAAGGTCGAGAGCGTTCGGATGCCGAGGGCACCGGCTCCGCTTGAGTGCAGGCCCTATGACCACGCCGGCTTGCAGTGGGGTCTTTGAACCCCTGACAGACGTAGATCGGCAAGCTGCCGCGCTTGCTCGCCCCCATCGGGCCACCGCACACCGAACAGATGGCGATCCGCGACAACATCTTGGTCAACTTGCCTACCGAGCTGTTCGGTCGCTCACGGTCGGCCAAGAAGAGCTCCATCGCGCGCCAGGTCGGCTCGTCCACGATGGGCGTCCAATTCCCGTCGCCCACGATTTCCCCGTACAACGTTGACTTCGCCATGTTGCGCGGAGCCCCCAGAAGCGACCGCACAGCGACGTTGCTCCACCGACCAGTGGGGTCGTAGACGTTCTTGCGGAACACCCGCGGCCGGGCGGTCGCCGCATCAGGCGCGGAGGTCCTGAAGCCCGCCTCGTTCCACTCCCGTGCCACGGTCGTCAGCGCCTTGCCCGCAAGCACGTCGTGATATGCCTTGAGAACGGCCGCTGCTTCCCCCTCGCGCAGCGTGCCGTCCATTTCGTAACCGAAGGGGCGCCGGATCCACTGCGGCTTGCCGGCAGCCAGGCGCACGTCGTTGGCCAGGACTTGCCGCTCGCTTTTGCGTTCGGTCTCACCCCAGGAGACAGCCGCCAGAATCCGGGCGACCATGCGGCCGGCGTCGGTAGTCAGGTCGATGTCTCCGGTGGCGGTGGCCAGACCGATGTCCCGCTCCAGAGCAAGGTCGATCAGGAGCTCCAAGTCCTTCATCGATCGGGTTACCCGATCGAGATGCCACGCCACAATGAGGTCCGCTCGGCCGGTCTCGATCATTTGGACCACTCGCTTCCAGCCCGGCCGATCTGCAAGTCGGCTGGTAGTAGCTGAAATCGTGTCGTCGACCACGTCGACAACCACCCAGCCCCGCGCCAGCGCAAGCGCCCTGCACGCCTGCTCCTGACGCTTCAGACCGGCCCCCTCGCCGGTCCTGTCCATGCTCATCCGGAGGTACAACACTGCGCGTGGGGCCGTTCTGGTGGGCGCGCTGATTTTCATTGCACGACGCCTGGCCGCGCTCACAATCCGCAGACTAGTTGTCATGAGACTAGGTTAGGACCAATACCGCTTTCGAACAAGTGAGCGAGCCACGAAGAATGTTGCTGCTGAGGGTCAGCGGACCTCGATGGGGGGCTCGATGCGGTGGGGCACCAGGGGCTGCTCCGGGCGTAGCCAGGAGCTGTGTGGGTCGCCTTCGGGGTCGGCCACCCACTTTTTGCAGATCTTGTCGACGCCGATCGGGTGGATGGTCAGGGTGCCGTCGGCGGTTATGTGCAGGCGCAGGAAGCTCTTTGCGTCCTCGATGCCCTGGCCGGCGAACAGCTCGTTGACGTTCACGTTGAACATGCCGGCGATCAGCAGGTAGAGCGCGCACACCTGGGTCGACAGGAAGCCGACGACCGGCCAGTAGATGGCGATGGCGGCGGCCAGCGGGACGGGCCAGGGCCAGTCGTGCACCGGCAGGTTCAGCCAGAGCCAGGCGCCGAGCACGGCCAGGCCGATCTGGGCGAAGCCGTGGCCCAGGCCGAACAGCCAGTGCCGCGCGTGGTTGTTGAGGGATGCGCCGGGTGGCTTCGCGAACATCACCGTACCGGCCATGATCAGCACGACCATCAGGCTGAGCGGGATGGTGAACAGCCGCTGGATGTTGCCGCCCTGGCTGGCCGCGCCGGCCGCGGCGAGCATGGTCAGCGTCTGGATCAGGCCGAGCATGGTGACGAAGCCGGGGTTGCGGGTCGGCACCCGGTGGAAGACGCCCCAGCTCATCCGCTTCGAGGCGGCCTTGCTGGGGAAACGGGACCGCAGATCGTACGTCCGGCTGCGGCTCTTGTTGCGGGTCAGCGTCTCCTCGGGCGGGACGGTGAGCTGCTCGGGCAGCTGGTGGGTGGCGAGCAGGTAGGCGCCGCCGCCACCGCAGGTGATGAGCTCGCGGTCCTCGCCCGAGTAGCGGGCGTAGTGGTGCAGGTCGCCGGAGACCAGCACCCGCACGTTCGCACCGGTGGGCGCCAGGATCATCCGGATCAGGTAGTCGATCGCGTCGTACGTCTCCGGGTCCTCGGCGGCCTTCACCCACTTCGGCGACGGGGTCATCAGCATGATCCGGTCGCGGGGGCCGACGTTCTTCGCGGCCTCCTCGAAATACTGCAGTTGGGGGTCGTCGATGTAGGCGCCGAACTGCTCGTCCATCGCGAACAGCCACCAGTCGCCGGGCAGTTTCACCGCGAAGTAGGAGCGCCGCTGCTGGGTGCGCCAGCCGCCGATGTGGCCGTCCTTGCGGCGGGCGAAGAGGCGCAGGAAGGCGGTGAGCCCGTCATACCAATCGTGGTTGCCGGGCAGCACGAACAGGGTGGGCCGGGGCTGCCGGGCGGGCGGTTCGGGCAGGGCCGCGCGGTAGGGGCCCTTCATCCGGCTCTCGTAGCCGTCGCCGCTGGCCAGTGGGTAGACCTGGTCGCCGCCCATCAGCAGCACCTGGCCGCGGGGCAGCTCGGCGTCGCCGACCGTGAGGCTGTCCTGGGCGAGCAGCCACGCCACCGAATAGGTGGCGTGGAAGCCGTCGCCCAGGTCGGCCACGTAGTCGAACCACAGCTCGTCGTTCTCGGTGGCGGACAGGTCGAACCAGGAGCCGTCCAACGAGTTCTGCAGCTCGCGCTTGTCGAGGTAGGCCCCGAAGAGGATGGCCAGCAGCGTGCGCAGGCCGGTGCTGAGCAGCAGCAGGGGTGCCAGCCAGCCGACCGGGCGCTGCGGCGTGAAACCGAGCTCCTTCGGGTCCATGCTGCTCGGGCGGGGCGGCACGACGCGTTCCGCCTCGGCGGACGGGGAGTGATCGATCGTCACCCATGGCACAGTAGTCGCGGGGTCCGACAGAACCCAGCCGGGCGGATACCGTACACTTAACGCTCGTTGCCGCCTTAGCTCAGTCGGCTAGAGCGACGCACTCGTAATGCGTAGGTCGACGGTTCGATTCCGTCAGGCGGCTCGGAACGAAAGCCCAGGTCAGAGACCTGGGCTTTCGGCATTTCGGGGGTTCAGCGGCGGCGGACCGGGTCCTCCGGCGCCTCGTCCTCGAGGCCGAGAACCTCGGCCATCTCCTCCAGCACCGGCTCGTCGCGGAGGTCAGGGGCATCCAGGTCGGGGCCGGGCGGAACGGCCGTCGACGCGGGAGCAGGCGCCGGGTGCGGGCCTCCGTTCAGGGTGGACAGCAGGCCGGCGAGGCGGGCGGTCACTGCCTCGCTGATCTCCTCGGCCGGGCGGCCGGCGTCCAGCACCAGGTAGCGCTTCGGGTCGGCGGCGGCCAGGTCGAGGAAGGCGTAGCGGACCCGCTCGTGGAAGGCGCGGGATTCGCTCTCCAGCCGGTCCTGGCCGAGGCCACGGGAGTCGACCCGGCTCAGGCCGATGCCGGGGTCGACGTCGAGCAGGACGACCAGGTCGGGCTTCAGGCCGCCGGTTGCCCACGAGGACAGCCAGGAGATCTCGGCGACCGGGAGGGTGCGGCCGGCGCCCTGGTAGGCGAGGGACGAGTCGACGTAGCGGTCGCTGACCACCACCGCTCCCCGGGCCAGCGCGGGCCGGACCACGGTGGCGACGTGGTGGGCCCGGTCGGCGGCGTAGAGGAGGGCCTCGGCCCGGGGGGCGGGGGCGTCGCCCTTGTCGAGGACCAGCTGGCGGATGCGGGCGCCCACGTCGGTGGCGCCGGGTTCCCGGGTGACCACGACGTCGCGGCCGTCCGCCCCGAGGGTGGCGGCGAGCCGGGTGACCTGGGTGGATTTGCCGGCCCCCTCGCCGCCTTCGAAGACCACGAAGACGCCGGTGCGGACGAACTCCTCGTCGGGGCTGAGCGGGCGGCCCCGGATCGAGCCCCACAGGTCGGCGAGGATGGGTACGCCGCGCTTGTCGTCCATCTGGCGGAATGCGCTGACGCCGACCCAGATGCCGATCGCGCCCGCCACCAGCAGCAGCACGCGGGTCGACGACACGTCGAAGTGAACGACGCCGAGGTGGACCCGGCGGGAGCTGCCGAGGCCGACCAGGAACCCGGAGAGGGTGATGGCCAGCAGCAGGACCATCCGGACGCCGATCTGCACGACCGCGAAGACCCGGCCGCGGACCGCGTCGTCGACCTCGCCGTACAGCAACGTCGTACCCGCCAGGAACGCCATGCCGGCGCCCGCGCCGACCAGCAGGGCCCCCGCCAGGGCCATGGAGAGGTGGAAGGCGAGGCCGAGGAACATGACCGAGCCGCTGGCCAGGATGATGCTCATGCCGAACCAGCGGCGCCGGGAGAGCTCGCGGATGATCATCGGGCCGAGGCCGATGCCGAGCGCGAGGCCCATGAAGATGACGCCGAAGAGCAGGTAGAAGGCGGCTTCGCCGGCGCCCAGCGAGGTGGCGAACGTCTTGGCGGCGCCGATGACCACGCCGCCGGCCGCGAACGCGCCGAAGATGCCGAGGACCAGGCCGCGGACGAGCGGGGTGGTGCCGATGTATTTCCAGCCGTCCAGGAACTGCCGGAACATGCTCTGCTGCTGCGCTTCTTGCTGGCGTTCGGCGCTCTTGCCGCCGATCTCCTTGATGCCGAAGAAGACGGTGAGTGCGGTGGCCAGGCGGGAGATCGCGTTGAGGTAGAGCGCGATCTGGACGGGCTGCGCCCAATCGGGCAGCGTCAGGCCGGACTGCTGCACGCCGGCGGTGAGCGCGCTGAGCGCGAGGGCGGCCAGGATCGGCGTGATGCCGTACGTGGTGACCAGGGTGAGCTGGTTGCTGACCTCGATCCGCGACTTCGGGATCAGGTTGGGGACCGCGGCTTCCTTGGCCGGGATCCAGATCAGCGTGATGGTCTCGCCGATGAAGGTGGCGATGGTGGCCCACGCGACGATGACGCCCGGGGACGCGCCGACCAGCGCCACGATCGGGATCGAGCCGTAGAAGACGAACCGGATCAGGTCGGTGATGACCATCGTGTAGCGGCGGTCGAACCGGTCGGCGAAGACGCCGGCGATCGGGCCCAGGAGGAGAGCGGGCAGCAGGCGTACGGCGATGGTGCCGCCGAAGGCCGCGCCCTGGCCGGCGCTGCTCTGGAACTGGGCGGCCGCGAAGATGCCGGTGGCGAGCAGGCCGATCCAGTCGCCGAACGAGGCGAGCCCGAGCACGAGCCACAACCGGCGGAACGGCCGGATGCGCAGGACGGAGCGCAGCGCCGCGGCACCTGATAAGTCGACAGGTCCGCTTTCGCGCGTTTCGGCGGTCATGGTGGTACCTCCCGTGCTCCCAGCCAGGGAGCACTCTAACCGGCGACACCGACGAGCCGGGTTTTGCACGTTCGGGTGGCGAAGAAGTGAATGTCTTTCGTGTTGCTGGTGAAACGGTTACGGTGCTGGCGTGCGCGCCGACCCCACCTCCCTGCAGCGGCGCCTCGACGAGGCCACCGGCCACCTCGAGACGCCGGTCGCCGCGGTCGATCTGGCCGCCTTCGACGACAACGCCGCCCAGCTCGAAGCCCGGGCCGGCGGCAAACCGATCCGGGTGGCCAGCAAGTCGGTGCGCTGCCGGCCGTTGCTCGAGCGGGTTCTCGCCCGGCCGGGCTGGCACGGCGTCATGGCCTACTCGCTGCCCGAGGCGATCTGGCTGGTGCGCGCAGGAGTGACCGACGACGTCCTGGTCGCATATCCGACGGTGAACCGCACCGCGATCACCGAGCTGGCCGCGGACGAGAAGCTCAGCGCCGCCATCTCGGTGATGGTCGACTCGGTGGCCCACCTCGACTTCATCGACCGGGTCGTGCCGCCCGGAAACCGGCCCGACGTCCGGCTCTGCCTGGAGCTTGACTCGTCCTGGAAGCCGGCCGGGCCGCTGCACGTGGGCGTACGCCGCTCACCGATCCACTCCGCCGCCCAGGCCTCCGCCCTCGCCCGCCGCCTCGTCGCCCGGCCCGGTTTCAAGCTGGTCGGCATGATGTCGTACGAGGCGCAGATCGCCGGAGTCGGTGACGCCCCACCCCGGCAGGCACTGCGCGGCCGCGCCATCCGGCTCATGCAGGCGTATTCGTTCCCCGAGCTGGTCCGGCGGCGCGCCGAGGCGGTCGCCGCCCTGAGCGAGCACACCGACCTCGAGTTCGTGAACGGTGGCGGCACCGGGAGTGTGGCCGCGACCAGCGCGGACCCGGCGGTCACCGAGGTCACCGCCGGCTCCGGGCTGTACGGCCCGACGCTCTTCGACTCGTACCGCAACTGGCGGCCCACCCCGGCCGCGTTCTTCGCGCTGTCGGTGGTGCGGCGGCCGGCGCCGGGCATCGCCACCCTGCACGGCGGCGGCTGGATCGCGTCCGGGCCGGCCGACCAGTCCCGGCTGCCGCAGCCCTACCTTCCGGCCGGGCTGCGGTTCAAGCCCGACGAGGGCCCCGGCGAGGTGCAGACGCCGGTGCTCGGCCGGGTGGCCGCCACGCTACGGCCCGGCGATCGGGTGTGGTTCCGGCACGCCAAGGCCGGCGAACTGTGCGAGCACGTCAACGAGCTTCAGCTGATCGACGGCGGGACAGCCACGCCGGCCCCGACGTACCGCGGCGAGGGCCATGCGTTTCTCGGGTGACCTACCGTCAGGCCGTCACGTGACGGTGAAGGTATTCCCGGATCAACGCCTTGGCCTCGGTCAGCACCGACTCGTCACCGTTGGTGTCGCGCCGGAACGCCAGCTTGATCAGCGCGTCCGCCGCCTCCACCGAGATCTGCAGCGCGAACCGCAGACGAGCCCGGTCCATCAGCTGGAACTGCTCGACCAGCAGCTCGGCCAGCCGATCGGCGATGACCGCGTTGTTGTCCCGCTCCATGTCCAGCAGGTGCACGTCGACCACATCGCCGAAGTGCAGCGTGCGGAAGCCCGGCACGTTGCGGTGCATCGAGATGTAGACGTCGATGGCCGCGTCGACACCGTCCCACCAGTGGGCGAACGTCTCGCTGGCGAAGCGCGCGGACAGGCCCTGCAGGTAGGCGTCCATGTTGCGCATGGCCAGCGCCTGCACGATGGCCCTCTTGTCAGGGAAGAACTGGTAGACCGAGCCGATGGCTACTTCGGCTCGCTCGGCGAGCAGCGTCGTGGTGAGGCCCTCATAGCCCACCTCATCGACAAGCTCGGCGCAGGCGTCGAGCATGCGCTGGACCCGGGCAACGCTTCTGCCCTGCACCGGGACGCGTCGCAGCGGCCCGGTGGTGACGGTTGGTGTCGACACGCGTCGCCACTCCCTCTCAGCAGTGATAATCGGAACGTTACTCGGATCAACGAGCGAGAGGCATCGACGGGACGCGGAGGACACTCGGCATTCCCGGTTTTGTGCGACTGTCCGCTCGTACGGAGGACAAAGCCATAATGACTACCCCCGTCATCGGCCCCCGCTGGACCAACTGGGGCGGCAACCAGCAGGCCGTCGCGACCGACGTGCTCACTCCCGGCACTGTCGACGAGCTCGCCGCTCAGGTCAAGGAAGCGTCCGGTTCCGGACGCAGAATCAAGGCCGTCGGCAGTGGGCACTCGTTCACCGCCATCGCGGTCGCCGACGATCAGCGCCTCTTCCTGCACCGGATGGCCGGTCTCGTCGCGGTCGACGGGCCGCTGGTCACCGTGCAGGCCGGCATGCAGCTGGCCACCCTCAACGCGGTGCTCGCCGAGCACGGCCTGGCGATGACCAACCTCGGCGACATCGACCGGCAGACCGTCGCCGGCGCGATCTCCACCGGCACGCACGGCACCGGCATCGAGTACGCCACGCTGGCGTCCTGTGTGGAGGCGGTCAAGCTGGTCACCGGCACCGGCGAGATCCTGGCGATCGGCAAGGACGATCCGCTCTTCCCGGCCGTGCGGGTCGGCCTGGGCGCGCTCGGCGTCCTCGTCGAGGTGACGCTGCGCTGCGTCGAGGCGTTCACGCTGCTCGCCGACGAGCGGCCGATGGCCCTGGCCGACGTGTTGGCCGGCCTGGACAAGTGGATCCCGGCCAACGACCATCTCGAGTTCTTCTGGTACCCGTACACCGACCGGGCCATGTTGAAGGTCAACAACCGGGTCCCGGCGCACGACCGGCCGCTGTCGAAGTTCCGCGGCTGGATGGACGACGACTTCCTGTCCAACTCGGTCTTCGCGGCGGTGTGCCGGCTCGGCCGGGCGATGCCCGGCACGGTGCCGGCGATCAGCGCGTTCGCGGCCCGCGCGCTGAGCGCACGGACCTATACCGGCCGGTCGGACCAGGTTTTCTGCTCCGAGCGGCGGGTGCGTTTCACCGAGATGGAGTACGAGATCCCGCGCGCCGCCCTGCCCGAGGTGATCGCCGCCCTGCCCGGGCTCATCGGCGGGCTGCCGTTCAAGGTGCAGTTCCCGGTCGAGGTCCGGTTCACCGGGCCGGACGACATCTGGATGTCCCACGGCTACGGGCGGGAGTCGGCCTACATAGCCGTGCACCAGTTCACCGGGGTCGAGTACGAGCCGTACTTCCGGGCCGTCGAGGCGATGTGCCAGGCGCTCGGCGGCCGGCCGCACTGGGGGAAGCTGCACTACCGCAGCGCTGCCGACCTGCGCCCGGCCTACCCGAAGTTCGACGACTTCGTGGCCGTGCGCGACCGCCTCGACCCGGCCCGGGTCTTCGCCAACGACTACCTGGACCGGGTGCTCGGCAGCTGACTTATTCGGCGGAGGCCGTCGCCTTGCGCGGGGCGGCCTTCTTCGCGGCTGCCGCCTTCTTGGCCGGAGCTGCCTTCTTGGCCGGCGTGGCCTTCTTGGCGGCGGCCTTCTTCACCGGAGCCTTGCCGTCGGCGGCCTTGGCCGGTGCCTTCTTGGCCGCGACCTTCTTCTTCGGCGCCGGGCCCTTGGCGCGCTTCTCGGCCAGCATCTCGGACGCCTGCTCGACGGTCAGCTCCTCGGGAGTCTGATCGCGGCGCAGCGACGCGTTGTACTCGCCGTCGGTCACATACGGACCGAAGCGGCCTTCCTTGATCACCATGGGCTTCTCGGTGACCGGGTCGGCACCCATCTCGCGCAGCGGCGGCTTGGCCTCGCGACGCTGCCGGGTCTTCGGCTGGGCCAGCAGGGCGAGCGCCTCGTCCAGCGTGACGGTGAAGAGACGGTCCTCGTTGTCCAGCGAGCGGTAGTCGTCGCCACGCTTCACGTACGGCCCGTAGCGGCCGTTCGCCGCCGAGATCTCGTTGCCCTCCGGGTCCTTGCCCAGGGTGCGCGGCAGCTGCAGCAGACGCAGCGCCTGCTCCAGGGTGACCGTCTCCGGCGACTGGGTGCGGAACAGCGACGACTTTCGCTCGCCGGCCTGCACGTACGGTCCGAAGCGGCCGGACTTGAGCTGGACCGACTCGCCGGTCGCCGGGTCGTCGCCGAGCGACCGCTCGCCGCCGCCACCCAGGAACAGCTCGGTGACCTTCTCCGGGGTCAGCTCGTCGGGGGCCACGCCCTCCGGGATCGAGACCCGGTCGTCGGTCGGCTCGTCGGCCGCCTCCGGCAGCTGACGCTGCAGGTAGGGGCCGTAGCGGCCGACCCGGACCACGACCTGGCGGCCGCCGTCGTCGATGAAGAGCGGGATCGAGTTGACCGAGCGCGCGTCGATGGCACTCAGGTTCTCGGTGACCATCTTCTTCAGGCCGCCGGCCGCGGCGATGGTGTCTTCCGCCCCGGCCGTCTGGCTGCCGAAGTAGAAGGCGGTGAGGAAGTCGAGGGCCGCGTGGTCGCCACCGGCGATGTCGTCGAGCTGGGTCTCCATCGCGGCGGTGAAGTTGTAGTCGACAAGCCGCGGGTAGTGCCCCTCGAGCAGGCCGATCACCGCGAACGCGAGGAACGACGGGATCAGGGCCTGGCCGCGCTTCTCGACGTAGCCGCGGTCCTGGATGGTCCGCATGATCGACTCGTAGGTCGACGGGCGGCCGATGCCCAGCTCCTCCAGGGCCTTGACCAGCGAGGCCTCGGTGTAGCGGGCCGGCGGCGAGGTGTGGTGGCCGACCGCGGCCAGCTCCTCGGCGGTCAGCGGCTGGTCCTTGACCAGGTTGGGCAGGCGGCGCTCGGCGTCCTCGGCCTCGGCGTTCTCGTCGTCCGAGGACTCGACGTAGGCGCGCAGGAAGCCCGGGTCGGTGATCGTCTTGCCGGAGGCGGAGAAGTCGACCTCCTCGCCGCTGGTGGAGATCGCCCGGATGCGCACGCTCACCGAGTTGCCGACCGCGTCGGTCATCTGCGAGGCGATGGTGCGGCGCCAGATCAGCTCGTACAGCTTGAACTCGTCGGCGGACAGCTCCTTGGCGACCTCGCCCGGGGTGCGGAAGTTGTCGCCGGCCGGGCGGATCGCCTCGTGCGCCTCCTGCGCGTTCTTCACCTTGCCGGTGTAGCGACGCGGCTGCGGCGGCACGTTGTTGGCGCCGTAGAGCTCGGTGATCTGCCGACGGGCCGCGGTGATCGCGGTCTCGGACAGGTTGACCGAGTCGGTACGCATGTAGGTGATGTAGCCGTTCTCGTACAGCCGCTGGGCCGTGCGCATCGTCTGCGACGCCGAGAAGCGCATCTTGCGGGCCGCTTCCTGCTGCAGCGTCGAGGTGATGAACGGCGCGTACGGGCGGCGACGGTACGGCTTCTCCTCGACCCTGGTCACCGTGAACGGGCGGTCCGCCACCCGGGCGGCCAGGCCACGGGCACCGGCCTCGTCCAGGTGCACCACGCCGGCGCCGGGCTTGACCTGGCCGGTGGTGGGCTCGAAGTCCTTACCGGTGGCGATCCGGTCGCCGTCCAGCGCGATCAGGGTCGCGTTGAAGCTGCGCGGGCCCTCGGTCGTCCCCTGCACGGCCAGGGTGGCCAGGATGTCCCAATACTCGGCGGTGCGGAACGCCATGCGCTGCCGCTCACGCTCGACCACGATGCGCGTCGCCACCGACTGCACCCGCCCGGCGGAGAGGCGGGGCATCACCTTCTTCCACAGGACCGGGCTGACCTCGTAGCCGTACAGCCGGTCGAGGATGCGGCGGGCCTCCTGCGCGTCGACCAGGTCGCGGTCGATCTCGCGCGGGTTGGCCACCGCGGCCTGGATGGCCGGCTTGGTGATCTCGTGGAAGACCATCCGGCGGACCGGGACCTTGGGCTTGATCGTCTCGACCAGGTGCCACGCGATGGCTTCGCCCTCGCGGTCCTCATCTGTGGCCAGGAAGATCTCGTCGACCTCTTTCGCCAGCTTGGTCAGCTTGGCGATCTGCGCCTTGCGGTCCGGGGACACGACGTAGAGCGCGTGGAAGCCGTTGTCGACGTCGACACCGAGCCGCGCCCAGGCCTCACCCTTGTACTTGGCGGGCACGTCGGCGGCGTTGCGTGGCAGGTCGCGGACATGGCCGAAGGAAGCCTCGACGAAGTAGTCGGGGCCCAGATAACCGGCGATCGTCTTGGCCTTCGACGGAGACTCGACGATGACCAGACGGGTCGTCCTGGCTTCACTCGGCACGGCACTCCCAAACTTCAGACTCAGCGTTCCGCCCTGTGGACGGGTCTCATCCTGTTTTCCGCCGCGGGCGAGCCCTGTGCCGGCGGAGCGCAGACTTTCAACGTAACGCGCCGGACGGGCAACCATTCCCCGGGAACCCAGGAGTCGGATGGTAACGGTCCGGCCACCGCACGCGTCCGACGGCGACACCGTACACCGGGAACGTAGCGTCGTGTCGCACACAATCCAGGAAGATCACGCACCCGCGCCGGACGGCCACATCTCCTCGGGTGCCGCCGCGGGGCGCTCGCCGACCAGCTCAGCAAGCCGTCGGACACGTCTTTTCCCCATGATCCGATAGTGCCGCCCGTCATCCGAAAGACGACCGGCGAGACCGGCGCGGACCAGGGCGGCATCGATCGCCGCAAGGTCCTTGCCGGGGTCGAGGCCCAGCGCGTAACCGCCGGTGACGGGCTCTCCCGCCGCCGCGACCCACAGCCGAAGCCGGCCTCCGCTGAGAAAAAGCTGTGCGGCGGCCTCCGGCCAGGCGCGGGCAAGACCATTCAACCGACTTGAGTACGCCGTGAGCACCTCGAATCTCGGTTTTGGCTCCGCTGCCTCTTCGTCTGGCGTTTCATCCCCTTCTGACTCTTTTGGTGGCTCGGTCGGCGTGTCCGACTCTTGGGGTGGGGCCGGCGCTAGAGAGAAATCCCCGTCCGGGACAGGAAGACGCCGGCCCGCACGACCATCCTTCGCCGATTTCGGGGCGGGCGCGTCACCCGCAGCGGGTGGATCGGCCCAGGGGTCGGGCTCCTCCGGCGGCAGGTCGTCGAACGGGTCGCCGACCTGCTCGGGACGACTTTCGACCGGCTCGATCGGGGGCGCTTCCACCCGTACATCAGCAAGTCTCTCTTGATCTTGATCTTGATCTTGATCTAGAGGGCGCCAATGGGCCACCAGGCCTCGCGTGACCAGCTCGGCCACCAGGACGTGCACCCGCCAGGCGGCGTCGACCTCGACGGTCACCCGGGCGGTGCCGCCCATCCGGCCCAACCGGCCCGGACCGGCCAGCAGACCGGCGAGATCGGCGGGGGTCGGCTCGGTGGTCTCGGCGCCGAAGAACGGCAGCTGACGGCCGCTCTCACCGTCCCGGACCGGGAGACGGGGGAACGGGCTCCGCTTGACCGCCGGGACCGGCGCGGGCAGCACCTCGCGCGGGATCAGCGGCCAGCCCGTCTCGGTCTTCGGCCCGGTCTCGGTCATCGGCCCGTCTCTGTCATCGGCTCAGCGGCACTCGGGCACTTCGTCGAAGGCCGCCTTCAGCTCCGCCGAACTGAGCTTGCTGGTGTCGAGGCTGCTCGCCTCGTAGTCGGCGTTCAGCTTGTCGACCACCTCGGCCACCTGCGCGTAGAACGTCTTGGCGGGCGCGGTGGCCAGGCCGTCGATGCCGGAGGCGGCACGGCCGTAGGCATCCCGCATGGCGGCCAGCGCGGTGGTGAAGCCGTCGGCGATCCGCTGACCGTCGTCGACGTCGGGGACCCCGGCCTTCAGCACACCGGCCCGGGCCCGCTCACTCGCGTCGTGCGCGCCGGAGAAGAGCCGGGCGAGATTTTCCTTGGCCTGACCGGGCGTGGTCGCCACATCCATCTGCTGCTGGGCCCGGCTCGTCAGCGAGCCGATCTCGGTGCGCCACGGACTCAGCGTCGTGCACACGCTGGCGGCCCAGACGCGCGGACCGTGCGAGCTTCCGCAGGCCGCGGCGACCGGGAGAACGAGCGCAAGAAGAAGGAGCACCGCGAGGGGTCGGGCCGGACGCATGGAAGCAGGGTACGGCCCGGGTGTGACAACCCTCATCCATGGGCAAGGGGGCACCCGGGATTTCCCGGATGCCCCCTTTTGACGGTTGAATCAGGCGCTGACCCGCTCCGAGGGAGTGGCGTCGCCGGACGGGCTGGCCGGGGTGTCGTCGCCCATCGAGATCGGCTTGCGCTTGCTCCAGAACACCGCACCCACGATGATCGCCGCCGCCACCACCGCGATGGTGACCCGCAGCGGGGTGTTCGCGTCGGTGCCGATGCTCCAGCCGACGACGGCCGGGGCGATCAGCAGCGAGACCAGGTTCATCACCTTGAGCAGCGGGTTGATGGCCGGGCCGGCGGTGTCCTTGAACGGGTCACCGACGGTGTCACCGATGACGGTGGCGGCGTGGGCGTCCGAGCCCTTGCCGCCGAACGCACCGTCCTCGACCAGCTTCTTCGCGTTGTCCCAGGCGCCGCCCGAGTTGGACAGGAAGACCGCCATCAGGGTGCCGGTGCCGATCGCACCGGCCAGGTAGGACGCGAGCGCGCCCGCACCCAGGCCGAAGCCGACCGCGATCGGCGCCAGGATCGCCAGCAGACCGGGGGTGACCAGCTCGCGCTGCGCGTCCCGGGTGCAGATGTCCACGACCCGGCCGTACTCGGGCCGCTGGGTGCGGTCCATGATGCCGGGGAACTCGCGGAACTGGCGGCGGACCTCCATCACGACCGCGCCCGCCGAGCGGGACACGGCGTTGATGGCCAGGCCGGAGAAGAGGAACACGACGGCCGCGCCGACCAGCAGGCCGACGAGGTTGCGCGGGTTCGAGATGTTCAGCAGACCGAGGATCTCGTTGCCGACCTGGTCGGGCGAGATGCCCGCGTCGGCCAGCGAGGTGGCCAGCGTGTTCGTGTACGACCCGAAGAGGGCGGTGGCGGCCAGCACGGCGGTCGCGATCGCGATGCCCTTGGTGATCGCCTTGGTGGTGTTACCGACGGCGTCCAGCTCGGTGAGGATCTGGGCGCCCTTCTCGTCGACGTCACCGGACATCTCGGCGATGCCCTGCGCGTTGTCCGAGATCGGGCCGAACGTGTCCATCGCGACGATGACGCCGACCGTGGTGAGCAGGCCGGTGCCGGCCAGCGCCACCGCGAACAGCGACAGGGTCAGCGACGAGCCGCCGAGCAGGAACGCGCCGAAGACGCCGGCACCGATCACCAGCGCCGAGTAGACCGCCGACTCGAGGCCGACGCTGATGCCGGCCAGCACGACGGTGGCCGCACCGGTCTGCGACGACTTGCCGATGTCCTGCACCGGGCGCCGGTTGGTCTCGGTGAAGTAGCCGGTCAGCGCCTGGATGGCGGCGGCCAGCACGATGCCGATCACGACCGCGCCGATCGCCACCCACTGCGGGTTGCGGCCGCTCGCCACGATGTCGGCGGAGATGCCGCTGTCGTTGAAGCCGGCGAAGGTGGTCGGGAGGTACAGGAAGCTGACCACCGCCACCACGATCGCGGAAATCGCGGCCGAGATGTAGAACGCCCGGTTGATCGCGGTGAGACCGTTCTTGTCGGACGGGCGCAGCCGGGTGATGAAGACACCGATGATCGCGATCACGACACCGACCGTCGAGACGATCAGCGGGAAGATCAGACCGTCCTGACCGAACGCGGCCTGGCCCAGGATCAGGGCCGCCACCAGGGTCACCGCGTACGACTCGAAGAGGTCGGCCGCCATGCCGGCACAGTCACCGACGTTGTCGCCCACGTTGTCGGCGATGGTCGCGGCGTTGCGCGGGTCGTCCTCGGGGATGCCCTGCTCCACCTTGCCGACCAGGTCGGCGCCGACATCCGCGGCCTTGGTGAAGATGCCGCCACCGACCCGCATGAACATGGCCAGCAGCGCGGCACCGAAGCCGAAGCCCTCGAGCACCGTCGGCGCGTCGGTCTTGAAGATCAGCACGACCAGCGCGCCGCCGAAGAGTCCGAGCCCGACGGTGAGGAAGCCGACCACACCACCGGTGCGGAACGCGATCCCCATCGCGGTCTCACGGCCGCCCTGCTCACCGGCCGCCGCGGCCACCCGCAGGTTGGCCCGGGTCGCGAGCGCCATGCCGGCGCCGCCGATGAACGACGAGAAGACCGCACCCACGATGAAGAAGAGCGACCGGCCGATCTTGACCCATACCTCGTTGTCGGTGTCGTGCACCGGCAGGAGGAAGAGCAGGACGACCGCGATCACCACGAAGATCGCCAGCGTCTTGAACTGGCGGAACAGGTACGCCGAGGCACCTTCCTGAACGGCGCCGGCGATCTCCTGCATGTTCTTGGTGCCGCGCCCGGCCTTCAGCACGGACTGGACGAACATCGCGGCGAAGCCCAGCGCAATGAGGGCGAAGACCAGCGCGACAATGATAAATGTGACGTTTGAACCGCTGAGGGACACTCCGCCCGCGGCAGAAGTTATCAAGGTCCCGGACATCAATGTCCTCCTGTACACCGACCGCACCCGGGAGGCGGACGTAACCGCCCGGGCGCATCCCCGTCACCGGGGAGACGACAACCGGGCCCCGCGGTCGCGGGACCAGGAGCAGTAGCTGATAACTCGCGTACTGTAGCGGCCAACCGTGGTGATGGTCACACCCGGATCCGGCCGTGTCGTGGTGATGTTCGCCGCTGTGTTAGCGCGGCGCCAGAGTCGTAAAGACGGTTTTTGATCTTTCTGGGCTCAGCGGCGCTGTACCGGCCACACCATTCGGACCTCCGTGCCCGGACCATCCTCGACCGGGCGAACCTGCAGGTCATCGACAAATCCGGCGAGGAGCGCGAAGCCGACGCCGGTGGTCAGGGCCTCGTCGGTGAGCGACTCGGCGGCCAGCTCGTCCGGCGGCAGCTTGGCCAGACCCACACTCGCCTCGATCGGGGCATGATCGATCACCCGAACGGCATATGAGTCCGAATCAGACATTTCGACTGTGACGAGATCGGCCAGACCGTACTGGTTGTGCAGCGCGACGGCACGGGTGCACGCCTCACCGATCGCCAGCCGGACCTCGTCCAGCAGTTCCTCGGCGACGCCGGCCCGCCGGGCCACCGCCACGCCGACGAGCCGGGCCGTGCGCACGTGCACGGGAGCCGGCGAGAAGGACAGGCGGACAGTCGCCATCACGAAATCGGACCGCTGCCGTCGCCGTCCCCGGTAGCCGCCTCGACCGATGGGTAGATCGGGAACACCTGGTCGAGCGCCGTGATCCGGAAGATCTTCAGCAACGGCTCCTTCGAGCAGACCAGGCCGAACGTCCCGTTCGCCACCCGCAGCCGTTTCATCGCGCCGACCAGCACGCCGAGACCGGTGGAGTCGAGGAACTCGACGCCCGCCAGATCGACGATCACGTTGCGCGCGCCGGCGTCGACCAGCTCCACGAGGCGCTCACGCAGCCTCGGCGCCGTGTAGACGTCCACCTCGCCGCCGACCTCGAGCACCGTGTGCTCGGCGACAGTCCGTGTCGCAAGGGACAGCTCCATCGCTCCTCCTCCCTGCGATCTCTCCTGCGAATCTAACCATCGCGGCACTTGGCCCGGCGCATGGCACCCACCCGTCCTACCCGTTTGGGGTTCCGGCCATACCGGTGCCAGAGTGCAGTTCGTGACCTCCAGCGCCTCGTTGTCCCAGCTCTTCTGGACCCGCGGCGACGATTCGCCGGTCACTCACGTCGAGCGGATCCCGCCCAGGTCAGGGCGGCCGGTGGCGTGGCCGGGGTGGGCCGCACCGGCCTTCGTCGATGCCTGCCGCGCGCAGGGGATCATATCGCCCTGGGCGCATCAGGCCTCGGCCGCGACGCTCGCCTTCGACGGTGCGAATGTCGTGCTGGCGACCGGGACGGCGTCGGGCAAGTCGCTCGGCTACCAGATGCCGGTGCTTTCCCGGATCCTGACCGATCCGCGTGCCACGGCGCTCTACATCGCGCCGGCAAAAGCCCTGGCCGCGGATCAGTTGCGGGCCGTCGCGGGCTTCGGCCTCCCGGACGTCCGCCCCGCCACGTACGACGGTGACACCGCGCGGGACGAGCGCGAATGGATCCGGGAACACTCACGGTTTGTTCTGACAAACCCCGACATGCTGCATTTTGGGATTTTGCCGGGACACGAACGCTGGGCGGTCTTCCTGCGCCGGCTTGCGTACGTGGTGATCGACGAGTGCCACACCTACCGCGGAGTGTTCGGCTCCCATGTGGCACACGTGCTGCGCCGACTCCGCCGGGCCGCGGCCCGCTACGGCGGGCGGCCCACGTTCGTCCTCGCGTCGGCCACCTCGGGTGATCCGGCCGGTGCCGCGTCGCGCCTGATCGGGCTGCCGGTCACCGCCGTGACCGAGGATGCCTCGCCGCGGGGCGGGGTGACGTTCGCCCTGTGGGAGCCGCCGCTCCAGCCCGCTTTCCCATCCTTGCCTTCCTCGCCTTCCTCGCCTTCCTCGCCTTCCTCGCCTTCCTCGCCTTCCTCGCCTTCCTCGCCCGATGTGCCCGCTCCTCGTTCCCCTTCCGCTGCTCCTTCCTCCGACGCCGACTTCGATCCGGAGATCGAGCTGCCGCAGGTACGGCGGTCCGCGCTGCGGGAGACGGCCGATCTGCTCACCAGCGCGGTGGTGGCCGGGACCCGGACGCTCGCCTTCGTGCGCTCGCGGCGGGGTGCCGAGCTGGTCGCGGCGATCACCCGGCGGCAGCTGGAGGAGGCCGTGCCGGGCCTGGGCGAGCGGGTCGCCGCCTATCGAGCCGGCTACCTCAAGGAGGACCGGCGGGCGATCGAGCGGGCGCTGCTCTCCGGCGAGTTGCTCGGGCTGGCGTCGACGAACGCGCTCGAGCTCGGCGTCGACCTGGTCGGGCTGGACGCCGTGCTGATCTGCGGGTACCCCGGCACCCGGGCATCGCTCTGGCAGCAGGCGGGCCGGGCCGGGCGGGCCGGTGGCGAGGCCCTCGCGGTGCTGATCGCCCGGGACGACCCGCTCGACACCTACCTGGTGCACCATCCGGAAGCGCTGTTCGGCCGCCCGGTCGAGGCGACGGTGCTGGACCCGGCGAACCCGTACGTGCTCGGCCCGCAGCTCTGCTGCGCCGCCTCGGAGGCCCCCATCACCGAGGCCGACCTGGAACTCTTCGGCGGCGACCCGGCCCGCGCCGCGGTCGCCGGCCTGACCGCGTCGGGGGCGCTGCGCCGCCGCCCGTCCGGTTGGTACTGGACACACGCCGGCCGCCCCGACGTCGACCTGCGCGGCACCGGCGGCGCACCGATCCAGGTGGTGGAGAAGTCGACCGGCCGGCTGCTCGGCACCGTCGACCCCGAGTCGTCGCACTCGATGCTGCACACCGGCGCCGTCTACCTCCAGCAGGGCGTCACCTATGTGGTCGACGACCTCGACCTGGACGACGCGGTCGCCCTCGTGCACCAGGAGGAGCCGAATTGGTCGACGCACGCCAACGACGTCACCGACCTCTCGGTGGTGAACGTCCGCTCGTACGTCAATGCCGGCCCGGTCGGCCTCTTCCTCGGCGAGGTGGACGTGACCAACCAGGTCGTCTCCTACCAGCGCCGCCGGATCGGCACCGGCGAGGTCCTCGACACCCGGCCGCTCGACCTGCCGATCCGCGAACTGCGCACGGTCGCGGTCTGGTTCACCGTGTCACCGGGCGCGCTGGAGGCGGCCGGCGTGGAACCGCCGGACTTCCCCGGCGCCCTGCACGCCGCCGAGCACGCGGCGATCGGCCTGCTCCCGCTGATGGCGACGTGCGACCGCTGGGACATCGGCGGCCTCTCCACCGCGAGCCACGCCGACACCGAGGCACCGACTGTCTTCGTCTACGACGGCCACCCCGGCGGGGCGGGCTTCGCCGAGCGCGCTTACGCGACCGCCGCCGAATGGCTCACGGCCACCCGGGAAGCCATCGCCGCGTGCGCCTGCGAGGCGGGCTGCCCGTCATGCGTCCAATCCCCCAAGTGCGGCAACGGCAACAACCCGCTCCACAAGCCCGGGGCGGTGTTCGTGCTGGACGCCGTCCTCGCCGCCCTGGCCACCGCTCCGCCGTCGAGCTAGCTGCTTTTCATCGTCACTCTCACCAGCGCTTCTCACCGCCGCTTCGGCTGCAGGGAAGTCGTGCACTGACGGGTCTGGGCGCGCACGGTCTTGGGCCGCCCCGCTGCGGCAGGCTCGGAACGGTGCTCCCGGATCCAGGTCTCGACATCCTCGGCCGCCCAGATCTTGCCCTGCTCAAGAGTGGCGATCGGCTTCGGAAAGGTGCTGCTGCCGGTGATCTGGTAAACCCGCTGTCGACTGATCTTGCCGCCAAGGCGCACGCGGATCTCATGTGCGCCGACAATCCGGATCCTCTCTGAGGTCATGCCAATGACTATAGGCGTACGACTATAGTCGCTCAACTGCTTAGTCACTGAACTGCTCAACTGCCCAACCCCCGCCCCCTGATCTGCCCCTCGGACCGCTCCCCGCACCGATCACTCGAGCGGTCACCCGACCGGTCACCCGACCGGGATGTAGACCGGCCCGGCCCGGGCGTCCGCCTCGGCCTGTCGGGTCAGCCCCGGCATCGGCCGCACCTCGACCTGTGCCCGCACGGTGACGTCCAGGCCGTCCACCGCACACAGCGTCATCTCGCCACCGTTGGCGTTCACGAACCGCTCGGCCCGTGTGCACGCGGTCGGCTGCCCGTAGACCGCCTCCGACGCTCCGGCCAGCGCACCGAGGTCGGCCGCGACGCGCGCCTGATGCCGCCCGACCCGAGCCGCCCCGATCGACGCCCCCGCCAGCCCCGCCGCAACAAACACCAGCCCCACCGCCAGCACAAAGATCGTGGCCGCACCCCGATCACGATCGTCCCGGCCGGGACCCGCCCGCACTCCGGATCGGTCCCGCACGACGTCCCGCCGCCGGCCAGATCGAACCCTCACGACGTCCCGCCGTCGACCAGATCGGGCCCTCACGACGTCCCGCCGCCGGCCAGATCGGGCTCGCGGGCCGCGACCGCCCGGCCGGTCACGGTGATCGCGGGCAGGTGCGCGCCGAGCACGCGGACCGGCGCCCGCACCACGGCGGTGACCGCGTCCTCTCCCCGGTCGATCTCCACCTCGGCGCCGGGCGGAGCCATCCGGGCCGCCGCCGCGGCCGCTCCGTCACCCCGGGAGCCGGCGAGCGCTCCCTCCCGGGCCGCGTCCACGCACTGCCCCTTCGTGGTCACCGCGGCCACCGCGGTCAGGCCGGCCAGGAGCAGCAGGATGAGCGCCGGCAGCCCGGCCGCGAGCTCGGCAGTGAACGATCCCCGGTCACGGCCGGGCCACCGGCGCCCGGTCACTTCAGGGCCCGGTCGATGATGCCGGTGAGCGCCGCCTGCACGTTCTCGCTGCCGACGACCTTGAGCAGGACGCCGGCGAACGCGACCGCCGCGAGGGTGCCGACGGCGTACTCCGCGGTGCTCATCCCGGCATCGGCGGCCTCGGTCCGCAGCCGGGCGAAGTTCGCGATCAGTTGGTGCACGTGGTTCTCCTTCAGTTGTGTTGGTGCCAGCAGCCGCCGAACTCGGCGACCACTGCCGGAAGCCGCAACCCGCCACCTGGCGACGGGCCACGGAGTCGAACTGCGCCGAACCGCCCGGCAAGCGGCCCGCACGCGATAGAGCCGCTCCGGCCCGCCCCGAACACGGAGTTCAGGGCCGGCCCCAGCGCGCCCAGCCGCAGAGCCCGTTTCCCAGCGCAGAGATCAGGACCAAGGCACAGCGCGCGCCAGCTCTCAAAGCACGTCGCCCAGCACGGAGATCAGGACCGGGACCAGGCCGGCCAGCAGGAATGCGGGCAGGAAGCACAGGCCCAGTGGCAGGACGATCAGGACACCGGCTCGCTGGGCGGCGGCCTCGGCGGCCACCGCACGGTCGGCGCGCAGGTCGTTGGCCAGGCGGCCGAGCGCCCCGGCCAGCGCTCCCCCGCTGGCGCTGGACCGCACCGCCGCGGCGATCAGTCGCTCGGCGCCGGTGACCCCGGCCAGGTGCGCCCACGCCTCGGTCGGGCCGGCACCGAGCCGCAGCGACCGGGCGGTCCGTTGCAGACGCTCCCCCAACGGTCCACCCAGCGCCTCGGCCACCGCGCCGGCCGCCCGGTCGAGCGGCGCCCCGGCCCGCAACGCCGCCGCCAGCAGGTCGGCCCCGAGCGGAAGATCGGCCATCGCGGCCAGCCGTTCCCGCCGCACCCGCGGAGGCTCGCGCCGGCGCAGCAGCCGTTCGGCCACCACCCCGGCAGCGGCTCCGACGGCGAGGCCCCACCACGTGCCGAGCAGACCTGCAACGGCCAGCCCGGCCCCGGCCGCGATCACCAGCCGGGACCGGCGTCCATCGGAGACCGGCGGATCGGACGACATCCGCAGCCCGCGAAGCCGGCGCCGGGCCCGGCCCGGCCACGCGGCCGGCACCAGCAGGACCACCGCCGCGGCAACGGCCAGCAGCGCAACCACTAGGCCGCCTCCGACTCGACGACTTCATCGTCGTCGTCGAGGGAGGCGACGACCGACGCAGCGGCGACGAGCGCAGAGCCCACCGGAGTGACAGCCGAAAGCCCGGGAACGCCGGTCTGGTCGACCGCGCCTACTGCGGAAAGCACCGGAGCGACGGTCGAGTCGACCACGGCTACAACCGAAAGCACTGGAGCGACGGTCAAGTCGACCGTGCCTACGGCCGAAAGCACCGGAGCGATGACGGAGAGGGCGGGTGCGGCGGTGGGGATCACCGCTGATGTCGCGGTGGCGAGGGCGGTGGCCTCGCAGATGACCTCGCCGTCCGGTGTGCGGCGGCCGACCAGGGCGGACAGGCAACACGGGCGGACCTCGACCTTCACCGGGCCGCCGGCGTTCAGGAGGACGGCCAGCGAACAGCCTTCGCGGGTCATCGCGCCAACCTCTCGGCCCAGAGCAGACCGCCCGACTGCAGGACCACCGCTCCGATCGCGCAGGCGGCGCCGATCGGCGTGTGCAGCAGGACGTCCAGCGGGTCGGCGCCGATCGCCACCCCCAGCCCGATCCCGCCGATCGGCAGGCCGGCCAGCAGCAGGGCGGTGGCCTGTGCCCCGGCCGCCTGCGCCGACGCCTTCGCCCCGGCCCGGTCGGCGGCCCGAGCGTCGGCCTCGATTCGTTCGACCAGGTCGGCGGCCGGTGCGCCGGTGCGCTCGGCCAGTTGCCACACCGAGGAGGTGAGCCGTCCGATCCGATCCGACGTCAGCGGTGCGACGGCGCGGGCGGCCGGTGGCAACCCGGCCCGCAAGTCGGCCGCGAGCGCCGAGAGTCCGTCCAGCGCCGCTACCCGTGCGACCCCCTCCTGTCGCCGGGCCGATCGGCGGAGCAGCGCCCGGCCGGCCAGACCCGAGTAGGCCCCGGCGATCACCGCGGCCACCGGGCCACCGCCGGCCATGCCCAGGCCGGCGATCCCGCCGACGGCGACGACCACCGTCCGGTGTGGGCGGGCGAACAATCCGGCCGGCAGGCACCAGCGTTGCCGGCGAAGCCGTTCCCGGGCCTTTCCGGTCGGCCAGCCGATCACCACGGCTCCGAGCAGCAGGCATATCGTCAGGGTCCAGTTCATGCGCCCACCCCGACCGGCGGTTCGAGCACGGCGGGCACGGCGACGCCCCGGCTCGTCAGCATCCGGGCCAGCGCCGTCGCTCCCGGGCCCGCGCCGCGGCTGTGCCGCCAGGCCGGCACCACCGTGGCCAGCCGCTGCTCGCCGGACGGCAGCAGGACGCTCACCGAATCGAGCACCCGGCCGCCGGCGACCCGCCGCACCTGCAGCACGACCTGCAGCGCCGCCACCGCCTGAGCGTGCAGCGCCGCCCTCGGCAACCCGCCCAGCAGCCCCAGCGCCTCGAGCCGGGCCGGAACGTCGGCCGGTGCGTTGGCGTGCAGCGTCCCGGCGCCACCCTCGTGGCCGGTGTTCAGCGCGCCCAGCAGGTCGACGATCTCCGGGCCCCGGCACTCGCCGATCACCAGGCGGTCCGGTCGCATCCGCAGGGCCTGCCGGACGAGGTCGGTGAGCCCGACCGCGCCGGCACCCTCCACGTTGGCGGTGCGGGCCTGCAGGGCGACCACGTGCGGGTGCACCGGTCGCAGCTCGGCCGCGTCCTCGACCAGGACGATCCGCTCGGTCGGTGGCACCAGGCCGAGCAGCGTGGCCAGCAACGTCGTCTTGCCGCTGCCGGTGCCGCCGGTGACCAGGTAGGCCAGCCGGGCCGCCACGATCGCGGCCAGCACCGGTGCCACGGTCGGCGGCACGGTGCCGTGGTCGACCAGGTCGGCGAGGCTGAACGGGCGCTGGCGGAAGGTGCGCAGCGAAAGGTACGGCCCGTCGGTGGCGACCGGGGGCAGCACCGCGTGCAGCCGGGTGCCGTCGGGGAGGCGGGCGTCCGCATACGGCTGGCCGTCGTCCAGCCGCCGGCCGCACGCGGCGGCCAGCCGCTGGGCCAGCCGGCGCACCTCGGCGTGGTCGCGGAACGCCACCGCGGCCCGCTCCAGCCCGGCGCCGCGATCCACCCAGACCCGCAAGCCGTTGACCAGGACGTCGGTCACCTCCGGGTCGGTGAGCAGCGGCGCGAGCGGGCCGGCGCCCACCAGCTCGTCGTGCACCCGGTCGGCGACGCGCAGCACCGTGGTCTCGCCGAGGCTCGTGTCCCGCCGGACCGCCCGCACCACGGCGGCCGGCGTCGCCTCCACCCCGTCGACCGCGAACCGCTGCCGAACCGTGCTGGTCAACTCGCCGTAGGAGGTCATGCCATGCCCTTCCGTTCGTCGCCTGCGGCCGGGCCGAGCAACTGGCGAAGAAGCCGGTCCGTCATGCCGTCACCCGCTGCTCGCGGAGCAGGTCGCGGACCAGGCGGCGGCACAGTTCGGCCAGTGGGCCCTTGCCGGTGGACGCGGGTGGGGCGCCGCGCTCCAGCGCCTGGCACATCGCCGGCTCCGGGCGCAGCGAACCGGCCAGCGGCAACCGCAGGGCCGCCGCGATGTCCCGGGCGGTCAGCTTGCCGGGGGCCGGGCCGCGCACCACGACGGACAGCTCGTCGCGGTGGAAGCGGATCATCTGGGCGATCCGGGCCGCGCCCGCGGTGGCGCGCAGCTCGGCCGGGACGATCAGCACGGCCCGGTCGGCGGCCTGCAGGGCCAGCACCGCGGCGTCGTCGAGCCGGCGGGGAAGGTCCGTGATGATCACGTCGCGGCCGCGGCGGCCGGCGTCCAGGGTGGTGGCCATCGCCTCGCCGGGCACGACCGGTGACTCGTCCCGGGCGAACGACAGCAGCACCAGGTCACCGCGCTGCGGCAGGGCGCGCAGCAGGGCCGGCGGATCGACCCGGCCGCCGGCCGCGGTCAGCGCGGGCCAGCGCAGGCCGTCGATCTGCTCCCAGCCCAGGAGCAGGTCGAGGCCGCCGCCGAGCGGGTCGGCGTCGACGAGCAGGGTGCGGTGGCCGGCCGAGACCGCGGTGACGGCCAGGCCGCCGGCCAGAATGCTGGCACCGGCGCCGCCGCTACCGCCGATGACCGCGAGGATGCGACCGAGCGGCCGGCCGGGACCGTCGGCGAAGCGGTCGATCAGCCACGGTTCGCCGTCGGGCAGCAGGCAGGCCTCGACCGGGCGCAGCTCACCGATCGCCTCGGCGACGCCGGGCGGCCAGGCCCGGCGGCCGGCCACCACGACCCGGGACCGGCGCGGTAATCGGGCCGAGCGACAGGCCTGGACCTGGTCGGCGCCGAGGACGACGAGCGGGGCCGCGTTGTAGTGGCCGCGGGCGGCCACCGGATCGGTGGCCACCACGACCTCGGTGCCGCCGGCGGCGGCGAGCCGGAGCAGGTCGTCGAGCAGCTCGGGGTCGGCGGTCACGACGAGGGGCAGGCTCGGTTCGGGCATCGTGGCTCTCCAACGTCGGCGGGTGAGGCGCCCACGTTCGCGGTGCCGGATCGGGCCGGGCAACGCCACCCACGGCTGCCTGTGGATAACTCACCGCCCTGTGGACAGCGCCCGCCGGCCGGGCCGATCTGCTATGCGGGCGGGCCGATAAAGGCGCGCGGGAGAGGAGTGAGACGAGCATCGGGTGGGTATCTTGGGCCGACACGGACCACCGATGGGGATTGCATGGAGAGCTCGTTCAACCGGTCACTTGCCACCGACGGCACCGCCACGGTCACCGTGCACGGAGAGATCGACTTCGCTAACTGCGACGAGTTGGCCGCCTGTGCGCGTGACGCCGTCGAGGAATGGACCCCGTCGCTTGTCCGCGTCGATCTGCGCGATGCGACCTTTGTCGATTCGACCGGCTTGGGGGCCTTGATCGAGGGCTACAAGGCCGCGATCGGAGCCGGTCTGCGTTTTATTGTCGTGAATCCGACAGCAACATTCCGCCGCGTTCTCGACGTGACCGGCCTGTCCGACCTCTTTGGACTCAGCGAGGGACTCGGAGACGGGTTGAGCGGCGCGGAAGCACCGGAATCCGCGCAGGCCACCGGCGCATAGGGAACGACCCCCGTCGGGGGAGACGGGGGCCGTCCGAGGATTCGGCTCCGGGGGGGTCGAGCCGAATCGGCTCGGTGATCGCGGGGGGCGCAATCACCGAGGGTTCAGGTGGTGGAACGCGACGGTAGCAACATGAATCCCGATCGCAACAGCACTAGCATGCCTCACGGAACCGCACCCGTCGAGTACCGATTGTGGCTCAGTGCGAACGTGCTGCCCCTCTGACCGATTTCACAGCGCGTCACCATCGCCCCCGTGACGCGCCGGGGACGGCGGCGGTGAACGACTTCCGGCTACACTTTCGGCCCGTGGGCCGCAGCGCCGCGTTTTTCGACCTCGACAAGACCGTCATCGCGAAGTCCAGTGCGCTGGCTTTCGGACGGCCGTTCTATCGTGACGGCCTCATCAGCCGCCGGGATGTCGTCAAATCCGCTTACGCACAGCTGATGTTCCGGCTGGGCGGCGGCAGCGACGAACAGGCGATGGCCCGCACCCGTGACTACCTCGCCGCGCTCACCAAAGGCTGGCGGGTCGAGCAGGTGCAGCAGATCGTCGCGGAAACGCTCGACGAGCTGATCAACCCTTACGTCTATGCCGAAGCAGCCACGCTGATCAGCGAGCATCAGGCGGCCGGCCGCGATGTCGTGCTGGTGTCCGCGTCCGGCGACGAAATGGTCCGCCCGATCGGCGCGCTCCTCGGCATCACCGACGTCATCGCCACCCGAATGAGCATCGTCGATGGTCGATACAGCGGCGAAATCGAGTTCTACGCGGCCGGGCCGAACAAGGTGGTCGGCGTCGCGGAGCTGGCCGCCACCCGCGGCTACAACCTGGCCAACTGCTACGCCTACTCCGATTCGGCGAGCGACCTTCCGCTGCTCGAAGCGGTGGGCTATCCGAGCGCGGTGAACCCCGATCGAGCCCTGCGCCGGGCCGCCATCGAAAACGCCTGGCCGATTCTCGAGTTCCGCAATCCGATTCCGGTCGGAAAGCGCCTCCGCGACCGCCCGGCCGTCCCGGTCGCCGCCGCCTTGGGCGTCGGCGTGGGCGCCGTAATCGGCTTGGCCCTCTACGCCCGCCACCGCCGTTCCAAAGCCCTCGCCTGAAGAGCTTTCCAAAGCCCAGGAAACGCTTTGAGTACGCGGTGGGATGAGTCCCCGCCGCTGCGCCACGCCGGGTGCAACGCACCCTCCGCGCGCCGCTACCGGGCGGGCCCGCGACAAGAGCACGGGCGGGCCCGCGACAAGAGCACGGGCGGTCCCTCGCCGAGGGCATGGGCGGTCTCGCGGCCGATTCGGACGCAAATGCATAGGCAGTGAGCTGGGCGAATGGCTTTGGTCTGACTAATCTGAAAAGCGAGATTTGCCGGGCTGAAGCCTGGCGATCAAGCCGCGACGGGCGTAGAAAGAAACGGCGAGACCTGATGCGGAAGACCTGGAGAGACCGACCGAGAGGTCGGGCCCGACCAGGGGATCGGGAGACAGGCAGGCCGAGGAGCGGGGATACCCGAGCTTCGGCGGCACCGGCCACTCGGTCGCTGCGGATGGCCTCGTGCACGGCCACCGGGAACCCACGCGCGATCAGCCACGGCAGGCACGTTGCGACGGGACCTCAGCCGAGAGGCTTGTGGACTGTCGACAACGACCCAGGTGCACGCTTGATAACCCGGCATGGACGCGCATAGCCGGCGCCCCTAGCGGGACGCCGGCTCTATTTCTGCCCTTGTCCCGGGCCCGCCCGGTAGCGGCGCGCGGAGGGTGCGTTGCACCCGGCGTGGCGCAGCGGCGGGGACTCATCCCACCGCGTACTCCAATGGTGTTATGCGTTTTGGGCTTCTCGGTGACGGGAGCGCAGCTCCTGGTAGACCGCGCGGAAGAGGCTCGGGCGGGCGTGGAAGTCGACGCCCTTGGCCCACAACTCGGTGTTGATCGTGGAGCCGTCGCGGCGGTCGATCACCACGGTCATGCCGGACTCGATCTCGAAGGGACCCATCCGGTGGGTGGCCCGATGCAGCCGCACGTGGGTGATGTCGTGCCAGCTCAGCGTGCGTGAGCGCAGCAGGCCGTGCAGGCGCAGACCGGCGGCGCCGACGTAGGCGCCCATCTGGAGGATGCGGTAGGCGCCGAGCACCCACAGGGCCGCCAGCGTGCAGGCCACCAGCTTGACGCCGTGGCCGCTCAGCTCGAACTGACGGATCGTGACCCAGGCCAGAAAGGCCAGCGCAGCGGCCTCCCAGGCGATCACCAGCCAGCGGCCGGGCCCGGGAGTGTAAGGGCGGGTCCAGGTCTCGTCCACTCGAGCGAGTATTCCAGCGGCTCGTAGCCGGATGACAGGTCCGCAGCAAAGTCTGACCAATCAGGCGGCGGCCAACACGCCGTCGCCGATGCGGGTCATCTCCTCGGATGCGGCCGTCACCGCGGCGGCGTAGTGGCGCAGCCACGAGCGAACCCCGTCCGGCGTGCCGGTGGCGTAGGCGCCGGCCGAGCCGACGTATTCCGGCTCGCGCTCGCGATGCCCGACCTCGACCGCGACCAGGCCTCTCGGGTCGAAGCCACGGTTGATCAGGGTGAGGCGGGCGGCGGCCCGGGCCACCACGCCGGCCGGTCCCGCGAAGGGCCGCAACGTGATCAGCTCGGCGTGGACGATCGCGGCCAGCAGCAGCGGCGGGGTCCGGTCGTTGCCCGCGACCAGGCCGGCCAGCGCGTCGATGCGCTCGGCGCCACTGGTCAGCCGGCCCAGGTCGGCGGCGGGCACGACACCGCGGGCGGCGAGCACGTGCAGCTTCGCGAGGGCCTGCCGCGGAGCCCGCGGCCACATGTCGACCAGGCCGCCGATGCCCTCGGCGACCCGCAGCGCGCCCTGCAGCACCGGATCGGTGACCGTGCCGCCGCGGACCTCCTCCAGCTCGTAGGCGTTGCCCTCGAGCGCGGCGCTCGCCACCGCCGCCCGCAGGCTGGCTTCCGCGGCCACCTGACCGCCGTGCCGGCGCAGCGCGCGGTGCCGCATGGCGGCGTCCACCCGGTCGCGGGCCCCGGCCAGGGCGGGGGCGACGTCGGCAAGATCAAGCAGAGGCGCGAGAGGGTCCACCCGAACACGGTAACCGGTAAAAGACCCGAAACATGGGATGCGCAAACCGGCTCGGAACTGGCAAGATTCGCGCAGCACCAAGCACAAACCTGTCATCCAGCGCGCCTATCGCACCATCGGGCGCGCTACCGTGCGCAATTCTCGCCGGGCCCCACCGGCGGAACTAGTGTGCAACGAAGAAGCCCCGGTCATGCCTTGAACAGGAGCCGCCCTCATGAGCGACAGGACCCTGGAGAACCTTTACTCGGAGACGCGGCAGTTCCCTCCGCCGGAGCAGCTCGCCGCGAACGCCAACATCAAGGCAGCCGAGTACGAGGAAGCCGCCGCCGACCGCCTCGCCTACTGGGCGAAGCAGGCCGAGCGCCTCACCTGGGCCAAGCCCTGGGACGAGGTCCTCGACTGGTCGAACCCGCCGTTCGCGAAGTGGTTCATCGGTGGCGAGCTGAACGTCGCCTACAACTGCGTCGACCGGCACGTCGAGGCCGGCAACGGTGACAAGGTCGCCATCCACTGGGAGGGCGAGCCCGGCGACACCCGCACGATCACCTACGCCGACCTGCTCAAGTCGGTCAGCCAGGCGGCCAACACGCTCACCGAGCTCGGGGTCGGCGCCGGCGACCGGGTGGCGATCTACCTGCCGATGATCCCGGAGGCCGCGGTCGCGATGCTGGCCTGCGCCCGGATCGGCGCCACGCACAGCGTCGTCTTCGGCGGTTTCTCGGTCGACGCGCTCTCCACCCGGATCCAGGACGCCGACGCCAAGCTGGTCATCACCGCCGACGGCGGTTACCGGCGGGGCAAGCCCTCGGCGCTCAAGCCGACCGTCGACGAGGCCGTCGCGGTGTGCCCGAGCATCGAGAACGTTCTGGTGGTGCGCCGCACCGGCGAGGACGTCGCGTGGACCGACAAGGACAAGTGGTGGCACGAGACCGTCGAGCAGGCGAGCCCGGAGCACAAGGCGCAGCCGTTCGACTCGGAGCACCCGCTGTTCATCCTCTACACGTCGGGCACCACCGGTAAGCCGAAGGGCATCCTGCACACCACCGGCGGCTACCTGACCCAGACCTCCTACACCCACAACGCGGTCTTCGACCTGAAGCCGGAGACCGACGTCTACTGGTGCACGGCCGACATCGGCTGGGTCACCGGGCACTCCTACATCGTCTACGGCCCGCTCTCCAACGGCGCCACCCAGGTGATGTACGAGGGCACGCCGGACACCCCGGGCCGCGACCGGTTCTGGCAGATCGTCGACAAGTACAAGGTGTCGATCCTCTACACCGCGCCCACCCTGATCCGCACGATGATGAAGTGGGGCGACGACATCCCGGCCGGCTACGACCTGTCGTCGCTGCGCATCCTGGGCAGCGTCGGCGAGCCGATCAACCCGGAGGCCTGGATCTGGTACCGGAAGAACATCGGCCACGACAACACCCCGGTGGTGGACACCTGGTGGCAGACCGAGACCGGCGCCGTGATGATCTCGCCGCTGCCGGGCGTGACCGCGTCGAAGCCGGGTTCGGCCATGACGCCGCTGCCGGGCATCTCGGCCGACGTGGTCGACGACACCGCCGAGTCGGTGCCGAACGGCGGCGGTGGCTTCCTGGTGCTGCGCGAGCCGTGGCCGTCGATGCTGCGCACCATCTGGGGCGACGACAAGCGGTTCCTCGACACCTACTGGTCGCGGTTCGGTGCGGGCGCCGGGCAGGGTGACGAGTGGATCTACTTCGCCGGGGACGGCGCGAAGCGCGACGAGGACGGCTCTATCTGGCTGCTCGGCCGGGTCGACGACGTCATGCTCATCTCGGGTCACAACATCTCCACCACCGAGGTGGAGTCGGCCCTGGTGTCGCACCCGTCGGTGGCCGAGTCCGCGGTGGTGGGCGCGACCGATCCGACCACCGGCCAGGCGATCGTGGCGTTCGTGATCCCTCGCGGCAATGTGGACACTTCCGGGGAAGCCGGCGAACAGCTCAACGTCGACCTGCGTAATCACGTGGCGAAGAAGCTCGGGCCGATCGCCAAGCCGCGCCAGATCATGCTGGTGGCCGAGCTGCCGAAGACCCGGTCCGGCAAGATCATGCGGCGGCTACTGAAGGACGTGGCCGAGCGCCGCTCGCTCGGTGACGTGACCACACTGCAGGATTCCGCGGTCATGGACCTGATCTCCGCCGGGATGAAGTCGGCAAAGACCGAAGACTGATCTAATTCGGGCGACAAGGGCCGGTGACGTGCAAAGCGTCACCGGCCTCTGCCCTTTTTGCCGGTCTCGACATTATGTTCAGGCCATAACACATAACCGATCGCTATCGATTCGCTGTGCACTCTTCTTCCATCGTTGTGTTTGCATACGTTTACCTCTAGCTCCGAACCCCGGGGCCGTTTTTTATGCCGGGCCTACCCCAGCGCCCGGCCATATAACGGAGGTATGCGTGGTGCGCAAGGTGGTCGCAGGACTACTCGGCGCCGCGATGGTCACCAGCGTCGGAGTAATGCTCCCCGCGGTGGCCCAGGCGGCACCACCGGTTGACCCGGCTCCGGTGGCGAGTTCCAGCGAGAAGTCGTCCGCCCAGATCGACGATCTCCCCAACCCGCTGGAGGACAAGCGCCGCGCCCTGCGCGAGCAGGCCGTGTCCGATGTGGTCAGCGGCAAGGCCAAGCCGGTCACCAAGAACGGCAGCAAGGTCGTCAAGGTCGGGCACACCAAGGGTGGTCCCGGTAAGCACGGCAAGGACCAGTACGTCGAGCTCGACAATCAGCGCACCGACCGGATCTTCGTGATCCTGGCCGAGTTCGGCAACGACCGGCACCCCAGCTACCCCGACGTCGACTCGGATCCGGCCACGGCCGGTCCGTCCACGTTCGAGGGTCCCCTGAACAACCAGATCCCGCAGCCGGACCGCACCAAGGACAACTCGACGGTCTGGCAGTCGGACTACTCGGCCGATTACTACCGCAACCTGTACTTCGGGGCCGGTAAGGACACCGAGTCGGTCAAGAAGTACTTCGAGTCGCAGTCCTCCGGTCGGTACAGCGTCGACGGCGAGGTCACCGACTGGGTGAAGGTGCAGTACAACGAGGCCCGCTACGGCCGGGACGTCTGCGGAAGCCACGTCTGCACCAACGTGTGGGCGCTGGTCCGGGACGCCGCCAACAAGTGGGTCGCCGAGCAGGAGGCGGCCGGCCGCTCGCAGGCCGACATCACCGCCGACCTGAAGTCGTTCGACCAGTACGACCGGTACGACTACGACGGTGACGGCGACTTCAACGAGCCGGACGGCTACATCGACCACTTCCAGATCGTGCACGCCGGCGGCGACCAGGCCGACGGTGACCCGCAGCAGGGTGAGGACGCGATCTGGAGCCACCGGTGGTACGCGTACTCGACGCTGCAGGGCACCGCGGGCCCGGCGGGCAACCTGCTCGGCGGCACCCAGATCGGCAACTCCGGCATCTGGATCGGTGACTACACCATCCAGCCGGAGAACGGCGGCCTGAGCGTCTTCGTGCACGAGTACACCCACGACCTCGGCCTGCCGGACGACTACGACACCAGCGGCCTCGGTGACAACAACAGCGAGTACTGGACGCTGATGGCGCAGAGCCGTCTCGGCGCGGCCGGCGACCAGGCCATCGGTACCCACCCGGGTGACCTCGGTGCCTGGAACAAGCTGCAGCTCGGCTGGCTCAACTACACCGCGGTGGACGCCGGTACGAAGAAGGTCGTCCAGCTCGGCCCGGAAGAGTTCAACACCAAGAAGTCGCAGGCCGTGGTGGTGAACCTGCCGAAGAAGTCGGTGACCACCGACCTCGGGGCGCCGTTCGCCGGCACCAAGCAGTACTTCTCCGGCAACGCGGACGGGCTGAACACCAGCGCGACCAAGGACATCGACCTGACCGGCAAGACCAGCGGCAGTTTCGGCGTCAAGGGCCGCTACAACATCGAGCAGGACTACGACTACCTCTACTTCGAGGCGTCGGCCGACAACGGTGCCACCTGGACGCCGCTGAACGGCACCGTCGACGGTGCTCCGCTGCCGGTCGACTCGAGCGACGTGCCGGCGCTGACCGGTGACTCGGGCGGCGCGTGGAAGGACATCTCGATCCCGCTCGACGCGTACGCGGGCAAGGCGATCAAGTTCCGCCTGCACTACATCACCGACGGTGGTGTCTCGTCCGGCGGCTTCTTCGGCGACGAGCTCACGGTCACCGCGGACGGCGCGGTCGTGTCGACCGACGGTGCCGAGACCACGCCGACCTGGACCCTCGCGGGCTGGACGGTCGTTGGTTCGAGCGTCACCAACCAGTTCGACCACTTCTACATCGCGGGCAACCGCAGCTACACCTCGTACGACAAGTACCTGGCGACCGGCCCGTACAACTTCGGCTGGCCGTCCACGAAGCCGGACTGGGTGGAGCACTACAACTACCAGACCGGTCTGCTGATCTCGTACTGGGACACCTCGCAGGCCGACAACAACACCAACGAGCACCCGGGTGAGGGTCGCAACCTCTACATCGACGCGCACCCGAAGCCGTTCAACAACGTCAACGGTGTTCCGTTCCGGTCCCGTGTCCAGGTCTATGACGCTCCGTTCAGCCTGTACCCGACCGACGGCATGCTGCTGCACGTGGACGGCAAGCCCTCGGTGGTCTGGCCGCAGCTCGGCAACCCGGTCTTCAACGACAAGGGGACGTACTACTACGACGCGCTGCCCAACCAGGGCGTCAAGCTGCCCAAGGTCGGTGTGAAGATCGGCGTCGTCAGCCAGAGCGGCACGTCGATGACGGTCGCGGTTTCCTGATTTCGCACGTTCACCACAGCGCCCGGGGAGTTCACTCCCCGGGCGCTGCCCTTTTGGCGGGAACGTCGGGCACGTCCGGCGCGTCTGATCGGAACGCTCTGGAGGTGCTGATGAACGGCAAGCTGGTGGTCGCGGCGATGGCAACGGTCGCGCTGGGTGGGTGCGGCGCTCAGGCCACCCCTACGTCTCTTCCTTCGTCCACGACGCCGGCCACGTCGTCAGCGGCGTCGTCAGCGGCGCCGTCTTTGGCGGCGCCGACCGCCTCTTCCCCAGCTGCGGCGCGGTCGTCGACCTCGACGGCCATTCCGGTCAGCCCGCTGACCAGCGGCCCGCCGAAGGGCCCGACGGACCAGATCAAGGCCACCGACTGGGTGGTGGGCACGGTCACCGGCGACAGTTCCGGTCCGTGCTACGGCCTGGAAACCGACGACGGCAAGGTGTACGCGTTGCATGCCACCGGCGGTGCGAAACTCGCCAAGGGCGCACGAATCCGGATCAAAACCGCACCGGCCAAGGTCAAGATGTACTGCGGTCCCGGCACCTTCCTGGAAATGGTGGAATCGGTACCCCTGCGCTGACGTGAATCCGGCTAACCTTTACCGCCGCAGCACGTTCACGGGGGTAGATGTCAGTGCGCAGAGCCATACCGATCGCAGTCGTCCTGTTGGCGCTCCTTGCCGGATGCGTCGAGGAACAGCCGGAAAAATCCGACATCGCTGCCGCGGCACCGATCGCGCAGCCCAGCGGCTCCGCCGGTACCGTCGCTCCGACGTCGGCGGCGCTTCCCGGCCGGCCCGCCGGTGCGCCGACCGCGACCACTGCACCGGCAACGTTGCCGCCACGGATCGCCGCCACCCCGTCCCGGCCGGCCGGGCACGCCACCCCCGACATCGGGGCGCTGCAGGTCGCCTGGATCACCGCCACCGTCACCCGCGGCGGCTCCGGCCCCTGCTACGGCCTCACCACCAGCGCCGGGGTGACCTACGCGACCTACTCCACGCAGGGCCTCAAGCTGACCAAGGGCGCCCAGGTCCGGGCCCGGATCACCCCCGGCACGATCCCGGCCGACTGCGGTTCGGGCCGCACGGCGAAGCTGGAGCGCGTCCAACTCGCCGGGTAACGCGACGGGACCCGGGCGGATTCGAATCGACCGCCCAGGGCATGTCCTAGTCTTGTGGCCATGGTTGACGAGTCGTGTGTCCTGGTGGAGGGCCCCTGGACGCACCGTTTCGTCGGCGCGAACGGCAGCCGGTTCCACGTCGTCGAGGCCGGCACCGGCCCGCTCGTGCTGTTCCTGCACGGCTTCCCCGAGTTCTGGTGGGCGTGGCACGACGTGATGACCCGGGTCGCCGACGCCGGCTTCCGGGCCGTCGCCATCGACCTGCGCGGCTACGGCGCCAGCGACAAACCCCCGCGCGGCTACGACGGCTACACCATGGCCGCCGACGTGACCGGCCTGATCCGCGCGCTCGGCGAACGCTCCGCGATGATCGTCGGGGCCGGCGCCGGCGGCATGATCGGCTGGGCCGCCGCCGCCTTCCACCCCAAGCTGGTCAGCCGCCTGGTCGTGCTCGGCGCCGCGCACCCGCTGCGGCTGCGCGCCGCCCTCTTCGCCGACCCGCGCGGCCAGTTCGCCGCGTCCTCGACGATCCTGCGCTTCCAGGTCCCCCGCTACGAGCACGTCCTCACCCGCGACAACGCTGCGCTGGTCGGCGAGCTGATGACGCACTGGACCGGTCCTCAGTGGAGGCAGACGGCCGAATTCACCGATTACGTGAACCGGTGCCGGGAAGCCATGCAGATCCCGCAGGCGGCGTTCTGCGCCCTGGAGGCCTACCGCTGGGTGGCCCGCAGCGCCCTGCGCCTGCAGGGCTACCGCTTCGTGAAGCTGATGCAGCACCCGCTCATCACCCCGACGCTGCAACTGCACGGCGCCCTCGACACCGCCACGCTCCCCCGCACCGCCCAGGGCTCCGGCCGTTACGTGATCGCCCCCTACGAGTGGCGGCTGATCCCGGACGCCGGCCACTTCCTCCACCAGGAGGCGCCCGACGTGGTCACCGGCGAGATCCTCCGCTGGCTCAAGACCTCATAGCGCGTAGTAGTCCTCGGTGATCACCGGCTGGAAGCCGATCGAGGTGTAGAGATGCAGGGCCCGATCGTTGTCGGTCTCCACCTCCAGATGCACGACGTCGGCACCCTCGGCCCGCGCGGTGCGGCACAGGCGGTGCAGAACGTCCCGGCCGATGCCGCGACCCTGCTGGTCGGGGTGGACGACGAAGCCGTAGATGCCGGCTCGATCGCCCTCGCGGAGCAACCGGACGGCGCCGACCGGGCGGCCGTCCTGCTCGATCACGAGAGTGTGCGGGTCGCGGTCGGCCGACGCGGGCGGCTCCCAGCCGAAGCCGAGCCGCATGAGCTCGCGGACAGCCGGCCGGTCGGCTTCGGCAGCGGCGCGCAGCGTGACGCGGGGGTCGGCGGCCACCTCGACCGGGTCACCGAGCAGCTCGAGGGCGTGCTCGCTGTGGTCGAGACGGCCACCCTGCCGCTCGGCGAGGGCGCGGCCCGCGGCCGAGCTCCGCGGCACGACCAGCAGGATCGAGCCGTGCTCGCGGTCCTTGCACAGTTGCAGCCCGGCGTTCAGCAGCGCGGCGCCGATCCCGCGCCCGCGCGCCTCCGGGTCGACCATGCCGGCCAGCTCCAGGGTCGGTGCGCCGTGCGAATAGACACCCAGGAACCCCAGGAGCCGGTCGCCGTCCCACCACAGAACGTCCTCGACGGCCTCGCCGGAGCGGTGGCGCAACGCGTTCCACTCCAGTTTCAGCCGCCCGCCGTCGGCTGCGACCACGCGGTGCTCGAGGTCGGCGATGGCTTGCAGAGCGGCCGGCGACAGCCCGGCGGAAAGGGTGACCATGCTGCCACCCCATCACGCGGGTCAACCGGATTTCCGGCTCACATCCGGGCTTTCAGCACGTCGACCTCGCAGCCCGGCGCCGACGGGTCGAAACCGTGCTCGGCCAGCCAGCGGGTGGCCGAGAGGCTGCGCACCGACCACCACGCCCGGATCACGTCGCGGTCGACGTCGGTGCCGTACCCGGCGAGGACGTCGTCGAGGCGCTCCTCGTGGCCGAGGGTCAGGATGGCCAGGTCGAACATGGCATCGCCGCGGGCCGCCTCGGACCAGTCGATGATGCCGCGGAACTCGTCGCCGTCGACGAACACGTGGGTGATCTGCAGGTCGCCGTGGATGAACGCCGGTGTCCACGGCCGGAGCGCGGCCTCGGCCACCTCCCGGTTGCGGGTGACCAGGTCGGCCGGGAGGGTGCCGGTCGACACCAGCCACTCGCATTCGCGGTCGAGCTCCGCGACGATGTCGTCGAGGCGGCGGCCGGGCCACGGCGGCAGCGGTGCCTCGTGCAGCCGCCGGATCGCGGCACCGGCCGCCGCCCACGCCGCCGCCGATGCGGTGGACGGCGCACCGAGCACGCCCAGTGCTGTCCCCGGCATGGCGGCGATCGCGAGCACCGGCGGCTGGTGCCACCGCACCTCGGGGGTCGGGACCGGCGCCATGGCCATCGCCTGGACCTCGACGGCGATCCGTGCCTGATCGGCGTCGATCTTCATGAACGTGTCACCGAGGCGCAGCGTCACGCGCTCGGCATGGGCGACGACGACCTCGACCTTGTCCATGGCCGCCATTTTCGCGGAGGCGGGCGGGAACGCCCACCGGTTTATCCCGGCTCCACCGGCAGCCACAGCTCGGTCGTCGCGGTGCTGAAGTCGTCGGCGCGGTCGAGCACCGCGACGATCTCCGGGCCCGGGCGCAGCCGCCATCGGTTGGACGGGAACCACTCGGTCGCGGTCGCCGCCCAGGTCTCCTGCAGGGCGCCGGGATAGGGGCCGGAGCTCCGGAAGGCCGCCCAGCTGCCGGCCGGCACCTCGATGGCGTCGAGGTCGTCCGGGGCCGGGGTGTCCACGGTGACGGCCACCCCGTGCAGATAGGTGAGCTCGCTGCCCTCGGTGCGGTCGGGGTCGAGGTCGTCGCTGACCGCCAGCAGCCCGGCCGGCTCGGTGTTGCTCATGGCCTTCAGGCGGAGGTGCTCGGCCGGCGGCAGGGCGGTCACGTGCCGCTGGATGTGCGGGTTGACGCCCTCGTGGATCAGCGGGACCCGGGCGGCGTGGCCGATGAGCCGGAAGGCCGGGTGGTTGACGATGCGGGTGTCCATGGGGGTACTCCCTTCGACGCTCAGGCGGAACCTGAGCTGTGGTTGTGTGCGAAGGGGGCCGCCGTCGCGGCGTACGTCACCGGGACTCGCGCCGTGCACGGACCGGAACGCCCGGCCGAATGCCTCGGTCGAGCCGTACCCGTGCCGCACCGCGATGCTCAGCAGATCGTCGTGGCCGCTGACGACGTCGGCGGCGGCAACGGTCATCCGGCGCCGCCGGACATACTCCGACAGGCTCATGCCGGCCAGCGACGAGAACATCCGGCGCAGGTGGTACTCGGTCGTGGCGAGCTTGCCCGCCCACGCCTTGACGTCGATCTCGTCGCCGAGATGTTCCTCGACGAGCTCGACGATCCGGTTGAGTGCCGCGATCACGAGGCCTCCCTTCGGCTTCAACCCTGGCCGAAGGCGCCCTGCTGACGCCCGACTACTGCGGTCCGATCCGATCGGGGCCGGTCAGATGCGCTGTTCGTGGACGTCGGAGACCTCGTGGGCCGGGGCCCAGGTCTGGTAGACGCCGTAGTCGAACTCCTCCAGGCCCATGTGGCGGGCCATCGGGGCGCGGCCGCCGGTGTATTCCACCCGCAGCCAGTTGTCGGCTTCACCGAGGACCAGGAACGGGGCGCCGCGCCACACGCAGACCGTGCGGACGTAGACCATCTCGTCGTAGTCCTCGGGGGTCAGCACCCGAACGTACCGGCCGGGCTTGATCTCCTCGAAGCCGTCGGCCGGCTGGGTGCTGTAGATGCGCGCGTTGTCGCCGTCCGGGACCGCGTCGAACTCGCGGCCCTGCCAGCTCACCACGTAGCCGTCGCGAATCACTGCTCACCCACCCGGCGCCACTGCGGACCGTCGTTGTCGAAGATCGCGATCATGTGCTCGGAACCGTCCGCGTCGATCCGCCAGAGCTGGGAACCGTGCGGCAGGCGGACACTGTCCACCTTGAACTCGGCGATCACGTCGCGGCCCTCGCCCGGCGCGAAACCGTTGCCGCGGAACGGCGGACGCTCGATCACCCAGCCGTCCATCGCCTTGAGCGCCTGCTCGTTCTGGCCGCCGTACGGAATGCGGTAGAGGCTCGGGCGGTAGGCCGGCCAGCGCAGAACGTACGCCTCCTTGGCCTCCGGCTGGTGCGGCGAACCCTGGTAGGTCAGTCCGAGCGCGCCGAACAGCTCGTGCGGGGTGCGCAGGTGCTCGACCTCGGTGGCCCGGTGCACGAACCCGGCGACCCGGTCGTAACCGCGCTCCAGGTAGTAGTCGACCTGCTCGGGCGGCAGCGTCTTCTGCATGACCGTCGCGTGCTGGGCGTCGTCGTTGACCGGCGGCGGCGCCGGGATCGGCTCGCCCGCCTCCTCGTGCTCGGCCGGGTCGGAACCCAGACCGGCCTCGGCGGCCCAACTGGCCAGCGCGATCACCTGCGGTCCGGGGTAACGGGCACCAACCGGGGTCCGCGGGTTGACCGCGAACGACCACGACGGGTCGGGCCAGTTCCGGATCAGCTCGTAGAACCGGACGCTCACCGTGCGGGTCGGCTCGGCGAAGTGCTCGGCCAGCCGATCCTTGCTGGTGAAGACGACCAGGAACTCCTCGCCGTCGATCTGCTCGGTGCGGAACGCGAAGCCGGACTCGCCGGGCGTGCTCCCGGGCCGCGAGTGGTTCGCGACCGGGACCAGCACCGGAGCCAGCAGCAGCGTGGACAGGAACTGGTCGGTGCTGCCACCCTCGGCGGCGTCGTACAGATCCCGCTCGACCTCGTTGGCCGGCAGGAACGGCTCGGTCGCCGGAACCTGCGACGGCATCGCGCCGGACATGGTCGGGCGGCCGACCGGCGGCACCGGCATGGCCCCGCGGACCTCCAGCGGCGGCTGCTCGGCGCCGAGACGCGCCGGGCGGTCGCTGCCGGGCGAACCCGGGATGACCGGCGGCGGCAGACCGGGCCGACCCGGCGACGGGGCCTGCGCCGCGGACGTGGCGGCCCGCTCGGCCGGGGTCTTGAACGCCGGGAACGACGTCATCGGGGCCGGTTCGCCACCGGGGGCGGACTGACGGCGCGGCAGCGGGGTGCCGAAACCGGGGGCCGGCTGCTCGGGCATGTCGGTCCGCTGCGCGGCGGCGGCCTGCGGTGACGCCGGGCCCTGCGGGAAGCCGCTGGACCCCGACTCGGCCGGCGGCTGGCGCCGGGGAAGCTCGGGCAGTGCCGGGGCGGGCGGCGGAATGGCGGCGCCGGCGCCGGCCCAGCGCGGGTCGAGCGGCGGCTCCTCGACCGGGAGGCTCGCGATGTGCTCGGGCACCGGGGGCGTGTTCGCCATCGGGGTGCGCACGGGCAGCGGGGCGTTCAGGTCTTGGACCGGGCCACGCGAGTCCAGCGGGGCGGGCCGGTTGTCTCCGGGGACGGACGGCGGGCGGTAGGCGGTCGGGACCGCGGACGCCGGAGCGGCGGAGACCGGAGCCGGCGGCGGGGTGCGGGCCGGCAGGCCGCTCGGCATCACGCCGCTCGGCGTGCGCACCGGCAGCCCACCCGGGCCGACCTGTGGCTTCTCCGCCTGGCCGGGGCCGGTCGGCGGCGCGACCGGGCCGCCGAAACCGACCGGCAGCGCGGCGGGACCGGTCGGGCCGGTCGGGCGCGCGGCCGGGGCCGGCCGGACGGGCGGCGGGCCGAACGACAACGGCTCGGAAGCGGGTGCTGACGGGCCGGCAGGCGCGGCCGGTGGGCCCGACTGCGGTGCGGCGGCCGGAGCCGGCCCCGGCTCCTCGTCGGCGGCCGGGAAGTACGGCATCTGGTTGGCGGCCGCGGCCTGCGCGTATCCGGGCGGCCCGCCGAGCGCCGGCGCGTAACCACCGGACGAGGCGCCACCGGCGGCCGGGGGCGCGCTGGTCGGGCGCGGATGCCCGGTCGGCGGAGCGTAGGCCGCGGGCGGCGCACTGATCGGCTGCGGGTAGCTGATCGGGGTCGCGCTGATCGGCCGGCCATAACCGGCCGGGGGCGCGCTGATCGGCTGACCGTAGCCGGCCGGCGGCGCGCTGCTGGGCCGGCCGTAGCCGACCGGGGGTGCACTGCTGGGGGCCGCGAGGCCCGCGGCGGCGCCGGACGATGCGCCGACCGTCCGCTGCGGGAGCCCGGGCGGCGCGTAACCGGCGGGCGGCGCACTCGCCGGGTGGTTGGCGGCAGCGGCCGCGGCCGGCGGAACGCTGACCGGCTGCTGCGGGTAGGCGATCGGCTCGTGGGTCGGGCCACCGGCACCGTCCTGCTGGGCGACGGCCGCGTTGGCTGCCATCGCGGCCGAGTGCAGGTCTTGGATGCGCGAGGCGGACGGCGCCTTGTCACGGCCCGGCCCACGGGTGGGCAGCCGCAGGTCACCGCGGGACAGCTGGGCCACGAACCAGGCCGGAAGGTAGCCCTCGATCGGCAGGCCGGGGTTTACCGCCAGCCACCACTCGAGGTTTGGCCAGGTGTTGGCCAGCTCCGCATACGCCACGCGGCGGGCCGAGCCGGTGTAGTCGGCCAGGCACGACTGAAGAGCGCCCGACGACGTGAAGGCCAGCACGTGTGTGCGGCCGCCGGTGCTCCAGGTGCCCCAGCCGAGCGGCGCGAGGCCCGCGAGGGCGTCGGCCGAGACCGGTAACAGCAGGTCAACGCCGGAAAGAATGCGAAAGTACGACTCCTGGTCGTCGGTCCGCAACGCATCGCGCATTGCCACCTCGGCGTCCGTAGCCGGTTCCCACTCGGACACGTCCACCTCTCCCCACCGCGCGACGAGGCCATCTCAACGCGTACAACCTACAAGGTCAGGCGGCGATCACAATGGGCGGCAGGACGAAGACCGATAAGTGTTGTGTTACGGCGCCCTCGCTATAAGACCTCAAATAGGCCGACGGACCCAAAACGATCGCTGGGCGCGATCAGTCAAGCACTGATCGTAGTCAGAAAGGCCAACTTGGCCAGTACGCGATCGAGGGACAACAAACACGGAAGAACGGACTTAACGGGAAAACGGCCGGGCAGCCGTCATGGCTGATCCGACCGTTTCGCCGTCGAGCAGTGTCCGCGCCCCTACGAGAAGCGCTGGGTCGCCTGCTTCTCGGTGTTGATGTAGTCCTCGGCCGACTCGTCGACGGCCTTCTTGATGTTCGTCAGGATCTGCTGGAGATCCTGCGAGGCGTTCTGCCACTTGGTCTGCCGCACCTCGTACGCCTGCTGAGCGTCGCCGCCCCAGGTCGAGGTGAGCCGCTTGCCGTCGCTCTCGAGCTGGGTGAGCGAGGACTGCAGCTTGCTGATCGCCGAAGAGATGTCGGCACTCGCGTTCTGCAGTGAAGCGAAGTTGACGAGCAGCATGCCGTCACCAGCCATGGTCTTTGTTCCTTTCCCCGTCCAGGCGTCAGAGCGGCAGGCTGAAGCTGCCACCGCTGTTGGTCAGCTTGCTAGCAGCGCTCGTGTCGGTCGAGTCGTAACCGAGACCCGACGCCTTGATCGACTCGGCGGTCTCGGCGAGCGCCTGGTTGAGCTGCTTGAGGTCCGACTCGTACTGAATCTTGACCTGCTCGAACGCCTGGGCACCCATGCCCTTCCAGCTCGAACTGAGCTGCGACAGCTGGTTCATGAGCTGGCTCAGCATGCTCGTAAGGTCCTGGTTGACCCGCTCGAAGTTCTGAGCGCCTGCCGCCATTTCACTGGCTTGAGCTTCCGTCTGTCCGGCCACCCGGACTTCACCCCGCTTTCCTGGCTCGATTTGCCGAAACGCCAGGGTCCGACGTAGACCCCGATGCATCGACGTGGACCACCACGTTAGCTGGTCTGCCCCGATCGAGGGGGGCAGCCCGTGATGGGCCAGCTACTTGTGCCCCTAGAACGCCGACGGTAGCGACTCGGTTCAATGCGCGAAACCCCGGCATCAGGGCCTGTGGATAACTCGCTGCCCCCTCCGACGGACCGCCAGGCCATACGATGGGCCGCGCACGGGGTGAATGCGGTCGGAAGGACGGTGTGGTGTGACGGTGGGCGTGGCAGACGGCCGGGACTACCGCGATCTCACCGGGCCGGCCAAACCGGCACCGAAGGCGGACGCTCGTCCGATCCGGGGTGGACGGCTCTTCGGTGTGCGGGCGAGCCAGCTGGTCGGCACCCAGGTCGCGGCCGTGGCACTGCTGATCGGCGCGATCAACGGCCCGATCGCGATCGCCGCCGCCGCCGTCGTGGCCATCGGCATCCTGGCGCTGACCTGGTTGCGGATGCGCGGTCGCTGGGTCTTCCAGTGGATCGGGGTGGCGATGCGCTACTCCGGGCGGCGGCACCACGCGCCGGCCGGCCTGCTCGACTTCGTCGCGCCCGGGTCCAGAGTGGAGCAGGCCGACCTCGGTGGCGATCCGGCCGCCGTGATCGTCGACGGCACCGGCCTCACCGCGGTGCTCGAGCTGGGCGACCCGGCCGGGCTGCTCGCCGAGGACGCGGCCGGTCTGCCCTCCCCGGCCGCCCTGCTGCCGTCGGCCGGTCCGGACCACCCGCCGGTCGTCATCCAGCTGCTGCTCAGCGGCGCGCCCGCGCCGTCGCTGCGGGCCGGCTCCGGCACCCCGGCCAACTCCTACCGTCAGCTCACCGAGGGCCGCCTGCTCGGGCACAGCCGCGCGCTGCTGGCGGTGCGGGTGCTCCGCGCCGAGGGCTGGGCCGAGGAGGAGCTGCTGCGCGCCCTCTCCGGCCTGGTGCGCAAGCTGACCCGCCGGCTCTCCACGGCGCCGGCCCGGCCGCTCGGCGAGGCCGCGACGCTGCGGGTGATGGCCGAGCTGGCGCACGACGACGGGTCCGGCGCGGCCCAGGAGACCTGGCCCGGCCTGCGGGTCGGCGGCCTGGCGCAGGCCTCGTTCCGGATGACCCGCTGGCCCGACCTGCGGGTCGAGACCTCCCGGCGGCTGGTGCCGCGGTTGCTCACGCTGCCCGCGGCGGCCACCACGGTGTCCCTGACCGCCGGTCCCCGCCCGGCGAGCGGCCCCACCCCGATCGATCTCATCGTGCGGCTCGCGGCGCCCGAGCCGACCTCGCTCGGCGTCGCCGGCCAGGCCCTGCGCAAGGTCGTCGCGGCCGAGCACGCGAACGTTCGCCGGATGGACGGCGAGCACCTGGCCGGCCTGGCCGCCACCCTGCCGCTCGGCAACGGCCAGCCGGCGACCGTGCCCGGCCTGCCGCCGGACGGGGTGCATCCGGCCGAGAAGTTCGACGGGCTCAACCTGCCGGTCGGCACGTCCGGGCTGATGCTGGGCCGCAACCGGCACGGCAACCCGGTGGTGATCCGGCTGTTCCGCCCGGAGCCGACCCGGGCGCTGCTGATCGGCGGCGTGCCCTGTGCCCAGCTGGTGGTGCTGCGGGCGATGGCCCTCGGCGCCCGGGTGGTGGTGCAGACCGCCCGCCCGCAGGCCTGGGAGCCGTTCGTCCGGGGCGCCGCGGTGCCCGGTGAGTCGATCGCCGTGGTCCCGCCCGGCCGGCCGATCGAGATCGCCCCCGGCTCGGCCCTGCACCCGCTGCTGACCGTGGTCGACGTCGGCCCGGTCGGCGCCGACACCCGGCCCGGCGAGGGCTGGCAGGCCACGCTGGTGGTGCGCGATGAGTTCGGGGTGGCCGACGTGGATGTCGCCTCCCGGGCCGACCTGCTGATCCTGCAGCCGCTGCGCGACGAGGAGTCGACGTTGCTGGCCGGCGCCCTCGGCCTGGGCGAGGTGGGCCAGTGGCTGACCCGCATCCGCCCCGACATGGTCGGCGTGGTCAACCGGCGGGCGGTGCGCTGGGCGGCGCTCGCCCAGACCGCGATCGAGGGCCAGCTGATCGGGTCCCCGACACGGTAAAGGCCGGCAGTCCGGAAAAGATCGGCGTGGTGCCATATCCGGCGTTGGCATGATCGTGACACCATCGCTGGCCATGGGCATTCTCATCCGACTGGTGATCACGGCGGTCTCGCTGTGGATCTCGACTCTCGTGATCAGCGGGATCGAGCTGGACACCGACTCGCTCTCCAAGAAGATCGTCACGCTGCTGGTCGTGGCGGCCATCTTCGGCATCGTCAACGCGGTGCTCCGGCCGATCATCAAGGTGATCGGCTGCGGGCTGTACGTGCTGACCCTCGGTCTCATCGCGGTGGTCGTCAACGGGCTGCTGTTCCTGCTGACGAGCTGGATCGCGGGCGAGCTCGACCTGCCGTTCCACGTGGCCGACTTCTGGCCGAGCGCCGTGCTCGGCGCGCTCCTCGTCGGCGTGGTGAGCTGGCTGCTCAACATGCTGGTGCCGGACGGCTCCGACGACTGAGTCGCACGTTCCGCGGGCGGGGCGGTCAGGTGCACGAGCTTGACTGCCCGCAGCCCGTGAGCTGAGCCATACGCAAGGACCGTTCCCGGCCCCCGGCCTTACGGTGTGGGCATGAGCGAAGAGCGGCGCGGATACCTCTACGGCCTGCTGGCCTACGTGATGTGGGGTTTCTTCCCGATCTATTTCAAGACGCTCCGCCCGGCCTCCCCGCTGGAGATCCTCGCGCACCGGGTGATCTGGTCGGTGGTCTTCGTCGCCCTGCTGCTCGCGGCCATGCGCAACTGGCGCTTCCTCGGCCGGGTGCTGCGCTCGCGCCGGTTGTTCGGTGGCATCGCGATCGCCGCGGTGCTCATCGCGATCAACTGGGGCACCTACATCTACGGCGTCAACTCGTCGCGGGTCGTCGAGACGGCGCTCGGCTACTTCATCACCCCGCTGCTGCTGGTGCTGCTCGGCGTGACCGTGCAGGGCGAACGGCTGCGCCGCTGGCAGTGGGCCGCGGTCGCGGTCGGTGGCATCGCGGTCGCCGTGCTCACCATCGACTACGGCCGGCTGCCCTGGATCGCGCTGCTGCTGGCCGCCAGCTTCGGCACCTACAGCCTGGTCAAGAAGCGGCTGTCACTCCCGCCGGCCGAGGGCATGTTCGTCGAGTCCTCGGTCCTGGCGATTCCGGCGCTGGTCTACGTGATCTGGCTGACCAGCACCGGCGACGCGAAGTTCGGCCACGTGTCGACGCTGCACACGGTTCTGATGGTTTTCTCCGGGGTGGCCACCGCGGTGCCGCTGCTGCTCTTCGCGGCGAGCGCCAACCGGATCTCGATGACCAGCATCGGCATCCTGCAGTACGTGGCGCCGATCCTGCAGCTCGCCTGCGGCCTGCTGATCTACCACGAGCCGATGCCGCCGGCCCGCCTCGCCGGCTTCTGCCTGGTCTGGGTCGCGCTGATCATCTTCACCGTGGACGCGCTGCGGAACCAGCGCAAACGAACGGCGACCGGCACGACGGCCGCCACCGTCGAACCGGTCACCGCACTGCCACCCCGCTGACCCGGAATCAGGGGATCAGGGGACGTCGTAGGCGAGCAGCGGACTGCCGTCGGACTTCACCAGCTCCAGCCGGGAAAGACTGCCGCGGCCGAAGTGGGTCGGGCTGTTCATCCGGAAATCGGTGCCGGGCGCGCCCTGCCAGGAGCCGATCTGCTCCTGCTCGTTGCCGGGACCGTAGGCGACCAGGCGCAGGGTCGCCGGTTGGTCACCGTGGTACGAGCAGCGGAGCTCGACCGTGGTGCCGCCGCTGGTGCTGGTCAGCCGCACCGTGGCGCTGACCGGCGAGGAGCCTTCGACCCGGGTCATCGCCACCGCCGGACCGGTCGGTGCGCCGGCCGGGGTCGTGCCGCGGGTCCAGGCCAGCACCCCGATGCCGACCAGCCCGACCAGGATGGCCGCGGCGATGGAGCTCAGTACCCGTACACCGAAAGCCTTCCGCCTTTTTCCCCGGCCGATGGCCGGCGCCGCCATGTCCCGCAGTGAGGCGCCCGGATGATCGCCGGCCGTCAGGGTCGGGTCGAGAAGCTTCGCGAACTCCTTGGCGTCGAGACGCGCCAGGAGGTCGGGCAGTGCCGAGATGTCAGCAACCGCTTCCCGACAGAACGAACAGGTGGCCAGATGGCGCTCGTAGGCGGCCCGCTCGGCCGGCGACAGCGCACCCAACACATACGCCCCGTCATCATGCTCATGCTCGCAGTGCACCCCGTCACCACCCTCCGCTGACCTCCCGCGTGCACCCTGTCTTACGTGGCCGGGCTACGGGAGGTTCAACGGAGTCTTAGAGGTGCATGTCAGGCCGTCGCCGACTCACCCGCGGAGAGCGCTTCCGCGACATTGCGGGCGGCCGCGGTCAGCTTGGCCCGCACCACCCGCGCCGAGGTGAGCATTTCGGCCGCCGGGAGCGAACAGGCGAGCACCAGCCGGCGCTCGATGTCACGGTCGGCGACCACCAGCACGGCCGCGCAGGCCAGCCCCTGCCGGAACTGACCCATCTCGATCTGCATGCCGCGTCGCTCGCCGGCCGACAGGTCGGCCTCGAGGGCCTCCGGCGTGATCAGGGTGGCCGGCGTGAACTGCCGCATGCCGTAGTCGCGCAGGTAGCGCGCCCGCTGATCGGGGGTGAGCGTGGCCAGCAGCGCCTTGCCCAGGGCGGTGGCGTGGCCGCCCTCGTCGAAGCCGGGCGCCATGTCGTCGACGAAGGGCGAGCGAGCGCCCTCGGCCGACGCGGTCACCGCGATCCGGCCGCCGACGAAGCGGCCGAGGTAATGGGTGTAGCCGGTGTCCAGGGCCGAGCGGCGTAGCGCCTCACCGACCGCGGGCGGGCCACGGAATGCCGATACGAGCTCTCGGTACCGATCTGCGATCTCCAGACCGACGATGTACGTGCCGTCCTCGCGACGGATCACGTATCCCTCGTACGCCAAAGTTCGCACGAGGTGGTACGTCGTGGCGACGGTCAACTCGCACCGCCGCGCTATCTGTTTCACGGTGAGTCCGCGCGGGGCCCGGCCGACCGACTCGAGGACGCGCAACGCGCGTGACACGCTCCGAATCAGATCGGACGGCTCCGCCAGGGGGTCGCGCACAGCTACCTCCGACGCCAGGGACTTACACCATATGAAGAATCTTCCGCCGACGGAATGCCAAAAGCGTGTGGATCACGATCGATTTACACGACGTGTGTGGTCATTTGCACTCAACGCGCTCGGATGCATTCTCCGGGCCTAGTCTCCGAGAGATGGCCGCGTTCAAGATCAACGGCACCCGCAACGCATCGACCAGCGTGAACGTAGTCCGTCCGGTGCGCGCGGCGACCGGCGCCCTCACCACGACCATCGCGGTGAGCGTCCCGGTGTTCCTGGTCGGCGGTCTCGCCGTGCAGATCGGCGACGAGCTCAACTTCTCCCCCGCCGGCCTCGGTTTGGCCGTCTCGGCCTACTTCGGCGCCAGTGCACTCGCCTCACTGCCGGCCGGGGTCCTCGTCGAGCGCTACGGCGCCGCCCGGATCTCCCGGGCCGGCATCGCCCTCTCCGCGGTCTCGCTGCTCGGCATCGCAGTCGCCGCGAATGCACTGTGGAGCCTCATCGCCATCCTCGCCCTCGGCGCCGGCGCCAACGCGATGGGCCAGCTCGCCAGCAACACCAGCCTGTCCCGGCACGTGCCGCCCGGCCGGCAGGGCCTGTCGTTCGGCGTGAAGCAGGCCGCCATCCCGGTGAGCACGCTCCTGGCCGGTGCGGCGGTGCCGACGGTGGCCCTGACCCTCGGATGGCGCTGGGCGTTCGTCCTGGCCGCTCTGCTCGCCGCTTCGGCCGTCCTGCTGGTGCCGGCCGACCGCCCGGTATCGGCCCCATCCGGCGGCCAACCGGAGAAGAGGGCCACCGGAGCCCTGGTCGTCGTCGGCCTGGCCGCCACGCTCGCGGCCGGCTCGGCCAATGCGCTCGGCACCTTCCTGGTCGACTCGGCCGTCGCCCGCGGCATCTCGCCCGGCCCGGCCGGGCTCGCCCTCACCCTGGGCAGCGCGGTCTGCGTGGCCGCCCGGCTCGGCGGCGGCTGGCAGGCCGATCGACGCCCGAGCCGCCAGGTCGGGGTGATCGCCGGGTTGCTCGCCTGCGGGGCGGTGGGGCTGCTCCTGCTGGCCGTGCCGGGGCCGGTGCCACTCGTGGCCGGGGTGGTGTTCGGGTTCGGCTTCGGCTGGTCGTGGCCGGGCCTGATGAACTTCGCCGTGGTGCGGCTGCATCCGCAGGCACCGGCCGCGGCCACCTCGATCACCCAGACCGGCGTCTACGCCGGGGGTTGTGCCGGGCCGCTGGGTCTGGGCGCGGTGGCCTCGCCGGCCGGCTATCCGACCATGTGGATCGCCGCGGCGGTGGCGATGGTGGCGGCCGCCGTGTTGATGCTGCTCGGAAGCCGCCTGCTGGCTGACGCCGGCTGACCAGCTCAGCTCGTGCGGCACAGCTCAGCTCGTGCCGTCCAGCTCAGCTCGGCCGGTACAGCTCAGCTCGTGCGGTCGGCGATGTAGTCGCAGAGCGCTTCCATCGCGCGCTTCGCCTCGCTCGCCGGCAGCGGCGCCAGCTGCGCCCGCGCCTCCTCGGCGTAGTTGCGCACCGTCTCCCGCGCCCGCTTCATCGCGGCCGACTCGCGCAGCAGCGTCAGCGCCTCGGCGTGCAGGACGTCGTCGGTGATCGGCCCGGTCGCGAGAATCTCGCGCAGCCGCACCGCGGACGCGTCGGTGTCGCCGTCGTCGGCCAGCGCGTAGAGCACCGGAAGGGTCGGCACACCCTCGCGCAGGTCGGTGCCGGGCGTTTTGCCCGACTGGTCCGACTCGGACGCGATGTCGAGCAGGTCGTCGGAGAGCTGGAACGCGATGCCGATCGTCTCGCCGTAACCGGTGAGAGCCTCGACGATCTGCGGCGACGCACCGGAGAACAGCCCGCCGAACCGCGCCGACGTAGCGATCAGCGACGCCGTCTTCTCGGTGATGACGTGCAGGTAATGCTCGATCGGATCGAGCCCCCGCGCGCCCACCGTCTCGGCGATCTGCCCGTGCACCAGCCGCGAGAACGTGCGCGCCTGCAGCCGGACCGCCTCCGGCCCGAGCGAGGCGGCGATGTCGGAGGCGCAGGCGAACAGGAAGTCGCCGACCAGGATCGCCACCGAGTTGCCCCAGCGCGAATTGGCACTCGGCGCACCCCGGCGAACCAGGGCCTCATCCATGACGTCGTCGTGATAAAGCGTGGCAAGGTGGGTCAACTCGACCACATTGGCGGCGGCCACGATCTCGGGCGCGGTCGGGTCACCGAACTGCGCTCCCAGCGCCACCAGCAACGGCCGGAATCGCTTCCCGCCGGCATCGGCGAGATGCCGCGCAGCCTCGGCCACCAACGGATCGGCGCTGGCCACGTAGGCCCGCAGCGCCTCCTCCACAGCGGCCAGCGTCGCGGTGACCGAGGCATCAACCGCGGGGTCGATGTCGAGGCCAAGCGACGACAGCGTCATATCACCGGTGCTTACCACGCTTTCACGATGCCACATGGGTCCGACGCTTTCGGGATCAGGGGGCACAAGATCAAAATCAGAAGCCATCAGATGTACGGGTAAGCCGAGTTCCCGCCCCAGCGCCCGGCCAGGCGGTGGGTCACGCTCCGCGCGCGGCCGCCGGGCGGGCCCGGCCCACCAGCTCTCCGGCCCCGATCATTTCCAGCCACCGCCCGACCTACGCCGCCCCATGTCGATCGACGATCACGAACTCGCCATCGCCGCCGCCGAAGCCGGGGCGGCAGTGGTGCGAGCCCGCTTCGGCACCGAGATGCCGCGGGGGCGAAGGGTACCGGCGACTTCGCCGCCGGCACCACGATGGTCGCGGTCACCGTGGCCTGCTGGCCGCGGCCGACCCGGAAACCCACGCCACCCGGCTGTCGCTGATCGATTTCCCGGTCTGACCCGGCACGCAAAACGGGCCCCGGCCGAAGCCGGGGCCCGTTCCACAGGCGATCTTTATCGGACGAACTGGGCCGCGTCGCGGGTCAGGTCGATCAGCGGGGCCGGGACCACGCCGAGGGCGAAGGTCGCGATCACGCCGATGGTCAGGGCCGCCGACGTCAGGAAGCCGGGGATCGACACCGTCGGGGTGGTCTCGCCCGGCTCGCTCAGCCAGAGCAGCACGACGACCCGAAGGTACGGGAAGGCCAGCAGCATGCTGCTGATCACACCGAAGATGACCAGCCAGGTCTGCCCACCCTCGACGGCCGCCCCGAAGACCGCGAACTTGGCGGTGAAGCCACTGGTCAGCGGGATACCGGCGAAGGCCAGCAGGATGAAGGTGAAGGTGCCGGCGAACAGCGGGCTCTTGCGGCCCAGGCCGGCCCAGCGGGACAGGTGGGTGGCCTCCCCGTCGGCGTCGCGCACCAGGGTGATGATGCCGAACGCGGCGAGCACCGAGAAGCCGTACGCCACCAGGTAGAACATCGTGCTGCTCAGGCCCTGCTCGTTGAGCGCCAGGACGCCCACCAGCAGGTAGCCGGCGTTGGCGACGGAGGAGTAGGCGAGCAGGCGCTTCATGTCGGTCTGAGTGACCGCCAGGACCGCGCCGACCAGCATGGTGAGGACCGCGATGACACCGAGGACCGGCTGGAAGTCCCAGCGGACGCCCTCGAACGACACGTACAGCACGCGGAGCAGGGCACCGAACGCGGCGACCTTGGTGCAGGCCGCCATCAGCGCGGTGATCGGCGTCGGCGCGCCCTGGTAGACGTCCGGCGTCCACACGTGGAACGGCGCCAGCGCGGCCTTGAACAGCAGGCCGATCGCGACCATCGCGAGGCCCGCGTAGAGCAGGACCTCGCTGCGCTGCGGGTTGGCGACCGCGTCGTGCACGGCGCCGAGCGAGATGCCGCCCGAGAAGCCGTAGATGAGGGCCACCCCGAACAGGAAGAACGCCGAGGCGTACGAGCCGAGCAGGAAGTACTTGAGCGCGGCCTCCTGGCTGAGCAGGCGACGCCGGCGGGCGAGCGCGCACAGCAGGTACAGCGGCAGCGAGAAGACCTCGAGCGCCACGAACATCGTCAGCAGATCATTCGCGGACACGAACAGCAGCATGCCGCCGAGCGCGAAGAGCGTCAGCGGGTAGACCTCGGTGGCACCCGGCTGCTCGCCGGCCTGCCGCAGGTCCTTCTGCGAGCCGACGGTGACCGCCGCCTGGGAGACGAACGCGCCGCCCTTCTCCATCGACCGCTCGCCGATCAGCATCAGCGAGACGGCACCGAGCGCCAGGATGGCGCCCTGCAGGAAGAGGGTGGGGCCGTCGACCGCGACCGCGCCGCCGATGGTGATCTTCTGGGTGTTGTGCTCGACGATCACCGCCACGAACGACGCGATGATCGCCACGAAGGAGAGGCCCAGCTGGACGGCGTGCCGCGACCTGCGCGGCGTGAGCGCCTCCACCAGGACGCCGAGGCAGGCGAACCCGAAGAGGATCAGCATCGGCGACAACGCGCCGTAGTCGATGGCGGGAAGTTTGAGTGCTTCCATGGCTAGCGAGCCACCCCTCCATTAGCAGTGACCGCCGTCGGCCCCGGATCGGTCTTCCCGACGTCCTGCATGGTCGCCTGGACCGCCGGGTTGATCACATCCGTGACCGGCTTCGGGTAGAAGCCGAGGAACAGCAGCAGGAGGATCAGTGGGGCGACCACGACCTTCTCCCGCAGCGTGATGTCCTTACGCATGGCCGGCACCTCTTCGAGGGCCGGGTTCAAGGTGCCCTGGGTGGTGCGCTGCACCATCCAGAGGACGTACGCGGCGGCCAGGATGATGCCCACGGTCGCGATGACGGCGTACGCCTTGTGCACCGTGAACGTGCCGATCAGCACCAGGAACTCGCTGATGAACGGCGCCGTGCCGGGCAGGGCCAGCGAGGCCAGACCGGCGAAGAACAGCACCCCGGCCAGGACCGGGAGCAGCTTGCCGGCGCCGCCGAAGTCGCTCACCAGGCTGGAACCGCGCCGGGCCACGAACATGCCGACCACGATGAACAGCAGGCCGGTGGCCAGGCCGTGGTTGACCATGTAGAGCACCGAGCCGGTCCCGGCCTGGGTGGTGAAGGCGAAGATGCCGACCCCGATGAAACCGAAGTGCGCGATCGACGTGTACGACACCAGGCGTTTCAGGTCGTTCTGGCCGACCGCGAGCAGCGCCGCGTAGATGATGCCGATGACCGCGAGGACCAGGGCGGCCGGCGCGAACCAGCGGGACGCCTCCGGGAACAGCGGGAGGCAGTAGCGCAGGATGCCGAACGTCCCGACCTTGTCCATCACGCCGACGAGCAGCGCGGCCGCACCGGCGGGTGCGGCGCCACCGGCGTCCGGGAGCCAGGTGTGGAACGGGAAGAACGGCGCCTTGATCGCGAACGCCACGAAGAAGCCGAGGAACAGCCAGCGGGACGTGTTCTGGTCGATCTCGCCGACCGACTGGAGCACCCGGGTGAAGTCGAAGGTGTGGCCGCCGACCACCCACAGCCCGATCACCGAGGCCAGCATGAACAGGCCGCCGACCAGGCTGTAGAGGAAGAACTTGACGGCCGCGTACTGCCGCCGGGCCCCGCCGAACGATCCGATGATGAAGTACATCGGGATCAGCATGACCTCGAAGAACACGTAGAACAGGAAGATGTCGGCGGCCGCGAAGACGCCGATCATGGTGAACTCGAAGGCCAGCAGCAGGGCGAAGTAGACCGGCGCCGAGCGCTTGCCGTCCCCGTCCACGTCGTGCCAGGACGCCAGGATCACGACCGGCGTGAGCACCGCGATCAGCATGAGCATGACCAGCGCGATGCCGTCGGCGGCGAAGGTGAAGCGGGCATCCCAGGAGGGGATCCACTGGTACGACTCGTGGAACTGGAACCGGTCGCCATCGATCTTGAACGCGACCCACATGAAGATGCTGAGCACGAGGACGACGAGTGACCAGGCCAGCGCCACGGTCTTGGCCAGCTCGGCCTTCTGCCGTGGGATCAGGCCCACCACCAGCGCGCCGACCAGCGGCAGCACGGTGAGGACGGACAGGAAGGGAAAGCCACTCACGCGAACCACCCCAGCTGGATTGCAAGGAAGGCGCCGACCACGAGCACGGCACCGGTGAGCATGGAGAGGGCGTACGAGCGGACGAACCCGGTCTGCAGCCGCCGTAGTCGTCCGGAACTGCCACCGACGCCGGCCGCTATCCCGTTGACCAGGCCGTCGATGCCCTTGTTGTCGAAGAACACCAGCGCCCGGGTGAGGTAGATACCGGGGCGCTCGAACACCGCCTCGTTGAAGGCGTCGGTGTAGAGGTTGCGCCGCGCGGCGGTGACCACCGCACCGGCCGGCTGCTCCTGCAGGGCGGTGCCCTTGCTGAACAGCGCCCAGGCGAGGCCGGCGCCGCCGACCGAGACGACCAGCACCAGAATCGAGATCAGGAGCTTCGGCATGACCGGGTCGTGCTCGCCCTCGCCGGTGACCGGTTCCAGCCACTGCGGGATGGCCGAGTGCCGGCTGAGCAGGAAGCCCGCCACGATCGAGCCGAGCGCCAGGAGCATCAGCGGCACGGTCATGATGAACGGCGACTCGTGCGGGTGCTTGTTCTGCTCGGTGTAGCGCTCCGGCCCGTGGAACGTCAGCACGAACAGCCGGGTCATGTAGAACGCGGTCAGGCCGGCGCCGAGCAGGGCGGCCGTGCCGAACAGCCAGGACGTCCAGTCACCGCGGGCGTACGCCGCCTCGATGATCGGGTCCTTGGAGAAGAAGCCGGACAGCGGCGGGATGCCGATGATCGCGAGCCAGCCCATCATGAAGGTGAGCCAGGTCCACTTCATGTGCTTGCTGAGGCCACCGAACCGGCGGATGTCTTCCTCGTCGTGCATGCCGTGCATGACCGAACCGGCGCCGAGGAACATGTTGGCCTTGAAGAAGCCGTGCGCCACCAGGTGGATGATCGCCAGGGCGTACGCCCCGCCGCCGAGCCCGACGCCCAGGAACATGTAGCCGATCTGGCTGACCGTCGACCAGGCCAGGACCCGCTTGATGCCGTCCTTGGCGGAGCCGATGATGCAGCCCACCAGCAGGGTGAGCGCGCCGACGCTGACCACGATCGTCTGCAGCGTGTGGTTGGCCGAGAAGATGTGGTTGGAGCGGGCGATCAGGTAGACGCCCGCGGTCACCATGGTCGCGGCGTGGATGAGGGCGGAGACCGGGGTCGGGCCCTCCATCGCGTCCGGCAACCAGGCCTGCAGCGGGAACTGACCGGACTTACCGGCCGCCCCGAGCAGCAGCAGGATGCCGAGGATCAGCACCGTGGTGCCGGACAGCGCGGTGACGCCGTTGAAGACGTCGTCGTACTGCGTGCTGCCGAGCGTGGCGAACATGATGAAGATGCCGATGGCCAGGCCGGTGTCGCCGACCCGGTTCATCAGGAACGCCTTCTTGCCGGCGGTGGCCGCGGCCGGCCGGTTGTACCAGAAGCTGATCAGCAGGTACGACGCGAGACCCACGCCTTCCCAGCCGAAGTACAGCATCACGTAGTTGTTGCCGAGGACCAGCAGGAGCATGGCCGCGACGAACAGGTTGAAGTAACCGAAGAACTTGCGGCGCCCCGGGTCGTGCTCCATGTAGCCGACCGCGTACAGGTGGATCAGCGAGCCGACACCCGTGATCAGCAGTACGAAGATGCCGGACAGCGGGTCGAAGAGCAGCCCGAAGTCGACGTGCAGATTACCGACGGCGATGAAGTCCCACAGGCTCAGCTCGGCGGAGCGATGCTCCGCGTCGAGCCCACCGAGCTGGATGAAGAAGACGAGCCCGAGCACGAAGGAGGCCGCCACCGCGAGGACCCCGAGCCAGTGCCCCCACTTGTCGGCGCGCTTGCCGAGGAGAAGCAGGACCGCGGCACTCGCGAGCGGAATGGCCACCAAAAGCCAGATTCCGCTCAACGCTCCCGTCGCGTGGGCATACTCCACTGTCTGTTCCACGTGAAGGCCCCTTTAGTACTTGAGGAGGTTCGCGTCGTCGACGCTCGCGGAGCGTCGAGTACGGAAGATCGACATGATGATGGCGAGACCCACCACGACCTCGGCTGCCGCGACGACCATCACGAAGAACGAGATGATCTGACCGTCGAGGCTGCCGTTGATCCGGCTGAAGGTGATGAATGCCAGGTTGGCCGCGTTGAGCATGAGCTCGATGCACATGAACAGCACGATCGCGTTGCGGCGGATGAGCACCCCGGTAGCACCGATGGTGAACAGGATCCCCGCAAGTACGAGGTAGTAGTCGGGAGTCACTTCTCGGTTCCCTTCGGAGCCGCCTCTTGGGCAGTCAGCTCACGCACGGGCAGGATCGGCGAGATGGTGCGCTCCGACCCGTTGCCGTCCGGAAGCCGGCCCGGCGCCGCCACCGACATGGTGTTGGCGTAGACGCCCGGGCCCGCCTTCGCACCCGGGTAGTTGCCCGGGCGGAAGCGCTGGGTCATCCGGCTGACCTGGTCGACCATCTCGCTCTTGGCCCGCTCGACGTGGGCCAGCACCATCGCGCCGACCGCCGCCGTGATCAGCAGGGCCGAGGTGACCTCGAACGCGAAGACGTAGCGGGTGAACAGCAGACTCGCCAGGCCTTCCACGTTGGTGCCGTGGGCCGCATTGGCCTCGGTCAGGCCGACCACCGGGGTGTCGCCGAGCGCCCGGGCCAGCCCGGTCCCGACCAGGACCGCGAAGCCGACGCCGAGCACGATCGCGGCGATCCGCTGGCCGCGGAGCGTCTCGATCAGCGAGTCGGAGGCATCCCGGCCGACCAGCATGATCACGAACAGGAAAAGCATCATGATCGCGCCGGTGTAGACGATGATCTGGACGGCACCGAGGAACGGCGCCGCGTTGATCACGTAGATGAAGCCCAGCGAGAGCATCGTCATGACGAGCCAGAGCGCGGAGTGGATCGCGTTGCGGGCGATCACCATGCCGAGCGCACCGGCCACCGCGATCGTGGCGAGGATCCAGAACCCGACCGCCTCGGCGGTGGAGACGTGGTTCATCGGGCCGCCTCCTTCGCGGCCTCGCCGGAGCCGCCGGTGCCGTCGGCCGCGTCGTTGGTGGCCCACGGCGCCCGCTCGGCGCCGGCCGACGTGCCCGGGTTGGTCAGCGCACCGAGGTAGTAGTCCTTGTCGGTGTCGCCGAGTCGCATCGGGTGCGGCGGCTGCTCCATGCCGGGCAGCAGCGGGCCGAGCAGTTCCTTCTTGGTGAAGATCAGGTCCTGCCGGTTGTCCCGGGCCAACTCGTACTCGTTGCTCATGGTCAGCGAACGGGTCGGGCAGGCCTCGATACACAGGCCGCAGAAGATGCAGCGGGCGTAGTTGATCTGGTAGATCTTCGCGTACCGCTCACCGGGCGAGTAGCGCTCCTCGTCGGTGTTGTCCCCACCCTCGACGTAGATCGCGTCGGCCGGGCAGGCCCAGGCGCACAGCTCGCACCCGATGCACTTCTCCAGGCCGTCCGGGTGCCGGTTGAGGATGTGCCGGCCGTGGTAGCGCGGCGCCGGCTTCGGTGGCGAGAACGGATAGTCGGTCGTGATGACCTTGCGGAACATGTGCGCGAAGGTCACTCCGAAGCCCTTGAACGAGCCCGTGAACGTCCCCACGTCACACCTCCTTGGTTTCGGTATCGCCGCCGACGGTGGCGGGGGTGCGTTCGGCCACCGCGCGGCGGGCCCGCGGGCTCGGGGGTACCTGCAGATCGATCGGCGGCACCGGGAAGCTGCCGGGCGGCTTGGCCGCCAGCTGTTCCTCGACGGACAGCTGCCGTGGTTTGCGGCTGGCCGGCCAGAGCATGGCCACCACCAGGACGACGACCACCAGACCACCGATGGAGTACCACTTGGTGCGGTCGGTGAGCTCGTTGTTGGCCAGCTTCACGTACGAGAGGAAGAGGATCCACACCAGGCTGACCGGGATGAGGACCTTCCAGCCGAAGCGCATAAACTGGTCGTAGCGCATGCGGGGCAGGGTGGCCCGCAGCCAGATGAAGCCGAACAGGAAGATCAGCAGCTTGGCGAGGAACCAGATCAGCCCGAACCAGCCGGCGTTGGCACCGTGCCAGACGGCCGTGATCGGCCATGGGGCACGCCACCCACCGAGGAAGAGCGTGGTACAAAACGCCGACACGGTGATCATGTTGATGTACTCGGCGAGGAAGAACATCGCGAACTTGAACGACGAGTACTCCGTGTGGAAGCCCCCGACCAGCTCGGACTCGGCCTCGGGGAGGTCGAACGGCGCCCGGTTGGTCTCCCCGACGCCCGCGATCATGTAGATGATGAAGCTCGGGAAGAGCAGCACCGCGTACCAGCTCGGCGTGGTGAGCTCCATGCCGAAGAGGTGGAACGGGTTGCCGTGCGCCTGGGCCGCGACGATCTGCGAGGTGCTCATCGTGCCCGCGGTCATGAAGACCGCGACGATCGAGAGGCCCATCGCGACCTCGTACGAGATCATCTGGGCACTGGACCGGAGACCACCCAGCAGCGGGTAGGTCGAGCCGGACGCCCAGCCGGACAGCACCACGCCGTAGACGCTCATCGAGGAGCAGGCCAGCAGCACCAGCACCGAGACCGGCACGTCGGTGAGCTGCAGCGCGGTCTTGTGGCCGAACATGCTGACCACGCCGCCGAACGGAATCACCGAGAACGCGGTGAACGCGGTCGTGCAGGAGATCACCGGGGCGATGAAGTAGACCACCTTGTCGGCGGTCTTCGGGATGATCTCCTCCTTGAACGGCAGCTTCAGGCCGTCGGTGAGGCTCTGCAGCCAGCCGTTCGGGCCGACCTGGTTGGGGCCCGGCCGGACCGCCATCCGGGCCACGACCTTGCGCTCGTAGTTGATCGTGAAGAGCGTCAGGAGCAGCAGGATCACGAACACGCCGAGCAGCTTGATCAGCGTGATCCACCAGATGTCGTTCTCGAACGTCTGGAGGCTCGGGTCCGTGGCGTGCGCCGCCACCATCATCGAGTTCACGAGTTCGCCCCCTCGGCGAGGACGGGTCCCGGCTTACCGGCGGAGAGCCGGACCACCGCGCCCGAAGTGACGCCGAGGCTGCGACGAACGCTGGAGCCCGGCGAGTTGGTGGGAAGCCATACCACCTGCGGGGGCAGGTCGGTGATCGCGGCCGGGAGGGTGACCCCGCCCCGGTCGGTGCTGACGGTGACCGCGTCACCCTCGGCGACCCCGAGCGACTCGGCCAGGTCCTTGCCGATCCGCACCAACGCCGGCCGCGCCGTGCCCTTGAGCACGTCGTCGCCGTCGAGCAGCGAACCCGAGTCGATCAGGTGGTGCCAGGTGGCGAGGACCGCCTCGTTGGCACCGGTGGTGGGCAGCGCGCCGGCCGAGGCCGACGGCACCGACGGGCGGTCCGCCTTGCTCGGCGGCATGGCCCCGAGCTCGCGGCGGATCGCCATCACGTCGCCGGTGCCCAGGGTGACTTCGAGCAGGGCGGCGATCGCCTCGAGTACCCGGCCGTCGGTCATCGCCACGGTCGGCAGCACCTCTCCGAAGGAGCGGAGCCGGCCCTCCCAGTCCATGAACGTTCCGGACTTCTCCTGGGCCGGGGCGACCGGCAGCACCACGTCGGCGCGGCGGGTCACCGCGCTGCCGCGGATCTCCAGGCTCACCACGAAGCCCACGTTGTCCAGGGCCTGCTCGGCCAGGCGCGGGTCGGCCAGGTCGCCCGGGTCGACGCCGCCGACCAGCAGGCCGCCGAGCGTGCCGTTCGCGGCCGCCGCGACGATCGCGTCGGTGTCCCGGCCCGGCCGGCTCGGCAGGGCGCCGGCCTCGACGTCCCAGGCGAGCGAAAGCTCGGCGCGGGCCGCCGGGTCGTTGACCGGACGGCCACCGGGAAGCAGGTTGGGCAGGCAGCCGGCGTCGACCGCACCGCGGTCACCGGCCCGGCGCGGCACCCACGCGATGCGGGCGCCGGTGCGAGCGGCGAGAGCGGCCGCCGCGGACAGGCCGCCCGGCACCTCGGCCAGGCGCTCGCCGACGATCAGCAGCGCGCCCGGCGTGCCGAGCGCGGCGGCGACGGTCGCGTCCTCGGCGAGCGCCTTGGCCTCCCCACCCGGCGCGGCCGCGACCAGCGTCGCGCTGATCTTGGTGAAGCCCCGGGTCAGGAACGGCGCGATCGCCGTGACCCGCAGCTTGCGCTTGTCGGCCGCCTTACGCAGCCGCAGGAAGAGGATGGGGCTCTCCTCCTCCGGCTCGAGCCCGACGATGACCGCGGCCGGCGCGTTCTCCACGTCGTCGTAGGTGACGTCGGAGATCCCGCCGGCCACCGAGGAGGCCAGGAAGTCGGCCTCTTCGGTGCTCAGCGGCCGGGCCCGGAAGTCGATGTCGTTGGTGCCGAGGGCGACCCGGGCGAACTTCGCGTACGCGTACGCGTCCTCCACCGTCAGCCGGCCACCGGTCAGCACACCGACGCCGCCGGCCGCCTTGGCGGCCTTCAGACCCTCGGCCGCGGTGACGAGAGCCTCGCTCCAGGAGGCCTCGCGCAGCTCACCGGTCTTGGCGTCGCGGATCAGCGGGTTCATGATCCGGTCGTTGGCGGTGGCGTAGCGGAAGCCCCACCGGCCCTTGTCGCAGTTCCACTCCTCGTTCACCGCCGCGTCGTCGCCGGCCAGGCGCCGCAGCACCTTGCCCCGGCGGTGGTCGGCGCGCATCGAGCAGCCGGACGCGCAGTGCTCGCACGCGGTCGGCGTGGAGACCAGGTCGAACGGGCGGGCCCGGAAGCGGTACTGCTCGCCGGTGAGCGCACCCACCGGGCAGATCTGGATGGTGTTACCGGAGAAGTACGAGTTGAAGGCGACGTCGCCCTCGCCCTCGCCGACCTGCCCGTCGCCGGTGCCGCGACCGCCGAAGAAGTCGTCCCGGTAGACGTTGATCTGCTCGCCGGACGAACGGTCCATCAGGTCGATGAACTTGTCGCCGGCGATCTCCTCGGAGAACCGGGTGCAGCGCTGGCACAGGATGCAGCGCTCGCGGTCGAGCAGCACCTGGCTGGAGATGTGGATCGGCTTCTCGTACTCGCGCTTGTGCTCGTGGAAGCGCGACTCGGTGCGGCCGTTGGACATCGCCTGGTTCTGCAGCGGGCACTCGCCGCCCTTGTCGCAGGTCGGGCAGTCCAGCGGGTGGTTGGCCAGCAGCAGCTCCATCACACCGTGCTGGGCCTTGTCGGCCACCGCGCTGGTGAGCTGGGTGTGCACGATCATGCCCTCGGCGACCGCCTGCGTGCAGGAGGCGACCGGCTTGCGCTGGCCCTCGATCTCGACCAGGCACTGGCGGCAGGCGCCGGCCGGGGCGAGCAGCGGGTGGTCGCAGAACCGCGGGATCGCGATCCCCATCCGCTCGGCAACGCGGATGACGAGCTCACCCTTTTCGGCGGTGACCTCGATCCCGTCGATGGTGAGCGTGACGCCCGTCTGGGCAGGATCAGCGACCTTCTTCGCTACGTCCGTCATCAGTGCGCTCCAACCAGAGCCTTGGCGGAAAGCCGCGGAGCGGTCCGGCCCTCGATGTAGTCCAGGTAGTCCTGGCGGAAGAACTTCAGCGTCGACATGACCGGCGTGGCCGCGCCGTCGCCGAGACCGCAGAACGACCGGCCGAAGATGTTGTCGGCGGTGTCCTGGAGGGTGTCGAGGTCGGCGTGGGTCCCCTCGCCGGACAGGATCCGGCGGTAGGTGCGGACCATCCAGTAGTTGCCCTCGCGACACGGCGTGCACTTGCCGCACGACTCGTGGTGGTAGAACTCCAGCCACCGCCAGGTCGCGTAGACCGGGCAGTCCTTGTCGCTGAAGATCTGCATGGCCGTGGTGCCGAGCAGCGAGCCCTGGGCGGCGACGCCCTCGAAGTCCATCGGGGTGTCGATGTGCTCCGCGGTGAGCAGCGGCGTCGACGAGCCGCCCGGCGTCCAGAACTTCAACTCGTGGCCGGGCTTCATGCCGCCGGCCAGCTCGATCAGCTCGCGCAGCGTGATGCCGAGGCCGCATTCGTACTGGCCCGGGTTGACGACCCGGCCGGAGAGCGAATAGATCATCGGGCCGGTCGACTTCTCCGTGCCCATGCTCTTCCACCAGTCGGCGCCGCCCAGCACGATGTAGGGCACGCTGGCGATGGTGCCGACGTTGTTGACCACGGTCGGACTGGCGTAGAGACCCGCGATGGCCGGGAAGGGCGGGCGCAGCCGGGGCTGGCCGCGGAAGCCTTCCAGCGAGTCGAGCAGCGCGGTCTCCTCGCCGCAGATGTACGCGCCGGCGCCACTGTGCACGACCAGGTCCAGGTCGAAGCCCGAGCCCAGGATGTTCGTGCCGAGGTAGCCCTTGGCGTACGCCTGCTTGACGGCGGCCCGCAGCCGGCGCGCGGCGTGCACCGCCTCGCCGCGGATGTAGATGAACGCGCGGCTGGCCCGGATCGCGTACGACGCGATGATGATGCCCTCGACCAGCGCGTGCGGGTCGTAGGTCATCAGCGGCAGGTCCTTGCAGGTGCCCGGCTCGCCCTCGTCGGCGTTGACGACGAGGTAGTGCGGCTTGCCGTCGCCCTGCGGGATGAAGCTCCACTTGAGGCCGGTGGGGAAGCCGGCACCGCCGCGGCCGCGCAGGCCCGAGTCCTTCACCAGCTGGATCAGGTCGTCGGGGTGCACGTCCAGGGCCTTCTTGAGGGCCGCGTAGCCGTCCAGTCGCTCGTAGACGTCGATCTTCCAGGCGTCCGGCGAGAGCCAGCGCTTGGTCAGGACGGGGGTCAGCTTTTCCAGGACCTCACGCCGTGGCTGAGTCACTTCTTCACCTCATTGCCGGCCGGCTTGCCTTCGCGAGCCGGCTTGGTCTTGGCGATCGGGGCATCGAGGTTGAAGTTCGGCACCGCGATCCCGTGCTGGTCGGCGAGGTTCACACCGCGCAACGTGGACACGCCGGCCGGGCCGTCGCCGACCGCACCCTCGCGCTCGTCGGCGAAGCCGGCCAGCTGGTGCTGCATGTCCTTGAGGGAGCAGACCCGGGCACCCCGCGACAGGGTCGGCCGCTCGCCCTTGCGCAGCTGCTCGACGAGTTCGACGGCCGACTCGGGGGTGGCCTCGTCGACGGCGAAGTCGTAGTTGACCGTCACCACCGGCGCGTAGTCGCAGGCCGCCAGGCACTCGGCGTGCTCCAGCGTGATCTGCCCGTCGGAGCTGGTCTGGCCGTTGCCGACGCCGAGGTGCTCGGTCAGCCGGTCGTAGACCTCCTGGCCGCCCATCAGGTTGCACAGCGTGTTGGTGCAGACGCTGACCAGGTATTCGCCGGTGGGCTTCCGCTTGTACATGGTGTAGAACGTGGCGACTGCGCCGACCTGGGCCTTGTTGATGCCCAGCACCTCGGCGCAGAACGCGACACCGTTCGGGCTGACGAAGCCCTCCTCGGTCTGCACCAGGTGCAGCAGCGGGAGAAGAGCCGACCGGCTGCGGCCCTCGGGGTAGCGCGCGATGATCTCGAGCGCCGGGCCGAGGAGCTTGGCTGCCAGCGGGGCCGCGGCCGGGGAGAACTCGATAGCGGTATCGGACATTTAGCGGTCACACCCACCCATCACGGGGTCCAGGGACGCGCCGCCGGCGATGACGTCGGCCAGCAGCGCACCTTCGGCCATCGCGGGGATGGCCTGGAGGTTCACGAAGCTCGGGTCGCGCATGTGGACCCGGTAGGGATGGGTGCCACCGTCCGAGACCACGTGCACACCGAGCTCGCCGCGCGGGTGCTCGATGCCGATGTAGACCTGGCCGGGCGGAACCCGGAAGCCCTCGGTCACCAGCTTGAAGTGGTGGATCAGGGACTCCATCGACTGACCCATGATCTTGGCGACGTGCTCGAGCGAGTTGCCCAGGCCGTCGATGCCGACCGCGAGCTGTGCCGGCCAGGCGATCTTCTTGTCCGCGACGAAGATCGGGCCGGGCTTGAGCCGGTCGAGCGCCTGCTCAACGATCTTGAGCGACTCCCGCATCTCGGCCATCCGCACCTGGTAGCGGCCCCACACGTCGCCGGTGGTCGCGGTCGGCACGTCGAACTCGTACTCCTCGTAGCCCGAGTACGGCATGGTCTTGCGCATGTCCCAGGCCAGGCCGGCCGAGCGCAGCACCGGACCGGTGATGCCGAGGGCCAGGCAGCCGGTGACGTCGAGGACGGCCACGCCCTGGGTCCGCTGCTGCCAGATGATCTGGCCGGAGAGCAGGTCCTCGTACTCCTTGAGCTTCTTCGGCAGGTAGACGAGGAAGTCGCGGATCTTCTTGATCGCCGAGTCCGGGATGTCCTGCGCGACGCCGCCGGGGCGGAAGTACGCGTGGTTCATCCGCAGGCCGGTCGTCTCCTCGAAGATGTCCAGGATGTACTCGCGCTCGCGGAAGCCGTACAGCATCATCGAGATCGCGCCGATCTCCATGCCCGCGGTGGCCAGCCAGACCAGGTGCGACGAGATCCGGTTGAGCTCCATGAAGAGCACCCGGATCGTCTTGGCCCGCTCGGTGATCTGGTCCTCGATGCCCAGCAGCTTCTCCACGCCGAGGACGTAACCGGCCTCGTTGAACAGCGGCGCCAGGTAGTCGGCCCGGGTCACGAACGTGGTGCCCTGGGTCCAGTTGCGGTATTCGAGGTTCTTCTCGATGCCGGTGTGCAGGTAGCCGATGACGCATCGCGCTTCGGTGACCGTCTCCCCCTCGAGTTCGAGGACGAGACGGAGCACGCCGTGCGTCGACGGGTGCTGCGGGCCCATGTTGACGACGATCTTCTCGTTCGACAGCGGATCGATGCTGCCGGTGATCGTGTCCCAGTCGCCGCCGGTGACCGTGAAGACGCGGCCCTCGGTGGTCTCGCGCTCGGTGGCGTAGCCGGACTGTGTCATCGCTTTCCTCCGATCAGGACTGCGGGGCTCGCAAGCTCACTCCTCGCACTGATCACTGGTAGACCCTCCGCTGGTCAGGAGGCGGAATCTCGGCACCCTTGTACTCGACGGGCACGCCGCCGAGCGGGTAGTCCTTGAGCTGGGGGTGGCCCTCCCAGTCATCCGGCATGAGGATCCGGGTGAGGTTGGGGTGACCGGTGAAGATGACGCCGAACATGTCGTACGCCTCCCGCTCCTGCCAGTCGGCGGTCGGGTAGACGCTGGTCACCGTCGGCACGCTGCCACCGGCCGGCACGGCCACCTCGAGGCGCACGCGGCGGCGGTAGGTCATCGAGGTCAGTTGATAGACGACGTGCAGCCGGCGGGCGTCGCTGTTCAGGTAGTCCACGCCGGACACCGAGGAGCACAGCTCGAAGCGGAGCGACTCGTCGTCCCGCATGATCTGGGCGACCTCGGCGATCTTCTCCGGCACGATGTGCAGGGTCAGCTCGCCCCGGTCGACCACGACCTTCTCGATCGCGTCGGCGAAGCCGGGGTAGGCCTCTTCGAGGGCGTCGGTGACCTCGTCGAAGTAGGAGCCGTAGGGCTTGGGGCTGCCGACCACGTCGGGCGTGCGGCGGGCAAGGCCACCGAAGCCGGAGACGTCACCGGTGCCCTTGACGCCGAACATGCCCTTCTGCGGCGAAGCCGGCGTCTGGGCGGGGGCGTCGATGTCAGCACCGACGGGCTCCGCATTGACCGGCACGCCACCAGTAGATTCCAGGCTCACTTGCCACCCTCCCGCAGGTGCGGCGCCAGCTTCATCCAGTTCTCGATGCGCAGCTGCTCCTCGCGGCCTTCCTTGACGGCCTGCGTCCACTCCGCGCGCCGGACCTTGTCGGCCCGGTAGGAGGAGGGCATCGCGCCGGGGGCGACGATCGGCATCTTGCCTTCGGCCTTGCGCGCCTCGAGCATCTTGCGGCCGTTGGGGCCGAGCGGCGTGGCCATGACCTTCTCGCGCATCTTCAGGATGGCGTCGATCAGCATCTCCGGCCGCGGCGGGCAGCCGGGCAGGTAGATGTCGACCGGCACGATGTGGTCCACGCCCTGCACGATCGCGTAGTTGTTGAACATCCCGCCGGACGACGCGCAAACGCCCATGGAAATGACCGAGCGCGGTTCGGGCATCTGGTCGTAGATCTGCCGCACGACCGGCGCCATCTTCTGGCTCACCCGGCCCGCGACGATCATCAGGTCGGCCTGCCGGGGCGACGCCCGGAAGACCTCCATGCCCCAGCGGCCGAGGTCGTAGTGCGGACCGCCGGAGGCCATCATCTCGATGGCGCAGCAGGCGAGGCCGAAGGTCGCACCCCAGAACGAGGACTTGCGGGCCCAGTTGGACAGCTTCTCGACGGACGTCAGCAGGATGCCTGCGGGTAGCTTCTCTTCGATTCCCATGTCAGCTCAGTCCCAGTTGAGGCCGCCGCGCCGCCACACATACGTGTAGGCGATGAAGACGGAGACGATGAACAGGACCATTTCCACGAAGCCGAACACGCCCAGTGACCCGAAGGACACGGCCCACGGGTAGAGGAAGATGGTCTCGATGTCGAAGATGATGAAGAGCATCGCGGTCAGGTAGAACCGGATCGGGAAGCGGCCACCGCCGATCGGCTGCGGAGCCGGCTCGATGCCGCACTCGTACGCGTCGAGCTTCGCGCGGTTGTAGCGCTTCGGCCCGACGATCGGCGCGATACCCACCGAGAACAGCGCGAAGAGCGCGCCCAGAATCAAGAGCCCCAAGATCGGGACGTACGGGTTGAGATGCATCATCTCTCCAGCTCGACTGTTAGCGGCTTCACACTATTAATCCGATTCAGCCTTGCGTCGACCGGGGGTACCCCTGTAGGCGTCATACGGCCGGAGCCACCTTGGTCAGGCCATTGATGATCCGGTCCATGGCGTCGCCGCCGCGGGGATCGGTCAGGTTGGCCAGCAGCTTCAGCACGAACCGCATCAGCGTGGGGTGCGGCATGCCGTGTTTGGTGGCCAGACGCATGATCTGCGGGTTGCCGATCAACTTCACGAATACCCCACCGAGGCGGTAATAGCCGCCGAACCGCAGGCTGAGTTCGGCCGGGTAGGCCCGGAGAGCGCGTTCACGGTCGGCACCGGCGGGCCGCGCGAGCGCCTGCACGGCGACCTCCGCGGCCAACTCGCCGGACTCCATCGCGTACGCGATGCCCTCGCCGTTCATCGGGTTGACCATGCCGCCCGAATCGCCGACCAGCATCATGCCGCGGGTGTAATGCGGCACCCGGTTGAAGCCCATCGGCAGCGCGGCACCCAGGATCGGGCCGTCCGCGTTGGTCTCGTCGCGCATGCCCCAGTCGTCCGGGGTGCCGGCCAGCCAGTCGGTCAGCAGCGAGCGGTAGTTGGTCTTGCCGAAGGCATCCGACGAGTTCAGGATGCCGAGGCCGACGTTCACCCGGCCGTCGCCGAGGCCGAAGATCCAGCCGTAGCCGGGCAGCAGCACGCTCGGGTCGCTGGCGCTGCGCAGCTCGAGCCACGACTCGAGATAGTCGTCGTCGGCGCGCACCGGTGAGTGGTAATAGCGCCGGACCGCCACGCCGATGGGGCGGTCGTCCCGCTTGGCCAGGCCCATGGCCAGCGGAAGCTTGCCGGAGACACCGTCGGCGGCGATCACCAGCGGCGCGCGGAATTCGACCGGCTCCTTGCCGGCGCCGACCTTGGCCAGAACGCCGATGGCCCGACCCTCGTCGTCGAGGATCGGTCCGGAGACGTTCACACCGGTCCGCAACAACGCGCCGGCCTCGACCGCGCGGTTGGCGAGCATGTCGTCGAAGTCGAGCCGGGTGCGCACCAGGCCGTAGTTGGGGAAGCTGGCCAGGTCGGGCCAGTCGAGCTCGAGCCGGACCCCGCCGCCGATCACGCGCAGGCCCTTGTTGTGCAGCCAGCCCGCCTTCTCGGAGGTGTCGACACCCATCCGGACGAGCTGTCGCACGGCCCGCGGGGTCAGGCCGTCGCCACAGACCTTCTCGCGGGGAAATTCGGTTTTCTCGAGCAGCAGCACGCGAAGACCGTGCCGCGCCATATGGTAGGCCGCCGCGGAGCCCCCCGGCCCCGCCCCGACCACGATTACATCTGCTTCATCGCCGATCGGTGCTGACGGTCCAGCGGGCCCGGTTACTTCGTGGCTCTGCACGGCACACCTCCGTCTCGTGCGGGCTCGTGAAACAGTTCACAAGCACGCCCAGATCGGAGTCTAGGACGGCCATCGAAACACCTTCGGGTTAGGCAACCCTAACTGTTTCGCACCGGTGAAATGCCCGATCCGCTCTCGGTCAAGGGCCGCTCCGCCTCATTTCGCGGCTCTTGATCCAGGTATTCCCGAAACGTACCGCCCATTGCCCGATCAAGAGCGACGATCAGCTCATCTACTAGGTCTTGGGCCAACTCGGGATCCTGTGCGGCCACCATCCGGATCCGGGCCGCCAACTCCATGCCGCGGCGCTCGCCCGCTTCACCCTCGTCGATGGCGATGTCGATGTCGGTGTCCTCGAGATGCCCAAAGGTCGTCATAGCCGCAGCCAAACAGCTTTTACCGACCTTGTAAGGCGAATGACCGTTTTATACCCGAGTAGCACGATGGAGCGCGACAATACCCCCGGAAAGGTTGCGCCAGCCGACTCGCTTCCACGGCCCGGAAAGGCCGATTCGGTCGGCCAGAGCGGCTTGGTCCGGCCAGGCGCGGATCGATTCCGCGAGATAGACGTACGCGTCGGGATTGCTCGACACACCCCGCGCCACGGTCGGCAGCGATCGCATCAGGTACTGCAGGTAAACGGTACGGAATGCGGGGTTCAGCGGGTGGCTGAACTCGCAGACCACCAGCCGGCCGCCCGGTCGCGTCACCCGGCCCAGCTCCCGCAGCGCGCCTTCGGTGTCGACCACGTTGCGCAGGGCGAAGGAGATGGTCACCGCGTCGAAGGTGGCATCCGCGAACGGCAGCTTCAAAGCGTCCCCGGCCAGCAGCGGAACCTCGCGACCGGCGTGCCGGCCCGCCCGCAGCATGCCGATCGACAGGTCGGCGCCGACCGCGAACGCGCCCGACCGGGCGAGTTCCTCGGTGGAGACGCCGGTGCCGGCCCCCACGTCCAGGACCCGCTCGCCGGGGCGCAGCCCGAGCGCGGCCCGGGTCGCCCGCCGCCAGCCCCGGTCCTGACCGAAGGAGAGCACGGTGTTGGTGAGGTCGTACCGCTTGGCCACGCCGTCGAACATCTCGGCGACCTCGTGCGGTTGTTTGTCCAGATCTGCGCGCGTCACGCACGTAACTCTGCCACCCGGGACAAACAGAACGGGCGGGATGGTCACCCATCCCGCCCGTGCCTTATGCGTTATATAAACGACCGCAATCGGTCGGGTCCGCGACCGTCAGGCTCCACCGGGTCTTAAGCGATGCCGCCTGCCGTTCCAAGGAAGTTCTCAGACTTACGCGAGGAACGTAACCAGCGGGAACAGAGTGGGGTAGAGGTTTACCGGCCTCGTTACGAAGCAGCAATGACCCCCACGCCGCTTAACCGACCCCGCCCTGACCGAACGGCGGATATCGACCCCCCGAATAGGGGCCGTTACTTCGCGTCGACCAACGGGAGCGTCTTGCGACCGGGCATCGCGATCGACGAGAAGTGAGACACGACACGATCGTCGGTCGGGTCGTCGGCCTCGGTGCGGTGGACCTGCAGGTGGTTGTAGAGGGTGTCGCGCCACGCCGGGATCCGGTCGGCGGTGCGGATCATCCAGATCAGCTCGTGCAGGTTGGACCGGTGCCGGGCGCCGGCCGAGGAGATCACGTTCTCCTCGAGCATGATCGAGCCCAGGTCGTCGACGCCCAGGTGCAGCGCGAGCTGGCCGACGTCCTTACCGGTGGTCAGCCAGGACGCCTGCAGGTGCGCGATGTTGTCGAAGAACAGCCGGGACACCGCGATGAACCGCAGATATTCCATCGTGGTGGCCTGGGTGCGGCCCTTGAGGTGGTTGTTCTCCGGCTGATACGTCCACGGGATGAAGGCCCGGAAGCCCCCGACCTGATGCGAGGTCTCGACGGCACTGTCCTGGTAGCCGTTCGCGACCGCGAGGTCCTGGCAGTCGCGGATCATCCGGATGTGCTCGATCCGCTCGGCGTGCGTCTCGCCGGTGCCCATCATCATGGTCGCGGTCGAGGACAGCCCGTTGCGGTGCGCGATCGTCATGACCTCGATCCAGCGCTCACCGCTCTCCTTCAGCGGGGCGATCGCCTTACGCGGCCGCTGCGGCAGCATCTCGGCGCCGGCCCCGGCGATCGAGTCGAGCCCGGCCGCCTTGATCCGCAGGATCGCCTCCTCGATCGACACCCCGTCGACCTTGGCCATGTGCAGGATCTCGCTCGGCCCGATCGAGTGGATCATCAGCTGTGGGTACGCCTCTTTGACCCCGGCGAACAGCGACTCGTAATAGGCCACGCCGAACTCGGGGTGGTGACCGCCCTGCAGCATCACCTGGGTGGCGCCGAGGTCGATCGCCTCGCCGCAGCGCCGCAGGATCTCCTCCATCGGGTGCGCCCAGCCGTCCTTGTGCTTGGGGGCCCGGAAGAAGGCGCAGAACTTGCACGCCGTGACGCACACGTTCGTGTAGTTGATGTTGCGGTCGATCAGGTAGGTGACGACGCCGTCCGGGAAGCGGCGGCGCCGGATCGTGTCGGCGGCCTCGCCCAGCGCGTGGAACGGAGCGTCGGTGTAGAGCAGCAGCGCCTCCTCGGGCGTGATCCGCCCACCGTCGGCCGCACGCTGCAGGATGCTGTCGATCTCCCGGTTAGCCGTCACGCTTCGAAGATTACGTCCCCCGGCACGGTGACGGCAGCGGCGAGGGTCACCTCAGTACTCTCGATCCCGTCGTCAGGGGGTAGGTGTGCTCGTCGTACAGGCCGGCTGGGTGCCGGGCGCGGGATTGGCGCTGTGGGCCGAGGGGCTCGAGGATCTCACCGGGGTGCTCGACGGCGAGCCCGCGACGCTGACGATGAAACTGCCCGGGACGACCCGCGGCCCGGTGCCGCCGGCCGAGCTGGCCACGACCCGCGCGGTCAAGCTGCGCACCTACGACGTGCCGGCTCTCCTGGTCGCCGACGGCGACGCGCTGGCCACGCTCGCCTCGGCCGATGACGCCGGCGGCGACGAGTGGCTGGCCGGGCCGTCGCTGCGCTACCTGGGCGTGCTCGCCGGGTTCGCGTTCGACCTGGCCCGGCGTGGGCGGATGCTGCCGCAGCTGGTGAACGAGGGCGGGACGCCGGCCGCGCGCTGGCGCCCGGTGATCACCGGCGCCGACGCCGCCACCTACCGCGACTTCGCGGCCGGTATGCCGCCGGTGGTCCGGGCGACCGGTGCCGGGCTGGCCCGCACCCTGCGGGACGCGCTGAACGTGCTGGTCGACGCGGCGGCCCGGACCCTGATGCCGGAGCGGCTGCTGCTCGGGCACCGGCCGGGCCCGAAGGCTCCGCTGCCGGACCGGTGGATCTCGGCGCTCACTGCCGACGACCCGGCGCTGCCGGGAGCCAAGGCCGAGGACGTCCGCGACCTGGGCGCGGCCCTCGGCGACTGGATGCGGGCCGCGAACGAGGCAAACGGGCCGGTCCGGGTCAGCTTCCGGCTGAGCGAGCCGCCGCCCGGCGAGGACGACTGGGGTCTGGAGTTCGCGCTGCAGTCGGCCGAGGACCCCAACCTCTATCTCCGCGCCGACGAGGTGTGGGCCGGCGCGCGTTTCCCGGGGATGCCGCCGCGGCCGGACGAGACCCTGCTGGCCGGGCTGGGCCGGGCGGTCCGGCTCTTCCCGCTGCTGCACGCCGGGCTCGCCGAGGCCGAACCGACCACGATGACGCTGGACACCGGCGAGGCGCACGACTTCCTCCGGCAGGCCGCGCCGCTGCTGCAGGCGGCCGGGTTCGGCGTGCTGCTGCCGAAGTGGGCGGGTCGCAAGGGGGTCGGCCTGAAGCTGACCACCCGCTCGAAGGGCAAGAGCTCCGGGAAGGCGCTGGCCAGCTCCGGGTTCGGGCTGGAGGAGATCGTCGGCTTCCGGCTCGACCTGGTCATCGGGGACGGCGTGGTCAGCGCCGAGGAGCTGGCCGAGCTGGCCCGGCTCAAGGTGCCGCTGGTCCGGGTCCGCGGCCAGTGGGTCGAGCTGGACGATCGGCAGCTCAAGGCCGCGCTCAAGGCGGTCGGCCGGCGCCGGGAGGGCGAGCTGACCGCCGGCGAGGTGCTGCAGCAGGTGGTCGACGGCGGCGAGGAGGACCTGCCGCTGGTCGAGGTGGACGCGGACGGGATGCTCGGCGACCTGATCTCCGGGCAGGCGGCCGAGCGGCTGGCCCCGATCAGCACGCCACCGGGTTTCCAGGGGACGCTGCGCCCCTACCAGGAGCGCGGCCTGTCCTGGCTGCACTTCCTGGCCCGGATCGGCCTCGGCGGCATCCTCGCCGACGACATGGGCCTCGGCAAGACGGCCCAGACCATCTCGCTCCTTGTCCAGGAAAGGGCCGACGCGACACCGGAACCGACGCTTCTCATCTGTCCGATGTCTCTGGTCAGCAACTGGGAGAAGGAGGTCGCGCGATTCGCCCCGCAGATCCGGACCTACGTCCATCATGGAGCGTCGCGTAATAAAGAAGGTATCGAGACCGCCGATCTGGTGATCACCACCTACGGCACCGCGGTGCGGGATCTGGCGATCCTCAAGGCCGGCAAGTGGGAACGCATCGTCTGCGACGAGGCGCAAGCCATCAAGAACAGCGGCACCCGTCAGGCCCAGGCGGTGCGCGCCATCCCCGCCCGTACCCGAATCGCCCTGACCGGCACGCCGGTCGAAAATCACCTGGCCGAGCTCTGGTCCATCATGGATTTCTGCAACCCCGGCCTGCTGGGCCCGGCGAAGCGGTTCCGCAAGCGCTTTCAGGAGCCGATCGAGGTACGCCAGGACGAGCTCGCCGCCGAGGCGTTGAAGCGGGCGACCGGCCCGTTCGTGCTGCGCCGCCTCAAGACCGACAAGTCGATCATCTCGGACCTGCCGGAGAAGAACGAGATGAAGGTGTGGTGCACGCTCACGCCCGAGCAGGCCACGCTCTACCAGGCGGTGGTCGAGGACATGATGGCCACGATCGAGAACTCCGAGGGCATCGAGCGCCGCGGCAACGTGCTGGCCGCGATGACCAAGCTCAAGCAGGTCTGCAACCACCCGGCCCACCTGCTCAAGGACGGTTCCAAGCTGCCGGCCCGCTCCGGCAAGCTGGCCCGGCTGGAGGAGCTGGCCGCCGAGATCGTCGAGGACGGCGACAAGGCGCTGGTCTTCACCCAGTACGCCGAGTGGGGCACGCTCCTGCAGCCGTACCTGGCCGCCCACCTCGACCGTCCGGTGCTCTGGCTCCACGGTGGACTCGCCAAGGCCAGGCGGGACGCACTGGTCGAGGAGTTCCAGACGAGTGACGAGCCGATGCTCTTCCTGCTGTCGCTCAAGGCGGCCGGCACCGGCCTCAACCTGACGGCCGCCAACCATGTCGTCCACTTCGACCGGTGGTGGAATCCGGCGGTCGAGGACCAGGCCACCGACCGCGCGTACCGGATCGGACAGTCACGCGACGTGCAGGTCCGGAAGTTCATCTGCACCGGCACGCTGGAGGAGAAGATCGACGCGATGATCGAGCGGAAGAAGGCGCTCGCCTCGTCGGTGGTCGGCACCGGCGAGGGCTGGATCACCGACCTCGGCACCGATCAGCTGCGCGAACTCTTCGAGCTCGACCTGGCGGGGGTGCGCTGATGCCGTTCGACCGGGACGGGAAGTTCTACGAGGCCGGCAAGACGATCGAGGTCGACGGCGGGCTCGCGGTGCGGGCCAAGCGCGGCAAGATCGGCGAACGCTGGTGGTCGCGCCGCTTCGTCGACGTGCTGGAACGCGTCTGCGACGGCGGGCGGCTGGCCCGCGGGCGGGCCTACGCCCGCAAAGGCCAGGTCATGGACTTCCAGCTGGCGGCCGGGAAGGTGACGGCCCGGGTGCAGGGTTCACGCCCGCAGCCGTACGCCGTGGAGATCGCCATCGCTGCTTTCGACGAGACACAGTGGACCGACGTTACGTCATCACTGGGGAGCCGCGCGCTGTATCGGGCCGCACTTCTGGCCGGTGAGATGCCCCGCGAGATCATCGACGTATTCGAAGAACACAATCTCCCGCTTTTTCCCGATAATTTGGACATTCGCTGCAACTGTCCAGATTGGGGAGTCCCCTGTAAACACGGCTCGGCCGTCCTTTATGTACTCGCGGAAGCCTTCGACGACGACCCGTTCCTGGTGCTCGCCTGGCGTGGGCGCGACCGGGAAGCCCTGCTCAGCGCGTTGCGGGGCACGCCCGAGCCGGTCGACGCGGTGGATCCGCTCGCGGTCGAGGAAACTCCGCTGGAGGAGCGGCTCGCCGACTACTACTCCCCCGGCCTTTCGCTCGGCAAGCTGCGGGAACGGCCGGCCCGCGTGACCACCCCGCCCGAGCTGCTGCTGCGCGCGCTCGACGCGCCGCCGATCCGGGTGCGGCACATCCCGCTGGTCGACCTGCTCAAATCGGCGTACCGGGAATTGGCGGAGCCGCCGTCCACGATGGACGGCGGCTCCTAGCGCGCGGTCAGCCCTGGCGCCACTTCTGGTTCGAGGTGCCGGCGCAGTCCCACAACTGGAGCTTCGCGCCGTCGTTCGCGTTCAGGTCGACGATGTCGACACACTTGTTGGCCTGCGGATTGACCAGATCACCCGCGCTGCTCAGGACGAACTGCTGAGCCCCGGTGCCGTTGCAGGTCCAGAGCTGGATCGCGGCGCCGTTCGCGGTGGAGCCGGACGCCACGTCCCCGCACTTGCCGCTCGGGCTGAGCAGCGTGCCGTTGCTGAAGGTCCACTTCTGGGCGTTGGTGCCGTTGCACGTCCACATCTGCAGCCGTACGCCGTCGGTGAAGTTGGAGTTCGGCACGTCGATGCACTTGTTGTTCAGCGAGCTGATCAGCGCGGTCCCGGTCGACGGCGGAGGAGTGGTGCCGCCACCGGTGAACGGCGAGAGCACGATCCCGGCCGAGCGCGGGTCGCCGTCGTTGACCAGCGACTCGAAGTTGCCGACGTCATCGAAGGCGAACGCGTACGCCTTGCCGTCGCTCATGTTGGCGTGGATGGTCTTGGCGTACACGTTGGTCGGGCTGTTCTGGTAGAACTGCGCCGCGTTGGTGCTCGGCTGGGTGTCGACGGTGCCGAGCGTGCCGCGGTTGAGGGCGGCGCAGAGCGTGCGCGAGATCGGCCCGACGACCAGGTCGTTCGGCGCCGGCAGATCGCCGTCGCAGCCCCACACGCTGGCCGAGGACGGCTTGTTGAAGGACGCCACGGTGGCGCCCGACGAGTTGGTGAAGTTCATGACGTTGCCCGACGTGCGCCCGAAGTACTTGGTGTTCGGCTGGTCCCCGAAGGGCACGACGGTCAAAGTCTTGCTGGCGTACGCGTTCCAGGCGCTCGAGATGTACGAGTCGAGGTAGTTCGCGCTCAGCAGGCCCGAGCCGGCCGCCTTGCCCGGCGACAGCGCCCGCAGCACCGTCCCGTCGGACCGGGTGTAGACGGTGTTCGCCCAGCCGGAGGTGCCCTTGATCGTGTTGATCACGTTGGTGCGGCCGTTGGCGACCAGGTCGCCGGTGCGCTTGGTGACGCCGGCGCTGTTGGTCACGGTCACCGCGTGCGGCAGCGCGAACATGTCCACCTGCGAGCTGTTCAGCCACAGGCCGGAGTCGTTGTAGGTGAACTCGCTCCAGTCGAACAGGATGTTGTAGTTCGGGTCACCGGAGGCCCACGGCGCCGGCTGCACGAGTCCGTCCGGGGTGAGGAAGAACTTCAGCTTCTCGCCGAGCGAGAACCAGACCCGGCCGGAGAAGCCGCGGGGGAAGTTGATGGTGGTGCTGCCGCCGTTGCCGGCACCCGCGATCGCGATGTCGGGCGCGGCCGAGGGCGGATTCGTGCCGCCGCTCCACGCGGTGAAGGTGCCGGCCTGGTTGACATAGCCGAGGCGGCCGGAGGAGAGCTGCACGCCGGTGACATACAGGTAGACCGCGTCGCCGCGGCCGGTGCTGTTGGCGACGGTGACCGGGAGGAGGTTGGGACCGACGGCCTGCGCCGACGGTGGGGAGACGGCGACCGCGACGGGGATGGTCATGGCCAGCGCGGCGAGAGCACGCAGGACGGTACGCACGGGGAACACCTCTTTCCGTACTTCGAGCGGAAGGGGAGAGCGCTCTCACACAGTGAGTTTTGTTAACAACGTGTGTCAATAGAGCTGCACCTATGTCCGGTGTCCGTGGGCAAACCACGCGACAAACGGGCATAGGCTCGGATCATGAGTGAGATGAGCTACCGGAGGCTGGGTACCTCGGGCCTGGTCGTGTCCGTCGTCGGGATCGGCTGCAACAACTTCGGCCGCAAGCTCGACGCGGACGGCACCAGGGAAGTGGTGGACGCGGCCATCGAGGCCGGCATCACGTTGTTCGACACCGCCGACATCTACGGCACCCCGCACGGCGCCTCCGAGGAGTGTCTCGGCGCCGCGCTCAAGGGCCGCCGGGACGACGTCATCGTCGCGACCAAGTTCGGCATGGACATGGAAGGCCTCAACGGCAACGACTTCGACGCCCGCGGCTCCCGGCGCTACCTCGTGCGCGCGGTCGAAGCCTCGCTGCGCCGCCTCGGCACCGACTACATCGACCTCTACCAGCTGCACCAGCCGGACGAGGCCACCCCGATCGAGGAGACCCTGGCCGCCCTCGACGACCTGGTCCGCTCGGGCAAGGTGCGCTACCTCGGCAACTCCAACTTCGCCGGCTGGCAGATCGCCGACGCCGACTGGACCGCCCGGGCCGCCGGGCACACCCCGTTCATCAGCGCGCAGAACCGCTACAGCCTGCTCCAGCGCTACGTCGAGGACGAGGCCGTGCCGGCCTGCGAGCAATACGGGCTCGGCCTGCTCCCGTTCTTCCCGCTCGACTCCGGCCTGCTGTCCGGTAAATACTCCCGCGGCGAGCGCGCCCCGGTCGGCACCCGGCTCTCCCAGGACCGCTACCAGCGGGTGCTTGCCGACGCCGACTGGGACACCATCGAGAAGCTGGTCGCGTTCGGCGAGGAGCGCGGGCACAGCCTGCTCGAGGTCGCGATCGCCGGCCTCGCCGCCCGCCCGGCGGTGACCAGCGTGATCGCCGGCGCCACCAACGCCGAGCAGGTGCACGCCAACGCGGCGGCCGGAAGCTGGCAGCTCAGCGCCGAGGACGTGGCCGCCCTGGACGCCGTCCTGAACGGCTGACACCCGGACGGGCTCGCCCAATCGGGCGGTTAGGTCGATCGGCGGCGGCTGATAGTTTCGCCAGCTCATCGACCGCCGCCCGGGGGGATGGCCAGCTTGCGATCCCGACATCTCCCGTTCTCGGTGGTACTGGCCGCGGCCGTGACGCTGCGGGTCTGGTTCGCGGCCACCTACCCCTACGCGTTCTTCTTCCCGGACAGCCGCTCCTACATCGAGTCGTCCCTCCTGGGCGAACCGGGTGTCATCCGCCCGTTCGGATACTCCTGGCTGCTGAAACCCTTCCTCCGGATGCCGTACGAACGGATCGCGCTCGCCCAGCACATGCTCGGCGTCCTGATCCTCGCCGCCGCCTACGCGTTCCTTCTGCGCCGCGGCTGCCGGCCCTGGCTCGCGGCGCTGGCCGTCCTGCCGGTCGCGGTGGACGCGCGGGTGCTGACGGTCGAGCACTACGTGCTGGCCGAGACCGCGTATTTGGCGGCCACCGCCGGCGGGCTGTTCCTGCTGGCCGGGCGCGATCGGCTCGGGTGGTTCGCGGCGGCGGGCGGGGGTGCGCTGCTCGGGTTCGCGGCGGTCACCCGCACCGTCGGGCTGCCGATCCTCGCGCTGGCCGCCGCCTACCTGCTGGTTCGCCGGGTCTCGCTGCTGCGGCTGGGTGCCTTCGCGCTGCCGGTCCTGGCGATCCTCGGCGGCTATCTGCTCTGGTACCACCAGCATCGGGGGGTCTACGCGTTCGGGCAGTACCAGGGCCGGTTCCTCTATGCCCGGGTCATGCCGATCGCCGACTGCGACCGGCTGCGGCTCACCGTTTCGCAGCGCGCTCTCTGCATGCCGGAGGCGCCGCGCAGCTGGGATCAGCGGCCGGACAACTACATCTGGAGCGCGGCGAGTCCGGCCCGGCGCCTCTACCCGTCCGAGACCGGCGATCCCGTCCTCGGCGACTTCGCCGACACGGTGATCAAGCAGCGGCCGCTGTCCTATGTGGGCATGGTGGCCGAGCAGTCGTGGTGGCATCTGACCTGGCGGCCGCCGCTCAACGACGACGCCGACTGCCTGGCCCGGGTCTGGCTGCCGCCGGTCACGGTCGGCTCCGACTGCGTGGCCCGCTACTACACGCCGGCTGACCGGCTCGGGGCGATGCCGGCTCCGCATTTCCTGGTCGACAATCCGGATGCTCGGCGGCTCCACGCGTACGGCCGGGTCGTCACCACGCCCGGGCCGCTCTATGCGGTCGGGATTCTCGTGACACTCTTCGCGGCCGGGTGGCGGGTCCGGCGGCGGTCGTGGCGCTCGGCCGCCGACGCGCTGCTGTTCACCGGGGCCGGGGTCGGGCTGCTCGTGGTCAGCGTCGCCACCAGCCTCTTCGACTATCGCTACGCGGTGCCGGCGGTCCTGCTCATCCCGATCGGGCTGGCCCTCGCGGTCACCCGGATCGTTTCGGCTGCGTCGACAGCGAGGCGCCTTGACGCATTTATCGGGGGCGGCCGCGCAGCCCGTGGATCAACGCGTGCTCCCGGGAACGGCCAGGACGGGGGCGGAAGGACCGCCCCCGTACCCTCCGAAGTCAGGCCTTGGTGATGATTCGCCGGCGGCGGGCCGCCGAGAAGAAGATTCCGCCGATGAGCAGCAGAAGCGCGCCGCCGGCCGCAACCCACCCGGCCGGTGCGCCGGTGACCGGGAGGCCGCCGCCCGCGCCGCCGCCGGTGAGCTCGAGGCCGAGGACGGCCTTGTCGTTGGCGGAGTTGGTGTCCTGGACGCCGCCGTCCACGATGACCGAGCCCGCGGTGTGCTCGGGCGAGTCGAGGATGGTGGCGGTGAAGGAGAACAGCTCGGACTTGCCCACGCCGACCCGGTTGAGCAGCAGGCAGGTATAGCGGGACGGGTCCCCGGAGAGGTCGGGGAAGCACGTGTCGTCGCCGTCGGTGACCTCGATGCCGGTCGGGAGGTCGACCGTGACGGTGAGGATTCCGTCGAGGCTCGGCGGGACCGTCGCGGTCGGGCCGAGGTTACGCACGCCGACCTGGACCGTGGTCTCGTCGCCGACCGCGCCCTTGAAGGTGCCGCCGATCGCCTGCAGGTCGGCCGCGGACTTACCCAGCGTGATGCCGAACGCGGCGACGTTGTCGTCCTCGTTGAGGTCGTCCGGAGCGTCGGTGTAGTCGTCCTCGATGCTCTGCAGCTTCAGCGTCGGGCCGGACTTCGCGGCCAGCGAGTCGGCCACCACCTTGTTGATGCCGACCGCGACGACCGCCGCCGTGTAGGTGTACGGGCCACCGGCGTCGGCCGCGACCTTGATCTGCAGCGGCGTCGCGGACGGCACGGTGAACTCCGCGCCGGCCGGGAAATTCTGCTCGAAGACGCATACCACCGCGTTGAGCCCGTCCTCGGACTGGTCCTCGCAGTTGCGGTACTCGGTGAGCGCCACGAGCCCGTCCTCGCCGAACAGGACGACGCCGATCGCGTCGACCGTCTCCGAGCCGGCGTTGCGTACGGTGATCGGCACGTCCGCGGTCTGGCCACGGTTCAGCTTCATGTCGGCGATGTCGGCGACCTCGAGGTCCACGCCGCCCTTCGCGCGCACGATCGCCACCTGCGCCTCGTCGCCGGCCACGCCGTCCGCGCCGGTCACCTTGAGGCTGAGCGACGAGGTCAGGTCGGCGCTGGTCGCGACGTTCGGGGTGACCTTGAACGTGTATTTGCGGGACGCCCCCGGCTTGAGCTCGCCGACCGCGCAGCCGGTGGGCAGGTCGCACCCGGCCGGCAGGGTCACCGCGACACTCGCGTCGATCTTGGTGAAGGTGAGCGCCACGCCCTTGGCGGTGACGTCACTGGCATTGATGACGGTCGCCGTGACCGACTTGGTCTTGCCCTCGATGACCGTGACCTGCTCGGGCACGACCAGGGCGACGAACGCCGGCTCGTCGTCGGGCGCGGCCGCGGCCGGCGTGGCCAGCCCGGTCAGGGCCGCCAGCGTGACCGCGGCGGGTAAGGCGAGATGACGCAGACGCATGAGCAGGTCCCCCGTTCGCTGATGAGCCTGCGGAGCGTAGGGCCTGCCTCGAAAAGGATCAAACTTCGGCGAAGATCGGGCCATCCTCGGGCAACGCGGGAACTTCCCCACGAGCCGCCGCGCGCCGGGCGAACTCCCGCAACCCGGCGATCTGGCGATCGCCGAGCGAAAAGTCCAGCGCCCGGAAGTACGTGGCGAGGGTGGTCGCGTCGAACGGCTCCCAGCGGGCGGCCGCCGCGGCCACCTCGTCGAGCTCGTCCAGGCACAGGTCGCGGGAGCGCTGGAACGCCTCGTGCACGTCCTTGACGGCGCCCGGGTGGGCGGCCGCGTAGTCCTTCCGGACCGCCCAGACCGCGAAGACCATCGGCAGGCCGGTCCAGTCCCGCCAGGCCTGCCCGAGGTCGACGACGGTGAGGCCCTTCTGCGGCGCTTCATACATCGCCCGCAGGGCCGGGTCGCCGATCAGCACGCCGGCGTCCGCCTCCATCAGCATCTGGGTGAGCTCGGGCGGGCAGCGGAAGTATTCGGGCTCGGCGCCGTAGCGCTCGGCCAGCAGCATCTGCGCCAGCAGCACGCCGGTGCGGGAGGTCGAGCCGAGCGCCACCGGCCGGCCGTCGAGCTCGTCGAGCGGCCGGGTCGAGATGAGGTTGACCGAGAGGACCGGGCCGTCGCTGCCGACCGCCAGGTTGGGCAGGAGCAGCAGGTCGTCGGCGTGCCGGAGGTACTCGACGAGCGTGATCGGGCCGATGTCGAGATCCCCGGCGACAAGCTGCTGGCTCAGCTTGTCGGGGGTGTCCTTGCGCAGGTCGACGTCGAGCAGAGCGCCGGAGCGCATCAGGCCCCAGTAGATCGGGAGGCAGTTGAGAAACTGAATGTGCCCTACCCGGGGTCGACCGGCGCTGTCGCTCATGACCTCGACGCTATCCCCCGAGACTGCCTCATTGCCCGTGGGCGGGGACGCATGGTGAGCCACATCGCTCCGCAAGGGCTTGCTAAGGTCCTTTGCAAAGGTCCGTTGCAGGAGGTCGCGGATGGACAGGCAACAACTGACTCAACTGATGGGTCTGCTTCGCCGCTCCGGCAGCGATCTCTGCGATGTCGAGGTAAAGGCCGCCGCAGGCGGACTTCCGAAGTCCCTCCGTGACACACTCAGCGCATTCAGCAATGACCGCGGCGGCACCGTGATCTTGGGGCTTGAGGAGAAGGACGGATTTCGTCCGGCCCCTGGATTCGACGCCGCCAGGATTGCCAGTGCACTCGCGTCGGCCTGCAATGACGAACTCCAACCACCGGTTCGCACGGAGATCGAGATCGTCGAGTTCGAGGACGCGCTGGTGGTCGTCGCCGAGATCAGCGAGCTGGACCCCCGCTTCAAGCCCTGTTTCGTGTCGGCACGAGGCGAGTACAACGGCTCGTTCACTCGTGGCGGCGATGGGGACAGGCGCCTGACCGACTTCGAGATCCATCTCCTGCACACGAATCGCGGCCAGCCGGAGGACGACCGTCAACCCATTGCCGGCGCCACCCTCGCGGATCTTGACTCCACTGAGGTGCAGGTGCTGGCTGCTCGGGTTCGTCAACGTCAGCCACGTGCATTCGCCAACCTCGACCAACCTCATATTCTCCGCAGACTCAACGTCGTGGCCGAGGATACCGATGGCGTCGTTCGCCCCACGCTTGGCGGCCTTTTGGCTCTCGGCATCTATCCGCAGCAGTTCTTTCCCCAGCTCAACGCCACACTTGTGGCATACCCAGGCACCTCGGCCCAAGACGTTCCGGCCAACGGACCCCGATTCCTCGATAATCGATCGTTCGACGGTCCGATCCCCGTAATCGTTGACGAGGTCGTGGCGGCAGTACTGCGCAACACCTCAGTTCGATCCTTCGTCGATGGAAGTGGCCGAACCGACGTCTACGACTACCCTGCCGAGGTTGTTCGCGAAGTTGTGGCCAACGCTCTGCTGCACCGCGACTACTCGACCTACTCGCGCGGCACACCCGTCCAAATCACGCTCTACGCGGACCGCCTGGTAGTAGCCAATCCAGGTGGTCTGTTCGGCGCGGTTACCGAGGATGACCTGGGCGGCGAAGGCGTTACCTCGAGCCGCAATCCGGTACTGGCGAAGCTGCTTCAAGACATCCGCCTGCCGGAAACCGGCCGCATGGTCTGCGAGAACAGAGCCAGCGGCATCCCCACCATGCTGCGCGAACTCCGCCGAGCGGGCTCACCTCCGCCTGAGTTCCACAATCGGATAACTCGATTCAAGGTCGTACTTCCGCGGCATGCCCTGCTCGACGACGCAACAACGGCCTGGATCGCTGGTCTCGGGCAGCTCGGCCTGACCACTTCGCAACATCTCGCGCTCGCCGAGATGCGCACCGGACGGACCGTCACCAACGGCACCATGCGCAATCTCGGTCTTGAGGCACATCGAGCCACTTCCGAACTGTCCGACCTCGTGAATCGCGGAATTGCCGTGCGTGTGGGGGAGCGACGTCACGCGCGGTATGTACTCGCACCGGAGGTCAGCGACCCGGCACCGATCCGGATTGACGGCACCGCCACGGAATTGGTTTGGGACGCTCTGGCAAACGGGATCGAACTCAGCCGCCGCGATCTCGAACAGCGCACTGGGCTCAGCCACATGAAGGTCCTGCGGGCGCTGAAGGTGCTCGAAGAAACAGGACGAGTGACCCCGACCGCGCTTGGAAGCTCACCCCTGCGCCGTTACCGGCGTAACGATCCTGGGCTGTGGTGACGCGAGCGACGGCTTGTCGGCCGTGCGTCGCGCGACTGGAATTGCCGCAAGGCAGACCACAAGGCCGATGCCGGCCGCCGAGGCGAGCAGCCAGCGCGGGTCGAAGCGCTCGACCAGTGGGCCGGCCGCCACCAGGCCGATCAGGCCGGCCAATTGGACGGCGCCGTTCAGCGCGGCGAAGGCGCGGCCGTGCGCGGCGGCCCGGACCCGGCCGACGATGATCACCATGACGAAGACGTTGACGCCGGCGTTGAAGATGCCACCCACCAGCAACAGCGGCACCAGCATGAGGGCGCTGGTGGCCAGGGCGCCGACGGCCGCCGGGAGGCAGGTGCCGGCCACGATGAGGAACAGGACGGGCACGGTGATCCAGGCGCGGGGCACCCGGCCGAAGAGCACGCTGCCGATCAGCATGCCGGCCGCCCAGCAGGCGCTCACCAGGCCGTAGGTCGTGGTGGAGGCGTGCAGCGTGTCGCGGATGAAGAAGATCTCGACGACGTTGATCGCGCTCACGCCGGCCATCACCACGGCCATCGTCCCGATCATGATGGCCAGCAGCCGGTCGTCCCGGACCCGGAAGGGCGCCGCCTCGGTCTGCACCGTCAGCGCCGGTCGGCGCCTGGTCTTCACGGCCAGGCCGGCCACCACCAGGGCGAGGTAGCTGACCGCGTCGATCAGCAGCGGCGGCCGGGCCCCGAACTGGCCGAGCAGCACGCCGGCCAGCGGCGGGGCGATCAGCGTGCCGATCACGCCGGCGGTCTGGTTGAAGCCGCTCGCCTTCGGCAGGTCTTCCGGGCGGACCATCTGCGGGATCAGGGCCGCCAGCGTCGGCTGGGTCACCGCCAGGCCCGCGGCCAGCAGCGCGACCAGGCCGATGATCGCCACCGGCTGGTGCACGAAGGCGAGCGCGACGCAGATCAGGGATTGGATGAGGCCGGCCGCGACCAGGATCGTCCGGCTGTCGAAGCGGTCGGCGATCCGGCCGCCGATCGGGGCGAGCAGGGCCAGCGGCAGGCTCGCCGCCACCAGCAGGCCGGAGACGGCCAGCCCGCCGTGCCCGCGTTGCTGCAGGACCAGGGCGAGCGTGGTGGCCGCGAGGAAGTCGCCGCACACCGAGACGGCCCGGGTCCCCGAGACCAGATAGACATCCGCCCAGCGCGATTCATCAGATGTGAAGGACATACTTCGAAAATATTCCTTCACATCTGTCGGCGCAAGCCCCCATCTATGCCTTCGTGTTCGGCTCCGGGTACGCCGTGAGGTTGAGGACCACCGCCCGAGCGCCTTCGGGCGCGCTGCCCTGCCGATCCCGGATCTGGTACTGGTCGACCAGCTCGACGATCCGTTCCACCAGGTCTTTCAGCTCGTCCGGGGTCACCAGCAGCCGGTTGCCGCGCAGCGTCCCGACGCTCCGCCACTCCTCGGTCTCGGTGTCCATCTGCCCGAACCACTCCCGCGTCCGCTCCAGTTCACGGGTGAGGTACATGTCGACGAGTGCGCGGGCGGCCGCGTTGGCGGCCGGCTCCTGAAAGTCGGGGTCGATCCGCAGCCCCGAGGCCACCGCCTGCCAGAGCCGCTCGCGCCCGTCCCCCCGGCTGGGCGCCTGCTCGACAAGCCCATATTTGGCAAGTTCCCGCAGGTGATAGCTGGTGGCACTGGGCGACAGCCCGACGATCTCCGCACACTCGGTAGCGGTGACCACCTTCCCGGTGTCACTCAGGTACTCCACGATCTCGATCCGAGCCGGATGAGAAAGCGCCCGCATAACCCGCGGATCACTGACCCGCACCCCACGCTCCGCCATGCCGCCCATTCTTCAACGAGCCGCGAGTGCGCGGCTAAGCCACCTTGAGCTGCTCGTCGCCGAAGTCGGCGATGAGCTTGAGAGTTCCGCCGAGCGCCGAGATGTAGCGCGCCAGCACATCCTGCGTCGAGACATCGCCCGCCTCGATCTGCGAAACCCGCGCAACGGAGATCCCCATCCGCTTGGCGACCTGCTCCTGCGTCATCTCCCGCCGCTTACGCAGCTCCGCCAGCCGCCACCCGCGAGCTTCATCCAGCATCTTGCTGACGCTGGCCTCAAACGCCTCCACGCCACCCGCGCTCTCGATGGCCTTCTCCAGGTGACCGCTGTCCCGCCAACGCTCAATTCCGCTCATCATCCATCTCCTCTTGCCGATTTCCCACTCCACCGTGCGCACCTCCGAGTTAAGAATGTTCTTAACTCGGGTGGTTGTCGACGCCGTCTCTGATCGGTCGAAAAATCGGTGGACAGCGGATGACTTGGGCGTAACGTTGTGGACCGCTTCGACGGCCGTGGTGAGCATGCACCGCAGCGGACGTCCTTCGCGCCGCGGGCCGCGGTCGGCCCTCGGGAACGCGAGCATCCCTGCACCCTCTGGCCTGAGGATGAACCGTGCCTGGATTTGACCTGGACACCGAACTCGCCGCCGAACGTCAGCACCTCAGTGAATCGCGAGCCGCTCTCGGGCGGATGCGTGGTCGCGCCGAGGCGCTCTTCTCCACCGGTGACAAGGTCGCCGGGGATGCCTACACCGCCGAGATGCTCGGGCGGCACATGGCTCGGCGGGTGCTCGAGCTCGCCGACGATCCGACCACGCCGCTGTTCTTCGGGCGGCTCGACATCGAGGACTTCGCCTATCACGTCGGGCGGCGGCACGTCACCGACGACGCCGGTGAGCCGCTGGTCCTCGACTGGCGGGCGCCGCTGTCCCGATCGTTCTACCGGGCCAGCGTGCGGGACCCGCAAGGCGTGTCCACCCGGCGCCGGTTCGGGTTCGTCAAAGGGGAGCTGACCAGCTTCGAGGACGAGCACCTCGACCGCGGCGAGGAGCTGGGCACCAGCAGCCGCATCCTGACCGCCGAGATCGAGCGGCCGCGTGTCGGGCCGATGCGGGACATCGTGGCGACCATCCAGCCCGAGCAGGACGAGCTGGTCCGGGCCGATCTGGGCGACTCGATCTGCGTGCAGGGGGCGCCGGGCACCGGAAAGACCGCGGTCGGCCTGCACCGGGCCGCCTTCCTGCTCTATCTGCACCGGGAGCGACTGCGGCGCTCGGGGGTGCTGATCGTCGGGCCGAACACGGCGTTCCTGTCGTACATCTCGGCGGTGCTGCCCGCCCTTGGCGAGGTCGAGGTCAAACAGGCCACGGTGGACGGTCTGGTCGCGCGGGTGCCGGTCAAGGGCGTCGACGACGACCGGGCCACCGGCATCAAGCACGACGTGCGGATGGCCGAGGTGCTGCGCAACGCGCTCTGGCGGAAGATCGCCAAGCCGATCGAGCCGATCATGGTGTCGGACGGCTCCTACCGCTGGCGGATCGATCTGGAGCCGCTGCGCCGGATCGTCGACGAGGCCCGGCGCGAAGGGCTGCCCTACGCCCTGGGCCGGGAACGCGTGCTGGCCCGGGTGGTCGGCCTGCTGCAACGGCAGTCCGAATACCGCACCGGCAACTCGCCCGGCGAGACCTGGCTGCGCAAGATGAGCCGGGTCGCGCCGGTCAAGGACTTCCTCGACGCGGTCTGGCCGGCCGTGACGCCCGAGTCGCTGGTGATGGAGGTGCTGCTCGACCCGGCCGACGACGTGCTCACCGCCGAGGAGCAGGACGCCATCCGCTGGACCAAGGCCCCGAAGACCGCGAAGTCGGCGAAGTTCAGCGCGGCCGACCTGATCCTGATCGACGAGGCGGCCGGCCTGCTCGACCGGGAGACCAGCTTCGGGCACGTCGTGGTGGACGAGGCGCAGGACCTGTCGCCGATGCAGGCCCGGGCGATCGCGCGGCGCAGCGAGCACGGGTCGATCACGCTGCTCGGCGACCTGGCCCAGGGCACCACCCCGTGGGCGGCCGCGGACTGGCGGGACACCCTCGGGCACCTCGGCAAGCCGGACGCGGCGGTGGTGCCGCTGACCGTCGGGTTCCGGGTGCCGGCCGTGGTGGTCGAGCTGGCCAACCGGCTGCTGTCCGCCCTCGCGGTGGACGTGCCGGCGGCAGTGTCGCTGCGCCGCGACGGCGACCTGTCCATCGTGGCCGTTCCCGAGCACGCCAGCCTGGACGCGGAGACGATGGTCGAGGTGACGGCGGCGCTCGAGCACGAGGGTTCGGTCGCGGTGATCGCGGCCGACACCGCGGTGGCCGGCCTGCGGGCGCATCTCACGGCGGCGGGGATCGAGAACGCGACGCCGGACGACGTCGACTCCGAGGCGCGGGTCACGGTGGTGCCGGCCACGGTCGCGAAGGGCTTGGAGTACGACCATGTGGTCGTGCACGAGCCGGCCGACATCGTGGCGGCCGAGGCCCGCGGCCTCAACCGGCTCTACGTGGTGTTGACCCGGGCGGTGTCGCGGCTCTCGGTCGTACACCAGAAACCGCTGCCGGAAGCCCTCACAGCGGTTTGACCCAGCGGGACCAGTCCGCCTGGCGGCGATAGCCGCCGGCGGACCACGCTCCGTGCGCCTCGGCGTTGTCGTCGAGCACCATCGCGTCGGCGCGACCGCCGCCGAGCCCCCGGAACCGCTCTTCAGCAGCGGAGATGAGCGCCCGCCCGATGCCCTGCCGGCGGCGGGACGGCGCGACGGCGAGCCGATAGAGGTGGCAGCGCCATCCGTCCCACCCGGCGATCACGGTGCCGACGATCTCGTCGCCGTCGACCGCGACGATCAGCGCGTCCGGATCGCGCCGGTGCAGCGCGTCGATGGCCGCCCGGGAGTCGGCGGGCCGGCTGTCGTTCTCCGCGGCGACCAGCCAGAACTCCAGGATGGCCGCCAGCTCGCCGGCCCGTGCTCGTCGCAAGATCATGCGGGCAGCCTACTTTATGGCACAAACCTCTTTGACTTTGTTCGGTAAAGTTCTTTGCATGCCATCCCACGACAGCGTCTCCCCGGACGACGACTCCCCGGACGAGGACATCCCGCTCGGCAATCCGGCCGATGCTCTCGCCCTGATCGAGCGCGAGCGGGCCAACCTGGTTCGCGACATCGCCCCCGATCCGAGATTGATGTATTGGCCGTGGGGCTTCGCCTGGCTGCTCGGCTTCGGCCTGTTCTTCCTGCGCTTCGGCCCCGGCGGCCGGGTCTACGCCGACCTGCCCGACTGGCTCCCGATCATCGCGCTGATGCTGCTGTTCATCGCGGCCGGCGTCACCACCGGCTTCGCCGGCAGCCGCCCGCTCCGGCGCACCAGCGGGCCGAGCTCGCGGGCCGGCCTGATCTACGGCTGGTCGTGGTCGATCTCCTTCTTCAGCTTCTCGGTGCTCTTCAGCCGGCTCGCCCCCGAGTTGCCCGACCCCAAGGCCGGGCTGCTCTGGGCCGGCGGCATGGTCGCGCTCACCGGCGCGCTGCACATGGCCGGCAGCGCGATCTGGCAGGACCGGCAGCTCTTCGTGCTCGGCGCCTGGACCAGCGCGGTCAACATCGCCGGCATCGTGGCCGGCCCCGGCTGGCATTCGCTGATCGTCGGGGGCCTCGGCGGCGGCGGCATGATCGTGGCCGGCATCCTCGGTTGGCGGCGGCTGCGATGAGCGAGAGCACCGAGCTCGATCCGGTCATCCACGCCCAGGCCCGGCTGCGCGTCGTGTCCGCGCTGTCCGCCCTCCGCGACGACGACAAGGTCACCTTCCCCCGCCTGCAGGAGTCACTGGGGATGACCGCCGGCAACCTCTCGGTCCACCTGCGCAAGCTCGAGGACGCCGGATATGTCGAGGTGACCAAGACCCACCAGGGCCGCACGCCGGCCACGCTCATCCGTCTCACCCGCCGCGGTCGGCTCGCCTTCGAGGAGTACACGGCGGCGTTACGGACCCTGCTCGATCCGGGAGCGCAGTCATGATCCTCGCCCGCGCCATCGACGTCACCCGTCGTTACGGCGACGCCCTCGCCCTCGACCACGTCTCGCTCGACATCGCCGCCGGCGCGATCGTCGGGGTGCTCGGCCCCAACGGCGCCGGCAAGTCCACCCTGATCAGCCTGCTCACCGGCATCCGCAAACCCAGCTCCGGGCGGGTCGAGCTGCTCGGCGCGGACCCGCGCCTGCCGGCAAGCCGGCGGCATCTCGGGGTCACTCCACAGGAGACCGGCCTGCCGGGCACGCTGCGGGTCGGCGAGGTGATTGATTTCGTACGGGCGCACTACCCCGACCCGCTGCCCCGCGCCGAGCTGCTCACCCGCTTCGGGCTGACCGACCTTGTCCGGCGGCAGACCGGCGGTCTGTCCGGCGGCGAGAAACGGCGGGTCGCGGTGGCGCTGGCCTTCGCCGGCCGGCCGCGGATCGTCTTCCTGGACGAGCCGACCACCGGCCTCGACGTCGAGGCGCGCCGCTCGCTGTGGGACGGCATCCGCCAGTTCCACGCCGACGGCGGCACGGTCGTGCTGACCAGCCACTACCTGGAGGAGATCGAGTCGCTGGCGGACCGCGCGGTGGTGCTCGGCGGCGGCCGGGTGCTGGCCGACGACACCGTCGACGCGGTCCGCGGCCTGGTCGCCGTCCGCCGGATCAGCCTGACGTCACCCGTACCCCTGCCCGCTCTTGCCGGGGTGACCGCGACCGAACGCGACGGTGACCGCTGGCACCTGCTCAGCCCCGACGCTGATCGGCTGGTCCGCGACCTGGTCGCGGCCGATGTCCCGTTCGCCGACCTGGAGGTGCGCCCGGCCTCGCTGGAGGAGGCGTTCCTGCGCCTGACCCGCCTGGAGGAAGCATGTCCGCGCTGACCCTCACCCACGCCCGGTTCCAGCTGATCGAGACCTCGCGCACGCCGATCGCGATCGTCGGCAGCGCGATCTGGCCGGCCGCCTCGATGCTCGCCTTCGTGGTCCCCTACGCCGGCGACGATCCGCACTTCGCGACGTTCGCGACCGCGTCGATGCTGACCTTCGCGGTGATGAGCACCAACCTTTTCTCGTACGGCGTGGGCGTGGCCGACGACCGGGTGCAGCCCTGGGATCCGTACGTTCGGACGCTGGCTGCCGGTGCCCTGCCCCGCTTCGCCGGTCGCCTGCTGGCCGGCCTCGCCCTGATGGCCGTCGCGCTGCTCCCGGTCGTACTCATCTCGGCGTTCCTGACCGCGGCGACGCTGAGCCCGGCCCGGTTCGTGCTCGCCGCCCTCTGCGTCGCGTTGATCTCGGTGCCGTTCATCCTGATGGGCCTCGCGATCGGCTACTCGATGCCGCCGAAGGCCGCGGTGGTGGTGGCCCAGGTGCTGTTCCTGCCGCTGGCGTTCGGCGGCGGCCTGATGACCGCGCCCGGGTGGGCACCCGGCTTCGTCGAGACGGTCGGTCCGTTCCTGCCGACCGGCGGTGCGGTGCGTCTGATGTGGGCCGCGGTTGGCGAATATCCCTTTAGTCCGGCCTCGCTTGTGTCGCTTCTCACATGGACGATTGCCCTGGCTGGGGTGGCTTTGTGGGCCTATCGGCGGGACGAAGGCCGGCGATTCAGCTAGAACGTCGACACTTAAGACTGATCAAAGGATCTCGGTGTCACTATTCGCTGATGACCACCGCATCGACGCCTGGCTTTCCCACGTGGGTTGATTTGGGGACCGCCGATCTCGCGGATGCGAAGCGCTTCTACTCCGGCCTGTTCGGCTGGACGGCCGACGTGGCCGGCGAGGAGTTCGGCGGATACACGACCTTCATGCTCAACGGCCGCCCGGTGGCGGGGGCCGGACCGCTCTACGGCGAGGGCCAGCCCACCGCCTGGAGCACCTACATCGCCACCGCCGACGCGGACGCGGTCGCCGACCGGGTGGCCGCGGCCGGCGGGAAGGTTCTGGTCGCTCCGTTCGACGTGCTCGACCAGGGCCGGATGGCGGCCTTCCTCGACCCGTCCGGGGCGCCGTTCAGCGTCTGGCAGGCGGGCACGATGCGCGGCGCGGCCGTGTTCGACATCCCCGGCTCGCTGACCTGGAACGAGTTGAACACCCGCGATCTGGACGGGTCGGCGGTCTTCTACGGCTCGGTGTTCGGCTGGGCGTTCCGGCACAGCACCATGGGTTCTTCGCCCTATCTGGTGGCGAAGCTGAACGAGACGCCGATCTGCGGGATCCAGCCGATGTCGGCGCCGGACTGGCCGGTCGACATGCCGGCGCACTGGATGATCTATTTCGCGGTGCAGGACTGCGACCGGGCGGCGATGCACGCGCGGGCGCTCGGCGGGCAGATGCTGCGGCCGCCGACGAACCTGTCGATCGGGCGGTACGCGGTGCTCGAGGACCCGCAGGGCGGCATGTTCGCGATCCTGGCTCCCGATAGGTAAGCGCTTGCCTCACACATAGATGAATGTCACTGTCTTGGCGTGTGCCGCGACCGTCCCCCGCGGCGCCGCCGAGATGGAGGACCTCATGAAGAAGCTCCGCTGGCTCGTCGCTCTCGCCCTGCTCGTCCCGCTTCACCTGGTCGGCGTGTCCGCCGCGCTGGCCGGTCCGGCCTGCGCCGCAGTCGCTCCCTCAGCCGCTGCCGCCACCGTCAACGTGTGGCTCGCCGGTGACTCGACGATGGCCAACCCCAGCGCCACCTGCCCGGTCGGCTGGGGCGCCCAGTTCGGGGCCCTGTTCAACTCCGGGGCCGCGGTCAAGAACCTGGCCGTCGCCGGCCGCAGCATCCAGACGTGGCTCTACGAGGGCAACGTGACAAGCACCAAGGATGCGAGCGGTGAGTGCGTGCTCAGCTCGACCACCTACTCGTCGCGCTGGCAGCAGATGCTGAACACGACCACCGGTCTGAAGGCCGGTGACTATCTGTTCATCCAGTTCGGCATCAACGACGGCGACACCAACTGTCCCCGGCACGTCGGCACCGCCCGCTACCAGCAGTTGCTGACGATGATGGCGCAGACCGCCCTGGCCCGCGGCGCGCATCCGGTGCTGCTGACCGCGGTCGCGGCGATCACCTGCTCGGGCAGCACGGCCGTGAAGAACCGCGGCTTCGTCACCCAGACGACCGCGGCCGGCACCGCCACCGGCTCCCCCGTCATCGACCTGCAGACACTGAGCGTGTCGCTCTACAACTCGCTGAAGTTCTGCCCGAACAACGGTGACTACACCGCGGGCACGGTCGGCGCGTTCTTCTGCAACGACCACACCCACTTCGAGGCGTACGGCGCTCAGCAGATCGCGATCGTGGTGGCCAACGCCCTCCGCAACCAGAACATCCCACTGGCCGCGCTGCTGAAATAGCCAGGGCCGGTCCGGCCGATCACGTGGGAGCGAGGCGAGGTCCAGCCGCCGGCTGGGCCACGCCGCAGCCCGGCGTGATCGGCCGGACCGGCCCTAACCGCGGACCGGAACCACCAGCGGGCCGTGGTCACCCTCGATGACTCGCACCCGCACCTTGTAGTGCTCGGCCAGATTCTTCTCGGTCAGCACCTCTGCCGGCGGGCCGGCTGCCACCACCCGGCCCGCCGACAGCAGCACCATGCGGTCGGCGTACTCGCCGGCGGTGGTCAGGTCGTGCATCGTCGCCAGCACGGTCAGGCCACGCTCGGCGCGCAGCCGGTCGACCAGCTCCAGCACCTCCTGCTGATGTCCGATGTCGAGCGCGCTGGTCGGCTCGTCGAGCAGCAGGATGCGGGCCCCCTGGGTCAGCGCCCGGGCCAGGAACACCCGCTGCCGTTCGCCGCCGCTGAGCGTGTCGAGCCGCCGCCCGGCGAAGCGTTCCAGGTCGAGCTCGCCGAGAACCTCCTCGACCGCCACCAGGTCGGCGGCCGACTCCCGGCCGAGCGGCGGCATATAGGGGGTACGCCCCAGAAGTACGTAGTCGACGACGCGCATGGCCGGCGGCACCACCGGCGACTGGGCCACCGTGGCGATCGTCTTGGCCCGTTCCCGCCGCGGCAGCCGGTCGACCGGCACCCCGTTGAGCTCGACACTCCCCTCGAACGGGAGCAGTCCGCCGATGGCCCGCAGCGCCGTCGACTTCCCGGCCCCGTTCGGCCCGATCACCGTCACCCACTCGCCGCCGTCGACCTCGAGGTCGACCCCGTCCACGATGAGCGCCCGCTCCAGCCGCACCCGAAGCCCGCGCACCACGACCGCCGCGCTCACGGCGCGGCCGTCCGGGTGGTGCGGAGGACGACGATGAAGAACGGGGCGCCGAAGAACGCCGTGACCACGCCGATCGGGATCTCGGCGGCGCCGCCCGCGGTGCGGGCCAGCAGGTCGGCCAGGGCCAGGAACGCGCCGCCGAACAGGACCGACAGCGGCAGGATCGAGCGGTAACTCGGGCCGGCCAGCAGGCGCATCGTGTGCGGGACGATGATGCCGACGAACCCGATCAGGCCGGAAACCGACACCGCCGCCGCGGTGCCGAGCGAGGCCGCGACGATCAGCAGGTAACGGCTGCGCTGCGGATGCAGGCCCAGGCCGGTCGCCTCCTCGTCGCCGACGGTCAGGACGTCGAGCTCACGGCGCTGGGACAGGACGATCGCGCCGGTCACCGCGGCGTACGGCAGGATCAGCAGCACGTCGTGCCAGCCCGCGGTGGCCAGCCGGCCGAGCAGCCAGGAGTAGACCTCGCGCAGGGTGTCGACGTGCTGCTGCATGACGTACGTCTGGGCCGCGGCCAGGAACGACGAGACCGCCACCCCGGCCAGGATCAGCGTGGCCGGTGATCGGTCCCGGCCGCCGGCCGCGCCCAACAGCCAGGTCAGCGCGACCGCGATGAGGGCGCCCGCGAACGCCGCGAACGGGACGCCGAACGGCAGGTTCGCGGTGGCCTCGCCGGCGGTCGATCGGAACGCGATCACCACGGTGACGCCGAGCCCGGCGCCGGCCGCCACCCCGAGCAGGTGCGGGTCGGCCAGCGGGTTGCGGAAGACGCCCTGGTAGGCGGCGCCGGCCAGGGCCAGCATGCCGCCCACCAGGAGGCCGAGAATCACCCGCGGCAGGCGTAGCTCGGTGACGATCGCGATCTCCCGCTCGGTGAGACCGCTGTGTAGGCGTACACCCGGAAGGAGATTGAGCAACTCGGCCGCGACGCCCGCCGGAGGGAGCGCGACCGAGCCGAAGGCGAGGCCGGCGACCAGCGCGAGCAGCACCGCGACAAGGCCTGCCACCAGCCAGATCGGCCGCAGGCCGGCCGGCCGCAGGCCCGGCGTCACGCCGGAACCTTGACCACCGCATCGGCGACGGACTGGACGAGATCGACGGTACGGGGTCCCCAGCGCGAGGCGATGTCGTCGTCGAGCGGGTAGATCTGACCGGCCTTGACCGCGGTGATCGTGTTCCAGCCCTTGCGGGCCGCGACGGTCGGCGCGGACTGCTGGCAGCACTTGCTGTCGGCCAGGAAGATCGTGTCCGGGTTGGCGGTGATCAGCGCTTCCTGGGCGAGCTGCGGGTAGCCGCCCTTGGCGCCGTCCGGGTCGGCGGCATCGGCCACATTGGTCATCCCGAACATCGCGAAGATCGAACCGACGAAGGTCTTCGAGGTGACCGAGTAGAGCGTCGGGTCGAGCTCGTAGTAGTAGCTGAGTGCCTTGGCCCGGGCCGGCACGCCCTTCACGATCTTGTCGATCTGGGTGCTCATCTGCTGGTGCACCGCCTCGGCCTCGGCCTGGTGCCCGGTGAGCGTGCCGAGCTCGCCGATCTCCTGGTAGCTGTCGTCCATGCTCGTCGCGGCCGGCAGCAGGTAGACCGGAACCTTCAGCGTCGTCAGCTGCGCCACGATCTTGTCGATGTCGTTGGACAGCACCACCAGGTCCGGGTTCTTCGCCGCGATCGCCTCGGCGTTCGGCTTGAAGCCGGACAGGTCGGTCTTGGGCGCGTTGACCGGATAGTTGGACTGGTCGTCGACCGCCGCGACCTGCGGCCCGGCCCCGATCGCGAACAGCATCTCGGTGGCGGTCGGGGTCAGCGAGATGATCCGCTCGGGCCGCTTGTCGAGCGTCAGCTGCCCGACCGTGACCGGAAATTCTTTGGCTGACGAGCTGGGCGTGGGAGTGGTGGTCGTTTTGTCGTCACCGCATCCGCCCGCGAACAACAGGGCGGCAGCCGTCGCCGCCGCGATGAGCACACGTTTCATGAGGTCCTCCAGTCGGCCGGGCGTGTGGTGCTTCGCCGACAGGACCCGCAGAAATGTGGCCCGCCCGCGAGGCGCCCCTCCCCGAGAGCGCTACTTCGCGACCGGCGCCCAGGCGACCTGGCTTGACCTCAAGAGGCATCACAGTTGCGGGACAGCGCCGGATTCACACCGGCTTCGCTGAGACGCGGTCCCCCGCACGCTACTACTTCTTCTCGTCGACCTTCTCGTCCACCGGGGTGGCGCGGTCGCCGGCCGTGGCCGCGTCCTCGTCGCCGGCCAGGGCGGCGCGCAGGCGCTCCTTCTCCTGGGCGCGGCGGCTCGCCACGTCGCCGAGCTGCTCGCCGACCTTGTTGCGCCAGTCGGACAGCAGGAAGTAGGACAGCACCGCCGACAACAGCAGCGCGATCATGGCCTTGACCAGGATGTTCAGCGGGAGCGGCAGGAGCAGCACGAAGAGCAGCACGAACAGGCCCAGACGGCCCAGCGTGTACTTGACGAGGGGACTCATCTCTCTCTTCCTAACCCGCGCGGTGGCTCAGCCACCGCAGGCCGTAGAACCAGACGACGCAATAGACCACGGTGCAGCTCGCCGCCCCGGCCACCCCGCTGACCAGGTTGGGGAAGAGCGGGGCGACCACGCCGACGACGCTCATGCCGACGGCCACGCCGAAGCCGGCGCCCAGCACCGCCGCAACGAAACGGTAGGGCCCGCTCGCGCGGGCCGCCCGGAACTCCTCGGTGAACAGCCACAACGGCAGGATCAGCGCGAGCCAGCCGTTCGTGCCGCCGAACTCGGACACCCGGGTCAGCGCCAGGACCGCCTCGAAGGCCAGCAGCAGGACAGCACCGATCACCAGCCCGGCCAGCGCGGTGCCCAGCAGGTCGCCGATGGTGGACAGGCGGCCGCTGGGGTCACGGCGCGGGCGCCGCTCACTCTTGGTCTCGGTCATGACCCCACGAGGGTACGCCGTGGCACCTCAGGCCCAGACCGTTGCGGGCTCGGCGCGGCGGGATGCGAGCGACGGGGCCTTCTCATATTCCCGGACGACCTCGTAGCGGGTGTTGCGCTCGACCGGCTGGAAACCGGCGTCCCAGATGAGGTCGAGCAGGTCGTCGCGGTGCATGGTGTGCGGCGTCCCGTACGAGTCGGCGTCGTGGGTGATCTTGTATTCCACCACCGAACCGTCGAGGTCGTCGGCGCCGAAGTTGAGCGAGAGCTGGGCGACCGACAGGCCGTGCATGACCCAGAAGTTTTTCAGGTGCGGCACGTTGTCGAACATCAACCGGGACACCGCGAACGTCTTCAGCGACTCGGCCGGCGCCGCCATCCGGGTGCGCTCCTGGAGGCGGTTGCGGACCTTGCCGTCCTGCGAGTCGACGAAGTCGTGCTGGTAGCGCAGCGGGATGAAGACCGCGAAGCCGCCGGTCTCGTCCTGCAGCTCGCGCAGCCGCATCACGTGGTCGACCCGGTGCCGCGGCTCCTCGATGTGGCCGTAGAGCATCGTCGCCGGCGTCTTCATGCCCTTCTCGTGGGCGAGCCGGTGGATGCGTGACCAGTCTTCCCAGTGACAGTCGTGGTCGACGATGTGCTGCCGGACCTCCCAGTCGAAGATCTCGGCGCCGCCGCCGGTCAGCGACTCGAGGCCGGCATCCATCAGCTCGTCGAGGATCTCGCTGGCCGGCAGGCCGCTGATCTTCTCGAACCACTGGACCTCGGTGGCGGTGAAGCACTTGAGCTTGACGTCGGGCAGCGCGGCCTTCAGCTCGCGCAACACCTTCGGGTAATAGCGCCAGGGCAGGGTCGGGTGGAGACCATTGACGATGTGCAGCTCGGTCAGCTGCTCGTCCTCCATCTCCTTGGCCTTGCGCACCGCTTCGTCGATGCGCATGGTGTACGCATCCTTTTCGCCTGGTTTACGCTGAAAGGAACAATAAGCGCAGCTCGCCGAGCAGACGTTGGTGAGGTTCAGGTGCCGGTTGACGTTGAACATCACCCGCTCACCGTTCATCTCGGTGCGCTTGTGATGGGCCAGCCGGCCGAGCCACGCCAGATCGTCCGACTCGTAGAGCGCGACACCGTCCTCGCGAGTCAGCCGCTCACCTGCGTAGACCTTGGCCTCCAGCTCGCGTTTGAGCCCGGCGTCCATCTGTGCCCCTTCCTTTTACCCGTCGTTGAGCCTACGTCCCACCCCCGACAAGATCACCCTCGCACGGTGTCGGGGCGGCCCAGCTCACGATGTCGTTGTTCGGATTCCCAGACTTCTTTCATCTCTGATCAATCGACAGCCGTATGAGCCATGGGGTAAGCCTTTAGAGGGACAAAAAGCGACGGCACCATCGTCGCGGACGGGGAGCGCATGGCTACAGGACGTTACGGAGACGGCCGAACAGGCACGGATCGCCCTTGGTGGCGCCCCGTGATGTATTCGGCTGCCGCCACCGCCGCCATCGCCGCCCTCTTCAACCCGGTTCCCGCCCTGGCCGCTCCGACCGTGCCGCAGGTCCCGGTCGCCCCCGCCGTGCCCGACGCCGGCTCCCGGCCGATGGCCCTCGGCACCCTGGTGATGCCCGGCCAGACCGCCACCAGCACGCCGACCGTGACGCCCACCCTCACCGGCTCCGCGACCAGCCCGGTGCTGCAGCAGATCGAGAAGGGCCGCGCCGAGATCGCCACCATGGGCGACCAGCTGATCCAGCTCGGCGCCGACCGCGATCTCGCGCAGACCCAGTTCAAGACGACCGAGCAGCGCTACGCCGCCGCCGCCGAGACCCTGCAGGACGCCCGCACCGCCGCGTCCGACGCCGCCGCCAAGTCGATGCTCGAGGCGGCCGCGCTGCCGCCCGGCTCCTACGACCCGGGCCTGGCCGGTCTCGACGACCTGGCCCGGCTGCAGCGCGGCGACCACTCCACCGAGCAGGCCGCGGCCCGCCGGATCGAGTCCAGCGAGACCGCGGTCCAGCTCACGCTCGACGAGGAGACCCTCGCCAAGAAGCACTGGGACGACCTGGTCGCGCAGTACGGCAAGGTCAACACCACGCTCGGCAAGAAGCAGTCGGCCCAGCAGGCCCTCGAGCTCGCCCACGTCGACGAGCTGAGCGCGGCCGAGACCAGCGAGACCGCCGCCGACAGCGCACTCGGTGCTCAATATCTGGCGGGTGCCGAGGCCGGCCGCGGCGCCGACCCACGGGCCATCCAGGCGCTGACCTACGCCCTGGCCCAGCGCGGCGACCCGTATGTGTGGTCCGAGGAGGGCCCGGATCAGTACGACTGCTCCGGCTTGATGTATGCGGCGTACCACTCGGTCGGCTTCCCGCTGACCCGCGTCTCCCGCGACCAGTATTGGCAGACCCGCAACAAGGTCGTCGACCGCTATTCGCTGCTCCCCGGCGACCTCCTCTTCTTCAGCTACTCCAACAGCTGGCGCGGCATCCACCACGTCGCGATGTATGCGGGCAACGGCATGATGGTCGAGGCCCCGCGCACCGGCCTCAACGTGCGTCTCACCCCGGTCCGCTGGTCGCGCCTGTTCCAGGCGACCCGGATCTTCGGCTCGGTCGAGGGCGTCACCGAGGGTCCCGCGCTCGGCTCCCCCGATCCGGACCCGACGAGCGACCCGACGACCGGCACGACCACCAAGCCGACGACGTCGCCCACGACCGGCACGACGACGAAGCCCACGACCGGACCGACGACCGGCCCCACCACGGGACCGACGACCGGCCCGACCACCGGCCCGACGACGACGCCCACCACGACGCCGACGACCACCCCGACCACGACCCCGACGACCACGCCGACCACCGCGCCGACGACCCAGCCGACGCCGGCGGAGACCACGCCGGTGCCCGACCCGACCACGACGGCGCCGGCCACCGGGGGCAACGACAGCGAGCCGACCGCGACCAAGGAGACGACCGCGGCCAGCTCAGCGCAGTCGGCGTCGTCGGCCGGGGCGTCCGCGTCGGCGGACTGAGCCGTCCGTTTGCGTCGACCACCGGATGGGAAAGATCGCCTTTCCGGTGGTAACCGACCGGCCGCACGAGTGGCCCGGTTGGTGCCAGGTGTGTTCACGAGCGCGGATATGGCACGGTAGGGACAGCGTCCGACGTCCGAACCGTCGGCGCGCGGTCGGGAGGGTTCATGGAAGAGCGGCAGGCGACACCGGACGGCGACGGCGCCAAGCCGCCGCTCGGTGACGGCCACGAGGCGTACGCTCCGCCGCCGCCGCCCGCCCCCGGAGCCCTGTGGGCACCCGCGGGTTCCTCCTCCACTCCGCCGCCGCCACCCGAGCCGCCGGCCGGCCCGCCGATCGCCGCAAGCGGCCGCGCCACCGTGGGTCGTGGCACCGGTTCGGTGAGCGCCTCCGCTCCCGTTTCCGCCAAACCCGCAAGCGCTCCGCCGGCCGGTTCCGGGACAGCTCGGGTCACCGGCTCGGCCCGCCCGGTCAGCCCGCCGGCCGCCACCGACTTGGTGCCCGAGCGGGTCGACGGCTCCTCGCGGCCGCTGTCCAGCGCCCCGGCTGCCGGCGCCGCCCGCGCCTCGGTCCCGGGCGCGATCAGCGCCGACCCGGCCGCGGTGCGCGCCGCGACGTGGCCGAGCGGCCCGGCCAAGGTCTACGGCAACAGCCCGACCGAGTCCGCGCCCGCCGAGCCGCCGAAGCCCGCGGTCTCCTCGACGTCGATCGGCACCGCCTCGGTGTCATTCAAGCCACCCGCCGCGGCCGAGCCGCCGGTGGAGATCAAACTGGGCGAGCCCGAGCCGCCGAGCGACCCCACGCCCGCGCCGCCCGGCGATCCCAAGCCGGCCGATCCCAAGCCTGCCGACCCCGAGCCCGTCGAGCCCGAGCCGGGCAAGCCGGAGCCCGCCGAACCGGAGCCGGAGAAGCCCGAGCCGCTGCGCCCGGTGCCGGCGCCGCCGGCGAAGCCTGAGCCGCCGAAGCCCGGGCCACCGAAGCCGGGCCCGTTCGACCCGACCACGCCGTTCCCGGCGCCGGTGCCGACCCCGTTCCCGACGCCGCAGCCCAGCCCGTTCCCGGCTCCCACGCCGAGTCCGGCGCCGGGTCCCGCGCCGACCCCACCGATGCCGGCGCCGCCGGTGCCGAACCCGACGCCGCCCAGCCCTGTTCCGCCGGGCCCCGGCCCGTCACCCGTGCCGCCAGGCCCGGGCCCCTCGCCCGTGCCTCCTGGACCTGGACCGTTTCCTGTGCCTTCACCGCCCTCGCCGAGCCCCGTGCCGGCCCCGCCGGGCCCCAGCCCGATCCCGGGCCCGCCGCAGCCGGCGTTCCCGCCGCCACCGACCATCCCGACGACGGCCGAGCCGACGACCGCTATGCCGACCACCGCCATGCCGACAACCGCCATGCCGAATGCGGCCGAGCCGACGACCGCCATGCCGACTGCGGCTGAGCCGACGACCGCCATGCCGACGTCCGCGCCGGCGCCGGCCGCAAGCCCGGCGGCGTACGGTCTGCCGTCCTACACCGTGCCGCCCGCCGCGGGTGCCCGGCAGGCGGCCATGCCGCCTCCCCCGGCCAACCCGTACGGGGTCGCCGGTCCGGCCGTTAACACTCAGCCGTTCGGTGTGTCTCCGACGCCGACCGCGCAGGTGAGCCCGCCGCCGGCCTACCCCGCAGGGTTCGATCCGAACGCGACGTCGGCCGTTCCGCAGCAACGCGGTCAGTTTTCCGGTCCGGGTGGAACGGTCTACGGCAACAGCGGATACGAGATGATCGACACAACAATGCCGGTCTCGATGAGCGCGGTGGAGAATTCCGGCTCACTGACCGGGCACATCCTGGCCCAGGGCTGGCGTGACGAGATCCACGACCGGCGCCGAGGTAACCTGAAGGTGGTTATCGCGATGCTGGTGGTCCTCGGGCTGCTGGTGACCGTGAGCCTGGTTTTCCTGTTCACGGCGGGCAGTGCATTCTCCGACATGCTGGGTGGCCTGTTCGGCTAGATTTGTCGGACCGCCCCGGTGCCCCTATTCTTGGCGGGTTGCCCCGAGGTGGGTGAGCCTGCCCACTGCCGGGGCGGAATGCGGTCGGCGTGTCAAACGTTGAGCCGTACACTTATGACAGTTACTGAAGCGGCGCGCGCTGACGCGCGCCACGGGCGTTCTTGCGGGCATTACAGCGTCAGGCTCTCAGCAGCCGCGGCGGGCCATTCGCGAGCATGCGCCCCCGTAGAGAGGTTCTCTTGACCACTTTCGCTGACCCCAGCACGTTCCCGTCCGTTTTCGAAGCCGCTGCCACTGAGGAAACCCCCGCAGCCGCTGCTACCGAAGAGACCCCGACCCCCGAGGCGACCGCCCCGGTCGAGGAGAGCAAGACCTTCGCCGACCTGGGTGTTCCGGTCGAGCTCACCCGCGTTCTCGCTCGTGACGGCATCAACGCGCCGTTCGAGATCCAGTCCGCGACCATTCCGGACGCGCTCGCCGGCCGGGATGTTCTCGGTCGTGGCCAGACCGGCTCCGGCAAGACCCTCGCGTTCGGCCTTCCGCTGCTCGCCCGGGTCGCGCAGGGTGGCCGTGCGAAGCCGCACCACCCCAAGGCCCTGATCATGGTGCCGACCCGCGAGCTGGCCATGCAGGTGGCCGACGCGCTGCAGCCCCTGGGCCGCTCGGTCGGCGTGTTCCTGAAGACCGCAGTCGGCGGCGTGCCGTACGACCGGCAGATGGACGCGCTGCGTCGCGGCGTCGAGGTCATCGTCGCCACGCCGGGCCGCCTCGGCGACCTGATCGAGCGCGGCGCCTGCAACCTCGACGAGGTTGAGGTCACCGTTCTGGACGAGGCCGACCAGATGGCCGACATGGGCTTCCTGCCCGAGGTCACCGAGCTGCTGGCCAAGACCCCGGAGCACGCCCAGCGCCTGCTCTTCTCGGCCACTCTCGACGGTGACGTCGACACCCTGGTCAAGCGGTTCATGCACGACCCGGTCACGCACTCGACCGACCCGTCCGAGGCCAGCGTGTCCACCATGGACCACCACCTGCTGCTGATCCCGCCGGCGGAGAAGTTCCCGATCACCGCGGCGATCGCCAACCGGACGGGCAAGACCATCGTCTTCGCCCGCACCCAGATGGGCGTCGACCGGCTGGTCGAGCAGCTCCGTCAGGTCGGCGTGCGGGCCGGTGCCCTGCACGGCGGCAAGACGCAGCGGGTTCGCACCCGCACGCTGGCCGAGTTCAAGGAGGGCCGCACCAACGTCCTCGTGGCCACCGACGTCGCCGCCCGCGGCATCCACGTCGACGGCATCTCGCTGGTCGTGCACGTGGACCCGCCGAAGGACCCGAAGGACTACCTGCACCGCGCCGGCCGTACGGCTCGGGCCGGCGAGTCCGGTGCGGTCGTGACGCTGGTTCTGCCGAAGCAGCGGCGCAGCACGCAGGCGATGATGGGCAAGGCCGGCGTTGCGCCGTCCGAGGTCCGGGTTCGTCTGGGTGACGAGAAACTCGCCGAGGTCACCGGGGCTCGTGAGCCCAGTGGTGTGCCCGTGAAGGAGGAGCCGGAGCCCCGCCGCGAGCGTGGCGACCGGCCGCGGGGTCGCTTCGGCGACCGTCCGCAGCGCTCCTACGGCGACCGTCCGCAGCGTTCGTACAGTGACCGGCCGCGCGGGGAGCGTACGGAAGGTGACCGTTCGTTCGGTGACCGTCCGCAGCGTTCCTACGGCGACCGGCCGACGACCACCGGTGAGCGGACCTTCGCGGACCGCCCCGCCGGTGACCGGCCGACCGGTGACCGGCCGACCGGCGACCGGACCTTCACCGACCGGCCGCGCGGCGAGCGCACCGGTTTCGCCCCGCGCAACGGCGAGCGCACCGGTGGTTTCCGCCGGGACAACGCGCGCAACGACCGGCGTGACGGCACCGGTGGCCGCTTCGGCACGGCCCGCCCGGCCCGCACCTACTGATCCACAGCGGTAAAGGAAGCCCCGGCACGGGAACGTGCCGGGGCTACTTTTTTGGGCAAAGCTGGTAGACGTAGAGGCATGCCACTGCCTGATTCGCTCTTCTGGGACCGCAAGGACACGACCGGTGTCGAGCACACCCTGGTCGATGCGCGTAACGGCCTCTATGCCCGGGGAACGATCCTGGCCGTGAAGCCGATCGCCTACACGTGCCGCTACGAGTTGCGGACCGATCCGGGCTGGGCGACCGCCCACCTCGACGTCACCACCGAGGGCGCCGGCTGGGTGCGCAACGTCCGGCTCGAGTTGGCGGCGGGCCGGTGGCGCGCGGTGACGGCCGAGCAGGGCAACCTCGACGCGGTGCTGTCAGCGGCCGGGCACGCCCGGGCCGGTCTGCCCGGCATCGAGGACTCCGATCAGCTCTACAAGGCGTACGACGTCGATCTCGGCGGTTCGCCGTTGACCAACACGCTGCCGATCCGCCGGCTGGAGCTGCTGACGGCGGAGACCGGGGTGTCCCACCGGATCAGTGCCGCTCTGATGCTGCTGCCGAGCCTCGAGGTGGTGCAGGCGGACCAGATCTATACCCCGCTCGGCGCCCATCGCGTCCGCTACGCGAGCGAGACGTTCAGCGCGGATCTGACCGTCGACGACGACGGCTTCGTGGTGGATTACCCGGGCCTTTCGACGCTCATCAAATCATGAGCCGGCGCCCGGCTGGGGGCGGTTCTCCCACTTGGTGCTCAGCGCGATGGCCGTCCGGGTGGAGGCCACCCCCGGGGTCCGGTTGATCCGCACGATCAGCTGCTCCAGCTCGGCGATCGTGCCGACCCGCACGGTGAGCTGGTAGGACTCCACGCCGGCCATGAAGTAGCAACTCTCCACCTCGGGCATGTTCCGCACGGCGGCGAGCACGTCGTCGGTGTCGGCGCCGGAGTCCTCGATGATGCCGATCAGCGCGGTCACCCCGAGTCCGAGGGCTTCGTGGTCGACGTCGGCCCGGTAGCCGCGGATGGTCCCGGCCGCTTCGAGCTTGCCGACCCGCTCGTGCACGGCGGGCGCCGAGAGCCCGACCTTGCGGGCCAGCTCGGCGTACGACGAGCGCGCATTGTCCCGTAGCAGGTCGATCAGCCGTAGGTCGATGGAGTCCATAGCTCAGACCCTAAACGGGTGGCAGATAGCTACTCACGCCCGGTAGCGACGAATCGGCGGCAGGATAACGATCACTGTCGCAATTAGGGCTTTTTCCGCATTCCAGGGACTCGGTTCCGGGGCAATGCTCTAATGGCTTTACGTCCCGATCGAGCACGCCGACACTCACCGTGATCACGGCCGCTCCAGAAGACCGACGCGAGGAGGGGGTTGTGGACACTGGAGATCGTCTGCTGACACCGGGCGAGGTGGCCGCGCTGTTCCGCGTCGACCCGAAGACGGTCACGCGATGGGCCGCCGCCGGGCGTATCGGCAGTATCCGTACTCCGGGTGGCCACCGCCGATTCCGTGAGTCCGAGGTCCGTGCGCTGCTCGAAGGCGACGGAGTCGTCGAGGAAATGCGCGAGGACGACGCCAATAATCGGCCACGCAATGGCGGACCAAGCAATCCGGGCATGGGTTACGGCCCGCCCAACGGGTTGCGCTGAGCATTCAGCTCACCCTTCCAACGGGTCAAAAGCGTGTGGGGTACGCCGATGGCGTCCAACACCTTTCCGGCCACGAAGTCGATCAGTTGTTGTGCGGTCGCTCCAGCCCCGGAGCCGTAAAAGCCGGGGCTGGCCGGCAGCACGACCGCGCCGGCATCGTGCAGGGCGATCAGATGCTCCAGGTGGCTGCGGGTGACCGGGGTTTCCCGGGGCACGACCACCGTGCGCCGGCGCTCCTTGAGGTTGACCTCAGCGGCCCGTTGCAGCAGATCCTTGGACAGTCCGATGGCGATGCCCGCGCAGGCCGCGGTGCTGGCCGGCACGACCACCATGCCCTTGGCCGGGTAGGACCCGCTGCTCGGCCCGGCGGCCAGGTCACCGGCCGGCCAGTAGCTCAGGTCGCCCAGATCCCGGCCCAGCCAGCCGGAGACGTCGTCCTTCCAGTGCGCGTCGCGCACGGTGGCCCCGGTCTCGTCGAGCAGGGTGAGCCGGGCCGCCCGGGAGACGACCAGGTCGACCGACTCCCCCGCCTCCAGCAAACCGGTCAGCACAGCTTTGGCGTACGGCGTCCCGGAAGCTCCCGAGACGCCGACGACCCATGGTTCACGCATGCCTCAATTGTGCTCGCTCATCGGCCGCCGACCTGCGCGCTCGCCGGAAAACCGGTGCCCGCCGCGAGCCAGGTGGCCGGCTTGTCCACCTGGCCGAACCGGGCGCCCTCGAGCAGCTTGCGGAGTTCTTTCTCGTCGGCCGAGTCGGGGCCGAACACCTCCAGCACGTTCTTGCCGCCGGGCAGGAAGACGAAGCAGTGCCGCGGCTGCTTCTCGACCGGGATGCCCTTGAGCGCGACCCGTTCCGGGCAGATCACCCCGGCTCGCGGAGCGCCGTGGTCGGACGGCACGGTCGGGCTCAGCCAGAGCATGAGACCCCGGCGGTCCCGAACGATCTTCGGGTTCGGGTCGGGCCGGCCCAGCCGGGCGACGGCCTCGCTGGTCGGCACGAGCTGCGCCGACGACACCTGGCCCGAGCTGAATCGGCCGGCGACCTCGACGATCCGGTAGTCCGGCGGCACGTAGGACGTCCCGAAGGCGAGCATGACCGGCTGCGGTGCGCCGGGTTCGAGTGCCTCGGCCACCTGCCGCAACTCGGCCGGGGTGAGGGCCCACCGGCCGGGCCCGTCGGCGCGGACCGTGGCGAGGGCCATCGCGTCGTCCGCGTACTCCCAGAGCAGCAACGGAGCCCCGGCCGCGTCGACCCGCCAGGCCGGGCGGCCGTGGATGGCCGAGGTCGCGGTGATCTTCGCGCCGTCGAGCGTGCCCCGCGGGTCGATGCCGGGCCGGTAGAGGGTGACCTCGCCCTCCTGGGCGTCGGCCTGACCGCCCTTCTTCTCGATCATCGCGGTCTCCCCGGCCAGGGACCAGCGATAGGGATCGTCGACCCGGAGCTTGCCGGTGGTGAACCCGTGCAGCGTGTAGGTGAGGTCGGGACCGTGCCCGGCCTTGCCGGTCGGGGACGGCGTGATCGACGGTGTCGGCGCGGCCGGCAGCGACGGCAGCGGATCGGCCGCCCGGCCGGCGAGTTGCGGCACCCCGATCGCGACGGCCACCGCCACCACGGCCGCGACCGTCATCCCGCCCCGGCGCCGGCGGCGCAGTCGCTTGCCGGCCAGCACCGCGTCGTCGGCGTCGTAGCGGGCCGGCGGAGCGTCCACCCGAACGTCGTCCAGCAGATCAGACAGCTTCATAGCGAACCTCCGTGTCAATGCCCGGGTCGGCGCCGAGGATCCGGCGGAGCGCGTCGAGGCCGCGCGACGTGTACGCCTTGACCGTGCCCTCGGGGCAGCGCAGGGCGGCCGCGGTCTGCGGCACGCTGAGCCCCTCCAGGAAGCGCAGCACCAGCACGGCCCGATGCTTGACCGGAACCCGCAGCAGCGCCGCCCGCAGCCGCAGCCGCTCGTCGACGCCCGGGACGAGGTCGTCGACCGCGATCTCCGGCATGGCGTGGCTCAGCGACTGCTCGCGCCGCCACCACGGCCGGCGGGTCTCGTCGATGGCGGCCCGCACCACCGCGGTTCGCGCGTACGCGTCGTGGTTGTCGATCCGGCCCCACTTCACGAAGAGCCGGGCCAGGGCGGCCAGAACCGCATCCTCGGCCAGTTGCCAGTCGCCGCACGTGAGATAGGCGAGGCCGCGCAGCGAATCCATCTGCGCGGCCACGAACTCCCGAAACTCGGCCTCGTTGTCGCTCACGCGGGTTAGACGGACCTCCATCTACGAACGGTTACAGCTTTCTATGGCAATCGCACCAGCGCCGAAGGTGGCACCGCCTCGTGCACCGGGAACCAGGTGGACTCGTCCTCCGGGTCTGCCGCCATGGTGATCGACGCGAGCACCTTGGCCTCCTCGGCCTTCGGGACGCTGCCGCCGGCCCGGATGCGGTAGCGGCCGTTCGCCACCGGGTGATAGCAGCCCTCGATGTCGCAGACCACCTTGGTCGGATCGGACCCGTCGGGCTCCGGCGTGGGAAGCAGCGGCATGTGATCGCTGGACGGCTGGAACCACACCTGAAGGTTCAGAGCGCCACCCATCTCCTCCATCAGCGACGACGGATACTGCCGGTCCGGGTGGACAAATCTCGCGGCGGTGAACGCCTGGGGCTCGAGACGAAGCCATCCGTTCGCCTTTCCGGCGCCGGGCTCTCCTTCGGCACTCACCAACCGCCAGCCGGACGGCAGGTAACCGACCTTGAACGGCACCTTTACCTCCCGCTCGGAGCTCGCCGTGAAGCCCTCGGCCACGGTCCGCATCTCGGCGGCCGTCATCCCGCTCATCTCGGGCTCGATGCAGGCCAGGAGAGCGTCGACGTATTCCCAGCAAAGAAGATCCTCCTGCACGCGATGCTCGTCGTTCATGGTGAACCAGAAGGCCGGCCGGCCGTTGATCGGATCCGTCTCGGCCCGGACGCCCTTGGGATAGGTCGCGAGCGGATCGAGGCCGGGCGCGTAGGCCTCCAGCAAGGCGTATTGCTGGTTCGGCTTCCCGCCGATCCTGGTCACCGTGGTTTGCGTCTCGTTGAGCTTGCCGCCCGTCGGATCCTCGACGTGGAAACCGCCCGCGTCGTAACCGTGGAATCGGACCGCGATCGGGATGATCTCGCCGCTCTTGGGGGTGGTGATGACCACCGGGGCCGGGAGCTTCAGCGGCTGCGGGTCGTCGGAACGCCGGGCGACGATCTGCGGCACCCCGATCGCGGCGGCCACTGCCACCACGGCCGCGATCGTCCACCCGGCATTCCGCCTACGCCGACGACGACGGCCGGCCAGCCACACGTAATCGACGTCGTAGCGCGGCGGTGGCGCGCCCGTCCGCGCCTCTTCCAGAAGCTCACTGATTTCGGATGGCACGACGTCCCTCCCTGCGCTCGTCGAGAAGCTCACGGAGTGCTTCGAGGCCCCGCGATGTGTACGCCTTGACGGTGCCCTCGGGGAAGCGCAGCGCGGCGGCGGTCTCCTGCACGCTGAGCTCTTCGAGGAACCGCAGCACGAGCACGGCCCGCTGCTTGGGTGGCAACCGATGCAGCGCCTGCTGGATGCGTATTCGCTCGTCGACCGCGTGGGTGCCGTCGTCGGTCGACCGGTCCGGCATCGCGTCGCCGTGCGACTGCTCGCGCCGCCACCAGGGCCGCCGGGTCTCGTCGATGGCGGCCCGCACGACGATCGTGCGGGCATAGGCCTCGTGATTGTCGACCCGGTTCCACTTCACGTACAGCTTGGTCAGTGAGCCGAGGACCGCATCCTCGGCCACCTGCCAGTCCCCGCACGTGAGGAAGGCCAGCCCCCGTAACGACTCCATCCGGGCGCTCACGAACTCCCGGAACTCGGCCTCTTTGTCACTCACCCCAGTTAGACGGACGGCGATGGGTCGGGGGTTACAAAATAATCAGGTCGAGGAGCGCGAAGAGGAACAGCGCGATGCCGACGAAGCCGTTAGCGGTGAAGAACGCCCGGTTGACCTTGGAGAGGTCGTTCTCGGTGACGACGATGTGCTGGTAGACGAAGGCGGCCGCGGTCAGCGCCAGGCCGATCCACCAGAGCCAGCCCAGCCCCACCAGCTGGCCGAACCAGACGAACAGGATGAAGGTCAGCACGTGCGTGGCGGTGGAGATCCGCAACGCGGTCCGCACGCCCCAGCGGGCCGGCGTCGAGTGCACCCCGATCTTGCGGTCGACCTCGACGTCCTGGCAGGCGTAGATGATGTCGAAGCCACCGATCCACAGGCCGACCGCGGCGCCGAGCAGCCAGGCGGGACCCGAGCCGTCGAACGTGCCGGTGATCGCCAGCCACGCGCCCACCGGCGCGACGGCCTGCGCGAGCGCCAGGATGTAGTGCGGGTAGTTGGTGAACCGCTTCCCGTAGGGATAGATCACCAGCGGGATCACCGCGAGCGGGAAGAGCACCAGGCACAGCCAGTTGAGCAGGCCAGCCGCCAGCGCCATGACGACCAGCGAGACGGCCGCGCCGGTCCACGCCGTACGCAGGCTGACCGCGCCGGTCACCAGCTCGCGGTTCTGGGTGCGCGGGTTCAGCGCGTCGATCTTGCGGTCGAGGATGCGGTTGGCGGCCATCGCGAACGTACGCCCGGAGACCATCGCGACCGTGATCAGCAGCAGGTCGAGCCAGTGAATGCCGGTGTCGAGACGATCAAGAACGACGAACGCCGAGAGGTACGCGAACGGCAGCGCGAAAACCGAGTGCTCGATGGCGACCAGGCGCAGGAACGACTTGACCTTGCTCGACTTCTCCGGAACCGAAGCGACTGCCGTCATATCCCGTATTCCTTCCACCGCTTGTCCACGAGGGCGACCACCTCGGGCGACATGACCATCTCGTCCGGCCAGCCCCGGTCGTAACCCTCGCCGGGCAGCTTACGGGTAGCGTCCAGACCGGCCTTCCCACCCCAGAACTGCTGGTAGGAGGCGTGGTCGAGGTGGTCGACCGGACCCTGGGTGACGAGCAGGTCGCGGTCGTAGTCGACGTTGCCGAACGCCCGGAACGCCACCTCGTTGTAGTCGTGCACGTCGCAGTCCTCGTCGACGATCACGATCAGCTTGGTCAGCGACATCAGGTGCGCGCCCCAGATCGCGTTCATGATCTTCTGCGCGTGCTTGGGGTAGCGCTTACGGATCGAGACGATCACGCAGTTGTGGAAGACGCCGGCGGCCGGCATGTCGTAGTCGACGATGTCCGGGATCAGCATCTTCAGCAGCGGCAGGAAGATCCGCTCGGTGGCCTTGCCCAGGCCGTGGTCCTCCTGCGGCGGCTTGGACGTGATGATCGAGTGGTAGACCGGCTTCTTCCGCATGGTCATCGTCTCGATGTGCAGGACCGGGAACGGCTCGACCGGGGTGTAGAACCCGGTGTGGTCGCCGAACGGCCCCTCCGGGTGCCGCTCGCCGGGCTCGAGATAGCCCTCCAGCACGATCTGGGCGTGCGCCGGGACCTGCAGCGGCACGGTCAGGCAGTCGACCATCTCGACCCGCTCGCCGCGCAGGAAGCCGGCGAACAGGTATTCGTCGATGTCGGACGGCAGCGGCGCGCTGGCGGCGTAGCTGACCACCGGGTCGCAGCCGATCGCCACCGCCACCGGCAGGCGCTCCCCGCGGCGCTCGGCGATCGCGTGGTGCGCGGTCGAGTCCTTGTGGATCTGCCAGTGCATGCCGAGCGTGTTCTTCGAGTGCTGCTGCAGGCGGTAGAGGCCGAGGTTGCGCTTGCCGGTCTCCGGGTCCTTGGTGTGGGTCAGCCCGAAGTTGTGGAAGATGCCGCCGTCGCCGGGCCAGACCTGCAGGCCGGGCAGCAGGCCGAGGTCGACCTCGTCGCCCTTGAGCACCACTTCCTGGCAGGGCGCGGTCTTCACCTTCTTCGGCGGCAGCGACTTGAGCTGCAGCGCCTTGCCGATGCCCTCGCGGATGCCGGACCAGCCGACCGGCAGCTCCGGCCGGATGAGCGAGCCGATCCGCTCGCCGACCTCGTCGAGCGAGTCGACGCCGAGCGCCATCGCCATCCGCTTCTCGGTGCCGAACAGGTTGATCGCCACCGGCATGTCGCCGCGGGTCGGCCGCTCGAAGAGCAGGGCCGGTCCGCCGGCCCGCACGGTGCGGGTGACCACCTCGCTGATCTCCAGCGTCGGGTCGGCCGGGACTGTGACCCGGCGCAGCTCACCAGCCGCCTCGAGGGCGTCGAGGAAGCTCTGCAGATCTTCGTAAGGGAACCCACGAGGCGCCATGGATACCAGTCTTCACCACCCGCCCGGCCGATCCACGCCAGGGCGATCACCGTCACTCAGCCTGTCCGGTTCGCGTTGAGCTGGGCGATAGCTCCCAACGGTCGGTGAGGTGCTGGTGAAGGTCCGGAAAGCAACGCGATGGGGCGCCCTCACCGCGCTCACCGCTCTGCTGGCGGTCGCGGCCCCAGCGGTCTCGGCGCCACGAAAGGGCGCGAGCGCCACGGCGAAGCCGCTTCCGGCCTGTCCGACCGCCCGCGCCTCGACGAGGCCACCAACGGCACCGGCCGGACCGGGCACGCCCGGGGCGTGCCGCGCCGCCGGGCGCATCCTCGAGTCCGGGGTACAGCTCAGCAAACCGGCCACCGGTGTCACCCCGAGCGGCTATCACCACCTGGGCGCCAACTCGGCCGGCGAATGGAAGGGCGTCTCCGGTCGGATCTCGGTGGTGGACGGTTCGATCCGGCCGAGCAGCTACGACTTCATCGCCGCGCGGTTCATGGCCAAGCGGAACATGGGCGCCGGCCAGATCAACTGGCTCGAGGCGGGCTGGGCGAAGACCGGCTGGACCGGGCCCGGGCGCCCGCGCGTCTACACGTTCAACACCAACAGCCGCAGCTGGCAGTTCTACGACCAGTACGTCCTGAAGGCGGGCGACCGGGTCTGGATCGACCTGCACAGCGACGCCAACGGCATCTGGGCGGCCTGGCTGTGGTGGGGCAACCGGTGGAACCTGCTCACCGCCCAGCGGCTCCCGATCGGGCCGACCGCCCAGATCGAGCAGTACGTCGAGGTGCACGTCGACCCCAACCGCCCGACCCGGGTCGACGTGCCCGCGGTGACCGTGGACAACGTGCAGCTGAAGCCGGCCGACGGCGGTGCCGCCCGCTACTGGCGCGACGACGTGCCCACCCTCACCGGCTACGACCCGGGCCAGCAGCAACGCTCCGGCGGCTTCTGCCTGAACTGGGTGAACAAGTACGACACCTGGACCGCCGGCGACTGCATGGGCGGGACGAGCGGCGGCGACGAACCGCCGACGGCCCCGACCGCGAAACCGTCGGCGACGGAAGCGGTGGTGCCGCGGACAACGCCGCAAACAACACCGCCGAGCACCGCGACGCCGATGGCGCCGCTGCTCGGCGGGACGTTGGGTTGAGCCGGGCGGTTACATGCCGCCCGCGTTGGCGTACGAGTGGAGACCGCTGAAGAACAGGTTGACCCCGAACAGGTTCATCAGCATCGTCGCGAAGCCGAGCAGGGCGATCCAGGTCGCCACCGTGCGCTTCACGCTGGGCGTGGCCCGCGCGTGCAGGTAGCCGGCGTAGACGACCCAGGAGATGAACGCCCAGACCTCCTTGGGGTCCCAGTTCCAGTAGCGACCCCAGGACGCCTCGGCCCAGATCGGCCCGGCGATCAGCGCACCGAAGGTGAACAGCGGGAACGCGAACGCGTGCAGCCGGAAGGTGAGCCGCTCGAGCAGGGTCGCGTCCGGCAGGCTCATGCCCAGCGTGTACGGGAAGCGGCGCTTCCCCTGGTCGTACCCGTCGCGGATGAGGAACATCGTGGCCGGAACCGCGCCGATCAGCAGGACGCCGGAGGCGATGATGATCGTCGAGACGTGGATGATGAACCAGTACGACTGGAGGGCCGGGACCAGCGGCCCGACCGGGGTGTAGGCGATCATGCCGGCCGCCCCGAGCAGCACCACCAGGGCCAGCGAGGCGAAGAGGCCGATGTGCCGCAGCGCCGGGCGGCGGAGCAGCACGCCCGCCCACACCGCCGAGCCGACGAAGGTCGCCGACAGGATGTATTCGTACATGTTGCCCCAGGGCATCCGGTCGGCGGCGACGCCGCGGGTGACCAGGGTGCCCAGGTGCAGCAGGAGAGCCAGCAGGTTGACGGCGACCGCGGCCCGGCCGGTCCACTCGGCCCGCTTGTCCTTCGGGACGACCGGCTGCGGTTCTTCCACAGAGTCGACGGGAGCGCCGGCGCCGACCAGCTGGCGGGCGGGACGAGCCGCCGCCCGGCCGATGTGGCTCTTGTTGCCGAAGGCGTATTCACCGGCGTAGAGCACCATCGCGACCAGGTAGGCCAGGACGGTGAAGCCCATCAGTTGGTTCGACAACTCCGCCATCACGGATTCCCTTCCTCGGCGGCCGTCACCAACGCCGTGAACTCGTCGGCGAAACCGGGATAGTCGGTGCGTGGCAGCCCACCGGCCGCCAACAAAGTACCGCTGCCGCTGTCGGCCGAAGCTGGCAGGGCGCGGAACCAGACCCGCCGGCGGTGCCCGCCGAGCGACAGCATCAGGCCGATCAGCCCGAGCACCGCGCCGATCAGGATCGTCGACTGGGTCGGGTCGTAGCGGATGGCCAGCGTGGCATACGGCCTGGTGCCGACGAACTCCAGCTTGGTGCCGTCGTCCAGGGTCCAGGTCTCGCCGATCTTCAGCTCGTGCGGGCGCGCGCCACTCACGTTCTTCAGGTCGCCGGTCGCGATCTGCCCCTGGTCGAGAGAGTAGACCGAGCCTGGCGTCCCCACGTCCAGACCGAGATCACCGCGGTAGGCGGTGAGGAAGATGGCCGGTGCGTTCTCGGCCGGGAACGTCGAGGTCGCGCCGGTGCCGACGGTCGGCAGGTAGCGCCCCTCGAAGCCCATCTGCAGCGTCGCGTCGCGCTTGTCGGTCTTGGGGTCGATGTTCACGTCCGGGAACTGCGCCACGCCCTCGCTGGTGAACATGCCGTCGACCGGCAGGAACGGCACGGTCTTGGTCTGCGTCTCGCCGTAGCGGTCGGTGAACCGCAGGGTGACCGCGTAGCCGTGGCCGATCAGGTGCACGTTCGCGTGGTGCAGCCGCAGCGGGTCGTTGACGGTGAACTCGCGGGTCTCGACCGGGCCGTCGTTCTGCGTGACGCCGACCGTGGCCGAGAAGGCCTTCGGCTGGCCGGTGTCCTGGTAACCGGCCACGAACTTGTCCAGCGTCAGGCAGAAGTTGGGCAGGTCGGCGGCGTCGACCCGGGGGCCGAGCGTGGAGTCGTCGTACTGCGCGAGCGAGTTGCAGAAGCCCTGGTCGGCGCCGGCCACCAGGATGCGGTTGCCGTGCCAGCCGTACCAGTGCCCGAACCCCACCCCGACCAGCACCGCGAGCAGCGCGAAGTGGAAGAACAGGTTGCCGGTCTCCTTGAGGTAGCCCTTCTCGGCGGAGACCGTCCAGCTGCCGTCCTCGTGCTCGCGGACCTTTGTCCGGAAGCGATGTTTGCGCAGCACCTGAGCGGCGGTCGCGGCGGCCTCGGCCGGGGTGCCGGCGAGATCCTTGGTCGCGGACAGCGGCAGCCGCTCCAGGCGCTTCGGGGCGTCCGGCACGGCGATCCGCAGCGCCCGGATGTGGTCGAGCAGCCGGGGCACCACGCAGCCGATCAGCGAGGTGAACAGCAGCAGGTAGATCGAGGCGAACCAGGGCGACGCGTACACCTCGAAGCCGCCGAGGCGTTCCAGCCACGGCGCGAGCTGCGGGTGCGCGGCGTAATACTCGGTCACGCGCTGCGAGTCGACCGCGCGCTGCGGGAAGATCGAGCCCGGGATGGCGGCGATGGCCAGCAGGAAGAGCAGGACCAACGCCGTACGCATGGAAGTCAGCTGGCGCCACGAATTGCGCAACAGAGCCCACAGGCGATTGACCCGCCGTGGCGGCGGAGCCGCGGGCGGCGCCGGACGTTCCTCCACGACGGTCAAAGTAGCGTCCCCCCGCCGAAGTCGAAGGTGGTCAGCAGCCAGACCAGGAAGTGGTTCCACCCACCGGTGATCAGCGCGATCCCGACCGCGATGAGCAGCGCACCGCCGATCCGGGTCACCCAGCGGCTGTTGCGGCGGATCGCCCGGAAGACCCCGAGCAACTTCTGAAAGAAAAGACCGAAGAGCACGAACGGAATACCGAGACCGAGGCTGTACGCGAGGGCAAGCGTCGCCGCCCGGCTGGTCTGGCCGCTCGTCGTGGCCAGCGCGATCACCACGGTGAGCGTCGGGCCGGTGCACGGCAGCCAGGACAGCGCGAAGATGCCGCCGAAGATCGGGGCGCCGATCAGACCGGCCGCCGGCAGCTTGCTGATCCGCATCTCCCGCTGCAGGCCGGGGATCCAGCCCAGATAGCCGAAGCCGAGCACGATCACCAGCACGCCGAGCACGATGTCGAGAGTGTCCTGGTGGGTCTTGAGGGTGAAGCCGATGTTCGCCACCAGCGTCACCAGCAGCGTGAACACCACCGCGAAGCCGAGCACGAAGAGGATGGTGCCGGCCAGGACCCGCCCGGTCTTCGGCTTGGTCGCGACCGCGACACCACCCGCCGCCGACTCCTTTTCCTGCCGGGCGTCCAGGTCCGAGCCGGCCAGGCCGGTGACATAGGAGAGATAGCCCGGCACCAGCGGCAACACGCACGGCGAGAGGATGCTGACCAGGCCGGCGATGGCCGCGACACCGATCGCCAGGACCAGCGGGCCGTCGCCGGCGATGTCGGCGAAGTGCGCGGACATCAGCCGGTCCCCTCGGCGGCGATCTTCTCCACCAGCGGCTGCAACTGGCTGCTGGTGGTGGCCGCGCGCAGCGCCACCGCGATCCGGCCCTCCCGGTCCAGGATCAGCGTGGCCGGCGTGCTGGTCTGGGTCACGTCGAACTTCAGCGCGACCTTGCCGTCGAAGTCATAGATGCTGGGGTACGTCACCCGGCCGCGCTCGAACGCCTTGGCCGAGTCCTTGTCGTCGCGCGAGTTGACCCCGATGAAGCTGACCCCCAGCGCCTTGGTGGCCTGGTAGGTCTTCTCCAGGTCGTCGGCCTCGGCCCGGCACGGCGCGCACCACGAACCCCAGAAGTTGACCACCACGACCTTGCCGCGGTCCTGCGAGACGTCGTACGTGCCGCCGTCGAGCAGCTCGCCGATGACCTCCTTGACCTGCGGCCGCTGGGTCGGCGTGCACTCCACCACGGTGCCGGTGGTGGTGCACTTCTTCGCCCAGTTCTCCCCGCCGCACCCGGCCAGCACGGTAGTCGCCACGGCGGCGACGGTCAGCACGGCGGCGAGGCGGCGCATGGTCAAGCTCCCTTGGCGGTCTTGGCGGTCGCGGACAGGGCCACCAGGTGCGCGGCCGGCTCCGAGTAGTCGACGCCGACCACGGTCGAGCCCTCGAAGCGGATCGAGGTCAGGCTGGCCAGGCCGCACTGGCGGCGGCGAGGGTCGTGCCAGAGCCGCTTCTTCTCGACGTAGCGCCGCAGGGTCCAGATCGGCAGCTGGTGCGAGACGCAGACGGCCTCGTGGCCCTCGGCGATGACCCGGGCCGCCTGCACGGCCGCGAACATCCGCTGGGCGATCACCAGGTAGGGCTCGCCCCAGGACGGGGTGATCGGGTCGCGCAGCACCCACCAGTGCCGCGGGTTGGTCAGCGCGCCGTCGCCGACCGACACCCGCTTGCCCTCGAAGTAGTTGGCGCTCTCGATCAGCCGCACGTCGGCGGCGACGTCGAGCTTGAACTCGGCGGCGATCGGGGCGGCGGTCTCCTGCGCGCGCTCGAGCGTGCTGGCCACCACGTACTTGATGTCCCGAGCGGCCAGCGACTCGGCCGCGGCCTTGGCCATCTGCACACCGAGCTCGGACAGGTGGAAGCCGGGCAACCGCCCGTACAAAATCTTGTTGGGGTTGAAGACCTCGCCGTGCCTCAGCACATGCACCGTGGTCTTTGTCGCCTCGCTCATGCACCAGCCCCAGCCGCTCGCGCCGCATGCGGCAAAGCCGCCGCGATCGTCTCCAATGCCGCGTCGTCCAGTGCGGTCGACACGAACCACGATTCGAACGCGCTCGGCGGCAGGTAGACGCCGCGGGCGAGCATCTCGTGGAAGAAGCCCTTGAACGCGGCCGCGTTCTGGGTCTTCGCCGAGTCGTAGTCGACGACCTCGGCCTCGGTGAAGAAGATCGAGAACATGTTTCCGGCGTACGCCAACCGGTGCGGCACGCCGGCCTCGGCCAGCGCCGCCGACGCGAGGGCCCCGACCGTTGCGGACAGCTCGTCGAGCCGCTTGTAGACCGCGTCGTCGGCGAGCCGCAGCGAGGCCAGGCCGGCCGCGCAGGCCAGCGGGTTACCGGAGAGCGTTCCCGCCTGGTAGACCGGGCCGGCCGGAGCGAGCCGCGACATGATCTCGCGGCGCCCGCCGAACGCGGCCGCGGGCAGGCCGCCACCCATCACCTTGCCGAAGGTGAACAGGTCGGCGTCGACCGGGTCGAGCCCGGCCCAGCCGCCCGGCGAGACCCGGAAGCCGGTCATCACCTCGTCCACGATCAGCAGCGCGCCGTGCGCGTGCGCGATCTCGGCGAGGCGCTGGTTGAAGCCGTCCCGCGGGGCGACCACGCCCATGTTGCCGGCCGCGGCCTCGGTGATGATCGCGGCGATCTCGGTGCCGTTCTCGGCGAAGGCCGCCTCGACCGCGGCCACGTCGTTGTAGGGCAGCACGATCGTCTCGGCCGTCGTCGCGCCGGTCACTCCCGGCGAGTCGGGCAGCCCGAGCGTCGCGACCCCGGAGCCGGCCGCGGCCAGCAGCGAGTCCACGTGGCCGTGGTAGCAGCCGGCGAACTTCACGATCTTGGTGCGGCCGGTGAAACCGCGGGCCAGCCGGATCGCCGTCATGGTGGCCTCGGTGCCCGAGTTGACCAGGCGGACCTGGTCGATCGGGGTGCGCCGGACGATCTCCTCGGCCAGGTCGACCTCGCCGGCCGTCGGCGTGCCGAAGCTGGTGCCGAGGGCGGCGGCCGCCTGCACGGCGGCCACGATCTCCGGGTGCGCGTGGCCGTGGATCAGTGGGCCCCACGAGCAGACCAGGTCGACGTAGCGCCGGCCGTCCGCGTCGGTGAGCCACGCGCCGGAGCCGGACGCCATGAATCGGGGCGTGCCACCGACCGCTCGGAACGCACGCACGGGTGAATTGACCCCGCCGGGCACGATGGCGGCGGCGCGGTCGAACAGGGCCTGGGAGACCGGGGCGTCCAGCGGGTACGGGCGGCCCTCGGCGCGGTATGAGGTGGTCACAGCGGCTCCCATTCTGTCAGCGGCACCTCCCGATCGTCTCAAGAGGGTTGTTCACGTCAGCGGCGCGGTATGCCCGCATGTCCGGAACGACCGGATACGGGAGCGGCCGACGGGCACATCCCCAGCATGGGCGATAGGCTGGCCGGGTGGAGCGACCGGAGCTTTCCATCGAGGTTCAGCACGAGCCCGACGAGGTGATCTTGCACCTCGCCGGGGAGATCGACGTGCTCACCGTCGCCAACCTCTCCGCGATCGTCAATGAAACCCTGGCCGAACCGCCGCCCCGCATCGTGCTCGACATGGCGGGCGTCACATTCTGCGATTCGCAGGGTCTCGGCACCCTTGTCGTGCTCAGCCGCAAGGCCCAGCACGCCCGCTCGGTGCTCTCCCTGACCAACGTCGGCGAGTTCCTGATGCGCGTCCTCGACATCACCGGCCTTCGCAGCGCCCTGATGATCAGCTCGGTCGCCAACTGAGGGTTGCCTTGACACCGGCGTGAAGCCCTACCGTCGACGTCATGTTGATCGGCGAGCTCGCGTCCCGCGGAGGCACCAGCACCCGGACGCTGCGTTACTACGAGGAGCACGGGCTCGTCCAGCCGCAGCGTGACCCCAACGGCTACCGGCAGTACGACGATGCCGAACTGCGCGTGGTGCACGAGATCCGGTCGCTGCTCGCGGTCGGTTTCGGCCTCGACGACATCAAACCCTTCGTTGCCTGCCTTCGCGCCGGCAACTCCGCGGGCCACGTGTGCCCCGACTCGGTGGTGGTGCTGCGCCGCAAGCTCGCCGAGGTCGACGGCTACCTGACCCAGCTCACCGAGGTCCGGCAGCAGCTGCGGGCGCAGCTGACCCAGGCCGTCGAACACCGGGAGACCCGATGCTCATCACTCTGACCGACGCCACCTTCGCCGCCACCGTGCTCCGCTCCGACCTGCCGTTCGTCGTCGACTTCTGGGCGGAGTGGTGCCCGCCCTGCCGCCCGATGGCGCAGACCCTGGCCGAGCTGGCGCCGGAGTTCGACGGCACGCTCCGGATCGGCAAGCTCAACGCCGACGAGAACCCCGAGGCCACCCGCACCTACCGGGTCATGTCGATGCCGACCCTGCTGTTCTTCACCGGCGGCGTGGTCACCGGCACCCTGGTGGGAGCCCGGCCGAAGTCGGTGTTGCGGGCGGCGCTCACGAACGCTCTCACCCCGTACGTCAATAGCTGATTTTTCGGGAATTTCCGAAGGCTCGGGCCGAGTTCAGCTGCCCCAACGGGCCTTCTCCAGCAGGGCCAGGGCCTCGGTGGCGGCCTCCTCGCCGCCGGCCCGCAGCACTCGGGCGGCCTCGTCGACCGTCTCGGTCAGGCGCTGCCACTGCGAATCACGCTCGCGGGTGGCGTCCGCCTGGGCCTTGAGCTGCTGCGTCTTGGTCCACAGCTCGACGAAGATGGACACCTTGGCCCGCAGCACCCACGGGTCGAACGGCTTCGTCAGGTAGTCGACCGCCCCGACCGCGTAACCCCGCAGGGCGAGCTGCGCATCGCGGTCGGCGGCGGTCAGGAACAGGATGGGTACGTGCCGGGTGCGTTCCCGCCGCTTGATGTGGCTGGCCGTCTCGAACCCGTCCATGTTGGGCATTTGCGCATCCAGCAGGATGACCGCGAAATCGTCCACGAGCAGCTGCTTGAGTGCGGCCTCGCCGCTCTCCACGGCAACCGGGGTCACCGGGAGGCCCTGGAGGATCGCCTCCAGGGCAAGCAGGTTGTCCTTACGGTCGTCGACCAACAAGGCCTTGGCGCGCTCCGCCACCCTTGGTCCCTTCCGGCGGGCTTGTCAGCCGCGCTCCGGTTCGATGGTCTTGTCGGCGTTCACCCACCGAGCCATCAGCTCGATCAGCTCGTCCAGGTCGACCGGCTTGGTGATGTAGTCGCTCGCACCGGCCGCAAGCGCTGACTCCCGGTCACCGGGCATGGCCTTTGCCGTTAGGAACACTACCGGCAGGTCCCGGAAGCGCTGATTGCGGCGGATCCCACGGGTCGTCTCATAACCGTCCTGATCGGGCATCATCGCGTCCATCAGGACGATGTCGACCTCCGGGTGCTCGGCCAGCTGGCGTACGCCGTCCACCCCGTTGTCGGAGTAGAGCACGTTGAGCCCGTGCATCTCCAGCGCGCTGGTCAGCGCGAACACGTTGCGCACGTCGTCGTCGACGATCAGCACGGTGGCACCGTCGAGCTGCCGGCCGGCGGCACTGATGTGCGTCTCCAGCTCGACCCGCGGCGTGATCACCGGCAGCTCCATCAGCGACATGTTCACCGATTGGGCCGGCCGCACGACGACCGAGGTGGACGGCTCGGTCGGCAGCAGCGAGAACACCGGGATCGACTCCGGGGTCAGCGCATCCGGGACGTACAGCGTGAAGGTCGAGCCCTCGCCCGGGGTCGAGGACACCACGATCGTGCCGCCGAGCAGGGCCGCGAACTCCCGGCTGATCGACAGGCCGAGGCCGGTGCCGCCGTACTTGCGGGTGGTGGTGCCGTCGGCCTGCTGGAACGGCTCGAAGATGATCGCCAGCTTCTCGTCCGAGATGCCGATGCCGGTGTCGCTGACCGCGAACGCGACGACCTGACCGGCCTGGGTCAGCGCCGGCATGTCGAAGTCGGTGTTCGGCGGGGCCGCGAAGATGCTCAGCGTCACCGAACCGGAGTCGGTGAACTTGACAGCGTTGGAGAGAAGGTTGCGCAGGATCTGCTGGAGCCGCTGACCGTCGGTGACGATCGATTCGGGCAGGTCGGGCGCCACCGACACCCGGAAGTCGAGGTTCTTCTCCTCGGCCTGGGGCAGGAACGCCTGCTCCACGTACGACCGGACGCCGTCGAAGTCGATCTCGTCGATGTCGACGTCCATCCGGCCCGCCTCGATCTTGGCGAGGTCGAGGATGTCGTCGATCAGCGACAGCAGATCGGAGCCGGCGCTGTGGATCGTACGGGCGAATTCGATCTGCTTCTCGGAAAGGTTCTGCTCCGAGTTGTCGGCGAGAAGCCGGGCGAGAAGCAGCAGCGAGTTGAGCGGCGTACGCAGCTCGTGGCTCATGTTGGCCAGGAACTCGGACTTGTACGCACTCGCCCGGGACAGCTGCTGAGCCTTCTCCTCGAGGCCGAGCCGGGCCTGCTCGATCTCCCGGTTCTTCGTCTCGATGTTCGCCTTCTGCTCGCTGAGCAGCTGCGCCTTGTCCTCCAGCTCGGCGTTGGTGCGCTGGAGCTCGGCCGACTGGTCCTGCATCTCGCGAGCCAGCCGCTGCGACTGGGAGAGCAGCTCCTCGGTCCGCCGGTTGGCCTGGATCGTGTTGAGCGCGACGCCGATGGTGGCGACGAGTCGTTCGAGGAAGGTCAGATGCAGCCCGGAGAATGCCGCGACCGAGGCGAACTCGATGACGCCGAGCATCTCGCCCTCGAACAGCACCGGCAGCACGACCAGGTCGTTCGGCGGCATCGACATCAAACCCGAGCGCATGGTGAGGATGCCGTCGTGGGTCGCGCGGACCCGGATCGTCCGGCGGGAAACCGCCGCCTGCCCGACCAGGCCCTCGCCCGGCCCGAACGTCACCTCGTGGTTGCGGGCGACGTAGCCGTAGGAGGCGGCCAGCCGTAGGCGCATGACCGCCTGCTCGTTGTCGACCAGGAAGAACGCACCGAGCTGCGCGTCGACGAGCGGCGTCACCTCGGTCATGATCATGCGGCAGACCTCGCCGAGATCGCGCTGGCCCTGCAACAGGCCGCCGATCCGGGCCAGGTTGGAGTCGAGCCAGCCCTGCTCGGCGTTCGCCTTGGTCGTCTCGCGCAGCGTGACGATCATCTGGTTGATGTTGTCCTTGAGCTCGGCCACCTCGCCCTGGGCGACGACCGCGATGCTCTGGGTCAGGTCACCGCGGGTCACCGCGGTGGACACCTCGGCGATCGCGCGCAACTGGGTGGTCAGCGTCGAGGCCAGCTGGTTGACGTTGTCGGTGAGGTCCTGCCAGGTGCCGGACACGCCCTTGACCTGGGCCTGGCCGCCGAGCTTGCCCTCCACGCCGACCTCCCGGCCGACCCGGGTGACCTCGGTGGCGAACGACGACAGCTGGTCCACCATCGTGTTGACGGTGTCCTTGAGCTCGAGGATCTCGCCGCGGGCGTCGACCGTGATCTTCTGCGACAGGTCACCCTTGGCCACCGCGGTGGTCACCGAGGCGATGTTGCGGACCTGGGCGGTCAGGTTGGACGCCATGTAGTTCACGTTGTCGGTGAGGTCGCGCCAGGTGCCGGCCACGCCCCGCACCTGAGCCTGACCGCCGAGCTTGCCCTCCGAGCCCACCTCGCGGGCCACCCGGGTCACCTCGTCGGCAAAGCTGGAGAGCTGGTCGACCATCGTGTTCACGGTGTTCTTCAGCTCGAGGATCTCACCCTGGGCGTCGACCGTGATCTTCTGCGACAGGTCACCCTTCGCGACCGCCGTCGAGACCTGGGCGATGTTTCGCACCTGGGCGGTCAGGTTGGACGCCATCGAGTTCACGTTGTCGGTCAGGTCGCGCCACGTGCCGGCCACGCCCCGCACCTGGGCCTGACCACCGAGCTTGCCCTCGGTGCCCACCTCGCGGGCCACCCGGGTCACCTCGTCGGCAAAGCTGGAGAGCTGGTCGACCATCGTGTTGACGGTGGTCTTGAGCTCCAGGATCTCGCCGCGCGCGTCGACCGTGATCTTCTGCGACAGGTCACCCTTCGCGACGGCCGTGGTGACCGACGAGATGTTGCGGACCTGGCTGGTCAGGTTGGACGCCATGTAGTTCACGTTGTCGGTGAGGTCGCGCCAGGTGCCGGAGACGCCCTTGACCTGAGCCTGACCGCCGAGCTTGCCCTCCGAGCCCACCTCGCGGGCCACCCGCGTGACCTCATCGGCGAAGCTGGAGAGCTGGTCGACCATCGTGTTCACGGTGTTCTTCAGCTCGAGGATCTCGCCCCGGGCGTCGACCGTGATCTTCTGCGACAGGTCGCCCTTGGCCACCGCCGTCGAGACCTGGGCGATGTTTCGCACCTGGTCGGTGAGGTTGTTGGCGAGCTGGTTCACGTTCTCGGTGAGGTCGCGCCAGGTGCCGGAGACGCCACGGACCTGGGCCTGACCGCCGAGCTTGCCCTCGGTGCCCACCTCGCGGGCCACCCGGGTCACCTCGTCGGCAAAGCTGGAAAGCTGGTCGACCATCGTGTTGACGGTGTCCTTGAGCTCCAGGATCTCGCCCTGCGCGGCCACCGTGATCTTCTGCGACAGGTCACCCTTCGCCACCGCCGTCGAGACCTGGGCGATGTTTCGCACCTGGCTGGTCAGGTTGGACGCCATCGAGTTCACCGAGTCGGTGAGGTCTTTCCAGGTGCCGGCCACGTTCGGCACGTCGGCCTGGCCGCCCAGCTTGCCCTCGGTGCCCACCTCGCGGGCCACCCGGGTCACCTGCTCGGCGAAGAGCCGCAGCGTGTCGGTCAGGCCGTTCATGGTGTCGGCCAGCTCGGCCACCTCGCCGCGCGCCGACACGGTGATCTTCTGGGACAGGTCGCCACGGGCCACCGCGGTCGCCACCTGCGAGATCGAGCGCACCTGATGGGTCAGGTTGGACGCCATCAGGTTCACCGAGTCGGTGAGGTCCTTCCAGGTGCCGGCGACGCCGCGCACGTCGGCCTGGCCGCCGAGCTCGCCCTCGGTGCCCACCTCGCGGGCCACCCGGGTCACCTCGTCGGCGAACGACGACAGCTGATCCACCATCGTGTTCACCGTGCGGCCGATCCGGAGGAATTCACCCCGGAGTGGCCGGCCGTCCATCTCCAGCGCCATGTGCTGCGAAAGATCACCCTCCGCCACCGCCACGATGACGCGGGAGATCTCGGTCGTGGGCCGGCCAAGGTCATCGATGAGTGAGTTGACCGACCGGACGCTGTCCGCCCAGGCGCCGTCGAGGCCCTCGTCGTCGAGCCGCTCGGTCAGCCGGCCGTCCCGGCCGACTATCCGGCTGATCCGGCGAAGGTCGAGATTTTGCCGTTCTTGCAGGGAGACGACCTCGTTGAAGGCGTCGGCAACCTCGCCGGCCGCGCCGCCACGACGCGGCAACCGGACCTTGAGGTCTCCGCGGCGCACGCGCCGCAGAGCCTCGGCCAGCTCGCCGAGGAGGGCAGCCTCGTCGTGCGCTTCCTTTGCCGCAGTCATGCCTGTCCTCACTGCCTGTCCAACTCCCGGGGCTCCCTATCCTCTCTCGCTCGACCGGGTCAATGCGAGACGCGACTTTGTGCATCCCCCCGCCGACAGGGGAGGATGCATGGCGTGTCAGCTTCGGATACCCCGATGGGCGACCTCGTTCGGCGGGTGCGGCTGCCCAACGACCGGCGCACTCCGGCGGCGGCCCGGGCTCTGGTCCGCTCGGTCCTCGAGGAGGCCCGGCTCGACGCCCTGCTCAACGAGGCGTTGCTGCTGACCACCGAGCTGTCCACCAACGCCGTGGTGCACGCCAACACCGAGCTGGACATCGAGGTCAGCGCCGACCGGAGCGGCCTGACCGTGACGGTGACCGACTTCGCGCCCGGCCCGGTCGAGCAGCTGGCGGTCGGCCCGCGCAACGAGAGCGTGGACATCGGCGAGGTCGCCGAGCGCGGGCGTGGCCTGCTGCTGGTCGACCACTTCGCGTCGCGCTGGGGCACCGTGCACGAGGGCACCGGCAAGGGCGTCTGGTTTCGCCTGGAGCGCCAGGCCGTGCCCGAACCGACCACCGCGGTGGTGCCGGCGGGAAACGTGGTGGAGGCGGGCACGCCCAGCGTGGGTGCCCTGACCGCGCTGTTGCAGATCAACCCGGAGCGGCAGACCGACGAGGCGCTCGCCGAGTTCGCCACCGACCTGTTGTCCCGGCTGGCCCGGCTGACCGGCGCGGCCGGCGGCGTGGTGCGCCTCGACCGCGGCGACGGCAACGGCCGGCAGCTGCTGGCCCGGCACGGCCGCGCGCCCCGCGAGGACGCCGACACCATCGTCGTCCCGCTGTCCGTGCACCGACCGTACTCGGGCGAGCTGGAGCTGGACGCGGCCCCGACCGGCTACGCACAGCCGCTGGCCACGATCGTCGCCGAGCGGTTCTCCCTGCACCTGGAGAATGACCGGCTGCGCCGCATCGACCTGCGCCGGCAGACCTGGCTGACGTTCCTGGCCGAGGCCAGTGAGCTGCTCGCCCAGTCGCTCGACGTCAACCTCACGATGGCGCTGATCCCGCAGCTGGTGGTGCCCCGGCTGGGCCAGTGGTGCGCGGTGCACACCACCGACGCCTGGGGCCGGTTGCAGCTGGCCGCGGCTACCCACGCCGACGAGGGTGCCCTGGCCCAGCTGCACGAGACGCTGGCCGACCCGGGCCCGGACGCGATCCTGGCCCGGCTCGAGGAGGCCTCCCGGCTCGGCACCCAGGTCATGTTCGGCGCGTCGACCGAGTCTTCCCGCGGCGGAAAGCCCCAGATCAAAACGGCAGAAGGCTTCGCCGTGCCGCTGGTGGCCCGCGGCACCCGGCTCGGCACCCTGGCGGTCGGCCGGCACATCCGGCACCGGCACGACGCCGAGGAGGTCGCCGTCCTGGAGGACGTGGCCCGGCGGGCGGCCCTGGCCATCGACAACGCCCGGATCCACGACGAGCGGCACAAGGTGGCCCGCACCCTGCAGGCCTCGCTGCTGCCGCCGGCCCTGCCGAAGGTCGACGGTGTCGGCTTCGCCGCCGAGTACGTCCCGACCGGCTCGGAGGTGGGCGGCGACTTCTACGACGTCGTGCCGTCCGGGGAAAATCGCTGGCTGGTGGTGGTCGGCGACGTGTCCGGCAAGGGCGTGCAGGCGGCCACCGTGACCGGCCTGGTCCGGGACGTGATCCGGATCCTGGTCGACGACGGCAAGCCGATGACCGAGATCCTCTGCCGGGTCAACCGCACGCTGGTGCAGCGCGGCGGCGGGCGCTACTGCACGCTCGCCATGGCCAGCGTGCAGCAGGAGGCGGACGGCACCCTGGTGGTGTGCCTGCACCTGGCCGGGCACGACCGGGCGGTGCTGGTCCGGGCGGACGGCAAGACGTCGTTCGTCGGCGAGGGCGGCACCGCGCTGGGCCTGCTGGAGACGATCGCCTCGCCGGATGCCGAGGTGCGGCTGGGCGCCGGTGATTCGCTGATCTTCTACACCGACGGCGTCACCGAGCGCCGTCGCGGCCGCGAGCTGTTCGGCACGACCAGGCTGCGGGAGGCCGCCGGTCCGCTGGCCGGCTATCCGGCCGACGTGATGGCGGCCCGGCTGCGCTCCATCACGATCAACTTCTCGGTCGAGGAGCCCCGGGACGATATCGCGATCCTGGTTCTCCGAAACGACCTCAGTTAGCCCCTTTTGACCCCATAAAGTGGGTCACATGGCGAAGACTCAGTACTACACAGCCACGAGCATCGACGGATATACCGCCGACGAGAACAACTCGCTCGACTGGCTCTTCGACGTCGACGGGGGCAATGAGAACCCGTTCGGCGGCTTCATCGCCGGCGTGGGCGCGTTCGCCATGGGCGCCAACACGTACGAGTGGGTCCTCAAGAACGACAACGTGCTGGACCAGCCGAGCAACTGGCACGACCTCTACGGTGACCGGCCCTGCTGGGTCTTCACTCACCGGGATCTGCCGCCCGTGCCGAACGCCAACGTCTTCATGGTCAGCGGAGACGTGCGCCGCGTGCACGAGGCCATGATGGTGGCCGCCAAGGGCGGGAACGTCTGGCTGGTCGGCGGCGGCGACCTGGTCGGCCAGTTCGTCGACCAGGGCCTGCTCGACGAGATCATCCTGGGCATCGCGCCGGTGCTGCTGGGCCGCGGCACGCCGCTGCTGCCGCGCCACCTGAGCGCCCGCGAGCTGGTCCTGACCGGCAACGCGCAGGTGGGCCGCTTCGCCTACCTCACCTACGCCGTCGGCACCCCGATCCCGGGCCGCCACCCGGTCGCCACCGCGGGCCGGGTCGCCGCCTTCCAGGGCTAGGGCGCATCTGACGGATCACCCAGGGCTGCGGCGTGGCCCCGAGCGCACCTGACGGCGCCCTAGAAATAGTCCTGCCGGGCGGCCATCTCCAGGCCGGCGGCCAACTCGGCCGGGGCCGCGACGAGGACGGCCCGGCCACCGCGGGCCATCTGGACGTGCCGCAGGCTCTCCACGATGCCTTCGATCCGCTCGGCGCCGAGCACGCCGGGCAGCACCGCGTGCACATTGCCCAGGCCGGCCGAGCCGCGCACCGGCACCGGGACGCCGGACGCGTCGGCCAGCGAGTAGAGCATGGCCGGCAGGTCGACCGGCGCCGCCGACAGGCGCAGCGCCACGTCGGCCGGGCCGAACGGATAGCGACCCCACCAGAGCGGCGCCGTCGATGCGGCGGAGGCGCCCCGGCCCCAGGCCGCGATCAGGCGAGCGGACCGGTCGGCGACCTCGGCGACGTCGCCCTCGATCAGCGCCACCAGCGCACCCGCTCCCTCGCCCGGCAGATCGACCTCGAGAGCGGCGGTCGCCGGCTCCGGAGCGGGGATCTTGAGCAGGGTGGCCGGGCTGGCGACCGGGACCGTCACCCAGCGCCGGGCGAGCGGCAACGGCTGCAACCGGACCACCGCCGAGGTGAGCACCCCGGCGATCTCGGCGAGGCCGGGCCGGCCCTGCTCACCGTCGGACTCGGCCGAATGACCGGCGGCGTCGACATAACTGACCCGGTCGACGTGCTCGGCCGGGGTGTGCAGGCTCTGCCGCAGCGGACCGCACTCGTTGACCGCGAGCATGCCGCCGACGGTGGCCGTGCGGGACGGCGGATCGACCGGCAGGCGCTGGCCGCGCAGGGCCAGGGCGGCCTGCAGCGCGCGCACCGGCGTGCCGGTGGCGACCTCGACCGTGCGGGCGCCGACGTCGTGGTTCCACAGGCCGTTGAGCCGGCCGGTGTCGAGCAGCAGGTCAACGCTCTCCCGAGGGGCGCCCCAATTGATTTTGCTGCCGGAACCGCGCGGCACCACCGACCGGCCCTCGTCGGCCGCCAGGCGCAGGATGTCGCCGACCGCCTGAGCCGTCGCGGGAATCGCGACGTGCTCGGCGCGCTGACCACCGACAGCATCGATCGACCGGGCCGGACGCGCATAGTCAGGCCCGCAGATGTCCACAAGAGCATCAAGAAAGCGCGAAGTCACTGATGGTCCCCGATGATCACGGCTTGAAGATCGTCCACTCTGGCACATCGTACACATGTTCGAACGCGCGCGGGGTCCATCGTGGCCGAAAAGACCGCGCTGACCGGTAACGTTGCTCCCGTGACGACCGAAACGCCCGACAGCCCGCCCACGGTCCGCGCGGTCCCCAGCGAGCGCAGCTTCCACGGCGACACCGTGACCGATGAATACGCCTGGCTCGCCGACAAGGAGAACCCGGAGACCATCGCCTACCTGAAGGCCGAGAACGCCTGGACCGACCGGGCGACGGCGCACCTCGCGGAGCTGCGCGACACGGTCTTCCAGGAGATCAAGAGCCGCACCCAGGAGACCGACCTCTCGGTGCCCAGCCGCAAGGGCGACTTCTGGTATTACACGCGAACCGTCGAGGGAAAGCAGTACGGCATCCAGTGCCGGGTCGCGGTCCGGCCGGGCGAGACCGACCCGCCGACCGGTGAGGACAACCCGGGCGAGCAGGTTCTGCTCGACGGCAACGAGCTGGCCGAGGGGAAAGACTTCTTCGCGCTCGGCACGTTCGACGTCAGCCCGGACGGCAACTGGCTGGCCTACTCGACCGACTTCGACGGCGACGAGCGCTTCATCCTGCGGGTGAAAAACCTGGTCACCGGCGAGGTGCTGGCCGACGAGGTGCCCGGCACGTTCTACGGCACCGCCTGGTCGTCCGACGACAGCTCGCTGTTCTACATCACGGTCGACGAGGCCTGGCGGCCGCACCGCGTCTGGCGGCACACCGTCGGCCGGCCGGCGACCGAGGACGTGGTGATCTTCGAGGAGCCGGACGAGCGCTTCTGGGTCGGGGTCGAGCTCACCCGCAGTGAGAAGTTCATCGTCATCGACACGCAGAGCAAGCTCACCTCCGAGGTGCGGATCATCCCGGCCGAGACGCCCACCGCCGAGCCGCTGGTGGTGACGCCGCGCGAGCAGGGCGTGGAGTATTCGATCGAGCACCACGGCCACCGGTTCCTGATCCTGCACAACAAGAACGCCGAGGACTTCGCCCTGGCGTGGACGTCGGCGGACCACCCCGGCGAGTGGATCGAGATGATCCCGCACGAACCCGGCACCAGGCTGGAGTCGGTGGACGCGTTCACCCGGCACATCGTGATCTCCCAGCGCCGGGACGGCCTGACCGGCCTGCGGGTGATCGGCGACGGCAGCACCGACTCGTACGACATGCAGTTCCCGGAGCCGCTGTTCAGCGTCGGCCTGGCCGGCAACCCGGAGTACGACACCGGCTCGGTCCGGATCGGCTACACCTCGATGATCACCCCCGACTCGGTCTACGACGTCGACCTCGTGACCCGGACCATGACGCTGCGTAAGCGCAAGCCGGTGCTCGGCGGTTACGACCCGGCCGACTACGAGCAGTTCCGGGAGTGGGCGCTCGCCGCCGACGGCACCCGGATCCCGATCTCGATCGTCACCCGCAAGGGCATCGACAAGCCCGCGCCGGCCCTGCTCTACGGCTACGGATCGTACGAGCACAGCATCGACCCGTTCTTCTCGATCGCCCGGCTGTCCCTGCTCGACCGGGGCGTCGTCTACGCCATCGCGCACGTGCGCGGCGGTGGCGAGATGGGCCGCCGGTGGTATGAGGACGGCAAGATGCTGACCAAGAAGAACACCTTCACCGACTTCGTGGCCTGCGCCGAGGCCCTGGTCAGCAAGGGCTGGACGACCGCCGACCGGCTGGTGGCCCGCGGTGGCTCGGCCGGTGGCCTGCTGATGGGCGCGATCGCCAACCTGGCCCCGGAGGACTTCGCCGGCATCGTGGCCCAGGTGCCGTTCGTCGACCCGCTGACCTCCATCCTCGACCCGTCGCTGCCGCTGACGGTGACCGAGTGGGAGGAGTGGGGCAACCCGATCGAGTCGGCCGAGATCTACGCGTACATGAAGGCCTACAGCCCGTACGAGAATGTCGCGAAGCTGCCCTATCCCAAGATCCTCGCGGTGACCAGCCTCAACGACACCCGGGTGCTCTACCACGAGCCGGCCAAGTGGATCGCCCGGCTGCGCGCCGTCGCGCCGGACAGCGACTACCTTCTGAAGACCGAGATGGGCGCCGGGCACGGCGGCCCGAGCGGCCGCTACGACTCCTGGAAAGAGGAGGCCTTCGTGGCCGCCTGGACCCTGGACGTCCTGGGCCTAGCCGGCTCGTAGCTCGTCGAGGTCGGTGCTGGCCCGCAGCACCAGCAGGCCGGCACCGACCGCGACGAGCACCGCCAGCAGCGCACCCCCGCCGAGCAGGGCGAGCGACCCCCACGGGATCGGCACATGCAGGATCTGGGCCATCTCCGGGTGCCGCGGCGCCTCGCAGCCGCCATACCCCGCGGCCACGCAGTCCCGGAACTCGTAACCCACCGGGATCTCCGAGTCGATCAACCGGACCAGCGCGTCGCCGGCGGCGAGCGCCAGCACCAGGGCGGGGATCAGCGGCGTCAGCGTCTGCCAGGCAACGGCCGCCGATAACGTACGCCGTGGAACACCGGCCGCGGTCAGGGCGGCGTACGTCCGCCGCCGCGCGACGATGCTCTCGGCCAGCGCGATCAGCACCCCCGCCGCCGCGACCACCGAGGCCAGCGACACCGCCACCACGACCAGCCGGATCGCGCCGTAGTAGAACTCCGGCGCCTCCGCCGCCCCCATCCCGCCGCCGTCGGTCGAGCCCATCATCGCGTTGTAGATGTCGTAGTAGCGGAACTCGGTGGCCAGCAGCTCCCGGTAGGCCAGCGCCACCGCCCCGGCGATCACGGCGGCGAGCAGCGCGGCCATCGTGCGACTGCCGTTCCACGGGTCGGTGATCAGCCGCTGCCCGGCGAGCAGCGTGGCCGGCCCCCGGCCGTAGCGGCGCAGCAGCCGCCCGGCGGTGCTGGAGATCCACCCGGTGCCGAGCACGATGCCCACCATGGTCAGCATCACGCCGCTGCCGAGGAAGGCGTAGACCCAGTTCTTCGACAGGTTGATGTGCTCGGGCAGCCGGGTCGGGACGGCGAACAGCACGATCCCGGCCGCGATCAGCAACCCCGGCCAGGGCCGCGGCCCGCGGGTGCGGATCCGCCGCTCGACGCCGAGCGGGGTGACGATCACCTGCCGCATCAGCACCGCGCCGGCCGCCGCGGCCAGCACCGGCACCAGCAGGACGAGCAGCACGATCACCGGCGCCGGCGGAAGAATGTCGGTCGGCAGCGCGGGCCGGTCGATCACCTTCCGGGCGACGAGGTACGCGACCAGCCCCGCCACCGAGCCCAGCAGGCTCGCGACCGCGGTCTCGGCGGTGGCGATCAGCACCGACTCGCGGGGCGTGGCGCCGGCCAGCCGGATCGCGGCCAGCCGCCGGTCCCGGGCCGGCGCGCCGAGCCGGATGCACTGCCCGGCCAGCGCCAGCACCGGCAGCGCGACGAGGATCAGGGTGGCCGACACCCCGGGCCGCAGGCCGGGCTCGATCAGCAGCGGGTTCGTGTAGCGCTCGGCCCAGCCGGTGATGGTGAGAACGGTGGCGGCGGCGAGCATGGCGACCGTGGCGAGCAGGGCGCTGAGCGCGGTGAGGATGGTCCGCAGGGTGTCGGTGCGGTTGCCGGCGACCGCGAGCCGGGCCAGGGTGGCGGGTCTCACCGGCCGACCCCGAGCCCGAGGCCGGTCGGGTCGAGCACGCCGTCGCGCAGCACGATCTCCCGGTCGGCGTAGGCCGCCACCGAGGCCTCGTGCGTGATCAGCACGACCGAGGTGCCCTGCTCGCGCACCACCCGGACGATCTCGCCGAGCACCTGTTCGCCGGTGAGCGCGTCGAGCGCACCGGTCGGCTCGTCGGCGAACAGCACCCGCGGCTGGGTGACCAGCGCCCGGGCGGTGGCGCAGCGCTGCTGCTGGCCGCCGGACATGGCGCCGGGCCGCTGCTCGGCGAGCTCGCCGACGCCCAGCCGGTCGAGCCACTCGGCCGCCACCTGCCGTGCTTCTCGCCGCCCCGAGCCGGCGAGAAGCAGCGGCAGTGCGACGTTCTCCACCGCGGTGAGCTCGGGCACCAGCTGCCCGAACTGGAACAGCACCCCGAACTCGGTGCGCCGCAGCCGGGACCGCGCCGCCTCGGACCACAGCCCGATGTCCTGGTCGCGATAGGTGACCGTGCCCGAGTCGGTCCGCAGGATGCCGGCCAGGCAGTGCAGCAGCGTGGACTTGCCGCAGCCGCTCGGCCCGGTGACCGCGACGATCTCGCCCGCGCCGACGGCGAGGTCGACGCCGCGCAGCGCCGGGGTGGCGCCGTAGCTCCGGGCGATCCCGATCCCGCTCAGCAGTGCGCTGCGCTCGCTCATGCCAGCTCCTCGCTTCGCTCCGAACTGCCAAGAGCAAATTCCGCACTGAGCCTGCCGATTCGCTCGCTACGCTCGCTCATGTCGTCACGTCCTTCGGTAGTTCGGTGGTCATCGCGGCGACCCGCGCCAGCGTGGTCTGCAGCCAGCGCAGGTCGGCCTCGAGGTGCCCGATGGCGTAGTCGGCGGCGATCACGTCGCCGAGGCTCGCGCCGGGCGCGGATTTGGCCATGGTGAGCTCGCGCATGCGGCCCATGTGGGCGGCCCGCTGGGCGACGAGGTAGTCGCGGGCCTGCTCGATGCCGGCCGCGAGCAGCGCGACCGTCACCTTGTTGAAGATCTCGCTGTTGACATACGGCGCCGGGGGGTCGACGGCGGCCAGCCAGGCCGCCAGGTGGCCGCGGCCCTCGTCGGTCAGCTCGTAGGAGGTGCGGTCGGGGCCGCCGTCACGATCCTGCCCGGACTCGGCGACGAAGCCGTCCCGCTCCAGCCGGCTCAGCGTCGCGTAGACCTGGCCGTAGGCGAGCGGCTTGGCCCGGGGCAGGCGCTCGTCGTGCGCCCGCTTCAGGTCGTAGCCGTGCCGCGGGCCGCCGGCGAGTAGTCCGAGCAGGACGTGGGCGGTGGACATGGCGGCCACTATTCACTGAATGAATAGCTGGCGTCAAGCCGGCCTCTCCCGAAAAAAGCCATCCTCAGGAGCGGCGCAGAGCGAGCACGGCGATGTCGTCCGCCTGCGGTCCGGTGCCCGCGAGCTGCAGCAACAGCCGACGGCAGAAGGCGTCCAGGTCCGGCTCGACGTCCGTCGCGCAGCGCGACAGCGCCGCCAGGCCGACGTCGATATCGGCGTCCCGGCGCTCGACCAGGCCGTCGGTGTAGAGCACGAGGGTGCCGCCCGGCGGCAGGGTGAACTCCAGGTCGGCCGGGCGGGACGCGTTGATGCCGAGCAGCGGGCCGCGCGGCTGCAGGAAGGTCACGCCCTCGTCGGTACGCAACAACGGCGGCAGATGGCCGGCGCTGGCCATCCGCACCGCGCCCGTCGCCGGGTCGAGGGTGAACAGGCACAGGGTGGCCGAGTCGGCCGGCAGCACGGTCCGCATGAAGCGGTTGACCAGGTCGAGGACGGTGCCCGGCGGATGCCCCTCGACCGCGTAGGCGCGGACCGCGTGCCGCACCTCGGCCATCACCGTGGCCGCGTGCAGCGAGTGGCCGGCCACGTCGCCGATCGCCACCAGCAGCCGCCCGTCCAGCATGGTCAGCTCGTAGAAGTCGCCGCCCACCTCGGTCTGCGCGGAGGCCGGCTCGTAGAGCACCCCCATCTGGACGCCGGGCACGTCGGGCAGCCGCGACTGCAGCAGGCTGCGCTGCAGGGTCACCGCGATCCGGTGCTCCTCGTCGTACGACCGCTGGGCCTCCACCGCCGCGGCGATGGCCTGGGACAGCTGCCGCAGCACCGGGAAGCCGGGGGTTTGCGTGCTGCTGGCCACCGCGACGTAGACCGGCGGCCGGTCGCTGCGCAGCCGGGCCGCGGCCACCGCCACCGTTTCGCCGGCCGGCCACTCGATGATCTCCCAGTCGGCCGGGTCGTCGGTGCGCACCAGCGAACCCACCGCCACGTTGCGCTCGGGCAGCGTCCAGGGCCGCACCACCGGCGGCGAGCCGACCGCGGCCAGGCTCTCCCCGTCGGCCGTCTCGGCCAGCACCACCACCGCGCCGCCGAAGATGTCGTACGCGCCCGCCGCGGCCGCCTCCAGCAGCTCGGGCAGGGTGGGCGACGAGTTGATCGCCAGGGTCGTCTCGGCCAGCCGCACCATCCGGGCGGCGAGCGACTCGGCGCGTTGCCGGGCCGAGTAGTAGCGCAGCACCGCCTGGCAGGTGGCGATCAGCTCGTCCGGCTCGATCGGCTCCACCAGGTAGGCGTCCGCGCCCCGGTTGAGCCCCTGGGTGCGGTCGACCACGTCCACCGCGTGCGCCGACACGTGGACCACCGGCAGCGACCCGTACACCGGATCGGTCTTGATCTTCTCGCAGACGTCGAAGCCGCTCATGTCCGGCAGCTTCACGTCCAGCACCACCAGATCGACCCCGGAGCCGGGCAGCATCTCCAGCGCCTCGCCGCCGGTCTCCGCCTGCTGGACCGTGAAGCCGGCCCGGGTCAGCCAGCTGACCAGCAGATAGCGTTTGGTGGCGCTGTCGTCGACGACGAGCAGGGTGGCCGGAGTCATGGTCTTGTCAACGGTAGTCGCACGGTGAACGTGCTGCCCCGGCCCGGCTCGGAGTCGACCCGCAGGCCACCACCGAGAATGCCGACCAGGCGGCGGGCGTAGGGCAGGCCCAGCCCGGTGCCCTTGCCGGTGATCGCCCGGCTCCTCGGCACCTGGTAGAACTCCTCGAAGATCCGCTCGTGCAGCTCGGCCGGGATGCCGGTGCCGGTGTCCGACACGGTGAACTCGATGTCGTCGTCCACCGTCCGCACCGCGAGTCGCACCTCGCCCTCGGCGGTGAACTTGATCGCGTTGGTCAGCAGGTTGCGCAGCACCCGGGCGAGCAGCACCTCGTCGGTGTACAGCGACAGCGACAACGGCGATGGTTCCTCGACCATGAAGTCGACCTCGGGCCGGGTGGCGAGCGGCCGCAGGGTCCCGCGCAGCTGGCCGAACACGGCCCGCAGATCCACCTCGGACCACTCCGGCTCGATCCGGCCGGCCTCCGCCTTGGCCAGGTCGAGCAGGTCGTTGACCAGGGTGAGCAGGTCATTGGCGGACGAGCTGATCAGATCGACCTGGCGGCGCTGCTCGTCGCCGAGCGGTTCCGACGCCGGGTCGCCGAGCAGCCGGGCCAGTCCGATCACCGCGGTCACCGGGGCGCGCAGCTCGTGGCTCACGTTGGCCAGGAACCGGCTCTTCGCCTCGCTGACCGTGCGCAGCTGCTCGGACTTCTCGTCCAGCTCGGCGTAGAGCGCCACCACCCCGCGGTTGGTCTCCTCCAGCTCCTGGGAGAGCTGGTTGTAGAGCGCCATCACCCCGCGGTTGGTCTCCTCCAGCTCGGCGTTGAGCCGGGACAGGTCGTCGCGTTGCGCCCGCACCTCGTCCAGGGCGGCGATGAGCTGCTGGTTCTGCACACTCAGCTCATCCAGCGGCGTTCCCGGGACATGCTGGGCCAACCCGGCGCGTATGTCGTCCATGCGTTCCGGGGTCAGCCTCGGCACGCTCGCCGGCAACCGTCGGGCCATCCCGACCACCGTACCGGCTTCGTCATCGCTGACCTCCAACGTATCGACCAGCCGGCCGACCTGGCCGAGCTGCATGCGGACTTCGGCGGCATCCCCAGGGTGCGAGTTCACCACCTTTACCCGCAACGTTGGTACCCCGCTCGGCACCGCCTCGAACGTCACATCCGCGCCGTGACCGAAGGTGAGCATCACCCGGCCCACCTCGCTGAGCGCGGTGGCCAGCCGGGTCTGGTCCTGCTGTTCCATGCCAACCGCCCGGGCCACCTCCCGGCCCATCTGGCGCACGACGAAGACGTCCTGCTCCACCCGCAGGCGCATGCGCATCAGCGGTTCCGGGGCGTGGCCGGCGTCGCTCACGGCAGCCGTGCCACCACTACACCGGCGTCGTCGCGTCGGATCCCCGCATCGCGCAGCACGGTCGCCGCGATCACCGCGGGTGAACGGGACAGCAGGCCCGGGTAGTCGGTCGCGTTCCACCGATCCACCACGCCGTCGCTGTGCATCAGCACGATCGCGTCCGGGGTGATCGGGTAGTCGTACTGGCGGATCTGACGGCGCTGGTGCCCGGCGATGCCCGGCAGCGAGATCATCCCGCGCCGGCCGCTCGGCGAGATCACCGTGCCGGCGATGTTGCCGAGCCCGGCGTACCGGACCAGGCCGGCGTCCGCGTCCAGCTCGGCCACCGCCAGGGCCGCGCCGCGGGTGTGGTTCAGCCGGCGATGCAGCACCTCGACCACGGCCGCGGGTGGGGCCGACGCGGTCTCGGTGAACGCGTGGACCGCCTCGTGCGCGGCCGCGGCGGCGAGACCGCCGTGCCCCAGCCCGTCGCACATGAGCACCTGGCGCCGCCCGTCCGCATCGCGGACGGCGAAGGCGTCGCCGCTGACCTGCTCGCCGGTGAGCGGACGGGTCAAGCCCGCCGCCCAGGCGGGTTGCGGCGGGTCGGCGGGCCAGATCTGAGCGACCAGAACGGTTCCCTTGCCGGGTACGGAGTGAAGATCGCTCCACGAGGACTGGCGCACGATCGCACCGAGCCCGATGCCGAGCGTGCCGGCCGTCGAATGTCCGTCGCCGACCGATCGCACCAGGTCGGCCATCCCGGGCCCGTGGTCGATCGCCACGATCTCGACGCCGGCCTCGTGCTCGTTGCGGACCGCGCGGACCAGCATCGTCCCCTGGTCAGCGTGCTTGACGAGGTTTCCGGCCGCCTCCGCGGTCACGATCGACAGGTCGGCGGTGCGGTTGTCGGGCAGCCCGACCTGGACGGCAAGGCGTTCGGCGGCGCGGCGAACGGCGGAGGCAGTCGCGGCCTCCTCCACCCGGAACCAGACGCCCCCGTCCAGGAGCCCTTCGGGCAGCGTCGCCACCGTGCCTCCGCTCATCGGCACCACTTGGTGATGGTGATAGTGGTGCCTTGACCGGCCTCGGTCACGATGTCGAACTCGTCCACCAGGCGGCGGGCGCCGCTCAACCCTAGTCCCAGCCCACCGCCGGTCGTGTAGCCGTCGGTGAGAGCCAGGTCGAGGTCGGCAATACCCGGTCCCTCGTCGGCGAAAACGATGCGGATGCCCTTCCGTCGCCCGTTGTCCACGGTCTCGACCTCGGCCCACCCGCCGCCGCCGTAGACGAGGGTGTTGCGGGCGAGCTCGCTCGCGGCGGTGACCAGCTTGGTCTGGTCGACGAGGGACAGCTTCACCGCGACGGCGACCGTCCGCACGAGCTGCCGGACCCGGACGACGTCCTGGTCCGAGGCAACCTCGAGTCGCTGCCCCGGTTCGCTCACGACGCGGCGGCCGCGGGCGTATCGGCCTCGTCCTCGTCGCCCAACTCGTCCAGGTCGGTGAACTCCTCGGCCCGGTGCCGGGCCAGCAGCTCCATGCCGAGCTCGACGTTGAGGGCGGTGCGGATGCCGGGCAGCGACAGGCCCAGCTCGACCAGCGTGATCGCGACGGCCGGGCGCATGCCGACCACCACGGTCTCGGCGTCCAGCACCCGGGAGATCGAGGCGATGGTGGCCAGCGTGCGGCCGACGAACGAGTCGACGATGTCCAGCGCACTGATATCGATGATCACGCCGTGGCAGCCGGTGGCCACGATCCGGTCGGCGAGGTCCTCCTGCAGCTGCAGGGCGACCTGGTCCTCCATGTCGATCTGGATGGAGACCAGCAGGATGTCGCCGATCTTGAGGACCGGAACCCGCTCCACGTCAGCGCTCCCTGGGCTTGCGGGCGCCGTTCTTGTTGAGCACGTAGCGCAGCGCGTCGGCCAGCGTCGCCTTGGTCGCGATATCGCCGAACTCGATGCCCAGCGCCACGATCGTCTGCGCGATCTGCGGACGGATGCCGGAGATGATGCAGTCGGCGCCCATCAGCCGGGCGGCCACCACGGTCTTGAGGATGTGCTGCGCGACCTGGGTGTCGACCGCGGGCACGCCGGTGATGTCGATGATCGCGTACGGCGAGCCGGTGTCGACCAGGGTCTGCAGCAGCCGCTCCATGACGACCTGCGCGCGCGCCGAGTCGAGCGTGCCGACCAGCGGGACGGCGACCACGCCCTCCCACAGCTTCACCACCGGGGTGGACAGCTCGAGCAGCTGCTCGGCCTGGTCGGCGATCAGCCCCTCGCGGGTGCGCGTGTAGTTTTCGAAGGTGAACAGCGCGGCCTCGTCGACGAAGGACGAGAGCTTGATGAAGCTCAGCAGGGCGGCGGTGTCGTCGCCGATCACCTTGAGGACGGCGTCCTTGACGGCGAAGATGCTGACCGCGGTCTCGTTGGCCGAGAATCCCTGCCGGGCCCGGCCGTCGGACAGCTCGCTCAGCTGCGCCCGCAGCTCGGCGGCTTCGTCCCGGTTGATCCCGGCGGCGCCACCGGCCAGGGCCTGCTGGAAGGCCTTGTAGAGGTCGGCGGTCTGCCGCTGCAGCTCGACGCGACTGAGCCGGCCGCGAAGCGTCTCGGCCACCCGGTCGGTCCAGGCGCCGATCAGGGCGTCCTCGTTCTCCTGGAGCAGGCCGGCGAAGCGACTCGCCTCTTCGGTACTCAGCGCCACCGCTGCCTCCTGACTTCGGTTCGCGAACGGGCGGACTTTACCACCGCAAGGTCCAATCGTTGCCGTCAGCCAAATAACACGGCAAGGTCACAAACGCCGAGCCCCATCCTGCCGATCACACCACACCTGGAGTACCGTTCTGCCCATACCTGGAGGTCCTGAATGTCCCTGACGGTACAAACCGAACAGCGCGCCGACATGGTCGTCGTGTCGGTCGCCGGCGAGCTCGACATGGCTACCGCCCCACAGTTGCAGGACCAGATCAGCGACCTGCTGGAGAAGGGCCGCACCCGCCTGGTCTTCGACCTGGCCGAGGTGTCGTTCTGTGACTCCACCGGGCTCTCGGTCTTCGTGCGCGCGAAGAACAGCACCGACGACGCCGGCGGCACCGTCCGCCTGGCCGCGCCGCAGCGCGGGGTGCTGCGCATCCTCGAGGTCAGCGGCCTGGTCGAGGTGCTCCGCACCTACTCGACCGTCGACGAGGCCGTGACGGCCGAGGAAGCGACCCTCGACTGACTTTTTCCCGCAGCCCGATCGGCGTAGTTTGTCGCCGACCGGTGGTGGGAACCTGCTGCCGGAATCCCACCTCCGGCACGCGGGAGCGCTCATGAACAAAATCTTCCAAGGCTTCAAAGACTTCATCATGCGCGGCAACGTTGTCGACCTCGCGGTCGGCATCGTGATCGGTGCCGCCTTCACCGGGGTCGTGACCGCCTTCACCACCGGCTTCATCAAGCCGCTGATCCAGCTGCTGGGCGGTGGCACCGGCACCGGTGCCGGCGCGTGGGAGCCTCGCGACGGCGTCATCTTCGACTACGCGACCTTCATCAACGCGATCATCACCTTCCTGATCACCGCCGCGGTGCTGTACTTCCTGGTCGTCATGCCGCTGAACTACCTGGCCGAGCGTCGTCGCCGCGGCGAGGAGCCGCCGCCGAATGCGCCCAGCGAGGACATCGTCCTGCTCACCCAGATCCGCGACCTGCTGGCCCAGAACTCCGGCGCTTCCGAGGCCCGCCACCAGGCCGCCGAGGAGTTCCAGCGCCGTGACCAGGAGCCACCTCGCTGACACGCTGCGAAATAGATCATCCATCCGGGCGCTGTTCGAACAAATGTTCGATACAGTGCCCGGATGGAGCAGCGAAAACACTGGTGGAACGGCAAGTGGGGGCGGATCGCCCGCAAGGATGTCTACCTGCGGGTGAACGGCGACCAGTGGTATGTCGAGCAGCGCGCCGGCGGCGCCGACGGGGTCTCCCACTTCTTCGAGTACGGCAGCGAGGAAGCGGCCCTGGACACCGTGCGCGCTCTGCTGACCGGACCGGACGAGTGGCGTGAGCTCTCGGTCCGGCCTCCCGCTCTCTAGGGCGCCAGCCCTAGCCTCAGGCAGCCTGCCGCTCGTCGTGCTCCGCGGTCATCGGCCCGCGGGGCACCAGCCGCAGTCCGGGCCGCAGCACCGGCACCGCCACCTCGTCCTCGAAGCGGGCCCGCCACCCCGACCCGCGGCCGGCGTCGACCCGGGCTCCGGGCGGCGCCGCGAACCCGCCGGGGATCCGCGTCAACGCCACCACCAGCAGATAGCCGAGGATCACGAAGCCGTGGCTGACCAGCCGGGCCGAGTCGACCCGGTCGCCGGTGAGGTCGTTGACCGAGAGAAGCAGCAGCATCCCGACGAACGCGGTCAGCATCGGCACCAGCCCCGAGGGCCGGCTCCGGCGCAGCGCGATGAAGAGGTAACCGGCCCCGACCGCGACGTTCCAGGCGGCCGACTCGTGCCAGAGATGCCCCGGCGTGGCCCCCACCTCGGCGTGCACGTGCGCCCCGGTGACCCCGCCGCCGATCTGCCCGAGCCCGAGGATGAGCTGCACCGCCCCGACCACCGCGAGCGCCACGTAGAGCGCCACCGGCAGTGAGATCCGGAATCGCCGCCGCGCCGGCGCCGGTGCCGGCAGCGCGGCGAGAATGGCCGCGCTGAGGTCGGGGGCGACCCCCACCCCGGTCCGCGTCAGCCGGTTGACCGTGGCCGCCCGGTCCAGCCACTCCCGGCACCCGGCACACCCGGCCAGATGCTCGTCCACCAGCTCCTGCCCGGCCGGATCGTCCTCGCCGTCCAGCTGCGCAGACAGCATCTCCCGCCACCGCTCACAAGCCATATCCCCATAGTCGCCCACCGGGCGCGCGAAGTTCCCGCCCGACCGGCCCGAGGATCAGCGGTAGCTGGGCGGACCGCCGACCGGCGGCCGGGACTGCCCGCCGCTGCCGCCCATCAGCCGCTTCCGCTCCCGGAAGGCCCGCAGGTTGGCGGTGTTTCCACAGGTGGAGACGTCGTGCCAGACCCCGCTGTTGTTGCGGGACGTGTCGAAGAAGGCCGCCCGGCAGTCCCCGTTGTGGCAGAGCTTCAGCCGCGGCCACAGCCCGGCCTGCTGAGCCAGCAGGGCCTCGGCCCACAGGGCGGACGCCAGCCAGCGCGTGCCGCGCCCGGTGGGGACCATCCGCACCCAGCCGTCCGCGTCCGGCACCAGGCTCACCGGCACGTCGGCCGGCGGCAGCGCGCCGTCGAGGTTTTCTTTGCCGGCGGCGGCGATCACGTGCTCGAACGTGGTGCGCAGGCGGCGCAGGGAGCGCAGATCGCTCGACGAGATGAGCAAAGTCGGGGCCGGCAGACCGGACACCCGGGACCAGGTGGTGATCGCCTCGGTGAGCCAGCGCTGGGCGTCATCGGCCAGCAGCAGCAGGTCCGCGCCGTAATGCATCGTCGCGCGGGTGTTCAGCAGCTCCTGCACGAGCGCGAGCCCGGCAGGGGCCTCACGTACGCCGTGCCGGGCGCTGGCCATCCATGACATAGCCGAAGGGTACTTGACTCTTTTTCATAGCGGCGTCCACCTCTCGTTTTGATCCATGCACGTGATCATGACCACACGCGTCACAGCTGAGATGCGAATGCGCCTTCTGCTGGTCATTGTGAACCATTTTCGGCAATGATCCTCTGAGGGACGGGAGGAACACATGATGCGCAAGGCTCTGACGGCCGTGGTCGCGCTCTCCGCGACACTCGCGCTCGCCACGGGTTGCGATTCCGGCGATTCCGGCGAAACCGGTGCGCAAGCTCCGACCGTACCCAGCTCTGCGTCAGTTTCTCCGTCACCCAGCGTGAGCGAGTCGCCCAACGCGACCCCCACGCCGACAGCGACCACGCCGGCCCCGGTGAAGAAGCTGAAGCTCGGCAACAAGGGCGCCGACGTGCTCGCCGTGCAGCAGCGGCTCGTCTCGCTCGGTTACTGGATCAACAAGACCGACGGCAAGTTCGGCGGCACCACCCAGCAGGCGGTGTTCGCCCTGCAGAAGGCGGCGGGCATCGGCCGCGACGGCACGGTCGGCCCGAAGACCCAGAAGGCCCTCGACGACGGGGTGCGCCCGACCGCGAAGTCGACGGCCGGCAGCGGCTACCTGGTCGAGATCAACCTGACGAAGCAGCTGCTCATGCTGGTCAAGGACGGCCAGGTGGTGACCACCCTCAACACCTCGACCGGTTCGAACCAGAATTACGAGTACGAAGGTCAGACCTACCTCGCCGACACCCCGACCGGCCACTTCAAGGTCGGCCGGCAGATCGACGGCACCCGGCACGGCCCGCTCGGCGACCTGTGGCGCCCGAAGTACTTCAACGGCGGCATCGCCGTGCACGGCTCGCCGAGCATCCCGCCCTACGCCGCCTCGCACGGCTGCGCCCGGCTCTCGAACGCAGCCATGAACTGGATCTGGGCGACCGACAAGATCCCGCTGAAGACGAAGGTCTGGGTCTACAAAAGCTAGTCAGCCGTCGATCCGGGTGATGTTCCGGATCTTGTTGGAGGCGTCGAGGGCGGCCACCTTGTAGGCCTCGGACAGCGTCGGGTAGTTGAAGACCGCGTCGACCAGGTAGTCGACGGTGCCGCCGCAGCCGATCACCGCCTGCCCGATGTGCACGATCTCGGTGGCGCCGGTGCCGAAGACATGCACGCCGAGCAGCTTGCCGTCCTCGGGGGCGACCAGCAGCTTGAGCATGCCGTAGGAGTCGCCGACGATCTGGCCGCGGGCCAGCTCGCGGTAGCGGGCGATGCCCACCTCGAACGGCGTCGCCGAGTCGGTCAGCTCGTCCTCGGTCTTACCGACGAAGCTGATCTCGGGGATCGTGTAGATGCCGATCGGCTGGAGCACGTGCATCTCGCGGGCCGGTTCGCCGCAGGCGTGATGCGCGGCCAGCCGGCCCTGCTCCATCGAGGTCGAGGCGAGCGCCGGGAAGCCGATGACGTCACCGACCGCGTAGATGTTGTCCACCGAGGTGCGGTAGTTGCTGTCGACCTCGATCCGGCCACGCCGGTCGGCGGCCAGCCCGGCCGCCTCGAGGTTGAGCTGGTCGGTCTGGCCCTGCCGGCCGGCCGAATACATCACCGTGTCGGCGACGATCTTCTTGCCGCTCTTCAGGATGCACAGCGCCGCGGTCGCGTGGCGCTCGACGGCGGCGACCTCCTCGCCGAAGCGGAATGTCACGCTCAGGTCCCGCAGGTGGTATTTCAGCGACTCGATGATCTCGTCGTCGCAGAAGTCGAGCATCTTCTCGCGCCGCTCGACCACGGTGACCTTGGTGCCGAGGGCGGCGAACATCGACGCGTACTCCATGCCGATGACGCCCGCGCCGACTACCACCATGCTGCGCGGCACGGCCTCCAGGTTGATCACGCCGTCCGAGTCGACGATCGTCTTGTCGTCGAAGTCCACGCTGTCGGGGCGGGCCGGACGCGTACCCGCCGCAATAATGATCTTGTCGGCGGTGACCTTCGTGTCCCGGCCGTCGCCGCCGTCCACCCATATCGAGTGCGCGTCGGCGAACCGGGCGGTGCCGGTCAGCATCACGATGTGGTTGCGGGCGAGCTGGTTGCGGATGACGTCGGCCTGCCGGCTGATCACGTGCTGGGTGCGGGCGGCAAGGTCGCTGACCGTGATCTCGTCCTTGACCCGGTAGCTGGACCCGTAGAGGTCGCGCTGGCTCAGGCCGGTCAGGTAGAGAACGGCCTCCCGCAGCGTCTTCGACGGCACCGTCCCGGTGTTGATGCAGACGCCGCCGATCATGTCGCGGCGATCCACTATGCCGACGCGGCGACCCAACTTCGACGCAGCGATCGCGGCCTTCTGCCCACTGGGCCCGGAGCCCAAGACCAACAGGTCGTAGTCATACACATCGCTAAGCGTGTCAGTGCGCGGGCACCCGGTCTACCGGCCCGATCGGCATTTTTCACGCTGTTCACACAGTGATCGTCCGGCACGCCGCGCGCGCTGCGACCGGCCAGGCCGTTCAGCGATTACCCCTCCGATGGGGGTGCGGTCTGGCCGATCCGGCTAACCCCTGCGTGTCGGCCGCGCTGCCCACACAGCGCGGCCTGTCCGACTATCGGCCGTAGCGGCTCTTCAGGTGTCGCCACCAGTCGCGCAGCATCCACTTGTCGAAGTCGGTGATCTGGGTGGCGCTGCCCGCCTTCATGATGAAGCCCTGCCCGGGGGTCGGGTCCCAGTCGTAGAAGTCGTCGAGGCCGTACGTGTGTCCCATCTCGTGCAGCAGGATGTGGACGTTCTCGGCACTCAGGTTGCTCATGTAGTACTCGGAGCCGATCCGCTGACCCCAGTCGCCACCGGCGCCGCCGCTGAACCCGGCGGTGAGCCAGAGCGAGTGGTCGTAGTGGTGGGTGGCCCCGCCCGGGCAGCCGGAGTAGTTGCCGTCCTGGTGGAAGAAGCGGCCGCACGGCTCACCGCACTGCGGTGCGTCCTCGCGGATGTTGTTCACGTAGATGTCAACCGACGTGTCCGTCCATTCGAGCTGGGCCCGGTCGCGCACCGCCCACCCGACGACCTTGACCGGCACCTGCTTGTACGGCCAGTTGTTCCAGCCCGACCCGTTGTCGAGCATCTGGTCCATCCACTTCTGGTACTGCCGTTGCAGCGTGGCCGCCACGGCGTCGCGCTGGGCCGCGGTGACGTGCGCGGTCGAGTCCCACCGCACGCAGTAGTTGATCGCGCCGCCACCGGCGAACAGTTGGTCCCAGCCGTAGTTCTTGAACCCGTACAGGTTGCTGTAGGTCGACTCCTCGTGCGACCAGACCGCCGCCAGGGGCGCCACCAGCGACGACGGCGGGTTCCAGGGGTCACCGGTGGGTGCCGTGGTCGGCGCAGTGGTGGCCGGAGTAGTGGTAGGAGCGGTCGTGGGCGCCGTAGTCGGCGCCACGCCGGTACACGCGGTCCCATTGAGCGTGAACGTGGCCGGCGCCGGGTTCGAGCTGGTGAACGTGCCGGTGAACCCGACGTTCACCGATCCCCCGGTGGCCACCGCCCCGTTCCAGCCGGCGTTGGTCGCGGTGACCACGCTGCCGGATTGCGTCCAGGTGGCGTTCCAGCCCTGGGTGACCTTCTGGGTGGTGGTCGGGAAGGTGAAGCCCAGCGTCCAGGCGGTCAGCGGGTCACCGAGGTTGGTCACGGTGACCGACCCCTGGAATCCACCCGACCACTGGTTGGGGACGGTGTAGTCGACCCGGCATCCGGCGGCCGCGTAGGCGGGCTTCAACGCGCCCACCACCGCGAAGGCGGTCAGCAGGCAGGCCAAGGCCCATACCAAGCGACGTCTCATCTTGTTTCCTCACTTCTTGAGGGATGAGAGCGGCGGGCCGGGCGAGCCGGGGGAGGTGCACGCCGCTCATGGGGGAACGGCAGACGGGGAAGCCCTCGCCTGCTAATGCCCTCGATATGCGACGTGCCACGGTTCCGCGCTCAGGCTATGCCGGTTAAAAATAGACGTCAATAAATCCCCCGGCCGCCCGCGCCCGCCCCCGCCCGGCGCGGCAGAATGGGACGCGTGCAAGAGATCGTCGACGGTGTGTTCGAGCTCGGCCTCGGGTTTGTCAACGTGCATCTGGTGGTGACCGACGACGGCGTCGTCCTGGTCGACACCGGCCTGCCCCGGCGCTCCAAGCAGATCGAGCGCGCCCTGCAGGGGATCCGCCGGCAGATCGGCGACGTGCGCACGATCCTGCTCACCCACAACCACTTCGACCACGTCGGCAACGTGGCCGACCTGCGGCAGCGGTCCGGCGCCCGGGTCTTCGCGCACGCGGCCGACGCCCAGGTCATCACCGGCGAGGCCCGGGCCGACCCCAAGGGACTCCTGCCCCGCCTGATCAACCGGGTGATGACCGCCGAGCCCTCGAAGATCGACCAGCTGATCACGAAGGAGGAGTCCGAGCCGATCCCGGGTTTCACCGCCGTGCACACCCCCGGCCACACCCGCGGCCACGTCTCCTACCTTCTCGACCGGGCCGGCGGCGTGCTCTTCACCGGCGACACGGCCGCCGGCGGCAAGGACGGCAAGGTGGCGGCCGGCCCCAAGGCGGCCGCCAACGACCCGGCCGAGCAGGACCGCAGCGCGGCCAAGCTGGCCACCTACCACTTCGAGTACGCGGTCTTCGGCCACGGCCGGGCAATGTCCGACCGCGCCGTCGAGCGCTTCCGGGAGTTCGCTTCCGGGCTGCCCGGCGCCTGAGCGGCGGGGTGAGATCGACGTGTCGGCCCGGACGATCTGGATCTTCGAGCGGTTCGGCTGGGCCCACGACGTGCACTGGCCCACCCCCGAACGGCTGGCGAAGATCTCGGCGGCCGCTCCCAACGTCTAGACGTTGGGTTTTGTTGGGGAATCGGCTACGACCAGTGGGGTGTGCCGGACATCGGCGCCGATCATCGTGACTGCATGCGAGTCGCTCTGGTCACGGAGTCTTTCCTGCCGGATGTCAACGGAGTCGCGCACTCGGTGGTGCGGGCGGCCGAACATCTGCTGCGCCGGGGGCACCAGCCGATGGTCGTCGCCCCGCAGCCGCCGCCTGCCCTGCGAGATGTGCGGGTCGATGTGCCCTACCCGGTGGTTCGGATCGCGTCGCTGCCCATGCCGGGCTACCCCCAGATCCGGCTCGGGTTGCCCACGCCGACGATGACCGGTGCCATGCGTGCGCATGGCACCGATGTGGTGCACCTGGCCAGCCCGTTCGTGCTGGGTGCGTGGGGGATGGCGGCCGCCCGGTCGCTGAAACTGCCGACCGTCGCGGTCTATCAGACCGATGTGGCCGCCTACGCGCGCGCCTACAAGGTCGGCATGACCGAGGGCGCGGCCTGGCGGTGGATCCGGACCGTGCACAACGCGGCGAACCGGACCCTGGTGCCGTCGAGCGAATCCGGCGCGGCCCTGGGCGCGCACGGGGTGGAGCGCATCCACCTGTGGCGGCGCGGTGTCGACGACGTGCAGTTCCATCCCGGCCGCCGGACGCCCGGCATGCGCCGGGTGCTGTCCCCGAACGGCGAGATCGTGGTCGGTTTCGTCGGCCGGCTCGCCGTCGAGAAGCAGATCGACCTGCTCGCCGACGTGAGCCGGCTGCCCGGCGTGCGCCTGGTGGTCGTCGGCGACGGCCCGGCCGGCCCGGCCCTGCGAAAAGCACTGCCACAGGCGAAGTTCCTCGGCGTACGGCGTGGGCTCCAGCTGGCGCGCATCTACGCGAGCTTCGACATCTTCGCGCACACCGGGCCGTACGAGACGTTCGGTCAGGCCGTGCAGGAGGCGATGGCCAGCGGCCTCCCGGTGGTGGCGCCCAACGCGGGCGGCCCGGTCGATCTCGTGCAGCATGGACGCACCGGATATCTGGTGCGACCCTTCGAGTCGGACGGCTTCACCGCGGCGGTCGCCGAGCTGGCCACCGATCCGTTGAAGCGAGCCACGTTCGGCGCCGCCGGACGCCAGGCGATCGAGGGACGGAGCTGGGCCGCGGTGGGTGACGAGCTGATCGGGCACTACGAGGACGTGTGCGCGGCCGGGATCCTCGAGCGCCGGGCGGTCGCCGCGTGAGGATCGTGCGGGTGGCCAACTTCGTCGCACCCCGCTCGGGCGGGCTGAAGACGGCACTGCGCCATCTCGGCGCCGGCTACCAGGCCGCCGGGCACGAGTCCGTGCTGGTCATCCCGGGTGCGAAGGCCGCCGACGACCAGACCGAGCAGGGCCGGGTGATCACGCTGCCCGGCCCGCAGGTGCCCGGCGTCGGCGGCTACCGGGTGCTGCTGGACCGGCGCCGGCTCTCCGCGACGCTGCGCACGCTGCGCCCCGACCGGCTGGAGATCTCCGACCGGACCACGCTGCGCTGGCTGGGCCGGTGGGCGCGGCGGCACGACGTGCCGTCGATGATGGTGTCGCACGAGAGCCTCGACGGTCTGCTGCGGCTGTTCGGCCCGGCGTCCGGCCGGCGGATCGCCGACGTGCTGAACGGCCGCACCGCCGCCGACCACGATCGGATCGTCTGCACGACGCGGTGGGCGGCCCGCGAGTTCGAGCGGATCGGCGCGCGCAACGTCATGCAGGTGCCGCTCGGCGTCGATCTCGAACGCTTCACCCCCGACCGCGCCGATCCGGCCATGCGGTCCCGCTGGGCCGGCCCCGACGACGTGCTGCTCCTGCACTGCGGCCGGCTTTCGCCGGAGAAGAAACCCCGACGTTCACTTGCGGCCCTGGAGGGCTTGCGACTTCAGGGTGTACGCGCGGTGCTCGTGGTCGCCGGAGCCGGACCGCTCCGCAATGCCCTGCAGGAGGAGGCCGCGGCCCGGGGCCTGCCGGTGCGCTTCCTCGGGCACATCACCGACCCGCTGAAGGTGGCGGCGTTGCAGGCGTCGGCCGACGTGGCGATCGCCCCCGGCCCGATCGAGACGTTCGGACTGTCCGCGCTGGAGACGCTCGCGAGCGGCACCCCGGTGGTGGTGAGTTCGTCGAGCGCGCTGCCCGAGGTGATCGGCGCGGCGGGCGTAGCCGCCGGCGGGGAAGGCCCGGCATACGTCTCGGCGATCCTCGAGCTGCTGTCCCGCCCGACGGATGAGCGGCGCCGAGCGGCCCGGGCCCAGGCCGAGAAGTTCCCCTGGCCGGCCTCGGCGGCCGGGTTCCTGGCCGCCCACGACGTCCGTTCTACGTCAGGCAGTGATCTTGTCGGGCCGGCGGAGACGCTGGGCGGGGACACCGGCCGCGCGCAGGTCGCCGGCGAGCTCGGCTGACGCGTTCTGCAGGAAGACGACCACGCGATGGTCGTCGGCCAGGTCGCAGAGCGCGGCCAGGGTGCCCAGATTGATCGGGTCCACCGCGGACACCTCGGACAGTTCGACGATCAGCCGGAGTGGACGCAGCTTGCGGACCGCGTGCACCAGCACCTGACGGAACTGCACCGCACACTCGGTGTCCAGCACCTCCCGCGGCGTGACCACGAGACTCCCGTCGGCGTCCGTCCGGACGTCGACCGAGAAGTTCGGCATTCGTCAGCCTTCCGTCGCCCCCACGTTTGCCAGGCGGAAAGCTTATGCGGGACGACGGTTAAGGTCGATCCTTCATGCGCCACGAGGGGAAAGACTCAGAGCGCGCCAGTCGACATATTTGAAGTCGGTGCTCACCCGGCCGTCGTCCGGAGTGTTCTCGCCATCGTGCAGGACGAGCAGACCCTGCGGATAACCGGGCAGCGGCACCGAGGTGGCGGCCGCACCATCCGAGTGCTGTACGCCGTCGGCCCGCTTCCCGTCGACCACCCGGAAACTGCCGACCGCCCGGTTGGTGCGCCGGTCGTAGACGTAGAACCGGCTGTCCCCCTGGCTGGAGACGATCAGGTAGCCGTCCCGCTCCCCGGTCGCGTAGATGGTCGCGCCTTCGACATCGGCCCGGATCCGTCCACCGAACCCAGGATCGTCCCCGAGCACGCACTCCTCACTCACCGAGTCGAAGACGCCCGGCACCCCGTACTCCGCGACGTGCTCGACGACCCGCGGCACCCCGGCGAAGTGATCCGAGTCGAGCCGGATCCGCCAGAGCGCCACGTCCTCTTGCGCCGCATAGAGCACTCCGGCCGCGGCGTCGACGACCATGCCCTCGATCTGCGGGTCCTCACCCGGCTCCGCACACGGCGACCAGGTCTCGCCGTTGGGCAGCCGGAACTCCCGCGGCAGATCCAGCAGGTCGGTGTTGCGATAGGTGACCCGGCCACCGCGCTCCTCGAGCCGGAACATCCCGAGCCGGGTGGAGTGCCGCCGGCTGACCACCGCATACCGCCCGTAGGTGGCCAGCCCATATCCGGTCGCCTGGGTGGCCACCTCGTCCTGGTCCTTGCTGAACAGCAGCGGCGCTCCCGCGGCCGTGACGTCGGTGAGCCGCCCGGTCGGTTCGATCCGGTAGACCCGCAGCTGGTCGAGCCCCCGATCGGTGACAACGGCCAGGTCGACGAGACGACCACCGAGCCGGAACCCGGTCACCAGGTCGACGTTGTTGAACCGCCCGTCCGCCGGCGGCGCGATCGACTGCACCTCCCGACCGGTCAGGTCGTAGACCCGCAGCCCACCGTTCTTGGCCGTCCCGATCACGCGACTCTTCGCCTTGTCCGCCCGGTTGACCCAGATAGCCGGATCGTCGGCGTCCGCGTCCCCGCCGGCCGCATCGTCAAACAGCGCCGGAGTCTCCACGGTCGCGGTGATCTCTTTGTCCGGACCACTCCCACCGGCCTGAGCCGGCGCAGCGACAACGGTGGAAAGAGCAACAAGGGCAACGATGCCTGCGGTACGGCGCATATCGCCGACAATCCCCGACCACCTTGGCGTACGGGTGGACAGGGGCTTAACAGGCCGACACGGCTTGATCGCGTGCCGGCCAGGTGCTTGGTGGGCCGCCGGGGACTCGAACCCCGAACCTAAGGATTAAAAGGCTGCAGAATTGGCCAGCCTGAGCGCAGTTAAATTAGGGATGACATGGCCCCTGAACTGCAGAAATGCAGCACCATTGGTGCGCCGCATTCAAGACGTGCGGCTCCGGGGGTGCTCGTCCGTCCAGCGCTAACCGAGTCCGTCATTGATGCGCTCCGGCGTCGTTAATGCCGGAAAATGATCCTCCGTGACGTTTCGACTCTCGGTTGTTCCGGTCACCGAGACCTCCACGCGACGATGCCGGAGCGTATCGGTGCCCGGGACGCCGTCGGGCTAGTAGCCAGAACCGACGTCGATTACGCCGCCCCAGGCTCCACAGGACGCTCGCTGATGGGGCAGCAACCGTGAAGAAAAAGTTCATGCGTTAGCCGACCAGATTCGTTACCCGCCGTGCAGTCAAGTACGCAGTGAGCGGTTCGACCTGATCCGTTCGGACCCCGATTGCGATCAGGCGTTGTGCCCGGGTGACTGCGACGTACCAGCCACGTAGCGACTCGTCGGCGCCGGGATCGCCGCTGATCCAGCGGCTGCTCACGTCGTTGTCCGGAGCGAGCAGCAGAACAGCCGGGTGTTCGTCGCCTTTGACCTGGTGGATGTTGTCGGAGCGAAAGGGTGCCGTCGCCGTCGCGGTGCGCGGCTTCGGTGGTTTACCGCCCAGTTGTCCAGTGCGGCCACGAGGGTTCGCGCCAGGGGGCCGTGAGGCGCTCTTGAGCGCGGTGTTTACGTCGGTGATCCAACTCGTGTGCGGCTCGGGCAGCCTATACACGAAGCCGTAGGCGCGCCGGACGATGCCGGCAAACTCGACGCCGGCGGCGGTACACCGTGCTTCGACGCTTCCGTTTACAGGAGCGTCGGGATACCAATAGCGCAGCAGCATTCTGGCTGCGATCCGGCAGGCATCGTCGACGAGGGCTTGGTCGGCGGTGCCGGACCGGATGACGTGCCAGGCGTGGGCGAGCATGGTGGCGTTGTTCCCCGAAGGGCGCCGGTTCTTGGCCGGCAGGTAGGACCGGCTGTGCGCGGTGATTAAGCAGTCGGCCGGCTGGATGCCGTGGACTTGAGCGTGGTCGAGGAACGCTTCGACAATCGGCCGCCCGGTCGATGCGTGCGTTGCGGCGCCGCTTTTCGGAAACTGGGTCGGCAGGAGGATCAGTGGGGGCTCCACCTGTGGCGGCCGGACCGCGGAGTCCGGCGGGCGGGCACCGGAGCGCAGGGTCGCGGCGGCCTGGCAGATCGTCCGCGAGCTGCGCCAGTTTCCGTTGAGCTCGACGGTCTGTCCGAGTTCGACGGCGAGGTCCCGAAGTGTGCGCAGCTCGGCATCGCGCCAGCTGTAGATCATCTGGTCCGGGTCGGCGACGACGACAAGCGGGATTCCGAGGCGGTGCAGAGCCGTCATGATCTCCACGTCGGTCACCGAGCAGTCCTGGGCCTCGTCGACGACGATCTCGGCGAACCGTGAACGCAACGGGCCGGTGACGTGTTCTCCGGCGGAGAGATACCTCAATGCAAGCAGCCTGCTCTCGTGCCCGGTGACGTACCCGGCCTGGAACTGGGCCTTCCGGGTCTCCATGGCCGCGCTCACCCACCTGTCCCACCCGTATCTGCTGCTGTTGATCAACAAGGTGTGCTCGTGTGAGAGCAGGTCCCGCCGGATGGACTCCTGGCCGGTTTTCGGATCTCTTGCGAAGGTAAATCCGCTCAAGGGAATGGGGCGGTCGAGGTTCACCTCGGCTTGGACTCGTTCCCAGCTGTCGAGCAGTTGCAGCGGCCGGTTCGCCGGAAGGTGCGGTGTCACCAGGGCGTCCCAGATGAAGGCGTCCAGCGTGCCGATGTAGTGGGGGAAAGCGGTCGCTTCGGGTCGGGCGTCGCGGTGGCAGCGGCGGCGCATCTGCGTCGCGGCGGCCCGGGTGAACGACAACAGCGCCCTACCGTGACGCAGCGTGACCGACGGTCCGCGTAGGTGTCGGGAGACGATTACGTGGGTCTTCCCGGCGCCGGGGCAGGCTCGGACGAACAGCGGCGCCTTCGCGGCGATCGCCCGTTCCTGCGCCGCGACGGCCTGCTCGAATACGGCGTTCATCGGGCGGCGGCCGTCCCGAGCGGCTGGGGTACACCGGCGATATAGCGGATGCCGTCGGCGAGATTTTGCGGCACGCGGAAGCCGCATCCCGGGATCAGCAGGTCGGCCAAAGCGTGGGCGAACTCGGGCTTGGAGATGGCCGTGCCTTTGGCCGCCGGATCGTCCTGGCTGGAGATGAACAGCAGCCGGAACATCGCGGGACGCTCACTGACGGGGGCAGCCGCGATTGATGTCCACCGGTGTTCCGACTTGGGTGCACATTCCAGGAATGCCTGGTGGAGCAGTTCTTCGTTCTCTGAGCACATGAGGGTCGGCTCGAGGGTGTGCGGTGCGACGAACCAGTCGATGACTTCTGGTCCGGCCCCGAGCTGTTCGGCTTCGGCCCGCGCGTCGGTTACCCGTGACGGTTCCTCGGTGCCGGTCGCTTTGTCCGAGTCGGTGATCACCGCGATCCGCTGTCCGATTCGGGCGCCGTCGACGGCGGTCAGCAGCACCTTCAAATAGGCGCCGAAACCCACCCCATCGGCGAGGACCATCGTCGCGCCGTGGAACCGATCCATGGCCTCCTGAGCGGCCTGAAGTTGGGATTGGTCAGCACCGTCCGGTGCGGCCAGTACCAGGTCGCCGAGGGCCGGGAGCAGCAAGGCCTCCGACAGCCCCTCGACAAGGATGATCCGTGCGGCGTAGAGCATCGCGTTCTTGGTGACGTCCAGGAACCGGTCGAGCTGCTTGATTTGCTTCTTCTTGAGCCCGAGGTCGGCGACCGCCACGGCCCGGGCCTGCCAGCCGGTGCCCTCCGCGAGCGGGCCGCGGGTCATCACCACGAGGTCCTCGACGCTGACGGCCGCCGACAACACCGGTGAATGCGTCGTCAGCACGACTTGGATGTGTCCGGCGGGCTCAGACGGTTCGGTGATCGCGCGCTCGCGGGAGGCCTTCGCCCGGCGCTTCAGGTAGCGCAGCAGCAGGGTCTGCAACTGCGGGTGCAGATGGGCTTCCGGTTCTTCGATCAGCAGCAGGGTTAGATCCGACTCGCGTGCGGTCTCGAGCTCGGCCAGCACGGTGGCGATGTAGAGCGCGTTCGCGTAGCCCAGGCCGGAGTTGTCGATCGGCGCTGCCAGCGGCAGTTCCGCGTCACCGAGCAGCATGCGTAGTGCCCGGGAGATCGAGGCCAGGCTGGCGTCGGTCACCGTCAGGCCGGCGTGCTGGCGGTGCGCTCCAGAGGTGATCGCCCCGAGCGGCCCGCTGACCGCAGACCCGACGGCCCGGATCGCCTCGTCCTGGGCCAGGGCGGCGAAATGGCCACCGGCACGCTCGACGAACGCGTCGACTCGCTCTTGGCCGCCGAGCAGAGCCTCCAGCATGACCCGGATCCGGGCCCCGCCCGCGGCTCCGAGATCCCGGACCGCGTCACGCAGCGCGGGAAGGTGAACGTGCCGGATCGCTGTACGCGCAACGGGCTCGCTCGGGAACTCCTTGTCCTCGCCGACCTGCCACGTCGTGATGCCCCGGCGGCGTCCAAGCGGTGGGCGTGTGTAGGTCAGCGCCCAGGCAGCAGAGCGTTTCCCATCGTCGGCGGTGCCGGAGAGGAATGCGGCTTGGTAGGTTCCGGCGTGATCCGGGTGGATGTCCTCGAGCACCGTCCGAAGGCTCACCTGGTCGTCCGACCCGGCGCTGTTGAACACGTCACCGTCGGTCAGCGTCAGGCCCCGTCTCCCGTCAAGGGCATCGGTGAGTTGACGTAGGCCATCGATCACCGTGGTCTTACCCGCGTTGTTCTCGCCGGCGAGAACGGTTACCTCGGGCCGCAGGCGAACGCTGACCTGGCGGCACGACCGGTAATTCTTGATCACGATGGTGGAAACGAACATGGCTGGCTCCTGCGGCAACCAGAGTTCATGATCGCAGCGAGCCGGACATGAACGTCGGAAATCAGATTCACTTCCCGAGGCGCGTCGCCTTCGCCCTATGCACCACCGGACGAGGGCGTGTTCTGGCGCCTTGCTGGGCAGCATAAATCCGACGCGGGTCACGAAACGCTCGTCTGCGCCAGATGAAGTGGCCGCCCCCGGGGAGCGGCCGCTGCCGTGGTTTCCTAGTCTGGGAGCACGGCAGGGCCGCTGGGCTAACGTCTCAGCTGGCGCGGCTGCTGGCGCCCCCCGCTTCGCCTGCTTCTCGGCGAACCCGCACCGGGGCGTCCGGGACGGTGTTGGGTCCGGTCGGCATCGGGGTGTTGACCACCCGGTTGCCGCTGCCCATGGGCCGGAAGCCGTCGAGGTCCTGCAGCCACCACCAGGACGGGCCGCCGCCGGAGTTCAGGCGCGGGCGGCCGAGGGCCAGCTCGGTGCGGCCGGTGAGCGAGTCGGCCGTGTGCACGATCACGAACGTGGTGAGGTCCAGCTCGGTGTCGGTGGCCTGCACGGCTGACATGTCGATGTCGGTGCCCTCCGGGAGGGCCTCGAAGAGCATGGGCTGCTCCGGCTGGGGGTTACGCTGATTCGCGACGCGCTGCTTGGTCTTGCTCTTCGCGGACCAGAGGATCTTCTTGGTCTTGCCGTAGGGGGCCGATATGAGCAGGATCCGGTACTGGCCGATGACCCACCCCGGGCTGCCATTGAGGTCGTTACGGATCGCGACGCCGGCGGGGATGCGGGGCATCAGCGTGATGTCGTTCTCGGACAGCCCGGCGAGCAGCTGGTCGAGGTCGGCGTCGGTGTCTCCGGAGGGGACGGCGAAGCGCCCGCAGTGGAAGACCCGGTCGATCCTGTCCCGGAAGAGGGTGTAACGCGACACTCCGAAGAAGGCGGCGTCGTGTCCGTCCTCCTCCGAGTAGTCCTCCAGCGCCTTGGCCACCGCGGAGCCATACGCCCAGCGGTAGGCGGTGAGGGCGTTGACTTCGGAGAGGTCTTCGATGGCATCCTGCTGTTCGCTCACGCGAAGAAGATACACCGATAGAAGAGTTTCGTGCGCGAAACTGAACCACAGCGGCGTGTCCTCGACTCAAAGTAACCCAGATCACCATCTGTACCAGTCGGCCGGCAGGGGGCTCACGGCTACCCGTCCCGGCCGGCCCACCGAGCCCCGCTCGGCGCTCGCTCTCGTGCGAGAAGGCGATCTCAACCCGGGGCTTCACCACTTTAGAGAGGGTCGGGCCCACTCGGCGGCGATCCACGACCATGCCCGACCCCCGGGCCGGGCAAAAGGACCGAATGGTCGCACGGGCCGAGTGAGGACCGGGAACATGGTGGCCATGGTGAGTATCGAAGAGGTCCTGCGGGAGCGGGGAGGCCTGTCCACGTTCGTCGTCCACCTCACCGTGGCGACAGCCCCCGCAGCAACCTCGACTCAATCTTGACCAACACGGCAGTCGAGGACCCGAGCTACTTCGGCACGAAGCCGTCCCGAGATCTCGCGGAGAAGCATCACCGTACCCAGCTGAAGGCGTCGCGGAAGGCGGCCTGCCACACCGAGACCCCGCTGCGATTCGTCCGGCTGATGTGCGGGACATCAAGAGCCGGACCATAGACTTCGCCCCGCACGGCATCGCGTTCACCCGCACCTTCGCCCGCTCCAAGGGCTTGAAACCAGTCAAGCACGCCGGCCGGCACTACCTGCCCGAGGATCCCCGGCTGTGGCCCATCGTCCCCGCCCCGGACATGATCAACAGCGCTTTCTACACCGGCATGTCGCCGGAAGATCTGGCCGAGCTCCCGATCTTCAAACTGACGCCGTTCATCGAGACGATGCGCCGCCCCAAGGGTGGCGCCCGCAAGGAGTTCTGGTGGAAACGCGAGTGGCGCAAGTTCGGCGACCTCGGCTTCCTGCCCAGCATGGCCGTCGTGCTGGCACCCGCCGGCGAGCATGACGCCTCACGGGCAGCGGTACAGCACATGCCCGGCTACAGCGACGTCCGGATGTCGACGTGAACTGGACCGCGGAGCAGATCGAGGTGGCCATCGCTGGCCTCAACAACGAACCCTTCCCTCCGTAGCCGCAGCCTGCCGCCGAGACTCCGGTTATGTGGGGTGCGTCTGTGCGAATCGTCACCGGCGCGGTGTTGTAGATCATGGACTATGGGTACGAAGAGTGAAAAGTTAGGGCGATTGAACCATTCACTCCACCCGCACGTAACGGAGCGTGTAAATGTATCGGTTTGGTGTCGCACTCAGACGCGCCAAAACGGTTCAGTTTTACGCTAAAGAATCTGACAATGGTGTAAGTTGATCGACGTGAGCGAACAGCAGGACGTGATCGAGGAACTCGAGACGGCCGGGATCCTGGAAGGCATACGGTGGGCCTACAGCAGCGCCGTTACCCGGGCCCTGGACTACTACTCGGAGGACGACGGCCACGATGCCACCTTGCTCGGAACGCTGCGTTACACCCTGTTTCGTGACCGGCTAGACCGGGTCTTCCACTGCGAGCGCTACGCCGTTCCCTCCGGCGACGACGCCGCAGACCTCGACCACCTGTTCGCGAGACTGTCGCCCCGCGAGATCGACACGATGCCGCGCCTCGCGGGCCTCGTCACCCGCAACGACCTCAACAACAGTCCCGGATGGACCTCCGCTACCTATCGCCTGCTGCTCGTCTCCGGCGACTACGGGGAGCTCCATCAGATCCCTTGGTCACGTAAAAGCCCAACGAAGCAGCAAGTCGCCACGCAGCGCAATCCGGAACCGCCGCCACCGTCCCTCTTCGATGAGCTCGACGAGGGCGGTAACGACTGGATCACCACGTTCACCGGCGACACCGAACTCGATCTGACGACGTTCGTTCTCGCCAACAGCCTCGACCCACTCAGCCAGCGCCACGAACTGATGCTGGGCCGGCCACGCCTGAACACCGACAGCGGACCCGCCTGGCACTGGTTACAGGACCTGCTCGGCATGCCACCCAGCGACGGATCACGGCGCATGGTCGACGCACCACTGCCGACAGGCACCAGCTCCGTTCCTGACGCCCCTGTCCGCCTGCGAAGGCACGAGGGTCAGCAACAGAACAAGATTGCCAGTGATACCCCATGAACCTGTTCCCCACCCATCTCGACCGCGCCGCCGAGATCGCACCGGTCTTCGACGGCACCCGGCTCACTCTCGCGCGGCAACTCGCCGGCTTGCGTAAGAACGAACTCGCCTCGCGCATCGAGAAGAGCGCCACCGCGGTGACCAGCTGGGAGACCGGAGCGAAACGTCCAACCGCTGCCACCATCGCTCAACTGTCACTGAGCCTGTCCGTCGAACCAGGCTTCTTCGCCGTCGGCTCGCACGATCTGACCGCGGCAGGAATCACGCCGCACTTCCGGTCACTGCGCTCCACCACTCAATTGATCCGGGATCAGGCGTTCGCGTACGGGCAGCTCGCCGCTGACGTCGCTGACGGTCTGGAACGGCATGTCGAGTTCCCGGAGCCGGACGTGCCGCTCGTCGACGACGCCGCCGAAGACGCCGACGGCGACGGACCTGAGCAAGCGGCACGCCTTCTCAGGCAGGCGTGGCAGGTGCCGGACGGCCCGCTGAAACACGTCATCCGCATGGTCGAGCACCACGGCGTACTGGTCGTGTTCAGCCCGGTCGGAGCCGCCTCCGTCGACGCCTACTCCTTCAACGCCCGGGCGCGACCGGTCATGGTCCTCAACCCAGTCAAACGCGACTACTACCGGCAACGCTTCGACATCGCCCACGAGCTCGGCCACCTCGTCATGCACGGTGACGCAGAACCCGGGGGCCGCGTCGTCGAGAACCAGGCACACCGGTTCGCCGCCGAACTTCTCATGCCGGCCGCCGAGATCCGCGACCTCCTGCCTTCCAGCATGAGCTCCGGCACGTGGCGCACTCTGGGACAGCTGAAGGAAACCTGGGGCGTCAGCATGCAAGCACTCCTACACCGCGCGCGATGGCTCGGCAAACTCAGCGACGTCTCCTACCGCAACGCGATGACCGCGGTGTCCACCCGCGGATGGCGACGCAGCGAACCCGGCAGAGTCAACGTGATCGAACAGCCATCGCTGCTGCCCAAGGCAGTTGAACTACTTGAGCAGGAAGGCATCGGCGAACGGCAACTACTCGAATCAAGCCGAGTACCTGCGCACTTGTTCCACATCATCACGGCGCGGACACCTGAGACCAGTCCCGCAGGCGCTCCCGTCGAGGATGACAGCAAGCTTGCCACCGTCGTGTCGCTGCTCGACTACAGCCGACGGAACGAGCGGGCCGACACCGCTGCGTCCGACCAGTCGACGACGACAAACCGTAGACACCTCCGATCAAGCTTCTCTAGGCCGCCTACGGTCCGCCCCTCCACGGGCCGGTCCCAACCAATTCAGCCGGGAGGATCAGACTGAACGCTATGGCACTTGATCGCGACCGAGCAGCTACACCTTGAAGCCAACAGCGGAGGAGTACATCAGGGTCGCCTGCGTCCTGATTCATGGCGCAGGAAAATTTTGAGGACGGTCAATACGCCACAGCGGCGGCCGGCACTGACGGTGACGACAGCAGCCGCGGTGATCGCCAGGTAGCCGTGGCGACCCAAACAGCGGCAGTTTGGGCGCCTGGGAGTGGAAGTGCCACAAGCTCCGTCATCGTGTCCTCCGGTAGTTCCCGTCGCATGTTGACGAGCACAGTTGTCGCAGCCCTCAACGCGAACGTCGCCTATTTCGGGGGCGAGTACCTGCGCGTGGCCAGAAGCTACATCAACCTTGCACAGCTCATGAGCCGGATCGACTGGCCGGGTCAGGCCCGTCCCCACCAAGCCAGGGCGGCGGCCATCGTTGAGGGGATCTTCGGACCCGACCACCCCGCCACGATCGCGGCTCTGGACGATCTCACCAAAATCCTGATCGACCTCGACCTACCCCACGAGGCCCGAGCCTCTTCTCCGACGGTCGCTGGAGGCCGCCGAAGAAGGCCTCGGCATCGACAATCCCGACCTCGCCATGCGGATGCACGCCCTCGCCGAGGTCCTCCAATAGCAAGGCACCTCGAGCAGGCACGCGACCTCATCCGGGAGGCCCTGTCGATCTCCGAAACGTCGTACGGCCCAGTTCACCCAGACGTCGCGATCGGTCTGAACAATCTCGCCGTGGTGACCAGCAGGATCGACGGTCACGCCGCCGCCGCGCAGATCCTGCGCAAGGCATAAGACGCCGCCCGGGCGCTGGAGGACAACCCTGAGATGTACGAACCCTTCGCAAGAACCTTGACGACCACCTAGCCCTAACCGGAGACCAGCCCCAGCTCCCAACGTAACAATGCCTACACGTTGCACGTCGTCCGATAATGGAGACGTGGAGTTCAGTGTGGAACCCGAGGGCGTGCGGCCGTGACGCTCCCGCATGATCTTTCTCCTCTGCTGGCGCTCCAGCAGAGTCCTGCGGGGTCCCCGGTCGAGTACGTGATCGGCGGCCTGCTGCTCACGGGAGGTGTGCGTGAGGAGGCGGCACAGCTCCTTGCCGATGACGCCATGGTCATCGCATGCGGAAAAGCCGAGGTGCTGGATTGGTGGCGGGCGCGTCGCAACGGCGGGGCACCGCACACTGGCACCCGGGAGAAGGCCGTCAAAACCTATGCAGGTATCGCGTTCGGCTCGCCAGGCGCCCCCGTCAACGAGCACCACGTTCAGGGTCATGTCGCCGAACTGCTGTGGAGCCGTGTCATGCGTGAACGGTCCGTCTGCCGGGACGGCCGCCGGCTGGTCAAGGCCCATCCAGTGAAGGCCGACCCTCTCGAGCCGGGTGGCGACGGTCTGGTCATCTATCAAGATTCAGACGGTGTTCTGGTCTTTCGGCTCTGGGAGATCAAGAAGCACGAGCAGCAGGGCGCAGTGTCGACGACCATCAACCGGGCGAGCAAGCAGCTCAGCGAGCGCGGGGCCGAGTACCTGGCCAAGCTCGCCGGGCCAGAAACGCTCGAGGCCGACGGACAGCTTGGGCAGTTATATGCGGACATGGTCGAACTCTGGTTCGACCGCAGCGCCCGGGCTGGAGTCGGCGTGTCAGTAGGGACCTCGAGCGGACGCGAGCCACGACTCCCGCAGGCTTTCGGGTCGATCAGGACGGCGTTTCCCCAGTTCACCGACGCGGCGCAGACTGAAGGTGTCGTTGTCGCGATCCCGGACTTCGCGGACTTCGCCGATCGGGTAAAGGAGATCGTGTGGAGCGGTCTTTAGATCTTGGGCTCCTTCGTGACGCTCTCGCCGGCCGGACAAACCTGCCGAGCGCCGAGGAGCTCCAGCAGCTCATGGCCGATGTCGAGGTTCAGCTGTTCCTACGCGAACCGCAGGTCGCCCAGAGCCTGCTGGATGCGGCTTGGTACCTGCACGCAGTGGCCTCGATTCATCAAGCGCGCCAGCGCTACACCCTTGCCCGCCAGCGGCAAGCCTTCCTGGTCAGCGCCCACATCTTCGATCTCGCCCTGAACCAGGACAACTGGGGCGTGACCGAACGGCTGTCCCTTGGGTTCGCTGCCGCCATCGGATACCGGCGCGGCGGGCGGGACCCAAACGCGACCGCGATCATGAACCGGCTTCGTGAGCACATCGACGTTGAGACCCCGGCGGTTGATCACATCGCGACCCTCTCGCTCGAAGCCGGTTTGGCGTTCCTGGGCTTCGAGACAAGGACCTTGTTCCGCTGGTTCGCCATCTGGCGCAGGCAGCTTAACGCGATAGCCCGAGACTCCGGCCTGGACGACCTGACGACCACCGTATTCGGCCCCACCCACATGGTTGTGCTCGGCGCCGAGGACGTCCTGGCCTACCTCGCCACCGGCCGTACCGACCGACTGGAACGCGGCACCGAGCGGCTCCGGACGGCTGCGATCGGCGAAGCCGGCCCCGAAGACCTTCACTCCCGTTGGGTGGCCAACCACCTGCTATCGCTGTCCGGGGAAGCAGCAGACGGTTCGCTGTGGAACCCCGACATCATCCCGCCGAGCGTGTCACCGCTGGTGCGGCAGGCATTCACCATGGCCAGTCCACCTGTAATGACCCTCTGGGAACCTCAGCGTGCTTTGCTCACCGGCGACCAGTCACCGTTCGATCCCGGCATGCGCCGCATGGTCCTCGCCGTACCCACCAGCGGCGGCAAGACCTTGCTCGGGCAACTGTTGTCGGTCGAGCACCTGGCTCGCACGGACCGCAGCATCTGCTATGTCGTACCGACGCGCAGCCTTGGCCGTGAAGTCCGCCGGGCGATGTCGGGCCGGGTGCGGGTGCTGCAGAAGGAGACCGGCGCCGAACAACCCGATTTCCCAGGTATATGGGCGCTGTTCGACGCGGCCGGAACGGAAGAGCCCCCCGACGTCGAAGTCATGACCCCGGAACGGCTGGCTCACCTGCTGCGCCACGACGCCGACGCCGTGCTCGACCGGTTCGCGCTGTTCGTATTCGACGAGGCCCAGCTGCTCAAGGAGACCGGCCGCGGATTCACCCTTGAACAAGTGATCGCGCTGCTGGATCACCTCACGGCCGATACAGACCACCAGATCATCCTCATCTCCGCCGCGATGGGAAACGCTGGCGAGATCGCCCAGTGGCTCGATCCCACCGGCGGATGCCTCAAGCACGAATCTCAATGGCGGGGCCCTCGCCGGCTTCACGCCGCGTTCACCACACGCGCCAACTGGGACGCGACTCGTGTGGTGAACACAACCGGCAAGAAATGGAAATACCGGCACCTGACACCGCTCACAGGACTAATCCGGCTCCGGCTAGCTGAGAACCGCACCTCCAGACTCGCTATTCGCCCGGGCCGGGAGTGGATTCTCGCGCGTAAGTCGGCCACTCGGCATTCTTCACCGGAGATCGACAACACCCACAGCACTAAGAAGTACGTGATCGCCAGCGCGATGATCACTTTGCTGGGCCACGCTGGATCCGTCCTGATCGTCGCGACGACGCGAAAACAGGCCCAGCAACTTGCCGAAGGCATCGCCGACAAATGCGGCGAACAGCCAGCGCTGGCCGCACTGGTCGACTTCGTTCGCCAGCAGCTCGGCGACGCCCACCCGCTCGTCGGCGTACTGCGTCACGGAGTCGGCTTCCACCATGCCGGCCTGCCAGTCGAGGTCCTCGAGGCACTTGAGGCAGCGGTCCGCGACGACACCCTGCCGTACCTGACCTGCACGTCCACGCTGACCGACGGTGTGAACCTGCCGGTCCGGACGGTCGTCATCTACGACCAGCCCTTTCCCGGTCAATCTGAGGAGAGCCGGTTGAGCGGCGCCCGCCTAGTCAACGCCATGGGCCGCGCCGGCCGAGCGGGCAAGGAAACCGAAGGGTGGATCGTTCTCGTCCGCGCCGCCGAGCCGACCGCCCAAGACTTCCGTGACCTCAACCCGAGCCCCGAAGACCTCGCCGTCACTTCTTCGCTTATCACCGAGCAGGCGCTGGAAGCCTTCGCCCTCAGCGAGGAGCAGCTACGCGCAGACGAGGACGCCATCTTCACCACGTTCGACGCCGCCGGAGACTTCATCAGCTTCGTGTGGCTGGTCCTGGCGACAAAGGAAGGCCGCGGCACCGACCCTGCACAACTCGACCCGGCCGACATCGCCGGCATCACCCTGGCCGCAATACAGTCACCGGTCGCCCGCCAGTCTGGCGCCCGACTTGCCGCAGTTACCCAGCGGCGATACCTAGCCACCAACCCGGCAACTAGGCGCCGCTGGGCCCGCACAGGCACATCGATCGGCTCGGCCCGATCCATCGACCAGCTCGCAAACGACCTTGCCACCGCGATCCTGGAAGCCAACCGCCAGGGAACCCTAGCGAGCCTGCTCGCCCCGGCCGAAACCATCCACCGCATACCGACCGTGTTCCAGAAGCTGCTTGATCTACACGAAGCGCCGGACTGGCGTTTCCGGACCACTCAGCGTGGAGACGACATCGAGGTCAGCCCCGTCGAGCTGCTGGTCGACTGGGTCTCCGGTCACACGCTGCCGCAACTTGCCGACACGCATCTCGCCGCATGTCCAGACCCGGCGCATCGCATCGAGCAAATGGTCGGCGCCGCCTCCGAACACTTCGAGCATTACCTCGCTTGGACCGTCGGCGCCGTCGTCGAACTCGTCAACAACCAGCTGCTCGACGCCGATGTCGAGGTACGCCTATGCCCCGAACTCGCCGGCTACATCCGCTACGGCGTCGATTCTCTGCACGCCCTACGACTCATGACCTCCGGAATCCGTTCACGCAGGCTCGCACACGCAGTAGCCCGGGACCGGCCACTCGACCTCGAACCGACGCACGACGACCTCCGCACCTGGCTTGCCGGCATGGGAATCGTCGAATGGCGCGACCGATACGGTGCCTCCGCCTCCGAGGTTCTCGACCTACTGGACTACACACGGCTCCGCAGTCGAAGTCTGCTCAAGACCCTGCTCGAAACCGGCGCCGTCACCATCGACGTTCTCGACCTCCAAGACCCGCCGGACCGCGCCCGCCTAACCCTACGGCCTTTGGCAGGCGATCCAGAACCGGCGCCGATTGCGGCCTACGCCGACGATCAGATCGTCGCGACAATCTCTGCCACGGACCACGCAGACATCCAGGCGATTCTCGACACCGGCCTCGACATCGACTACAACCTCATCGGCTCGACCTTGCATTTGGCACTCTCCCTTACGGAACCGTAGCCGACGCCCGATAGCCCACGCGGACAGCAAACGCCACTTAGGCAGAGGTCTCCCCGTTTGCCGCTCTCGCTCTCCGTCCTCGGTGGGTCTGAGCTGCGGTCGGTCCGTTGAACTCGGTGGCTCGCGATAGTGAGAACCGGGGCGGGGCGCCACGAGCCTCTCTGCCCTGCGTAGCTCAGGTAGGAAGGAGGCAGCTCAAGTTCGCTGAGCACGGACACCCAGGTTCAGCTCGTCGAATTCACGTTGTCCCGGCCCCAGGTCGAGTCAGGCGGCCAGGTCGATAACAGCTCATATGTCGGCCTAGATTCTGGCGCTTGTCGCGCTTAAGCCCGATCTTCGGGTGGGCGGCCGTCTGCCGAAGAGTGCCTATTATGGGCGGCTGTTCTGTCTGCGATGGTAACGATCCGCTGCGGTATCACTGCGGCGGATCTTGGTGGGTCGTCGTCGGTGATAGTGCCGTATGTGTCGGCACGGTGGTGGCCGGCTCTCATGCGCAGCGAGTTCGAGCTACGGCCTCGCGCTACCAGGAGTGATCCATGCACCGACCTAATTGCCCAGCTGGCCGACTCTAGGGAGGCCGAGATGCTCAGACTCAAGCACTGTCTGACGAACTCATCGACGCCGATTCCGACCTCGCCGGCGAGGCGGGATCAACGGAGAAGGTCAGCACTGCCCTACGGATACGGGGCTCCAGCTCGTGCGTACGAGCGCAGCTAGGACCGCCCTGGCAGGAGACCGCGCAGGACGGCCCGGGTATAGGCCGCAATGGTGAAGCCGTCAGTGATGCTGGCATTGCCGATAAGCCGGGCCAACTCGACAGGGTCGACGATGCGAATGTCGTCGATGCCTTCCGCTCGGTCGGCAGCGAACGGGGCGCCGGTCACCTCGGCGAAGAACAGGCGTACGGGGGTACTGGTGGCGCCGGTGTCCGGGTACATGATGCCCAGATCATGGATCGTGGCCGCGTCCGTACCGATCTCTTCGCGCAGCTCGCGCCGCGCGTCGTCGGCAGGGTCATCAATGCCGGGAGTGCCGAAGCCGCGCGGGAGTTCTAGGTGCCAACTACGGGTGCTGTGACGGAAGTGGTTGACCAGGACGATCTTACCGGCGACCAAGGGCAGCACGACGACACCGGAGCTGTTGCCGGGGGCGACGACGCGGCCGTACGTTCCGTACGCGCCGTCGCGGGTCTTGACCGCGTCGCGTAGCACCATCATGAACGAGTCCATGAAGACCACGCCGGTCTCAGCCATGTATGCCGGCAGCCCGGCCTCAGCCAGATCGGCGGTCCGGACCAGTTCCGCCTCGGCGATCTCGGCCGGGTCGGTGAGGATGGCGAAGGCCGCGTCCGGCGGGTTCGCGAACAGGTGCGGGAATGACTCCCGCAGATCGTCGTAGGCCGATCGCCGCGTCTTCTCGTCCACTCTGTCCTCCTGCTTGCTGGACCTGCGCCCACGCTAGCGGAGAAACGATCCGCATCGGATAGCCGAAAGTGCACACTCGTCCACCTTCGGTGACCGCACCGTACGAGTGAACTGTACGTTCGTCTCTTCTAGTACCAAATGACCTGCCGCTACGGTTGCCGCGCCGAGGAGGTGAACGTGAGCGCATTCAGCGACCGGATCGAGGATTTCGTCGGTGAGTTCGATGTCGACGACTTGATATTGCGCTACGACGTCGACTTTGACGTGCCACTGCGGAACGAATACGCGCTGGGCATTCTGCGTATGGCCAAAGCCTTTGAGCAGGTGCGCAGCAGCGACCGGGGGGCGCTGGCCCGCAGGGTGGGAGCGTACTGGTGCGACATCGTTCTATGCGACATGGTGTACGACCACTGGGCGGCGCTACGCCTAATCGAGGCATCGGCCAGCGATGCGGCGGCGCTGCTTGGCGCAGTGCAAGAGGACCCGGACGCGGCTTCGTTCCATGCCTACGCGGCGGCACGCTGGCAGGACATGACCGGCAAGATCCGGTACCGGATGGGCAGCTATACCCGTGCCCGCATCGCGTTCGATACGGCGGTCGAGGTCGGCGAGCAGCACCGGCTGTGGTGGGCACTTCCGGACATGCGTAGCAACGCCCAACGCGGCCGATACGAGGAGTCCCGGCTGAGTGGCACACCAGACATCGACGGACTGATCGAGCGCCTGACGGCCGAGTGTGATCGGATCAAAGCCGATGCCCCGTTCTACGGGGTGGTGATCGGTGACGCCAGCCCTGAGGCAAGCGCCCGACACCGCGAGTACTTGCGCGGCTATTCGAGCGTCCTGCACAACCTGGCGCTCGCCTTCAAGGACAAGTACGTGAAGCACGGAGCGGAAGGCGACCGTAAGCAGTCTCTGGCGACCACCAGAGAGTCGATCCGGATCTCTTACGTGCTGGGCGACCAGTTCCGGATCTTCCAATCGCTAAACAACCAAGCGCTGCTTGAACCCGACCGTGCGCCGGCGCTGTTCCGGCGCCTCTCCACCGAGCCGTACATTCGGGGTCAGCTGATCGCACGGCAGCACCTCGCCCGTACCGCCTCCGGCATGGACGCCGTCACCGGACTCGGCGAGCTTCTGGACGACCTCATTGCCGCCGCCCGAGAACACGGCAGCACCGGTATCGACGTCCATATCGCCCCCTTCACAATGGATCTCTATGCCAAGGCTGTGGAGAACGTGCTTGAGGATCCAGAGAGCGGGCTTAACGCGCGCCAGCGTGAGGATTTGACCGAAGGCCTGGCCAGCAAACGTTTCCTAATGGCCGAATCCGTCCGCCGCGTGGTCGCGATGCCGCAGTACAAGCAGTCTTACTCGAAGACCATCCGGCCTATGTACCTGCAACGCATCGCAGACCGCGTCGCCTCGATTGTGCCAGCGAGTGCGGTGGCAGCGGCCAGTGACCTGGCGGCGGCGGAGGTCGAGCCGGCGGAGGAGGCTTTCAGCCTTGTCGAGGCGTCATCGGCCCGGGAACTGCTGGACATGCTGTCAACCGCCAGCCTGCCCGAACTGCCCCCGCTACCGCCGCCTTCGGCCGACGCCACCAAGCGGGATCTCCCGGAAGCCACCGAACAGGCTGTCCGGCCGGAACTCGGTCCGGCCGGCGACCGGGCGTTTGTTGCTACAGCCGAAGTGGGCAAGCGTCGCGCGCTGGTGCGCCGAGGGGCCGTACGACGCGCAGTCGGCGCCACCGCGGAAGCCGTCAAGGAACAGCTCACAGCGCGGGAAACGCAGTTCGAAGAGGCGTTCGCGCGCAATCCGATCGAAGGCACGCCAGCCGACCCCGAGATCTCGCAGCGGGTCAAGATGTTCACGGTCAACAACCCGGACACGTGCGTGGTGCGGTACTTCACTTACGGCGCCGCCGTGCCCACCCAGCTCGGCGCCTTCATCGTCCGACACGGAAAAATGCGCCAGGTCACCGGCATCGACTACGCTTCGGTCGAACGACTGGCCAAGGACATCGGCACGGACTCAGCGCCAAAGCGGGACCAGTGCATCGCAATCTGGGAGACCCTTCTCGCACCCATCTGGGACGAGATCCGGCGCCCAGACGAGCCCGGTCACCTAGTGCTAATCCCGACGGACGACCTTTTCGCCATCCCGCTGCATTTGGCCTGGGAACCCGATTCGGACCTCCCGCTGGCAGCGCGTCTGCCTATGTCGCAGTCGGTCAGTGCGACCGCATTCGTCACTCGGGGGAGAAACTTCCTGCGCCGGCAGCCAGTCAGCATGAGTGACGACCTGGCCGCAATCGTGGTCGCGGACGCCGAGGCTCGTGAGGGCAGACGTGGGGTGTGCGGCGCCGAACTGCTCGAGAGCGACTGGCCCGACGAGCACATGATCATCCTCGGCGACCGACTCACCAGCCTGGACGGGGTCACACGGCACTTCCGGGCCGACACCGAGGGTTTTCGGCAGCTCGTGCGAGCCAAGCCAGAGTTCTTCGTGTACGCCGGGCACGGCAACTTCAACCCGGACTTCACGAGCCTCGGGCCCTATCTCGAACTGGACGGCATGGTACTCACCCAGTACGACATCGCATTACGCCTACGGCTGCCGCGCAACAAGCTTGCCGTGCTGGGCGCGTGTCTGGCTGGCCAGGGCGCCAAGACCGACAGCGGCGAGGTCTCCGGCTTCCTACGCTCACTGATGGCGACCGGCGCCGGAGCCATCGGTATGCCGCTATGGAGCGTGAGCGACGGAGTCATGATCCGCACAGTCGGTGCCCTGCTGGCCGCCAGCCGGCGGGACGCCCGGCCGAGTGGCACGGGAGTCTTCGAACCAGTCCAGGCGCTATACGAGCGGTACCGGCATGTCGCGGCGCTCGATGGTCTGAACGCCGACGAGCTCATCGAGTACCTGCCCTTCTGCCTGTACCTCTGACCCGGCTGATCTGGAGCGACGTCATGGACGACCGACCGGAGAACATCTCCGCACGGCTGCTGGAGCTTCTCGGTTACGAGTTACCCCCGGATCAGTGGGCCAAGGCGCGGAGGATCGCCGAAGACTTCTCGGCGGCGCTCATGACCGACCGCGGGTACGAGGCAATCGCCTCACGCCTCGACCTGCTGTACAGCCGACGCCTGTCCGGCGCTGTAAACCCGAGGATGGGCGACCGGCGAGCACAGGCGGTCGACGAGACGACTCAGGACGTCATCATCCGCGTAACCCGAGAGGCCGAGCGGCGCCGCGACGACACCGGCGATGCGGGACAACCGAGCTCATGACTGTGCATCATCCAGCGCTAGTTACCCACGCGTTCTTCCCAGCCGACGCCGTGATCAACGAGGCGTCCTCGGTTGCGGCGACGGCAGTCGAAACCATCACGAAACGGGCTATCGGCGAGAAATACGACGCAGCTATTCCCGACTGGCCTGAGGAATATGCCGCGCCCACTGCGACGGACGAAAGCGGGTTGCTGGTGCGCCTGTTCGGCGCGGCGCGGCCGGGCGCTGGACGGGTGAGGGTTCTGCTGATCTACCAGATCAACGAGGTTATCGGCGTCAGTACCATCGACGCGTACCAGTCAGTGCAACCGTCTTGGCCGGAGTTCGACAAAGGGTGGACCGAACCGGTGCGCACGATCCTCGAGTCGGCCCAGCCGAGCGAAAACCTCATCGGGTGGGCCGAGGTCTATTCGGCCAGGGTTGGCGGCCGGTTCGGCACGATACGAGGACTCGCCAGGCCGCTGGCCCCTGACCACGCGCGGATCCAGCCTGAGGCGTCTTGGCGGCCCGAGTCGGGACTTCTGGTCTCCGAACTGGACCGGGAACACGCACAGGAGCGGCGATTGTTCGCAATGGGCCGCACCGACGACGTTCTCGACCGCTGGCTGTGGACGAGCCCGAGTGCGGCCCTCCCACTACTCACCCGCTATCTACTGCAGTCCGCCCAGCTCCGCTACCAGCGAGCGGAGTTGCTACGGAAACGCCCCGAATACACGGGTGCGATAGACAAGATCGACAAGATCTGCGAGGACCTTCGCGCGGCGCTTCAAGGCCAGGAGATCCCGCACGCGCAAATTCTCTTGGCGAATCAGGCCTTGATCGGGCTCACTACCGAACAAGGTGGTGTGGTAACCCACCTTACCGACGTTCGAAGCCGGATCGGGACAGTGGAGGCCGTCGTCCACAATCTGCGCACGGTCGGCGCTGGCGGCCGGGTCGGTGCGGCTGACCAGCCGTACGGCGACCGGCTGCTAGTCCAGCTGCGGACAGAGGAGGCTTACCTAGCCGCCGCACAGCTCAAGGCAGCGGAGTTGAGCCGGTTGGCCGGCTCAACCGTGAACAGTCGGTTGGAGGATCGCAAGGCGGAACTTACGCTGGTCATGAGCAGCCTGCTGGGCGCGATCCTCATGGCCCTCGGCGCCGTCCAAAGCCTGCAGTATCGGGTGCCGTTGCCGGCACGTGTGCAGCCGCCGACGATCGCCGTGCTGGCCGCGCTCGCCCTGGCGCTCCCGCTCACGGTACTGCGCCTGTCTAGCAGCGCGGATCAGCGATCCGGCCCGGGATGGGATTACAGCCTTGCCACCGCGATCGGCGGGACCGGCGGGTGGCTCGCGATGTCGGTGATCTCCTTCTGCACCGACAGGGAGTTTCAACACTGGCAGTCGCACGCCTGGGTGACCCTGTGCGCTGCCACCGCGGCAATTGTCGCGGCGATCGGCGCGGCGTATCTGATCAGGCGAGCGCGGCCTGGCCGCAAGGTCCAAGCCACAATGCGTTCTGATCCAGGTGGCTGACGCTTCTAGTGTGGGCGATCGCCAGCGCTGTGCCCACCGCAGTCGTCCAGGTCACCTCAGGGGTCCCGAACTAATAGTGCAAAAGAGGCGTCTCCCGCACGAGTACTGGTGCTGTGGGCCGCGCACGTTTTAGGCACGAGGCTGGATCTACGAGCCTCATTGATGCCATGAGCCTTGACCGCCCATGTCACGAGGTGCCGCCGATACCCGGGTACTTCGATCGGTTGCGCGCTGGTACGTCGTGCACATCGATTGGGCGAGCTGGTGACGTCAGGCAGGTCACTACACCATAAGGGTCATTCCGGGCCGCATCATTTCCCGGACCCGAGTCGCCGCGACGGCCGGCCCGGACGCCGGTTGTCGGCGTTGGCCCGCTTGCCCGGCCGTAAGCTGATTGACGACTGGGCCGGCCGACAGCGCGGCGCCGCAGGCTGCAGCGCCGCGCCGCGCCGGAGGCCACGACAAGATCGCCGCAGGGCATGACAGGAGTTCACCGTTCGGCCCACGGTCTGGCAGCGTCAATACCGGCCCGTCAGAAGCCATCAGCCTGCCGACGATACCGACGGGCTGGAGAACTTTTTAATCGGTTCGAAGGTCGCTCTCCAGCGGCGCTTCGTGCCATCTCGTATGCGTTCGTGACACCTCGTACGCACGGAATCCGCGGCGTGCCACGCGGTGGCCGGCCCGGAGTTCAGCAGCATCGCCAAAAGAGGCTGCAGCGCACCAATGGCCGGCATCCGGCTCAAACACGCTGGTCAGGGCGACCGGCGTGCGTTCGGCCGGCATTGCGTGGAGTGACGGTGAAACTCGGGCCGGACCACGACGACGCTGCGCCAGGATCATGCCCTCTGCCCGCCGGCCGGTCTTGCTCACTGTCTGCACGCCTGAGTAGTCCCCTGCGGCCAGCCGCCAAATGGCAGTCGACGAAGCAAGCCTTGCCACACGGCGCTCGGGGCGGGCCATACGAGTGACGCACAAGCCCCCCGAACGAGTAACAGCCTGACCACGTCCATGTTTTTGACGGGCCTGCTAGATTTCAACTGCCGGGGCCGGACGACAATACTTCGTACCGGTGGCGATCGGAAGGCGTTTCGCCTTCCGATCGCCACCGACTCACGCTGCAGGAATTTGCGATTTCTATGCGGCGCTTCTTGCTTGGAGGAAAGGCTTCCGGTGCAGCTTTTCAGCGAGGGCCGAGTTGAGTTCAACCCTGGTTCCCTCGTTAAGCAATCTGGAATTAACCTCTTGAATCACCAGCTCGGCGATTCGCCATTCGTCTTGCGTAAATCTCGCCAAGTATTCAATTTCATTTATTCGTAGCTCAATTTCCATGCCTCCGGTTGCCAGGTCGGGGTAGATGACCCAATCCCCCTCCCCTGGCGCGGCCAGATTGATCTCGGGTGGCACGTCCACAGGATCCGCGCTGGCCGCGTTGACGGGAATGCCTTTGCCCATCCGACCCGTCGACTTCCGAAAGATCGACCAAAGCGCCCACAGCAGATCACCTGTCGACCAGGCAATCACAGCTCCCGAGAGCAGCAGAGCGAGGATCGAGTGGTGCCGCAGAAGAAACGTCGCCGCAAGAAATAGTGCTACCGCATCGCCCAGAAGTCGCTTCCCGTTCAGGCTTTGTGGCTCGCGGCCCGCGTTCGCGTTCGCGTTCGTCATGACTCTAGCAACCGCCATAGGAGTACGAGATCCGACTAGGATGAGCCCATCGATAGAGCCTCCGCGCCGCGGCGCAGCCACGACGCGCCACCGGTCGCCACGCTTCACCGGCGCCGCTACGGAAGCCCTTCCAGTCATTGCGTATGTCGTCGATACCCATCGCCGTTCCGATTCCTTTGAGAACCCATGCGCCAATATTCGCCTTTGACCTGCCCCAGGGCCGAAATTTCGCCCAGTGTCCAGCCTTCCGCTGAGCCGCGTAGAACCGGTAACCGCCGCGAACGGCTCGGATTCCGGCGGAGGCCTCACCGACTCCGCTGACTAGACCGTAGATAGATGCTGCGATCCGGCCACCGTGCCACGCCATCTTCCCGTAGGGATTATTCCTCCAGCCGCAGAGCTTCCAGCACCATCGCTTGCCGTCAAGGTCGAGCCCGTTGACGGGGTCGGCACAGGCGTAGTCGTATGAGTTGCAGCTGCCGCCCGGCACGGGGTCGATCTGGAGGAATCGTCCGGTTGTCGGGTTGTAGAGGCGTACTCCCATGAGCACCAGGCCGGCAGGTGTGTCCGCCGCACGCTGTTTACTACCGAGCCAACCGTAACGAGTGCCTACGTCCGCGACGTCGATCGGGTTGCCCGCTTCGTCGCTGACGAAGGTAGATGTCAGTCCTGCGCTCTGGTCCGCGGCAGCAACGAGATCGCCGTGAAGGTTGGTGAGCTGGAAGATGGTCGACCCGATACCGCTGTTGTAGATCGCGGCAAGACCCCCGATCCCGTTGATTTGACGGGTATAAGCGCTGCTGGTCTCCTGGGTCCAGGAAGGGCTGTCGTCGTCCGCGTCGTAGTGGTTGACATGTGCTGTTGTTCCTGTCGCGGTGTCGGTCCAGGAACGGACTCGCTCGCCGGTGACGTCGAGGGAGTAGTCAGAGGTGTGGCCGGCACGCGTGATGGTGTCGACCAGATCGGTGGTGTGGTAGCTGATCGTGGTGTCGCCGCCGTTGTTGCTGGTGTCGGCGGACGGCACGGTGAGTGTGCGGCCGAGGGCGTCGTAGGTGTAGCCGGGGTCCGTGACGCGGCTGGCGGTGTCGTAGGTCCAGGATCGTTCGGTTGGTGGATCTTCGGTGCAGTTGTCGGTGTTGAAACCTGTGCGGTCGGTGGCGTCGTCATAGGCGTAATGGCGGGTGGCGCAGCTGTCCGCCGTGGTCTGGTTGGCCTCGACGAGTCGTCCGGCATTGTCGTACTGGTAGTACCTCTGGTCGAGGTCGCTCCATTCTGTACGAATTGATCCGCGGGCGTCGTGTCCGGTCCAGTCGGAGTACAGGACGCAGTTGTCGCCGGTGCAGCCGGGAGCCCAGTAGGAGGTGCCGTACTCCTCGCCGGTCTCGTCGTACCAGCGTCGATGCGGGACTCCGTTCGGCCAGACCTCCATCCAGATCTGGCCGTCGGCGTCGTAGTCGGCGGTGAAGGTACCGGCCTGGCTGTCGTCGACGCTGGTGAGCAGGCCGCGGCGCTCGTCACCTTCGTTGTAGTGGTAGGTGCGGGTGGCTTTGCCATCGTTGGTGATGGCGGCGCGGCCGAGCAGGTCGTAGGTCGTGGTGGAGGTGACGCCGTCGGCGTCGGTGTAGGTGACTTGCCGGCCGAGGGTGTCGTAGGTACGGACGACTTCGGCGGTGACCAATCCGGCGGCCAGGGACTGAGCGCGGGTGGCTTGGCCGGTTGCCGGGTCGTAAATGGTGCGGGTGACCGGGACAGCGGTGCCGAGGCCGCCGGCCGCGATCGTCTTGGTGTCAGCCCTGCCAGCCGAGTCGTAGGTGATGGTGGTAGTGCGCAGGGTCGCCGAGCTGGTCTTTTCGGTGATCACGCGGGGCTGGTTGTAGATGTCGTAGGTCGTGACGGTCGCCGGGATCGGGGCGCCGCTGTCGGGTTGGCCGCCGACGTCGACGCGGCAGAGCAGGTTCGCCCATTCCGCGTGGCCGTCACACTCGGTGTGACCGGATCCGGTGCCCGCCCGGTAATAGGTCGTGGTGCGGGTCGATGGTGTGGTGGTGGACCCGGCCCCGGCCGGAGTGGTCACCGAGGTGGGCAGGCTGGTGGTGCTGTCATAGGCCGTGGTGGTGACCAGGTTCAGGCCGTCGGGGTCGACGGTGCTGGTAGTGGGCTGGCGCAGTGTCCAGTCGTAGCCGGTCTTGGTCGTGGTGGCCTCGGCGTCGACCAGTTCGCCGTTGTTGTCGTATTGCGCGGTGGTTGTTGCGGTAGTGACGAGGTTGTACGGGTTGTCGGTAGCTGGTGCGCCCTCGTCGTAGCTGTTGTGGGTGTGGGTGCGGCCGCGGGGTTCGTTATCGCTGTCCAGCACGATGTCGTGTTCGGGGCCGTAGGTGTCGGTCAGGCGCTGCCCGTCGGTCGAGTAGGTGCTGACCGTGGACAGCCGGTAGGCGAAGCCTGCCTCGTCGGCGGGGCTGTCCTGCTCCGAGGTGTCGAGCGCGGCGGCCCGGTTGCCGGCGGTCAGTGTTTGCACGGTGTTGCCGTAGGTGTCGTACCAGGTGCTTGTGATGGAGCCGCCGGGGACAGCGGTGTTGACCGCCCGGGCGTTGGCGTCGAGGTACGTCATGGCGGCCCGCTCGTAGGAGTCCGGCAGGGTGCCGGCGGCCTGGTCGCCGTTCGGGACCTGGTCGGCGGGGAAGACCGCAGTGGCGCGCACCGGTGGCTCGGTCTGCCCCCACCGGGCGGTCTGTGCTGCAGACAGGTCGTACGGCGCATTGGTCCCAGCTATGGGGACGTTGTAGACGACGGTGGTGGTTGCGGTGCCCGCAGCAATTGCGGAGCGGGTCACCTTGGCCAGCCGGCCCTTCCCGGCGTCGCCGGGGACGGTGGTGTAGGTCAGCGTCCAAGGTTCCTGGCCGTTCGGGGCGAGCGTGGTCAGGATGCCATCGGCGTTGTAGTCGTAGCTGTCCTGCTGGTGGTGGGTGCCGGTGGTGTCGGTCCAGTCCAGGCGCGGGTCCCAGACCGCGCGCAGCCGTCCGGCGTTGTCGTAGGTGTAGCGGGCCGTGACGATGGCGCGCATGGCCGGTGTCGACAGGTCGGGGTCCCAGGCGGTAAAGGAGATCTCCTTGACCCGCCCGGCGTAGTCACCCCACGTTGTCGTACTGGTGCCGGTGGCGGTGGTTGTGGTCGCGTAGGTGAATGTTAGCGCCCGGCAGCCCTTGACCAGGGTGGTGCAGGTGACGCCGCTGGGCACGGGTGCCAGCAGACGGGTTGGCCGGACACGACCGGCATTGTCGATCGTGACTTTCTCCCAGGCGATCGTCGAGGTCTGGTTCGAGCCGGGCGTGGTGACGGCGGTCGGAAAGTAGCGGGTCGCCGCACCCCCCGTCACCGTTTTGAAGGTGGTGGCGTTACCGTCCGAGTCGGTCAGTGTGTAGTAGTCACTGCCGGCAGATCCGGCCGTGTAGATGAGTTTGAGGTCCTCCGCACCAACTTCGGGAACGAACGCGGTGGCGGTGCGTTTAGTGAAGCCGATCGTGTCGCCTTCGGGCAGCCCGACCTGCACCAGCGAACCGGTGACGTCCAACTGGGTGTACTCGGCGTTGGCGCCCTCCACCAGAACCCCGGAAACCCAGCCAGGCCCGAACATCGCCGCCGAGTCCAACTCCGCCGCTCGGCGAGTGTTGTAGGACCGCGAGACTGTCAGATCGCTGCCGTACGAGTCAACGGACACGTCTGTGTCGGACAGCGACAAGTTGCCGGTGACCAGGTTGACCGAGCCTGGCCCCACGTCGGCGGACTCGGCGGAAGCCTGGTTGCGGTCAAAGGTCACCGACACTGCGCTCGACGCGGTGCCGGTATTCGGTGCCACCCGGATCTGCAGCGGTCCGGTCAGCGGGTCGTCACCGGCCTCGGCATCGTTGACGGTCTTCGCGACGTTCCAATTCAGCTTCGCGAAGCTGCTACCGCTGCCGGCCAGGGGCCAGGTCACCGCGCCACCACCAGCAGCCTGGGTGACATCGGAGGCCGGAATGGTGACCCAGGTGTCTGCGTCACCGCGGCGCCACTGGTAGGTCACCCCGGTCGCGGCGGGCTTGGCCGACGCGGTCAGTGCCAGGTCGGCGGCGGTGGTGTCTCCCGGCTTGGGTGAGGTGACCGCGGCCGAGCCGACCGAGAACGCGTACTGCGTGGTCGGGGAAACGTTCCCGGCCCGGTCCCGGGATCGCACGTAGAGGATGTGGGCGCCGTCGGTCGTTGGAGTGATCGACACGCTCGCCGTACCGCCCAGCGCCGACGGGCTTATCGAGTTTGTCGGCGGGGTGGTGTCCAGGCCGTAGTCGTAGGCAGCTGCGTCCGTCACTCCCGCGGCGCCGAAGGTGAACGTGCCGGTGGTGTTCGCGCCGCCGGCCCACTGCCCGGCTGGGTACGTCGTCGACGCGACCGTCGGAGCTGCCGCTGGGATGGTGGTGTCGACGGTGAACTCACACGCGCTCGACCACGGCCCCCAGACGGTGCCGTCGAACCCGCGTGCCTTCCACGAATAGCTGGTGCCGTTGCTGAACGCCCCGGCCGGCACGACGGTGCCGAACAACGATCCGGAGGCGTTGGCCGGCTGCGGCTGTGCGCTACCGATCTTCACGCCGGCAACGGTGTCCCACTCGATCTCCGGGCGCACCGTGTAGCCTTCCGGGTCGCCGACACGGACCCTTAGTGTCGGTGTTGAGGTGTTCACGTACGGGCGGCTCGATCCGGTCGCGCACACCGCTGCGGGCAGCGTGCCCTTGCTGGTGACAACCGCGTAGCCGGTGTAGCTGATGGTGACGTACGGGTTGTTGCTGAACTCCTTGTACGAATGGAGCCCGTCCTCGTCCGGGGACCACAGCCCGTAGGTCAGGTTGGTCCAGGCGTCGCTCGCTGCGGCCCGCACATGCGCCGTCACGTCGAACTCGATTGGGCCACCGGGATGCGCGCTGTCACACCCGGCCAGGGAGGTCACTTGGCCTTGTGGAGTGTTCCAGGCCGGCTGGCTGTTCCACGTCACCGATGAAGTCGCCAGCCCGGTGGCCCGCAATTCGACCGGATGCGACTCGCAGTACTGACTGTAGTTCTGGGTGATGTGGAAGTCTGCGTCGTTGACGTACTTACCCGGCACCGGGGTCGCGCCTAGGTTCAAGTTGAAGAATGACCGGTATCTGTTGCTGGAGACGGGGGTCCCGCCGACCTGGGCCGATCCGGTGGGGTTCCAGTAGGACGTGGTGGGGTTCGCCGAGCTGACCTTCGCCCAGTCCGAGCGGGTCGCTGTTGCACCTGGGTCGATGTAGACGGGGTAGACCGTATTCGGATCGGTCAACATGCTCTGAATCGGCGTGACCGTGATCTGCGTCTTCGACGCGCTGGCGGCCAGCCGCTTGATCAAGCCCATTGGCTCTGCCGCTTCCGGCGCGGTCGCCTTTGCTCGGGTGGCGCCGGGCACGGATGCATCCCACATCTCCGGCGCGTTTCCAGCCAGCCGGACGTTGCCCTTGGAGTCTGCGGCTCGCAGGTTGCCAGCGCTGTCCGTGCTCACGGTCAACCCGCTGCTGGTGACTGGAAAGGCCAGCTTGGCGAGCTTCGGGTTGGCCGCAGCCTGCCGGGTCTTGACGACAAGGACTTGGGCGTAGCCGTCGGCGTCGGCCGTGAGCTGTAGATCGACGCCGGGCAAGACTTCCGGGTAGGTGGCGGTGTCGCCGGCCAGTACCGGTTTCGGCATGCTTCCCAACGGGGAGCCCAGCTTCAGCGTGGTGCCGGCCTCGGACAGCGACACCAGCGGGCCTGCGCCGCCACCGGAGAACACCAGACCGACTGCCGTGGCCATCGGCTGAACAGTGCCGTCCGGCCGGGCCGCTAGAGCGGTGTCAACCGGAATCCATGCGCCGTTGCGCTCCACGCGTATCGGCCGGTAATGATGCTCCCACCGCACAATGCCGTTCGGCTGCGCCCAGCCCTGGTCGTACTCGTTGGTCTGCGCGGCGATCTGCACGTCACCACCGCAGATCCGTGCGGTCACCAACGCGGCGGCCTCATCCGGCCGATCGGCTGGACAAACCTGCTTCCTCGCCACAGCCTCCGCTGCCGGGCTGGCTGGGCTGGCAGCGACCTGCAGGAATATGGCGGCGAGGACCATTGCGGTCAGGCCTGCAATGCGCGATCTCCAAGATCGCTGTTGTTGACGCGCCCTGGCAGAGGGCAGCAAGAAATCCCCATGGGTTGTCAGCACTAAACGTTCCCCCGAGTCAGTCCAGACCTGAACATTCGCGAAATAAACTTCGCGACATCAACCTATGTGAATCTGCATGATAGCTGAGTAGCTGTGACATTCCCCACACTCATATAGGCCGGGATCCTGTTTGGAGAGCGCAATTTCTACGAACTAGGCCAACGTCCCCATTTCGGGAAAGGACGGGGCCCGTTCCGATCCGCAATCCCTCGCCCACAGCCGCAGGAGAACCCACCCCGCCATGCCAAAGGTCAGCTTGAACGTCGCCGGGAAGGGAGTTACCGCAGATAGCGGTGACGCAGCACCCGGCGTGGGCCGACGAGCCGTCTCGGCCAAGCTTCCCGTTGAGAACAAATCTTGCGGCCGCCGCCGGCGGAAACGTCAATGAACGGGATGGCCCGCCGGCGCTTCACCCATGCGGATCCGCCGCGCGTTCCGGCTCAGCCGCCGATCACGTCCAGCCATACCGTCCGGCTGTCAGGGTCGAGCAGGATTGTGCCGCTGTAGCGGGAGGTGCGGACCTGTTCGGTGAAGGCGTCGCTCTGCTGCCAGGCTGCCTTGGCCGGCGCGAATGGCTGTAGTTGAGCGCTCAGGTCAGGGCCGTCGGTCGCGGGTGTGAACTGGTAGTTCTTTTGGGCTGCTGTCACGACGTCGGGCGTGAGCATGATCAGCGCTTGGATGTGCACGTCGGTGGGGCCGGGTACGCCGCCGCTGTCCGCGCCGGCCGCAGCGCCCTGCCAGTGCAGCGCGGTGGGTGTGCCGAGGGAGGGGAACCGCTTGGTGAGCGGTTCGGCGTCGGTCCGTACGGCGGCGGGGCTCACGGTGGTGGTCCTCCCTGAGGGGTCTCGGTCGGTGTTGCCGCCGGTGCAGCCGGTCAGTGCCAGCAGCAGCGCCCCGGCGGCGATGATGGCGCGCCGGTCAGCCATCGCCACGCCCGTCGTTGCGGTCTTCACCCGCGGAGACGCCGCGTTCCGGGCCGGTGCCGTCACTGACGTCTGGCGCCGGGTCGCCGACGGTCCAGGTGATGGTCCGCTCGATCTCACCGTTGGTCTCGAAGCCCTTCGCCCAGCCGAGCGTGGAGAAGCGCCCGTTGTCGTTGTCGGGTGCGCCGGTGGCGATGTCCGCGGCGCCCGCGTTGAAGTTGTACATGTCTTCCGCATGCACCTTTATCTTCATGGTGATCTGGTTGCCGTTGACCTCGACGTCGGACGTCCCGTAGATCTGGTGATCGCCCAGCGCCTTCTGCCAGTTCTCGGTGGAGGGATAGCCGCCGAGGTCGTTGACCGACTGCGGGTCGCCAGTCATCTGGAACCCGGTCTGCCCGGTCTCCCGGTAGATCCGCTCAGCCTCCGACTGAGCGAGGGCGATCTCCTGGTCAACGGAGCTGCGGATGTTCGGATCCTCCTTGTACGCCTCTTCGTAGTCCACCGTCACCGGCGTCCCGCTGGCGTCGAGGTAATGCGCGTACAGGGCGGTGGCGTCGTCAAGGTCGGAACGAGCGATGCGGCCGCCGAGCAGCTTCGCTTTCCACTCGGCGTACGAGGCGTAGTCGCCGGGGGTCGGTTCGGCGTTCGGGTCGTACGGGAAGTCGTCGTCGAACGTGAATGGCGGCTTGGTGGGCGGTCCGATGTGGTATTTCCCGCCCGCGTCTTGCAGGCCAGGTGTTTCCCCCACGATCTTCGCGCTCAGCGGCGAGTTCGCCAGGAAATCCGGGAGGATCTTGTAGGCCGAAGCCAGGCGTGCCACCGCGTCGGCCCGGGCCTCGGTCTCGATACGGATCGCGTCGTCATAGGCGCCGGTCGCTTGGTACCAGAGCGCGTCGGCCTGCTCCCGTACCTCGTCGATCTTGTCGTGCTGGCCGATCTCGATCAGCCAGTCCAGTGCGCCGGTGGTGTTGCGCAGGTCGTTCCACTGCCGTAAGGCGTCGGAGAGCCGGACCACCGGGGACTGGGTGTTCGCGATCGAGGAGATCAGCGTTTTCAACTGGCCCTCGGCGGCGACGCCGTCGGCCACCAACGCCTTTACCCTGGCCTGTGCCTGCGCGTAGTCGGTGATCGCCGGGCCGGCCTTGTCGAAGCCGTCGTGCAGGCCCTCGACCAGGTCGACCGTCTCCCGTAACCGCTGTTCGTACAGCGTCGCAGCGTCCGAGCGCCATTCGACCTTGCCCTGCAGGCCGGACAGCGTCGGCATCGCCTGAGCGATGATCCCCCTGGTGCGCAGGCACTCCTCGCCGACCGCGCCGACGAAGTCAGGCCGCATCTTCTCGATGTACTCGACATCGTCGTGGTAGGCCACTACCTGGTCCGCTGGTCGGCCGGCTGGAAGGTTGACCCGGTCAGGAACGCCGTGAAGTCCTGGGCCACAGCGTCGTCGGTCGTGCCGTACCCGACGGCGGAGTCCTGCACCTTGGTGGCCAGCGCGGACAGCAACGCCACCACGTCTTGGTACTGGTCGTGGGCGAACTCGCCGAACCGGCGCATCGCACTGGCCATTTCCGGATGGCTCGCCGGGTCCTTCGCCCAGTCCAGCAGGAACAGGTCGAACTGGCCGGCCTGCAAATCGTGCGCCAGGTCGTGCAGTGTCTGCGCCGCCCCCGCGAGTGAATCGGGAACGGCCTCGACCTCGCCCGCCAACTCCGGTCCCCCTCCGTCGAACGCTTAGGGTAACGAACATCGTCAACCGCCGATTCATCGATCGTTACTGATCGCGGGCATGGATCGCTCGACGCAGCCGATCGCCGCGGACCCTTGGAGCGGGCACGCCTGCTTGCCAGGGGTGTCGGCGGCAGCGAGGTTCTCCGACCTCGCCTGCACACCTCTCATGTCCCGCTGTGCGGGCGCGAAGGCAGCGAAACTGAGGTTCGGGGGGCGGTCGCGGGGGTCGCTCAGTCGGTGTCGGCGAGGCTCTTGCTGCCGGCGAGGGCTGCGGCCAGGGTCGGTGCCGTCTGAAGCTGGTCGAGCAGTACCCACAGGCGCGAGGCCCGGTAGGAGGCTCCGCTGGGGATCGGCTCGGTGGGCGGGAGTTGTGGGCCCAGGTCGTAGACGGCGTGTGGACGCACGGTGTCTGCGGTGGCGGGGATATCCGGCCAGCGGTCGAGCAGGCTCGGTAGAACGTCGGCTCGCAGGACGCGGTGGATACGGTGTACTGCGCCGTGCCATCGGAATGCCATGAAGTTCGGTGGCTCGGTCGGCCAGCCGCCGACCCCGTAGGGATGGAAGTAGGCGTGCTCGTCGGTGACGAACTCGCGGAAGGTGTGGTCGCCGCCGTTACCGGGGCGTTCGTCGTTGAGTACGACGCAGTACGTCCAGCTGTCGGCAACGGGCCTCAAGTGCACCACTCTCCGCAGGTAGGTGTTCAGCTGGTCGAGCCAGAGCCGCTCCTGACCCCGGCGTTCGACGCGGATGGCACGCAGGTCGGTCAGCACGTCCCGCCAGCTCACGTGGATGACCGGCACCCCGTCCACCTGCGAGGGAGTCTGCAGCTGTGCGAGTTCCCTGCTCGCTTGCGACAGCGTGATGAGTGCGCCGTCGCCGCGCTTACGCACGCGTGGTGCGTAGGCACGGAGCTGCGCGTGGGTGGGCAGCAGCCAGTCGCGTTTCGCCTCGACAATCAACAGCGCCCCGGGGAGGGTGATCTCCAGGTCGGTACGCCCGACCTCGCCGCGCACCTCCACCGCGAGTGAGGCTGCGTCCAGGTCAGCGGCGGTCGCACCAGGAAATACCCGTCGTACGACAGCTTCGAGCAGCGCCGGCGCCCGGGCCAGCGTGAACCCCAGTGCCGCCGTGAGGTCGTTCTCCGTGGCGCCGAGCAGATCGAACACCGAGGCCACCGGCGTGCCGTGGCGGGTCAATGCAGCCATCGAGTCAGCCTCGGCATTCCGCTGATCATGAGTTGCCGCCAACGTCGTCACGGACAGAAGACTGCAATGCGTACCAGACAACCCATCGTGCCGACGCCACCCGGTATGTCAACCCCAGCGAACGAGCTTCCGCCGACCGTGACTGTCCACGCGGCGGCCCGCTGGGCGGCCCCGATGGTGCGCGCTGTCCGGCCTGCGGGGACTTCGGGCCCAGTGGGTCCTGTGCAACGGGTACGCGCGTGCGTACTTATATTTGTCGATCGTTTCGGTACTGTTGGCGGCCGTCGGACGTCAGCACACCGTAGCCGCGCCGGCGAAGGTCGCCCGGTGAGTGCGGCCGGAGCAAGGCGGTGCATCGCGTCCGCGTCACAGCTGTCCATCACCGCCCGGGGGATCCTTCTGCGATGAGCGACGAACACCAGCCGTCGGCCTGGGCCAAACCGGGAACACCGTCCTGGAGGCCCGGCGAGATCACCCGACCGGAACCGGCCCACGACGACATCGGTGAACAGCCGAACCCCGGCGAGGTCCAACCTGATCCTGACGAGCTGCAGGCGCAGCTTCGGCGGCGACGCCGGGACTGGATCGTCGCAGGGATCGTCTCGACCGTGCTGCTGCTGTGCGCCGGCACGGTCGTCTTCCGGAACTGGTACGTCGATCACGCCACCGCACGGGAGCAGGCCAAGGTCGACCAGTGGGCCACCGAGCAGGGCAAGAAAGGCTCCTGGCCGGCGGCCAAGAAAGCCCTCGACACCCAGGCTGCCGCGCTGCTGCGCGGTGACGAGCAGGGCTGGCTTGCCGCGGTCGACCCCGCCCAGCCGCAGCTACGCGACTATTACCGCCGCTTGTACACGGCGATGCGGGCGCTGGACGTCAGCGGCTGGGAGTACTTCGTGACCTCGCCCGGACCGTACGAGAACTGGGGAGCAAGCTGGATCGAGCTGGACTTCACCATCGGCTACTGCGTCGCGGTCGCCACGTGCACCCGATACGACTCCCGCACTGACCCGCTGCGTATCGGGTCGGCGATCGGCCAGCGCATCCGCCTGGACAAACGCGACGGGGCGTACCGGATCGTCGCCGTCAAGGCGACCGAGTACTACCGGCCCACCCCCTGGCAGAACACCGAACTCATGTTCGCCCGCGGCAAACGGGTGGTCGTGGCCGCACCGGCCGGCCAGACCGGCCGCATGGCCGAGGCAGTGGCCGCCGCCGACCAAGCCGCCACGGTCGCGGACCGGTTCGCCGGTGACACCGGCTACAAACCACAGCGCTACCGCGTCTACCTCGCCGGCGACAACGAATGGGCAGCCTGGGGTACGGTGCCGCGCTACGCCGCCGGGTACGCCAGCCCCACCGGCAAGCTCGGCGCCGACGTCGTGGTGAAGATGAGCGCTGCGCCCGGCCGCGGCGACCTGGTGGAGATCCTGCGGCACGAGTTCGGGCACGTCGTCACCCTCGGCGGCACCGACCACACCGCCGACGCGGTCTTCGACATCGACTCCTGGCTGGAAGAAGGCGTCGCCGAGTACATCGCCCACACCCCCACGCCGCCCGCATCCACCGGCCGGGTGGCGGCACTGCGGCGAGCCGGCGCAGCCCCCACCACCCTGCTGCTGGCCCCGCTCGACGATCACTCCACCGACACCGACGTCGATCGGCTGTACGGCTACGGCTACCTCGCCGTCGCCTGCATGGCCGACCGCTACGGCCAGACCAAGACGATGCGTTTCGTCACCGCCAAGCTGCGCGACGGTGAGAGCCTCGAGCAGGCCGCCCGGCACGCGTTCGACCGCTCCTTCGCCGCGGTCGAAAAGACCTGCACCACCTACTTCAAGACCACCGTCGGATAGTCCACTAACCGACCGAGACGGGTTAATGCGCCGAACCGATGCCGCGTGCCGCTGCGCGCCGCCCGCCCGGCTCGCAGCTGCCGACGGCATAACACGGCCACAGGCCAGTCGATCGACGGGCCTGCGGCTGACGGCTCGCCGTCGTCACCGTGGCGGCTCAGCACAAATCACAGGGGACCCAAAATGACTGACGACCATCACCAGTGGATGCGGCCAACACCAGCCGAAAACCAGCGGGACCCCCACCACCCCGGCACTGCGGCACACGATCCCGCTGACACCGCCGGCCAGCGCGCGGACCTTCCTGCGTCAGCTCCCCCCGTTGCGGCGCCCATTCGCGGAGCTGCCTACTCCCCCGGACCGGTCAGGACCCCGACGACGGCCACGAACCCTGCCGCCACTCCAATAAGGGCTGCCGGAAGCGGGGAACCCGGCCCCGGCACGGGCCGAGGCCGACGTGTCAGCCGGGTCTTCATCGCCCTGGCCGCTGCCGCCGTGATCCTGGTCGGCGGCGGTGTCATCGCCGTACAGGCCATCGGCTCGGCACCCGACAAGCCCACCACCGCGACCTCAGCCACCGGCGGCGGACAACCGCTGGATCCCGAGGACCAGGCCTGGAAGATCGCCCAGGCCCAGGTCGACGCGCTGCTCGGCGACAACGAGCAGGCATGGCTCGACCTGATCGATCCGTCCCAGCCCCAGTATCGCGAGCAGTACCGCACCCTGTTCCGCACCCTGCGCGCCATGAGGATCAACCACGCCGAAGCCCTCGCCGTCCCACCACCCGGAGAAGTCGGCGGCACCGACTTCTACGTCGGCTTCTCCTACTGCTTCCAAGGCAGCCCCTGCCCCACCGCCTTCAACCAGCCGAAAATGGTCAAACGGGTCACCCTCACCACCGCCGGCGGCCGGCAGGTCATCTCCGTCGTCGACTTCAACCCCACCACCATCTACAACGTCAAAGGCGCACCCTGGGCCGACGACCAACTGGTCATCACCGAAGGCAAACGCGTCGTCGTAGCCGCCTCCGCCAGCCGAGCCGCGGACATTCCACAGGTCATTGCGCTCGCGGACCAGGCCGCCGTCGACATCGACCGCTTCGGCAACCACCTACGCACCGCCCAGGACCGCTACCGGATCTTCCTCGCCGACGACCACGACTGGGCCACCTGGTTCAACGGCGACCAGCCGGAATGGGCCATCGGCTACGCCTGGGAAGTCGCCGGCACCGGCATGGACGTCGTCCTGCACGCCAGCCAGGTCCTCGACGGAACCGAGGACGCCCAGATCGTCATCCGCCACGAGATGGGCCACGTACTGACCATGATCGGCGCCCAACCCCCGGACAACCCCCTCGAGTTCCTCTTCAACGACCGCAACCAATGGCTCCGCGAAGGCATCGCCGAGTACATCGGGCAGAACGGCCGCCCAGCGCAGCAGACCTACCACCGTTCCACGCTGCAACGCGCCTTCCGCAGCTCCAACCCGCCGCGCTCCATCATGGCCAGCTCGGTCCGCGCCGGCAGCGAACGCAACTCCGTGGATGGGCTGTATGCCATGGGCTACGCCGCGACCAGCTGCATGGCCGCACGCTACGGCGAAGCCGCCATGTTCCACTTCACCGACCTCGTCCTGCGCGAAGCCACCAAGGAAGACGCAGCCTCCCGAAAGATCTACGGCAAACCGTTCGCACAGGTCGACCGCGACTGCCTCACCTGGATCAGACAACACCTGTGAGCAGGCGGCGCCCTATCTCGTGCGTTGGGGATAGGGACCGGTGAGCCCGCGTCGAGTGGGGTCCCCGGCGATGGCACTTGTCGTTTGACAACTCACGTTCGCCAGGGTCTCTTGGCGGCTTCCGGGGCGACGCGCTAACGACACCGGTCATGCGGGGGCGGCTGCTGCGTATTAGGGGATTGGAGTGTCCAGGGCTTCCGGGTCGGACGTTTCGGTACTGGCGGATGCTGAAGGTGTCGGGGTCGGGGCCGGGGATGACAGCTGTGGGGACGGAGTTGACGATGGTTCATTCGGCGCTGGTTTCTCCGGTATTGTTCCGCCGGAGGTTGCCTCGTCCGCTGGTGGGGAAACCAGTTGTTCGACATCCGCGACGTCGTCGGACGCGCTGGCTGGCGGCAGCGTGGGGGCCGGAGATTGTTGCGGCGGCTGAGGCGAGGACGGCGTGATCGTGGACGGTGAGGCGCTCTCCGTCGGTGTCGACCGAGATGGAGAGGGCGACGGCGACTCCGACGTATCGATATCGCCCGAGACGGCGACCACGCCCCAGCCGGTGGACGTGGCGGGGGTAATGTACCCGTACGCCGTGGCCCCCGCAGCCGTCGCGGCTAGGCTCGCGGTCGCTAGTACAACGAGCCACCCGGCTCGTCGTACCTTCCTCGGACGAAGTCTCATCAGTTACCTCTTGTCAGCTCACGGTGCTATGGCCGTGTAGCGCAGACTGATCGTCTTGTTCAGGCATGGGGTCTGATCGAAGTTGGGGCTGCTGCGGAATTCGATCTTTCCGCCCTGCCAGTCGCCGATGCCGGCACCTGGTCCGGAGCTGCCATCTGCCGTGAAGTACTGGCCGGGATTCGCGACCGCGTCGGTGAGGAAGAAATTCACTCCCGGCGTGATGCTGCAGGCCGGACTGGCCGGCCTGATCCCCGTGATCGTCACCTTGATCCTGGCGATCGAGATCTTGAAGGTGTTGTCGTTGACGATCGCCCCGGAGAGGTCGACCGGCTGGTCCAAGGCGAGAACGATGGGGCTGGGACCAGCTATCTCAACCGACCTGATGGGTCCGCCGGTCGAGACTGTTCCGTTGCCAGTCGAGGAACCCGCGTTGATCCACGCATATGCGGACACCGTCAGGGTCAGGGCGCCGAGAACGGCGACCGTCACGATGCCCACTCTCCGGGCGGCTGCCCTGGTGGCGGGAACACGAACCTCAAACATCGCAAGTCCTCCTCTCACGTCGGGCGGGGCCGACCTGGTGGCCGGCCACGCCCGGCGGGACCCTAAGAAGCAGAGAGAGTGAGGAGATTGGTGAGCGGGCCGCTTCCGACACAAGCACTCTGGTCGGCGTCGACGTTCTTCAACTGGACCTGAACGCCCGTAACGATGTTGGTTTCTTCGGTGCCTCCGACCGCGAAGGTGTGCGGCTGCGTCACGGTGACCGAGGCCCCGAAGGGATCGCTGCCCTGACGCACCTCGAACCAGGCCGGGAGACAACCGGCCGGCAGGCCCGACGACGTCGAGGCGTTGATGGAGACAGTCACGGTGCTGATGTGCCGGTTGTTCTGGGTGGCTGTGCCGTTGATCGTGACCGGCGCCGGGGTGTCCAAGTCGGCGATGGTCGCGGACCCGGTGAGGGCCACCGTTCCGGCCGTAGCGGTGGTCGTGGCGGAAGCGGAACCGCTACCCGTGGCCGCGATCCAGGCCCAAGCAGCACCACCGACGGCCACGGAGCCGATCGCGGCGGCGACAACGACGGCGACGGTCTTCTTCTTGATCCTCAACGCAGGTACCTCTCAAATGTCGGGCTGCTCAACTGTCTGGGGCGGCGCCACGTGCGTCGGCCGGGTCAGCAGATAATCTTGATCCGCAATTCCCTGGCCCCGGTGGGCTGAAAGAAGCTAACCAGCTACAGCCATTTCTCGCAGTCACACAAAAGTGGTCGACCAACCGGGTGTGCGACAGCGGGTCGATCAGCTTTCCAAAGGTCTCCATTCTTGCTTCTTCTAGCAGTTCAGAGCGGTTCTTTTCGTTGGCGTGCCTGGGGGATTGCCGCTGCGAGTGGTGCACCCATACGCGAACGATCCTCAGGCGCCGGTAGTGCCGGGCACTACCGCCAGCTCGTCAGATGCCCACTGGCGCCAACCGGTTTGATCGCCCGTATAACGCATGGGTGCAGCGCCACCAAACGGATGATGCGCTCGATCGTGCCGAGCTTCCCGTGATAGAAGATTGGGCACCAATCGCGGGTATTTCACGTTTGGGCCCGCGATCAATGACCCAGTACGAGCCAGATCCGGGAGTGAAAATGGGGACTTCCACCGTCGGGATGCTGCCTGACAGGTGGCGCCGCGCTTACCTCGCAGCCGTAGAGCTCACCAGCGTTGAGGGGCCGTATTTCGATCCTGTCGACCACGCAGCCAGGGTCAGCGCCCAGAAGGCCAGGGACCGCACGCGCCGCTGGATCAGCCACCAGAGGGACCGTGCGGTTGCCGGAGATCTCCCCGTCGTGCAGAAGATGCTCATGGACAACATTCCTGCTGATTGGCGCGAGCGTGATCTCCGGCGGCAGCAGGCCTCGCGACGGGCCGAGTTGAACCGCCCGGAACTTGGCCCCGCACATGATCCGGCCTGGCGTAGCGCCCGGGGGGAAAGAGCCGGAGCAGCGTCAGCCGCTAGTGGGCGCTCCCGCGGCCCGCAGTGGCTCTCCGAGCAGGGGCGTCGCAACGGAACAGGCGGCCGCGAGACTCGGCGCGCCGCCATGGCTACGCGCGCGATTCCGATCGCCGTCGCCCTGCTCGCCGGTGGCGACTGCTCGGCCACCGAAACCGAGGTGCTCCGTGTACGGATCCAGCATCCCGAGGAATCCACCGCTCAGCTCGGAGCACGTCTGGAAATGTCGGGCGCCGCCTACAACGGCAGGCTTCGTCGCCTCCTGCGACGCGGCGAAGGACTTCGTGCGTGCCCTTGACTCGACATGCGGGTACCCCCTGACAGTTCGTACCACTCTCCGAGGTCGGTGGCTGTTGCCGTTCGGGCGAAGGTACGAACGACGTTGCAGCCCAGCTCGACACCGATGACGAAGTCACCGCTGAATCGTGAGACCTTATCCGTGACGGGCACCTCAACCCTGCGGTCAGGGCGCGGTGGGTACGGGCTTCGCCTGTGCGCCGGTCCTCGCACGTGCCACTTCACCGACCTCGTCATTCGCGAGGCCACCACGCCCGACGCAGCCTCACGACGGATCTACGGCAAACCGTTCGCGCAGGTCGACGACGGGTGCCTCAGCTGGATCAAAAACATCTCTGACCGGATTTTCGTCCAGGTCCGGTTTGTGGTGCGCGCACTGCCTGGGCCCGCCGAGGTGGGACAGCGCGGATTGGCGAACGCTCCCTACTCTGGACGTAGGGTCGCGGGTTCGGTTTGTGGTGGTCTGGTCGAGGAGGCTGGTGTGGGGGCGCTGGGTGACGCATTGACGACCATGTCTGTGGAGCGCTCCTCCCCCGACGGTTCGGTGTCGATCCGGATATCGGGCACCGGCCACATCGACGTCTTCCTCCGCGAGGGAGCGCTGGCCGGCCGTTCGGAGCAGTCGCTCGAACGGCAGATCAACGCCTGTGTCCGGCTGGTCCTGGCCGCCCGGACCCAGGCCTACCAGCGCACCTACGCCGAGATCGTGCCCTCGGTCGAGCAGTGGTGAGTGCTCGTATGTCGGTGGCGCACGGGGCCTGCTGGGTGGCGGTGGCCGGGTTGGTTGCCGGGCTCGCGGGCTGCACGGGTGGTGAGCAGCCGGGCCCGGGTGTCGAGAGCGGTGCGGCGTCGCCGCAGGCAGCGGCGAGTTCCTATGTGCCGGGCCCGCTGCCTGCCGACTGCGATGCCGTCCTGTCCCGGATCCCCGCCACGGTTGTCCGGGATGTCACCGATCTGGACAACGCGGTGCCCGACGGCGATCAGTTGCTCTGCCGGGCCCGGGGCGCCTCTGCGGGTAGCGAATTCGAGCTGCAGTTGCAGCTGACGGTGCAGGTCATGCCGGGCGACCCGCTCGATCCGACCGGTGTGAAGCTGCCGCAGTGGCAACTGGGGGCGGTGCGCAACGCGCTCGACGCAGACTGCGGGAGCGCCGGTCCGCAGCCGTCGGCGGCGGCTGTGGCGCCCTACACGCTGCGCTGTGTCACCGATAATGCCGATCCTGCTGTTGGCGTGCACCTGGGGACGGCGGGCGAGAACGGCCGGGTGGTCGGCGTCGACGCCACGGCCTACTACCAGGGCAAGACCGGCCGGGAAGCGGCGTTGCGGTTTGCCGACGGTGTTGCCGACGCTGCGACGAAAGCCGGCCTCACCGCATGACGGGGAGCGCTGAGGAACGGGGGAAATTATGGAGCCGGAGTTGCCGACAGAACCGGAGCCGGGCGGCTACGGGATCCGGGCCTATTCGACCAATAGCTGGATCAGCGTGGTGCGTGATCCGCACAGCGGTGAGATCGATGTCCGGCTGCGGCAGGGTTCCCTGAGCAACCGTGACGAGCGGGAAGTGGCGGCCGAGATCCGATCTGCGCTGATCGCAGCCGCGAGGGAATACACCGATCGCCGGCGTGCAGAGAACGAGGCGCGGTACGGCGAGACGCCGGAATACCTTCGCGCGTGGGCGAGGCAGTCATGAGTCAGCCGTTGCAGGTGGCGGTGCAAGCGCTGCAGAGGTACGGCCGCGAGCAGTTCGAGGACGCCGCGATCTACAACGCGCTGCGCAACTACCTGCTGTACGTGGGTACCGTCCCGGAGGGCGCCTGGGGTGAGCTGCCCTGGTCGGCGACGTGGCGGGACCGGTGGGCCCTCGGCCTGGAACACCGCGCCGCCGAGGCGCAGCTGATCAGTGAGCACACCGGCGAGCACGCCGCGGCGATCCTGAAAGTCGCTGCCGACTACACCGACACCGATCAGCAGGTGGCGCTCAACTTCGACCTGCAGAACGAGTACGTCTCGCCGTTCCTGGCCGCCTACGGTGGCGGCTACACGTCCACCGGTGTCTACAAGCCCGGCACCGACGGCGGAGCACCCTACTTCGACTCGCCGACCGTCTTCACCCGGCCGGACAACACCGACGAGTTCAAGAAACTGAACGCCGAGCGGATGGCCGGCGACTCCGACACCCTGATGCCGTGCACCGTCAGCAACCCGGCGGGTATCAACTTCTCGGCGGGCATGGTCGGCGACGAACTGGACCACTTCGTCGAACAGTACGGCGAGGACATGTTGTGCACGGAGTACATCGCGCGGCAGCGGGACTACGACGGTGCGCTGCCGTTCACCGACTACATCCTGCCGGCGTGGCGTAGCCTGCCCGGGCTGATCCGTAACCGGGCCGAGCTGCTGTATCCCGCCCAGCACGCCTACACCGAGTGCTACGACGAGATGAAACTCGACATCGCCACGGTCCGCGACAACTGGTTCAGTCCCGGCGCTGCTCTCGCGTGGTTCCGACAGGCGAACGCCCATCTCAACTACCTCGACGCCATCAGCGACGAGGTCAAGTGGCTCGGGGACCAGGGCATCGCCGCCGCCACCCTCGTGGAGGGCCTGCGCAACCGCTACGCCGAGTACGGCCACAACCGGGCCAAAGACTGCATCGAACTGGCGAAAGCCGTCCTGGACGCCGAGGCCGACATGCTCGGTGGCATCGGTGACTGCAAGACCAACCCCGTCAAGGCCCTGGGCAGCGCGCTGAAGGGTTTCGCCAACGTGCTCTTCATCGAGCTCCGCCAGAAACACGACGCCGCCATCAACCTCATCAACGTCGACGAACAGCGCCGCAAGGAACAGACCGATCCCGGCACCCTGGCCCACGACACGCACCCGTTCCCCGAGGCCAACCCTGGCTGGGCCAACGGGAAGGATTGGAAACCCAATCAGAGCACCGGCCCCGTAGCTACGAACTGACTACATGCTGGCTTCGTTCGTCGGTTTGGGCGAACGAATCGCAGTTCGCGGCGGCCTGCCGAGTCGTTCGTTAGCGAGCACCACGACCCCGGTCACACCCCGGGCTCATACCCGAGGACCGGGTGGTGGCCGTGCCCTTCGGGGGTCATCAGCACCGGCTTGCGCAGGCGTATCCGATCGTCGCGAACCGCCTTTGACGTTGCGTAGCGTCACCGGGTATTGGTTGCCGGAGCGGTCCAGCCACATCGCTTCGCTCTGGCTGCGGTCGAGGTAGTCGGCCAGGATCCGGCCGTGCTCTGCTGCGGCGGTGCCCGCGGCGCTTCTCCAGGACTCGCCGAGACGGCTGGGGTCGTTCTTGAGGTTCCGGGCGGCCTCCGCACATCCATTCGCGTCGGTAAGCCTCCGTCGGCCACACGGCGGCCGCGCGGTTTCTCCGATGGGCGGATGCCGGATCGGGGCAATCGTTGGTGTGTTTGTTTGATCGCTGTCAGTACGGTCGTGGGGTGGCGGGTGCCGGATTGACGGGCGATCCAGAAGCGACGGGCGTCAGCGGGCAGGGCAGGCAGCCGAGGTCCGGGGCTCCTGTCGTGTCGGCTGCGATGGTTCCGCGGTGGGTGGAAGTCCATCGGCTGGCGGTGGCCGGTCGAGAGCCGGTGATCGCCCGAGAGGCCGGGCAGCAGGTGGCCGGGGTGTGGCTGCGACGGTCTCGGTTTGCCGATGTTGTGGCTCTGGCGGCCGCGACGTTGACTCTGGGCCCGGACGCCGACGCCTTGTATGCCTTGGGCTGGGGCCGAGCCGCTACCGGGCATCCCCGGCCGGCGTTGGCCAGCTACGAGCAGGCGTTACGCCTGTTCCGGGAGGTCGGCGACCGCGCTCACGAAGCGGCCACCCTCTCCAGCATCGGCATCGTGCACAACGAGCTCGGGGATCGACAGCAGGCCCTGACCTACTACGAGCAGGCTCTGTCAATCCAGCGGGAGATCGGCAAGCGTGCCGGTGAATGGACCATCCTCAACAACATCGGTCACGTGTACGACGAACTCGGGGATCGACAGCAGGCCCTGACCTACTACCGGCAGGCCCTGGCCATCAGCCGGGAGGCCGGTGATCGGGCCGTTGAAGCGGTCATCCTGAACAACATCGGCCACGTGTACGACGGGCTCGGCGATCGGCAGCGGGCCCTGACCTGCTACCGGCAGGCCCTGCCCATCCGGCAGGAGGTCGGTGACCGGGCCGGCGAAGCGGCCACCCACAACAACATCGGCGCCGTGTACAACGGGCTCGGCGATCGACAGCAGGCCGTGACCTACTACCGGCAGGCCCTGACCATCGCCCGCGAGGTCGGTGACCGGGCCGGCGAAGCGGCCACCCTCAACAACATAGGCGCCGTGTACGACGGGCTGGGCGATCTGCAACAGGCCCTGACCTACTACCGGCAGGCCCTGCCCATCCAGCAGGAGGTCGGTGACCGAGCCGGCGAAGCGGCCACCCACAACAACATCGGCCTCGTATACGACGGGCTGGGCGATCTGCACCAGGCCCTGGCCTACTACCAGCAGCCCCTGCCTGTCAGCCGGGAGGTCGGTGACCGCGCCGGCGAAGCAGTCAATCTCCACAACATCGGCGCCGCGTACGTCGGGCTCGGGGAGCTGCGCCAGGCCCTGACCTACTATCGGCAGGCCCTGCCCATCCAGCAGGAGGTCGGTGACCGCGCCCACGAAGCAACCACGCTCAACAACATCGGCGCCGTGTACGACCGGTTCGGGGAGCTGCACCAGGCCCTGGCCTACTACCGGCAAGCCCTTCCCATCGCCCGTGAGGTCGGTAACCGGGTCGGCGAGGCGGTCTGTCGGAACAATATTGCGATGATCCACTGGGCGCGAGGGGACCTCGACCGGGCGATCGCGGAACTCGAAATCGTCGTCGACCTCGAACGTCAGGTCGGCCACCCGGACCTGGAATCCGACACGGGCATGCTCGAACAGGCGCTTCAAGAGCGAGTGACCGCACGTAAGCGGTCCAATCACCACGTCCGCCTGCCCAGGTGGTGGCCGTTGCCATCGCGGTTGGCACCCTGGTTTCGTCGCGGTTCAGACAGGTAGTTCGGTCAGCGCTTTCTGCAGTGTCTCCAGGGTCGTGCTGGGTTCGCCGGCGTGGTAGCCGAGCAAGGTCATCGCCTGCCGGTAGCTGTCAGCCCGGTCGGGGTCGTCGAGGAAGAAGGCGTGATCCATCTGCTCGAGGTAGGCGACGTCGGCCACGCTGGGGTCGAGCCGCAACAGCGAGAAGGGGGTGGTGAAACCGGCGCGGAAACTGTCGCCGCGGGGTAGCACCTGGAGCGTGACGTTTCTGAGGCAGGCCGACCGGATCAGGAACTCGATCTGCTCGCGCATGACCTGTTCCGGACGGGTGACGCATCCGTGCAGCAGGTCCGCGTCCAGGGCGGCGCGGTCGATGATGGCCCAGAGGCGGGTTGTGTGCTGTTCGAGGACGGCGTGCTGGCGGCGCATGCGCAGTTCGACGCGTCGGTGGACCTCGTCGTCGTTGCGGTGACGCCGCACGATCGCTGTGGCGTAGGTACGGGTTTGCAGCAGGCCGGGGATGAAGGCGTTCTCGTAGGTGCGAATGTCCTGGGCGACGGCTTCGAGGACGAGGTACGAGCAGAGCCAGCCGCTGCGGGCGTCCCACGATTTCCAGTCGTTGAGCCGGTAGGCGAATCGGTGCAGCGCTCTGCGTTTGGCGGTGTCGGTGACGCCGTAGAGGTTGAGCAGCTTGTCGAGATCCTCGTCTTTGGCGGCTGTCCTGCCGCCTTCGAGTCGGCTGATCTTGGCGTTGGAGCCGCCGATGTGGCGCGCAGCAGCCGCCGGCGAGACGCCGCATGCGGTCCGTAGCTGCTGCAACTGCCGTCCGAAGATCTTGTAGGCGTCGTCGGGTCGGCCGCTGCGCTCGGGCCGTGGCTCCTCGGGTCTCATCATTGAGGTCTCCGCTGAGGGAATGGGTTGGCGGTTCCGGGATCGGCGGCGTTCGGCACCGCCGTGCAGTCGGGACATTGCTGGCGCGGGGCAGCTAGGGCGAGCGCTTCAACAGGCGCCGCACGATCTCCTCGGCCACGCTGGTGCACGCTGCGGCGGCGACCGTGGCGATGGCGGCTTGGCCGTGCTGGGCGGCGACCGTGGAGAGGCTGAGCAGCAGCATGTCGGTCAGCAGCAGAAGTCCGACATGGCGGCCGGTCCATCGGCTCCTCAGCCGTGAAAGGCGCAGGCCGGCCGGTGGGTTGCGCTGGCGTTCGTGGATCGTCACGCCAGGTATCGTCGCGACACCCGCAAATCGATGCAATGGCATCTGCACGATTGCATGCACGTGCAGATGCCAGTACCGATCGCCCATGTCTTCGCCGACCGGGACGTCTGGGCGACTCGCACGTATCGAAGATTCGCCAATCGCGGGCACGCGGGACGGTAGGACAGGCAGCCGAAAGTTGCTGCTGCCGGCTGCGCACATTCGCCCGATAAGGCTCGTCGGCTTAGCGACAGACGGGGTCAGCAACGGGGCGCGTGTGCACCATCCACAGCCTGTGGATAGAACATGTGTACGACGGTGGCTTAGGGTGCTCGGCGTGGGCGGGACCAGGTCGGAGCGCGAGGAGTCGCTGGCCAGGACTGCCTATGTTGCGGCAGCGCGAAGATTCGTCGCGGCTCTGGGTGCTGTCGTGGCTACCGGGGTGCCGCTCGGTCCGAGGGGCAGCAGCCGTGAGTTGCCGGCGTGGACCCGCCCCGATGTCGACGTGATGCTGGAGCTGCAGGCAGCGTTGACGGAGTTGATCGACACTCGGCGGTCATATGACCGGGGTCGCCGGAGGCGGTGATCCGTTGCCTGGCAGGCAATGCCGGATGCTTCGGATGAGCGGCGAGTTCGGGCGGCGGCCGGGTGCCGGGTTCAGGTTTCGGGTGTTCTTAACCGGACTACCAATGGACCAATTGCCGAGGCGCCGGCCACCAAGATCAACCACCCTCCTATCATCAACGTGGAGCGTGCGGTAATCGTCTTAACTGTCGCGGCATGATCATGGCTAGGTTCCGGAGGCCATGAAGGCGTCGAGGATGTAGTTGGGGTGGCGGTCGAGGTTCTTGCGGGCGCGGTCGTGCGGCGAGGCCGGCTCCGATGCTGGCCGAGGTACGCGGCCAGCGCAGCCGCCAGAAAACGCCGGCAACGAAGATCACCGATCTCGACCCCGCTTGGCGGTCCTGCCCCCGGCCTCAGCATGCTCGCCCCTCCTGCGGGGGTACCACGCCGGCCTACAACCGCCCCGGCCGTCACCCATCCGATGTGCGCCTAGCCGACATGGCATCCAATCCGCCTGGTGCGCCTTGCCGTCGCCGACGAAAATATGCGTCGTGACAGACCGGTTCGAGCACGACGCCCCTAGATGGTACGAAGGCTCGGAAGGCCTCCCGCTGGGCAAGGGTGAGTGGCACGGAGAGGTCACCAGGGACGCCTACGTCAACACCGGCATCGTTCCCACCTCGGATCGTGGTCCCCAGATGCAGCAAGATCATGGTGACGTTGATGGCAGCGTGGGAAGACTTCGAGCCCGGATCGGCCAGGCCAACCTGCAGATCGCGGAAGAGGCAGCCGTTCTGCACACCTCCTTCGCACGGCTGGGTGCCGCACTCGACGACATCACCGCCGCGACACAGGGGACGAGCTCTCCTGAACTTGTCGACGGGCTGCGATCAGCACGTTTTGTCATGGAACCTGCCACCGGTCTGCTGAGCCAGCTGACCCACGCCCATCAGGTGGTCGACCAGTACCTACAGCGGCTCGGGCCGGGCGACAAGGGTCCGCGACTCAATCGATGGCAGGAATCCACCCCACGGGTGGGACCACCGCCGCCCGAGGCACCAATACCCGGCCACATCGACTCAGGTCCAAAGATTTCCGGAGGACCGGCCGAAGTACGCGAAGCGGCGGTCATCAGTGAAAACGATCGACGAGCGGTCTCAGTACCCCTGCCGCCGCCAAGCTGGGACACTAAGGCGCCGCTGCGTTGGTTACTCCCGGAATTGGGCGTCATCCATGAACGAGTCAAGGTCTTGTCGGATGATTCGCAATCCGCGAACCACGCTGACGCCACGCGGGACGTCTTCGACGCACTGCGTGTCGGTATCCGCGGCCTCTTGTCCACACGACCGCTCCTGAACGCTGCACTCACTGATTCGTTCCATCGAGAATCGGAAGAGCGGTTGACGGCAATCGGCGAAGTGATCGATTCGGCGGTGCGCTCCCAGGGTCTGTCCTGGCCGCCACCAGAGGGTGGCGGCCAGCCATCCGTAATTCCCGACCTTCTCTTCCTCTACCGTTGCGCGTCCGATTGGCCCTCCAACGCCGAGCGCCCAGCGCCGCAACTCCTCCTCCAAAGGATGCTCGAGGTGGAAGAGCAGAGCGCGATCTTGCTCGCGCACTGGCAAGACGACACGAGTCAGAGGGTCGCTCGCGCCCTGGCGGCGAGCAGCGATGAATCACCGCGGTCAAAGATCGGCAATCTGCTGAGCGCTGCCGCGCTGGCCATCTCGCTCATCCAAGGACCCGGTGCGATCCACGACCTGCCGGATGACATCCGGGAGCTCGGTGTCGATGTCGCTGCATTTGTCACTGCGGTCGTAACGGCGCTCTGGCACATCCTTGAGGAGATCTCGTCGGTATTGATTCCGTTCGTCTCTTGATGAGCCCTCATCGCAGGCATATTGGCGTGTGTCCGTCAAGTCGCGTAGGCACTCTCATCGGCTAGTGCATCGTGATGCTGATCGATTTACTTCGCGTTGTTTGCGACGAGCTTCTTGATGTTGCGTTGGGTCAGCCGGACCTTGGCCAGGATCTCGTCGGTGGTCGCGGTCCACTGGAACGGTCGTGGATTGGTGTTCCAGGACGTGATGTAGGCGCGGATGGTTCGGATGAGGATCTGCACCGAAGCGAAGGTGCCGCGGCGGATGGCCTGGCGGGTGATGATCCCGAACCAGGTCTCGATCTGGTTCAGCCAGCTGGAGCCTTTCGGGGTGAAATGGAAGTGGACGTTCGGGTTGGCGTCCAGCCAGGCCCGGACGTCGGGCGTGGTGTGAGTGGACAGGTTGTCCAGCACGACGTGGATCTGCCGGCCGGCGTGCGGCGCGACGGCTTTCTTCAGGAAGGCCAGGAACGCGGGCCCGTTTCGTGACGGCACGCAGTCGCCGATCACTTCGCCGGTGGTCACGTTGAGCGCGGCGAACAGGTTGGTGGTGCCGTGCCGCACATAGTCATGGGTGCGTTGCTCGGAGCGGTCGAACTCGATCGGCAGCAAGGGCTGGGTGCGGTCCAGGGCCTGGATCTGGGTCTTCTCGTCCACGCTGAGCACGACGGCCCCGCCGGGTGGGTCGAGGTAGAGGCCGACGATGTCGGCGACCTTGTCCGCGAACGCCGGGTCCTTGGACAGCTTGAAGGTGCCCTGCTTCTGTGGTTTGAGGCCGTGTTCGCGCCACAGATTCGCCACCCAATGATGCGAGACACCGACTCGGGTCGTGCGGGTGACATAGTCGGCCATCGTCCGGGTCGACCAGTGCGACAACCCGGTCTCTCTCGGGGGTGTCGTGCGGGTCAACGCCAGCACATACGACCGGACATCAGCGCTGACCTGCTCACGGGGGCCACCCGGCTTCGCGGTCAGCAGCCCCGCCGCACCGTCCGCTGAGTACCGGCCCAGCCACAGATCCACCGTCGGCCTCGACACCCCGGCCAACGCCGCGATCTCCTTCTTCAGCCGGCCCTCGGCATGCCACAACACGATCCGCGCCCGCGTCCCGACCGCCGCCGAGACTTCCGTACTCGTGGTCAGCGCACGCAGCTCAGCATCCTGGTCGGCCGTCAACTCCACCCGGACAGCCAACCACACCACCATCACGTAAATACAACAGCATCACGATGCACTAGTTGAGCGTGCTGCTTCATGAGGTGACTTGGCTGTGTCGTCAATGGGGCAGTTGCGCGGCTGAGCGTCCCGAGGTCGGCACAGACCTCCCGCGGGACCTGAGCGTCAGTTTCGGACGGTGGGCAAGGCCGGCATACCGAGCTCCTGGTCGGCGGGTTTGCCGTGAATGTTGGTGAGGATCGCGGTGAGAGCACGTTCGGTGAAGTCGTGGGTCGGGTTCGTCTCGTGCTACCAGGGTGTGCGCAGCGGGACACCGGGGTCGAAGCCGGTGAAGCGCCAGTTTCCTGGTCCGCCGAGGTCGTAGCCGTAGGCGATGATCGTTTGGATCATGGTGGTCCTCACGCGACGTCGGGTGGGTTGACCATTGTGTCGATTCCGGCACGGCCGAAGCCGTCGGTTGTGTGCACTGGCCTGAGGGCGGATCACGATCGGGCGCCAGGCCCCTCGGCCGGTTGGTGGCGGAAACGTTCCATCAGGTACGCGGCACCGGCACGATCTCCTGCGGCCAGTAGCAGGTCGGCGGCGTCGCGATACAGCGACTCGTTGTCGGGGTCGACGGTGATCGCGTGCTGCAGCAGGGTGAGGGCTTCGCCGGGTGTGGTGTGTCGTGCCAGCAAGGTGTGGGCGTCGATGACGCTGCGGCGGATCTGTTCCCGCACGGGGATGAGCCAGGACCAGGACCAGCCGGCCGCGAGTTCTCCCCCGTAGAGGTTGATCAGGCCGCGGCAGGCGTCGAGTCGGGCGGCGGGGTCGAGGGCCTGGATGGCGGTGTGTTCGGCGGTTCGCCACCGTTGCAGGTCGGCGCTGATGACGCGGGTGTTGAGCAGGTAGCGGTCGTCATGGCGGGCGATCGGGTCGTCGCCGAGGAGCGGGCGTAGTTGTTTACGCAGGTCGGCGAGGGTGGTGTGGAAGCGCTGGCTGATCGTGCTCGCCGGTAGGTGCGGCCAGATCGCCTGGGTGAGGCGGGTGCGAGTGACGCCGTCGGGGTGGACGGCGAGGTAGGCCAGGATCTGCAGGCCCGCGGTGCGGCGCATGTGGACCGGCCGGCCGGCCGCGGTCAGGTCGCAGCCGCCGAGCAGGGTCAGCTGCCCGGCGGTGGAGGCCTGATCTCGCGTGGATGCCACGGCGGGACCGGGATCGGGACCGGGTTGCGGGTTGGCCGGCAGTCGGTGCTGGGCGAGGTTGAGCAGGTCGGTGGTGGCTTGCGAGTCGAGGCAGCAGATCCGTAGCGGTTCGGTGAGGTCGCGGCTGGTGGCTGTGCCGTCGGCGGCGACGTACCAGTGATGTGCGGCAGTGGGGTCTTCGTCGAGCCGGATGACGGTCACAGCGGCGGCGCCGCTGTCCGAGGCCACGGGGGTGGGGAGTGGCGCGTCGGTGGCGCGGATCCTGAGGGAGGCGAGGTCCGCGACGCTGTGGCCGGGAAGCAGGATCTTCAGGTCGTCGGTTCGCACGGCAACGGCGAGGTGGTCGCCGCCGGTGGCGGTGTGCAGTGCGGCGGTGACCAAGATGCCTCGGGCGGCTGCTCGCGCTCCGGGCCCTGACAGTTGCAGGATCCCGCCGGGCAGTTGCTCCGGAAGCAGCGATGTCGGCTGGTCGTCGGTGTGCCGGGTTTCGGTGAGGGCGGTGGTGATGGTGTGGACGGTACTGGTCTGCGGCTGTAGGTCGGTGTCGTTGCGGTGGTCGCGGAGCTCCGGGCCGGGGCGGTAGTGGCGGCGGTGGTACAGCCATGTTGCGGCGCTCAGCGCGGCGACCGCGGCCGCGGTGCGGTACGGGATCCAGCCGCCGCCGGGGAGCGCGAACCCGGCAGGTTGCGCATTGGAGAGCTCATCCGCGTCGGTGAGAGTTGTGCCTTCGCTGGTGGGTGAAGGTGTGCTGGTGGCAGCGACTGCCGGCACGGGGTGGTCGGCGGTGACGGCAGGCAGGGTCAGTGCGGCGACGCCGGCCATGGAACTGGCGGTCATCTGCGCCGGCGTGGGTAGGGCCAGCAGGCGTGTGTGCCGCACGCGGCGGCGCAGGTCGGCGGCGGCGCGGTGGGCGAGGTAGGCGACCAGCGCCAGCCAGCCGAGCCCGGCTGCGGTGACGCATCCGGCGATGATCGTGGCGGCGGTCAGTGGCTGTTCGGTCCACGTCTGGATCTGGGTGCGGGTGGGTGTCTGCCAGGGATGGTGCTGGAGCCAGACGGCGGCGAGCAGGGGTGGTCCGGCGATGACGGCGAGCAGGATCGTGGTGGTGGCGAGGCGGTTCATCCAGCGCATGGCACCGTGCCCCCGTGTCAGTGGCGCGGTGGTGGGGTGCGGATCAGCGTCCAGGCGTGCCAGGCCCACCAGCAGGTGACGGCGGTGGCGTAGATGACCGCGAGGATGTCGGGTCCGGCCCGGGAGATGATCGTGGTGAAGAAGCCGAGGCCCAGGGTCAGGGCGAGGCGGGCGGCGGGGTGCCGGGTCAGGGTGCAGGCGACGGCTACGGCGATGAGCAGGCCACCGGCGAGGCCGAGGCTGGTGGTCCAGTCGTTGAGCCACCAGGGCAGGCCGCCGTGCCACCACAGGCTGACGGCGAGGATCCCGACTGCGGCAGTGATGATGGAGCTGGCGGGGAAGGTGAGCAAGCCGTCCCAGCCGCCGGCCGGTGGGCTGCGGCGGCGCCAGGCGAGGACGGCGACCACGGCTGCGGTCGCGGCGACGGGCAGGACCGGCAGGATCGCCCAGCCCAGCAGGTCGGTCATCGGATGGTTGAAGAACAGGGCGGCGGTGACCGCGTACAGGGCGTCGGTGGCGAGGCCGGCGGCGATCGCGAGCCCGATCCCGGCGGTGATCCGCCCCCGCGGCTGTCCCGGGCGGTCGGGGGTGTGCCGGTCGAGCAGGGTGGCGATCAGGGACGCGGCCTGCAGGAAACAGATCGCGGCGAGCAGGGCGGCGAGGGTGAGTTCGCCCCAGCTGGCCTGCACGTAGTAGCCGGGTCCGGGCCGGGTCGGGGTGCCGTTGTTGAAGGTGGCGGCCAGGACGAAGTGGGCGTACAGCGCCAGCGAGACGAGGCCGGGCAGGGCAAGGGTGAACAGGCGCCGCAGCGGCGGCAGTTCCCACTGCGTGTTGTCGCCGGTCGCGGCGGTGCGGGTCGGGTCGGCGCCGGCGGCGCCGAGTACCGCGCTCAGGTGTGGTGTGGCCATCAGCTGCGGGGTGGCACCGAGCTTCACGCCGATCATGTCCGCGGCGGCGGGCACGGCGGCCGTGCCGCCGATCAGGAACACGCCGCCGACCTGATCCAGGGTGAGGTCGGCGGCCTCGAGGACCTGCGCGGCCAGCTCGCCGGCATGTTCAAGGACCGGCCGGGAGGCGTCGGCGACCGCGGCGTAGTTGACCACCAGCGGCGGGCCATCGGGCATCGGCATCGACACGGCAGGCTGCTCGGACAGAGCAAGGCGGGCGGCGCGTACGTTCGCCAGGGTCGGCCACCGGCTGTCGGCGGGCAGGTCGTCCAGGCTTGTACCGGTCCAGGTCTCGAGCAGGACCGCGTCCAAGCGATCTCCGCCGGCGTCCGGGTCGGCGAGGGTAGCCAGCACCTCACCACCGGCCGGGCCACGCTGCACGAGCGTCGTCTCGCAGCCGGCGCCCACGTCCACGACCAGCATCACCGGGCCGGCCTGCAGGCCTTTGGCGCCGCTGTCCGGGTCGAGCCGGTCCAGGGCGGCGATCGGTGCCGCGATCAGGCGGGACACGGGCAGACCCGCGGTGCGCGCGGCGTGGCGCAGCCAGGTCCGGCGGCGTGGGCCCCACCCGGCCGGGACGACCAGGCACACCTCGTCCACCGGCAGGCCGGCGACCTGCTGCGCCACGGCCGCGACGTGCCGCAAGGTCACAGCGACCAGGTCCACCACCTCGACCTCACTACCGCCTACGGTCACCTTTCCGGTGCCTGCCCTCAGCGGCGAGAGCACGAACCCGTCCGGTTCGGTCGTGGCCCGCTGCCATGCCGCTGCGCCAGCCACCATCCCGGCGTCACCGACGTGGACGGCGGTCGACATTCGGTCGCAGCCGTCGAGCGTCAGCACCGCCACATCGGTCGGCGTGACCAGGACCGCCCGGACCGTGGCGGCGCCGCAGTCGATCGCCAGCCGTGAATGCACGCCAGCAAGTGAAGCAGAAGATCGACGATCAGTCACTCCACATACGCCCACAGTAAATCTAATTTGGAGCCTCGCCAACGCGTCGGTCACTGCGGCTGCAGCGGCCCGATCACGGTCCGCTGCAGCCCCTTCGACGCGGCGCGTCACGGTGCCCCGCCGCGGTGCGCCGGCCGCGGCGGGCACCCGAGGAAGGGACCGGTGGGGTGCGGCATCGGCGCCTCCGTGTCCGGCAGCCGGATCGGTGCCGGGCGCTGACCTGCGGTTGTGAGTCTGTGTGAGTCGTTGTGAACGACTGTGAGTCGCCGCAGACCGCCATCCGGGTTCCGCCGTGCCTAGCCTCGCCACACCGCCTTTCTCTCGTGGTCCGGCTCTGCCGGCCGTGGCGGATCAGGACGCGACCAGTGGTGCGGGACAAGGGGGTGCGGGGATGATCCGCATGATCGCGGCAGTCCGGGCGACGGTGACGGCGGTGGCGTTGCTGGCCGCAACACCGCTGCTGCTGGTGGCGGTCGGCGGTAGTCCGCTGCCGCACCGGCTGCCGTCGGCCGCGCAGGTGCAGACCTGGCTGCAGGACCCGATACGCCCGCAGTACATGCCGGCGACCGCCCGGTCTTTCGCGTGGCTGGTCTGGGCGCTCACCGCCTTGCTGGTCCTGCTTGTCGTGTGGGTGCGGATCCGGCGCTGGAGATGGGCGCGGCTGGTCGCCTACCTGCCCGGCCCGGTCCAGGGCCTCGCGGCCACCGTGCTCGGCGCCGCCGCGGCCACCACCGCCGCCGGTGTACTCCCCGCCCACGCAGCCGCCGCAGTCGGGATCGACACGGCCGACCCGCAGCATCAGCACACCGCCAACGCCGACCCGGCGGGCCGGCCGTCCCCCGCCGGGGACGGTGTGCACCGGGTCCGTCGTGTCGCGCCGACTGTCACGGTTCGCGCCGGCGACACGCTGTGGGACATCGCCGCCGACCGGCTCGGCGACCCGCGCCGCTGGACACAGATCTACCGGATCAACTACGGCCGCTTCCCGGCCGATCGGATGCACGGCGGCGACCACATCGAATGCGGCTGGGTGCTGACCCTGCCCGCCGACGCCGTCACCGCGCCCAGCCCCGGACAGCACCCTCCGGAAGACCCCGCACCCCGGAATCCACCCACTACCGCGGACCCGCACCAGCCGCCCACCGCGCCGGCAACAGCCGACCCGACGCATCCCCCAGTCACCCCCAGTTCGGCAGGGGCGCCCGCAACCTCGACACCCGCCGAGCCGCCCACAACCACGACCAGCGGAGCAACGGAGACCAGCACCACGGCCCACACCCCGACGTCGGCGACACCGGGCCCCGACCAGCCGACGGCAGACGGCCACGACGGCGTCCTCGAAACATCGGCACCCGACAGCCCACCCGGTCCGACATCGGTGTCGCCCGGTGAGGTGGCCGGGCCACAGCCGCAAGCCGAACACAGCCGCGCCGCGCCGACCGGAGTGTCGCTGACCGGCGGCAGCTGGCTGGACCTCGGGCTCGCTGCCGCCGTCACCGCCGCCGTCGCGCTGGTCTGGGCACACCGGCGCCGCCGCTACACCCCCCGCCCGCTCTCCCCCGACCTGCGCTTGAGCGACCCGGGCCTGACGCCCATGCCCGCGGTGGTCACCGAGATCCGGCGCCGCCTGCATGACCGCCCCGAACCCACGGCTACCACCGCAACCCAGGCCGGGGAGAACGAAGCAACCACAGAGCCGTCCCTTGAAGGCGACCCGCAGTGCGAGGCCGAACTCGAGGCCCGGCCCGTGGTACCGGCGTTGACGAACCCGGCAGCGGCCGCCTGGCCGTCATCCGGGCTCGGCCTGACCGGCCCCGGCGCCGAGGCCGCCGCCCGTGGCTTCCTGGCCGCTGCGCTCGCCGACAACGACCCGCAAGCACCGCCCGGCCACGTTGTGCTGCCCAGCAGCACAGCGGCGACGCTGCTCGGCGCCGCGGCGGTCACGCTGCCCAAGACCAGTCGCTTGATCGTCACCGACGACCTCGCCGCAGCTCTCGCCCTCCTGGAACGTCACGTCCTGCAGCGCAGCCGCCTGGTCTACGACCATGAGGTCGACACCGTCGCCGCGATGCGCGTCGCCGACCCCCACGAAGAGCCCACCCCACCGATCCTGCTGCTCGCCGACGCCGCTGGCAGCCACGAACGTGCCCGGATCGCCGCGCTGCTCGCCCAGGGCCAACGCCTCGACATCCACGGCGTTCTGCTCGGCGTGTGGCCGGCCGGCGACACCATCGTCGTGGACAGCGACGGCCACACCACATCCGCGGACAACGGACGCCACGGCCAGCAGCTCGTCGACGTCGGCCGGCTCGCCGTGATCACCCCGACCGAAACCGTCGCCGTGATCACCACGCTGGCCGAAGCCCACACCGGAATGCCGCAACCCCCACCGCCGGTCGAACCGCCGCCGCATCAGACCGGACCCGACCCGGCGACCGCGGCGCCGGACGCCCCCGAGCCGGTCCTTCCGCCGGACGACGCAGGCCGGGTCCTGGCCGCGCTGGCCGAGCTCGGTGCCGTCACCGCCGCCACCATCGCCGCCCACCTCGACATGCCCTACCCGACCGCCACCGCGAAACTCGTCGGCTGTGAGCACGATGGCCACGCCGAGACCCTTCGTGCGGACACCGGCCAGACCCTGTGGCAGCTCACCGCCCCCGGCATGGCCGCCCTCGGCTCCCCCGCGGCCGCGCCCGAGACGGATGCGCCCGGTGCAGCGGAATCCGAGACCGGCCAGTCCGCGCCGGTCGCGGCAATAAGCGAGGGCACCGTCGGTCTTTGCCATGCAGAGATCGATGAGGCCCTGCACTGCTCAGACCCTGAGACCACCTTCACCAGCGAAAATCCGCCGGTACCAGCCGACCCTGGCGGCGCTCGGGCCGCAGGACATGTGGAGGTGACCGTTCTCGGCGAAGCCAGGATCGTCGCCACCAACCCCGACCGGCTGCCCCGCAAGAAAGCCCTCGAACTGCTCGTCTATCTCGCCGTCCACGACGGCAGCGCCACCGCCGAGGCCATCCTCGACGACCTGCTACCTGACGCCCCGGCCAGCAAAGCCCCCGAGCGGCTCTACACCTACGTCTCCGACCTGCGAGGCGTCATGCGTCGCATCGGCGGTCCCGCTACCTACCTCACCCACCCCCACCGGCGATACGCGCTCAACCCCGACGCCGTCGGTATCGACCTGTGGAGAATGCGCGCCGCGATCCGCGAAGCCGACCAGGCCGACGGCCCGCGTCAGCGCATCGACGCGTTGCGCCGGGCGGTCGAGTTCTATCGAGGCACGCTCGCCGACGGCGCTGACTACGAATGGGTCGAGCCGTATCGCGAGGCCATCCGGCAACAGGCCCTGGACGCCTACCTAGCCCTGGTCGACGCCCTCACCGGCGACCCCGCCGCGCAGGTGCACGTCCTGGATGCTGCCATCGCGCACAGCCCGTACAGCGAACACCTCTATCAGCAAGCCATGCGCGCCCGCGCCGCCCTCGGCCACCTCGACACCATCCGCACCCTGCGCCGCACGCTCGAACAGGCTCTCGCCGAGATCGATGCAGAACCAGGCGACGACACCATCGCTCTCGCCGACCAGCTCATCGCCGACCAGCAGCACCCACGCCGACCTTCCGCTCTGAATCAATCCGGCAAAGGCATCCGTTGACGGATCCTTCGCTGATCTGATCCCTTTCTAGCCAGACTGGCGTGGGGCGGCTCGCTCTTGGCGTACCTGCTCGAGCGTGGCGGTGTCGGATACCAGGTCCGGATGGCCGACCTGGCGGTCGAGGTCGACGACGATTTCGAGTTCCGCGATCGCCCGATCGAGGTCCCCTTACGCCCGGTGGATCCCCGCGATGTCGCACCTCCGGCGCGTCTGGGACCTTCCGGACACCCGCCCCGCTACAACCGGCAACCGGTCCGCTGCCCCGGAATGGCTCAACGCCCGACACGTTCGCCGCAGCCATCTGCCAAGACCGTCGCCTATCGGACACCATCACTGTCAGCTTTCGCGGTGGGCTCGGACGGTCTTGCCTTCTTCGACCTCGTCGCCGCCCAGGTGGACCCGGAGGTCGTGCTGCCGACCGTCACGGTCGAGAACGGCAGTGACTGCCCGCCCGGGCAGATCTGCGCCATGGGAGGACCGGTCGACGCACCGGAGCCGGCCCGGACCGACCGGCCCGCATACAGCGCCGAAGTGGCCGCGAACAATGCGCAGGTTTCGGCATCCGGCAAGACCTTCGACCCGGATGTGTGGTGCGGCGGAAACCATTGGATGCTGAAGAAAAGCAGGGACGTCATCGGACGTAACGTCGCCCTGGCGGATCAGAATACCGGCGCCCACACCGCCGCGGCCTTCGAGTACAAGACATCCAAGAACACCAGCCTCGAAATCGGTGTCACTAACCGGTCCGGGAGCCTGGTCACGACACTCGGCATGGCCAAGGGTGCCACCACCACCGCCACTATCAGGGCCACGATGGCCAAGCACGGTAGGGCGGAGTGGTGGATCAGCTACGGCTTCAACCTGTACGACGTCTGGTGCCAGAACCAGCGCACGGGCGTGAAATGGTGGTCGGGCTACACCGAGTACCGGCCGAAGGGTTTCACCGGAAACTTCAACCGTCGCCTGTGGACACCATTCTCCTGCTCCCACAATAACTTTAACTCCTTCGGAGCGAACACCGAAATCAGCGTCGCGAAGGAGAAGACCTCCACCTTCAACGGATCGTTCGGAATCGGTAACAGCACCAGCGGAAACTTGAAACTGACCCAGACCTGGAGTTCGGGTGTCACGACCACCTACGTCGGTGACGCGTCCGGCTTCAATATCTGCGGCTACAAAGGTCGTTGGTTCACGGGTGTAACCAAGACCGAGGAGGTTGCGTGACCGACCACGCCGACACCGTGCCCCGGGGTTTCCCGGGGCACGGCCGGTCCCGCTGGATCGTCGCCGGCACCCTGGCGGTGGTCGTCCTGGCCGCCTTCATTCTGTGGCTGATCGGGCGTTTGCCTGGCGCGCCGCTGCGGCCGGGGCCGCTGGAAGGCACCAACTACGAAGAGCTGAAGGTTCGAACGAACACGGCGGAGACCGGCATTCTGTGGGGTTCGCTGCAGCTGCACAACGGCACCGGCTTCGACGTCGTGCTGGACAAGGTCACGCTGGCCGACAACCCGCAAAACACGCAACCGTCCGCCGGGCCCTACATTTGGGACACCGACCGGGTCGCGCTTCTCAACACCGGATCGGTCAGCGGCTACTCGATTCCGCTGCCGAGCGACTGGAAGATTCCCCCTCGGCATTCCGTGAAAGGCTTCCGTATCCGACCACACGCTGAGGAGGAGAGCGTCGAGGTGCTCTACGAGTTGCCTGTCCCCACCCGCGTAACCGAAGTGCACGGCATGACAGTCCGCTATCACACCCGCGGCCTGGCTTACCAGCGAACCTACGACATCAGCATCATCATCTGTCCGCCGTCAGACGGGAGCCGCTGCAAAACCTCGTGATCGCAACAGGTGCATGCCCTCTTCGGGCCCTCCCGCTGTCGTGCCTGGCCGTCGTAAACGTGTCCGCCCGGTGATTTTGCCGCGCTGCCGTCGGGACCTGCTCGCGCAGCAGTCCGCCGGGCAGGACACTGAACCGCCTGCTCCCAACGGTCATCTGAATCGCGGCCTCCTCCCTGATTAAGGTCCCGGAGGGCGTCGGGGCGGGCTGGGGTCATGGGGTCGGCTGGTAAACGAACGGCGCCTCTCTGCTCCCGAGACGCCTTGACACAGTCGGGGGACGGCGCCGCAGGACACGCCGGAGTGTTTGGCGCATCCTGCGGCTTGTCCCGTTGGCCGCGAGTCAAGCGTGTTCGAGCGCCGCGACCGCGGCGTCGGCGATCCGCGCCACGGCGTCGACAGGGTCGGCGACGGTGATCGTGGTGGTGTGCCGGAAGGTGTGGCTCTGTAGTCCAGCGGGGTGCAACCACAGCACGGCGCAGCCTGCCCAGTGCAGGGTAGTGATGAGGTTTTGGCCTGACGGGATGTCGTCGAGCAGCCCGTCGGAGACGACGGCGAGCAGGCGCAGGGCGCGGCCGTGGCGCAAGTCGAGGAGTTTGTCGGCGAGTTTGACGGCTTCGCCGAAGGTGCTGGTGCCGCCGCCGGCTTGCATGTGCAGCACCTGGCCGGGGCGAGTGTTCGGCGGTACGAGCAGGGTGGTGTGGTCGCCGAAGCCGATGGTGGTGGTGACGGCGTGGCGGCGGCGGGCGGCGTGGGCGAAGATCCAGGCTGCGGAGGACAGTTCTTCGGCGTAGGGGTACATCGAGCCGGACAGGTCGACCAGTACGGCCAGGTGCAGGGTCGGTTTCGGTGGTGGTGTCTGGGTGCGGTGCTGCCATGGTTGCGCGGTGGGGACCTGCCCGGCGGCGATCTGGGCTTCGGCGGCAATGGCATGCCGGGTCCGCAAGCGGCCGGGCGGCAGCGGTGAGGGCCGGGTGCCGGGTTCGGGGTTGTGGGTCCGTGCGCGGTGGATGCGTTCGGCGAGCAGTCGGGCGGCGGCCTGCTGGTCGGTGGTGGGGTCGGTGTGCGGCCAGTTGCCGGGTGGGCTGTGCCGGTGCCGGGTCAGTTGTGCCTGGTAGTCGGCGTGGGTGAGGCCGTGACTGGCGGCGAGGAAGTCGGTCAGTGCCTGGTCGAGGCGGCCCGGGAACTGGCCGGGGTCGGCGTCCGGCGGGTGCTGCTGCTGGTTCGGGTCGATGCCAAGGATGCGGCACCACCGGTCGGCCAGGTCGATCATGGTGGCGGCGTCGGTGTCGTCGACGGTGTGTGCCTGCTTCCACACTTCGCGCAGGCGGCGCAGCCGGGGCCGGCCGAGGACGGCGGTGACGGCGGCGCGGACGGTGCGGACGTCCTGGCTGGTCAGGATGCGGGCGTCGACGCGGGCGAGGAGCAGGGCGGCGAGGACGCCGGCGTGCCATGGGTCGTCGGCTGATGCGGTGCCGGGGTGCACGACGGCGTTGATCATGTGGCGTAGCCAGCGGCGGTCGGTGCGGCGGCGGCCGCGTTGGCGGCCTTCGGCGCGGGATTCCTCGAGCATCGCGGCGACCTCGGCGAGGATCGGCGCGGTGCCGGGCGGATTTTCCCATTGGCTGTGGGCGGCGTGGGCGGCGCCGTGTACGAGCAGGCCGTAGCCGGTGGGGACGATCTTCTTGTGGCCGGCTTTGCGGGGGTCGGTGATCGTGGGGTCGTCGGCGATGTAGCGGGCGTCGATCTCGATGCGGCGCAGGTCCGGGTAGAAGCATTCGGGGGCGCCGCCGCCGGCGCCGGTGGCGACGTGGACGTGCAGGTCGGTGCGGCCGGTCAGCAGGATTACGTGCCGGGTCCAGGCCGCGGACCACAGCTGCCATTGCGGGGCCGGCGCGGCCGCCGTAGGGGTGCCGGTGCGGCGGTGGGTGCTCGGTTGTGACATCAGTTGGTCTCCTTCCGGTGCGGGGTCAGCGTTTGCCGAGGATGAAGGCGGTGATCGTCTGGCCGGTGTGTCGTGACAGGGCGGTGGCCACCTCGGTTCGGGCGTCTTCAGGGGCGATGCCGACCAGGTTGGACAGGGCGGCGGTCGTGCCGAGGTTGTCGCGGACCCTGATGAAGCCGAGCAGTTCGCGGAGCTGTGGCGCCCAGCCGATCCGGCCGGCGGCCAGGTCGGCGTTGAGGTCGATCGCCGCGGCGACGACGTTTTTGGGGACGCCGAGGTGGCGGGCCAGGTCCCAGTCGGTGTTGACCTGGATCTGCACGGTGAATCGGCTGCTGAGGGCTTCGGTGAGGATCGCCCCGTGGACGCCGGGGTTGTGGCCACCGCACACGTAGAATCCGTCTACCGCTTTGACGGGTTCGCGTCCTTCCGGGGTGGAGACGGTGATGGTGCCGCGGCCGTCCATCACCGGATAGAGCACGGACAGCACCTTGGGCGGGATGAGGGTGGCGTCGTCGACGAGCAAGGCCCGGGCTTTGCGCATGGCGACGACCAGTGGGCCGTACACGAAGTCGTAGCCGCGTTTGCCGCCGAGCTTCGGGGCGTAGGTGCCGAGGAAGTCGTCGGTGGTGGTGTCGCCGGTGCCCGGCACGGTGAGCAGGTCCGGGAAGGCGGCTTCGAGCATTGCGGTCTTGCCGGTGCCGGGTGGCCCGTACAGCAGTACCGGCAAGCCCTGCGTACGCAGTTTGCGCAGGACTTCGATGTCCCAACCGGGGCCGAGCCTGCGGGGGTAGTACTCCTCTCCGCTGGGACGGATGACCGGTGCTGGCCTGCCGGTGTGGTTGGCTCTGCTGGTTCGGCGGCTGCCGGGGCCGGGGTTCGGCAGGGTTCCGGCGGCGGCGATGCCGGCCGTGGTGATCTGGAAGCGGTGCGGGCCGGTGTGGTGGGTGGCGTGTCCGGCGGCGGCCATCTTCTTGCAGACCTCGAACACCGCGCCGGTCGACGGCGCGCCTATGGCGCGGGTGATCTCACCGACCTTGAACAGCTGGTCGGGGTGATCGCACAGGTAGAGGGCGACCTTGCGGTACAGGTAGCCGGGGCCGCCGGAGGTGGCGGGGCCGGGGGTGGGTGCTGGTGCTGTCATGGGTGACCTTTCGCAAAAGAACAGGCCTGCGCCCCCGTCTCCGGGGTGCGCAGGCCTGTACAGCCGCACAACGGAGACGGGCGGGCTTGTCCTTTTTGCCGCGATCACACTGGATCGCTGGTCAGGACGCCGCACCCGGTGGTGCCGTGAAAGGGGATGCTTTCTGGTAACGGATGGCCATCCGCCGTCGCAGGACGGCCGAGGCGCACGAATCAGCAAGCGCGGCGGTTTGCTGGCTGGACTATTCGCCCCTGGGCGGACCGTTCGCTCAGGCTTTCGGCGGTGGCTCGACGTCGTCGAACCCGAAGAGCAGTTCGATCAGCTGCAGCGCCTGCGTGGGGTATCGGTCGGCGAAGCCGCGACACACGGCGGGTTTGACGTCGGCGGCGGCCATGCCGGGCAGGGTGCTGTGGCAGATGATGTAGCTCTGTTCCTGCTGTGCCTGCTCGATCAGGTCGCGTAGGCGTCCGGGTGCGAGATGCATGGGGTTGCCGGAGCGGAACACGCAGGTGTCGCACATGCGTGACAGCCGCCGGGTCCGCATCGTCGTGGGGTCCCCGACGGACAGTTCATCGGGATCTGTCACGTCGCTGCCGCCCTATGCCTGGAGCCGGGGCCGGCCAGGCGAGGGTTGCCGGGCCTGTTGTCGATGATGGGCACGGGATTCCTTTCTCGTAAGTCGCGCACGGTCCGCGGATGGCCCTGGAGATGTGTTGGTCGTTGGCGTGTCGTCGGTCAGTGGGTTGCAGGGGGTCGTGGTGTGTACGGGGGTGCGTGCTCCGGTGCCGGGTCGAGGCGGACCCGGGCGGGGTCGATCTCTGCGATCGCGTGGCCGGGGACGTAGGGTCCGACGCCGCCATGGCGGATCAGGTCGTAGTGGTCGGGTGCGCCGAAGTCGTCGCGGACGACATACAGCTGGTCGGGGTGGGCGTCGGGTTCGCGGTGCGCGGGGTCGGTGATGAGCACGATCGAGCCGATGCCCGGCATCGCTGCGTATTTCTCGGCGTCCGTGATGTCGGCGGCGACGACCGCCAGCTGCCAGCCGGAAAGGTCGGACGCGGCGTCCGTGCCGGGTCGGGTCCGGTCGGTGACCACGGCGTGCAGGACCGCCCGCAGGCCGGCAGAGATTTCGCCGGAGGTGGTCGCCTGCAGCCAGCGCAGGCCGTGGAAGCCGTCGACGTACAGGTCCGGGGCGGTGGTGGCGCGGGCCGGGACGAGGTGTTCGCCGGTCGGGAATCGCCATTGCGGGTCCAGTAGCCGGTGCAGCGGGATCAGGTCGCCGGGGTGCCGTATCCACCGGTCGTCGTAGGCGAGGACGGTGCCCGGGCGGCGGCCGGTGCTGTCGGTATCGGCGCAGTCTGGGCAGCGCGTGTCGGCGAGGTGGCCGGTGGCGGTGCAGGTGGTGCAGGGTCGCCAGTTGGCCGGATCGGTGCGGGGGTCGTAGTCGGGGTCCCAGGCTCCGGTGAACGCACCGCCGAGTCGGTACCGATTCGGGGTCAGCAGGTGCATCGATGTGGCCAGATGCACGTCGATCGTGTGGACGGTGGTGTCTGCTGGGACGAGTACCGCCACCAGGATGGTCGTGGTCATCGAAGGGTTTCTCCTTGTGTTCGCGGGTGGAGTGCGGGGATGACGCGGGCGGGTGGTGGCTCGCTGGTGGGGTAGCGCGGTGTGGTCGCGGAAGCCTTGGCCGTACGGGCCGCGTAGGAGGTTGAGTTCGTCGCGTCGCAGCAGCTGCGGGTCGGCGCCGGTGTCCTCGGCGTGGGCGTGCCAGGCGGCCATCAGTGCGTCGCGGGCCTCGTCGGCGGTGGCGCCGATGCCCGTCCATGAGTAGTGCCGTGTGTCGGTGGTGGCGATATAGACGACTGCTTCGGGCGGGTCGAAGTGCTGCACGAGGGCGTGCCCCAGCCGGGCGAGACCGCGGCGGTTGTCGACGAAGATGGAGCCGTCGTACAGCTCGATACCGCCCTGCTCGTGGGTGAGGGGCTCGCCTCGGTAGAGGTCCCCGGGACTGAGCCATGCGGTGATCCAGCCGTCGCCGTTCTCGTCCACGGCGGGCAGATCGGGGCTGGCGTTGGTCATGGTGCTGTCTCCCTTCCGGTGTTGCCGGTCGGCGGGCCGCTGGAACCCGCCGGTCGAGTGCGTTACAGCTGATGCGGGCTGGTGGGCGTGCTTGTGGTGGTGGGAAGGGTCAGCCAGCGTCGGCCGGACCACAGCTGCCAGCAGGTGCGTGACACCGCTGGTGCCGCAGATCAGAGGAGAGCCCGTCACCGTGGCGACGGCGAAGAACGCGAGGTCGCGCGGTATCGAGCCGCGCCGGATCGCGCCGGATCGACCGGTCCGGAGACCTTCCGGCTTCTGGGTGAACGGGTATGGGGAACGGCGCAGCGGGTCGGGTTTGCGGTCCTATTGCTGCGTCGGCGCGGTGTCCGGACTCGGGTTCGGGCCGGTCGGAGTCAGGGCGAGCCAGCCGTGGCTGACCCACACCTGCCACCGGGTGCCGGCCCGCTCGTCGGGCAGGGTCACCGCGAGCGCTCGTACCGCGTCCCAGTCACGGGGCGCGACCGGGACCGGCCGGGTCTCGATCGTGTGGCCGGCGTCGTCGAGCAGGCGAACGAGTGTGGTGCCCGGCTCGCGGGCGGTGATCCGCTGGCCGAGTTCGGCTTCGATGAGCAGCGCGGTCAGCAGCCGGGCTTCGCTGACCGGGCCGTCCTGGTAGCGACTTTCGGTGAGGTAGGTAGCCCAGTCCTGGGGGCCGAACAGGTCGTCGCGCAGGAACCGGAGCCGGCTGCCGTCGCCGTGGTGGTCGGTGACGGCGACCGGCTCTCCGTCGAGAGCGAGCGTGATGGTTCCGGCAGGAGTGATGCGGAGCCGGTCGTGCGGGACCCGCAGGCCGGGCGTGTGCCACAGCAACGTCCACACCTGTTCGTCGCCGGTGGCGGGCAGGTCACCGGCGATGTGGTCGCAGTCGTGCGGGTCGACGGCCTGCCAGGTCCAGTTACGGCCCATCACGATCCACCGGCCGTCGGCGGCGGCGGTGCCGCGTTCGATCGCCTGCGGGTCGCGGGACATGCCTCGCTGGTCCATGACCAGCACGTCACGGTCGAACCACACTCGGGCCAGGGTCTCGTCGACCGCCCGGTTCAGGTCCGCGCGGCGCCGCAGCCCTCGGCGCCACCAGTCCTGGCGTTCCTGCTCGCGGGTGGCGTCGAGGTCGGCGACGATCCGGTCGGCGACCTCGCGGGTGCAGTCGAACACCGCCCATCCGTTCCACCAGTCGACCAGGACACCGGCGAACCCGATCCGGTAGCGGTCGGGTCCGTCGTCGGTCGTGGCGTGCCAGTGGCCGGAGAACACTCCGGCCCGGCCGAGGCGGATGTCCTTGGCACCCAGGTGGGACAGGTCGCGGCCGTCGCCGGTGGGGCTGGCGACCAGTCGGCACTGCTCGGCGACGTGCTCGACCAGGCCGGTGTCGAAGGCGTCCTGGTAGGCGTCGGTCGCCTCGTTGCAGCAGTCGTCGGAGATGTTCCAGTGCGTCGGAAGGTGCGGGCCGTCCATCAGGGTGACCAGGTCGGAGTCGGTCGGCGGTTCCACCGCGTCGCGACCGGCCCGGTGGTACAGCGGAAGTCCAACGATCAGTTCCGGGGATTCGCCGGCGATGTCCAGCAACGCGTTGCGGGCGGCCGGTTTGGGGTCGCTGGTGGCGTTCTCGCCGATGGTGGCGCGGCACCACTGGTCGGCGGCCTCCCGCCCGGCCTGATTCCCGGCGGCCCGGACCGCTTGCAGGGTTTGCGGCCAGGTCAGGCCGGTACCGGCGGCCGGTACCCAGCTGGAGGTGACGGCACCGAGGTCCGTGGCCGGGTGGGCCGTTGCGGTGGGGCCGTTGTCCCAGTCGGCGACGACGCTGTCCTGGTCGGGGTGGACCTCGCGGACGGTACCGAGGGCGCCCGCACGCACCGTTTCGACGCTGTAGAGCAAGGTGATGCGTTGTCCGACAGTGAAGGATTTCACCTGGTTCTCCTATCTGCAATTCGGTATTTGCAGCACCTGGCTCGGCCATGCAGTGGCTGCAGGAGGGAAGGGAATTGGGCTCCGATCGCCGCACCCGGGTGCAGGTCAGGCGTCGGCGGCCGAGGGTGCTTCTCAGGGACGCCGGCCGACGATCAGCCGCCGCCCGCGATCCACGCCCAAGCCGCCGCTGTAGGCGCCGAGGCAGCTCTCGCACAGCTAGGCCCATCCGCGGCCGTGGCGCAGGGGCTGCGTCTTATCCGGCCTGCGGCGGCCCGGAGCTGGCGGCGCCGTGATGAGGCGCCGCGCGATTCAGGCGGTTGCCGTGCTCAGGCCGAGGCGCTGGCGTTCGACGGTCAGCAGGTGCCGGGCTGGGGCGTGCCAGGATTCGTCGCCGAGCGGGGCCGGAGTGTGGCCCTCGGCCAGCGCCCGCAGCGCGGGGATCTGCTCGGCGTACGGGCCGCCGAGTTTCTCCAGGTCGGTGCAGACGCGGTCGATGGCGTCACGCATCGTCTTCGCCCAGCGGCCGGGTTTGCCCCATTTCTCACGGCTGCGGCCCTGCAGGGATCCTTCGCAGAGGTGGTAGCCGAGCCAGACGACCGGCGGGTGCAGGCCGGCGGCCTCGGCGAGCAGAGCGACCTTGTCGTAGGCCGCGGCTCGGCCGCCGCGCTGCTGGCGGTGCCCGGTGATCTTCGGGTTCCTCAGCGTGCGCCAGTAGTCCGGGTGGACCGCGGTGGAGGCGACGAGGTCTTTCTCGTCGCGGAAGCCGCCGTCGGTCAGGGCCTGCGGGAGCCGGTCGGCGATTAGGTGCGCCAGTTCACGGCGCACAGCCGGAACTGCAGGATCGTCGGCGGCGGCCAGGCGACCTCGTCGGCCGGGCGAGGCCGGGGTTTCGCTCGGTTCGGGCACCGCGCCGGCGTCGGCGAGCAGACTCAGCAGTACGGCGGCGAAATCGCTGAGCATGTGTTCGAAGCCCCGGCCACGGTCCTGGTAGTCGGGTATCGGCAGCCACCGCCCACCACCGCGGTGCCCGACCCGGTGGGCGGCCTCGTGCAGCAGCACGAGCAGGGTCCGGTGCCGGTCGCCGAGGACATCGCGTTGGATCGCCACGTCGCTGGTACGCGGGTTGTAGAAACCGTCCGCGCACGGTGTTTCCTCGCTGTGGGCGTAGACGCGGAGCCGGTCCAGGGCGAACGGGCCGATGGCCCGGCAGACCAGGTCGCGTCCGTACGCGAGGGCATCGCGTTCCGGCGTGGTCAGGGCCCGGTCGTCTACCCAGGCCGTCTTGTCCTGGCTGCGCTGGTAGTGACTGCTTCGGCTGATCGTGGCGACGTCGACGCCGAGCAGGTGCATGAACGCCGGTTGTTTGTAGGAGGCCAGGCCTGTGGCGGCGACCTCGATGTATCCCTTGTCGGCCAGGTCGAGAGCGGCTTCCTCCTGCCCGGAGGCGGTGTAGTAGGTCTGTGGCGGCAGATGGGTGCGGGCCCAGGTCCGCCAGGCTGCGCGAGCCCGGGGCTTGTAGACGTGGCTGAAGAACTGCTCCGGATCGCGCAGTTTCCCGCCGGCCAGGACGTGGCGGGCGAACCGGTCGAGGATCCGCGGGTCCTCGCTGTCGGCGAGCATGGTGCGCACCGCGTCGCGCAGGGCGCCGGCTTCGATGACGGTCCGGTCGCGGTTCTGCAGGCCCTTGGCGTCCAGCGGCAGGTCATAGGAGGCCACCAGGTCGGGCATGACGGTGACCAGGACCCCACCGATCCAGACCCGGCCCGCAGGGCCGTCAAGCACGCACTCACCGGGGCTGGACGGCGCCTGGTAGCCAGGTTCGGCCAACGCCCGGAACCGCCTGATGGCTTCGTCGGCGAGCTCACGGGAGCATTCGACGGTGAAGACGGTGCCTTTGGCCCGGCCGGTGCGGAACAGGTGGTAGACCAGAAGCTCGGACCCTTGGGCGGTACGCGACGGGACGAGGCCGCCGAGCAGGTGGTGCCGCTCCACGCTCGGGGTGAAGCCGTATTCGACGGTTTCGCAGCGCACTGCTCCGATCTCGGGGCTGCGGGCCAGCACCAGGGCCGCCAGCTTCTTACCCTCACCGAACTGGCCGATCTGTTGGCTGGTCTTGGCCGAATGACCGAGCACAAGGCCTTCCTCAGGGATACCCGGGCCGTCGTCGGCGATGGTCAGGGCACCGTCGGCCCAGCTGACGCGGGCGTTCGGGTCCTCGTCGAGGGCGTTGGCGATCAGTTCGCACAGCGCCCGAACCGGCGTCCACGACTTCACGTAGTCCGGCGAGATGGGGTAAGCGAGGGTGTCGGAGTCGTCCGCGAGGGCTCCGGAAGGCAAGGTGACGCGATCGTGGTTGTCCACAGTGACTCCTTGAACAAGGTGAGCGATAGGTCGGCACGACGTACCGACCGGGAGTGGGCACGAGGGCCGTCACAGCCAGCCGGGCATCTGCCAGGCGGCCCGGGCCTCGCAGCGGGCGAGATCGCAGCCAGCAGCGATTCGCCGAGGCTTCTTGCTGGGAGACGGCGCTATTCGAGATGTGCCGTATCCGTCACAGCGGTCGCCTCAGAGCCGCCACTTTGCGCCCAGTGAGGCGCCGACGGAGGCCATGAACGGCACCGGATCGGTCGCGGTCGCTGAGGTGTGATCGCCGAGGTGGACCTCGAAGTGCAGATGCGGGCCGGAGGAGTGGCCGCTGCTACCGGTGACACCGATGACATCGCCGGCGGTGACGTGCTGTCCGACCTGCACGTAGGGTCGGGTGAGCTGGTGGCAGTAGCGGGTGACGATCCCGCCGGCATGGTCGATGTCGACGTACCAGCCGCAGCCGCGGGTGAGCCCGGGGTCACCGTCGCGGTCGCAGCCCCAGTTGCCGCCGGTGCGCACGTCGATGGCGTTGCACCGCACCCGGCTGACAGTGCCGGCGGCGGTGGCGTGGATCGGGGTGCCCTTGGCGACGATCAGGTCGACGCCGTCGTGGGCGGGCCTGCCCTGGGTGCGGAATCCGGAGCCGACCATCGCCCCAGGTACAGGGCCGGTCCAGCCGAGCGTGGAGACGGTCACCGCGCAGCCCGCGGCCGGGATGCCGGTGAGCGCGGCAACGAGGTCGGTGGCGTCCGTTTCCCACTTCGCGTACGCGTCCGGGTAGGCGCTGGCCTGCACTGTCTGCGCTGCTCGGGTCAGGGGCATCGTCTGCCAGCCGGTGATGGACGTCAGCGTGGTGTAGAACCTCGCCGCCGCGTACTCGGGGTCGTGCAGCTGGGCGGGTGTCCCCCAGCCCTGGCTGGGCCGTTGCTGGAACAGCCCGACCGAGTCACGGTCGCCGCCGGGCAGGTTGAGCAACGAGGACTCCTGCATGGCGGTCGCCACAGCGATCACCTGCCCGCGGACCGCGACGTCGAGGCGGGCTCCGACGTCAACGATGACGGCGGCGTTGCCGACCTGCTCGCTGTTCCACCTTCCGATCCGCTCCAGCGCCGCGGGACGGGGCCGCGCGGTGGTGGCACCGGCGGACGTCGGGGACGCCCCGGTGCTGATACCGCAGGTGCCGGCTGCGGCGGCACCGCCGTCGAACATCTGAGCCAGCCCGGAGCAGGCCAGCAGGATCACCGCTACCGCAGCGGCGAGCAGGCCGAGCCCTCGTGTGGTCACTGCCGATCACCGCCCGAGGGTCGGCGTAGTGCTGCCGTCGGCCGGTCGTGCTGACCTCGTTGCTGCGCCTTGTGCGGGCCGGCGGTGAGGTGACCGTTCATGACGCGAGAGGCTCGGTGCCCACGAGCGCGCCGCCGCCGGTGTGCGTGGCGATCGTGTCCGCGGTGGCATCGAGTAGGTAGATCCACTGGGCGTCCAGGTCGCCGGTCTGCGTCAGGGCCGCGACGGTGACCGGATGCGGTGGCAGCAGCCGGCCGGTGGCGAAGTCGGTGACGGCGATGGTCGTGCCGACACCGGGGATCGGCTGTCCGCCGATGAACGAGGGCTTGTCGGCTGCGGTGGTGTCCGCGTTGAGGCAGTCCCAGTCATTAGTCAGCAGCAGGGTGATCAGGCGGCGGGTGTCTCGCGCTGCGGTCGTGGCCCAGATCTGGCGGACCGCGTGGATCGTCCAGGCCGGGTAGCCGTCGGTGTGGATGTAGCGCAGCTGGACCAGGTCGGACTGTTCAGGGTGGCGGATGCCGATGTAGGCGTGGGTGCTCATGCTGGTCTGTCTCCGTGTCTCGGCCGATGAGGGCCGGATCTCGCAAGGGCAGGTTGGTGCTGGGCGAAAGCGGGGTGCGCCACCGGGCCCGCCTCAGCCGGTACGGCCGGGCGGGCGGGCGCGAGGGTGTGGCCGATCGCGGCGAGGCGCTGCTAGTTGCGGGGCAGGTCGCGGTAGCGCAGCCCTACCGGGCCGGGGTTCTGGGTGGCGGCGGCGCGGATACCGGTGGCGGCCTGTTTCGCCTCGTACATGGCCATGTCGGCGGCACGCAGCAGGTCCGCCGGAGTGGCGCCCTGTCCGGCGGTGACGTGTCCGACGCTGGCCGAGACACGCAGGTAGACGTCGCGGACCGAGAACGGGTCACGCATGACCGCCCGCCACGCCGCGCTGGCGGCGGACGCGGTCTGCTCGGCGCCGCCGGTCACGAGCAGGGCGTACTCGTCGCCGGAGAGCCGGGCGGCCAGCCGGACCGGCTCGATCAGGGCGGACAGTCGGTTGCCGACCGCGGTGAGAATCTCGTTGCCGTCCTCGTGGCCGTACGTGTCGTTGATCGCCTTGAATTTGTCCAGGTCCAGCAGGACCAGGCCGACGGGATCGCCGTTGTACAGCGCGCGGCGCAGGGCGGCGAGCAGGGCACGCCGGTTGGGCAGGCCGGTGGTGTCGTCGTGGTGGGCCAGGTACCGCCAGCGGGCCACGGTCTGCTGCTGGCGCCACAGGACGGTTCCGGCACAGGCGAAGCCGGCCAGCACACCGCCGACGGCGGTGACGATCCAGGTCAGGATGGGAGACACTTCTAGGGCTCCTTGTCGTGTAAGGAGCACCGGGGGCGGGCGTGGTTCCGGGAAGTTCGACGCCTGCCTCCGGGCTACCGGAGGGGCATGTCAGGCGGCCGGGGCCAGGCCGAAGGTGGCGGGCCGTTCGGTCAGCAGGACGGCCTGACCCAGTTCGACGAGCTTGTGGGCGGCGTTGGCGACCGCTCCGGCGCTGGCCGCTTTCGCGCCGTCCTCCTTGCCGCGGTCGATCAGTTTGCGCAGCTCGGTGACGGTGTAGCCGCGGCTGGGGTTGGCTTTGAGGACGGTGAGAACGGCTTCGCGCAGGGAGCCTCGTAGTCGCCGGCCAGAACTGGCGGGCTCGGCGTCCGGATCGCCGGCTCCGGGCCGCTGGGCTGCGGCAGTTGGGCTCTGCACAGGGGCGTCGGTGGTGTCGCGCGCAGACGAGGGGTTGGCAGGTACAGCCACCGGTTCCGGTTCTGTCGCTTCGGCGGATTCCGGCGGCGCGGCAGTGTCAGGGGCGAGCGCAGGGGACATGGGGGTTTGCAGATCGCTGTCGTCCGCGGCGGGAGTGCCGGACGGTGTCGCGACTGCCGGTGGCACAACGGTGCCCGGGTCGGGTGAAAGGGTTGCGTCGTGCGGGCGTCTGGTAGCGGTGCTGGCGTTCCCTGCGTCGGTCAGTCTCCACAGGGTCTGGCTGTTGTGCTGGAACCGTTCGGCGAGTCCCGCGTCCTCCCAGGCGCGCAGCTTCGGGTTGACGGTGGAGTAGCCGATCCCTACCTTCTTGGCGATCGCGGCGGGGGTGGCGGCGCCGAGGTCGGCGATCGCGGCCAGGACGGCGAAGGCGCTGTTCGCCGGTGGCGGGGCGCAGGGTTCGTCGGTCATCTTTTGTTCCTCTCTGCTCAGTGAGGTGCACTGATCCACGCTTCGTCGGCGCGGGTGTTCAAGTCGGATTCGGGATTCGATGCCGGGCCGCGCCCGCAACAGGGGAAAGTCCTGCACACGTCGAGGTCGGGCATCGAAGGGCAAGATCAGATATGGGCATGGCCCGGCGGTGTCGGTTTGCGGCGCCCGTGACCTGCGGGGGCTACGGCTGGTCGGCGTCACGCTTGGCGGCGATCACCTGGTGCGGGATGCTGCCGCGCGGGTTGAACGGTGGCAGATCACGCTCGCCCTGGTGGGCGTACCACCATTGCCGGACGGGGCTGCTCTTCGTGCCGGGCGCGGTGCGGGCGGCACTGCCGGTCTTGGTCCTGGTCTTCGGCAGCCGGCGTCCGGCGGTGGTGTACGGGCGCAGTACCGCCCGGAGCTCGTCGATGTTCGGGTCGGACAGGTCGATCTCGTACTCGATGCCTTCCAGCGCGAACCGGTACGTGGCGACCTTGCTGTCGGTGCCGTCGATGTCGTCGACGACGGTGCGCTGGATTCGGATAGCCATGATGGGTTCCCTTTCGTCGTGAACAGGGGGAGCCCGGGCACGGCCAATCGGCCGTGCCCGGAAGTGCGGAGGGGTGCGCGGGGAGGCCGGGCAGCGGCCGGGTCGTGCAGGTCTAGGGAGCGGTGAGGCAGGGCGCGCCGACGCGTCGGGTTGTCAGCGGTCGGCTGGCCTCGGGTGTGCGGGTGCGGGCGGCGGCAGCGTTCTAGCTGCTGGCCCATCCGAAGAACAGCCAGCCGTCCGGTGCAGTCCGGGTGGCGAGCGTGGCGGGATCGAGTTGCACTGTCAGCCGGGCGGTGCCGACGGCAGGGTTGCCGCGACCGGTCGGGGCCTGCCACGCGGCTTCGGCGACTGTCTCGTCGTCGGCGAGCAGCTGCCGCTGGCGGCACACGTCGATGACGGTGTCGAGGGTCGCGCCGTCGAGGTCGGGATCGTTGTTCGGCCGTGGTAGGTCCCGCACGATCAGGACGCGGGTTGCGATCTTGAGGCGATCGCGCCGGCCGGTCCCCGCTTGTCCTCGATACGCGGGTCATTCCGCTCGATGAGCTCGCCGGCCAGCGCCTTGGCAGCCTGTGCGCTCATCGGCTGATCGGTGATGACCAGGAAGGTGTCCTTCTCGGCGAGGGTGCCGGAGTATCCGCCGTGGCCGTGCTGGTGCAGGGCTTCCTTCCGGGCCTGCACAAACGCCGTCTCGGCATCGGCTCCGGCCTGGTAGTGGGTGAAGGTGTCAGCACCCACGACCGGCACTTCCCGTCCGGCCGGTGGTCTGGCGCCAGGGCCACAGGTAGGCGCCGAGCGGGTAGCGGCCGTCGCCGTCGGGGCTCAAGTGATCGGTCACCCGGTAGCGGGTGGTGTGGCCGGGGTCGTGTCGGTAGACGGTCAGGATGTCGCCTTCCCAGCCCAGCGCAGCCAGCCCGGGCGCGGGCGGTGCGGCGTTCGTGGCGGCGTCGGGGGTGTCCAGATCGGTGGTGATCCGGCGGAGTGTGTCGGCGGTGAAGCGGGGAATCAGAGCGCCGCTGTTGCTGGTGTAGCCGTCGGCGACCAGCGCCCAGTAGCCGCGCCCGGCGACCTGCGAGCAGGTCACCTGAGCCTGGGACCAGCTCGTACCGGCCGGGACGAGGTCGTCGCGGTCGGACACCACATGCACCTGGTAGGGGCCGACGTGATGCTGATCCGCCGGATCGATGTCGACGGCGACCCAGCCCCGCCCGGCGGACCGGCAGGTCCTGAGCAGGTGCATGATCGGGCCGGGAGAACCGAATTCGCTGGTCAGGGGCAGGTAGGCGGTGGTGTAGCCGTTGCTTGCGGCGGTGTAGTACCGGCCGGCGGCGTCACACCACGAGTGCGCCACGGCGGCGTGCGGGGTGCCGTTGCCGGTGTGCCAGGCGGGCAGGCCGGTCGAGGTCAGCAGGTCCAGCGAGCCGCTGCTGGTCCAGATCAGGCCGGGACTGGCCGGGCCGGTGCCGGGGATGTCGTGGGCGGGCATGTGGTCGAAGCAGTGCAGAGCGTGCTCGGCCAGCGGAAGGACGTCTTCGAGGCGGAACCAGATACGGGGCATGGCGATGCCTTTCTTGGTGAAGGTGGTGGAAGAGGCAAACAGCGGCCGTGTCGCCGGCCGGGCACTGTGTGACGCCCCGGCCCGGAGCGCTCGGCGCAAGCGCCGAGTGGAGCGCACGGGGCGGCGATGGGTGACTCGTCCGCCAAGGTGGGCGGGTGCGCGGGAGTCAGATGGCGGCGCGGGGTTCGGTGACGGCGGGTGGGGTTGTGGAGCCTGTGCGCCGTTGCGGCGTCGGCGTGGCTGCGGGCCGGATGGCGTCAGCGGGGAGTGGGGGGTGGAGCCGGTCCGGGCTGCTCGCTGGTCCCTTGGGTTCAGGGTGCTGCGCGGCAGGTGTCCGGACCGGTTCCGTAGGTGGTGTCAGAGGGAGACCGCGATGAGCCGCTGGTCGGTGTCCGCGATGGTGTCGAGGCACCGGATTGCTTGCTCGAGGTAGGTCACCCGGTCGTTGAAGGCGTCGCTGGCCGGGGCCAGCTGGCGTCCTTCGGCGGTGAGCAATGCGTCGCCGCAGATTGCGGTCATCGCGCTGTGGTGCTGGTAGGCCAGGGGTCCGGCCTGCAGCATTTCCAGCTCGTCGACTGCGAGCGGGGTGCCGATGTTGGCGGCGTTGTGCACCCGCATCGCGGTGACCCGCGGCTGCTGCCAGAAGTCGGCGGCGGCCTGCTCGTAGCTGTACTTGTCCGGCTCGGTGACGTGCCGGGTGTGGAAGTGCACCCACGGCTGGGCGGGCTTCGTGCCTTGTACGGCCTGCTGCCACAGCTGGTGGCGGATGCCTGCACCCATGCCGGCGCCTTGCCGCATGCCGGTCAGGTCCAGCAGCCGGGCGGGTCCGCCCGCGCACCAGACAGGCTGGTTCTTCGCGGCTTTGCTGCGGCCGATCAGGCGACGCCATTGCCAGAGGTACAGGTCAGACTTCGACCAGAACCGCGGCTGCAGCGTCCCGGAGACACCGAAGTGCCGGTCGAGCTGGTGAGCCGTGAGCGGCTCGCGCGAGAGCCCGTCGGGCAGGCACACGATCATCGTCGTGATGGTCGCGGTCGGCTTGGCCGGCGGCTGGTGCCCGTTGTTGCTGGGCTTGGTGCCCTGCTGGGGCGGCGGGTTCGGGACGCGCTGTCCGTTACGGGCGGCGGTGGAAGCGTTCATGAAAGAGCCTCCTCAAGGGAGCGCGCGGGAAATGGGCGCGCGGAAGTGACCGGCCCACGGGGTGCATGGGTCGGTTCACAGAAACGGGGGTGGGTGGTGCAGGTGTGGTGCGGTGCGACTTGGGGGTCGCCGCGCGGCGCGGGCGCCGACCGGCCTCCAAGAGGGCGGTGGGTGCTGGGCACCGAGGTGGTGCGGCGGTGGTTCCCGAAGGCGGGACCGGACCAGGGTGGAGCTATATAAGGAAGGTGTTGCCGGGAAAGGTAGCGTGCGGGTCTGTCAGGCCCAGCCGCTGTCATGATCGCCAGAAGTGGCGTTGACCTGCTCTGTCAGATCGACGAGACCTGCGGCGGTTGTGGGGTGTTGGTGCTGTCAGACTCCGCTTTCTGACGGATCGGCTGCTGGGCACTGTTCGTCGAGGTCGTCCGGGAAGCGGTGCGGGTTGGTGGCCGGGTTGTCCGGGCCATGATCGCTGGGCAGCTCGTGTAGCCAGCGGCGCGGGCCGGGCTGGTCGGTCAGGGTCCAGGCCGGGCCGGCGGGGTGCTCGTTGTGGATGCCGGTGGCGACCGGCATGGCCAGGCGAACCCCGCCGAGGGCCTGGAGCAGGTGCTGTTCGCGGCGGCGGCCGGGCACCCGCAGCAGCACGGGGTAGCGGGGGCCGTAGGCGGCGAGCTGCTCGTAGTTGCGTAGTTTCCGCAGTACCGTGCCGAGCTTCTCGGTGCCCCGGTCGTGTTCGAGGAAGAACCCGACCTCATGCCCGCCGGCCATCCAGACGCCGTGCCCGTCGGGGCGGATCCCGGCGCGGGCGAAGACGGCGGTGGCGTGCTGCTCCGACCACCAGCGCGCCAGCCGGGCGGTGCCGTCGGTGCGGGCGTAGGCGTGCAGGTCGACGAACAGGTGGTTGGTGCCGAGCAGGTGATCGAGGCGGCGGCTGCCGATGATGTTCTCGGTGCGTTCGATGCTGGTCCGCGGCGCCCGCGCGCCGGCGTCGGCCGGGTCGTTGTACTGGGTTCTGCGGACCATCGCGCCCAGCGGGCCGAGCGTGTACAGGTACTGCCGGCTGCCGGTGGTGACGTCGACGAACCGGCTGACGGCCTGCATCTGGTGCAGCTTGGCCAGGCGCAGCAGCGCGGCACGGCGGGCGGGGAAGAACGCTGCCGTGATCTGGTCGGTGGTCAGGACGTAGTGCTCGGCGAGCCAGGCCAGCAGCAGGTGATCACGGACGGTCAGGCGGCGGAGCAGATCCAGACGCTGCAGACGGGCGGACGAGGACTGACGAAGAGAGGAAGACGAAAAGGACTGACGGGGCTGAGGTTCGGAAACGGGTTTGTGGTTCGCGGACACGCGAGTGCTCCTTCAGGGCGAAGAGGTTGTCCCTCCGTTGGAGGGGTGTCGCAGTCGCCGAACCGGCCGCCGGAGCCGGGGATCGGCGGTGTGCAGGGGAAACGGCGACCGTCCGGCGGATCTGTCAGCGCGGCGGACGATCAGTGGTGAAGGGCGGGTGAAGCCCATGGGGAAGAGCTGACGAAGCCCTGCCACCTGCGCTGACAGACTTTCGGACTCTGCCGGACCATCGAGGTCGATGTGTGTCGCCGGCCTTCGAGGTGTCAGCGGTTCGGCTTGTCTCCGTTGTTGCGCCCGCTCCGGCTGTTGCGGTCCGCAGGTGCGGAGAGCTGCTCGACAAGTTCGTCGATCGCGCTGGTGTCCTGCGCCGGGACCCGCGCGGCGGCGGCCTGACGGATCGCGGTCGTCTCCCCGATGACCGGTTTCGGTGGTCTCGTTCTGAAGGTGAACGCCGCGGTCTGCCGGCCGGCCACCACGAGTCGCGCGACGGCGGTGTATGCGTCCAGGTGCGCGAGATCGTGCTCGTCGAGCTCCGGCAGGGTGTGCCGGGCCAGGACCCGGGCGTCCTCCGGCGCCACCGAGAAATAGATCTTGTTTCTCGCGTTGGCGCTGGCCGCTGCGAGCAGGTCCTTCGGGAACTGGGCCAGGTCCTGGTGCGCCAAGGTCAGGGCCATCCGGTATTTGCGGGCCTCGGCCAGCATCGTGTCCAGCGACGAGGCGAGGGTGAGGAAGTTCTGCGCTTCGTCGATGATCACGCTGCAGTCGCGGCGCCGGTCGGGTTCGATGGCGGCGCGGGCGGTGGCGGCCTGCCAGACCTGGGCCAGGATCAGCGAGCCGAGCAGTTTGCTGGTGTCCTCCCCCAGCTGGCCTTTCGGGATCCGGACCAGCAGCGCGCCGCCGTCGAGGACCTTGCCCATGTCGAAACTGGACTTCGGGTAGCGCATCGTCCTTTTCACGAAGTCCCGGAGCAGAAACGCGCGCAGCCGGGCCAGGACCGGTCCGATGACCTGCGAACGCAGGGCCGGGTTCAGCGTGTCGTACCACTGCCAGAAGCCGCTCAAGCCGGCGGGATCGTCGAGGCCGACGGTCATCGCCGATCGGAACTGCGCCGAGTTGAGCAGGGTCGGGATGTGCTGCAAGGTCACGTTCGCGTGCCGCAGCAGCGTCAGGCACGAGACGCGCATGACGTCGTCCATCCGCGGCCCCCACGCCTTGGCGAAGATGTTGCCGAAGATCGACACCAGGTTGTCGACGACCAGGTCCGGGTCGTCGCCTTCGAGGGGGTTGATCGTGGGCGGGTTGGGCTGGTCCGGGTCGAAGATCACTACCCGGTCGGCGACTCTCGCCGGGAGCCGGTCGAGGATGTCCAGGACCAGGTCGCCGTGCGGGTCGATGACCACGGTGCCCCGGCCGGCGAGGATGTCGTCGACCGCCATGTTCACCAGCAACGTCGTCTTGCCGGAGCCGGTCGAGCCGACCACGTGCGTCTGGTAGCGGGCGTCGGAGACGGCCAGGGCGACCGGGTGACCGCCGACCTCGGCGTCGCCGAGGATCTTCGTGCCGCGTCCGCCGGTGGGGATCGCGACCGGGGCCGGCATCGATTTGGCGCGGGCCCGGTCCAGGCCCGCAACGGCCAGATCCTGCGGCAATGCCGCCAGGACCGCGAGCTCCGGGGTGGAGGCCAGGAAGCCGGCGCCGAGCCGCCGGGCCGCGGCGACCGCGACCGGCTGCCGCATCCGGGTGCGGTGGGCCAGCCGGTTACGGGCGGCGTAGACGGCGTACGCGGAGGCGATCGTGTCGGCGATGCCGCGCAGCCGGTCCTGGGCGTGGGCGCCGCCGCGGGTGCTGTCTTTGGCGACGACGTAGCGGACCCCGATCGTCCACAGGGTGTGGACGGTCTTGTCGAGGATCGCCCGGACGTCGCGCTCGACACCCGGATCGCGCCGCGTGCTGCTCGTCGTGGACCGGCCGGTCGGGGCGCTGCCGGGCAGGAACACGTCGAGAACCCACAGCAGCGGCGCCGCCGGATTGACCGTCGGCAGCGCGGACTTGCCGTCGCGCAGCCGACCGGCGGCCCGCCGGGCCCGCGCCGCCCGCCGGGGTGAGGCCGGCCGGGCCAGGATCTGCACACAGGCGTACTCGTCGTTCTTGAGCTGCGACCCGGCCGATATCAAAGCGCGCAGCGGATCGTTGTCGTGGTCGGTCTGCAACGGCAACCATTCCGCGGCCTGCGGCAGCAGATGCCCGCCGGTACCCATCTGCGCCCGCAGCGGGATCGGCGGCCCGGCCACGCCTGTCGTGCAGGCCGCGCCCGGCCAGGCCGCCCGGATCGCGGCCTCGACCGCCCCCTGCGCGACGGTGCCGGGCACCCACACGCTGATCAGCAGTCGGCGGCCGGTCCAGGTGTACTGCCACACCAGGTGCGGGCTGCCGTAGATCAGCCGTCGTCGCCGCGACGGGGTGAGGGCGCCGTGCAGGTTCGCCCACACCGCGGCCGCGTGGTGCGCGTCGACCTCCGGCGGCGGCGCCACCGTCACCAGGCGCGCGCCCTCGGCGTGGCGCCGGTGCCGCCACCCGGCGAGCAGGTTGCCGGCGGCGACATAGGCCACCAGCAGGCCGGCGGCGACGGCCAGCAGCCACGGCCGCCCGGCGACCCAGCCGAGCGCGTGCAGGATCCACTGCGCCGGCGCGTCGGGGGCGGAAACTAAACCGGCGCCCGGTGTGTCAGGACCGGGCGCCGGAGAAGGCGACAGAAGCAAGCGGGGCGCCGGGGCTGTCACAGTTCGACCTCCTCGTCGCCGAGGCCGGCCAGATCCGACGGCTTGGTCGTGGCCAGGGCGTGCTCGGCGCGCGAGGAGATCGCCTCGAACCCGGTCCGGTTCGCACCGCAGATCAACAGCCCGTGCCCGACCCGGGCGGACAACAGCATCCGACGCTCGCCGGCGGTCAACCCGAACGCGTCCGCGACCTGATCGATGGCCTGCGGCGCCTGCTTGAGCAGGATCTGTGTGACGGCGTTGGCCACCACTGCCTGCCCGAGGTCGGTGCTCAGCACATCCGCGACGTCCTGGGTCACCACGCTCAGGCCGGCGTTGCGTTTGCGGCCGGCCTTGCTCATCTTGAACAAGAACTTCGCGCCCTCGCCGTCGCGCATGAGCAGCCACGCCTCGTCGACCACCACGAGCCGGCGGACACCGATCCCGGCCGGGCCGGGGGCGTCGACGCTGCGCCAGATCGCGTCGAGGGCGAGCAGGGTGCCGACGGTGCGTAACTCGTCGGGCAGCTGCCGCAAGCTCCAGACGACCAGGTGCCCGTCCGGGCGGGTGGTGGTCGGTGCGTCGAACAGCCCGGCGAACGAGCCGTGCACCCACGGCGCGAGCCGGGCCGCGAGCTGCGCGGCGGCCGGATCGGCGTCGTTGTCCAGCACCGTGGCGAGGTCGCGCAGCAGCGGGGCGGGCCGGTGGTGGGTGGCCGGGTCGGCGGTGATCCCCGCCTGCCGGTACACCGCGAGGATGGCCCGGTCCAGAGCAGCACGTTCGGCCGGCGGCGGTACCTCGGCCAGCAACACCGCGATCAGGGTGTGCAGGAACAACCCGCGGCGGGTGAGCACGTCCGGGCGGGTGTCCCCGACCGGCAGGTCGAACGGGTTGATCTTCACGCCGGTGCCGCCGAGACGCACGATGGTGCCGCCGACCGCGTCGGCCAGGCGCAGGTACTCGTCTTCGGGGTCGATGACGGCGACCTGGACCCGCTGGTAGAGCTGGCGCAGGATGTCGAGTTTGACGAAGTACGACTTCCCGGCGCCGGAGCGGGCCAGGACGATCGAGTTGTAGTTCTCCTGGCTCCAGCGGTCCCACCAGACGATGCCCTGGGAGTCGGGGTTGATGCCGTACAGCACGCCGCCGGTCTCGGCCGGGTCGCCGGGTAGCGGCGCCGGTAGATCGGCACTGGCGAGCGGGAACGCGGCGGCCAGGGCCTGGGTGTCCATGGTCCGGCGCATCTGCAGGCTGTCCGTGGCCAGCGGCAGGGTGGTGGTCCAGCCGGGCAGGTGCCGCCACGTCGCCGGCTGGACCTCGATCAGCGTGGACGCCGCGGCGGCTTTCACCTGCGCGCACGCATCCAGCAGTTCCGGCTCGGTGCGCGCATGCACGGTCAGATACAGGCCGACGCGGAACAGTTTCGCCGCGCCTCGGGCGAGTCGGTCGGCCAGATCGGCGGCGTCGTCGGCGGCGGCCTCCACGTACGGGTCGGACAGTTTGCCTTTGACCGCGTCGGAGCGCCGCGACGACTCGAACCGGGCCCGCTGGGTCCGCAGCCGGGCCGCGGCGGTCGGGACGGGGATCGGGTCGATGTGCAGGGCCAGATCGAGCCGGCCCGGCCAGGACAGCAGAGGTTCGAGCCAGGCCGGGCCGACCTCGGCCGGGTAGCCCGTGACCACCAGGGTCGCGGCGTAACCATCCCCGACGCGCAGGTGCCGTGGGGTGACCTCGACGGAGGCCGGCGCGGTCGTGGCGGCCAATGCGGACGACGCGCCGCTGCGGGGCGCGTCCTGGTGAGGTTTACGGGTGCGTGTCTTCACGATCGTCTCCTGGAGAGGGCCGGGCCGGGGCCGGTGATGACGGTGTCCGGCGCGGCGAGACCGCCGGGGCGCGGCGGCCGGTACGGGTCCGCTGCCGCCGCGAGGGCCGCGGTCGCGGCGTGCCCGTCCAGCGCCCGGGTCGTGACACCGAGGCCGGACAGCGCGCGGACGGTGCCGTCCGCGCGGCGACGCGCGGCGTGCTCGCCGCGCTCCCCGCGGCTGGTGCGGGCGACGATGAGGACCTGCCGGCGCAGCGGATCGCGGCGCGTCGCGAGGTCGTCGAGGAACGTCGCGTGGTCGGCGGCAGCCTCGGCCAGGGCCGGGTGTGGCAGCTGGTCGGCGGCAGCCGCGAGCGTGCGGGCGTGCGAGCGCAGGTCGACCGGCTGCGCGGACACGACGATCTGTGTCGCCGTCGACAGGCTGTTCAGCCACCGGCCGAACGTGTCGACCAGCGCGGCCTGCTCGTCGCCGGTGCGCAGAGCGAGGTTGACTGTGGTGGCCGCGACCATCGCCGCCCGGCCGGTGCCGAGGTTGATCTCGCCGTCGTCGCTGATCGCGTCCGCCGGCAGTTTCAAAGGCGCGGGCAGCATCACCCGCGCCGTCGGGGCCTCGACCCAGTCCGGGACCTTCGCGGTGGTGTCGGTCGTCGAAAGCGCCCGGGGCATCCGGGAATGCCGGACGGCGGCGATCAGCCACACGTCCAGGCTCAGGCCGTCGCGGCGGCCGACGGCCAGGCCGAAGACAAGGCCGCCGCCGACGACGGCGGCGCCGAGCAGCAGCGGCATCGGCACCAGGTCCTGCAGTCCCTGCCAGGCCCCGTAGAAGAGGACGGCGGCGACGGCGAGGATCGCCAACTGCCGGAAGGTGAGACCGTAGGCGACCTTGTCCGGGGCGTCCACGTCGGCGGGCATCCGAGCCCGCCCGTCGGTGTCGCGGCGCTCGGTCATCGGCCGCCGCCGACACCGGGCAGCAGCCGGGTCACGGTCACGACCCGGACCACCGCGCCCATGACGTTGTTGTTACGGCTCTCGGTGGCGAAGCGCCCTACCAAGCCGGGGATCTTCACACAGGTCCACAACAGGACCATCACCACGAGAAGGTTCAGGATGCTGCCCGGCTCGGCCGGCAGGCCGAGCGCCGGAAGCATGGCATCCGGGTCGAGCAGCATCCACTGTGCGGCGAACAGGACGAACCCTTGCAGGATCGGGATCGCGAGAACGCCGGCGAGCGAACGCCACCACAGCCGGGCGACCGGGTCGGTCTGCGGCAGTGCGTGGCAGGCCAGAGCGATCGGCGCTCCCGCGGCGAGCACCAGCGCGACCGCGAATCGGACCAGCGTGGAGCAGCAGGTAGCCGCGAGTAGGAACAGGATGATCGCCACGCAGACCAGGAACAGGACACCGCCGGTCTCGCCGGAGCTCTCGATGTGCTCCTGCATCGCCCGGACCGCGCGGGCGTGGTCGAGGTCCGGCTCGGTCAGCGCCCTGGTCAGCGCGTTGGCAAGCTCGATCATCTGACCGGCGATCAGTTGCGAGAAGTGCGCGGCGATGAAGCCGACCACGCTACGGGGAATCAGGTCCTTGACGGTGTAGCGCGACCGCTCGTCTGCGCCGGAGACCATCGTCAACACACCGATGGCCAGGAACACCAGCACGAAGACCGTGTCGACGATCCCGACGGCACGGCCCGTCAAGGCCTGGACCTGCGGCAGTGCGGTGACGTTCGGGGTGATCAAGAAGACCTTGGTCATCAGGTCGAACAGTCCATCGAGGGCGTCGACCAGCTTGTCGGCGAACCAGTCCAGGACACCGTCGAGCATCCAACCCATGATCAGCCCCCGACGATGCCCTTGACGACCTGCAACAAGATCGGCGCGAGCACCGCCAGGCCGTAACCGAACAGAGCGTTATTCAGAGCAAACTTGGCTTTGTCGACCTGGGCCGTATCACCTCCGGCGGTCGCCCGGTACACCCCGGCCAGGACGAGGAAGAGCGTGGCGACCGAGAAGAGGATCCCCATGATCCACGCCTGCAGACCGGCGATGACCTGCGGCAGGGTTTTCGCCGCCAGAACGATGGTGCCAGGGTCGGCATACGCAGCGGCGGGGGTGAGAACGACCAGCACGACCGCGGCGACAGGCGCGACGACGTGCCGCAGGCAGCGGTAAAGCGGGAGCAGGAGACGGCGAGTGTTGTGGGCACGCTGACGTGCCCGCTCGATGCGGGACATGGCGGGGTTCACCTCCCGCCGCGCACCGCGCCTGTCGGCGTGGTGCGCGGCGATGCTCGAAACAGCGGATGCGGGAACCGCCACCGGGCAGCAGAGGTAGGAGGTGATGTCGACGCGTGCGGGCCTCGGGAGGAGCTCGTCCTCCCATTCGGGTTCGGCGTTCGATGTGGTGTCAGCGCATCAAAGCGCGCGGCACCCGAGGCACCTCGGCTCGCGTCGGCCCTATTCATGAGCCCGGCAGCGAGCGGATACCGCTGGATTCGGCGCCGTCTATTCGGCGTCTCAGCGGTTCCGCACCCCCACACCGGCGTTTGTCGGCTGTGGCGAACACTCCCCGGTCTGACACCGGTCCGACAGCGCGAGATCGGATCTGACAGTGCAGGTCAAAGCCAGGTTCGCCGCCCTCGCGAAGCGATCGTTGCGGGCTTGGCACGGCTGAAAGAGGCGGCCAGACCCCGATGGCGCGGCTCGCTGTCAGAGTCGTGTCAGATCCCTGCAAGACCGCAGGGCTTGACGTCCGAGTGCGCGGCGCGAGCACCACCGCCATCGCGAGTGGACGGTCGCCGTCTGCCCTGCTCGGTGCGAGAACGGCGGACGGCCGGACGTCTTCGGCGCGGGCGAACGAGCCGGGACGCGACCGGCCGGCGCGGCGTGTCGGCGGGAGAAGGGGCCAGGCCGGCGAACGGGGTCACCGATTCCGTCAGCCGCGCACCCGTGGTTCGGCACGTGCGGCAGCGGGCCCGACACCGTGGTGTCGGGCCCGCAAGAGGAGCAGGTGTTCGGCTCAGGCGACGAGCAGCTGCGTCGCCGCGGCAGGAGTCCGGCGGCCGGCGCGGATGCGCTGGCGTTGCTGCGCCCGCCGCGTCCATTCCTCACGCAGTTGCGGCGAGGTCGCCTCGGTGAGGGTGCCGTCGCTGACCGCCTCGGCGATGCGGGCATCGATGCGCTCGACGCGGCGACGCAACGTGTCCACCTCGATGCCGAGGCTGGCAGCGATCGGCTCGATCGCCCGGCGGCCCAGCCGAAGGTCGATGTAGGGCTGCTCATCGTCGGCGTCCACGATGCCGAGCTGCACCGCACGAGCGACCAGCAGGTCGGGGTGGCCCCAGGGCCGCCGGGGGGTGCGCGGGCCGGTCACGTGCTCGAGGATCTCCTCGGGCAGCGGAATGGCTTCGGCGCCGTCGCGCTCGCGCAGCTCGTGCCCGGCACGCCACGCTGCTTTGCACAGCGCGGCGTACGGGGCCGGCCGGACGAGGTCGACCCGGTCACGCAACGCGGACAGGAACCCGGTGAGGATCTCCGCGTCGAGGTCGTAGCTGTCGTGCGCCCAGCCGCGCGCGAGCTGGCCGGCGTAGCGGCGCAAGGCGGGCAGCGCGAGGGCTGTCGCGGCGATCACCCACGCCGGGCCGTCGAGGCGGGCGCGGCGGATCAGTTCCCGCCATACCGCATCCCGAGCCGAGTACGAGCGCGGGTGCCTGAGCAGCCAGCGGTCCAGCGCGAGGACGGTGATCCGGCCCTCTGGCAGGTCGGTGCCCTCCCGTAGCGCATCCAGGTCCAGCATCAGCGGCTGGGGCCCGCTGGTCAGAGCGGCGAAAGCGGCCTTCACGGCATCCAGCGGCGAGTCGGGCCAAGCGGTGGCGGTCATCCACGAACTCCCATGATCAATGGCGGCGAACCGGCGGCGGCACCCATCGAGAGCGCCGCGCTGTGGTGTGCCGTCGATTGGGCCACGGGCGTCCGACAAGGCACCGACAGTGCAGGTCAGAGCCCTTGCGCCGGCGACCACGGCGTTTCCGACAGCACCGACGCCGTACGCCGGGAGGGTCTGACATCGTTCCGGCAAACCTGCGGTGACCAGGACTCTCACGCAGGTAGCGGGCGACCCACCGAACCGTCCGACCCGAATCTGACAGCGGTCGCCGGGGACGTCACGAACCGGCGGCGGACTTCTCTTCACCGTCTGACAGCACGACAGATGCCCCTACGTGCGCAGCGGGTGGGTCTCACAGGTTTCCGACAAGGCCCCGTGCCGGAAACCCTGTTGGACCGCTGACAGATCGAGAAGTGTTCGCCACGGCGCACAAACCCCGTTGTGAGGGAGTCAGCGCATCACGGCGCGGCGCGGAGCCGACACTTCATGAGCGAGCACACGCCGCAGCACCACTCCGAGAAATCCGACTCCACCGACCCCGCCCCGCGCGACGGGGCCCAGACCGACCTGGTCGCCGGCGACCCGCCGACCCCGATCACCGTCTGGCGCACCGCCCGGACCGAGGCCGACGCCGGCCGTTGCATCGGCACCCGCCTCGCGGCCCGGCTGATCGCCGCCTACTCGCGCCCCGGTGAGATCGTCGTCGACCTCACCGACGGGCACACCCTCGCGCACGCCTGCACGGTCGGCGGCCGCGAGCACCACCCGGCCTGGTTCACCGACGCCGCCAGCATGATCATCGGCCCGGCCAGCCCGCTGCCCGACGACAACGTCCCGCTCGGGCTCGCCGACGGCGAGCCCGACGACGTCGATCCGCCGGAGGTGTCCGTCTGGTTCGGTGACGACCTCACTGACCCCGACCTCCAGTCGATCGGCACGCCGGTCGACATGCCCGCCGACGGGTCGCTGCACGGCGTCACCAGCCTGGTGGTCGCCCGCTGGCCCCTCGACGAGAACGGCGAAGCCGGCAACCGGGTCCGCCTCGCCTGGCTGCTGACCGCCTGCGCGCACCTGCTGCGCCCCGGCGGCTGCCTCATCCTCGTCGTCGCCGTCCCGGCCGGCATCCCGCCGGTCCCGGAGGACTTCACCCACGTGGTGCAGGCCGCTGCCGGGGTCCGGCTCGGCTACCTGCAGCACATCGTCGCGGTCGCCGCCGACACCGACGGCGACGCCTTCATCTACCACCTGAGCACCGACGAGGAACTGCTCGCGCTTACCGGCGCCACCGACGGCTGGCAGGCCCAACACATGCGCGTGCACGCCGACCTGCTCGTGTTCAGCCAGATCCAACAGCCCGCATCCGCACGCGGCAAGCGTGGCGACACGCAGCGGCAGGGCGGAGGGCTCCGTGGCTGAGCCGCGCAAGACCACCTCCCGCACCGACACCAGCACCGAGCCGCAGCGACGCGGGCGCCACCGGGCCGACGGCGGTGGCCGCCATCGCGCCGATGAGCCGGACGGGCTCAGCGTGTGGGCGACCGCGCAATCGACCGGGCCGGTACAGCGCAAAGGCCGGTACGTGGCCGAGTCGGTCAAACACCCCGCGAGGATGCTGCCGGCGATCGCCGCGCACGCCATCGCGCACTACACCCAGCCCGGCGACCTGGTCCTGGACCCGATGTGCGGGATCGGCACCACCCTGGTCGAGGCCGTCCACGCCGGCCGCGACGCGTTCGGCGTGGAATACGAGTCCCGCTGGTCCGACATCGCCGACGCCAACATCAAGCACGCCCACGCCCAGGGCGCGACCGGCCGCGCCGGAGTCATCCGGGGCGACTCGACGAACATCCTGTCGCTGGTCCCGGCCGCACTGACCGGGCAGGTCGCCCTCGTCGTGACCTCGCCGCCGTACGGGCCGACCGTGCACGGCCTGGTCGATCCGGGCGAGAACGGGGTCCGCAAGTCCGACAACACCTACAACGACGGCACCGACCGCGGGAACCTCGCCTACCGCGACCTGACCGGCCTGGCCGACGGGTTCGCGCAGATCCTCGCCGGCTGCAAGGTGCTGCTGTGCCCGGGCGGGTTCGTGGCCGTGACCGCCCGGCCGTGGCGCAAGAACGGCCAGCTGGTCGATCTGCCGTCCGCGGTGATCGGCGCCGGGGTACGCGCGGGGCTCACCCCGGTGGACCGATGCGTGGCCCTGCTCGCGGCCGTCCGCGACGGCGGTCTCGTCGCGCGGCCCAGCTTCTTCCAGCTGCAGGCGGTCCGTAAGGCACGGACCGCGGGAACGCCGATGCACCTGATCGCACACGAGGACGTCCTCGTGTTCCAAAAGTCGGACGTGGGGTGACGGCATGATCGAACCCATCGCCACCGACCACAACCGTGGCGCCGGCATCCAGAGCTCGGCGCTGCGGCCGGCCGTCGTCAGCCGGATCCGCAGACTCGGCGCCGCGGTCCTCTCCGATGCCGGCGGCCGGCCAGGCGCCGTGTACTGCCGTACGCGGCACCTGAAACAGCAGGTCGCACCGACTGCGATCCCGACCGTGCGTGTGCCGGCCGGCACGTTCGCGCAGAAGGCAACCGGTGTCTGCGAACACGCCGCGCTACGGGAGGTGCGTGATTGAGCCTCCCGCAGCCCGGCCCGTCCACCAGCTCCGGATCGGATCCCTCTGCTCCGGATTCGGCGGCCTCGACCTCGCCGTCGAAACCGTCCTCGGCGCCCAGCTCGCCTGGTACGCCGAAACCGACCCACACGCCCGGACAGTCCTCGCCGCGCGGTGGCCGGATGTCGCCAACCTCGGCGACATCCGCACCGTCACATGGGACCAGGTCGAGCCGGTCGACATCGTCACCGCCGGATTCCCGTGTCAGGACATCAGCGACGCGGGCCGGCGGGCCGGTATCACCGGCCCGCACTCGGGCCTCTGGGCCGCTGTCGCCGACGCCGTTCGCGCGCTACTACCCCCGCTGGTCTTCGTGGAGAACGTTTCCGCGCTCCTCCGGCGCGGCTTCGACGTCGTCCACCGTGACCTGGCCGCGATCGGGTACGACACAAGGTGGATATGCCTACGCGCCGGCGACGTCGGCGCCGCCCACCGCCGCGACCGGCTGTTCCTGCTGGCCGCCCGCCCCGACTTCGACACCACCCTCGGCGCGAGTGCTGCCGACACCCTGCGCCCGTGACGGCAAAGGACCCGGCTACCCATACGGATTACCGGATCTGATCGAGCCGGGCGGTACACGCAACAGGCTGCTGCCGACACCGACCGCAGCCGACAGCCGCAGCTCTGCCAACGCCACCGCCGGCCGCAGCACCTCAGCGACCGGGCACGCCGGTCACACCCTGACCGACACCGCCCGACTACTGCCGACCCCGCGTGCCACCGACGGGGAGAAGGGATGTCCGGGGCAGCGCGGCAGCCACGGCGATCTGACCCTCCCGTCCGCCGCCGCACAGGTACGGATGCTCCCCACACCCAGGGCCAGCGACGGGCACGGCATCTGCGTACACGGCGACGGCGGCGCCGATCTGATCACCGCGGTCGCCGCCCTCGGCGAACCCGACGAGCAGCGGTGGGGCGCCTACGCTCAGGCGATCGCCCGGTGGGAAAGACTGCTGGGCCGACCGGTGCCGGACCCGACGCAGCCAGGCAAACACGGCAGACCGGTGCTGGCCCCGGCCTTCGTCGAATGGCTCATGGGCCTCGACGAGTCCTGGGTCACCGGTCTCGAGCTGCCCCGCACCGCGGCGCTGCGGGTCCTCGGCAACGGCGTGGTCCCGCAACAGGCAGCCGCCGCGCTGCGGATCCTGCTCTGCCCACGCCGGTGGCAGCCTGCCTGACCGATCAAGAACCGGCAGCCCGTGCTCGCGCCCATTCCACGGGCGAAAGAGCACGGGCCATCGGGGGCTCGCCGCTCCGGGCCGGCCGCGCTCCGGACTCGTATGGACGGCCACGAACACCAGCGGCCGTGGACCGGTCACGTCATCTCCGGGCGGTGCGGCCAAACCACTGCTGGGCCGCCCGGAGGAAGATCCGTTTCTCCTGCTGAACGTTTCGTCACGGCCGCGCCGCCCGCGCCACACCGCGCGGCTCTGACCGCGACGTTGCCTCGCGTCCACAAAACCGGCCTTCGCCCTCGCCACACCTACGGCCGGATTGCTCGCATCACCTCACGTCCTTGAAAGGGGACCACCGACCCATGACACCCGACAACCACCCACAACCTCACCGCCACGAGCAACCCACCGACGACACGGCGTGGACCGCGGACCGGGTCCGTGCCCTCGGCCTGGTCACCGACATCGCCACCGCGGCACGGATCTTCGGACTATCCCGCGCCGTCGCCTACGACCTCGCCAAACAGAACCGGTTCCCGGTCCCCGTGCTGCGCTTCGGCAGCCGCTACCGCGTACCGGTCGCGGCGATTCTGCAGGCACTGCACCTGCCCGCCGACGACGAGCAACCGCCCGACCCGCCCTTGCGGCGACTTGACCCGTTCCGCGAACCACGCGTCGATCACCCGTAGGAAATCCGCAGCCACCGGCTGCCCCATGACCCCGAGGAGCCACACCACCATGATGGAAGGATCTCTCCACAAGATCTGCACCTGCCGCGACGCCAGCGGCAAGAAACTTGGCAAGAGCTGTCCACAGCTGCGCCGCATCGGCGGGGCCTGGAACTCCCACCACGGGAAGTGGGGATACCAACTCGAACTACCGCGCCGAGCCGGCGGCGGGCGACGACAGCTGCGCCGTACCACCTTCGACACCCGCGAACAGGCGGCCGAGGACTGCAACAAGGCCATCGCCCTGCTGGCACTCGCCGGCGACGACACCGCCCTCGCGACCGAGATCGCCGACCTGCTCCAGCAGGTGCGCCCCGGAGGCCCCCTGCCAGATCGGGACACCATCGCGAAACGAGTCAATGCCGGATTGCCGGCCACCGTCGACATGACCGTCGGCGAATACCTACTGCAGTGGCTCGAATCCCGACGCAGCATCGCACCAGGCACCAAGCGCGCCTACGACTGCCACATCCGCGTGCACCTCGTCCCGCACCTAGGCACCGTTCCGCTGGTAAAGCTGCGGGTCGAACACATCGCGGCGATGTTCACCGCGATCACCGACCGCAACACCGCCATCGAGATCGCCCGGCAAAGCCCCGACCCGCCGACCCGCACCGCTGTCCGCGGGATGCGTGCCACCGGCCCCACCACCATGCAACGCATCCGCGCCACCCTGCGCAAAGCACTCAACGACGCGATCAGCCGCAACAACAACCGCCTCATCGACTTCAACCCGGCCGCCCACGTCGAACTACCGCCCGCCACCCAGCACAAACCCCGAATATGGACGAAAAAGGCCGTAGACCGGTGGCGCGAGACCGGGGAAAAACCCAGCCCCGTGATGGTGTGGACCCCCGATCAAGCCGGGGAGTTCCTCGACTACGCCGAAGCGCACGACATCGCCCTCTATCCGGTGTTCGCCGGCATCATGCACCGCGGGATGCGCCGCGGCGAAGCGCTCGGCCTGCGCGACCACACCGTCGATCTCGACGATGCCCTCGCAACAATCGATCTGCAGCGCACCACTGTCGGATACGAACCGGTCGACAAGAAGGTCAAATCCGAATCCGGCAAGCGAACCATCGCCCTGGACAGCTTCACCGTTGCGGCCTGGCGCGCCCACCTCGCCCGCCGCGCTCGCTGGAGGCTGGCCTGCGGCCCCAACTGGCCAGACACCGGGTTCTTCTTCGTTCAACCCAACGGCGACAAGTGGCACCCGGACGCCGTCACCAAGGCGTTCGACCGGCTCGTACGCGACGCGGGTCTCGCCCCGATCCGCCTGCACGACCTTCGACACTGCGCCGCCACATTCCTGAAGGCCTCCGGCGCTGACCTCACCGACGTCAAGGAACTGCTCGGGCACTCCACGATCACCGTCACCAGCAACACGTACACAAGCGTCATCGTCGAGCTCAAGAGCGAACGTGAAAAAGCTGAGGCCGCAGCAGCCCTTATCCCCCGCCGCCGGCACCAGGCGGCCTGACCCGCAAAGTGCCTCTCAAGCTGATGAAGCGGGCAACACCGGCAACATCAGCTGATCACCGCTCTAGCCGCTCGCCCCTGGCCGAACTCCCTGAGGTTGGGAGCAATCGGGAGCCTGCCAGGGGTGTACGCGGTGCACCGGAAGCGGCACTCGTAATCTTGGTCGCGCTGGCGGGCGTTGTACCCGCAACCGCCCGCCAGCCCCGAGCACACCAGCCGCCGACACCACAGACTGCGAACGAGACATGAGCGGCGCCGAAGAACGGCACAGCAGCACAGGCGACATCGGCACCAATAAAATAGACATCGGCCAATAACCGCAGGTAGGACCGCATTTCTTGTGGGCCGCCGGGGACTCGAACCCCGAACCTATGGATTAAAAGTCCACAGCTCTGCCATTGAGCTAGCGGCCCGCCGCGCCACTAGGCTACCTGAGGCTCCGCCGAACAAGCGCGCGGCTTTCTCAAGCATCGCCTCGTGGTGCTGATCTCGTGTTGCCCGGGCAGGGTTCGCGCAGGTAGCGGGCTGTGCCGGTGATCGGCGTGACGCAGCGGAGGCCTTCGAAGGTTCGTGATCGTCGGGTTGCGAATGGCTCGCCAGAACTCACGGTCTTGCTGGTTTGCAGATCCGCCAGCGAGCGAGCTGACCGAACTGGCCGGACAAGACATCGTGGGTGCGCACAGCAGGGTCAGGAGGCGCCGGCCGTGGCCGGGTCTGCGACTTCGATCAGGTCGGCCATGGTGTACCCGTCTTCGTGGAGGAGCCGTTCGACGGTGCCCATCGCGCCGCGATACGGCAGCAGTTCACCGTCGCGGAACACCCGGTACTGCTGCTCGCGGCCGACCCTGACCACCTCGACCCGCCACTTGCCGTCAGGTGTGCCCATCGCCCCGAGAATCCTCACAGAGGCGACTGTAATAGCAGCTCAGAGGCTTGATCAGTGGTCGCGTGACTTACACCCGTGTGGTTCGACGACGAATGTCACCGGGGTGAGGGCTGCGATATCAGCGCCCAGTTCGACAGCTGCGGTTCGACGCTGTCGAGCATGGCTTGGACCATGGTGCGGGCGTCGGCTTCGTCGTCGAAGTAGTGGGCGACTTCACGGCCCTCAGAACCGCCTTCGCGGCCTAGGACTTGCCAGTCGGTCGGTGTCCGGAGCAGATAAACGTCACGGCGAGCCCTGCCGTAGCGGCGGTTGAACCAGTGTTCGACACGCTCAGCCATGCCAGCATGTTAGAACATACGTTCTAATAGTGCAGCTGTCGGCGAGCGCGATGGCGTGGTGGGGATCGGCCGACAGCTGCAAATAGCCATCTCGGAACAGCGGCTGCTGACTGATCGCCTTGGCTGCTCACCTTCGCCCGAGCAGACCGAGCCCGGGGGCACTCCCGTTGCCGAGCCATGTCCGTTTGGCAATTGCCAAAACCGAGTTGCCAACATAGCCTTGCCATACGTCGGTTGCGCACCACCCCTTCGACGCGAAAGCACGCCTACGTACGGAGTTGCCGATGACCCGCCCGAAAAGTCCTACGGTGCTCCGTCTGCAGCTGGGGGCGCTCCTCCGTATACATCGGGAGGCGAAGGGGCTGACGGTGACGCAGGCCGCCGAAGCGTTGGAGATCAACCCGTCTCAGGTCAGCCGCATCGAAACGGCGAAACGCCAGCCGACAGTCATGTACGTCAAGGCGTTGTGCCACCTGTACGAACTCGACGATGACCTCACCGAACAGCTACTTGTCATGGCCCGGCAAAGTCGAGAGGACGGCTGGTGGCAGCAGTACGGCTTCGGGCCGGCCATGTCGACCTACGCCGGCTTGGAAGCCGCCGCGGTCACCGCGACGACTTTCGAACCGACAGTCTTCCCCGCCCTGCTGCAGACCGCCGCGTACGCGGAAGCCCTCTTCCGGTCGGGTTCTGGATACGGCCCTGATGAGATCCGGCGCCAGGTGGCCTTCCGGCTGGCCCGCCAAGGAGTCCTGCATCATCAGGATCCGCTGCGGCTACACGCGATCGTGGACGAAAGCGCATTGCATCGTCACGTCGGTGGTCCCGACATCATGCGCGCCCAACTCGAGCAGACGGCGCGGCTGGCGGCCCTATTCAACGTGACCGTCCAGATCCTGCCGTTTACCGCGGCCCCCGGCATCGCTCTCGGCGGGGCATTCTCCGTGCTGAGGTTCGGTGAGGCGACCATGGATGACGTCGTCCACATCGACGGTCCACTCGGTGCCATCTTCCAGGCCAAGAAAGACGACGTCCAACGATGCGAACAGCTCTTCGCTGACCTGTCACGGCTGGCACTCGACGAGACGCAATCCCTGCAGCTGATCCGCAACTGGATCACCCGCCTCATCTGAACGTGCATCGTTGTTGCCTGGCCCATCGCAGATGAACGGCCACAGGGGTTACGCAGTGCCCGTGCGGTCCTCGCTTCGGACCCGCTGCCGCTTTGCTGGCCATGATCTGCTGGCGGCCGTGGTCGTCGCGGTGCTGATCGGCGGTAGGACGGCGCAGCAGCCGGTGGCCGGCCTGCAACGGCGGTAACCCGCGCGGATGAACGCCTGTCGTTCGGGCGGGCGGGCCGGCCGGCCAGGGCGGTGCACCGGATCGTCCTTCAACGTGGCACTCGCGCGTGCTAGGAGTATCCGTCCCGATGCTGTGTCGCGCTCATCGCGTGGTCCTTCCGCCGGTTGCCGGGAGCAGGGCGGGCCGCCCGGACAGCGGCCCGCCCGCTTTGACGGGTGTTGCTCGGGGGTCAGGCGTCGCTACGCGACGTCGCGCTGATCGTGGCGACGGATTCGTTCATCTCGGCGAAATAGCCGCAGCTTCCATTCTGCCGCCTGGGTTGGCGCCGCACGGGCGTGCGGAGCGCCTCTTCCGGAACGTCCGCGGAGTACAGATCGGAGTTCATGGCAGGAGGCTTGACGAAGGCTGCGCCGCCTGTTTGTGGTTCATGGCCGACTCTGCTGGACCTGCTCATGGGTGTCTTGCGGAACACGTGGGGCGGGCCAGCGGACGGCCCAGCGCAGCAGGGCACCGCAGATCGATGGGACTCTGCGCGTCACGGTGTGCCATTGCAGAGGCCCGGACCGTTCGAAGCCCAGCGCTATCAGGCCCGCGTCCAGGCCGGGAAGGTGCGCCAGTCCCCAGATCATCACCAGGTCCTGGTCCGCGCCGGCGGCCTCGGCCAGGGCGTGCTGATCTCGGGCCTTGACGATGACATCGTCGGAGGGACCGCTGCCGTTGCTGGCTTTGATGACCAGATTGTCGGCCGCCATGAACCGGAACAGGAACGTGATCTTCAGGCGCAGCTTGTTGAAACCGGCCCTGTCGATATCCGGCCAATCCATCCCGCGCATCTTGTGAGCGGCGGCGTGGCGGCCCAGGGCCGGCCCCAACCGGCGGACGATCTCCGCGGTGCTCAGATCGACGACGCGCCAGCTGTCGGGATATCCGAGCCCTTCGACTTGGCCGGTCCAGCCCAGTGCCTTGATCCGTCGTCTCTCGAGCGTGCCGGCGCGGACAAGCTGGTCCACGATCTGCCGTTCCTCGTCAGTGACGTCGTCGTCGGGGTGGGATTTTGTGCTGCCCTCGCAGTGCACGACAGCGCCGTTGGCTTCGAGTTTGTCGATCACCTCGCGCAGGTCCTGCCAGTAGGCCGGTTTGGCCAGGTGGTAGGTACCGATGACGGTAATCGTGCGGCCGGTGCCAGGGTGCAGGTATCGGCGCACCGCGGTTTGCAGCCTGCGACGGCGAACCCGGACGAATTCGGCGGTCATGTAGTAGAAGCTCCTGAACGTGTGAAGGGGTGTAGCCCAGCGGTCGGTGGACCGGGGCCGAGGATCTGGGTGATCACGAACCGGCAGCAGCCTGGCGGGCGACGTTCCCCCAAAACGGGAGATCGTCGTACTGGCGGCCGCTCATCTGCCGGTGGTGCCCGGGCGGCCGGGGCCCTGTTCCCTGCCAGTGCGTGGGCCGGCGCTGCTGGCCCGGGGGTGCGTGTCCTCATGCCGGTCAGGTGGGTGAGGCGCAGGGACGTTTTTTCTCCTGGGGCGGCTGAGGGTGTCGCTCGCTTGCGGGTTCAGACGTAGTCGGCGTCGAGTTCTGTCCTGGCCACGGCGAGCAGTTCGTCGGCGAGGGCCGTGTCGTCGATGGTGGTGAGCCAGGCGGTCAGCAGCTGACGTGCCTGGTCGATCTCGCCGGCGAGCTTCTGCGGGTCGGTGATGTGCGACGGTGCGATCACGCGGCGCAGGTCGGTGGCGGTGATCGCCGCGGCGGCCAGTTTCTCGCTGATCCAGTGGCCGGTGCGTTCGCGGAGCACGAAGGTCAGATGGACGCTCTCCTGCTGCTGGTCGCGGGCGTGGGGGTTGTGGATCCAGCCGCGGGGCAGCACGAGGACCTGGCCGGGGCCGAGGTCGATCTGCTGGTCAGGGCCGGCCCCGGTGAGCCGTTCGACGAGTTCGGCGATCGGCTGGGTGTTGGAGGCGTGGTGGTCGCGGTGCGGCTCGTCGACGACGGGTTCCCAGATCTGCCAGGTCTTGCGGCCGGCGAGTTGGTAGATGATGCCCATGTTCTGGTCCCAGTGGTAGTCCAGGCCTTGGGCTCCGGGTGGGGTGACGAACCCGGTGACGTAGCAGCCGTATCCGGTTTCGCGTTGGATGGCCGCGCACATGGTGTGCAGCGGCGGATACCAGCGGTTGAGGTTGCGCAGTTGGAAGCTGTGTCCGCGTTCGCGCCACATGGCGACCTTGGCCGGGTCGAGGTGTCCGCCGGTGGTGAAGGCGCGCGGGTGACGGGCGGCGCCGTCCTTGATCACGTTGATCTCGTCGGCCGGGGCGGTGCCGGTCTCCAGGTAGCGGAGGAGCAGTGCCGCGGTGACGATTCCCGGCAGGCTGCTGCCGGTGGGCAGCTCGCCTATGGCGGGTTTGGTCGGCCAGGCGGTCAGCATGGTGTGGACGGTGGTGTCGTCGAACAGCATCGCCAGGGACATGGTCGTCCTCCAAAGACGGGCAAAGTCAGGGGTGGGGCGGCATCGGGCAGTCGAGGTCCGGCAGGTGGCTGTGCGGGCAGCAGATGGCCACGAGCACGACCTGCCCCATGCCGGCGGTGTAGTACTGCCAACAGGCGTCGACGCCGTTGACCAGACCGTCGCGGCTGGTGACCTTCCGCTGGTCGAGGCCTACGTAAGCCGGCGCCTGGCTGTCGCGGTCGTGGGGTGGATGCCGCTGATAGGTCGCGGCGAGCCAGGCGATGGTCTCGTCGGGATCGGTCCAGGTATGCCCGGCTTCGGGTGAGCGCAGCAGGTAGTAGCCGGTCTGCAAGGGCGGCACGGTCGACCGCACGAAGGGCTGCCGCTCCGGTGAGCCGGCAGCGCCGGGACGACGCGTCGAGTCGTCCTTGAGTTCGGCGCTCGCGCCTGTCCAGAAATATCCGTGCCAATGCCGTGCGCTCATGTGTTTCTCTCCGCCGTTGCCGGGCAGCGGGCCGCCGTACGCAGGCGGCCCGCCGGGTGACTGGGTGCTGGCTGGGATCAGGCGGTACCGCCGGGCGTGGCCGTCATGGCAGCGACGAAATCCGTCATCTCGGCCGCGGTGAACCGCAGCTCCGGGCTGGCCGTGCCGCGTTTGGTGTCACGCACGGCGTAGGCGCCGGGGTGCCCGGGGATCTCCGCGAAGGAGACGCAGGATTCGAGGCTGCCGCCGAGGTTGCCGCCGCACGGCGTGCGGAACTGCCTGTCGGGAATCTCCACGGAGTACAGATCGGTGCCCATGGCAGGATCTCCTTTGCTGGTGTGCCTGCGGAGATGCGGTCCCCGCGCCGTCGTGCACTTGCACCCCGGCTCGGGCCGTCTGCTTTGCACGGGAGGCGAACCCGGGCCGGGAATCCTTGAGGCCGACCAGCGGCCCGCCACGTTCAGGGCAACGATCGGCGGGACGGTCGACAGCTCACTCACCGCGGCAAGATCACCTTGTCGGCGGGATGCCTCACCCCCGGTCGGCGCACGGGCGAACGTCCCGGCGCGCATGGCGTGGCGCCCGGAAGCGAGGGTGGCGGTCCTGCCGGTGATCGGTCATGGTTTCTTCGCCACTGCTGCGTAGGTGATCACTTCGTGGTCGCCGAGGGTCTGGTCTGCTTCCGGTTGCAGCTGCGGGCGCCAGCGCACCGTGGACACCAGGCCCGGCTCGACCAGGTCGAGCCCGGCGAGCAGCGCAGTGATCTCCTCGTGGGTGCGAGGTAGGAACGGCCCGTCCGCGGCGCCGGGTTCGGTGAACGTGCCGAGCGCGGCACGGGTCTGGTCGCCGAGCGGGTCGAAGGTGGCGTGTGAGAGCGCCAGGTAGCTGCCGGACGGAACGGCGGCCATCAACTCGCGGACCGCCGCGTGGACGGTGTCGTCGGGTATGAAGTGAAGGACGGCGAACAGCAGCACGGCGACCGGCCGGGTGAAGTCGAGCGTGTCGTGCACCAGGCCGGCGCCGGTGATCTCGTCTGGTCGGCGCAGGTCCGCCTCGTGGACCGCGACCTTGCCTTCTAGGGTGCTCGTCATCAACGCGCGGGCGTGGACCGCGACCAGCGGATCGTTGTCGACATAGACGATCCGGGCCTGCGGGGCGATCTGCTGCGCGATCTCGTGCACGTTGTGCCGGCCCGTCGGCAGGCCGCAGCCGACGTCGAGGAACTGGCGGACCCCGCACTCACCGGCCAGATAGCCGACCGCCCGCCCCAGGCACCGCCGGTTCTGCACCGCCGCTGCGGTGATCGTCGGGAAAACCCGCTCGATAGCGTCGGCCGACGCCCGGTCAGCGGCGAAGTTGTCCTTGCCGCCGAGCCACCTGTTGTACCGGCGGGCCGGCGCCGGGACCGCCACGTTCATCTCGCCGCGGTCGGTCATGACACCACCGCCTGGTCGTGTCGGGGTCGGGCGTGGACGCGGGAGGCCAGGTAGGCGGCCGTGGTGGTGTCGAGCCGGGGCTGCAGCACGCCGCCAGGGACCGGCGGCGGCACGCCGTGCCGCGGCCGGCCGCCCACCCTCGGGCCGGTGCGCATGGCGGCGAGACCGGCGGCCAGCATCGCGTCGATCGGCCCCTGCGGCACGGTACGGCTCAGGTTGTCCAGCAGGGTGTAGCCGTGGCCGGCGTCGGTGTGGTGGAAGACCGCTACCGCATGCAGCGCCGCCGCGACAGTTTCGCGGTCAGGGTCGGGTCGGTCGAGGCCGGTGAACGCGCTCAGGGTGCTGTCGCACGCGGCGACCGCGTGTGGATGGCCCGCCCACACGGCCAGATCAGCGCTGATCAGCAACGCGGTGATCAGCCGGGGCCAGTCCCGGTGGTGCAGCGTCCCGGCGGCGTGAGCAGCCGCGACGCTCGCATCCAGCGCCCCGTCCAGGTCTCCGCATTGCAGGAGCACCTCGGCGTGCAAAGCGCGCAGATCTGCCGTCACCTGCGGATCGGCCTGTGCGGGTTCGGCGAGCAGGTGACGCAGACGGCCTGCGGTGGTGGCGGGGCTGCGGCGGGTGGCCAGCCGCAAGGCCATCACCACCGGTGCGATCCTCTGGACCGCAGGCGTCGAAGCGATCATCGCGCGCCCCCGGTCAGCCGCCACCGCGTCAACCGCCCGGCACGACGTCGGCCGGACACCGGCCCGAGCGGACGAGGCCATCCGGCAAGACGGCAACCGACCGGCGCCGTAGCGGCGGTGGGTACGGCTGGCCGAACCCCGCACGCTGCTTGAGCGGGTTCGCCGCCTGCCGGGAGCCTGTCCTGAGAGACGTCCGGGCGTGGCCGCGACGATCGGCGGGCCGCCCGGACGACGGACGCTCCGGGTGCTCTGGGCAACGGCCGGCGCAGGGTCATCGGTGCAGTCCTTCACATGAGAGTTGGTGGGGGTGGTGGTGTGCCGCCCTGGGCCGGCCCGGGGATGGCCAGGCGCTCAAGGGCGGCACACCACCGGATCCCTTCCGCGTAGCGCCATGGCCGATCGGCGCAGGGGGGCCGCGGGCAGGATCGTCGAGGAGACGGACAGATCCGCAGGGTCAGTCCCGGCGGGCGGGGCGCCACATGCGGTAGAGGCTGATGCCGTCGGCCACGCCGATGGTCGGCGGGCTCATGTCGGTGTAGTGATGCCGCCGGTAGAGGCGCCGGTTGTCGACGCCGGTGGCCTCGAGGTAGGCCGGGATGCCGTCGGCGTCGAGGCGGGCATGGGTGTGAGCCATCAGGGCGCTGCTAGCGCATGGCGGCCTCACCGACAGCGGCATTCGCGGCCTGCAACAGATGCCGCATCGATTCGTGCAGGCCACAGCTCATCTGCTCGGCCAACGCGGCCCGCTCAAGCGGTGTCAGAGTCGCCAGCGCAAGGTGATGAAGACCGGTCGCCAAGAGCAGGCCCGCCAGCATCAAGCCCTCGTCCGGCAGCTCAAGGCCGCGTTGCAAGGCGGTGCTGATCGCGCTCGCCGGTGTCCCGGCCACCACCGAGTCATAAGGCACCCACCGCGGCTTCGCGCCACCAAAGAAGCGTCGGCGATGCTCCCGCCGCACCAGGCCGGCCCGCGCGAGCCGATCGACGACCAACCGCTCGGCACGGTGCTCATAGGCCAGATACGACATCCACGTACGCACTTGATGACCACGCGACCGGCGACGACTGCCGTCCTCGGCCGGACGCAGGTTCCACGCCTCCCGCGCCGCCGGACGCAGACTTCGGCGCTCCGAGACCACCGAAGGCCATTTCTGACCATGAGACGGCGGGTAGCCCCAGCCAACCTCTGCCGCTACCTGCATCGAAGGCACCGGCGACCAATCCCGCTCCTCCGCCTCCATCTTGACCAACAGCGGGTCCAATGCCGGATCCCCGCACAGTGGCGCTTTACGGAATAGCTCACCTTCCCAAAGCTCGACAGCCTCAGTACGAATCAGCTCAGCGAGCAACCCCGCCGCCAACCCGACCCCAAGCGGCCACACACCGATCGACGGCTTGCCACTGACACTGTCGTACGCCGCAAGCCACAACTCATCGGCAAGCCTCGCGGACATCGGGGGAATTTCCTTCCAGTCGAGAGGTAAAAAGGACCTAATATTCGAGATACATATGCTGATCACCCTCGATTAAAGGATCAGAACGATGCACTTACGCTGTCGGTTCAGAACGCCATCGGAATCCACAATCACGGACGGATGGTGACGTCGGAATCCCAACCATCGGTCCGATCCGTTGTCACGACCCACGGTCCGACTGGAGGACGAGCCGGGGCAGTAGATCTTCGGGCTCATCGATAGTCAACAGAGTGCCCCCTGTCGGGGCTTACATTCGGCGTGTCCGATCGGCACGATGTGTTCAGCAAGCCGAATGGAGCCAGATGGGGTTCACGGCGAGGTCAAAGGGGTGACATGGTTAGGCATCCGGAGACGGTGGCTGCCCAGGAGCCAAACGAGGCGCTGAAGGCCGCGCGCCTCCGGTTGAGGTCGAAGCGTCGGCCACGGCGTCCGATGTCGCGATCCGAGTTCGCCGACGAGATCAATGAGACGCTGGCCAGGCTCTACCCCGAGCGTCAAAAGGGGATCGCCGCTCACTTCGTCAATGATCGATGGGTTGGTGCCCTGGAACGCGGCGAGCGCCGATGGACGAGCGAGGAGCGGCGTGCGGCGCTCCGGGCGGTGACGGGCAGTGCGGATGACTTCGAGATCGGCCTCTATCCACCACGCGACCGGATCACAACTGGGACGATCGCTGATGCCGATCTGGTCCGAGGGCTGGACCGACCCGACAGCACTGATCGTTTAGCGCTCACCACGCCCGGTTCAAACATTCGGGAACATCTCACCGACCTGACGGATCGGCACGAAGGTCGTATGCGGACTTCGACGTCTGGCGGACCCCAGCACCAGACCGACGGCGACCTCGTCGAATTCACCCTCATCCTCGAAGATCCAGGAATCGGACCGGCCGAGCTGACAGCCGTTGAACTGGCCTGCGAACGGTTGGATCAGGGCTTTGCCGCAGTTCGACCTGATGACGCACTTGTGCGCTGCCGACTCTTGATGGGATTCGCGCTTGCCCAGCTTCGCAGGCCTCAGAAGCTGTGCGACCAGGAGCGACTGGTGGCTCTGGCAGCCCGGCTAGCCGGGCTGCGCGCCTGGGCCTGTTTCGATCTCAACGACCATCGCGAGGCAGAACACTGGTATCAAGCGGCTGCCACCGCGTCGGAGGACGCTAGGGCGTGGGGACTCGGTGCGTGGCTTATGGGTGCTCAGAGCTTGGTCCCGTGGCACCGGCGCGACTTCCGTCGAACGCTCGAGCTGATCGATCGGGGAAGCTACCTCGCTGGCCAGGGGTCGGACGTGACTACGCAAGCTTGGTTGTACGCGCTCCGGGCAAGAGCTTGCGCCGGGCTGGGTGACCTCAATGGATTCAGGGCTGCCTACGGCCAAGCGCTGGAGGCGGCCGAGTATTCGAACGAACGAGACAGGCGCCATGGGATGGATTTTGACCGCGGCACTCTCGACCTGCGGTATTACGCCGGAATGAGCTGGCTGCTCCTACGCCGGCCGGCAGAGGCTTGCCTAGAGTTGAACAGCTCTCTGGACGCGTTACCACGATCGCACAACAAGGCTCGTTCAGTACTGACGCTGGCCCTCTCCGACGCAGCGGTGCAGTCCGACGACGTCGACCAGGCCGTCGACCTGGCGCGAGCGGCACTGACAGCCTCCACCCATCAGCCCATCATGCCGATCTTGCAGCAGGGACGCCGCATACGAAGACTCGTCCAACAACGTCGGCCGGAAGCGGCGCAGAGCCTCGATGAGCCGCTACGAGACTTTGCCCTGGCGTTGACCTCCGCTGGCACCAGCGCCGGGTCATGAAGCTCGCGGGCATCGGGCTATGGACCGCACAATTCGACTTCCAGCCCGCCGCAGTCGTCCGAGACACAATCCAAGAGCTCGAAGAGCTGGGCTACAGCTCCATATGGATAGGCGAGAACGTCGGCCGCGAACCCATCAGCCAATCCGGACTTCTGCTCGCCGCCACCGAGCAGATGATTGTCGCTACCGCGATCGCGAACCTATGGGCACGCGATCCTCTGGCGATGGTCGCGGCACAGCAGACGCTCAGCGAGGCCTACCCGGACCGGTTCATTCTCGGCCTCGGCGTCAGCCATCCGCGCTTGGTCGACGACAGGCGGGGTAGCCGCTATGACCAGCCGATTCAAACGGCACGCGCCTATCTCGAGGCGATGGACGACCTGGCCAACCAGTACCGGGCCGTCCGCGCCGGCTCCACTGTTCGTATGCTTGCCGCGCTCAAGCCCACAATGTTGCGCGTCGCCGCAATTCAGGCCGACGGCGCCCACACCTATCTCGTCCCTCCCGAACACACCGCCGAAGCTAGACAGATCCTCGGGCCCGACAAGCTTCTGGTGCCCGAACAAGCCGTCGTCCTAGAACGCAATCCGGACAGCGCCCGCGAGATCGGACGGCGCCACCTCCGCCGATATCTCTCGTTGCCGAACTACACGCGTAACCTCCGACGCCTCGGCTACACAGACAACGATCTAGACGGCCAAGGCAGCGACCGGCTTGTCGACGCCCTGATCGCCTGGGGCGATGAGGCAGCCATCGCCGAACGTCTTCGACTACACCGACAGGCCGGCGCCGACCACGTCTGCCTACAGGTACTCGATCCACACTCTCGGGGCTTGCCGCTGCCACAATGGCGACGTCTTGCAGCTCTCTGCGGCCCTCAATGACACCGAAAGCGTCGTCACTCACCCGTCTCGATGCAGTTCGCCAGACGCTCCAGGTGAATATGGGCTACGGGGTTGGTCGGACCGCAGGTCATGTCGGCAAGTCGAGCTCTAGACCCGCGCTCCCTGGAACGTCAAGGCGATCAATTGTGAGCCGAAGCGGCTGCTCGCACGCGGGCTGTACTGGGACTTGACGGCAATGTCGGCACTCAGCGCGTCACGGGTAGCAGCGAGAGATACGCCGGTCTGACCCAATCGTCTCGGCAGTGCCGTGCCGTGATTGGCAACGGTCCCTGCTGTCGCTCCTTGATAGCGCGGTCGACGCGCGGGCCACCGCCGGCGCCGACACCCGGACCGGCCTTGTCACCCTCGCCTCCAACGTGCACCACCAGCTGGCGGTCACATGGCGGACAGGGTCCAGTCGGGAGGATCGGCCGGGTGCAGGGCAGGATCGTCAACCGCGAAAGTGCGGACGGGGCCGGGTGGTGTGGTCGGGCCCTCGAAGCGGACCGTCACCCGCCCGTGGCCGCTGCCCCAGACCCAGCCCGCACCGTGGTGGTCGTGGCGTACATCCTGCCCGGGCCGCCAAACACTCTGCGTGGGCTCGGTCGGCGCCGTCGGCACGATGGCCCGCGTGGTGGCGGCGGGCGGGTTGATGGGGTCGCTGTCGAGCGTGGTGCCGAACAGGTCGTCCTGGACGAAGTCGGCGAGCGTGGTTGCTCCTACGCCCAGCAGCCGGATGCCGGCGGAGGTGTCGACCTCGGCCAGTAGGCGTCGGGCGAGCTGCGCGACCAGGCGAGGGTCGTCGGTGGGCTGGGCGCGGGTGGCCGAGCGGGTGATCGTGGTGAAGTCGTGGTGGCGGACCTTGATGGTGATCGTGCGGGCGGAAAGGCCACCGGTCCGTAGTCTGCCGCCGACCCGGGTCGCGAGCAGATCGAGCTCGGTGTTGAGCCGGGTCCGGTCGGTGAGGTCGACGGCGAAGGTTTCCTCGGCGGATACGGATTTTGCTTCGCGTTCGCCGACGATCCGCCGGTCGTCGGCGGCTCGGGCGAGCCGGTACAGGCCGGCGCCGTGTGCCTGGCCGAACCAGTCGATCAGATCCGGCAGCCCGACTCCGGCGAGGTCGCCGATGGTGTGCACGCCCGCGCGGCGTAGCCGTTCCGCGGTGGCGGGTCCGACCCCGGGTAGCCGGGTCACCGGCAGCGGATCGAGCAGCGCCCGTTCCTGCCCGGGCGCGCAGACGGTCAGCCCGACCGGTTTATGAAGATCCGAGCCGATCTTCGCGACAAGTTTCGAGGTACCCACGCCGACCGACGCGGTGACCCCGCCAGTAGCCGCCGCGATGGAGGTCCTGATCTTCTCGGCGAGGTCGGTGACGCCGGGTAGGGACAGGTCGTGCCGGTCCGCGGCGGCCAGATCGAGGTAGGCCTCGTCGATCGAGACCTGCTCCACCAGCGGCGACACCTGCGCCAGTAACGCCATCACGATCTCGCTGGTCTTGCGGTAGGCGGCGAAGCGGGGTGCGAGGAAGGCGGTGCCGGGCGGGCACCGGCGCCTAGCCTCCGCGGTCGGCATCGCCGAGCGGGCACCGTACGCGCGGGCCTCGTACGAGGCGGTCGCGACGACACCCCTACCGGCGACGCCGCCGACGATGACCGGACGGCCGCGCAGCGACACCTTGTCGCGTTGCTCGACCGCGGCGAACATCGCGTCGAGGTCGACGTGGGCGATGCTCGCCTGCGACCTCACCGTGGACCCCGCTGCTTCTCACCGATCACGGACTCCAGTGTCCGCCCGGGGTACGACAAGATCCCTTTACCGTGAGGTGAGCCCGTCGGGAACTACCGGCCTGTAGTTCGATCTTGACTCTTGCGGGTGGCATATGAGCAGGTCAGGCTGGATGTGGCGGGCGAGCGTCGGTCGTCAAGATGGAAGCCATGCGGCGTAACTGGATAGCCATCCGCACCCACCTGACCGACAGCTCGCCCCACCACGCGTCGCTCGCCCCTCAAGTTCAGCGGGCCGCCGCCGCGGCCGCGGTCAGACTCTGGCGCCGTCCATCCTCGGATGAGTGTGCGTCCGACGCGACACACTGGCCACGCTCATACGATCGGACTCCGGCAGAAGGGGACGCGGCCGGCGGCCCAGGGCGCGCCGCATTGACTGACCGTCCGTTGTCCGGGCGCCGCTACAGGTGTGCGAAGGTCGCGACGACGGGCGCGTGGTCGGAGGCCGGTTCATTGCGTCGCGCCGGCGGGTCGGCGGGGTCGATCGACTCGAGTGGTGTGTCGATGACCGTGTGCGCGGTGACCCCGGACAGCGGTGTGACCAGTGCCTTGGAGACGAGGATGTGGTCGATGAGTTCCTTGCGGCCCTGGTTGATCCGGGAGTAGTCCTGCCCGGCGGGCATCAGCGGCGCCAGGTTCCACAGCCGCATGCCGTCACCACGGTCAGGGCGGTCGAAGCCGCCGGTGCCGATCTCGGAGCCGGGCGGGCCGAGCAGCAGCTGGGTCGTGGCGGCTTGCGGACTGTCGTTGAGGTCCCCGGTCAGGATCACCGCACGCTCGTCGCCTTCACCGGCCAGGACCGCGGACACCGCGACCCGCAGGGTGGTGGCTTCGCCGGCGCGGCGGGCCAGGGCGTAAGCGGCGAAGCGGGCACGCTCGTCCTCGTCGCGGGGACTGAACCGGCCACCGGGGAAGGTCAACAGCTTCGACTTCAGATGTGTGGTGATCAGCCGGATCGGTATTCCCGAGCCAGTGGTGACGGTGACCGCGACCGCGCCGCGACCCATCGTGGCGAGGGTGGCGCCGTGGTCGTCGACCTGGACCGGCTGCAGCGGGGCGGGAAACGCGGTGATCTCGGCAGGTTCACTGATCGGCAGGGTGCTCAACCACGCCACCCTGATCCCGCGGCTGTCCGGGTGGGCCGAGACCTGCCGATGCCAGGTGCCACCCAAAGCCGTCACGAGGTCGTCGAGCGCTGCGGGATCGCCGAGTTCCTGGATCGACACAGCATCAGGAGCCTGCCGGGCGATCATCTCCGCCAGGCCGGCGATCTTCGCCTCGTACACGTTCGTGCTGGTCGGGCCGCCCGGCTGGCCGGGACGGAACAGGTTTTCGACGTTCCAGGTCATCACGGTGAACATGAGCAGCCGCCCTTATGACATCCCCGGCACCGCCCGAGCGGGCAGCACCGTGATGCATGGTCGTCGCATCCCGCCCGCTGCTCAGTCACGTCACCGACAACGGCCTCGATCGGATGGCTTTCTCGCCCGCCGGCCGCCCGCCGTGTGACGTCCGGCGATGGCCAGCACCCCAGTCGTGGCCCGCACGCTGGGCAGCGCTGTGGCGTCCGGCGGCGGTTGGCACCGATTTCGGTTCTGGTTGGCACCGGTGCGACCTCACCACCGATGTTGATCATTTTTCGTGATGGCCCGAAAGTGTAAAGCGAATGTTCCTTCACAGCGGTCTTGGCGGCCGAATTGTGCGTTTGGCAGGTTGCGGTGCGCTTTAGCCGGTGATGACCCGGCTGATGCGCTCGTCGCCCCGGACCGGGTTTGATGATGTGACCCCTGGGCTGGTCTTTCTCGATTCTCTGATCATTTCCCCGGCCGGATTTTCGGCGTTGGCCGGCCGGTGTCGGCTCGCAGGGTTTGATCAATTGGCCGGTGTTGGGTGTCGTGTTCTAGATTCGGGCCGGAACTGCGAGCGGGTTGACCGGATTTGACGAGCGGGCCGAGTCGTCGTGGGGGTGGGTGAATGGTCACCGGCATCGTGGTCGACGGTTCGGGGCTCGAGGTGCTGGCCGGCGGCGAGCGGGTCGGGTCGCGGCGGGTGCTGTCCGAGGAGGACGAGACCCTGCTGGCGGATCTTGGGTCGCAGTATGTGAGGGCAGTCCAGGCGCGCGCAGCTGATGAGGTTCTACTCGGACTGGGGCGCCGGTTGTGGTCGTGGCTGGACGGTGATCAAGGTCAGCTCACCACGCTGCTGGACCGCTCCCAGGCGCCGGTCACATTCGAGGTGCGGGGGCCGAAGACGCCGCCGGATCGGGCGTGGGCGGTGTTACAGGCGCCGTTCGAGCTCCTTGCCCGCCCCGACGGCGGATTCCTGGCAGCCGACGCGGTGGCCCGGTTCACGGTGATCCGCCGGCTCGGCCGGCCGGCGGCGGAGGCGACCAGCCTGGATGAGTTCCGGTTGGGGCTGGCGTTCATGGCGTCCTCGCCGCGGGGGCAGCATGAGCTGGACTTCGAGGCCGAGGAGGCCGCGATCCTGACCGCGGTGGACGACACCCGGGTCGACCTGATCGTCGAGGACACCGGCAACCCGGTCGAACTGGGCAAACGCCTGGCTGAAGTGGGTGGGATGCCGGTGTTGCATCTGTCATGTCACGGCGTGAACAACTGGCGTCGGCAGGCGGGTGAGCCGGGGGTGCCGGTGTTGCTGATGGAGGACGAGTTCGGTGACGGCCTGCCGATCGCGGCGGCCGACCTCGTCCGTGTGTTGCCGGGGTCGCTGCGGCTGCTGTTCGTTTCGGCGTGTCTGACCGCGACCGCGGCGAACGCCAAGGGCCATCTGCCGGCCGGTCCGGACCGTCGCGCCGCGGCTGGTGACACCGAGGCGATGGTGGCGCACTCGATGGCCACGTCCCTGGTTTCCGCCGGGGTTCCGGCGGTGCTGGGCTGGGACGGCTCGGTCGACGACCGGGCCGCGACCCTGTTCGCGCAACAGTTGTATGGGCAGTTGAGTAACGGGACGGACCTGGCGGCTGCGGTCGGGGACGCCCGCCGCGGTCTGCTGAAAGCCGCTGACGAGCGGCTGCGGGCGGACTGGCATCTGGCCCGGCTCTGGCTCGGCCCGGACGGCGGCGGCCCGCTGGTCCGCGGCACCAAGCGACGCTCGCGGGTGTCGGCGGTGGCGGGGACGAAGGTGTTCCTGGACGGCAAGCAGCATGTGCCGGTGGCGGCACCGGCCATGTTCGTCGGCCGCCGCCTGGAATTGCAGCGGGCGTTGCGGGCCTTGAGTTCGGGCGAGCGGGCCGGGGTCCTGTTGCACGGGCAGGGCCGGTTGGGGAAGTCGAGTTTGGCGGCGCGGATCGCGGACCGGCGTCCCGACCTGGCGTTGGCGGTGGTGTTCGGTGACTACAGCGCCCCGGCGATCGTGGACGTGATCGCCGCCGCGGTGCGGACCAACCAGGCCGCTCGCGAGCTGATCGAGTCCCGCCGCGGCGAGCTGCGTGATCGGCCGGAGACGTTGGAAACCCTGCTGATCGACCTGCTCGCCGGGCCGTGCGCGGGTACCGAGCCCGGCCGGCGTCCGCTGCTGCTGGTCATCGACGACCTCGAGCAGGTCCTGATCGCCGATCCGCACGGCCCGCACCGGGTGGATCCCGCGACGGCGCCGGTGCTGGCCGCGGTGTTGCGCGCGTTCGATCCGGCCGACAGCGACAGCCGGCTGGTGGTGACCAGCCGATACCAGTTCACGCTGGATGGTTTGCCGGAGCGGCTCGAGCAGATCGCGCTGCGGCCATTGTCGCCGGTCGCGCAACGCAAACTGCTCAACCGGCAGCGAGCACAGGTCCCGGCGCCACGACGCACCGAACGGGACGCGCTCGCGATACGGGCCGTGTCGGTCAGCCGGGGCAACCCCGGCCTGCAGGACCTGATCGGTTCCCGGCTGGTCTACGGCGAACACGTCGACCTCGCCCGCGCCGAGACCGCGGTCGCCGGCATGGAGACCTACCTTCAGCAGGGTGACCTGCCGTCCGAGGCCCAGATCCGCGACCTGCTCGAGAAGCTGGCCCTCGACGAACTCCTGGAGCAGGCCGGCCCGCCACACCGGGCGCTGTTGCGTGACCTCACCCTCTTCGACCTGCCCCTACCGGAGTCGGTCATCGCGGTGCTCGCCGAACGCTGCGCAGGATCACCCGCCCGCCTGATCGGGCTCGGCCTGCTGGACGTGTATCCCGACGGCTTCGACCCGCAGCGCCGCGCAATGGCCACCAACGCCCTGGCAGCGGGCCGGATCACCCCACTCACCGACGACGAGGCCACAAGCCTGGCCGCCGTCGTGGTGAACCCGCTGTTCGAGGCATGGGGCGGCACCGAACACGGCGGCCGCCGCAGTGCGGGCATGGATTTGCAGTTGACCCGCCTCGCCCTCACCGCGGACGAACCACAAGTCACCGCAGCCTGCGCCGCTGACGCGGTCAACACCCTACGGGCCGGTCCGGCCATCGACGCGTACCGCCTCGGCCTCGACGCCATCGCCCTGCTCGACCGGCACCACCATCCGGTCCCCACCTACCTGCTACGGCGGGTTGCCGACGCCGCGAAAATCAGCGGGGACGGCGACGCCGCCCACCAACTGTTCACCCGCGCCGTCAGCCGCGCACAAACCGACGGCACCGACCACACCGACCCCCTCGATCACGCCCGGGCGATCGCCGAGCACGCCACCCACCTGATCGACCGCGGCGAACCAGCCCAAGCCGAACAACTCCTGCACCAAGCCCACCAGCTGTTCACGGCCGCCGGCTCCGAGTCGGAGGCCGCTTCCTGCCAGGGAGCCCTCGCCGACATCCTGTACCAGCGTGGTGACTACGACGAAG
>NZ_BOML01000037.1 GCF_016862175.1 Paractinoplanes durhamensis | reverse complement strand
ACCATGTAACCCGTGGGTCCCGGGCTGGGCGGGCACGTCAAAAGCAACACGTCAAAAGCCGAACTGCGGTGTGGGCAGTTCACTGCGTTGTCATGCGGGCCAGGTGAGATGTGGAGTGGTGATCTCGACAGGGCCGGGCCATGCGGACGTGGCTGCGGCCAGGTGCGCGGTTGGGTCGCTGCCCGGCCAGAGGTGTGTCAGCCACAGCGTGTGGGCCCCGGATCGGGCGGCCAGCTCGGCGGCTCCGATTGCGGTGTTGAGCATCCCTACCCGGTTGGGCGGCATCTCGGTGGCGTAGGTGGCCTCGGCTATCAGCAGGTCGACGTCGGCCGCGAAGGCCGTGAACGGCTCGTGCGGGCCGCTGTCGCCGGTGTAGGCGAAGCTGGTCCCGCCGGCGGACACCCGGATTCCGGCATTGGGCAGGAAGTGCGGCATCAGCATGGTGTCCACGGTCAGCGGACCGATCTGAACGCGCCCGGGGATCGGCAGGTCGTGCGTCACGAAGGCGCCGTCCAGCATGGCCGGCCCGTCCAGGGCGAGAATCGCGTCGAGCGCCCCCGCCGGCGAGTGCAACGGCAGCGCCTGCCCGCCCCCGGACAAGGCCCGGGCTCGCAACAGCGGATGAAGGTCCGCACAGTGATCCGGATGCCCATGGGTAACCAGAACCGCATCCACGTCGCCGACCGCGACGTGCGCAAGCAACGCCTGGTAAGTGGCATACCCAGGATCAACAAGCAGGACAAACCCATCATGCTGAACCAGATATCCGCTACAACCCCGATCCTTCTCGGGATAACCCCCAGCCCCACCAAGCACAGTGATACGCATGCCCCACCGTACGAGAGAACGGCCCTCCTCAGGAACCCGTGAGCTGCCCGCACCGCAGTTCGGCTTTTGACGTGTTGCTTTTGACGTGCCCGCCCAGCCCGGGACCCACGGGTTACTTGGTGTCCTAGTTTTCTGGGGTGCCCCGACTCAGTGAACTGCCCGCGATTGCCCCGTTGATGAGCAGAGAACCGATTTTCTGACGCCGCGCTCTTTCTTTTGCGGGGGCAGAAAATCGGCTCTCTGCTCATCAACTCTCGGGGGCAATCGCCCGCTGAGCGCAGCGAGGCCAGCCAGCTCAGCAGCCGTGTGCAACCGGCCTAGCCCCGCGCCCGGTGAGTGGGTCGCTCACCTCAGCCTCGCGCCCGGTGAGCATTCCGCGCACCTCAGCCTCGCGCCTGGTGAGTGGGCCGCCCACCTCAGCCCCGCTCCCCGTGAGCATTCCGCCTACCTCAGCCCCGCGCCCCGCGAGTGGGTCGCCCAGCCCAACCCGCTACCCGTGAGCATCCCGCCCAGCCCAACCCGCGCTCGGTGAGTGGGTCGCCCACCCCGGCTCCGCACTCGTGAGCATTCCGCTCAGCTCAGCCCGCACCCGCGAGTGCGCCGCTCGGCTCAGCCCCGCCCGGTGAGCGCGCCGCCCAGCTCAGCCGCGGCCGCCTTCGCCGGCCCGGTCGTGGCGGCCGGCCCTGGGGTTGAAGCCTGGCCCGTCGCCGCACGCGAGAGGCGCGTTCTCGGCGTCTCGCCGCGGCTGGTCGCGCCGTGCGGGCGGGTTCGGCCGGTATTCGGTGGGGACGGCCCACGTCGTACGTCAATGGGTCATCGAATTTGGGTCTTAAGGCCTGAAAAAGCGCTAGGGGAGGGGTTGTCGTCCCGCTTGGCGGGAGGGGGCGGCTAGGCTATTGCGCGCGGTCGTTGAAGCCCGCCATGACGGCGATGCGCGCCCTCCAGACACCCAGGAGAGTCTGTCCCGAGGACCCACGCCGCCCACAGAGTTCACCCTGTTGACGGGGGTCGGCCGCCGGGCCGATCCGAAAGAGAGACTAGCCTGATGGCTGTGACACGTCGCGTAAAAATCGTCTGCACCATGGGTCCCGCCACTGCGTCCCCTGAGCGCATGCTCGGGTTGGTCGAGGCGGGCATGGACGTGGCCCGTATGAACTTCAGCCACGGCAGCCACGAGGACCACCAGAAGATCTACGAGCTGGTCCGGGAGGCTGCTCGGCAGACCGGCCGCGCGGTGGCCGTCCTGGCCGACCTGCAGGGTCCGAAGATCCGGCTCGGCAAGTTCGCCAACGGGCCGCACATCTGGAGCACCGGTGACCTGGTCACCATCACCAGCGACGACGTGCTCGGCACGCCGGACCGGGTGTCCTGCACCTATACGAAGCTTCCGCAGGAGGTCAAGGTCGGTGACCGCCTCCTGATCGACGACGGCAAGGTTGCCGTCGAGGTTGCCGCGGTCGAGGGCAACGACATTCGCTGCCTGGTCATCGAGGGTGGCCCGGTCAGCAACAACAAGGGCGTCTCGCTGCCCAACGTCGCGGTGAGCGTGCCCGCGATGAGCGACAAGGACGAGGAAGACCTGCGTTTCGCCCTGTCGCTCGGGGTTGACCTGGTGGCGCTGTCGTTCGTGCGGTCGCCCGACGACATCAAGCTGGTGCACGCGATCATGACCGAGGAGGGCAAGACCGTCCCGGTCATCGCCAAGGTCGAGAAGCCCGAGGCGGTCGACCACCTCGAGCAGATCGTGCTCGCCTTCGACGGTGTCATGGTCGCCCGCGGTGACCTGGGCGTGGAGTTGCCGCTCGACCAGGTGCCGCTGGTGCAGAAGCGCGCCGTGCAGCTGTGCCGGGAGAACGCGAAGCCGGTCATCGTGGCGACCCAGATGCTCGACTCGATGATCGAGAATTCGCGGCCGACCCGCGCCGAGGCCTCCGACGTGGCCAACGCCGTGCTCGACGGCACCGACGCGGTGATGCTGTCCGGCGAGACGTCGGTCGGTAAGTACCCGGTGCTCACGGTCAGCACGATGGCGAAGATCGTCACCACCACCGAGGGTGGCTCGATCCCGGTCCCGCGCCTGCTGCACGACCCGCGCACGCACGGTGGCGCGCTCGCCGCCGCCGCGTCGCAGATCGCCCGCAACATCGGCGCCAAGGCCCTGGTCGCGTTCTCGCAGACCGGTGACACCGTGCGGCGGCTCGCCCGGCTGCACTGCGACCTCCCGCTGTTCGCCTTCACGCCGGTCGCCGAGGTGCGCGACCAGCTGGCGCTGAGCTGGGGTGTCGAGACGTTCCTGACCGACTTCGTGCAGCACACCGACGACATGTTCCGGCAGGTCGACGCGAAGATGCTCGGTCTCGGCCTGGCCAAGCCCGGCGACTACGTGGTCGTCGTGGCCGGCTCCCCGCCGAACGCCCCGGGTTCCACCAACACGCTGCGGGTGCACCAGCTCGGTTCGCTGGTCGACCCGGCGACGGTGTGACCTTGCCTCTGCACGGACAGGCCGCCGTCGACCAGCTTCTGGAGATCCTCGACCTGAAGCAGGTCGACGCGGCCACGTTCGTCGGGGAGAGCCCGCAGACCGGCGCCCAGCGCGTCTTCGGCGGGCAGGTCGCCGGGCAGGCTCTGGTGGCGGCCGGCCGCACGGTCGACCCGTCGCGGTTCGTGCATTCGCTGCACGGTTACTTCGTGCGGCCGGGCGACCCGACCGAGCCGATCCAGTTCAGCGTCGAGACGATCCGGGACGGCCGTTCGTTCTCGGTGCGGCGGTCCACGGCCCAGCAGCACGGCCGGACGATCTTCTTCATGTCGGCGTCGTTCCAGGTGCGCGAGGAAGGCCTCGACCACTACCTGCCGGCCCCGGTCGGCGTGCCGGCCCCGGACGAGGTGCCGACGATGGCCGACTGGGTCCGGCGGTATCCCTCGCGCGCCGGCATTTTCGCCGCGTCGCCGCAGGCCATCGACGTGCGTTACGTGGGCGTGCCCGGCTGGGTGCCACCCGGCGACCGGGACGCCAGCGAGCAGCAGCGGGTCTGGATGCGGGTCAACGGCACCCTGCCGGACGACCCGCTGATCCACGCGTGTGCCCTCACCTACGCCTCCGACCTGTCACTTCTCGACTCGGTGCTGTCGGCGCACGGCGAGGTCTGGGGTCCGGGCGGGGTGATCGGGGCGAGCCTCGACCACGCGCTCTGGCTGCACCGGCCGTTCCGCGCCGACGAGTGGTTCCTCTACGACTGCACCAGCCCGTCCGCCTCGGGCAGCCGGGGCCTGGCCAACGGGCGGATGTTCACCGAGGACGGCCGGCACATCGCCAGCGCGGTCCAGGAGGGCCTCTTGCGGCGGGTGGGCGAGCGTAAATAGGCCCCGCCAAGCGGGACCCCGGCCCGGCGACTGGCCGTTGACGGATCCCACCCGGCGGGGCCGGGGAGACGGTTGGTCCTAGTAGCGGCGGTGTTCGTCGCCCACGGTCGCCTCTTCCGCGCCCTCGACGGTGTCCGGCACGAGTGGAATGTCCTCGTCCGGTACGCGGTGCGCCGCGGTGGCCGGTCCGGTCACGCCCGCCTGGGCGAGCATGTTGTCCAGGTCGGCGGTGGTCCGCACGACCTCGTCGTGGAACGGGTTCGACCCGGCGGCCCGGTGTTTCGGCCCGCTCGCCGGTGGCGCCAGCTCGAAATCCTCCAGCCCGGCGGAGTACCCGGCGACGCCGGCCGCGCGTTCCGGCGACAACTGCAACACGTCATGGCGTACGCCGGAAACCTCCCGCAACCGCAGCGCGGTCACCAGATCGGCCACCGCGCGGAGCAGGCCGACCCCGCCGAGCAGCAGGATCATCGGATCGGCCGCCCGGGCGAGCGGCCCGGCCGCGTAGAAACCCAGCCCGGCCTGCGCCACCCCGAGCGCCATCATCAGGCCCCAGGTGCGGTCGGTGCTCCGGTTCATCGTCGACACCGCGATGTCCATCGCGCCCCGCACCATCAGGAACCAGCCGACCAGGGACGCCGCCGGCGCGTAGCTCGAACCCGGATCGAACAGCAGGACCACGCCGGTCACCGCGAACAGCGCCGCCATGCCCGTGTTCAGCCACCAGGTGCGGGTGCCGGCCAGCGCCCGGACGACCTCGCACAGCGCGCCGAAGAGCACCACCGGCCCGGCCACCCCGGCGATGTCGGCCGGCTCCAGCCGCAGCACGCTCCACCCGATCGCCAGCCACGCCACCCCGGCGAACAGCAGAAAGCCCCACATGCTGTCGCGTACGACCGTCAGGGGTGCGGAATCCGACGACAACATGGGGCCTCCTGCGAAGGTGTGTCCCTGCCATGACAACATCCGCGCTCACCAGCGGCCGGTGGTTCGACCAGATTCACAGCGCGCCCGCAGGGGCTTCGCCCGGTGCGGAGGTCAGGACACCACGTTGCGCTTGGCGCAGGCATCGACGACCGGTTTGAAGGCGGCCCGATCGGCGTCGCTGATCCGCAGCTCGGTGTAGAGCACCTCGCCGCCGTCGAGGCTGACGTAGGTGGGGAAGACGTACGGCTTCTTGATCTCGGCGAGCACGTGCGGGGTGCAGCGGTCGGCGTCCACCACGATCGGGATGGTCAACTCGTCGGTGCCGGGCCGGAGCACGGCGTACGGCTTGGGGGTCCGCGCGCCCAGGGGTGCCGGCAACACCTGGAGCAGGATGCTGCCGGCGAACTCCCGCAGCGTGATGGTGCCGGTGAACCCGACCCGCTTGATCACCACCGAGCCGGCCACCCGCCCGCCGGGCCGCTGCGTCCACGGGCCGAACGAGAAGGTGGCCTGCCGGTCGAGGTAGTCCTGCCGGCAGTCGAGACCGAGGAGCTTGTCGAGGATCGGATCGTGCTCCGGCAGGGCCAGCCGGACGTCGTGCACCCGGCCGTCGGCGGTGCGGACCCGCATCGCGACGTGCGACGCGGCGCTGCGCGGTGCGAGCTCGTCGCCGGCGCAGATGCCGGTGCCGAAGGCGACCGGGACATCGACGCGCAGGCCGCCGGCCGGCAGTGGCGCGTCCACCCGGATCGGGCCGACACCGGTGAATGAGGGAGCCTGCAGCTCGGCCTGCTCGACGGTGATCGGGGCCGGGCCGTCGTTGTTCATCGCGATCGCCACGGTGCGGCGCACCTCGTCGACGCGGCTCTGGGTCAGCGCGACCCGCATCGTCACCGGCTGCTCTTTTACCGGCTGCTCGGTCGCGGTGTCGCGGTTGACGACGAGCAGGACGCCGCCCGCCAGGATCACTGCCGCCCCCGCGGCGAGCAGGATTCGCCTCCGCATGTCCGGTGACGCTAGTGCACTCACCGCGTGCAGCGAAACGGTCATCCGTTATGCCGGTTCGGGTGTGGGGAACGGGCACGGCTCGATGACCGTGGATTCGTTTACAGAGGCGTAACGCGGAAAGGCGCGATCGTGGTCGCCGCGCCCGGCATTATTTGCTGATCGGGGAGCGGTGAAAAATCATCGCCGGCCGGTGCGGGAAAGGAAGTCTTCCCGCCTGGGCGGCGATGTGGCGTAGAGCGTTTCGTGGCCCACGTGGGGGATGGTGAGCGAATGCCCGTTCTCGAAGTAGATCTTGTGGCGCGGCTTGTGGCGGCCGGATTGCGCGGCGCCGGGGAAACCCCGGACGATTTTGCCAATTCTTGTGCCCCCGGTGGGATTCGAACCCACACTGTATGGTGTTTGAGACCATCTTCTCTGCCGGTTGGAATACAGGGGCCGGCCCACTCAGTCTCCGACACGGTATGGCCACGCCAGGATGAGCTTCCGACAGCCTACCCACTACGATTGGGGCGGCGACACCCACATACCGGGGTGTCGCGACTTCGGGAGTGTTGGGGGTAGGGGTTCCGTGGCCGACACGCAGGCTGGGGCCGATCGCAAGCGGGTGCTGATCGCCGAGGACGAGGCTCTCATCCGACTGGACCTGGCCGAGATGCTGGTCGAGGAGGGCTACGACGTGGTCGGCGAGGCCGGCGATGGCGAGACCGCCGTCCGCCTGGCCGAAGACCTCCGTCCGGACCTGGTCATCCTCGATATCAAGATGCCGATCATGGACGGCCTCGCGGCCGCCGAGCGGATTGCCGGCGGGCGCATCGCCCCCGTCGTCATCCTGACCGCGTTCAGCCAGCGCGACCTGGTCGAGCGCGCCCGCGCGGCCGGCGCGATGGCCTATCTGGTGAAACCGTTCCAGAAGTCCGACCTGGTGCCGGCGATCGAGATCGCCCTGTCGCGATACTCCGAGATCGCCGCCCTCGAGTCCGAGGTGGCCGGCCTGACCGACCGCCTGGAGACCCGCAAGTCGGTGGAGCGGGCCAAGGGCGAGCTGATGACCAAATATCAGATGACCGAACCGCAGGCGTTCAAGTGGATTCAGCGCACCGCGATGGATCACCGGATGACTATGCGTGAGGTCGCCGACCGGATTCTGGCCGAGGGTCAGGAGGCCGGCGGCGCCCAGGCGACGACTCCGTAGCCCCACGCGCCACGCCCGAGCCACCGATCACGGATTGGCTCTATGCAGCAGGTTGAGGGTCCGTAACGGCTTTGTTACGGACGTCTCAGCAGATGTTCCGCAAGCTATGATCCCCGCCAGCCTCGCGACACATCTGGCGGGGATTTCTGCTGCTAAACACGAGGAGCATCGTTGCGTAGAGCCGTGATCATCTTCACGGCCGTTCTCGGATTCTTGTTGACATCCCTCGGTCTTGGCGCCACAAGTGCCCTGGCCGATGGTGAGTCGCTGCAGGGCACGTTGGTCAACGGCAGTCAGCCGGTGGCAGGTGTCGTGATCAAGGTGTCCGACGAGAGCGGCGGTCCAATCGGTCAGGTGACCTCGGGCGCGGACGGCAAGTGGTCCGTGCCGGTGAAATCGGCCGGTACATACAAGGTCGACCTGGACACCACGACCCTCCCGCAGGGCGTGACGCTGACCAACAACCGGCCCAGCCTGACGCTGACCGTCTTCGAGGGCGCGGCACGCAACGTGTTGTTCCCGTTGGGGGCAGCGGCGGGGACCGGAGAGAAGAAACCGCAGGTCGCCGGCACGTCGACGTTCGATCGAGTGTCCGGCCTGGTCTATACCGGCATCCATCTGGGGCTGATCATCGCCCTCGCCGCGCTCGGGCTCTCGCTGATCTTCGGCACCATGGGCCTGACCAACTTCGCGCACGGTGAGCTGGTCACCTTCGGTGCCCTGGGGTGCTTCCTGCTCAACGTGACGATCGGTCTACCGCTGGTCGTGTCGGCGATCCTGGCGGTGGTGCTCGGCGGGGCGGTCGGCTGGTTCCAGGACAAAATATTCTGGGGCTGGCTGCGCAACCGGCGGACCGGCCTGATCGGCATGATGATCATCTCGATCGGTGTCGCGCTGGTCTTCCGCTACCTCTACCTCTACCTCTTCAGCGGCGACACCCGGCAGTACGCGGAGTACGTGGCGCAGCCCGGCATCGACCTGGGCCCGATCGCGGTCGCCCCGAAGAACCTGGTCATGGACGTCGTCGCGATCGTGGTGCTGATCCTCGTCTCGCTCGCGCTCACCATGACGCGGCTCGGCAAGGCGACCCGCGCGGTGTCGACCAACCCCTCGCTCGCCGCGGCCTCCGGCATCAGCGTCGACGCGATCATCCGGCTGGTCTGGACGATCGGCGGTGCGCTGGCGGCACTCAGCGGTGTGATGCTGGGTCTCTTCCAGGGCGTGAACTACCAGATGGGTTTCCAGATCCTGCTGCTCGTCTTCGCCGCGGTGACCCTCGGTGGTCTCGGCACGGCGTTCGGCGCGCTGGTCGGCAGCCTCGTCATCGGTCTGGCGACGCAGCTCTCGACGCTGTGGATCCCGACCGAGCTGAAGAACGTCGGCGCTCTGGTGGTGCTGATCGTGATCATCCTGTTCCGGCCCCAGGGCATCCTGGGCCGCCGCGAGCGGATCGGCTGAGGGGGGCTCGATGAACTGGGACATCATCTTCGGCGTCTCGCTGGAGTCGCTGTTCAACACCACGATGATCGCGTACGCCCTGGCGGCGATCGGCCTCAACGTGCACTTCGGGTACACCGGCCTGCTCAACTTCGGCCAGTCGGCGTTCCTCGGGGTGGCCGCCTACGGCCTCGCCATGACGGTCGCGACCTTCGGTGCGCCGTTCTGGCTCGGCATCGTGATCGGCCTGGCCGGGGCGGTGGTCCTGGCGCTGCTGCTGGGCATCCCGACGCTCCGGCTGCGGGCCGACTACCTGGCCATCGTGACGATCGCGGCGGCCGAGATCGTCCGCCTGCTCTTCCGCTCGGTGTCGCTGAGCGAGTGGACCGGCGGCTCCGACGGCCTCCAGTCGTTCTCGGACGACTTCTACAAGCTCAACCCGTACAGCTCGCCGCTGAAGATCGGCATCGTCGACTTCGACCCGCGTGAGTTGTGGGTCATGACGATCGGCTGGGCGCTCATCGGGATCTCGCTGCTGATCGTCTTCCTCGCCATGCGCAGCCCGTGGGGCCGTGTCATCAAGGCGATCCGGGAGGACGAGGACGCGGTCCGGAGCCTCGGCAAGAACGTCGTCTCGTACAAGATGCAGTCGCTGATCCTCGGCGGCGTGCTGGGCTCGCTGGGCGGCTTCATCTTCGCCCTGAGCCGCGCGGCGGTGCAGCCGGACACCTACGGCACCGAGTTCACGTTCTACATGTACACGATCGTCATCCTGGGCGGCGCCGCCCGCGTCTTCGGCCCGGTGGTCGGCTCGATGATCTTCTGGTTCCTGCTCGCGTTCATCAACGCGGTGCTGCCGGCCGCGATCACGCAGGGTTACATCCCGACCTGGCTCATGACCCCCACCCAGGCGGGCGCGGTCGGGTACATCCTGGTCGGTGCCGGCCTGGTCCTCCTGCTGATCTATCGCCCGCAGGGCATCTTCGGTGACCGGAAGGAGGTCATGCTCGATGGCCGATGAGACGACGGTGGCACCCGGCGTGGCCCGGATGCGTGAGGCACTCAAGGACGTCCCGCACGAGCCCGGTGCGCCCAAGCCCGACCCGATCCTGGTCGCCGACAAGGTGGTCCGCCGCTTCGGCGGCCTGACCGCCGTCTCGGTCGACCACGTCGAGATCCCGCGCGGCGGGATCACCGCCCTGATCGGGCCGAACGGCGCCGGCAAGACGACCTTCTTCAACCTGCTGACCGGCTTCGACAAGCCGGACGAGGGCGACTGGACGTTCAACGGCAAGCCGCTGGCCGGCGTGCCCGCGCACAAGGTCGCGAACCAGGGCATGGTGCGGACCTTCCAGCTCACCAAGGCGCTGTCCCGGCTCAAGGTGATCGACAACATGCGCCTGGGCGGCACCGGCCAGCGCGGCGAGAAGTTCTGGCAGTCCCTGATCCCGGCCCTCTGGCGGGGCCAGGAGAAGGAGATCACCGAGCGGGCCGACGACCTGCTCGCCCGGTTCAAGCTCGACGCCAAGCGCGAGGACTTCGCCGGCAGCCTCTCCGGCGGCCAGCGCAAGCTCCTCGAGATGGCGCGGGCGCTGATGGTCCAGCCCGACATGGTCATGCTGGACGAGCCGATGGCCGGCGTGAACCCGGCCCTGACCCAGTCCCTGCTGGGGCACGTGAAGGATCTGCGCGAGGACGGCATGACCGTCCTGTTCGTCGAGCACGACATGGACATGGTCCGCGACATCAGCGACTGGGTGATCGTCATGGCCCAGGGCAAGGTGATCGCCGAAGGCACCCCGGACACGGTGATGGCCGACCCGCGGGTGATCGACGCATATCTAGGGGCGCACCACGACGGGACGGAGCACGATCCGGACGTCGTCGCCGCCCTGGAGGCAGAAGGGGAGACGGCCGATGAGTGACGAGTCGAGCAACCTGATCGGTGACCGCAGCGAGCATCTGGCGGCCGCCGAGGGGGCCCTGGTCCGTGCCGACGACCTGATCGCCGGCTACCTCCCGGGCGTCAACATCCTCAACAACTGCGACCTGTACGCCAAGGATGGTGAGCTGGTCGGCATCATCGGCCCCAACGGCGCCGGTAAGTCGACCCTGCTCAAGGCCCTCTTCGGACTGGTGAACATCCGGTCCGGCGACGTGGTCCTGCGCGGCGAGAAGATCACCAACCTGAAGGCCAACAAACTGGTCGCCAAGGGGATCGGCTTCGTCCCGCAGACCAACAACGTCTTCGGCAACCTCACCATCGAGGAAAACCTGGAGATGGGTACGTTCCTGCGGCCGAAGCGCTTCAAGGAGCGCTTCGAGTTCGTCTCGGGCCTCTTTCCGGCCCTGGGCCAGCGTCGTAAGCAGCGCGCCGGCTCGCTCTCCGGTGGTGAGCGGCAGATGGTGGCGATGGGCCGGGCCCTGATGATGGAGCCCAGCGTCCTGCTGCTCGACGAGCCGTCGGCCGGCCTCTCACCGGCCATGCAGGACGAGGTCTTCTTCCGGACCAAGCAGATCAACCAGACCGGCGTCACGGTCATCATGGTCGAGCAGAACGCCCGCCGGTGCCTGCAGATCTGCGACCGGGGTTATGTCCTGGACCAGGGCCGCAACGCCTACACGGCGTCCGGCCGGGACCTGATGCACGACCCCAAGGTGATCGAGCTCTACCTGGGCACGCTGGCTCGCGCCTGATCCCCTGGCAATGAAGAGGGCCCCCGTCCGGGGGCCCTCTTCTTATTGCGGCTACGAAGTACGAAGAAGGGGCCCGGCCGATGGCCGGGCCCCTCATGTCAACCGATCGATCAGCCGCTGATCTTGCCGGACTGGTAGGTCAGGTTGGTGTACTTGTTGTCGGCGCCGTACTGGTAGATGCCGATGCTGGCCTCGGAGGGGTCACCGGCGTCGTTCCACTCGATCGGACCGCTCACGCCGTCGTAGTCGATGTCCTTGCCGGCGTCCAGGAGAGCCTTGCAGTCCTTGAACGTCTTGCACTTCTCGCCGCCCTTGCTGACCGCGGCGAGCTGCTTGTTGAAGTCGGCCGGAGCGTCGCTCTTGGCCGCGACCGCCGCCAGGGCGGTCAGAACGGTGGCGTCGTAGGACTCGGCCGAGTAGGAGTAGTCCTTCAGCGCCGGGTCGACGGTCAGCAGCTGCTTCTTGAAGTCGTCGGTGGCCGCCGCGCCGGGCAGGGTGCCCTTGGCGCCCTGGAAGGTGCCCTTCGGGAACTCGCTGCCGTAGTTGGAGAGGTTACCGTCGACGAAGTACCACTTCTTGGCCTTCGAGGTCAGACCCTCCTCGACCAGCTTCGGGACGATCTTCTTGGTCTCGTCGAAGCCGATCATGACGATCGCCTGCGGGTTGGCGGCCTTGATCTTGCCGACCTCGCTGGAGAACTCGGCGGCCTTCGGGTCGTAGACCTCTTCGGCGACGACCTGGCCGCCACCGCTCTCGATCGCGGCGCGGGCGCTCTTGGCGAGGCCGGTGCCGTACGCGTCCTGCATGACCAGGAGGCCGACGGTCGCGTTGCCGTCGGCGACCACCAGGTCACCGAGCACGCGGCCCTGCAGCACGTCCGGCGGCGCGGTCCGGTAGTAGAGGCCCTTGTCGTTGTACGTGGTGAACTGGTCCGACGTGTTCGCCGGCGAGATCTGCACGACGCCCGCGCCGGTGATCTTGTCGATCACGGTGAGGGACACCGAGGACGAGGCGGCGCCGATGATGACGTCGGCCTTCTCGGCGAGCAGCTTGTTCACGGACTGGCTGGCGATGTCGGTGGAGGTGTCACCGGAGTCGGTGTCGCTCTCCACGACGTCCTTGCCCAGCACACCGCCGGCCGCATTGATGTCCTTGACGGCGAGCTTGACGCCGGCGAACTCCGGCGGGCCGAGGAATGCGAGCGAACCGGTCTGCGGAAGCAGCGTGCCGATTTTCAGCACACCGTCGCCCCCGGCCGCGGTGGCGGCGCCGGACGAGGAGCCGGTCGCGGGCTCGTCGCTGTCGTTCGAGCAGGCGGCCAATGCGAGGCTCGCGGCACCCAGCACGGCGACACCGCGCAATGCGAAGTTGCGGCGGATCATGAATTCTCCCTTATGTGCAGCGCGGTGGGTACGAGGTCGCCGACCCACTGCCAAACCGCTGATGCAGGCAACCTAGTTAGCTGAGGACCGCTGCACTAGCTTCAACGTTCGGCTGCAACAGGACAGTTGCGTAGTCGTAACCTTGCGCAGCCCTCGGCAGCGTGCGACCAAGGCCGCCATCGGGCGAGTGGCTCAAGAATGGATCACCCCTGGGCGGGATTGCCAAACCAGATCACCGGGCCACTGAGGTGGCGAACGGACGGGTCTTGGGCAGAGACTGTCGGACGAGATCCGAACCGATCTCACGCTTTTCAAGATCCATCTCTCCCCCCAAGGAGTCACCATGTTCCGCAGCCATCCCGGCCGGGCGATCCTCGGCCTGGCTGCCGCGGCGGCGCTGACGCTGTCCGCGGCCGCCTGCGGCTCGGAGTCCGCCGACACCCCGGCCGGCTCGGCCTCGGTGCCCAGCGCCTCGGCCGACACGTCGCTGGCCGACAAGGTGCCCGCCGACATCAAGGCCGGCGGCAAGCTGATCATCGGCACCGACTCGACGTACGCGCCGAACGAGTACCTCGACGCCGACGGCAAGACCGTGATCGGCTTCGACGTCGACCTGTTCAACGCGGTCGCCGGCAAGCTGGGCCTGACCACCGAGTGGCAGTCGGCCGTGTTCGACAACATCATCCCGGGCGTCGCCAGCAAGAAGTACAACGTCGGCGTCTCGTCGTTCTCGGTGACCGCGAAGCGCCTGCAGGAGGCGACCATGGTCTCCTACTTCACGGCCGGCACCCAGTGGGCGACCAAGTCCGGCGCCACGATCAGCGCCGACGACGCCTGCGGCAAGAAGATCGCGGTGCAGACCGGGACCGTGCAGGCCGACGACATCGCCGCCCGGTCGAAGAAGTGCACCGACGGTGGCAAGGCGAAGATCACGATCGACTCGTACCAGGCCCAGTCGGACGCCACCAACGCCGTGGTCACCGGCAAGGACGACGCCATGCTGGCCGACTCGCCGATCTGCGCGTACGCGGTGAAGCAGACCAACGGGCAGCTCGCCCTGGCCGGCGACATCTACGACTCGGCCCCGTACGGCTACGTCCTGCCCAAGGACCAGGCCGACACGATGGGCGCCGCGATCGAGGGCGCGCTCAAGGCGCTGATCGCCGACGGCACCTACAAGACGGTGCTGGCCAAGTGGGGCGTCGACGCGGGCGGCATCACCGACCCGGCCGTGAACCCCGCGGTCTGACCCAGGATGAGCGACCAGACGCAAACCGGGCGGGTACGGCCGGAACCGATCAAGGCCGTGCCCGTGCGGCACCCCGGACGCTGGCTGGCGATCGCGGTCCTCGCCGTGCTCACCGCCATGTTCCTGCACCTGATCCTCACCAACGACCAGTTCCGCTGGTCGTTCATCTTCTCCTCGTACGAGCCGGGCAAGCGCGGCGTCATGTTCACCGGCCCGGTGCTCGACGGCCTGCGCGGCACCCTGCTGCTGACCGTCACGTCGATGCTGATCGGCGTGGTGTTCGGCGTGGTCCTGGCGATCATGCGGCTGTCCGACAACTGGATCCTGCGCGGCGTCGCGTTCGTCTACATCTGGTTCTTCCGGGCGGTTCCCCGGCTGGTGCTGGCGGTCCTCTTCGGAAACCTGAACATCCTGTGGGCCCGGATCGGCTTCGGCCTGCCGTTCGACCAGCAGATCGGCCGGCTGTTCGGCATCGACGACCTGAACGCGCAGTTCTACAGCATCAAGGCCAGCGACCTGCTCGTCGGGTTCGTGGCCGGCATGCTGGCGCTGGGGCTGTCCGAGGCGGCGTACATGGCGGAGATCGTCCGGGCCGGCATCCAGTCGATCGACCCGGGCCAGGGCGAGGCGGCGACCGCGCTCGGGCTCTCCCGCGCGCAGGTGCTGCGCCGGGTGGTGCTGCCGCAGGCGATGCGGGTGATCGTGCCGCCGACCGGCAACGAGGTCATCGCGATGGTGAAGGACACCTCGCTGGTCGCCTTCGTGCCGGTCGCGGGGGAGTTGTTCTTCCAGCTCAACGCGATCAAGTCGCGCACCTTCGTGGTGCTGCCGGTGCTGGTGGCGGCGGTGATCTGGTATCTGATCATCTGCACCGTGCTGATGATCGCCCAGTTCTTCGTCGAACGGCACTTCAGCCGGGGGTACGGCGTGACCGGCCGGGCCCGCCTGCGGCTGCGGGACATCCAGATCGAGCAGGGCGGCCGGCCGACGGCGGACGGGAGTGCGGCGACATGAGTACGGAGATGGTGCGCGCCGAGGACGTACACAAATCCTTCGGTCCTCTTGAAGTGCTCCGGGGGATCGACCTGGTGGTCAACTCCGGCGAGGTGTGCTGCGTGCTGGGCCCGTCCGGCTCCGGCAAGTCGACGTTCCTGCGCTGCGTCAACCACCTCGAGAAGATCAACGCCGGGAAGATCTTCGTCGACGGCGACCTGATCGGTTACCACGAGCGCGGCGGCAAGCTGCACGAGATGAAGAACTCCGAGGTCTCCCGGCAACGCCGGGCGATCGGCATGGTCTTCCAGCGGTTCAATCTCTTTCCGCACATGACGGTCCTGCAGAACGTCATGGAAGCACCCTGCCGGGTGAAGAAGGAGAACAAGCTTGAGGTACGCGACCGGGCGGCGGCCCTGCTCGACCGGGTCGGGCTCGGCGACAAGGTCGACAGCTACCCGGGCCAGTTGTCCGGTGGGCAGCAGCAGCGGGTCGCGATCGCCCGGGCGCTGGCCATGCGCCCCAAGCTGATGCTGTTCGACGAGCCGACCAGCGCGCTCGATCCGGAGCTGGTGGGCGAGGTGCTGGACGTGATGAAGGACCTGGCCCGGGACGGCATGACCATGGTGGTCGTCACGCACGAGATCGGGTTCGCCCGCGAGGTCGGCGACCAGGTCGTTTTCATGGACGGCGGCGTGGTGGTCGAACAGGGGCCGCCGGCCGAGATCCTCGGCAATCCGAAGCACGACCGAACCAAGGCATTCCTCAGCAAAGTGCTGTAAATGCGACCGGGGCGGTCAGCATTCGTGTCGTACCCCAGGACTAGAGTTCCCTGACGTGAGCGACGACGCCCTGACCCCCCGGTTGCTGCTGCTCGACGGCCATTCGCTGGCCTATCGGGCCTTCTTCGCCCTGCCGGCGGACAACTTCAGCACCGCCACCGGGCAGCACACGAACGCGGTGTTCGGCTTCACCTCGATGCTGATCAACATGCTGCGCGACGAGAAGCCGACGCACATCGTGGTGGCGTTCGACCTCTCCCGGAAAACCTTCCGCAGCGCGATCTACCCGGAATACAAGGCCGGCCGCTCCGAGACGCCGAAGCAGTTCCTGGGTCAGGTCAGCCTGATCAAGGAGGTCCTCGAGGCGCTCCGCATCCCGGTGGTGGAGAAGGAGAACTACGAGGCCGACGACGTGATCGCGACCCTGGCCACGCAGGGCCGGGCGGCGGGCATGGAGGTCATCATCTCTACCGGCGACCGGGACGCGTTCCAGCTGTCCGGCGAGCACGTCACGATCCTCTACCCGGTGCGCGGCGTCTCCGAGGTGTGGCGGATGACGCCCGAGGCGATCGAGGCGAAGTATTTCGTGCCCCCGTCGCGCTACCGCGACAAGGCGGCTCTGGTCGGCGAGGCCAGCGACAACCTGATCGGGGTGCCCGGCGTCGGCGACAAGACGGCCGCCAAGTGGATCAACGAGTTCGGTGATCTGGACGGCATCATCGCCAACGTCGACAAGATCAAGGGCAAGGCGGGCGAGAGCCTGCGGGCCAACCTGGCCGGCGTGATGCTCAACTACCGGATGAACAAGCTGGTCGACGACCTCGAGCTGCGGCTGGGCCCGGCCGACGTGCAGTGGCAGGGCTGGGACCGGGAAGCCGTCCACCAGGTCTTCGACGCGCTCGAGTTCCGGGTGCTGCGCGAGCGTCTCTACTCCTACCTCGACGCGGTCGAGCCCGAGGCCGAGGCCGGCTTCGACATCACCGGCGCGGTGCTCGGCACCGGCCAGGTCGCCGGCTGGCTGGCCGCGCACGCGCTCGAGGCGCCGGTCGGCGTCGCGGTGACCGGCACGTTCGGCCGCGGCACCGGCAACCTCACCGGCGTCGCGATCGCCACCGGCGACGGGCCGGCCGCCTGGTTCGACCCGGCCGGTCTCGACGAGGCGGACGAGAAGGCGGTCGCCGCCTGGCTGGCCGACGCCGCGCGGCCCAAGGTGGTGCACGACGCCAAGCCCGCGTCGCTGGCGATGCGCGCGCACGGCTGGCCGCTGGCGGGGGTGCGGGTCGACACCGCGCTGGCCGCCTACCTGGCGAAGCCCGACCAGCGCGCCTACGACCTGACCGACCTCGCCCTGCGCTACCTCAAGCGCGAGCTGCGGGTCGAGGAGCCGCAGAGCGGCCAGCTCACCTTCGACGGCTTCGGCGACGATCAGGGGGCCGCCGAGGAGAACGTGATGCTCCGCGCCCGGGCCACCCTCGACCTGGCCGACGTGCTCACCGAGGAGCTGTCCCGCGACGACGGTGCCTCGCAGCGGTTGCTCACCGAGGTCGAGCAGCCGCTGTCCCGGGTGCTCGCCGAGATGGAGCACCTCGGCATCGGCGCCGACACCGAATATCTTTCCGAGCTCGAGGCGCACTTCGCCGCCGAGGTGAAGTCGGCGCAGCAGGGCGCGCACGAGGTGGTCGGCCGCGAGTTCAACCTCGGCTCGCCCAAGCAGCTCCAGCAGATCCTGTTCGACGAGCGCGGCCTGCCCAAGACCAAGAAGATCAAGTCGGGCTACACCACCGACGCCGACGCGCTGCAGAGCCTCTTCGCGCAGACCGGCGACCCGCTGCTGCAGCACCTGCTGCGGCACCGCGACGTCGCGAAGCTGAAGTCCACCGTCGACGGTCTGCTCAAGAGCGTCTCCGACGACGGCCGGATCCACACCACGTTCAACCAGACCGTGGCCGCGACCGGCCGGCTCTCGTCGACCGACCCCAACCTGCAGAACATCCCGATCCGCACCGAGGAGGGCCGGCGCATCCGCCGTGCCTTCATCGTCGGCGAGGGTTTCGAGCAGCTGATGACCGCCGACTACAGCCAGATCGAGATGCGGATCATGGCGCACCTGTCCGGCGACGAGGCGCTGATCGCGGCGTTCAACTCGGCGTTCGACTTCCACGCGGCCACCGCCTCCTCGGTCTTCCACGTGCCGGTCGAGGAGGTCGTGCCCGACCAGCGCCGCAAGATCAAGGCAATGAACTACGGCCTCGCCTACGGCCTGTCCGCGTTCGGTCTGTCCAACCAGCTCACCATCGCGGTCGACGAGGCCAAGGGCCTGATGGACGAATACTTCGAGCGGTTCGGCGGCGTCCGCGACTATCTGCAGACGGTGGTGAAGCGGGCGGTCCAGGACGGCTACACGGCCACCATCCTCGGCCGCCGCCGCTACCTTCCCGACCTGTCCAGCGACAACCGCCAGCGCCGCGACATGGCCGAGCGGATGGCGCTGAACGCACCGATCCAGGGCTCGGCCGCCGACATCATCAAGGTCGCCATGCTCCGGGTCGACGCCGCCATCAAGGAGGCCGGCCTGCGGTCCCGGATGCTCCTGCAGGTCCACGACGAGCTCGTCTTCGACGTGGCCCCGGGCGAGCGCGAGACCCTGGAGGAGCTGGTCCGCCGCGAGATGGGCGGCGCCCACTCGCTGTCGGTGCCGCTCGAGGTGTCGATCGGCGCGGGCCGCGACTGGAACGGCGCCGATCACTGAGTCGGTCCCTGCCGATCACTGACGGCTGTGCCGTTGCGATCGGTAGGGCCTTTTCTCCCACATCTCGTAGGCCGGGCGGTGACGATTGGTGCGCCGGAGCGGTAATGTTCCGCCGTGCGACTTCGCGAGTGTGCGGGAGTCGTGGGCGTGAAGGGCCGGCGCGGGATCACGGGTCGGCGTGGGGGATGCGCTTCGGTGCAGTGCGGTGTAAGGCTGGTCGGATGTTGAGCAAATCGCCCCAGGAGCCCGCCGTCGTGGCGGTCGACGGTGCGCCCATCGCGCACGCTCCGCTGGACGCCGTGCAGGCGAGCCGGTTCGCTCCGATGTTCAAGGCGCTGGGTGATCCGGTGCGCCTGCGGCTGCTCTCGATGATCGCCTCGGCCGGCGGCGGCGAGGTCTGCGTCTGTGACCTGACCGGCGCCTTCCACCTGACCGGCCCGACGATCTCGCACCACCTGCGCGTGCTGCGCGAGGCTGGCCTGGTCGACAGCGACCGGCGCGGCACCTGGGTCTACTACCGGCTGATCCCGGCCGGGCTGACCGTCCTGGCCGCCCTGCTCGACGCCGGCACCTTTATCTAGCCGCCGCGGCCCCCGTCAGTGGCGCGGCGCGTTGGTGGGCTGGGGAGCGGGCCGGTCGGCGACGAAGATCGCGGTGCCGGGGAAGAGCCGGCCGCGCAGCGGGCTCCACTGGCCCCACACCTGCTCGTGGCCGGCCGGCCATTCGGGCTCGATCAGGTCGCGGAGCACGAAGCCGGCCGCGACCAGCTCGCGGATCCGGTCGCCCAGGGTGCGGTGCTGCTCGACGTACGACGGCCGGCCGTCCTCGTCCATCTCCACGTACGGGGTCCGGTCGAAGTAGGAATTTCGGGCGATCAAGCCGGTTTCATCCGGTTCGTCCCAAAAAATCCAGCGCATCGGGTGAGTGATCGAGAAGACCCAGGTGCCGCCCGGGCGCAGGACGCGGGCCACCTCACGCATCGCGGCGCCCGAGTCCGCCACGAAAGGGATCGCCCCGAAGGCGGTGCAGACGATGTCGAATACGCTGTCCGCGAACGGCAGGGCCAGCGCGTCGGCTTGCACCAGGGGTACCCGTACGCCGGAACGCTCGGCCCCGGTCTGCGCATGCCGCAGCATGCCCGCCGAGAGATCCATCGCGACAGCGTCCGCGCCCTGGCTGTCCAGCCACCGCGTGCCGGCCGCGGCCCCGGCCCCCAGCTCCAGCACCCGCTTGCCCTTGACCTCGCCCAGCAGCTGGGCGTCGGACTCCCGGAGACCCTCCGGGCACCAGACGAAGTCCAGGTCACCGAGGAATGTGCCGTGTTCGGTCTGGTACTCGTCGGCGTCCAGGTCCCACCAGGAGCGGCTGGCCACCCGGCTCTCGTCGTCGGTGATCGGGCGGCGGTTCGGCGGAGACGGGATGTCGATCACGTGGCAACGGTACGGCAGACCGTCATGCTGCCCTGATTCGGCAGATTACGGGCATGCCACGAGGTTTCGCCCGAACATTGTGCCGCCGTCGTCAGGAGGGCTTGCAACCTGTGGTAATGCGCACGGTAAGCTAGTCGATGCGCTCGCGGATCGTGTGCCTCGGCAGGGAGCAGGTTCCGTGGTCGTCGGTCTCGGCATGATCGGCTGCGTTGATCCTGACTGATGTTGGTTGCCACCTCATCATGATCGTCCTCGCTAGTTCATGCCGTGTCCGGCGGCAGTTCCGCAGGGCGCGAGAGACACCACGAATCCATCCGTTCGGAGCAACTGTCCACATGACGAGCAGCATCGAGGCCACCTCGAGCGCCAACCGGGTCACCGTCGACGATCTCGGGTCCGAGGAAGCATTCCTCGCCGCCATCGACGAGACCATCAAGTACTTCAACGACGGCGACATTGTCGAAGGCACCGTCGTCAAGGTCGATCGGGACGAGGTCCTGCTCGACATCGGCTACAAGACCGAGGGTGTCATCCCCTCGCGCGAGTTGTCGATCAAGCATGACGTGGACCCCGCGGAAGTGGTGTCGGTCGGCGACCACATCGAGGCACTTGTTCTCACCAAGGAGGACAAGGAAGGCCGCCTGATCCTCTCGAAGAAGCGCGCGCAGTACGAGCGGGCGTGGGGCACCATCGAGAAGATCAAGGAGGACGACGGCGTCGTCCGCGGCTCGGTCATCGAGGTCGTCAAGGGTGGTCTCATCCTGGACATCGGCCTGCGCGGCTTCCTGCCCGCGTCCCTGGTCGAGATGCGTCGCGTGCGCGACCTCCAGCCCTACGTGGGCCGGGAGCTCGAAGCCAAGATCATCGAGCTGGACAAGAACCGTAACAACGTGGTTCTGTCCCGCCGTGCCTGGCTGGAGCAGACGCAGTCCGAGGTTCGCACCGAGTTCCTCAACAAGCTGCAGAAGGGCCAGGTCCGCAAGGGCGTCGTGTCCTCGATCGTCAACTTCGGCGCGTTCGTCGACCTCGGCGGCGTCGACGGTCTGGTGCACGTCTCCGAGCTCTCCTGGAAGCACATCGACCACCCCTCCGAGGTTGTCGAGGTCGGCCAGGAGGTCGAGGTCGAGGTTCTCGACGTCGACCTGGACCGCGAGCGCGTCTCGCTGTCGCTGAAGGCGACCCAGGAAGACCCGTGGCGTCAGTTCGCCCGGACCCACGCGATCAACCAGATCGTGCCGGGCAAGGTCACCAAGCTGGTTCCGTTCGGTGCGTTCGTCCGCGTGGACGACGGCATCGAGGGCCTGGTGCACATCTCCGAGCTGGCCGAGCGGCACGTCGAGCTGCCCGAGCAGGTCGTCCAGGTGGGCTCCGACGTTCTCGTCAAGGTCATCGACATCGACCTCGAGCGCCGCCGGATCTCGCTGTCGCTGAAGCAGGCCAACGAGGGCTTCGTCGAGGGCGAGGAGCACTTCGACCCGACCCTCTACGGCATGGCTGCGACCTACGACAACGAGGGCAACTACATCTACCCGGAGGGCTTCGACCCCGAGACGGGTGAGTGGCTCGAGGGCTTCGACAAGCAGCGCGAGACGTGGGAGAAGCAGTACGCCGACGCCCGCGAGCGCTGGGAGGCCCACACCAAGCAGGTGCAGGCGTCCCGCGACGCCGACGCCGAGGCCGCGCTCAACCCGGCTCCGGCCGTCACGGGTGCTGCCACGTCGTCCTCCACCACGTCGAGCTCGCCGGCCCCGGCGCGCGCGGCTGAGGAGCCGGCCGGCACGCTGGCCACCGACGAGGCGCTCGCCGCTCTGCGCGAGAAGCTCGCCGGCGGCAAGGCCTGATCCGCCGGTAAGCGGTAGAGGCCGCCCCGACTTCGGTCGGGGCGGCCTTTCGCTTTCCCGCCCCGGCCGCCCCGCCTCCCGGCGTGGTGCCGCGGCCACCGCCCCCGCCCACCCGGACCATCGATCTCCCTGGGCCGCGCGGCTGTGGGGTGGTGGATACTGGGCGCGTGCTGAGGGTGGGGCTTACCGGTGGGATCGGGGCGGGCAAGAGCGCGGTCGCGAAGCGGCTTGTCGCGCAAGGTGCGGTGCTGATCGACTCCGATGTGCTGGCCCGCGAGGTCGTCGCGGTGGGCACGCCCGGTCTCGCCGCGATCGTCGAGGCCTTCGGGGCCGGCATTCTGACGGCCGGCGGCGAGCTCGACCGGCCGGCGCTCGGGGCCAAGGTCTTCGGTGACGACGAGGCGCGCCACCGGTTGGAGAAGATCATTCATCCACGGGTACGCGACCGGGCCGTCGAGCTGACCCGGGCCGCCGCGCCCGATGCGATCGTGGTCAACGACGTACCGCTTCTCGTGGAGACCGGGCAGGCCCCCTCGTACCATCTGGTCCTCGTTGTTGACGCCGAGCGTGACCTGCGCATCCGCCGTCTCGAAGAGACGCGGGGGATGACCGCCGACCAGGCGGCCGCGCGGATCGCCGCGCAGGCCGACGACGGTCAGCGCCGGGCCGCCGCCGATGTGCTGCTGGCCAACAACGGCACCCTCGACGAGCTGCACGCGCAGGTGGACGTGCTGGTCCGGGACCGGCTGCGACCGTTCGAGGAGCATCTGCGGCTCGGCACCGCCGCCCGTGTCGGCCCGGAGCTGCGGATCGTCGACCCCGACCCGACCTGGCCGGAGCAGGCGGCCCGGCTGATCGCCCGGATCCGGTACGCGACCGGCGACGGCGCGGCGGTGGCGCACATCGGCTCGACCGCGGTGCCCGGCCTGCCGGCCAAGGACATCATCGACCTCATGCTGGCCGTGCGGACCCTCGACGAGGCGGACGCGCTGGCCGAGCGGCTCGGCCGGGCCGGCTTCCCGCGGCAGCCGGGGGAGTGGTGGGACAACGCGCGCGGCCTGCCCGGCCAGACCTGGCCGAAGCGGATGCACGGCACCGCCGACCCCGGCCGGCCGGTCCACCTGCACGTTCGCGTGACCGGGTCGCCGGGCTGGCGGTTCGCCCTGCTCATGCGCGACCACCTGCGGGCGGTGCCGGCGGCGCGCGAGGAGTACGCGGCGGCGAAAGCGGCCTGGGCGGCCGAACACACCGACCGATACACGTACGGCGAGGCCAAGGAACCGTGGTTCGACGCGGAGGCGCGGGCCGCGGACGACTGGGCCGAAGAGAGCGGCTGGCGGCCCCCGGAGTAGAGCGCAAAGAAGGGCGCTCGCGGCGGCCGGTCAGCGCACAGCGCGACCACCGCGGGTGCGCGCGCCGGGAGTGCCGGGGCGCATCGACCGCGGGCCGGTCGATGCGGCCGTGTGGTGGCCTGCCATCGAAACCGGTCGGCCGCCGCGAGCGGCCTACCCGAACAGGTTAGGCGAGGCACGCAAGCGCGAACAACAGCCTTCACCGCTGCCGAATGTGCACCCTCCGCACGCCGTCGGCCAGAACTTGTCATACCCCCGACGTACGGTTGTCCCCATGGCGTTCGACATCCCTCTGCTCGACGGCCGCTTCGAGGTCATCAGCGATTTTCAGCCCGCCGGCGACCAGCCCGCGGCCATCGACGAGCTCGAGCGCCGGGTGCGCGAGGGCGACCGCCACACGGTGCTTCTCGGCGCGACCGGCACCGGTAAGAGCGCGACCACCGCGTGGCTGATCGAGCGGCTGCAGCGGCCCGCGCTCGTGCTCGCGCCCAACAAGACGCTCTGCGCCCAGCTGGCCAAGGAGTTCCGCGAGCTGTTGCCCAACAACGCGGTGGAATATTTCGTCAGCTACTACGACTATTACCAGCCCGAGGCCTACATCGCGCAGACCGACACCTACATCGAGAAGGACTCGTCGGTCAACGATGAGGTCGAGCGGCTGCGGCACTCGACCACCATGTCGCTGCTGACCCGCCGCGACGTGATCGTGGTGGCGACGGTCAGCGCGATCTACGGCCTGGGCACCCCGCAGGAATATGTGGAGACCGCGGTCAAGCTCAAGGTCGGCGACGAGACCGACCGTGACAAGCTGCTGCGCCGCCTGGTCGACATTCAGTATTCGCGCAACGACATGGCCTTCCAGCGGGGCACGTTCCGGGTCCGGGGCGACACGCTGGAGATCATCCCGGCGTATGAGGAGCTGGCCGTCCGCGTCGAGCTGTTCGGCGACGAGGTGGAGAAGCTGTATTACCTGCATCCACTGACCGGCGAGGTGATCCGCGAGGTCGACGAGCTGATCATCTTCCCGGCCACGCACTACGTGGCCGGCGCCGAGCGGATGGAGCGGGCGATCGTCGGCATCGAGGCCGAGCTGGCCGAGCGGCTCGCCGAGCTGGAGCGGCAGGGCAAGCTCCTCGAGGCGCAGCGGCTGCGGATGCGCACCACCTACGACATCGAGATGATGCGCCAGGTCGGCTTCTGCAACGGCATCGAGAATTATTCGATGCACATGGACGGCCGCGGCCCCGGCGACCCGGCGTTCACCCTCCTCGACTACTTCCCCGACGACTTCGTCACGGTCATCGACGAGTCGCACGTGACGATCCCGCAGATCGGCGGGATGTACGAGGGGGACGCCTCCCGGAAGCGGATCCTCATCGAGCACGGCTTCCGGCTGCCCAGCGCGGCCGACAACCGGCCGCTGCGGTTCGACGAGTTCCTCGAGCGGGTCGGCCAGATGGTGTTCCTGTCGGCCACCCCCGGCCCGTGGGAGATGCAGCAGGCCCAGGGCGAGTTCGTGGAGCAGGTCATCCGCCCGACCGGCCTGGTCGACCCGCAGGTCGTGGTGAAACCGACCAAGGGGCAGATCGACGACCTGATGCACGAGATCCGGCTGCGCACCGAGCGCGACGAGCGGGTCCTGGTCACCACGCTGACCAAGAAGATGGCCGAGGACCTCACCGACTACCTGCTGGAAAATGGCATCCGGGTGCGCTACCTGCACTCCGAGGTGGACACTCTGCGCCGGGTCGAGCTGCTGAGCGAGCTGCGCAAGGGCGACTACGACGTGCTGGTCGGCATCAACCTGCTGCGGGAGGGTCTCGACCTGCCCGAGGTGTCGCTGGTGGCGATCCTCGACGCCGACAAGGAGGGCTTCCTGCGCAGCGGCCGGTCGCTGATCCAGACCATCGGCCGGGCCGCGCGAAACGTCTCCGGCGAGGTCCATATGTATGCCGACAAGATCACCCCGTCGATGCGCAACGCCATCGACGAGACCGACCGGCGCCGGGCCAAGCAGATCGCCCACAACGAGGCCAACGGCATCACCCCGCAGGCTCTCCGCAAGAAGATCCACGACATCCTCGACGACATCTACCGCGAGGCGGAGGACACCGACGCGGCGGTCGGCCCGATGGTCGGCGGCGGCGGCCGGCAGATCTCCCGTGGCAAGGCCCCGGTCCCGGAGACCAGGTCGAAGGCGCGGGCGTCGACCGGCACGGCCCGCGAGGGCATGGCCCGGGTCGAGCTGGCCCAGCTCATCCAGGACCTCAACGACCAGATGCTGGCCGCCGCGCGCGAGCTGCAGTTCGAGCTGGCCGCCCGGATCCGCGACGAGATGTCCGAGCTGAAGAAGGAACTGCGCGGCATGGACATGGCAGGCGTGAAGTAGCCGGCTCCCGTCCATGACGCTGACGGGTGGACGTCGGCTTCGTCACAGCTGCGGTCGGGCGGATCGCTCGGGTCGGGGTGGCGCCGGCGCGTGGGCTGATGGTGACCGGTGGCAGCGCCGAGGCCTGGGTCAACGTCAACGTCAACAACCCGGGCCGCCGGTGGGGCTTCGTCGACCGAGGGCGGCGGGGGCGCTTTGGCGAGTGGCAACTGAGCTAGCCTCCTAGGACGCATCGGTGCTTCCGCGGCCCTCCGGCGGGCGCTGTATAGCCCCGCTGCAACCGGGAGGCGTTACGCTTGGCCCAGGGAACATGTTCGGAAGAGTGGGGCGGCCGAGAGGCACGACACGCTTTCCCGGGGTGCCCTGCCATTGGGTTTCCGTATGGGACACAATGGCTGCCGTAGGAGGGGAGTATTCCCTCGTGCCGGTCTCGTCAACACGGAAGGCCCGAGCGGGCTGACCCGGGGCCGGCGGTCGCCACACAGGCGGCGGAAGAGACCTCCGACAGCCGCACGTCGCTGTGCCCTCTCCACCCGGAGTGGACGCAGCGCCGAACCGTGTCTGCCGGAGGTTCCTGTTGTCTGTGTCCGCCTGGGTGTGGATTGCCACACTGGTCGCTCTCATCGCCGTTCTCGCCGTTGATCTCCTGATCATCGGCCGACGGCCGCATGAGCCATCCGTGAAGGAATCCGGCAGCTGGGTGGCCCTCTACGTGGGGCTGGCCGTTGTTTTCGGCATCGGTGTCTGGATCAGCGCGGGCGGGCGGTACGCCGGCGAGTTCTACACCGGCTGGCTCACCGAGTACTCGTTGAGCGTCGACAATCTCTTCGTCTTCGTCATCATCATGGGCCGGTTCGCGGTGCCCCGGCATCTTCAGCAGAAGGTGCTGCTGATCGGCATCGTGCTGGCGCTGGTGATGCGCGGCCTGTTCATCGCGGCCGGCGCCGCCCTCATCGCGCAGTTCTCCTGGGTCTTCTACATTTTCGGCGCGTTTCTCGTCTACACGGCGGTCAACCTGCTGAAAGAGGGCGAGAACGATGCGGACGACTTCAACGAGAACGCCCTGATCCGCTGGGCGAAGAGGATTCTGCCGGTGTCGTCGTCGTTCGAGGGCGGCCGGATGACGGTCGTGACGCAGGCCGGGAAGCGACTGTTCACGCCGCTGCTGATCGTGACGATCGCGATCGGCACCACCGATCTGCTGTTCGCCCTGGATTCGATCCCGGCCATCTTCGGGATCACCAAGGAGCCCTACCTGGTCTTCACGGCGAACATTTTCGCCCTGATGGGCCTGCGGCAGCTCTACTTCCTGCTCGGCGGCCTGCTGGAGCGCCTGGTCTACCTCAACTACGGCCTGGCCGCGGTGCTGGCCTTCATCGGCGTGAAGCTGTTCCTCGAGGCGCTGCACACCAACAGCCTGCCGTTCATCAACGGCGGCGAGGGCGTCCACTGGGCTCCGGAGATCCCGATCTGGCTGTCGCTGCTGGTCATCATCGGCACGCTCGGCGTCGCCACGGTGGCCAGCCTGGCCAAATCATCCCGGGACCGGAAACGCGAGTTACTGAACGCGAAGGCGTAAGCCGCAAAAGCAAAAAACACAGCCCGATGGTCGCGGCAGAATGCCGGACCACCGGGCTGTTTGCGTGCGGCAGCCGCCGAAGGCGGGGTTCGCGCGAGTGCGGTTGGCGAACCCCGACGGCGTACCTGTAGGGGTTACTGGTGTTTGCGTCGGGCGGCGGCCCGGCCCCGCGCCTGCTGGTCGAGGACCACCTTGCGGATGCGCACCGCGGCCGGGGTGACCTCGACGCATTCGTCCTCGCGGCAGAATTCGAGGGCCTGCTCGAGGGAGAGCTTGCGCGGCGGGATCACCTTCTCGGTGTTGTCGGCGCTCGCCGCGCGCATGTTGGTGAGCTTCTTCTCCTTGGTGATGTTGACGTCCATGTCGTCCTCGCGAGAGTTCTCGCCGACGATCATGCCCTCGTACACCTCGGTGGTCGGCTCGACGAACAGCTGACCGCGTTCCTGGATGTTGATCATCGCGAACGGGGTGACCGCGCCGGCCCGGTCGGCGACGAGCGAACCGTTGTTGCGGGTGCGCAGCTCGCCGAACCACGGCTCGTAGTCCTCGAAGAGGTGGTGCATGATGCCGGTGCCGCGGGTCTCGGTGAGGAACTCGGTGCGGAAGCCGATCAGGCCGCGCGCCGGGACCAGCCACTCCATCCGCAGCCAGCCGGTGCCGTGGTTGATCAGCTCTTCCATCCGGCCTTTGCGGGTGGACAGCAGCGTGGTGATCGCGCCCATGTATTCGTCGGGGGCGTCGATGGTGAGGCGCTCGACCGGCTCGTGCACCTTGCCGTCGATGGTCTTGGTGACCACCTGCGGCTTGCCGACGGTGAGCTCGAAGGACTCGCGGCGCATCTGCTCGACCAGGATGGCCAGGGCGAGCTCGCCGCGGCCCTGGACCTCCCAGGCGTCGGGGCGCTCGGTCGGGAGGATTCGCAGCGAGACGTTACCGATGAGCTCGCGGTCGAGGCGGTCCTTGACCATGCGGGCGGTGACCTTGGCGCCCTTGACCTTGCCGACCAGCGGCGACGTGTTGGTGCCGAGGACCATCGAGATGGCCGGCTCGTCCACCGTGATCAGCGGCAGCGGGATCGGGTTCTCCGCGTCGGCCAGGGTCTCGCCGATCATGATCTCGGCGATGCCGGCGATGGCCATGATGTCGCCGGGGCCGGCGCTCTCGGCCGGCTTGCGGTCGAGGCCCTCGGTGATCAGCAGCTCGGAGATGCGGACGTTACTGATCGTGCCGTCGGTCTTGCACCAGGCCACGGTCTGACCCTTGCGGATCGTGCCCTCGTGCACGCGGCAGAGCGCGAGCCGGCCCAGGAAGTTGGACGAGTCGAGGTTGACGACGTGCGCCTGGAGCGGCGCGCCCTCGGTGTAGGTCGGCGCCGGGATGGTCTCGAGGATGGTGCTGAACAGCACCTCGAGGTCGGTGCTGTCCTCCGGGACGGTGCCGTCCTTCGGCTGGGTCAGCGAGGCGATGCCGTCGCGGGCGCAGGCGTAGACGATCGGGAACTCGATCTGGTGCTCGTCGGCGTCGAGGTCGAGGAAGAGCTCGTAGGTCTCGTCGACGACCTCCTTGATGCGGGCGTCGGGGCGGTCGACCTTGTTGATGATCAGGATGATCGGGAGCTTGGCCGCGAGCGCCTTGCGGAGCACGAACCGGGTCTGCGGCAGCGGGCCCTCGGAGGCGTCGACGAGCAGCGCGACGCCGTCGACCATGGTGAGGCCGCGCTCGACCTCACCACCGAAGTCGGCGTGGCCGGGGGTGTCGATGATGTTGATGGTGACCGGGTCACCTGCGGCGGGCTGGTAGCTGATCGCCGTGTTCTTGGCGAGAATGGTGATGCCCTTTTCCCGCTCCAGGTCCATGGAGTCCATGGCGCGGTCGGCCATCTCGCCACGGGCGTGCGACTGGCTCCCCTGGCGCAGCATGGCGTCGACGAGGGTGGTCTTGCCATGGTCGACGTGGGCGATGATGGCGACGTTGCGTAGGTCGGTGCGGGTCTGCATAGAACTATTGTCCCCGGTCTTGGTTGCCGCCGCGGGTCAGGGGTGTAGCCAGGGAACTCGCGTGGTTTGTCCAGTTCGCGGGGCAGCGAATCGTTATCGGCGACTGTTAGCGTTCGGCTTCGGCGATTCACGGGGAGGTTTTTCGTCGATGGCTCATCGTGCAGGAGTGCTGGCGGCGGTGGTCGCTCTGATCGTCGCGGCCGGGTGCGGGCTGACCGGCAAGGACGACACCCCGGCCGCCGCGGTGGCCGCGCCGACCTCGGCGGAGCCGACCTTCGAGCTGGAGACGCCGTCGCCGGAGCCGACCACCGAGTCGCCGTCGCCCACCCCGTCGAGGACGAAGCCGAAGACGGCGGAGCCGACCCAGCCCGCGTTCTGGAGCCAGTTGCCCGACTGCGCCCATTACGACAAGACCAAGGCCGTGGCCAAGAGCAAGGTGAAGACGTCGCTGAAGTCGGCGGCCGCGCGCACCTACTGGAATTCCGAGGCGCCCCAGCTGAAGCTCAACTATCCGCTGGTCAAGGCGGTGGCCTGGCAGGAGAGCGGCTGGCAGAGCAACATCCACAACTGCGACGGCGGCGCCGGGGTCATGCAGGTCATGCCGGCCACCACCGACTTCATCAACCAGCGGTTCGGGCTGACCTACGACGAGGCGAAGTTCGCCGACAACACCTATCTGGGGGCCAACTACCTGGCCTGGATGACCAAGTGGGTGGGCGACAAGTATTTCAAGAGCACCAACTACAACCTGAGTGCGAGCAAGTGCAAGACGTCCTCGTCGTGGTGCCTGCTGAACGTGGTCATCGCCGGCTACAACGCCGGTCAGGGTGGCATCGAGGCGGCCGCGGAGACCAAGACGCTGCCCAACCCGCAGTACGTGGCGGCGGTCCGCTCGTTGATGACCCGGTGCCAGTGCGATAAGTACTGAGGCCGCGAGCTACACTTTTGGCGTGCTCCCGGGGTCTGTATTAGGATCCCCGGGTTAGTCGTGTGTTGATGATGCTGGCGAGCTGCGTTCTCATAGCTTGCAGCTCACCCTAAGGAGCCTTACGCAATGCCGCCCAAGAAAAAGACCCATGAGGTAACCCTCGCGCTTGAGGCGGGTAACGCCGCGATGGTCGACCTCGGCAAGATGCTTGGTCCGACCGGGGCCAACATGCGTGCCGTGAAGGTGGAGTACGACGAGGCCACCTCGAAGAACCGGGGCGAGATCATCCCGGTCGTCGTCTCCGTCTACGAGGACCGCAGCCACACGCTGGTCTACAAGACGCCGCCGACGAGCTTCCTGATCCGCAAGGCTCTGGGGATCCAGTCCGGCGCGTCGAACCCGCTGACCCAGACCGTCGGCACCCTGAGCGCCACCCAGGTCAAGGAGATCGCCGAGCGCAAGCTCCCCGACCTGAACGCGAACGACATCACCGCCGCGGTGCAGATCGTGGCCGGTACCGCCCGCTCGATGGGCGTCAAGGTCGCGCAGTAGCTTTTGCGGAAAAGCCCCCGGGACATCCCGGGGGCTTTTTCTATGCCTTGCCGACGATCTCGTCGATCAGGCCGTATTCGACGGCCTCCTGGGCGCTGAGGATCCGGCCGGCCGACAGGTCGTCCTCGATCCGGCTGCGCGACTGGCCGGTCACCTCGACCAGGCGCAGCACGATCTCCTCCAGCTCGCGCAGGTGCTGGCCGGCCGCCCGGGTCACCTCGTCGGCGGTGCCGGTCACCCCGGCGGCGTGCGGCTCGGTCAGCTTGAAGCGGGCGTGCCGGTAGGCGGAGCGCTTGTCGGCGGCCGCGAGCACCGCCACCACCGCGCCGACCGCCTGGGACGTGACCAGCGCATGCACCGGCGCGGTCATCGTGTCGATCACGTCGATGACGGTGAGCGCGGCGCCCAGCTCGCCACCGTCGCCGGACACGTGCAGCTGGATCGGCGCCGGGCCGGTGGCGTCGAGGGTGAGCAGGGCGGCCGAGATGCCGGTGGCGGCCTCGTTGGTGAGCAGGCCACGGACCATGACGATGCGCTGGTCGAAAAGGCGTTCCTCCAGCCAGCCGGGCACACCGGGGCCGACCGAGGGGAGCTGGGACGGGGGCTGTCCCCACGTCGGATCGTGCCGCATATTCACCCGTGGCCTCCTGGTTTCACCCTGTGATCGAGCCTAGCCTGGCAACGAGAGTGACGAGGCCCACAGGAGGCGTGCCATGACGGAGACACTGCAGCTCGACCCGGCGAAGACGGCGGTCGTGCTGATCGAGTTCCAGAACGAGTTCACCAGCGAGGGCGGGGTCCTGCACGGCGCGGTGGCGCCGGTGATGGACAAGACCGGGATGCTGGCCAAGACGGTGGCGCTGGTCGAGGCGGCCCGGGCCGCCGGGGTGACCGTCATGCACGCGCCGATCACGTTCGCGCCCGGCTACGGGGAGCTGACCCGCCATCCGTACGGGATCCTCAAGGGCGTCGTGGACGGCAACGCGTTCGTGAAGGGCACCTGGGGTGCGGCAATCGTCGACCAGCTGGCCCCGGCCGAGAGTGACATCGTCATCGAGGGCAAGCGCGGCCTGGACACCTTCGCCAGCACCAACCTCGACTTCATCCTGCGCAGCAAGGGCATCGAGACGGTGATCATCGGCGGGTTCCTGACCAACTGCTGTGTCGAGTCGACGATGCGCAGCGCCTACGAGAACGGGTACCGGGTCATCACCGTCACCGACTGCATGGCGGCCACCTCGCCGGAGGCGCACGACAACGCGATCGCGTACGACTTCCCGATGTTCTCGATTCCGGTGGAGTCGTCGGCCGTCGTAGCGGCGCTGTAACGAGGGCGGATTATGGTCCGGGCATGTCTGGTCCGCGCCGCCGGTCGATCCTGATCTCGCGGCTTGCCGGGCGCCCGCCGGCCAGTCCGCACGCCGCGATCGTCGATGAATTGCGCGGCATCATCCTCGACGGCGAGGTGCCGCCCGGCTCGGCGATCCCGGTCGACGCGGTCGCGGCGGCGTTCGGGGTCAGCCGGATCCCGGTGCGCGAGGCACTGATGACGCTGATCGGCGAGGGCCTGGTCGACCACCGGCCGAACGGCGGCTACCGGGTGGCGACCATGACGGCCAACGAGTTCACCGAGATCTATCTGGTGCGGGAGGCGCTCGAGACGGCGGCGCTGCGGGCCGCGATCGAGCTGGCCACCGAGGACGACGACCGGCAGGCGCGGGCCGCGCACGGTGCGCTGGACGCGGCGGTCGACGCGTACGACGGGCGGCTCTACCACCGGGAGAGCCGCCGTTTCCACCTGGCGCTGATCCGGCCGTGCCGGATGCGGCGGCTGCTGCACATGCTGGACGCGGCCTGGAACATGACCGAGCCGCAGCAGGCGATGACCCACCTGGGCGGCGGCGACCGGGCGCTGCTGCACGCCGATCACGCCGGCATGCTGGCCGCCTTCTGCGCCCGGGACGCCGACGCGCTGACCGCCGTCTTCGCCGCGCACCATCACCGGCTGCAGGCGGCGATCGGTGCCCTGCCGCAGGACACCGGGCTGTTCGAGCCGGATGATCAGGCCGGTTCGGGCACCTCGTCCGGCCGGTCCGGGGTGGGCTCGACGATCGGTTCCACCGGGGCCGGCGGCAGCGTGTCCGGGGTGTCCGGGGAGAGTTCGCCCGGGTCGTCCGGGATCGGTGCGCCGGGGTCGAGCGGCGGGTAGCGGTCCGGGCTCGTCATCTCGCGTCCTTCCGGTGGCGGGTGCGGTCACTCTGTGCTTACCCACCCGCCCGGTTCATGAACGACTTCTAGGTGTCGAACTCGCCGTCCTTCACGCCGGCCACGAACGCGTGCACCTCGGCCGGGGTGAAGAACAGGATCGGGCCCTCCGGGTCGCGGGAGTCGCGCACCGCCCAGCCGCCGTCCGGCAGCAGGGCGACCTCGACGCGGTTCCCGCCGCCCTCGCCCCGGTCGGCGGTCCGCCACTCGGCGGCTGTCCGGTCGAACCGTTCCTGGTATCCCTTGACGCTCACCGCCCCATTCTTCCGCTTTCAAGCAGGGCGGTGGAACGGGGTCAGCAGTCCGGTGTACGACTTGGCCGGCGGCTCGGCGTACTCGCCGCGTTTCGACGTGCCCACCCCCAGCGTGATCAGGGCCTGGACCAGCAGCGTGGCGGCGGCCACCCCGTCGATGACCGGCACCCCGAGCTCGGCGGTGGCGGCCGCGCACAGGTCGGCCATCCCGGCGCAGCCCAGCACGATCACATCGGAGCCGTCCTTCTCCAGGGCCAGCCGGGCCAGCGCCACCACCCGTTCGATGACGGTGGGGTCACTCTCCAGGGCGAGTACCGGGATGTCGCAGGCGTACACCCCGCGGCAGGCGCCGGCCGGGGCGTAGCGGGCGGCCAGGTCCCAGGCCCGCCCGCGGGTGCGATCCAGCGTGGTCACCACGCTGAAGCCCCGCCCGACCAGCATCGCCGCGTGCATCGCCGCCTCCGCGATGCCGACCACCGGGCCGCGCGCCAACTCCCGGGCCGCGTCGAGACCGGGATCGCCGAAGCAGGCCACCACGTACCCGTCGACGAAGTCCCGTTCGCCCTCGGCGACCGCCGCGAGCAGCCCGGGCACGGCGAGCGCCTCGTCGTAGTGGCTCTCGATCGAGGCCGGGCCCATCGCCGGCGTGACCGCCTCGAGGGTGACGCCCGGGCCGGTCACGGCCCGGGCGGTCGCCTCGATCAATGCGGTCATCGACTCCGTGGTGTTGGGGTTGACGACCCGGACGAGCATCAGACCGGGACCCGGCTGAGCTGCTTGACGTTGGTCGCCGGGACCAGGGCCAGGTAGACGACCAGGCCGAGGCCCATGCCGATGAACCAGCTGTACTGGGCCAGGGTGTGCATGTGCGGGCCGCCGGTCCAGAGCACCGGGATCATCGCCACGACCGCGCCGGCCGCGGTGGCGATGACCGCCGCCGGGTTGACGCCCTTGCGGTAGAAGTACCGGCCGGTGGGCTCCATGGTGAACATGTCGTCCACGTCCACCTGCTGCCGGCGCACCAGGTAGAAGTCGGCGATCAGCACCCCGAACAGCGGTCCGATGAAGGCACCGAGGGTTTCCAGGGTGTAGTGGATGACGTCCGGGTTGTTGTAGAGGTTCCACGGGGTGATCAGCACCGAGCCGACCGCGGCGATCATGCCGCCGGCCCGCCAGCTGATCCGCTGCGGGGAGACGTTGGAGAAGTCGAACGCCGGCGAGATGAAGTTGGCGACGATGTTGATGCCGATCGTGGCGATGGTGAAGGTCAGGGCGCCGAGCACGATCGCGAACGTGCTGTCGATGCGCGCCACGGTGGAGACCGGGTCGGTGATCAACTCGCCGAAGACCGGGATGGTCAGCGACGCGGTGACGACGACCAGGATCGAGAACATCAGGAAGTTGAGCGGCAGCCCGAGCAGGTTGCCGGTCTTGACCGCCTTGAACGACTTCCCATATCTGGAGAAGTCACCGAAATTCAGCATCGGCCCGGAGAAGTACGACACGACCAGGGCGATGGCGCCGAGCATGATCGGCAGGGCATCCCAGCCGTGGTATTTCACGTCGCCGAGGGACAGGTTGATCGAGCCCCAGCCCGCCTTGTAGATCAGGTAACCGGCGAGCACGAACATCACCACGTAGACGGCCGGCCCGCAGAAGTCGATGAACCGTCGGATCGTCTCCATGCCGGTCCAGAAGACCGCCGCCTGCAACACCCACAGGATCGCGTAGGTGCACCAGCCGAGCAGCGGAAGACCGAGAAAACCATGAAGATCGACATCTGCGTACGGCATGAGCCCCGGCCAGATCTTCAGAACCACGACATCAAGGGCCGCCGAGGCCAGGTACGTCTGGATGCCGTACCAGGCGACCGCGATCGCCCCCCGGATGATCGCCGGCACGTTCGCGCCGAGCACCCCGAACGCCGCCCGGTTGATCACCGGATAGGGCACCCCGGTCTGCTGGGAGGGCTTGGCCACCAGATTGCAGAAGAAGTAGACGATCGTGATGCCCACGACCAGCGAGACGAGCACCTGCCAACTGGACAGGCCCAGCGCGAACAGGCTGCCCGCGGTGACGTAGCCACCGACGCTGTGCACGTCGGACATCCAGAACGCGAAAATGTTGTAGGAACCCCAGTGCTGATCCTCCAGAGGCGCGAGGTCCTCGTTCGTCAGCCGTGGATCGTAGGAGGGCTTGATGACGCCGCTGCCGACCGGCATGCCGGCGGCTTCGACCAGGTCCTGTGGCGTGCTCGAGGTGATGTCGGCCATACGAACAAGCTAGGAATCCCGCGTTTCGCAGCGATGAGCGGAAATGTATATCTTCCCGTCTCGCGCGCCCATGCAACCGTTCGGAGCTGCCAGTCGTCATGGGGCTGTGAGAGCGAAGGAGGGCACGTGAATGACAGAGCGTGACGAGCAGTTCCACAGCTTCGTGCTCGAGAAGCGAGCGGGGTTGGTGCGTACGGCGACCTTGCTGACGGCGGGTGACGGACATCTGGCCGAGGATCTGGTCCAAAGCACCCTGACCAAGCTGTATGTCGCCTGGCCGGCTTTCCGGCGCGCGGACAACCCGGACGGCTACCTGCGCCGCACCCTGGTGAACGCCCTGACCGACGAGAAACGTCGGTGGTGGCGCCGCCACGAGCGGTCGATGGCCCAGCTGCCGGACCGCCCGCACGCGACGTCGGCATACCTGGACGACCGCTCCGACGGGCTGCGCGCGGCACTGCGCGAGCTGCCCCCGAAGATGCGGGCCGCCCTGGTGTTCCGCTACTTCTACGACCTGGACGTCGCCGACACCGCCGACGCCCTCGGATGCTCCGAGGGAACGGTGAAAAGCCAGACCGCCCGGGCCCTCGACCGGCTCCGGGAGGTCATGGAACTTCCGTTGACAGGAGTGATCCGATGAAGGATCTGCAGGACCGTCTGTCCATGATCGCCGGGTCGGCCGGCGACACCTCGGCCCAGCAGGCGGATGCCGACCTCGCCCGCGGCAAGCGCGCGCTGGGCCGCCGCCGGGTGCTGCGCGGTGCCGGTGCGTCGGCCTTCGCGGTGGCCGCACTGGCCGCGGCGGTGGTGTACGGCACGACCAACCAGTCCGCCGCGCCGGGCAACCAGACCGCGGCGGCCCCGGCCGCGAAGTCGCCGGTGTCCACCGCCAGGCTCGTCGCCTACCACGGTGAGCAGCCGAAGGGCTTCACCATCGACAAGGTGCCCGACGGCTGGGAGCTGCAGGGCGTCAACGAATCCGTCCTGACGATCGCCCCCAAGGGCTTCAAGGACAAAGAGGTCAACAGCTTCGTCGGCAAGATCGCCGTGATGCTGCAATCGAAGGACGACAAGCGCACGCCCACCGGCACGAACGTCACGGTCGCCGGCCGGCCTGGCGTGATCAACACCCCGACCGACGGCGGTGCCACCCGCAACCTCTGGGTGCAGCAGCCGGACGGCATCTGGCTCCTGGCGCAGATCTGGGACGCCAGCGGCTGGACCACCGCGGACTTCGTCGAGTTCGGGGCCGGCCTGCACGTGCTCGAGGGCGCGGTCCAGGGCGTCGGCTAACCGTCTATCCCGCGTGCGACCGACTCGACCTCGGCCGCGGTGAACCATCCGGTGGCCTCCACGGTGATCACCACCCCGTCCGGGGTGGTGATCACTGCCAGGTAGGTGGTGGTCTCGGTGCCGGCATGCGCCAGCAATTCGGCGTTGCCGGCCGGTGCGGGGAAGGTGTTCACCGGCTTGGCGTCGGTGACGGCCCAGGCCCGGACCTGTGCGGTGGTGGCGTTCGACCCGGGGCGCATGACGGAGATCCAGAGCGACCGGCCGGTGCCCCGGTCGAAGCGCCGGCTCCGGAGCTGGAACACCGGCTTGGCGCCCTCCTCATGGAAGGCGCTGTCCGGGCCGGTCCGGACGGTCCCGTCGGGCAGCCAGGTGATGCGGTAGCCGTCCAGCACCTCGCCGATCGCCGGGGCGACCACCGGTGGCGGCTGCTGCGATCGGTCGTGGACGGTGGTGACGGCGCCCGCGGCGATCAGGACCGCGGCCGCCGCCGTCACGCGGCGGATCAGGCGGCGCCGCCGCACCCCACCCCGAACTTTACGGATAAAGTCCTCGCTGACCGGAATATCCCAGCTCATCGTGACCCCTCCTGCGCGCGCAGGGCGGCAAGGCCCCGCGACACCTGTGACCGGACCGTCTGCGGGCTGCACCCGAGCAGCTCACCGATCCGCTCGTCCGGCAGATCCAGGACATATCGCATGGCCACCGCGGCCCGCTGCTTCCGCGGAAGAGAAGCAAGCAGATTGCGTACGCCGTCGGCGGCGTCCACCGCCGCGAGCGCGACGTCCTCGCCGGTGACCTCCGGCACCGCCGCCACCGGGATGTCGGCCCGCCGGCGCCGCCGGTTGAGGAACAGGTTGAGCAGCGTGCGCTGGGCATACCCGACCGGGTTGCCGTCCCGCCGCACCCGCGACCAGGCCAGGCCGACCCGGATCAGGGTCTCCTGGGCCAGATCCTCGGCCTCGGCCCGGTGCAGCGTGAGCACGTGCGCGAAGCGGAGCAGCCCGGGGCTGACCTCACGCACATAGGCCTCGAAGTCGGCACCCGGAAATCTGCTCACATGCTGACTACACCACCGGACCCCGGATCTGTTGCATTCACCAGCCGCGTTCGCGCCACTCGGCCAGGTGCGGGCGCTCGGTGCCGAGCGTGGAGTCTTTGCCGTGGCCCGGGTAGAACCAGGTGTCGTCGGGCAGCCGGTCGAACAGCTTGTGCTCGACGTCGTCGATCAGCGAGCCGAACCGGGCCGCGTCCTGGCCGGTGTTGCCGACCCCGCCGGGGAACAGCGAATCCCCGGTCCACAGGTGGGCGTGGCCGTTCGGGTCGCGGTAGAGCAGGGCGATCGAGCCGGGCGTGTGCCCGACCAGGTGGATCACCTCGAGCTCGCCCTCGCCGACCGGGATCTTGTCGCCGTCGGCGAGGGTGTCGGTGACCACCGGGATCTCGGCGGCGTCGGCGGCGTGCGCGAGGGAGCGGGCGCCGGTCGCCTCGACCACCGCGGCCAGGGCCTGCCAGTGGTCGTAGTGCCGGTGGGTGGTGATCACCGCGCGGATACCGGCCTCGCCGATCAGCTCGAGCAGGGCCGGCGCGTCGTTGGCGGCGTCGATCAGCACCCGGTCGTCGCCGCAGCGCAGCAGGTAGGCGTTGTTGTCGGTGGGCCCGACCGACACCTTGGTCACGGTCAGGTGGTCGAGGGTGCGGGTGGCCGGGGCGCTGCCCCGGCGGACGTCTCCGGTGTAGGCCATGATCACTTCCACCTCGCGGGGATCGGCAGCTCGCCGTCGGGCGCGACGGTGAGGTCGGTGCCGTCGCCGCGGCCGGACAGCCAGGCGGCGATCGACTTGGTCGGGCCGCCGATCACCGGCGGGTTGTCCGCGTCGCCGATGGTCAGCGCGTGCTCGATGCCGAACGGCCGCAGCATCATCGGCGGTGCGTCCGGGCCGGCGGTGGTGACGATCTCGCGGAGCAGCCGCAGCGCGAACGCGTCGGTCCAGTCGGCCGGCGTGTAGGACAGCGCCAGGTCGACGTGGTGCACCTCGACCTCGCGCAGCCGGGCCCACGGTGCGCCGGCCGCCGGCATCCGGATGAAGTCGAGGTGGAACGTCCAGGCCTCGGCCGGCATGGCCGCGCCCGCGTCGGCGAAACGCTCGTGCGAGTCGCGGATGTCGATGATCTGCTCGCGCAGCGGCCGGCCGGCGCCGGCCTCGATGTCGGCGTCGCGCTGCCCCGGCGCGTACGCCTCGGCCTGGGTGCCGGTCCGGGCCCCGGTGAGCAGCCGGGTGTACGCGTCGGCGTTGCGGGCGACGTGGGTGAGCACGTGCCCGACCGTCCAGCCGGGCAGCAGCGACGGCTGCGACACCACCGCCGGATCGAGATCCGAGGCCGTCCTGATCAGGGCTTCGGTCGCCCGGTCGACATCGGTAAGGAGAACGAGTGGGTCCATGGTCATGACTGACTGCACCGAGCGAAGCGAGGGCCAGGAAGGCATGGCGAAGATGTCGCTGTCACCTGGTCACCCTAGCGGCACAGAATTCGCTTTCGCTGAGGTGGCGGGCCGCCGTACCGTCGTTGCAGACACGCCGATCCGACCCGCGGAGGAGGTGGGCACCGTGCTTTCCGACGTTGTCGTGTCCCTTCATCCGGAGGGCCACGCCTGACCCCGCGGCCAGGCGCCCTCCCGTCCCGCAAAGGGTTCTCATGTCGTACGACCTGTCCCACCTCGGGTGGGACGACACGTTCGCATCCTCGTACCGTCCTTTCGACCGTCCCGACGCCTTTCCGGCCCGGGTGCTGCGTGCCGATCGCGGCGTCTGCACCGTGCTGGGCGAGACCGGCGTCACCCGGGCCACGCTGGCCGGCAGCGTGCTGCTCGGCGCCGCGCAGGACCCGGTCAATCTGCCCTGCGCCGGCGACTGGGTGGTGACCCGCCGCTGGCCCGACCGCCGGGTGACCATCGAGCTGGTGCTGCCGCGAAAGACCGCACTGATCCGCCGCACCTCCGACAAGGACGCCACCGGCCAGCTGCTGGCGGCAAACATGGACACGGTCGCCGTGGTCGAGCCGATCCACCCCGAGCCGGACGACGCCCGGGTCGAGCGACTACTGGCGCTGGCCTGGGAGTCGGGCGCGAAACCCCTGCTCGTCCTGAGCAAGAGCGACACCTCCCGCGATCCGGCCGCGGTGGCCCGGCAGCTCGCCGAGCTCGCGCCGGACGTGCCGGTGATCTCGGTGAGCACGCGGCTTTCGACAGGCATCGACACTTTGCGCACTTATGTGGCCGGCGGCCGCACCCTCGCGTTGCTGGGCCGTTCCGGGGCCGGCAAGTCGACCCTGGTCAACGCCCTGGCCGGCACCGCCGTGATGCCGGTGCAGGCGATCCGGGACGCGGACGGCAAGGGCCGGCACACCACCGCCTACCGCAACCTGGTGCCGCTGCCCGGCGGTGGCGCGGTCCTCGACACCCCGGGCATCCGGGGTGTCGGCCTGCTCGACACGGCCGGCGGGCTCGACCGGGCCTTCGCCGACATCGCCGAGCTGGCCGCGCACTGCCGGTTCGGGGACTGCCGGCACGGCGCCGAGCCCGGCTGCGCGGTCGTCGCCGCGATCGCCAACGGCTCGCTGGCCCCGCGCCGGCTGGCCAGCTGGCGCAAGCTGCACCACGAGGTGGAGGTGGAGAGCGCCCGCCGGCAGGCCCGGGTGGCCGGTGCCGCCGGTCACCGCCACCGCCGGACCTGAGCGTGGCTCTGCAAGAATGCTGCGATGCGCGCGGTGGACGAGGTCGTCGAGGATAAAGCCGTCCCCGAAACCCCGGAGCCGGCCGCCGCGCCGGGCCGCCGTGCCGATCTGCTGGCACCACTGAATTACGTGGTCCTGTCGGTTCTGGTGATGATCCAGCTCTGGCGCGACCCGAACGGCCGGATCCTGGCCAGCAACGACGACGACCACGGCATCTTCCTGTTCATGATCGCGCACGGTGAGCGGGTCGTCTTCAACGGCGACAACCCGCTCTACACCTACCGGCTGAACGTGCCGGACGGCGTGAACATGATGGCGAACACGGCGCTGCTGGCGCTGAGCCTGCCGATGGCGCCGGTCACCCACTTCTTCGGCGCCGGCGTGACGGTCGCGTTCCTGATCACGCTGGGCCTGGCCGGCACCGCCTGGGCGTGGTACTGGGTGCTTTCCCGGCATCTGGTGACCAGCCGGGTCGCGGCCTGGCTGGGCGGCCTGTGGTGCGGGTTCTGCCCGGCGATGGTGTCGCACGCGAACGGGCACGTGAACTTCGTCGACCAGTTCGTGATCCCGTTCATCGTGGTGCAGGTGCTGCGGCTGCGCGAGCCCGGCCGGGCGATCCGGGGCGGGCTCATCCTGGCCGCGCTGATCGTCGTGCAGGTGTTCATCAACGAGGAGGCGCTGCTCTTCACCGCCCTCGCCCTGGGCGTCTTCGTCGTCGCGTACGCCGCGATGGCACCGCGCCGCGCCCTGCGCGACGCGCGGCACCTGCTGCCCGGCCTCGGCGTCGCGGGCCTGCTCTCGCTGGTCCTGCTGGCCTTCCCGCTGTACTGGCAGTTCTTCCACACCGGCCACTACCACGGGCAGCCGTTCGAGCCGGACAAGTACGTGACCGACCTGTTCTCGGTGGCCGGGTTCGCGCGGCAGTCGCTGGCCGGCAACGCCGAGCTGACCCGGCGCATGAGCGTCAGCGCCACCGAGGACAACACGTTCTTCGGCCCGTTCGGCCTGATCATGATCGTGGTCTCGCTGATCGTGCTGCGCCGCTCGGTGGCCGCCCGGGCCGCCGGGATCTCGGCCCTGGTGCTGCTGCTCATGTCGTTCGGCCCGCGGCTGCGGATCTACGGCCACGACACCTCGATCGCGCTGCCGTTCGGCCTGATCAGTCACATCCCGGTGATCGACCTGGTGAGCGTGACCCGGTTCGCGATGGTGACCTCGACGATCGTCGGGGTGCTGCTGGCGCTGGCCGCCGACCGGATGCGTGACATGCCGGTCATCGGCCGCCGGGTGTTCCTGGCCGGGCTGGTGCTGGCGCTGGTGCCGCTCTTCCCGAAGCCGCTGCCGATCGTCGGCGGGGATCCGCTGCCGCCGTTCCTCACCGAGGGCACCTGGAAGCAGTACGTGCCGGACGACCGGAGCCTGGTCACCGTGCCGCTGCCGGACGTGACCACCGGCCGCACCGGCCAGCGCTGGGTGACCCTGATGAATTTCGCGTACTCGTCGCCGCGCGGCTACTTCATGGGCCCGGCCAACCCGCCGGCCGACGACACCGGCTCGTGGAGCGCGCCGCCGCGCTGGACCTCGCAGCTTCTCTGGTGGGTCCGGGAGAGCGGCAAGATGCCGGTGATGACCGAGGGCATGAAGATCCGGGTCAAGCAGGACCTGACCTACTGGCGGGCCGCGGTGGTGGTGCTGGTGCCGAACACCCGCAACGGCAACCTGCTCCAGGCGGTCCTCACGTCCGCGCTGGGCGAGCCGCAGCTGGTGGGCGGAGTGCAGATCTGGGACGTACGCTATCTGCCGGTTCCCTCTATCGGGTGAGTTAGTGCCCCATCCGACCGCCCCGCCCGCCACCCAAAAGAGGCCTAAAGACAGCCTGACGTGCGGGGAATGTGCGGCATGTGGATGGCGCTGCACCTGGGCAAGCCTGTTGCGGCGAAAACTTGTCGTACCCCATGGCTAGAGTGGCCGCGGCTTTGCTCGACTCATACACCTGTACGGAGAGGCTGGCTGGTGGCCGACCGTTTGATCATTCGAGGCGCGCGCGAACACAACCTGCGCGACGTCAACCTCGACCTGCCCCGCGACGCGATGATCGTCTTCACGGGCCTGTCCGGCTCGGGCAAGTCCAGCCTCGCGTTCGACACGATCTTCGCCGAGGGCCAGCGGAGATACGTCGAGTCGCTGTCGTCGTACGCACGGCAGTTCCTCGGGCAGATGGACAAGCCCGACGTCGACTTCATCGAGGGCCTGTCGCCGGCCGTCTCGATCGACCAGAAGTCGACCTCGCGCAACCCGCGCTCGACGGTGGGCACCATCACCGAGGTCTACGACTACCTGCGCCTGCTCTTCGCCCGCACCGGCATCCCGCACTGCCCGGTCTGCGGTGAGCGGATCAGCAAGCAGACGCCGCAGCAGATCGTCGACCGGGTCCTCGCGATGACCGAGGGCACCCGCTTCATGGTGCTCGCCCCGGTGATCCGCGGCCGCAAGGGCGAATACGTCGACCTCTTCGCCGAGCTGCAGGCCAAGGGCTACGCCCGGGCCCGGGTCGACGGCGTGGTGCACCCGCTCACCGAGCCGCCGAAGCTCAAGAAGCAGGAGAAGCACACCATCGAGGTGGTGATCGACCGGCTCAGCGTCAAGGCGTCCAGCAAGCAGCGCCTGACCGACTCGGTCGAGGCCGCGCTCGGCCTGGCCGGCGGCATCGTGCTGCTCGACTTCGTCGACCTGGCCGAGGACGACCCGGCCCGCGAGCGCCGCTTCTCCGAGCACCTGGCCTGCCCCAACGACCACCCCCTGGCGATCGAGGACCTCGAGCCCCGGGTCTTCTCGTTCAACGCGCCCTACGGCGCCTGCCCCGAGTGCACCGGCCTCGGCACCAAGAAGGAGGTCGACCCGGAGCTGATCATCCCGGACGTGGAGCGCAGCCTCCGCGACGGCGCGATCCAGCCCTGGGCCGGCGGCCAGACCCAGGAATACTTCCTGCGGCTGATCGAGGCCCTCGCGCAGGCGGAGAAGTTCTCGGTCGACACCCCGTGGCGGTCGCTGCCGGCCCGCGCGCAGAAGACGGTCCTCTACGGCTCGGAAGACCAGGTCCACGTCCGCTACCGCAACAAGTACGGGCGCGAGCGCTCCTACTACACCGGGTTCGAGGGCGTGATCCAGTGGATCGAGCGCCGGCACAACGACACCGAGAGCGACTGGTCCCGGGACAAGTACGAGGGCTACATGCGCGACGTGCCGTGCCCGGTCTGCGGCGGCACCCGCCTCAAGCCCGAGGTCCTCGCGGTGACGATCGCCGGCAAGAGCATCGCCGAGGTCTGCAACCTGTCGATCGGCGACTGCGCCGAACTGCTGGCCACCATCGAGCTCGACGACCGGCAGAAGATGATCGCCGAGCGGGTGCTCAAGGAGATCAACGCCCGGCTGCGCTTCCTGGTCGACGTCGGCCTCGAATACCTGTCGCTCGACCGTGGCGCCGGCACCCTCTCCGGCGGTGAGGCCCAGCGCATCCGACTCGCCACCCAGATCGGTTCCGGCCTGGTCGGCGTGCTCTACGTGCTGGACGAGCCGTCGATCGGCCTGCACCAGCGCGACAACCACCGGCTGATCGAGACCCTGGTCCGGCTGAAGAAGCTGGGCAACACGCTGATCGTGGTCGAGCACGACGAGGACACCATCCGCACCGCCGACTGGATCGTCGACATCGGCCCCGGGGCCGGCGAGCACGGCGGCAACATCGTGCACAGCGGCTCGGTCGAGGGCCTGCTGGCCAACGAGAACTCGCCGACCGGCGCCTACCTGTCCGGCCGCAAGTCGATCCCGACCCCGCGCACCCGGCGCCCGCAGACCGCCGGCCGCGAGCTGGTGGTGCAGGGCGCCCGCGAGCACAACCTGCGCAACCTGACCGTCGGCTTCCCGCTCGGCCAGTTCATCGCGGTCACCGGGGTCAGCGGCTCGGGCAAGTCCACCCTGGTCAACGACATCCTCTACACGGTGCTGGCCAACCAGGTCAACGGCGCCCGGATGGTCCCCGGCCGGCACACCCGGCTCACCGGCCTGGAAAACGTCGACAAGGTGGTCGGCGTCGACCAGTCGCCGATCGGCCGCACACCGCGCTCCAACCCGGCCACCTACACCGGTGTCTTCGACAACATCCGCAAGCTGTTCGCGGAGACCGTCGAGGCCAAGGTGCGCGGCTACGGCCCGGGCCGGTTCTCGTTCAACGTCAAGGGCGGCCGCTGCGAGAACTGCGCCGGCGACGGCACCATCAAGATCGAGATGAACTTCCTGCCGGACGTCTACGTCCCCTGCGAGGTGTGCAAGGGCGCGCGGTACAACCGGGAGACCCTCGAGGTGCACTACAAGGGCAAGACGATCTCCGAGGTCCTGGAGATGCCGATCGAGGAGGCCGCGACCTTCTTCGAGCCGATCACCTCGATCCACCGGCACCTCAAGACGCTCGTCGACGTCGGCCTCGGCTACGTCCGGCTGGGCCAGCCCGCGCCGACCCTGTCCGGCGGCGAGGCGCAGCGCGTCAAGCTCGCGTCCGAGCTGCAGAAGCGGTCCACCGGCCGCACCGTCTACGTGCTCGACGAGCCGACCACCGGCCTGCACTTCGAGGACATCCGCAAGCTGCTGCTGGTGCTCAACGGCCTGGTCGACAAGGGCAACACGGTGATCACCATCGAACACAACCTCGACGTGATCAAGACCGCCGACTGGCTGATCGACATGGGCCCGGAGGGCGGCAGCAAGGGCGGCCTGGTGCTGGCCACCGGCACCCCGGAGGAGTTGGCCGAGGTGCCGGAGAGTCACACCGGCCAGTTCCTGCGGCACATGCTCGGTCTGCAGGGCGAGCCGGCCGGTGCGGCCGCCGCGATCGCGCGGGCGGCCAAGGCGAACGGAACGCCGGCGCCCAAGGCGGCCGCCAAGCCGCGGACCAGCCGCGCCAAGGCGAAAGCAGCCGTCTGACCTCGGCCGGACTGAAGCCGGGCTGGTTGAAGCGTAAAGTTTCAGCAAGGTCACAGGTGACTCATAGCAACGGCGGCGGGTCGAGCCCATAGGTTCGATCCGCCGCCGCCTCGTGGTGTTACGGCTTGGCAAAGGCGCCGGGCAAAGACATCTAAAAACGAGGAAAGAGCCACACCCGCGGCGGACAATTCGCGGGAACCCTTGAACCGGCTCGGCTGCGACCGCGTACACAACTGCGACGCCGCGTGACCACTAGCGCGGACATGCACTGGAGGGCTTACCGATGACAGACGTGCAGACGACGACCGACACTGTGCTCCCGACCGAGGAGCCGCCGGGCCGTCTGGGCGCGGCCTCGACGCGCCGGTGTGTTCTGCTCGGCGCCGGCGGGCTCGGCGCCGGCGCGGTCCTGGCCGCCTGCGGTACCAGCACCACCAACACGAACGGCACCGACTTCTCGAACAACCCGGGCCCGGCCGGCAGCACCGCGGCCGGCACCGGCACGGGCACCGGCACCGGCGCCGCTACGGGTGGCGGCACCACCGGCGGCAGCGCGCTGGCGTCGACGGCCGACGTGCCCGAGGGCGGCGGCATCATCACCGCCGACTTCGTGATCACCCAGCCGACCGCCGGCACCTTCAAGGCGTTCAGCAAGGTCTGCACGCACGCCGGCTGCGATGTCAGCAAAGTGGACGGCGGCGTGATCAGCTGCCCGTGCCACGGCGCGCAGTACTCCATCGAGACCGGTGAGCCGACCGCCGGACCGGCGAAGAAGGCGCTGACCGAGACCAAGGTCAAGGCGGACGGCGCCAACATCGTCAAGGCCTGATGCGTTACGGCCGGAGGTCCGACGCCGTGGCGGCGGCAACGGACCTCCGGTCGGACAATAATGTCAGAGGCCCGGATTACTGTTGAGCCCGTGCCAGACCCGTCCACGTACCGCCCCGCACCGGGCAGCATCCCCGACTCTCCCGGTGTCTATCGCTTCCGCGATCCGACCGGCCGCGTCATCTACGTCGGCAAGGCGAAAAATCTGCGGAACCGCCTCAATTCCTATTTCGCGGACACCTGGTCGTTGCACGCCCGCACGCAGCAGATGGTCACCACCGCGGCGAGCGTCGACTGGGTGACGGTCGGCACCGAGGTCGAGGCGCTGCAGCTGGAGTTCTCCTGGATCAAGGAGTTCGACCCGCGCTTCAACGTGAAATACCGGGACGACAAGTCCTACCCGTTCCTCGCGGTCACCCTCAACGAGGAGTTCCCCCGCCTGCAGGTGATGCGCGGCGCCAAGCGCAAGGGCGTGCGCTATTTCGGGCCCTACTCGCACGCCTGGGCCATCCGCGAGACCCTCGACCTGCTGCTGCGGGTCTTCCCGGCGCGCACCTGCTCGTCCGGCGTCTTCAAGCGGTCCGGCCAGATCGGCCGCCCCTGCCTGCTGGGTTACATCGGGAAGTGCTCGGCCCCCTGCACCGGCCAGGTCACCGCCGAGCAGCACCGGGCGATCGTCGACGACTTCTGCGACTTCATGGCCGGGCGCACCGACGCCTTCGTCAAGCGGCTCGAGCGCGACATGATGCAGGCCTCCGAGGAGCTCGAGTTCGAGCGCGCGGCCCGGCTCCGCGACGACATCGCCGCCCTGCGCCGCGCCATGGAGAAGCAGACCGTGGTGCTCGGCGACGGCACCGACGCCGACGTGGTCGCCTTCGCCGAGGACCCGCTCGAGGCGGCCGTGCAGGTGTTCCACGTGCGCGACGGCCGGGTGCGCGGCCAGCGCGGCTGGGTGGTGGAGAAGGTGGAGGACCTGAGCACCGGCGACCTGGTGCACCACTTCTGCTCCCAGATGTACGGCGACACCCAGGGCGAGGGCGACGTCCCGCGCGAGTTGCTGGTGCCGGCCCTGCCCGACGACGCGGCCGCGCTCGCCGACTGGCTCTCCGACCATCGCGGCAGCCGGGTGCAGCTGCGGGTGCCGCAGCGCGGCGACAAGAAGTCGCTGATGGAGACGGTGGCGCGCAACGCGGGGGAGTCGTTGCAGCGGCACAAGCTGCGCCGGGCCGGCGACCTGACCACCCGCAGCAAGGCGCTCGACGAGATCGCCGAGGCGCTCGGGATGGAGACGGCGCCGCTGCGCATCGAGTGCTTCGACGTGTCCCAGATCCAGGGCACCGACGTGGTCGCGTCCATGGTGGTCTTCGAGGACGGCCTGGCCCGCAAGAGTGAATATCGGCGGTTCGCGGTCCGCGGCAACGCCGACGGCAGCGGCACGGACGATCTGTCCGCGATGAGCGAGGTCATGCGCCGCCGGTTCGCCCGCTACAAGGCACAGGCCATCGTGGACGAGCAGCGCGACGACGACGACCTGCCCGGCATCGACCCGCTGACCGGTAAGCCGCGGCGGTTCGCCTATCCACCCCAGCTGGTCGTGGTGGACGGTGGCCAGCCGCAGGTCAACGCGGTCGCGGCGGTGCTGTCCGACATGGGCATCACCGATGTGGCGCTGTGCGGGCTGGCGAAGCGGCTCGAGGAGGTGTGGCTGCCGGGGGACGATTTCCCGGTCATCCTGCCGCGCACGTCCGAGGCGCTCTACCTGCTGCAGCGGGTCCGCGACGAGGCGCACCGGTTCGCCATCACGTTCCACCGGCAGCGCCGCTCGAAGCGGATGACCACGTCCGCGCTGGACGACGTGCCCGGCCTCGGCGAGACCAGGCGAAAGGCCCTGTTGCGGCACTTCGGCTCACTGAAGAGGCTGGCCGCGGCCACTCCTGAAGAGATCGCCGAGGTGCCCGGCATCGGTCGCGTCACCGCCGAGTCGGTCCTGGCCGCACTCAACCCGGTGGTCCAGCAGACCGAGACGAGCGGGTCGGCCTAGGATGGTTGCCTTCAGTCCTGTCAAGGGTGGTGGCGGGGCGGTGGATGGGGTGTCCGTTCGATGAGCCTCGGAGGCTTGCGTGACCGAGTCGTTGCCCGAGTTCGCTGACGCGGTGGACCCGGACGAGGTGGCCACCGACCTGGTGGTCGTGACCGGCGTGTCCGGCGGCGGGCGCAGCACGGTGGCCCGCGCCCTGGAAAACGTGGGCTTCTACGTGGTGGACAACCTGCCGCAGGCGCTGATGCTCGACATGGCCCAGCTCGCCTTCCAGGCCGGCGGGGCCGCCCGGCGCACCGCCATGGTGCTCGACGTGCGCAGCCGCGCCTTCTCCACCGACCTGGCCGGCGCCGTCCGCGCGCTCAAGGAGCGGGGCTTCTCGCCGCGGGTGGTCTTCGTCGACGCCGACGACGAGGTGCTGATCCGCCGCTTCGAGTCGGTGCGCCGCTCGCACCCGCTGCAGGGCGACGGCCGGCTCGCCGACGGCATCGCGGCCGAGCGCAAGCTGCTCGCCGAGGCCCGCGAGCAGTCCGACGTGATCATCGACACCAGCCACCTGAACGTGAACCAGCTGCGCCGCCGGGTCGAGGAACTCTTCGGCGGCGAGGACGTGCGCAAGCTGCGGATCACCGTGCTGTCCTTCGGCTTCAAGTACGGCCTGCCGCCGGACGCCGACTACGTGCTCGACGCCCGCTTCCTGCCCAACCCGTTCTGGGTGCCCGACCTGCGCGACCACACCGGCCTGGAGGACGCGGTCAGCAAGTACGTCCTCGACCAGGAGGGCGCGAGCACGTTCGTCAGCACCTACGCCGGCCTGATCGCCTCGACCGCACCCGGCTTCGAGCGCGAGGGCAAGCGCTACCTCACCGTCGCGGTCGGCTGCACCGGCGGCAAGCACCGCAGCGTCGCGATCACCGAGGAGCTCACCGCCCAGCTGCGCGACATGCGGCTCGCGGCCCACTCCTCGCACCGCGACCTGGGGCGGGAGTGACGGCCGTCCGGGTGGTCGCGTTCGGCGGCGGGCACGGGCTCGGTGCCTCGCTCCGCGCCCTGCGGCACGCGGCCAAGCAGATCGACCTGGACATCACCGCGATCGTCACGGTCGGCGACGACGGCGGCTCCAGCGGCCGGCTGCGCGCCGAACGGGACGCCCTGCTGCCCCCGGGCGACCTGCGCCAGGCCCTCGCCGCGCTGGCCGCGGACGACCCGTCCCGGCAGCGCACCGCCCAGCTGTTGCAATATCGCTTCGGCGGCAGCGACTCGCTCGCCGGGCACGCGGTCGGCAACCTTCTGCTGCTCGGCCTGATGGAGATGCTCGGCGACCCGGTCGACGCCCTCGACCACGCCGCCGCCATGGTCGGTGCGCGGGGCCGGGTGCTGCCGATGGCCCGGCACGCGGTCGGCATCGAGGCCGACGTGCTCGGCGCCGACCCGGCGCGGCCCGGCGAGGTGGTCACCGTGCAGGGGCAGCACGCGGTCGCGGTGGCGCTCGGGCACGTCGAGGCGGTCCGCCTCGAACCGGCCGACCCGCCCGTCTGCGAGCAGGCGATCGAGGCGATCCGGGCCGCCGACTGGCTGATCTTCGGCCCCGGCAGCTGGTACACGAGTGTTCTTCCGCACCTGCTGGTGCCCCGGCTGGCCGAGGCGATCATCACCAGCCCGGCCCGCCGGCTGGTCACCCTCAACCTGGCCGCCGACAACGAGACCCTGGGCCTCTCGGTGGCCGACCACCTGGCCGCCCTGAGGTGGTATTTACCTGCTCTGCGGGCCGATACGGTGCTGGCCGACGCGAAATGGGTGGGCGAACCGGAACCGGTGCACCGGGCGGCCGAAACCTTGGGCGCTCGTCTGGTGTTGGCACCGTTGGCCGTTGCGGACGGCAGCCCCAGGCATGATCCTGAGTCGTTGGGCGTTGCACTGGTGCCAGTATTGGGCGCCGCTCGTTAAGCAGACGGCGTATTGCGGCACACCCTGTTCAAGATCCGGCGCATGAGGTGACATCACGATGGCGATGACGGCAGCGGTCAAAGATGAGCTGAGCCGGGTCGACGTGCCCAAGCCGTGCTGCCGGCGGGCGGAGATGGCGGCCCTGCTGAGGTTCGCGGGCGGCCTGCACATCGTCTCCGGCCGGGTGGTGGTCGAGGCGGAGCTGGACACCGGCGCGGTGGCCCGGCGGCTGCGGCGGGAGATCGCCGACGTCTACGGCTACCCCAGCGAGGTGCACGTGCTGGCCTCCGGCGGCCTGCGCAAGGGCAGCCACTACATCGTCCGGATCGTCAAGGACGGCGAGGCCCTGGCCCGCCAGACCGGCCTGCTCGACGTGCGCGGCCGTCCGGTCCGCGGGCTCCCGCCGCACGTGGTCTCGGCCAACGTCTGCTGCGCGGTGGCGGCCTGGCGCGGCGCCTTCATGGCGCACGGCTCGCTCACCGAGCCCGGTCGCTCCAGCGCCCTGGAGATCACCTGCCCCGGCCCCGAGGCGGCGCTGGCCCTGCGCGGCGCGGCCCGCCGGATCGGCATCACCGCCAAGGAACGCGAGGTCCGCGGGGTCGACCGGGTCGTGATCAAGGACGGCGACGCGATCGCCGCGCTGCTCACCCGGATCGGCGCCCACGCCAGCGTGCTGGCCTGGGAGGAGCGCCGGGTCCGCCGCGAGGTCCGGGCGACCGCCAACCGGCTGGCCAACTTCGACGACGCCAACCTGCGCCGCTCGGCCCGGGCCGCGGTGGCGGCGGCCGCGCGGGTCACCCGCGCCCTGGAGATCCTCGCCGAGGAGGCTCCCAACCACCTGACCAGCGCCGGCCGCCTCCGCCTGGAGCACCGCCAGGCGTCGCTGGAGGAGCTGGGCGCGCTGGCCGACCCGCCGCTGACCAAGGACGCGATCGCCGGCCGCATCCGCCGCCTGCTGGCCCTGGCCGACAAGCGGGCCCGGGACTTGGGCATCCCCGACACCGAGGCCGCGGTGACCCCGGAAATGATGGCCTGCTGAGGGGGGTCTGAGCGTTACCCAGCGCTACACGCGATGGGCGCGCAACGGCCGTTCGTCGCGGGAAGATCGCGCTGGTAAGCGGGGACCTGCGCTAACGCGTACTTTCCAAAGGTTTTGAATTAACTCTTAGGTCGGGACCTTAGTCACGGTTGGGTAACCCACCCGGCCTCTCCTTCGCGTGGTGGCTCGGATAGGGTCGGTGGTGACGGCGACGGTGCCGGCAGCTCGGCCGGCCGCGCTGTGACGCCGCCAGTTCGGTGCGGCGCATTTCTCACTCAGCGCGGTGGCCGGACGCCCCTTGCCGGACCAGTTCCAGTTCGGCGTGCAGACCCCTCCGCCGGTCGACGAAATCCGGCGGACCGAAACGAGGAGATCCACCTGTGACCATCCGGGTTGGCATCAACGGCTTCGGCCGAATCGGTCGTAACTTCTTCCGGGCCGTTCAGGCCTCCGGCGCGGACATCGAGATCGTCGCCGTGAACGACCTGACCGACAACAACACGCTGGCGCACCTGCTCAAGTACGACTCGATCCTGGGTCGTCTGGGCCAGGAGGTAAAGGCCACCGCCGACGAGATCACCGTCGGTGGCAAGACCTTCAAGGCGTTCGCCGACCGTGACCCGGCCAACCTCAAGTGGGGTGACGTCGGCGCGGACGTGGTCATCGAGTCGACCGGCTTCTTCACCGACGCCAACAAGGCCAGGGTGCACGTCGACAACGGTGCGAAGAAGGTCATCATCTCGGCCCCGGCCAAGAACGAGGACATCACCATCGTCATCGGGGTCAACGACAACCTGTACGACGGTGCGAAGCACACGGTCATCTCGAACGCGTCCTGCACCACCAACTGCCTGGCGCCGATGGCCAAGGTCCTCAACGACACGGTCGGCATCGAGCGTGGCCTGATGACCACGATCCACGCCTACACCCAGGACCAGAACCTGCAGGACGGCCCGCACAAGGACCTGCGTCGCGCCCGCGCCGCCGCCCTCAACATCGTGCCGACCTCGACCGGTGCCGCCAAGGCCGTCAGCCTGGTGCTGCCGGAGCTCAAGGGCAAGCTGGACGGCTTCGCGCTGCGGGTGCCGATCCCGACCGGCTCGGCCACCGACCTGACCTTCACCGCCGGCAAGGAGACCTCGGTCGACGAGGTCAACCAGGCGATCAAGGCGGCCGCGGACGGCCCGCTCAAGGGCATCCTGGTCTACACCGAGGACCCGATCGTGTCGTCGGACATCGTCACCGACCCGGCGTCCTGCATCTTCGACGCCGGCCTCACCAAGGTGATCGGCAACCAGGTCAAGGTCGTCGGCTGGTACGACAACGAGTGGGGCTACTCGAACCGCCTCGTCGACCTGGTCAAGCTGGTTGGCTGACGAATCGTGAAGACTCTCGACGACCTGCTCGGCGAGGGTGTCTCGGGTCGGCGCGTGCTCGTGCGCGCCGACCTGAACGTCCCGTTCGACAAGGCAAATCCGGGTGTCATCAGCGACGACGGCCGCGCCCGCGCGGTGCTGCCGACGCTGGTCGCCCTGCGTGACGCGGGTGCCCGCGTCATCGTGATGTCCCACCTCGGCCGCCCGAAGGGCGCGCCGGACCCGAAGTACACCCTCGCGCCCGTCGCCACCCGCCTGGGTGAGCTGCTCGGTTCGCCGGTGGCTTTCGCCTCCGACACGGTCGGGGAGGATGCCGCGGCCAAGGTTGCGGCGCTTTCCGACGGTGACGTGCTCCTGCTGGAGAACCTGCGCTTCAACGCCGGTGAGACCTCGAAGGACGACGCGGACCGTGCGGCTTTTGCCGCTCAGCTGGCGTCATATGCCGATTTCTACGTCGATGACGCTTTCGGTGCGGTGCACCGCAAGCACGCCTCGGTGTACGACGTGCCGGCCGTTCTCCCGCACTACGCCGGTGGTCTCGTCCTGAAAGAGGTCGAGGTCCTGCGGCGGGTCAGCGAGAGCCCCGAGCAGCCGTACGTCGTGGTGCTCGGCGGTTCGAAGGTCTCCGACAAGCTCGCCGTGATCAAGGCGCTGCTGCCGAAGGTCGACAAGCTGCTCGTCGGCGGCGGCATGTGCTTCACGTTCCTGAAGGCTCAGGGGCACGAGGTCGGCAAGTCGCTGCTCGAGGCCGAGATGATCGACACCTGTTCCGCGCTGCTGGCGGAGGCGGACGGCCGGATCGTTCTTCCGGTCGACGTGGTGGCCGCGAGCGAGTTCTCGGCGGACGCCGCACACGATGTCGTCGACATCGCGGACATCCCGGCCGACCGGCTCGGGCTGGACATCGGGCCGAAGTCGGTCGCGCTGTTCGCCGAGGCGATCGCGTCCGCGAAGACCGTCTTCTGGAACGGCCCGATGGGCGTCTTCGAGCTGGCGCCGTTCGCGGCCGGCACCCGGGGCGTCGCCGAGGCCATCACCAAGATCGACGGCTTCTCGGTGGTCGGCGGCGGTGACTCGGCCGCGGCCGTGCGCACGCTCGGCATCGACGAGTCGGCGTTCGGGCACATCTCGACCGGCGGCGGCGCCTCGCTGGAGTACCTCGAGGGCAAGAAGCTTCCCGGCGTCGAAGCCCTGGAGAAGTGAGAAGTAGATGACCGACCCGACCCCCCGCCGCCCGATCGTGGCCGGCAACTGGAAGATGAACCTCAACCACCTCGAGGCCATCCTCCTTGTGCAGAAGCTGGCCGCCGGCCTCAACGAGAAGCAGCTCACCGACGTCGAGGTGGTCGTCGTGCCGCCGTTCACCGACCTGCGCAGCGTGCAGACGGCGATCGACGGCGACAAGCTGCTCCTCGCGTACGGCGCGCAGGACATCTCCCAGCACAAGAGCGGCGCGTACACCGGGGAGATCTCCGGCGCGATGCTGTCCAAGCTGGGTTGCTCCTATGTGCTGGCCGGGCACTCCGAGCGCCGCGAGTACCACGACGAGGACGACGCTCTGGTCAACGCGAAGGTGAAGGCGGCCTTCGCGAACGAGATCACGCCGATCCTGTGCGTGGGCGAGGGCCTGGTGACCCGCGAGGAGGGCACGCACGTCGCGCACTGCACCAGCCAGGCTCTGGCCGGCCTTGCCGGGCTCAAGCCGGAGCAGGTCAAGCAGGTCGTCGTGGCGTACGAGCCGGTCTGGGCGATCGGCACCGGCAAGACCGCGACCCCGGACGACGCGCAGGAGGTCTGCAAGGCCCTGCGCGCCGCGATCGCGGAGAAGTACGGCGCCGAGGTCGGCGAGGCCGTGCGCATCCAGTACGGCGGTTCAGTGAAGGCCGCCAATATCGCCTCGATCATGGCGCAGCCTGATGTCGACGGTGTACTGGTCGGCGGCGCCGCGCTGGACGCGGAGGAGTTCACCTCCATCGTGCGGTTTCGGGAGCACGTAGCCCGCTGAAACAACGCGCGTGCCCGGTCGCAACATGCGACCGGGCACCCGCTATTGTTGGCTGGCTGTCTGTCCTTCGAGAGGAATGACCCGATCATGCCGATGTGGTTTGCGTACACGTTGATCGTGTTGCTGGTGATCACCAGTGTTCTGCTGACCCTGCTGATCCTGCTGCACCGCGGCAAGGGCGGCGGCATGTCGAGCATGTTCGGCGGTGGCGTCACCTCCAGCCTGGCCGGTTCCTCGGTGGCGGAGAAAAACCTCGACCGATACACCGTGCTGGTGGGCATCATCTGGTTCGCGTGCATCGTCGGTCTGGGGCTGTGGCTGCGACTGGCCCTGCCTGCTGCTTCCTGAGCGGAACCAATAGTCGTAGAATCTGCCGCGCGTCCGGTTCTGCCGGGCGCGCGGCGTTTCTTTTGCCATATTACGGCCATATTTCTGGCTGACTTCAACTAGCGCCTCGAGACAGGAGTGGCATCCGTGTCCAGTGGCAGTGCGATCCGCGGCAGCCGTGTCGGGTCCAGCCCGATGCGTCCCGACGAGCGCAGCGAGCCCGCCCCGCGCCGGGAGGTGACCTACTTCTGCGCAGCCGGTCACGCCAGCGAGATCAAATTCTCGGCCGAAGCCCCGGCGCCGGACAACTGGGACTGCCCGCGCTGCGGCCAGCCCGCCGGCCTCGACGGGGAGAACCCGCCGGGCCGGCTGCGCGCCGAGCCGTACAAGTCGCATCTGGCGTACGTCAAGGAGCGCCGCAGCGACGAGGACGGCGCGAAGATCCTCGCCGAGGCCCTGGCCAAGGTGCGCCAGCGCCGCGGCGAGTAGCTATTTCTTGACGTCGGCCGCCGCGGCCCGGTCGAGCAGCCAGTAGGTGCGGCTGACGCCGGTGGCGTGGGCGGCGGGCTTGCTCCTGTCGCCGCCCAGGGCCGCACCGACCGAGACGGTCTTGTCCGGCCCGGCGGCGATCAGCCACACCTCGTCGGCGGTCTGGATCGTCGGCATGGTCAGCGTGACCCGGTTCGGCGGCGGCTTCGGGCTGTCCTCGACGGACGCCGTCGTCGTGCTCGTCTCGTTCAGCACCGGGTGGTCGGGGAAGAGCGACGCCACATGGCCGTCCTCGCCGACGCCCAGCATGAGCACGTCGAACGGCGGCAGCGGGTCGCCCAGCTCGGCCGCGTAGGCCGCGGCGGCGGCCGCCACGCCCTGGCCGCTGTCGGCCGGCATGGCGTGCACCCGCGCCGGGTCCAGCGGCAGCGCGTCGAGCAGCGCGGCCCGGGCCTGGGTCTCGTTGCGGTCGGCGTCGCCGGCCGGCAGGAACCGCTCGTCGCCCCACCACAGGTCGACGTGCGACCAGTCGATCGCGGCCGCGGCCGGCAGGTCCTTGACGGTGCCCAGGACCTTCGCGGCGATCCGGCCGCCGGTCAGGACGACGCTCGCCGTGCCGCGGTCCGCCTGCGCGTCGACGATCTTCGCGACCAGGCGGGACGCGACGGTGGCGGCGAGGACGTCGGCGTCGGGTACCACCACGACCAGGGTCTTGCTCACGTACGCCTCCTAAGACGTAGGGCCGCCCACCGTGTCGGCGGGCGGCCCTGCTTGTTTGTCGGGGTCAGGCGGCGGTGCCGCCGGGACCGGCCATCGCTCCGGCCGTCTCCTCCGCGCGGGCGGCGAGGGCCGGGTCCTTCCAGACGTGCACCCGCATGGGCGCCCGGTGGTCGAGGCCGGTGGCGCCGGCCATGGCACCGAGGGCCTCCGAGTAGATCTGGTCGGCGTCGAGCCGGCGCAGCTCCTCGGCCAGCTCGTCACCGACCGGCCGCTTCGGCAGCGGCATGTAGCGGTCTTCCTGGCCGGTGCGGCTGAACAGCGCCGTGTTCTCCTCGCGGGTGACCCGGACGCAGTCGCCGTTGGCGCACTGCAGCTCCACCGAGTGCATCCGCGGGGAGCGGTCGGTGGACTCCATCGCCGGCACGATGCCGAGGCGCGACTGCAGCCAGCCCTTCATCAGCCAGGCGGTCGGGTCCTTCGGCGGCGCGACGATGGTGGCGCCGGTGACCCGCTCGTCGGTGGTGTCGAACGCGCCGGCCACCAGGGTGCGCCACAGCGTGATGCGGGTCCAGGTGAGGTCGGTGTCGCCGGGTGCGTAGTCGACCGCCCGCTGCTTCAGCGCGGCCACCGGGTCGTGCGCCTGCGCCGAGTCGGTGATCCGCCGGTCGGCGACGACGCCGAGGAAGTCGTTGGCGATCATGTCCGGCGGATCCTCGTGCCACCAGGTGACCACCGGGACGTCCGGGGCGAGCAGCGGCATGACGACCGACTCGGCGTGCAGCGCGAGACGGCCGTACATCCGCATGACGACCGCCTCGGCCGGGCCGAGCCGGCCGCCGACGACGATTTCCGCGTCGAGGCGGCTGCGACCCTCCAGGTCGGAGCGGACCACGATGAGCAGCCGGCAGGGGTGCGCGGCGGCGGCGATGGTCGCGGCGGCCTCGGCCTCCCGGACCTTCTTCTCCTCGACCACGGCGACCAGGGTCAGCGCGAGGCCGGAGGCCACACCGCCGGCACTGCGCCGCTCGGCGGCGAGGGCCTTGACTACTTCGTTACCCGTAGTGTCCCAAAGGCCGATCACTTCGTTCCCCTATCCATCAGGCACGCCGCCAAGCGCGGCCCTCACGGCCGAGCATGTCGTCGGATGCGCGCGGGCCCCACTCGCCGGCGCGGTACGGCTCCGGCGTGGTGTCCGCCCAGGCGGCCTCGAGCGGGTCGATGACCTGCCAGGACTGCTCGATCTCGGCGGCGTCCGGGAACAGCGTCCGGTCGCCGACCAGGACGTCCAGCACGAGACGTTCGTACGCCTCCGGGCTGGACTCGGTGAACGCCTCGCCGTACTGGAAGTCCATCGCGATGTCGCGGACCTCCATGGTGGTGCCGGGGACCTTGGAACCGAACTTCAGCACCACGCCCTCGTCCGGCTGGACCCGGATGACCAGCTGGTTGTGGCCGAGCATCTCGACGTCGGCCGGGTCGAACGGCAGGTGCGGCGCGCGCTTGAACAGGATCGCGATCTCGGTGACCCGGCGCGGCATCCGCTTGCCGACCCGCACGTAGAACGGGACCTCGGCCCAGCGGCGGTTCTGAATGCCGAGGCGGACCGCGGCGTACGTCTCCGTGGTGGAGTCGGCCGGGATGTTCTTCTCCTCCAGGTAGCCCACGGCGCGTTCGCCCGCGACCCAGCCCGGAAGATACTGACCCCGCACGGAACCGGTGGTGATGTCCTTCGGGATCGCGATCGCCTTCAGGACCTTGAGCTTCTCGGCGCGTACGTCATTGGGGTCGAAGCTCGTCGGCTCCTCCATCGCGACCAGCGCGAGCAACTGCAGCAGGTGGTTCTGCAGGACGTCGCGGGCGGCGCCGGACGCGTCGTAGAACGCGGCCCGGCTGCCGATGCCGACATCCTCGGCCATGGTGATCTGCACACTGTCCACGTACTTCGAGTTCCACACCGGCTCGAACAGGCTGTTCGCGAAGCGCAGGGCCAGGATGTTCTGGACCGTCTCCTTGCCCAGGTAGTGGTCGATCCGGTAGACGTCCTCCGGCGTGAAGACCTCGTCGACCAGCTGGTTCAGCGCGATCGCGGTCTGCAGGTCGTTGCCGAACGGCTTCTCCACCACGACCCGCCGCCAGCCGCCGGACTTGGCGTTGTCGGCCATCCCGGTGCGGGCCAGCTGGTTGAGCACCAGCGGGAACGCGGCCGGCGGGATGGAGAAGTAGAAGGCGGCGTTGCCCGGGATGCCGTTGCGCTGACGCAGGTCGTCGAGGGTCTCGGCCAGGCTGTCGAACGCGGCGTCGTCGTCGAACGAACCGGGCACGAACTGGAACTGGCTGGCCAGACGCTGCCAGACATCCTCGCGCCACGGGGTCCGGGCGCCCTTCTTCGCCGCTTCCAGCGCCAGGGACTCGAAGTCACCGTCACCCCAGTCGCGGCGGGCGAAGCCCAGCACCACGAAACCGGGCGGCAGGAGACCGCGGTTGGCCAGGTCGTAGACGGCCGGGATGAGCTTCTTTCGGGACAGGTCACCGGTGACTCCGAAGATCACCAGAGCACAGGGCTCCGGGATGCGCGGGAGCCTGCGGTCCTGTGCGGTACGCAGCGGATTGCCCACGTGGTCCATCCTGCCAGTTATGTCGTGGGCCGGGGCCCGTGTTCGACGGGCCCCGGCGTGAAATCAGGCGCCCGCGGCCTTCAGCTGCTTGGCCGCGTTTTCCAGCAGTTCCTTCCAGGCGACCTCGAACTTGTCGACGCCCTCGTCCTCGAGGACCTTGACGACGTCGGCGAAGTCGATGCCCACGCCGGCCAGGTCGGTCAGGACCTTCTTGGCGTCGGCGAACGAGCCGGTGACGGTGTCGCCACGGGTGTCACCGTGGTCCTCGTACGCGAAGATCACGGACTCCGGCATGGTGTTGACCGTCCCGGGGGCGATCAGCTCCTCGACGTAGATCGTGTCCTTGAACTCGGGGCTCTTCGTCGAGGTCGACGCCCACAGCGGACGCTGCGGGTGCGCGCCGGCGCCGGCCAGGGCCTTCCACCGGTCGGTGCCGAACACCTCGGTGTACGCCTCGTAGGCCAGCTGCGCGTTGGCGATCGCGGCCTTGCCCTTGAGGGACTTGGCCTCGTCGCTGCCGATCTTGTCGAGCCGCTTGTCCACCTCGCTGTCGACCCGGGAGACGAAGAACGACGCCACCGAGCCGATCTTGGCGAGGTCGTGGCCGTTGAGCTTGGCCTGCTCCAGGCCGGCCAGGAACGCCTCCATGACCGCGCGGTAGCGGTCCAGCGAGAAGATCAGCGTCACGTTGACGCTGATGCCGGCGGCCAGGGTCGCCGTGATCGCCGGCAGGCCCGCGAGGGTCGCCGGGATCTTGATGTACAGGTTTTCCCGGTCGACGAGCCACCAGAGCGTCTTGGCCTCGGCCACGGTGCTCTCGGTCTCGTGCGCCTTGCGCGGGTCGACCTCGATGGAGACCCGGCCGTCGATGCCCTTGGAGGCGTCGTAGGCAGGGCGCATCACGTCACACGCGGCCCGGACGTCCTTGGCGGTCATCAGGCGCACGGCCTCCTCGACCGTGACCTTCTGCGCCGCCAGATCCCGCAGCTGCTCGTCGTAGGCGTCCGCGTCGGACAGAGCCTTCTGGAAGATGCTCGGGTTCGTGGTAACGCCGACCACGTGCTGCTCGCGGCGCATCTTGTCGAGTGAGCCACTGGTCAGGCGGACTCGGGAGAGATCGTCGAGCCATACCGCCACACCCTGCGCGGAGAGCTCGGCCAGCCTGTCGGTCATTTCATTGACTCCTTTTCCTCACCCCGTAAATACGGTGAAGATCAGTTTCCGGTTGTGTGGCCGGTGATCTCGCCGACCTTTGCCAGGGAGGCATTGGCCTTGGCCACCACGTTGTCCGCGGTGAACCCGAACTGCTCGAAGAGGATCTTCGCGGGCGCGCTGGCGCCGTAGTGCTCGATGCTGACCGGCTCGCCCGCATCTCCCAGGATGCGGTCCCAGCTCATCCGGATACCGGCCTCGACGGTTACCCGCGCCTTGACGCCACGTGGCAGGACTTCCTGCTGGTACGCCTCCGGCTGCTCGTAGAACCATTCCTGGCAGGGCATCGACACGACCCGGGTCGGGGTGCCCGCGGCCTCCAGCCGCTCCTGCGCGGTGAGGCAGTACTGAACCTCGGAGCCGGTGCCGATCAGGATCACCGACGGCTTGCCGCCGGACGCCTCGGACAGGATGTAGCCGCCCTTGAGGGTGCCCTCGGCCGACGCGTACTTGCTGCGGTCGACGGTCGGGAGGTTCTGCCGGGACAGCGCGAGCGCGGTCGGCCGGTCGGTGTGCTCGAGCGCGCCGCGCCAGGCCCACGCCGTCTCGTTGGCGTCGGCCGGGCGGACCACGTCGAGGCCGACGATCGCGCGCAGCGCGGAGACCGTCTCGATCGGCTGGTGCGTCGGGCCGTCCTCGCCGAGACCGATCGAGTCGTGCGTCCACACGTAGACGACCGGCAGCTTCATCAGCGCGGACAGCCGGACGGCGCCGCGCATGTAGTCGCTGAAGACCAGGAACGTGCCGCCGTAGACGCGGGTGCCGCCGTGCACGGTGATGCCGTTGAGGATCGAGCCCATGCCGTGCTCGCGGATGCCGAAGTGCAGCGTCCGGCCGTACTCGTTGCCGGGGAACGCCTTGGTGGCGTACTCCGCCGGGATGAAGGACGGCTCGCCCTTCATGGTGGTGTTGTTGCTCTCGGCCAGGTCGGCCGAGCCGCCCCACAGCTCGGGCAGCACCGGCGCGAGCGCGTCGAGCACCTTGCCGGACGCGGCCCGGGTCGCGATGCCCTTGTCGTCGGCGGGGAACACCGGCACCGAGTCGAACCAGCCGGCCGGCAGCTCGCGGGCCTCGACCCGGTCGAACAGCTTCTTGGCGTCCGCGTTGGCCGTGGCCCACGCGTCGAAGGCCGTCTGCCACTCGGCGTGCGCCGCGCGGCCGCGCTCGGACACCGACTGGGCGTGCGCGAGCACCTCGGCGTCGACCGCGAACGACACGTTCGGGTCCAGGCCGAGGACCTTCTTGGTGGCGGCGACCTCGTCGGCGCCCAGCGCCGAGCCGTGGATCTTGCCGGTGTTCTGCTTGTTGGGGGCCGGCCAGCCGATGATCGTCTTGAGGACGATGAACGTCGGCTTGTCGGTCACCTTGTGCCCGGCCTGGATCGCCTTGTAGAGCGCCTCGACGTCCTCGTGGTAGTCGCCCTTGGCCGGGTCGCCCTTGCGCCAGTCGATGTGCCGGACGTCCCAGCCGTAGGCGGCGTAGCGCGCGCCGACGTCCTCGTTCTTGGCGATCCGGGTGTCGTCCTCGATGGAGATCTCGTTGTCGTCGTAGATCACCGTGAGGTTGCCGAGCTTCTGCACGCCGGCGATGGCGCTCGACTCGTGGCTGACGCCCTCTTCGATATCGCCGTCCGAACACAGCGCGTAAACCTGGTGGTCGAACACGGAGTCACCGTCGCCGGCCTCCGGGTCGAACAGGCCGCGCTCGCGGCGGGCGGCCATCGCCATGCCGACCGCGTTGCCGATGCCCTGGCCGAGCGGGCCGGTGGTGATCTCGACACCGGAGGTGTGGCCGTACTCGGGGTGGCCGGGGGTCAGCGAGTCCCACTGGCGCAACGACTTCAGGTCGTCCAGCGAGAGGCTGTAGCCGGCCAGGTAGAGCTGAATGTAGAGGGTGAGGCTGGAGTGCCCACAGGAGAGAACGAAGCGGTCCCGCCCGGCCCACAGGGGATCGGTGGGGTCGTGCCGCATGACCCGGTTGAACAGCAGGTATGCGGCCGGGGCGAGACTCATCGCGGTCCCTGGATGGCCGTTGCCGCTCTTCTCGACGGCATCCATGGCCAGCACCCGGACGGTGTCCACCGCTTTGCGGTCGAGGTCGGACCAATTGAGAGCAGGATCTGTGGCAGCCACGTCGGTTTAGCTCCTCGGGGCATGGATTAGGAACCCTTTTATGGGTTGACCCTATCCACTTGCGGTAAACCTGCGTCGGGGGAACGCCTCAGGCCCATACGCTGAGAGCGGACATGCCGCATGTGACGGCTTGCACCGGCGCTGGGTCGCCGGAGCAGCACATTCGGCTGAGCGTAGGCTGTCCCAGCGTGCCGCCGGCTGGCGCCGGCAACGGTCGTTAGTTGGCTAGTGCCGATGCCGGAAGGTGGCAGTCCGTGAGCATGATCACCGAGCGTCCCGTCCCCGGACGGGCGCCCGGCGTCGGGGAGCGCACCGCTGCTGCGGCTCGCACCGCGACCCGTCGCGATCCGATCTCCGTGTTCCGCGCCTATCTGGCGCTGACCAAGCCGCAGATCGTCGAACTGCTCCTGGTGACCACGGTCCCGGCGCTGATGCTCGCCGCCGGCGGCTGGCCCGACCTGCGCACTCTCGCCGTCGTGCTGATCGGCGGAGCCCTCGCGGGCGGTGCGGCCAGCGCGCTGAACTGCTACATCGACCGCGACATCGACGAGCTGATGCGGCGCACCAAGCGGCGCCCGCTGCCCGCACACAGCGTGACGCCGCGGGCCGTGCTGATCTTCGGGTTGACGCTCGCGGTGATCTCGGTCGCGCTGATGGCGGTCTTCACCAACTGGCTCGCCACCGCGCTCACCGCGGCCGCCATCTTCTACTACGACGTGGTCTACACGCTCTGGCTGAAGCGGCGCACGCCGGCCAACACGTTCTGGGGCGGCATCTGCGGAGCGGCCCCGGTGATCATCGGCTGGGCGGCCGTGACCGGTGGCGTGGCGCCGCTGGGATGGGCGCTTTTCGCAGTTGTCTTCTTTTGGCAGATGCCGCACTTCTACGCGCTCGCCATCAAGTACAAGGACGATTACGCCCGCGCCGGCATCCCGATGCTCCCGGTGGTCCGCTCGGTGGGCCGGGTGAACTTCGAGATCGTGCTCTACACCGTGCTCACCGTGGTGGCCTCGCTGGCCGCCTGGCCGCTCGGTCTCGGCCCGATCTACGGCATCACCGCGATCGTCACGGGTGCCTTGTTCCTCGGCGAGGCCTTCCTCTTGGTGAACCGGACCCGCAAGGGCGGCCCGGCGAAGCCGATGCGGTTGTTCCACTGGTCCATCACGTACCTGACGATCCTCTTCATCGCCGTCGCGGTGGATGCGCTCATCTGAGCGAAATGACCGTTTTAAAGGTTACGGCTGGTCACTCCATCGATGGAAACCCGTTGATGCGGGCAATTCGGGCGAAATTGGCCCATACCAATGAGTCCACCAGGTAAACGTCCTGGTTATTGTCGTCACAAAATGCAACAGCCGGTGGTTGCTTCCACAGGGAACGTGCCTAGGCTGCGGGACATGGCTCAAGGTTCCGATACGACATTGACCGCGGGGATCAAATCCTTCGCTGCCGGCCACGGCGGCGCCAAGGCGGTCATCGAGTACGTCGGCAAGCGTGGTGCCCGCATCGTTCTCGTCGGCCAGGACGGCGAGTGGTCCGACCAGTTCGCCGACGGCACCGACATCGCTCGTCAGGCGTGTGAGAGCGCCGGCGTCGAGGTGGAGAACGAGTGGGAGCGCGAGCTGTTGGATCAGATGCGCCCCAGCAACGACCTGTGGCGCTCGATGTCGCGCCGGAGCATGGCCCGCTGATCTTGTCTACGTCCACCACTGCCGAAGCGACCCGGGAGTCCTCCCGGGTCGCTCTCATTACCTGCCACCTCTTCCCGTCCCTCTGGGACGACGACTTCCCGCTGCGCGACGCCCTTCGCGCCCGGGGCGTGACCGTCGATGTGGTCCGCTGGGACGACATGGCGGCCGACTGGCCGTCCTACGACGCCGCGATCCTTCGCTCCCCATGGGACTACGTGGCCCGCCGCGACGACTTCGTGGCCTGGGCCTACAAGGTCCCCCGCCTGCTCAACCCCGCGCCGGTGGTCGAGTGGAACACCGACAAGCGCTACCTGCACGAGCTGGCGGCCGCGGGCGTGCCGATCACGCCGACGACCTATGTGGGGCCCGGTGAGGTCTGGAATCCACCGTCCGACGGCGAGTGGGTGGTCAAGCCGACCATCAGCGCCGGAAGCCAGGACACCGGCCGGTACGCGCTGCCGGCCCAGCTCGCCGCGGCCGAGGCGCATGTGGCCCGGCTGACCGCGGCCGGCCGCACCGCGATGATCCAGCCGTACCTCTCCGCCGTGGACACCGCCGGCGAGACGGCGCTCCTCTACTTCCCGGACGCGTCCGGCAAGCTCACGTTCAGTCACGCGGCGCGCAAGGGCCCCATGCTCACCGCGACCGGCGGCGGCGCGATCGACCCCGGCAGCGAGGACATCAGCGCCCGCACTCCGTCCCCCGACGAGTTGGAGACGGCGTCGAAGGTCCTGGCCGCGATCCCGTCCCGCTTCCCGAACTTGCTCTACGCCCGGATCGACGTGATCCCCGGCCCCGACGGCACCCCGTTGCTGGTCGAGCTGGAGCTGACGGAACCGTCCCTGTTCCTGCTGACGGCCCCGTCCGCCGCCACCCGCCTGGCCGAGGCAATCATCGCCCGCCTCTGACCAACCCCTTTCCTTCACGTACGCGGCGAGCACCGTCCCGCCGAACCATGGCCGCCCCCGCCTCCCAGCGCGACCAACTGCATGGCGAGGCCGCAGCGCGCCTCTCGCGCGACTGCCCCGCCGCCCGTCACCCGCCACTCCAGCCGCCGCCCGTCCCGGCCGTCACGCGAAACCCGCGCCCCCCACGGCGCGGGTTTTTTGCGCTGTCATCGCGGCCCGGCGGCGTCACCGTTCTACTCGCGATGGTGTTTCGCGGCCGACGAGGCCGGTGGTTTTCGGTGGCCTGCGCAACGCCGTGACCTGCTCCTCGGTGATCGGCCCCTGTGGATGAGCGGCGTGTTATCCACAGGCCACAAACTTCTTCCGCATTGATCGCCGCCGCCCGGCAGGCTGAGTCCAGTTCGTCAGCGGGTGGCCGGCCACCCGCCGGCGCAACGAGTGCCATGGCCACTGTCCATCCGCAGCAGAGCCCGTCGCCGTAGCGCGCGGCGGCGGGCCCAGAAAGGAGTGAGGCCTCACGACAGCCGCGGACTAGAGCGTGGCGGCCGCCTCGCACGTCTCCCAGGGCGGCCGCCGGCACCTCCGCCGGCCCGGCATCCGGGAAGTGCCGTTCGTCGCCCCGACCAGGCGACGTCCGGTCGTCCAACACTCCCGGTCACGCCAGTGCCGGGCCGGCCGGAGGTTGCCGCTTAGACGTATACGCCTATAGGCTTCGTCGCATGCCTTCGGATGCGACGCGGAACGGGCTGGTCCTGCCGATGCTGGGGTTGCTGGTCGAGCAGCCGGCCCACGCCTACGACGTGGCGGTCCGGCTGGCCGGGCGCTATCCGCAGCTGGCCGTGACGCGCAGCAGCGTCACGACCCTGCTGAAGTCCCTGACCGACGCCGGCCTGACGCGGGGCCGCGACCCGGAGCGGGTGGGCCGCAGACCGGCCCGGACCGTCTACGAGCTCGCGCCGCCCGGGCTGGCGCTGTTCCGGGAGCGCGTGGAGGAGGGCCTGCGGGACGGCCTACCGGCCTCGACCGGGTTCCTGACCGCGCTGGCCTACCTGGGCGTGCTGCCGCGCGTGGTGGCGGCGGGCGTGCTCGGCGCGCGGATCGAGCGGTTGCGCCGGGATCACGACGGCCTGCCGCCGGACCCGCCAGGACTCGCCGAGATCCAGATGATCGAGGTCGCCTACTGGCGGACGGTGCTGAGCAACGAGATCGCCTGGCTCACGGCGGTGGCCAGGCGCGTCGAGAGCGGCGACCTGGCGTGGCCGGGCGCAACCGGCAGTGGCGGGGAAGTGGGGAGCGGGGAACTGGGGAGCGGGGAGTTGGGGGCCGGGGCGGGGGCGGGGGCCGGGGGCGGGTCGGGGTCGTGAAGTTCGGGATCTATCCGGGTGGGCGGGCCGGCGTCACCTGCTCTCGAGAATCGGATCCGGGGCGCGTAGGCGCGCTGGTGGGTGAGCTCGGGGGCGGCGGGCCGTTCGTGGTCCGGGAGTATGTGCACTTTCTCGGGGCCCGGCCGGACCCGGCGGTCGTGGCGTCGATCGGCGCGGCGGGGGAGTTGGACGGGCTGACCATGCCGGACGACTGGTATGTGTCCGGTGGGCGTGAGCTCGACTTGGTCGTCAGCTACATCCCGGCGGTGGCGGACCTTCCGGGGTGGCTCGGCTTCCTCGACCGGGTCATCGAGCGGTATGCGGGCATCACCCGCTACCTCCAGGTCACGCTCGAACCGAACTTTCCGATCCCGCTCATCGACGGCAGTTCGCCGGGCGTGATGGCGGCGCTCATCGACGGGCTGCCGCACGCGCGCCGGGCGCTGGACGCGCGCGGGCACGGTGACGTCCGGGTCGGGTTCTCGGTGGCCGAGCCGGCCGAGTGGCTCGGCGGGGACGCGGAGTTCTGGCGGCGGCTGGGGGAGGCCGATCTCGGGGGCGTCGTCGACTACGTGGGGCTGGGGCTCTATCCGGACGCGTTCGGGCCGCCGGTGCCGGTCGCCGGGGTGCGGGCGATGACCGAGCACGCGCTGCGGCATCTGCGGGAGCACAGCCTGGTCGTGGCCGGGATTCCGGCCACGACGCCGATCCACGTCGCCGAGAACGGGTCGCCGAGCCTGGCGGGGCGGGACCAGGTGGCCTCGCTCGCAACGATGCTGGCGGTTGTGCGGGAGCAGGAGGCGGCGCTGAACATCGCGGTCTACGAACTGTTCGCGTTGCGGGACGCGGACACCGGCGGCGGCGAGGCGGTGGGCGCGCTCGGGCTGGTCACCGACTACTACGTGCGCAAGCCGGCGTTCGACCTCTACCGCCGGATCGTGGCCGGCGGCTAGCAGGACCGTGGCCGGCGGCCAGCAGGACCGTGGCCGGCGGCCAGGAGGTGGCGGCTAGGCGGAGGTGGCGGGGACCGGCTGCTGAGCCGGGGTGGGCTCGTCGGTGGCGGGGGCGTCGGGGGTGGCCTCGATCGGGCGCTCCCGGATCGACCACAGGACGGCCAGGGTGCCGGTCCAGACCAGGGCGGCGCCGAGCATGTGGGCGGCGACCAGGGCCACCGGCAGGTGGGTGAAGTACTGGACGAAGCCGATCAGGCCCTGGGCCAGCTCGATCACCAGCAGGGTCAGGGCGGCTCGGGCGGGGCCGGGGGCATCGACGGCGCGGAACGCGAAGTAGAGGGCCGCGGTCAGGCCGACCAGCAGGAAGACCAGGTCGGCGTGGGCCTGGGAGATGTTCGCCTGGTCCAGGCCGTTGCGCTTGGCGCCGTTGTCGCCGGAGTGCGGGCCGCTGCCCGTCACGATCACGCCGAGCACGACCACGGCCGCGCTGGACAGCACCATCAGGGCGGTCAGGTGCCGCAGCGGAGCGGGGACCAGGCGGACCGGAGTGCCGTCGCCCTCGGCGGTGCTTCGCCACAGGGCGTAGGCGGCGACGATCAGCGCCATCGACAGCAGGAAGTGCAGGCCGACCACCCACGGGTTGAGGTGGGTCAGCACCGTGATGCCCCCGACCACGCCCTGCCCAGGGATGCCGAGGAGGACGAGCGCGCTCAGCCGGACCTGACGGCGGCGGCGGGGGCGGTCGAGCAGGGCGATGAGGAAGCAGGCGATCGCGATCGCGGCCAGCACGAAGGTCAGCAGCCTGTTACCGAATTCGATGACCCCGTGGACGCCCATGGCCTGGGTCGTCGTGTACGACCCGTCGGTACATTTGGGCCAGGTGGGGCAGCCGAGGCCGGAGTCGGTCAATCGAACCGCCGCACCGGTGACGATCAGCGCGACGTTGGCGATCAGGGACGCGAGAGCCATCGGGCGCAGCGCGGGAAGCTTCACCTCTGGCATCGTACGCAGGGCTTCCGGGCGGCAGACGGGCGCTCCCGGAGGGCGGTGGCCCGGATCACCGGGGAGTCGGTTTGCAGCCCTCGCCGGAAATACGTAACGTTGGCGTAGTGAAATACGAGGTGTTGATCCAGAGCGATGCGATGGCCCCGGCCAACGCATCGGACGGTCGCACCCGTGACCGGGTCGCTCAATTGTTGCTCAAGCGCGGCGCGGCCACCGCGGCGGAGCTCGGCGCCCAGCTCGGGCTCAGCCCGGCCGCCATCCGTAAGCACCTCGACGCGATGCTCGCCGACGACCTGGTGGAGACCCGCGAGGTCCGGCACCAGGGCCCGCGCGGGCGGGGCCGGCCGGCCAAGGCGTTCGTGCTCACCGCGGCCGCCCGGGAAGATCTCAACCCGCACTTCTACGACGGCATCGCGACGGCCGCGCTGCGCTGGATCGCGCAGCGGCAGGGGCCGGGCGCGGTCACCGAGTTCGCCGCCGCGCAGGTCGCCGCGCTGGAGGAGCGCTGCCGGGCCGCGATCTGCGAGGCCGGCGACGACCCGATCGCCCGGGCCGAGGCTCTCGCCGAGGTGCTGACCGCCGAGGGATACGCTGCCAACGCGTCCACGATCGCGTCCGGCGGCCAGCTGTGCCAGCACCACTGTCCGGTGGCCCACGTGGCTGCCGAGTTTCCCCAGCTGTGCGACGCCGAGACCGCGGTCATCTCCCGGCTCATCGGCACCCACGTGCAGCGTCTCGCCACCATCGCGCACGGCGACGGGGTGTGCACCACGCACATCCCGGGCCCGCAGCGCGTAAACGTCACCACCGGCAACGCAATCACGGTTAGGACAGATACATGACCGACCAGATCGTTACTCAGGAAGAGCACCTCGCCGCCCTGGGCAAGTATGAGTACGGCTGGGCCGACGCCGACGTGGCGGGCTCGGGCGCTCAGCGTGGTCTGTCCGAGGCCGTGGTGCGCAACATCTCCGCGTTGAAGAACGAGCCGCAGTGGATGCTCGACCTTCGACTCAAGGGCCTGCGGCTGTTCGACCGCAAGCCGATGCCGTCGTGGGGCGCCGACCTCACCGGGATCGACTTCCAGAACATCAAGTACTTCGTGCGCTCCACCGAGAAGCAGGCCGCTTCGTGGGAGGACCTGCCCGAGGACATCAAGGCGACGTACGACCGGCTGGGCATCCCGGAGGCCGAGAAGCAGCGCCTCGTCGCCGGTGTCGCCGCGCAGTACGAGTCCGAGGTGGTCTACCACAAGATCCGTGAGGACCTCGAGGAGCAGGGCGTCATCTTCCTCGACACCGACACGGCTCTGAAGGAGCACGAGGACGTCTTCAAGGAGTATTTCGGCACGGTGATCCCGGTCGGCGACAACAAGTTCGCCGCGCTGAACACCAGCGTCTGGTCGGGTGGCTCGTTCATCTACGTGCCCAAGGGCGTGCAGGTGGAGATCCCGCTGCAGGCGTACTTCCGGATCAACACGGAGAACATGGGCCAGTTCGAGCGGACCCTGATCATCGTGGACGAGGGTGCCTACGTGCACTACGTCGAGGGCTGCACGGCGCCGATCTACTCGTCCGACTCGCTGCACTCCGCGGTCGTCGAGATCATCGTGAAGAAGAACGCCCGCTGCCGTTACACGACCATCCAGAACTGGTCGAACAACGTCTACAACCTGGTCACCAAGCGCGCCACCTGCGAAGAGGGCGCGACCATGGAGTGGATCGACGGCAACATCGGCTCCAAGGTGACGATGAAGTACCCCGCCGTCTACATGACCGGCCCGCACGCCAAGGGCGAGGTCCTGAGCGTGGCGATGGCCGGCGAGGGCCAGCACCAGGACGCCGGCGCCAAGATGGTGCACGCCGCTCCGTACACGTCGTCGACGATCGTGTCGAAGTCGATCGCGCGCGGCGGTGGCCGTACGTCGTACCGCGGCCTTGTTCAGGTTTTGGAAGGCTCTTCGCACTCGAAGAGCACGGTCAAGTGCGACGCACTTCTGGTCGACACGATCTCGCGGTCCGACACCTACCCTTATGTCGACATTCGCGAGGACGACGTGTCGATGGGACACGAGGCCACCGTCTCCAAGATCAGTGAGGACCAGCTCTTCTACCTGATGAGCCGCGGTCTCACCGAGGACGAGGCGATGGCGATGATCGTGCGGGGCTTCATCGAGCCGATCGCCAAGGAACTGCCGATGGAGTACGCCCTGGAGCTGAACCGGCTGATCGAGCTGCAGATGGAAGGGGCCGTGGGTTAACAACCCGGCCCGGCCCCACGAAGACGCGGATATCAAAGGAAGAAATGACTACCGAGGCCATCGCACCGCCGCCCAGCACCAAGTCGCAGGTGCTGCGCTCCTTCGACGTCAACGACTTCCCGGCCCTCAACGGGCTGGAGGAGGAGTGGCGTTTCACCCCGCTCAAGCGGCTCGGTGACCTGGTCACCGCGTCTTCACTCAGCGGCATCGCGCCCGCGGTGGAGCACGGTGACCTGCCCGCGGGCGTGACGGTGTCGCATGTGGACTCCGCGGACGCGGTGCTCACCCCGTTCGACCGGATCAGCGCCCTCGCCTACGGCTCGGCCGACGGCGTCACGCTGATCGAGGTCGCGCCGGAGACCGAGCCCGCCGAGGCCGTCGTGCTGCGCCTGGTGGGTAAGGGCGGCGATGCCGCCGCGGCCCGGACGCTGGTCAAGGTGGGTGCCTTCGCCAAGGTCACGATCATTGTGGAGCAGACGGGTACGGCGGTCCTCGCCGACAACATCGAGGTCGTCACCGGCGACAGCGCGCAGCTGACGTTCGTCACAGTGGCCGAGTGGGACGCCGGCGCGGTGCAGGCCCAGCACATCAAGCTCGTGGTCGGCAAGGACGCCCGGGTGCAGCACGTGCAGGTGGCGCTCGGTGGTGACCTGGTCCGCCAGTTCACCAGCGTCGAATACACCGGCCGTGGTGGCGACGCCGAGCTGTGGGGCCTCTACTTCGCCGACGCCGGCCAGCACTTCGAGCACCGCCAGCTGGTCGACCACAGCGTGCCGGACTGCCGCAGCTACGTCGGCTACCGGGGCGCCCTGCAGGGCGCGTCGGCGAAGACGGTCTGGGTCGGCGACGTGCTGATCCGGGCCACCGCGACCGGCACCGACACGTACGAGATCAACCGCAACCTGATCCTCACCGACGGCGCGATCGCTCACTCCGTACCCAATCTGGAGATCGAGACCGGCGAGGTCGCCGGCGCCGGGCACGCGAGCGCGACCGGACGCTTCGATGATGAGCAGTTGTTCTATCTGATGGCCCGCGGCATCCCCGAAGGGGAGGCCCGGAAGCTGGTGGTTCGCGGCTTCTTCGCCGAGCTGCTCAACAAGATCCCGGTCGAGGAGCTGCGCGAGCGGCTCGGCGACGCGGTCGAGGCTCGGCTGGCGGAGTACGCCTCGTGAGTTTCGAGCTCGTCGGGCCGGCGGCCGACATCGCAAAGGGTACGGCGATCCAGGTGGAGATCGCCGACGTCGAGGTGGCCGTCGTGCACGCCGACGACGACAACTTCTACGCCGTACGCGATGAATGCAGTCACGCCTCGGTCGCCCTGAGCGAGGGCGAGGTGGACGGGTGCACGCTCGAGTGCTGGCTGCACGGTTCCCGCTTCGACCTGCGCACCGGCGCGCCGAGCGGACTTCCCGCCACCGAGCCGGTGGCGACCTTCCCCGTCGAGATCCGCGACGGCGACATCTACGTTTCGACCACACCGAGTAATGGAGTAAAGCCGTGAGCACCCTGGAGATCCGCGACCTGCAGGTGTCGGTGAAGCTGCCCGAGGGCGAGCTCAAGCCGATCCTGGCCGGTGTCGACCTGACGGTCAAGGCCGGCGAGACCCACGCGATCATGGGTCCGAACGGCTCGGGCAAGTCGACCCTGGCCTACTCCATCGCCGGTCACCCGAAGTACCAGATCACCGGTGGCTCGGTCACCCTGGACGGTGCCGACGTGCTGGCGATGACCGTGGACGAGCGGGCCCGCGCCGGCCTGTTCCTGGCGATGCAGTACCCGGTCGAGGTGCCGGGCGTGTCGGTGGCGAACTTCCTGCGCACCGCGAAGACCGCGATCGACGGCGAGGCGCCGAAGCTGCGCACCTGGGCCGGCGAGCTGCGCGGCGCCATGGAGAAGCTGCAGATGGACCCGGCGTTCGCGCAGCGCAACGTCAACGAGGGCTTCTCCGGCGGCGAGAAGAAGCGGCACGAGATCATGCAGCTCGAGCTGCTGAAGCCGAAGGTCGCGATCCTCGACGAGACCGACTCCGGCCTCGACATCGACGCGCTCCGGATCGTCAGCGAGGGTGTCAACCGGGTCCGCGAGACCGGCGAGACCGGCCTGCTGCTGATCACCCACTACACCCGGATCCTGCGCTACATCAAGCCGGACTTCGTGCACGTCTTCGTGGCCGGCAAGATCGTCGAGCAGGGCGGGCCGGAGCTTTCCGAGCAGCTGGAAGCCGAGGGCTACGAGCGCTACGTGGCCGCGCGAATCTGACAGTGAGGGACAGAACGATGACGTTCGACGTGGCCCGGGTCCGAGCCGACTTCCCGATCCTGTCGCGGGAGATCAACGGACATCCGCTGGTCTATCTGGACAGCGCGAACACCTCGCAGAAACCTCGCCAGGTGCTCGACGCCATGCGCGTGCACAACGAGCGGCACAACGGCAACGTGTCCCGCTCGGTGCACACGCTCGGCACCGAGGCCACGTCGGCGTACGAGGAGGCCCGCGCCAAGATCGCGGCCTTCATCAACGCCGGCACCCCCGACGAGATCGTCTTCACCAAGAACTCGACCGAGGCGCTCAACCTGATCGCCCACTCGGCCGGGCAGATGCTGGCGCTCAAGCCGGGCGACGAGATCGTGATCTCCGAGATGGAGCATCACTCGAACATCGTCCCCTGGCAGCTGCTGTGCGAGCGGACCGGCGCGACGTTGCGGTGGTTCGGCATCACCGACGACGGCCGGCTCGATGAGTCGGGCATCGCCGATCTGATCAACGAGCGCACCCGGCTCGTGTCGGTCGTGCACATGTCCAACACGCTCGGCACGATCAACGACGTCTCCGGGATCATCGCCCGGGCGCACGATGTCGGCGCGCTGGTCGCCCTCGACTGCTCGCAGTCGGTGCCGCACCTGCCGGTCGACGTGCGCGGGCTCGGCGCCGACTTCATCGCGTTCACCGGGCACAAGATGCTCGGGCCGACCGGCATCGGCGTGCTCTGGGGCCGGTTCGACCTGCTCGCGAAGATGCCGCCGTTCCTCGGTGGCGGTTCGATGATCGAGACGGTGACGATGGGCGGCACCACCTACGCCGCGCCGCCGGCCCGGTTCGAGGCGGGCACCCCGCCGATCGCCGAGGCGATCGGGCTCGGCGCCGCCGTCGACTACCTGACCGGGCTGGGCATGGCCGAGATCCATCAGCACGAGCAGGACATCACGGCGTACGCCCTCAAGACGCTGATCGATGTTCCGGGCGTTCGCATCTTCGGGCCGACGACGCCCGAGGGGCGCGGCGGCACGGTGTCGTTCGCCGTCGACGGGGTACACCCGCACGACGTGGGACAGATCCTGGACGCTCTGGGTGTCGAGGTGCGGGTCGGGCATCATTGCGCCAAGCCGACCTGCGCGCGCTTCGGGGTGCCGGCGATGACCCGGGCGTCGTTCTACCTCTACACGACCACGGACGAGATCGACGCGCTGGCGCAGGGGCTCGACCAGGTGAAGAAGGTGTTCGGCTGATGATGCTCGACTCGCTCTACCAGGAGATCATCCTCGATCACTACAAGCATCCGCACGGGCGGGGCTTGCGTGATCCGTACGATGGCGAGGCGCACCACGTCAACCCGACGTGCGGCGACGAGATCACCGTGCGGGTCGCCGCCGACTTCTCGGACATCTCCTACGACGGTCTCGGCTGCTCGATCAGCCAGGCGTCCGCGTCGGTCCTGCACGAGTTGCTGGTCGGTAGGACGTCCGCCGAGATCGCGGGAATTCACGAGGCGTTCGTCGAGCTGATGCAGGGGCGCGGCCAGGGCGAACCGGACGAGGACGTGCTCGGCGACGCGGTCGCGTTCGCCGGGGTGGCAAGGTTCCCGGCCCGCGTGAAGTGCGCGCTGCTGCCGTGGATGGCTTTCAAGGACGCGGCTGCGCGTGCCGGGGTGGACGTGGGCGCGAGCCCGGAGGTGAAGGCATGACTGATCACAAGACTGTCGACGAGGTTCCGGCCTGGCTGGCCGACGAGCGGGCCGAGGCCGTCGCTTCCGGTACGCCGGCGGAGGACGTCCCCGAGGTAGCGGTCTCCGAGGCCGCCCCGGTCGCTTCGGATGCTCCCGTTGCTTCGGATGCTCCCGCGGGTCCCGTCGTGAAGGCGTCGCTGGCCGACGTCGAGGAGGCGATGAAGGACGTCGTCGACCCCGAGCTGGGCATCAACGTGGTCGACCTCGGCCTGGTCTACGGCACGTTCGTGGACGACGAGAACGTGGTCACCATCGACATGACGCTGACGTCGGCGGCCTGCCCGCTGACCGACGTGATCGAGGAGCAGACCCGGGCGGCGCTGACCACCGGCCCCGGCGGCGGCCTGGTCCAGGACTTCCGGATCAACTGGGTGTGGCTCCCGCCGTGGGGCCCGGACAAGATCACCGACGAGGGCCGCGACCAGCTCCGCGCCCTCGGCTTCAACGTCTGACCGTTCTTCTTCACGCCGGGGGTGGCCTGCCACTCCCGGCGTTCTTGTCGTACCCCGGTGGTAGAACCAGCACATGACTGACACCGCGCCGTTTGCGCAGCTCCTGGACCAGATCGCCGACCGCTCGACGGTGCTGCGGGAGGCCGCCGCGGCCGCTCCCGACTTCACCGCGCGGGTCCCCGGCTGTCCTGATTGGACGCTGCGCGACCTGGTCACCCATATCGGCGGGGTCCAGCGTTTCTGGGCCCTCGCCACGACCCTGGCCGACCCGTCCGGGCCGCCGGGCGAGGAACGACGCGGCGAGCTCGCGCCGCAGGGCGACCTGCTGACCTGGTTCGGCGAGTCGACCCGGCTGCTGATCGACGCGCTCGCCGCGGCCGGGCCGGACAGCCCGGCCTGGACGTGGTGGGGTGCCTCCGACGCGCCGCTGACGGCCGGCGCGATCGCCCGGCACCAGGTGCAGGAGGCGGCCGTGCACGCCTACGACGCGCAGGAGTCGGCGGGCAAGGCCGAGCCGCTGCCGGCCGCGATCGCCGTCGACGGGGTCGCCGAGTTCATCCAGGTCGGTCTCGGGGCATCGGGTCCGTGGCCCCACCGGCCGGCCCGGATCACGTTCACCGCGACCGAGGGCCCGGCCTGGGTGCTCGAGCTGTCGCCGTCGGGTGCCCGGCTCGACCCGCCCACCAGCGGCGGCCCGGTCGCGACCGTGCACGGCTCGGCCAGCGACCTGGTCCTGGCCCTTTACGGCCGCGTTCCGTTCGACGACCTGCGGGTCGACGGCGACCGTTCGGTGCTGGCCGAGCTGATTGCGTGGCAGCCCTCAGAGTGAGGGCAGGTGGTCCACGTCGTTGTAGCGGACCAGTTCGAGCTTTCCGTCCCGGTCGAGGAACTGGGAGATCGACGCGTTGCGGACTGTGCCCTCGGCCCGCTCCATGGCGATGACCGCATCCCAGTCGAGGGCCTGGATGACCGCGCGCATCATCAGCACGACCGCGTCGTGGGCGACCACGACGACGCGTTCGCCGGCGTGGTCGCGGTTGAGGTCGGCGACGAACGACGCTAGTCGCGCCTCCACGTCGGCGAAGGATTCGCCGCTGGGCGGTGTCCAGCGGTATTCGCCGGCCTCGGCGCGGCGGGCGGCCTCGTTCGGGAAGCGGTCGGCGATGGCGGCTCGGGTCAGCATCTCCAGGTCGCCGAGCAGGCGGTCGACCAGGCGATCGTCGGTGCCGGGCTTCGGCAGGTCGAGGCCGGATGCGTCGGCCGCGAGCCGCCAGGTCTCCCGCGCCCGCAGGTAGGGCGAGGTGATGACGACCTGCGGGATCTGCTCGGCCGGGAGCGCCGCCAGCCAGGCCCCGACCGCCGCGGCCTGCGCCTCGCCGACCTCGGTGAGGGGCACCTCGGCGTCGCGCCCACTGACCTCGGCGTCGAGGAGACCGCGTGCGTCGGCCGCCGGAAAGGCCACATTGGCCAGGCTCTGCCCATGCCGGACCAGGATCAACTCAGCTACGACACTCATACGTCGGACCATATCCAGCAGGGCCCGATCCACGCAGCGTTGTGCTCATCACCACTGACGGTGGGGCGGGCCGGTCGCGGTGGGGCGGGCCGGTCGCGGTGGGGCGGGCCGGTCGCGGTGGGGCGGGCCGGTCGCGGTGGGGCGGGCC
>NZ_BOML01000036.1 GCF_016862175.1 Paractinoplanes durhamensis | reverse complement strand
CCGGTCGCGGTGGGGCGGGCCGGTCGCGGTGGGGCGGGCCGGTCGCGGTGGGGCGGGCCGGTCGCGGTGGGGCGAGCCGCTCGCGGTGGGCCGTGGCGCTGGGACGGCTGAGGCGGCCGAAGAGGGGGCTGACGCGGGTGGGGTCGGGTCGGAACAATCAGTGGCGTGGCGAAGACGATCAGTTATGCCGATGCGGTGCGGATTTTGGGTGGCGGGCCGGAGTCAGCGGTCTTCCAGCGGCTCAACACGATCACCGGGGGCGTGCTGGCCGGGGCCGCCATCGCGGTGCCGCAGCTGCTCGGGATGCTCGACCTGCGGGCCGAGCTGGCCCGGGTGTCGGCGGAGCTGGTCGGCCGGGCCTCCCGGGCGATGGCCGGGTCGGGCCGGCGGGACCGGACCGAGCGGCTCGCGGCGGCGCACACGGTCGTGGTGGTCGCGGCCTACTTCGACGCGATCTCCGATGTCGACCTGGAGTGGGCCCGGCTGAGCCGGGAGGACCAGCTGCGGCTGGCCGGCAAAGGTGCCGGCAACGGCAACGGGGCCGACGGCGGACGGGATCTGACGTCGACGGCGCTGCGGATGGGCCTCGCGCTGCCGGAGCCGCACGTGCCGCACGAGCGCTACCTCGCCGACCTGGAGGCGTTCTACGGCGGGCTGTCCGAGGCGCTGTTCCGGTTCCTCAGCGGGCTCGCGCCGTTCGACGAGCTCAGCGACGGCGAGCGCACCGTGCTGCGCGGCGAGATCGCGGCCGGTGGGCGGCGGGCCCGCCGGCGGTACGAGGAGATGCTGTTCAACCTGGCCGCCGACTGCCCGGACATGGGCCTGTGGGTGGACCGCCGGCACCAGGTCGCCGTGGAGCAGCGGCTCGACCTGCTCTCGCCGTCCCTGCGGGAGCTGGAACGGCTTCTCCGCGAGGTGGCCGCGGCCGGCACCGCCGAGGGCGTCCCGGGTGCCCTGCGGCGGGCGCACGCGGCGCTGCTGGAGCACGGCATCGTGGAGACCGTCGACCTGCCCGACGGGCTCGACGTGCCCACTCTGGACCGCGGGTACCTTCCGCCCGCGTTCCAGGTCGCCGAACGCCCGGCCAACCGATCGCCGGCCGACGAGGCCACCTGGCAGGACGTCGAGGTGCGGCACGACATCGACCGGTTCCTGGCCGGCTATCTCGGGTCGCCGCGGGCCCTCCGCGCGCCGCTGCTCGTGCTCGGCCAGCCCGGCGCCGGCAAGTCGGTGCTCACCCGGATCCTCGCCGCCCGGCTCGCCGAGACCCGTTTCCTGCCGATCCGGGTGCCGCTGCGCGACGTGGACAGCTCGGTGCTGCTGCAGCAGCAGATCGAGCAGGCGGTCCTGGCCGCCACCACCGAGGAGACGACGTGGTCGCAGCTGGCCCGCACCACCGAGGCCCTGCCGGTGATCATCTTTGACGGTTTCGACGAGTTGTTGCAGGCCACCGGCGTCAGCCAGACCGACTTCCTGCAGAAGGCGGCCGAGTTCCAGCAGCGGGAGCTGGAGCAGGGCCGGGCCGCCGCGGTCATCGTGACCAGCCGGATCAGCGTCGCCGACCGGGCCGCGCTGCCGCCCGCGACGCTGCTGATGCGGCTGCAGCCGTTCGACGAGCCGCGCATCCGCAGCTGGGTCGCCACCTGGAACGACGTGAACGCGGCCGGCCTGGCCGCCCGGGGTTGCGCACCGCTCGATCCGGAGGCGGTGCTCGCCCACCCCGACCTCTCCGGCCAGCCGTTGCTGCTGCTGATGCTGGCCCTCTACGACAGCGACGCCAATGCGCTGCGCGGCCGCGGCCGGCTGACCACCGGCGAGTTGTACGAGCAGTTGCTCCTGGGTTTCGCTCGGCGGGAGGTGACGAAGGCGTACCCGAATCTGTCGTCTGTTGCTCTTGAACCGCACGCCGAGCAGGAGCTGAGCCGGTTGGCGGTGGTCGCGTTCGCGATGCTCAACCGGTCCGCGCAGTGGGTCGCCGAGGACGCGGTCGCGCAGGACCTCAAGGCCACGCTCGGCGAGCCGGCCATCGGCCGGCACGCCGACGCGCTCAGCCCGTCCGAGCTGATCTTCGGCCGGTTCTTCTTCATCCATCGGGCCCAGGCCGTCCGGGGCGGAAAATCCCTGCGTACGTACGAGTTCCTGCACGCCACCTTCGCCGAGTACCTGGTCGCGCGGTTCACCTGGCGGCTGCTCCGGGAGGCGGTGGCCCGGGACGCGGTGACCCTGGCGGTCCGCCCGATGACCGGCAACGATCTGATGGCCGACCTGCTGTCCCAGGTGTCGCTGACCGGCCGGGCCCCGATCGTGGCGTTCCTGACCGAGATGGCCGCCCGGCTGGCCCCGGCGGAGCGGGAGCAGTGGACCGACGTGCTCGTCCGGATCTTCCGGCAGGCCGAGCGGGAGGGCGCGTGGCCGGTCTCCGGCTACCAGCCGGTGCCCCGGCGCAACGTCGCGGCCCGGTTCGCCGCCTACACCGTCAACCTCACCCTGCTCGCCGTGATCACCTCGGGCGGCCTGCTCTTCAGCGAGCTGGCCGAGCCGGCCGAGACCGAGCCGCGCCGGCAGTGGCACGACCACGCGATGCTGTGGCACGCCCAGCTCGACGACGAGGGCTGGGGCACCCTGGCCGAGACGTTCGCGATCGAGCGGCTCGACAGCCCGCGCGGCCGGGACGTCCACCTGAGCCTGGACGACGGCGGGTTCCGGGTTCCGCGGGTCGACCCGCGCTGGCTGATCGGGGCGCCGGAGCTCATGCAGACCTTTGCCGGCGGCCTCGACTGGGCTACCAACAGTCGCCGTCTGCACTTCGAGGGCGGCGTCAACAACGACCTGATGCGGCACACCTTGGAGCCATTCGCCGACTCCGGACTCGGCTCCACCACCCGCTTCTTCAGGAAGGACTTGGCGGGCGTGACCGAATCGGCCGCGCGGACGCTGCTGGCGGTGTGGGTCCTCCCGGCGACCGGCGCCGGTCCGGCGGTGGCCGCCGAGACCTACCGCCGATGCCTGGAGGTCCTGGTCAAGTCCGGCGGCGGCTGGGGGACCCGGCTCAAGATCGCCTACGCCGATCAGCTGCTCGCCGCGCTGATGGCACATCATGACGCGCCGCCGGAAGCGGCCCACGAGGTGCTTGTCGAATTCGCAGGGAACGGGCTGGGGTCGACCGAGATGTGGTTGCGCACCGCCGGCACGGTGCTGGCGAGGGCCGACCGCGATGACCCGGTGACCGGCCAGATCGCCGACCTCGTTGTTCGCTTGGTGCAGAGCGCGCCGGTCACCTCCGACCCGCCCGGCCTGCTCGCCGCCGTGGTCCGCGCGGTCGTCCTGCTGCAGCGCCCCCGCCGCGGCCCCGACGTGGTCGGCAAGCTGAACCTCTCCCGCGGCCCGGCGTCCCCCGACGAGATCCGCGGCGAGCTCGAATCCTTCCGCGTCCTGCTTTCCGGCCTGCGCTCCGGCACCGACCGCTGGCGGGCCGACCTGCATACCGCGTTCGACGAGTTCAGCTGGCTGGCGGCCGGCTCGGAACAGCTGCGCTCCGCCCTGGTGGCGCTGGCCGCGATGCCCGGCACCATCTCCGATGTGGAGGCCGCCCTGACCCACGTCGACGACAGCATCGGCACCTGGCTCACGGACAACCCGTAGATCGAAATTCGCTGGCGGCGGCCGGTCCGGACGGCGAATGATGTCGGCGTGACCTTGCTGCTGAAGCCGAAACCCGTCTCTGTCGCCGCGGCCGATCGGGCCGCCCGACAGCAGGCGCGTCTCCTCGAAGGGACCGTCGACCAGCAGCTGTCGTGAGCGCGCCGTTCCTGGCCGGCGTGATCGCCGGCTACGGCGTCGCCGTGCCGGTGGGCGCCGTCGGCGTCCTGATCGCCGGCCTCTCGGCCCGCACCAGCCTGCGGGTCGGCGCGGCGGCGGGCCTGGGCGCGGCCACCGCCGACGGCATCTACGCGCTGATCGCGGTCCTCGGCGGCGCCGCGGTGGCCGCCCTGATCGCCCCGATCGCCACGCCGTTGCGCTGGCTGGCCGCCGCGGTCCTGCTGATCCTGGCCGCCGTGACGGCTCGCGGCGCTTTCCGGAAACCCGGCGAGGCCCGCACCGAGCGGCCGGCCACCCCGCTCCGGGCGTTCACCGGCCTGCTGGCTCTGACCCTGCTCAACCCGGCCACCGTCATCTACTTCGCCGCCCTGGTGCTGGGCGGTTCGGGGGAGGGCGGCGGTCTGTGGTTCGTGCTCGGCGCCTTCGTGTCGTCGGCGAGCTGGCAACTGTTGCTGGCCGGTTCGGGCAGCCTGATCGGCCGCGCCCTGACCGGCGACCGAGGCCGCATGATCACGGCGCTGGTCTCCAGCGCGGTGATCGCCGTCCTGGCGCTCGGCCTGCTGATCAGCGCTTAGAGATGCTTCATCGCCTCCCGCACGGAGAGGGGCGAGAGCCGGTCGCGGTGCGCGTCGACGAAGGCGCGCACCGCCGCCGGGTCGGTGCGCGCGTAGTGCCGCAGCGCCCAGCCGATCGCCTTGCGGACGAAGAAATCCGGGTGGCCGGCCTGGCGCACGCAGTAGCCGAACAGCCGCTTCGGGTCGGTCGACGTGCCGTAATGCAGCTGGTGCAGGATCGCGGTGCGGACCAGCCACCTGTTGTCGTCCGCCGACCAGGCGTCCATCACGTCGCTGAGCAGCGGATGCAGCCGCACCAGATCGCCCACGAACCGGGTGGCGAGCGGGTCGACCGTGTCCCACCAGGATTTCGTGACGAGCAGGTCGCGGGCCACCGGCAGGAACTCGGCGCCCGCCTCGCCCACGTGTTTTCGCAGGTAGTCGCAGGCTGCGTACTGGAATTCACGCTCGGGGCGCTGCCAGCATGCGTACCCGAATGCGCGGAGATCTTCCGACGACGGCCGGGGGAGACCGCGGAAGGCCGACCGCTCGGCGGCGCGCAGCGTCGGCGCGGGCAGGCCGGCGAAGGAGAACTGGTCGCGCATGTAGGCCGCCATCGCCACCGCGCGCACCGGGTCACGCTCGGCGGCGAAGTCGTTGTCGAGCCGCGCGAGCAGGGTGGAGGCCAGGTCCGTCACACCCGCGATCCTGCCACCGTAGTCTGACAAGAATGGGCGAGCGGGCGGCCGCGGGCGGCGGGAAATGGGTGGATGTCGCACCCGAGCGGCTGCCACGCTGGCTGGAGAACTTCGCGACCAGGCATGGCCCGTACCGGGAAGAGGGTTTGACCTTGATCGCGGCCGACGGTGCGACGGCCGCGTGGCAGACGCCGCCGGGAGCCGGCCCGGCCGAGACGATGGCCGAGCTGATCCGCCTGGCGCAGGAACCGCGTCGCCTCGGTCTGCTGCTGGCACGTAAGGGCGCAGTGGCGGTGGGCGTGGTGGCCGGCACCGAGCTGGTGGCGTCCAAGGTGGACACGCACTACGTGCAGGGACGCACGGCGGCGGGTGGCTGGTCGCAGCAGCGTTTCGCGCGCCGGCGGGACAATCAGGCAAAAGCGGCAGCTGCCGACGGCGCCGGCATCGTGGGGCGCATTCTCCTTCCGGAGGTACGGGCCATGGCCGCGCTCGTCACCGGCGGCGACCGGAACGCCGTCGACGCGGTGCTCGCGTCGCCGCAGATGAAACCCCTGCTCGCGATTCGCGCCGAAAGGTTCCTGGACGTGCCGGAGCCCCGGCACGCGGTGCTGGTGTCCGCGATCGCCGGGGCCCGGGCCGTGTCCGTGCTGGTGCGTGAGCCTTAGTCGCCTTCGACGACCGCGCCGTCGGCGAAGGTGTCGCAGGACTTCACCGGGTCGCCGGAGTCGAAGCCGGCCTGGAACCACTTCTGCCGGTCGGCGGAGGTGCCGTGGGTGAACTCGGCCGGGTTGACCGTGCCGCCGCTCTGCTTCTGCAGGGTGTCGTCACCGATCTGCTTGGCGGTGTCGAGGCCCTCCTGGATGTCCGCGTCGGTGAGGCTCTTGAAGATCGGCTGGCCACCCTTCGACTTGGTCTCGGTGGCGTGGTTGGCCCAGACCCCGGCGTAGCAGTCGGCCTGCAGCTCCAGCTTGACCGACAGCAGGTTCTGCGCGGCCTCCGAGTTGGCGGCCTCCTGCAGCTTGCGCATCTTGGCCTCGGTGCCGACCAGGTCCTGGATGTGGTGGCCGTACTCGTGGGCCAGCACGTACGGCTGGGCGAACTCGCCGGGCGCGCCGAGTTGCTTGGCCAGCACCTGGTAGAAGGTGAGGTCGATGTACACCCGGTCGTCGGACGGGCAGTAGAACGGCCCGACCCCGGAGTCGGCCGCGCCGCAGCCGGTGCTCACCCGGTTGGAGAAGAGCACGGTCTTGGCCGGCTGGTACTGCTTGCCGAAGTATTTCGGCTCGGCCTCGGTCCAGAACGCCTGGATCGAGTTGACGTAGAGGACGTTGCGGCAGTCGAGCTTGGTGCGCGCCGTGCTCTTGTCGGAGCACTCCTGGGTGATGTTGGTGTTGTCACCGGTGGTGCTGCCGCTGCTGCCGCCGAGCTGGTTGATGCCGAAGTAGCCACCGACCAGCGCGAGCACGACCGTGATGATGATGCCGACGAGGCCGCCGCCGCCGGGGATGGGCAGGCCGCCGAAGCCGCCGCCGCCTCCGCCGCCCGAGCCGCGCTGGTCCTCGACCTGACTGGTGTCGATGTCGGCGTTCTCGTTGAGTTCCATCTCATCCTCACTGAACCGGTCCGGCACACGTGCCGAGCGGATACCCGTTGATCTTGATAACTAATCGATTGGGAGGCCGCACCGGCTGCCCGGTAGTATGGCGGAGTGCTGCTCTGCGAAGGCTGACCCGCCCCGCGCCGACCATCGATATGGCCGGCGCTGATTTGTGTCCGGAGCCAGCCCTTCTATCTCCCCTGAGAGCGAGCAACTGATGATCACCGCCACCGGACTCGAACTGCGTGCCGGCAGCCGGATCCTGCTGTCCCCGGTCACCCTGCGGGTGCAGCCGGGCGACCGGATCGGCCTGGTCGGCCGCAACGGCGCCGGCAAGACCACCACCCTCAAGGTGCTGGCCGGCGAGGGCGTCCCGCACGCCGGGACGGTCGAGCGGACCAGCGAGATCGGCTACCTCCCGCAGGACCCGCGCACCGGCGACCTCAACGTGACCGGCCGCGACCGGGTGCTCTCGGCCCGGGGGCTCGACGCCATCCTCGCCGAGATGCAGAAGCTCGAGATCGAGCTGGAGGAGAGCGCCGACGACAAGCTGATCCAGCGGTACGGGCAGCTCGAGGACCGGTTCTCCGCCCTCGGTGGCTACGGCGCCGAGGCCGAGGCCGCCCGGATCTGTGCCAACCTCGGCCTGCCCGACCGGGCCCTGGCCCAGACCATCGGCACCCTCTCCGGCGGTCAGCGCCGCCGGATCGAGCTGGCCCGCATCCTGTTCGCCAACTCCGGGCAGAACGGCAAGGGCATCCTGCTGCTCGACGAGCCGACCAACCACCTCGACCAGGACTCCATCGCCTGGCTGCGCGGCTACATGGCGCAGCACAAGGGCGGCCTCATCGTGATCAGCCACGACGTCGAGCTGCTCGACGCCGCGGTGAACAAGGTGTGGTACCTGGATGCCAACCGCTCGGTCGTCGACATGTACAACATGGGGTGGAAGACCTACCTCGAGGCCCGGGAGACCGACGAGCGCCGCCGCCGCCGCGAGCGGGCGAACGCCGAGAAGAAGGCCGGTGCGCTGATGGCGCAGGCCGACAAGATGCGGGCCAAGGCCACCAAGACGGTCGCCGCGCAGAACATGGCCCGCCGCGCCGAGAAACTGCTCGGTGGGCTCGAAGAGGTCCGGACCTCGGACAAGGTGGCGAAGGTCCGCTTCCCCTCGCCGGCCCCCTGTGGCAAGACCCCGCTCACCGCGAGCGAGCTCTCGAAGTCGTACGGCTCGCTGGAGATCTTCACCGACGTCAGCGTGGCGGTCGACCGCGGCTCCCGGGTCGCGATCCTCGGCCTGAACGGCGCCGGCAAGACCACCCTGCTGCGCATGCTCGGCGGCCTGCTCAAGCCGGACACCGGCGAGGTGCGCGCCGGGCACGGCCTGCGGCTGGGCTACTACGCGCAGGAGCACGAAACTCTCGACGTGGACCGGACGATCCTGGAGCACATGCGCAGCGCCGGGTCCGAGCAGACCGACACCGAGCTGCGGAAGATCCTGGGCGCCTTCCTGTTCTCCGGCGACGACGTCGACAAGCCGGCCGGCGTGTTGTCCGGCGGTGAGAAGACCCGGCTGGCCCTGGCCACGCTGGTCTGCTCGGGCGCCAACGTGCTGCTGCTCGACGAGCCCACCAACAACCTCGACCCGATCAGCCGGGAGCAGGTGCTGGACGCCATCGCCAACTACCCGGGCGCGATCGTGCTGGTCACGCACGACGCCGGGGCGGTCCAGGCGCTGAAGCCGGACCGCGCGATCCTGCTGCCGGACGGCGACGAGGACGCGTGGAGCGACGACCTGCTGGAGCTCGTCGAGCTGGCCTGACGGATCGTCAGTTGTCAACTGGTGCCCACACAGACAGTGCGACGTTCGGGCGTTTGCGGTCAGGCCGGGCATGATCTCGGGCGGCCCGAAGTTGGCACGTCAGAGCCGATGCCGGTGCGTGTTCGCCTCATCGACGGTGCGTCATGTCTGCCGCGCGGTCGCCCTCGATCGAGTGTTTCCGCAGGTGATCGATGGTCTTGGGGCCGGCCGGCCGGCTACTTACCGACTGGTCGGAATCGCACTCTGCCAAACGTCAGTTAACTGTCTGACATTGATGCCGATGGTCAGGGTCAAGTTCCTGACAGTGCTAAATGGGCACGTTGGCTAAGCCAGGATGCCTAGCGCATGATCGTTGGAGGCGGTCTAATAGGTGGGACCGTATCGAACCGCACTGTCTGGGACGTGAGGATTCAAGATGGCAGCCACGGGTACAGCTACCAGCACTGAGAAGGGCCGCCGAATCGTCGGCAGCGAGCGCCAGTCACTAGCGAAGGATCTGGTCAAGCGTTACACCGGCGGCGAGAGCATTCGTGCACTCGCGGCGTCGACCGGCCGTTCCTACGGATTCGTGCACCGGGTGCTCACCGAGTCGGGCGTACAGCTCCGCCAGCGTGGCGGCGCACGCCGTCGCAAGAAGGCGTGACGACCGACAACGCCGAGCCCGGCACCGCCGTTCCCGCCGACGAGGTGGGTGTTCGCTATGACCTGGACGGGCCGGTCGCAACGGTGACGTTGTGCCGGCCCGAGGTTCTCAATGCGCAGACGCCGGCGATGTGGGCAGAGCTTGCGAACATTTCCCGGAAATTACCGGGCGACGTGCGAGTCGTTATTGTCCGCGGAGAGGGACGCGCGTTTTCCGCGGGCCTGGATCTGTCGGCAGCGCGCGGAGCCGGCGATTCTTCACTGGGCCGACTCGCGCACTTGTCACCGCAGGAGTGCGCGGATCGCATTGCCGGGTTCCAGTCCGGCTTCACCTGGTTGCGTAACCCGTCGATCGTGACGATCGCTGCCGTACACGGACATGCGATCGGTGCCGGATTCCAGCTCGCGCTGAACTGCGACATGCGAATCCTGGCCGACGACGCGAAGTTCTCGATGGCCGAGGTGACCTTGGGCCTCGTGCCCGATCTCGGTGGCACCAAACGGCTCGCCGAGCTCGTCGGTCCGTCCCGGGCCCTGGAGATCTGCCTGACCGGCCGGCGTATCCCCGCCGACGAGGCCGACCGGATCGGCCTGGCCACCGCGGTGGTCCCCACCGCCGACCTGGCCGGTGCCGTCGCCGACCTGGCCGCGGCGATCGTCTCGGCCGACGCGGGCGCGGTCGCCGAGATCAAGGCTCTGCTCGCGGGCGCACCCCTGCGCTCGTACCCGGAGCAGGACCGGGCCGAGCGGGAGGCGCAGACCCGGCGATTGCGCGACCTGCTGGGTGCCGGCGAGTGAAAGCCGCCGGGTAAAAGCTGGACGCGTAAGGGCCATATCGGAATACATTCCTTACCTCCCGGGTTCTTTGTCGTACCCGCGGTGCAGACTGTTGCCTGCCCGTCGACGACAACCCCGGGAGGTGACGGATGAGCATGTCCAGCTGGAACATGCTGCGTTCGATCCAGAACGAGGAGCGGGTCGCCCAGCACCGGCTGACCCGCGGCACCACCCGCCGCATCCTGCGCTTCGCCCGGCCCTACCGCCGTGACATCGCGGTCTTCCTGGTCACCGTGGTGCTCGACGCCGTCATCGGGGTCGCCACCCCGCTGCTCGCCGGGCACGTCGTCAACGCGATCACCGCCGGCGGCGACGGCGCTTCAAGCCTGATCTTCCGGCTCGCGCTCACCATCGCCGGCCTGGCCGTCGCCGACGCGTTCCTGTCGCTGGCCCAACGGTGGTATTCAGCCCGCATCGGCGAGGGCATCATCCTCGACCTGCGCACCCGGGTCTACGACCACGTCCAGCGGATGCCGCTGCAGTTCTTCACCCGCACCCAGACCGGCGCGCTGGTCAGCCGGCTCAACAACGACGTGACCGGCGCCCAGCGGGCCTTCACCTCGACCCTGTCCGGCGTGGTCAGCAACGTCATCCAGCTGGTGCTCACCGCGGCCGTCATGTTCAGCCTGTCGTGGCAGATCACCGTGCTGTCGCTGGCGCTGCTGCCGGTCTTCATCATCCCGGCCCGCCGGGTCGGCAAGAAGCTCGCCGAGATCACCCGCGAGTCGTACAACCTCGACGCCAAGATGAACGCGACGATGACCGAGCGGTTCAACGTCTCCGGCGCGCTGCTGGTCAAGCTGTTCGGCCGGCCCGACGCCGAGGCCGCCCGGTTCGGCGAGCGGGCCACCCGGGTCCGCGACATCGGCGTGCAGCAGGCGATGTTCTCGCGCACGTTCTTCGTGGCGATGCTGCTGGTCGCCTCGCTCGCCCAGGCGCTCACCTACGGGCTCGGCGGCTGGCTCGCGGTCACCGGCAGTGTCACCGCCGGCACCGTCGTCACGCTGGCCCTGCTGCTCACCCGGCTCTACGGGCCGCTCACCGCGCTCAGCAACGTGCGGGTCGACGTGATGAGCGCGCTGGTCTCGTTCGACCGGGTCTTCGAGGTGCTCGACCTCGGGCCCGGCATCGAGGAGAAGCCGGACGCCGTCGACGTGCCGGCCGGGTCGGGCCGCATCGAGTTCCGCGACGTGCACTTCCGCTACCCCAGCGCGGCCGAGGTGTCCCTGGCGACCCTGGAGGACGTGGTGACCCTCGACCGCACCGAGAGCGCCCCGGTGCTCAAGGGCGTCGACTTCACCGTCGAGCCCGGCCAGATGGTGGCGCTGGTCGGCCCGTCCGGGGCCGGCAAGTCCACCACGTCGATGCTGGTGCCGCGGGTCTACGACGTGACCGAGGGCGCGGTGCTGGTCGGCGGCGTCGACGTCCGGGACGCCACCCTCGCCTCGCTGCGCGACACGATCGGCGTGGTCACCCAGGATTCGCACCTGTTCCACGAGTCGATCGCGGAAAATCTGCGCTACGCCCGGCCCGGCGCGACCGAGGAGGACATGTGGGCGGCGCTGCGCGGTGCCCAGGTCGCCGACCTGGTGGCCGGCCTGCCCGACGGCCTCGACACCCTGGTGGGGGATCGCGGCTACCGCTTCTCCGGCGGCGAGAAACAGCGCATCGCGATCGCCCGGCTGCTGCTCAAGCACCCGTCGATCGTGATCCTCGACGAGGCGACCGCGCACCTCGACAGCGAGTCCGAGGCGGCCGTGCAGCGGGCCCTGGCGACGGCGCTGCAGGGCCGCACCGCGCTGGTCATCGCGCACCGGCTCTCCACCGTCCGCGACGCCGACCTGATCCTGGTGCTCGACGAGGGCCGGGTGGTCGAGCGCGGCCGGCACGACGAGCTGGTCGCGGCGGGCGGGCTCTATTCGGAGCTTTATCGCACCCAGTTCGCGGTCGGGTCGGCACCACCGGCCGGGGACGGGGAGATCGAGGTGGTGACCGTCCCGTCAGCCCGCCCCGGCCTGGAGCCGTAGGGCGGCGAACTCCCGGGCCAGGTCGTCGAGCTGGAAGTGGGCGTTGAGGCCGCTCGGGTTGGGCAGCACCCACACCGGCACCCCGCCGACCGTGTCCTCCTGCGGGCCGATCGCGGCCCGCCGCCGGCCGAACGCCGTGCGGTAGGCGGTCACGCCGAGGACGGCCAGGTAGCGGGGCTGCCATCGGGTGGCGAGCGCGGCCAGGATCGCGCCGCCCGCGACCAGCTCGGCCGGGGTCAGCTCGTCGGCCCGGGCCGACGCCCGGGCCACCACGTTGGTGATACCCAGGCCCAGCGCGGGCAGCTCGGCCTGCTCGGCCGGGTGCAGCTGCCGCGGGGTGAAGCCGGAGCGGTGCAGGGCCGGCCAGAAGCGGTTGCCGGGCCGGGCGAAGTGGTGGCCGGTGGCCGCGGAATACAGGCCCGGGTTGATCCCGGCGAACAGCACCCGCAGGCCGGGGCCGACCACGTCCGGGATGGTGCGCTCGGTCGCGGCCGCCACCTCGGCCGGGGTAGGGCGGCGGTAGTCGTCAGAGGGCACGCAGCGCGCCGCCGTCGACCGGGATCGCGATGCCGGTCAGGTAACCGGCGACCGGCGACAGCACGAACGCCGCCACCCGGCCGAACTCGCCCGGCTCGCCGAGCCGGCCCAGCGGGACGGTGGCCGTCGCCTTCGCCTCGGCCGCTTCGGCGTCCCCGCCGGCCGCGAACAGCTCCCGGTTGCGGTCGGTCAGGATGCGGCCCGGCAGCAGGCTGAGCACCCGGATGCCGCGTGGGCCGAACTCGTCGGCCATGTCCTTGGCCACCATGGCCAGGCCCGGCCGCAGCCCGTTCGACAGGCCGAGGCCGTGGAGCGGGGACTTCGCCGAGGTGGACAGCACCAGGCCGATCGCGCCGCCGTCCGGCATCGCGGCCGCGAACGTGCGGGCCGCCCGCACCGTCCCGAGGAACACCGTCTCGAACGCGGACCGCCACTGGTCGTCGGAGAGCGCGGCGGCGGTGCCCTGGGGCGGCCCGCCGACCGACACGAGCGCGCCGTCGAGCCGGCCCCAGCGGGCCCGGGCCAGCTCGACCAGCGCCTGCGGGGTGCCGGGCTCGGTCAGGTCGGCGACCACGCCCTCGGCGACGTCGCCGCCGCCGAGCCGTTCCACCGCCGCGCCGATGCCCTCCACCGAGCGGGACGAGATGACCACCTTGGCGCCGTCGGCGACCAGCGCCTCCGCGGTGGCGAAGCCGAGCCCGCGCGAGGCACCGGTGAGGATGAAGACGCGCCCATCGAGACCGAGATCCATGCGGTCGATCCTGCCATCTCAGCGGGCGTGCAGCCGGGTGGCGGTGAACTCATCGGCCGGCAGGAACGACTCGATCGCCAGCTCGGCCAGGGTCACGTCCAGCGGCGTACCCAGAACTGCGGTAACGCTGAAGAAGGACAGGTCGTCGATGCGCAACGGAACGACCAGCCCGCTCGGGGCGGTGGCGCTCGCGCCGCCCGGATAGCCGGCCAGCTCGGCGTGCAGCTCGCGCAGCACCGGATCGGCCAGGTGGGTGGCCTGCTGATCGAGCCGGTGCAGCACGTGCGTGCGCCATTCGGCCAGGTTGCGGATGCGCGGGGCCATCCCGTCCGGATGCAGCGACAGGCGCAGCACGTTCACCGGCGGCTCCAGCAGCCAGGCCGCGCAGCCCTCGGTCAGCGGGGCGACCGCGTCGTTCGCGTCGACCATCGTCCAGTGCCGGTCGACCAGCAGCGCGGGGTAGGGCGCATGCCCGGCGAGCACGTCGCGCAGCGCGCCGAGCACCGCCGCCAGCGGCGGACCATGCAGCGCCGACTCGGGATGGGCCGGCGCGAAACCGCCGGCCAGGAGCAACTCGTTCTGCTGCCGCAGCGGTACGCCGAGCCGGCCGGCCAGCCGCAGGATCATCTCGCGGGTCGGCCGCGACCGGCCGGTCTCCACGAACGACAGATGCCGCGCCGACACGCCGGCCTCGGCGGACAGCTCGAGCTGGCTCATCCGCCGGGTCGTCCGCCACTCCCGCAGGAGCCGGCCCACCTCCGCCACGACCCGAGCCTAGGGGGCGGCGGGAAGCGTGCCCACTACCTCCGAGGTAATCGACGGGCCTACCGCCGGCGGGCGACGGTGGTCCGGTCAGCACCGAGGACCGATGAGAGGAACAAGATCATGAGCGACTTCGGCACCGTGGTGGACCGCTATCTGGCCGCCTGGAACGAGACCGACCCGGCCGCCCGGCGGGCCGCGATCGACACGCTGTTCGCCAAGGACGTCCGCTACGTCGACCCGCTGGCCTCGGTCGAGGGGCGGGACGCGCTCGACGGCCTGATCGGGGCGGTCCAGCAGCAGTTCCCCGGGCTGGTCTTCAGTCCGGGCGGGCCGGTCGACGCCCATCACGACCAGGCGCGCTTCACCTGGAACCTGGGCACGCCCGGCGCGGAGCCGCTGGTGATCGGCTTCGACGTGGCCGAGCTGGACACCGACGGGCGGATCCGGCGGGTCCTCGGCTTCCTGGACCGGGTGCCGGGCTAGCCGGCGCGCCGGATCACCCGTACCCGGCCTCGGAATTGAACAACGACGGCGCCGGCGGCGGAACGCCATGCCGGAGTCCGCCGGGGGTGGGGCGCGGAGGCGCCGTCGTAGCGCATCGCCGCCTCGCGCCCGGCGAATTCCTCGGCGGCCGCGCCCTTCAGCGAGCCGCGCGCATGGAGCTCCCGGGCCAGGTCCCAGCCGTCGCGCAGGGAACCCTGGGTCGGGCGCGCCGCCGCCCAGTCGGCGAACTCGCGCTTCCAGCGCGCGCCGAACGACGCGGCGAGCATCGGCCACTGCCGGGAGACCTCGCCGGCTCGCTTGCGCAACAGCGCGGTCCGGGCCGCCTCGAACCGAAAACCGTCAATTCCGTGCGGTACGGGTTTGCCCGAGGTCAGCGCTTCGACGAGGGCGGCCTGCCGGGCCGCCAGTGATTCGGTCACGTGATCGGGTGGTAGCCGGAGGCAGCGGCGATCGCGTCCAACTCTGAACGCAGCTCGCCGGCCGGTGGGTAGTCGCCGTCGCGTTCCAGCATCAGGGCCGGTGGGCGGTGGCGCCGGCAGAGCTCGGTGATCAGGTCGAGGACCGGCTGCGGCGTCGCGTGGGTGTGCGTGTCGTGGTAGAGCCCGTCGTGCTCGTCGCCGCCGGCCACGTGCACGTAGGCGATCCGGTCGAGCGGCAGCTTGTCGAGCAGCTCCAGCGGGTCGGTGCCGCGGTTGCGGGCGTTCGCGTAGACGTTGGCGATGTCGAGCAGCAGGTGCGCGCCGGTGCGGTCGAGGATCTCGGTGATGAAGTCCGCCTCGGACAGCTCGTCGTCGGGCCAGTCGAAGAGGGCGGCGATCGGCTCCAGCGCGATCGGCACCGCCAGCTCGGCCTGGGTGCGCCTGACGTTGGCGACCATCGCGTCGACGGCGTCCCGGCTGCGCGGCAGCGGCAGCAGATGACCGGCCTCGACCCCGCCCGCCCGGACGAACGCGATGTGCTCGCTGACCAGCGGCGCACCGACCCGTTCGGCGACCGTGGCCAGGTGCCGCACCCGATCCGGGTCGACCGCCTCGGCGCCGCCGAGGCCCAGCCGCACCCCGTGCGGGATGACCGTGACGCCGCGTTCGAGCAGCTCGGACAGGCCGGCCGGCAGGTCGCCGTGGGCGTGCACCGACTCGGCGACCACCTCGGCGAAGCGCAGGCCGGGCAGTTCGGCGACGAAACCGGAGATCTCCGGGCGCCAGCCGATGCCGACGCCGTACTCGACGTCAGCCACCGCAACCGCCCCCGCCGCCGCAGGAGCTGCCGCCGCCGCAGGACGAACTGCTGCTGCACGAGCTGCTGCTGCTGCACGAGTAGCTGGTGGAGTCGCCGCCGCTGCTGCCGCCGGCCGCGGCGGCCCGCTGGATCTCCGCCTCGGCCGCGAACGCCGGGTCCATCGAGTACAGCGAGGCGGCGCCGTAGAGGGCCACGCCCATGGCCGCACCGGCGGCGCCGTAGGTGGCGTAGGCCGGCGAGTGCTGCGGCGACAGGTGACTGTGCCGGCTGCGCAGCTCGGTCATGCCCTTCTGGGCGGCGATGGTGGCGGTCCGCGAGGTCTTCGAGATCACCACGAGCAGGATCACCGTGCCGAACATCGCGAACGCGAGGAAGCCGATCGGCTTGTTGTTGTCCATCCCGGCGATGGCCCGCAGGACGCCGATGACCAGCAGCGCGCCGGCCCCGAACGACCAGAGCTTCAGCGCCCGCAGCGCGGACCGGCTGACCGCCAGGCCGCGCCGCTCCAGGCCCTCGCGGAGCTGGTCGAGCGACGAGCGCACCCACTGGTCGGCGCCGAGGTCGCGGGAGCGGGCCTGCCGGCCGGCCGCGTTGTGGATGGCGGCGTCGAGCGGGGTGACCCCGGCCGTCAGCGGGCCGGTCTGGACCAGGGTGTGCTGCGGGCCGGTGCCGATCAGGCCGGCCGCGCGCAGGCCGCCGAGCGCGGCGTAGATGGCCAGGCGGTCGCCGCCGTTGAGGAAGGCGACCTGCTGCGGGCCGAGGTTGCCGATCAGCGGGTCGGGCGTGCCCTTGAAGCTCCTCCGGCGGTGGATCGCATAACCCACCGCGAGGATGACCAGGGCCACGACGTAGAGGCGGATGAAGACCGGGCCGGGAATCCCCCAGGTGTCCTGCATGGCCTCATTGTGCAGGCGCATGCAATGCCATGGATCAGCCGCGCCGTACCGCCTCTTCGACCACATCGAGGACCCGGCTCAGCTCGCCGGGCGGGCGGCCGGTGGCCAGGTGGAGGACAAGGCCGTCGTAGGCGAGCTCGAGGAACTGGGTGAGCACCTCGACCGGCACGTCGTCGCGCAGCACCCCGGCGTCGCGCTGGCGCTGCAGGCGGTCGCGGGTGGCGTCGGCGATGGCGGCCGCCCGCTCGGCCCAGCGCTTGGCGAACTGGGGGTCGGTGCGCAGCCGGCGGGACACCTCGAGCTGGGTGCCGAGCCAGCCGGCGGTGTCGCCGTCGCTGTTGCCGGCGGCCCGGCCGAGCAGGTCGCGCATCACCTGGACGAGGCCGTTGCGGGCCACCGTCTCGACCATCGCGGCGGCGTCATCCTCCGCCACGGCCAGGAAGAGCGACTCCTTGTCGCGAAAATGGTGGAAAATCGCGCCACGGGACAGCCCGGTGGCATCCTCCAGGCGGCGGACCGTGGCGCCCTCGTAGCCGAACCGCGCGAAGCAGTCGCGGGCCGCCGCGAGGATCTCGTGGCGTCTCGCCTCCAGCTGGTCCTGACTCACTCGGGGCACGTCATGGATCGTGTCACGCAGGCGCTTTCTTATGCAATCCGTACGTACGTCTTGGAGGAGACGCCGGACACCCCGACCGGATGATGCGAAATCCACCATCCCGGGCGGAAGTTGTTAACAGTCCTGGACTGTTCGCTTCCGTCCTCGCTCACGTAAAGTGCGCGGGTGCCTCTCGTCCTGATGGCTCTCGACGACACCCTGCTTGACCGCAGCGGTGCGTTCAGGCTGTGGGCGAAGGGCTTCCTGGATGAGATCGGGGCACCACAGGACGATCTCGACTGGTTACTCTCCGTTGATGCCGACGGTTTGACCCAGCGGTGGGACGTGGCCGACGCGATCCGCGACCGCTACCGGCTCACGATTCCCTCGATCGATCTCCTCGAGGAGCTGCACGAGGGGCCGCTCGCGTTCGAGCGACTCGACCCGATGGTGGGCTGCGCGCTGCAGATCGCGGCCGACGCCGGCCTGGTCCCGGTGGTGGTCACCAACGGGCAGACCGACCGGCAGGACAGCCGGATCCGGCGCACCGGGCTCGACCGCTACGTCGCCGATTGGGTGATTTCCGAGCAGGCCGGGGTGAGCAAGCCCAACCCGCGCATCTTCGCGCTCGCCGCCCAGCGGGTGCGGATGCGGCTGAACGGGGCCTGGGTGGTCGGCGACAGCCCGGAGGCGGACATCGGCGGCGCCGCCGCGATGGGCCTGCCCAGCGTGTGGCTGCACCGTGGGCGGGACTGGATGGACAACCGGTTCGCCCCGACCCGCGTCGTGGGCAACGTGATCCAGGGCTTGTCGGCGATCATGGCGGCGCCCAATTAAATCGGTTGCGCCGCGGTTTTCGACCCGGCAAAGTTGGCGCCGCACCTGAGTTGGACCGGAAAAGAAGGGGGTGAGACCTCGTGGCTGTCTTTGTGATGACTGCTGCCCAGCGTCTTAAGCCTTCTTTCTTTTTCGAGGAGATCCTCCAGTGCGAGAGCACGAAGACACGATGCGCCGTGGCCGGCGCAAGTTCGACGACGACGATTCCACCTTTCTGAAGCGGGGCCGGCTCGAGCCGAAGCTCGCCGAGGACCCCGATCTACCCGAGACCGGTGACAACTGGTCCACCTGGGACGGCGCCCTGCACGGTCCCGAACCCCGGCCCGAGTGGGTCCGCACCGAGCACGGTGCGGTCGACGACGAGCTGGGCATGCTGAAGACCGGCAAAGAGGCCGACGTCTTCCTGGTCCGGCGGCACGTGCCGGGCACCGGCAAGGTCAGCATGCTGGCCGCCAAGCGCTACCGCGACGGCGACCATCGCATGTTCCACCGCGACGCCGGCTACCTCGAGGGCCGCCGGGTGCGCCGATCCCGCGAGATGCGGGCGATGGCCAACCGGTCGTCCTTCGGCAAGGAGATGATCGCCGGGCAGTGGGCGATCGCCGAGTTCGGCGCGCTCTCCCACCTCTGGGAGATCGGGCAGGCGAGCGGGCTGGTCCGGGTGCCGTACCCGGTGCAGCTCATCGGCACCGAGGTGATGCTGGAGTTCATCGGCGACTGGGCGACCGGCGAGGCGGCACCCCGGCTCGCCCAGGTGCGGGCCGCGCCCGATCAGCTGGCCGACCTCTGGCAGCAGATGACCGACGCGCTGAGCGTGCTGGCCCGCGCGCAGGTGGCGCACGGCGACCTGTCGCCCTACAACACCCTCGTGCACGACGGCCGGCTGGTGCTCATCGACCTGCCGCAGATCGTCGACGTGGTCGCCAACCCGCAGGGTGCCGACTTCATCGCCCGCGACGTGCGCAACGTGGCGGGCTGGTTCACCCAGCGCGGTCTGCGGGTGGACGCCGACGAGCTGCTCGAGCGCCTGCTCTACGAGGCGGGGCTCAAATGAGACGCCCCGGACCGCGGCCGCCGAGAACCCGGCGGCCGCGACCGCGGGTCACTGGAAGTAGCCCTCGACCTCGGTGACGCTGTGGGCCTGCTCGGCGTCCGGGTTGTTGCCCACCTCGCGGGCCGCCCGGCGCCGGCGCAGCAGGTCCCAGCACTGGTCCAGCGCCTCTTCGAGCTCCTTGAGGCGGGTGTGCTCCTCGTCCGAGGTGATCTCGCCGCGGCCCAGCTGCCCACGCAGCTTGTGTTCCTCATCCACCAGGCCGTGGATTTTGCCCAGCACCGTGTTGTCATCCATTCCCGAAGCCTATTCACCCGCGGCACGGACTCTCATCCGACTCTCATCCAGCCGTGCTGTGATGAACGCGATGACCCACATCCTCGTCGTCGACGACCAGCCCAACATCGTCGACATGCTCGCCACCGTGCTGCGCTTCCACGGCTTCGCGGTCGACACGGCCGGCACGGCGGCCGAGGCCCTCGCCCGCGCCGCCGAGTGCCGGCCCGACCTGGTGCTGCTCGACGTCATGCTGCCCGACGGGGACGGCCGGGACGTGTGCCGGCAGCTCGACGGGCCGGCGGTGGTGTTCCTGACGGCCCGGGACGCCCGGGAGGACGTCATCGCCGGGCTCACCTACGGCGGGGACGACTGGATCACCAAGCCGTTCGACGTCGACGTGCTGCTGGCCCGGGTGCGGGCGGTGCTGCGCCGGGCCGGGGCGGCCCCGGTCGCCGATCGGATGCTGCGCTACGCCGATCTGGAGCTCGACCCGGACACCCTCGACGTACGACGGGCCGGCGCGCCCCTGCAGCTGTCGCCCACCGAGCTCAAGCTGCTGCGCTACTTCCTGCAGAACCCCGGCCGGGTGCTGTCCCGGCCACAGATCCTGCGGGCCGTCTGGGAGTACGACGTGGAAGCAGGCTCCAACGTGGTCGACACCTACGTCGGCTACCTGCGCCGCAAGCTGGACCGGCTCGGCCCGCCGCTGCTGGTCACGCACCGGGGCTTCGGCTACGCCCTGCGGGAAGCGAAGCCTTGACGCTGCGCCGCTCGCTGGTGCTGGTGGTGGCCGCCCTGACCGCGGCCGCCCTGCTCATCGTCACCGCCACCGCCGTGCTCGGCCTGCGGCAGTACCTGCTGAACCGCACCGACGAGCAGCTGGCCGCGGCCGCCGAGCTGGCCCGCTCGCGCACCGCGATGCTGGTCGGCAACCCGGAGCTGCGCGGCGAGGCGATCCGCCAGGTCGTCTCGGTCACCGACTACGTGATCGAGCTCCGGAGCGCGGCGGCCGGTACGGTCCGGGTCGTCTCCGGCGCTCCGCTGCCCGCGAAACCCCTGCTGGAGCAGGCCCGGGACACCGGAGTCCCGCAGAACGTGGCCGGTTACCGGGCCGTCGTCACCCACGACGGCGACTACACCCTCCTGGTCGCCCTCTCCCTGCAGCCGCTGCGGGACACCGTCCGCCGGCTGCTGCTGGTCGCCGGGGCCACCTCACTGGTGGTGCTGGTCCTGCTCACCCTCATCGCCCGGCTGCTGGTGCGCCACCGGCTGCGCCCGCTCGACGAGATCGCGGCCGCCGCCACCGATCTCGCCGACGGCCGGCTCGACCGGCGGGTGCCGGCCCCGGGCCGCCCGCGCACCGAGGTGGGCCGGCTCACCGCCGCGATCAACGGGATGCTCTCCCGGATCCAGGGCGCGCTCGCCGCCCGGGAGCGCTCCGAGAACCGGATGCGGTCGTTCGTCGCCGACGCCTCCCACGAACTGCGCACCCCGATCACCTCGATCCAGGGATATCTGCAGCTCATCCGGACCGGTGTGGTGGACACCCGGGAACGGCCGGACGTGCTGCGCCGGCTCGAGGAGGAGGCGACCCGGATGGGGTCGCTGGTCAACTCGTTGCTCTACCTGGCCCGGCTGGATGCCTCGCCACCGGCCCGCCGCGAGCCGGTCGATCTGAGCCGGCTGGCGACCGACGCGGTGGCGGACGCCGCCGCGGTCGAGCCGGACCGCCCGCTGACCGCGGAAACCCCGGCCGAGTGCCTGGTCACCGGCGACGAGGACGCGTTGCGCCAGGTGCTGGCCAACCTCCTGGCCAACGTCCGGGCCCACACACCGCCCGGGTCGCCGGCCCGGGTCCGCGTCACGCCGGCTCCGGCCGGGGTACGGGTGGAGGTCGCCGACGAGGGGCCCGGGATGGACCCGGCGGCGGCCGCGCACGCGTTCGAGCGGTTCTGGCGGGCCGACCCGGGCCGGTCGGCCGGCGGTGGTGCCGGCCTCGGTCTGGCGATCGTGGCCGACGTGGTGCACGCGCACGGCGGCGCGGTCGGCATCGACGGTTCGACCGTGTGGTTCACGCTGCCGGGTTCTTGACGAACTCTCATCTTTCTCGCATCGGGTAGGCATCCGCGGCCGGTTCCATCGACCGGGTGCCCAGACGACGACAAGTGATCATCGGTGCGGCGGTGGCGGCCGTGGTCCTGCTGCCGATCGCCGCCGACCGGATCGCGGCCACCACCATCGAACATCGCCTCGCCGCGCGACTGCAGTGCGCGGCCGGCCTGGCCACCGCCCCCGACGTGCGGCTCGCCGGTTTTCCGGCGCTGACCCAGCTGGCCGGCGGCTCGTTCGGCGAGATCCGGGTGACCGCCGACGACCTGCACCTGCCCAAGGTGGCCGTCGGACACCTCGCGGTCGACGCCCGGCGGGTGCGCCTGGCCGGCGACGGTGCCACCGCCGGTTCGATGACGGCCGACGCGACGGTGCCGTACAGCGCGCTGGCCGGCCTCGGCGCTCTCGGCGCGAAGGAGAGCGGCGACCTGCGGATCGTCGGCGCCGATGGCGCCCGGCGGCTGGTCGTGCAGGCGGACGTCACGGTGCGCGGGCTGAGCTTCGCGGCCACCGTCTACGCCGACCTCGCGCTCACCGGCAACCGGCTCGCGATCACGCCCGCCGAGGTCGAACTCTCCTCCCTCGGGCTGCGCGTCCCGGCCTCCCGGCTGCCCGCGGCGGCGGCCGAGCAGCGCACGGTCGACCTGCCGGCCCTCCCCGCCGGACTCACTTACCGGTCGGTCACCGCGACCCCGGACGGCCTGCGGGTCGTCGTCGCCGGCACCGATCTGCACCTCGACCGGACCACCGGACACCACGGCAAGACCTGCGGAGGTACGACCACGTGAGCACGATCGAAGAGGGCCCGCTGCACTCGGTGATGGGCCGGATCGGTGGGTTCAGCGCCCGGCGGCCCTGGCTGGTGGTGGCGGCCTGGCTGCTCGTCGCGGTCACCGTGGCCGGGCTGGTGCTCACCTTCGGGCGGGTCACCGACGAGGACGCCGCGCTGCCCGGGTCCGCCGCGCAACACGGGCGGGACCTGCTCGAAGCGCACTTCACCGGATCGCAGAACGCCACCGGGCAGGTGCTGTTCCGGTCGGCCGGCCCGCCGCTGGACACCGCGGCCGTCGCCGCCGCCGCGCAGCGGATCACCGAGGTCGAGCACGTCGCCGCGGTGGCGAAGCCGGTGCTCAGCGCCGACGGCCGCACCGGGTACGTGGACGTGCAGTTCGATCTCGGGCCGCGGGCCGTCACGCCCGCGCTGACCGGCGACGTGATGGACGCGGCGGCCACCGGCGGGATCGAGACGCTGCCGGCCGGGGCGCTCGCCCGGCCGGAGAGCGACACCGGGCGCAGCGAGGCCATCGGCCTCGTGGTGGCGCTGGTCGTGCTGGTGGTGGCGTTCGGCGGGCTGATCGCGGCGAGCCTGCCGCTGGTGACCGCGATCATCACGCTCGTCTGCGGGGTCGGCGCCATCGGTCTCGCCGGGCACCTCACCGGGATCCCCTCGGTGGCGACCACGCTCGGCACGATGATCGGGCTCGGCGTCGGCATCGACTACGCGCTGTTCCTGATCACCCGCTACCGGGCGTTACTCGCCGCCGGGACCGCACGGCCGGCGGCGATCGCCGGGACGGTGGCTTCCTCCGGCAGCGCGATCGTCTTCGCCGGTGGCACCGTGATCGTGGCGCTGGGCGGGCTGGCGGTGGCGGGTGTGCCGATCCTGGCCACGCTCGGCTGGACGTCCGGCCTCGTGGTCCTGGTCGCGGTCGCCGCCGCCACCACCCTCCTGCCGGCCCTGCTCACGCTGCTCGGGCCGCGGATCGCCGCGCCGCGGGTGCGGGACCGGCCGTCGCTCTGGGGGAGGCTGGCCGACCGGGTCACCCGGCGGCCCTGGCGCTACGCCCTGACCAGCACCGTCCTGCTGCTCGCGCTGGCCGCGCCGGCCACCGCGATGACGCTCGGGCAGACCGACGCGGGCGACGACCCGGCCGGCTCGGACACCCGGGCCGGGTACGACGCGATGGCCGCGGCGTTCGGGCCGGGCATGAACGGGCCGATCACCGTGGTGGCCGAGCTCACCGGCCCGGCGGCCACCACGGCCGATTCGCGGCTCACCGCGCTGACCGCTGCGGTGGCCGGCACCGCCGGAGTCGCCTCGGTGCAGCCGGTCCGGCTGGCCGGGGACGGGCTGGTCGCCTCGGTACGCGTGCTGCCGGCCACCGCGCCCAGCGACCCGGCCACCCTGGCGACCGTCGATCGGCTCGACGACCTGCACGTGGCCGGGCTCACCGTCGCCGTCACCGGGCAGACCGCCATTCGCGGGGAACTCGCGGACCGGGTCGGCGCACGGATGCCGTACGTCATCGGGCTGGTGGTTCTGCTCAGCGCCCTGCTGGTGTTCGCCGCCTTCCGTGCCCCGGTCGTCGCGGCGAAAGCCGCCCTGATGAATCTGCTGTCGGTGGGGGCCGCCTACGGGGTGCTGACCGCGGTGTTCCAGTGGGGGTGGGGGGTCACCTGGACCGGGCTCGACGGGCCGGTGCCGATCGAGGCGTACGTGCCGATGATGCTGTTCGCGCTGCTCTTCGGGCTGTCCATGGACTACGAGGTGTTCCTGTTGACCGCGGTGCGCGAGTCGTGGGTGCGCACCGGGGACAACGCGCGCTCGGTGCGCGACGGGCTGGCCGGCACCGGCGTCGTGATCACCTCGGCCGCGCTGATCATGGTGTGTGTCTTCGCCGGCTTCGTGCTGAGCTCGGCGCCGGTGGTGAAGATGATCGGGCTGGGGCTGGCGGTGGCCATCGCGGTGGATGCCACCGTCATTCGCGGGCTGCTCGTGCCGGCCACGATGGCCCTGCTCGGCCGACTGAATTGGTGGACCCCGGCCCGCCGCCCGGGACGCGGAACGCCCCGCCCCCGAACCTCCGGGAGCGGGGCGTCCACGCGGTGATCAGCTGTTGATCATCTTGCGCAGGACGTACTGCAGGATGCCGCCGTTGCGGTAGTAGTCCGCCTCGCCGGGGGTGTCGATGCGCACGTCGGCGTCGAACTCGACGCCGGTGTCGGTGCGGACCTTGACCGTGCCCGGGATCTCGCCGTCGTTCAGCGCGGTCACGCCGGTGATGGTGAAGGTCTCGGTGCCGGACAGGCCCAGCGACTCGGCGCTGGTCTTGGGCGGGAACTGCAACGGCAGCACGCCCATGCCGATGAGGTTGGAGCGGTGGATGCGCTCGTAGCTCTCGGCGATGACCGCGCGCACGCCCAGGAGCATGGTGCCCTTGGCCGCCCAGTCGCGCGACGAGCCCGAGCCGTACTCCTTGCCGGCCAGGATGACCAGCGGGATGCCCGCCTCCTGGTAGGCCACCGACGCGTCGTAGATCGTCGACTGGTCGCCGGTCAGGTGGTTGACCGTGAACCCGCCCTCGACGCCCGGCACCAGCTGGTTGCGCAGCCGGATGTTGGCGAACGTGCCGCGGATCATGACCTCGTGGTTGCCGCGGCGGGAGCCGTAGCTGTTGAACTCGTGCCGCGGGACGCCGTGGTCGGCGAGGTATTTACCGGCGGGGGAGTCGGCCTTGATCGAGCTGGCCGGCGAGATGTGGTCGGTGGTCACCGAGTCACCCAGCTTGGCCAGCACCCGGGCGCCGCTGATGTCCACGACCGGCGACGGCGACGCCTGCATGCCCTCGAAGTACGGAGGCTTACGGACGTAGGTCGAGTCGTCGGCCCAGTCGAAGGTCTTGCCCTCCGGGGTGGGCAGCGACTGCCACTGCTCGTCGCCGGCGAAGACGTCCTGGTAGGCGGTGGCGAAGCCGGTCGCACCGATCGCCGCGGCGATGGTGTCGTCGATCTCCTTGGCGCTGGGCCAGATGTCGGCGAGGAAGACCGGCTGGCCGTCCGAGCCGATGCCGAGCGGCTCGGTGGTGATGTCCAGGTCCATCGTGCCGGCCAGCGCGTACGCGACCACCAGCGGCGGCGAGGCCAGGTAGTTCATCTTGATGTCGGGGTTGATCCGGCCCTCGAAGTTGCGGTTGCCGGAGAGCACGCTGACCGCGGTGAGGTCGGCCTCGTTGACCGCGGCCGAGATCTCCTCGGGCAGCGGGCCGGAGTTGCCGATGCAGGTGGTGCAGCCGTAGCCGACCAGGTTGAAGCCGAGCTTGTCGAGGTAGGGCGTCAGGCCGGCCCGCTCGTAGTAGTCCATGACCACCTTGGAGCCCGGGGCCAGGGTCGTCTTGACCCACGGCTTGCGGTTCAGGCCCCGGTCGACGGCGTTCCGCGCGAGCAGCGCCGCACCGATCATGACCTGCGGGTTGGACGTGTTGGTGCAGGACGTGATGGCGGCGATGCCGACGAAGCCGTGGTCCAGCTCGAACTCGGTGCCGTCCTCGCCGACCACCCGGGTCGGCTTGGACACCCGGCCGGTGGCGCCGGTGGCCGCCGAGAAGACGTGCGGCTTGTCGGCCGCCGAGTCGGCGTGGTTGGCCGGAGCGTCGCTGGCCGGGAAGGACTCCTCGCTGGCCTCGTCGGCCGGGCCGGACGCCTGGACGTAGTTGCCGAGCGCGTCGCGGAACATGCTCTTGGCCCGGTCGAGCGGGACCCGGTCCTGCGGGCGCTTCGGGCCGGCCAGCGACGGGACGATCGTCGACAGGTCGAGCTCGAGCTTCTCCGAGAAGTCCGGCTCGGCGTTCGGGTCGAGCCAGAGGCCCTGCCGCTTCGCGTACGCCTCGACCAGCGCGACCTGGGCGTCACTCCGCCCAGTGAGACGAAGGTACTTGATCGTCTCGTCGTCGATCGGGAAGATCGCGGCGGTCGAGCCGTACTCCGGCGACATGTTGCCGATGGTGGCCCGGTTCGCCAGCGGCACGGCGGTGACGCCGGGGCCGTAGAACTCGACGAACTTGCTGACCACGCCGTGCTCGCGGAGCATCTCGGTGATGGTGAGCACCAGGTCGGTGGCGGTGGTGCCGGCCGGCATCTCGCCGGACAGCTTGAAGCCGACCACCCGCGGGATCAGCATGCTGACCGGCTGGCCCAGCATGGCGGCCTCGGCCTCGATGCCGCCGACGCCCCAGCCCAGCACGCCCAGGCCGTTGACCATGGTGGTGTGCGAGTCGGTGCCGACGACCGTGTCGGGGTAGGCCTGGCCGTTCCGCTCCATGATCGTGCGGGCCAAATACTCGATGTTGACCTGGTGCACGATGCCGGTGCCGGGCGGGACGACCTTGAACTCGTTGAACGCGGTCTGGCCCCAGCGCAGGAACTGGTAGCGCTCGCGGTTCCGCTGGTACTCCAGCTCGACGTTGCGGGCGAAGGCGTCCGCGCGACCGAACAGGTCGGCGATGACGGAGTGGTCGATGACCAACTCGGCCGGCGCGAGCGGGTTGACCTTGGTGGGGTCACCGCCCAGTTCCTTCACGGCCTCGCGCATGGTGGCCAGGTCGACCACGCAGGGAACACCGGTGAAGTCCTGCATCAGGACCCGCGCCGGGGTGAACTGGATCTCGACGCTGGGGTCGGCGGTCTGGTCCCAGCCGCCGAGGGCGCGGATGTGGTCGGCCGTGATGTTGGCGCCGTCCTCGGTCCGCAGCAGGTTCTCCAGCAGGATCTTCAAGGAGTAGGGCAGGCGGTCATGCCCCTCGACCTTGTCGATCGTGAAAATCTCGTAGCTCGCGTCTCCGACGCGTAGCTCGCTCTTCGCACCAAAGGTGTCGAGGCTGGCCACGTCATCTCCTTCACACCCAGCGACTGTCGGTCAAAGTCTTTCGCACCGATACGGGCGCTCCCGGAGTTAGGTAAACCTAACTCTCGGTTCACGTTTCCCGTAAACCGTACGTCCGTCTTGTAAGCCCGCGCAAGGCGGGGTCAGGATGTCGCGCGGATCGTGAAGTCGTTACTCTCCGTATAGCCAGGTTGCAGCTTTACCCCACCCACGGTGGCGGCCGGCAGCACGAACGCGACCCGCTTGTCGACGATGTCGTCACGGAATCTTCCCAGGGTCACGGGGGTCGCGGCGGCGGCATGGCGGAGTCGGAGGGTCCAGGTGCCGGCGGGCAGGGCGGGGACCGAGGCCCGGAAGGCGGGACCGTCGGTCGTCACCGTCAGCTCACGGGACTCCGTCCCGTCGTGTGCCTCCAGGGCCGGCGAGTCGAACATCGCGCCGAAGAGCCGGCCGGTCAGGTGAATGCCGTCCGTGTCGGCGTCGACGTCGCCGACCTCGGCGTAGACCGGCTGATCCCAGATGCGCACCGCCATCGTGCCGTCGGCATTGCGGAACGGCAGCCGGATCCGTGACCCGATCGGGCCGTCGACCAGGTCACGGGTGTCGCGCAGGCCGGCCAGCACCGGCTTGCCCTCGGCGTCCTCGATGCGGTTGACGCCCTCCTTGTCGGGGCTGATGGTGAAGCCGTCCGGCAGTGGGTCGATGCCGTTCCAGTCGAGCATCGGCTGGGCGACCGAGGTGGCCGGGCCGAGCACGGTGATCGGCGGGTAGCGGCGCCACGATCGGCGCTTGCCGCCCGAAAGCTCCTGAAAAAGGTGTTCGTACTGCTCGGCGATCGGCGCCGGGTCGTATCGGGCCGCATTGGCCAGCGCGGCGGTGGCCATCGACCGCCGCAGCTCCTCGTCGTTGATCAGCCGGAGCAGGGCGTCGCCCATCGCGTCCGCGTCGCCGACCGGGGTGAGCAGGCCGTCCACGCCGTGCTTCAGGATCTCGCCGGGCCCGTGCGGCGCGTCCGTGCTGACCACCGGCACGCCGCAGCGCATCGCCTCGACCAGGGTCATGCCGAACGGCTCGCGATCGGCGGAGACCGCGGCGATCGCGCCCTTCGCCCACTCCGGCTCGATCGGCGAGAACTGGCCCATCATCCGCACGTGGTTGTGCAGCCCGAGCTCCAGCACCAGCGCGCGCAGCTTCGGCGTCTCCTTGCCGTCGCCGTAGATCCGCAGCTGCCAGTCCGGGCGCTCGGCGATGACCTTGGCGAAGGCGCGGATCAGCACGTCGTACCGCTTGCTGGGGACCAGGCGGCCGGCCGCCACCACGAGCTTCGCTCGCCCGTGCGACGGGGGCACGGTGGGTGCCGGAATGCCGTTCGGGATGAAGAGCAGGCGGGTACGCCGTAGGCGCAGGTGCTCGCGGTAGTCCTCGGCGTCGCGGGCGGACACCGTGACGAACGCGTCGAGCTTGCGCAGGTATTTCGGCATCAGGTCGCGCAGGGCCTTGCGGTGCTGGCCGCGGACCAGGTGCTCCTGGCCGATGCGCACCATGTGCCGGGGCGCGAACTTCGCGGCGTACGCGATCAGGCCGGGCCGGGTCGCGATCACCACGTCGGCGTCGGAGCCCCGCAGGTAGTCCCGGTAGCGGTGCTCCACGTACCGGTCGTAGTCCATCGACTTGAAGTCGGACTTCGGGTAGACCCGGGCCGGTTTGCCCCGGCCGGGTGCGTCGCGCACGTGGTCCGGGTGGCCCGGGCGGATCTCGGCCAGCGACATCAGCCGGATCGCCGGGTCGACCGGCATCTGCGGCACGTCCCGCCGGCGTACGGTGCTGAGCACCTCGATGTCGTGCCCGCGCGCGGCAAGCGCGGCGCCCAGATTGAACGTCGTCTTGATCGTTCCTCCGATGCCGAAGGCATCGTTGATGAGGAAAAGCACCTTCATGCTGATTCGCGGGCCCTTCCGTGGCCGGTCAAGTCCGCCACGTTAGCCAATGAGGGCACCTCGCGTTTACCCCTGTGTTGGAAAGGGCACACGCGAATCTGTGAAGACTCCGATCGATCTGGCCGACCTGACGGACTTCTTCGACCACTACGGCGCTGCGTTGACCACCGGCGATGTCGCCGGGGTGGCCGGCTGCTACGCCCTGCCGGGCATGGTGGTGGCCGACTCCTACAGCTTCACGTTCACCTCGCCGGCCGCGGTCGCGCTCTCCTTCCTGGGGGCCGCGCCGACCTACCGCGAGCAGCAGGTGGTGGCCGCCCACGCGCAGCTGCTCGACGTGCAGCAGCTGTCGCCGGCGCTGACCATGGTGGCGGTGGCCTGGGAGTATCTGGACAGCGGCGGCAACGCGCTCTCCGGCGGACATTTCCACTACCTGCTGCGGATGGACGCGAACGGGCCTCGGATCACCACGGTGATCTCGACGCACTGAAAACGTCGTATCCCGGTGCGAGGATGATCCGGTGACGACGATCGAGATCGCGCCCACCGCGCCACCCTCCGCCCGCAGCCGCCCGCAGTGGCTGGTCGTGCACTACACCCGCCCCGACGGGGAGTACGGCGCCTGGTGGCTGCACGCGTGGGGCGATCTCGCACCGGGGCAGGACGCGGGTTATCCGGGTGGCTCCCCTTTTGCCGGTGAGGACGCCTACGGCCGGTTCGCCTGGGTGCGGCTGGCCGACGACGCCCACCACGTCGGCTTCGTGCTGGTCGACCACGCCGGCGCCAAGGACGTCCCGGAGGACCGGCACATCGACCCGGCGGTCACCCCGGAGATCTGGCTGCGCCCGGGCGACCCGGGCATCTACACCGAGCCACCGACCCCGGTGCCCGCCGCCGACGGTGACGACGTGGTGATCCACTACCGCCGGCCGGGCGGCGACTACGCCGGCTGGGGCCTGCACGCCTGGGAGGGCACCCCGAAGAAGCCGGTCTGGGACCGCCCGATCCACCCGGCCACCTACGACGCGTTCGGGGCGGTCTTCCGGGTGCCGGTCCGGCCCGACGCGGCCGGCCTGCGCTTCGTGCTGCACCGCGGCGACACCAAGGACCTGCCCGACGACCAGCGGCTCGACCTCACCGTCAGCCGCGAGGTGTGGATGCTGGCCGGCACCGCCGCGCCGGTCCGCCCCGATCTGGGCACCCTCGGCCCCGAGCTCGACCCGGCCCGCCAGCTGGCCGTCTTCCTCGACCGCACCACGATCGCGCTGCCCGAGAGTTTTGCCGCGCGGGCCGCCACGTTCACCCTCGTCGCGTCGGCCGGCGGCACCGCCCGGCGCGGCGGCGACGAGCTGACCGGCGAGTTCACCACGCTGCCGCTCACCCCGCGGCCCGGCGGGCTGTTCCAGGCGCAGAGCCGGCGCTTCCCGCATCTGCGCGCCTACCGGGCGTTCTCGGTGCGCGAGCTGGGCGACGCCGCCCTCGGCTACCTTCTGCGCGGCCAGGTCCTGGCGGTCGGCCGGGACGCCGAGGGCACGGTCACCGCGATCACCGGCGTGCAGCTGCCCGGCGTCCTCGACGACCTCTACGCCGACGCCGCCGACGCCGAGCTGGGCGTGGTGATGACCGACGACCGGCCGCAGCTGTCGGTGTGGGCGCCCACCGCCCGCACGGTCGAGCTGGAGCTGTTCCGGGCGCCCGGCGAGGAGGCCAAGGTGCTGCCGATGGACCGGGACGCCCTCACCGGCGTCTGGTCGATCGCCGGCAAGCGCAAATGGCTGGGCCGCTACTACCGGTTTCGGGTCGAGGTGTGGCACCCGGCCGCCCAGCGGATCGTCACCACCAGCGTCACCGACCCCTACTCGGTCGGCCTGGCCGCCGACTCGACCCACAGCCTGCTGGTCGACCTGGCCGACCCCGAGCTGATCCCGCCCGGCTGGGATGCGCTCGGCAAGCCGCCCGCCGTCCCGCCCGCCCGGATGCAGATCGCCGAGGTCTCCATCCGCGAGTTCTCGATCTTCGACCACTCGCTGCCCGCCGCCGAGCGGGGGACCTACGCGGCGTTCACCCGCTCCGGGTCGGTCAGCATGCGGCACCTGCGGTCGCTCGCCGACGCCGGCCTCACCCACCTGCACCTGCTGCCCGCGTTCGACTTCGCGACCGTGCCCGACCGCCGCGCCGACCAGCTGCTGCCCGCCTGCGACCTGGCGTCCTTCCCGCCCGACTCGGCGGAGCAGCAGAACGCGGTGATGGCGGTCGCCGAGCGGGACGGCTTCAACTGGGGCTACGACCCGTGGCACTACACCGCCCCCGAGGGCAGTTTCAGCACCGACCCGTCCGGGCCGGCCCGGATCCTCGAGTTCCGCAAGATGGTGGCCGCACTCAACGACGCCGGTCTGCGGGTCGTCATGGACGTGGTCTACAACCACGCCATGGAGGACGGGCTGCACCGGCTCAGCGTCCTCGACCGGGTGGTGCCGGGCTATTACCACCGGCAGCTGGCCGACGGCAGCACCGCCGACTCCACCTGCTGCCCCAACACCGCGACCGAGCACCTGATGATGGGCCGGCTCGTGGTCGACTCGATCGTCACCTGGGCCCGGGAGTACAAGGTCGACGGCTTCCGCTTCGACCTGATGGGCCACCACCCGCGGGCCAACATCCTCGAGGTCCGGGTCGCGCTCGACCACCTGCCGGACGGACCGGACATCTACCTGTACGGCGAGGGCTGGAACTTCGGCGAGGTGGCGTACGACGCCCGCTTCGCCCAGGCCACCCAGGTCAACATGGCCGGCACCGGCATCGGCACGTTCAACGATCGGCTGCGCGACGCGGTCCGCGGCGGCGGCTCGTTCGGCGACCCGACCGAGCGCGGGTTCGCCAGCGGCCTCGGCGCGCACACCCCGCTGCCCGTGCACGACCGGCTCAAGGTGGGCCTGTCCGGCGCCCTGTCGACCTACCGGTTCGTCACCCACACCGGCGCCGAGCAGAGCGGCGCCCAGATCGACTACAACGGCTCACCCAGCGGTTACGCGCTGACCCCGGCCGAGACGATCAACTATGTGGACGCCCACGACAACGAGATCCTCTACGACGCGCTCGCCTTCAAGCTGCCGCTCGACACCGCCCCGGTCGACCGCGCCCGGCTGCAGATCCTCGCCCTGTCGATGGTCGTCCTGAGCCAGGGCATCGGCTTCATGGCGCTGGGCAGCGAGCGCCTGCGGTCCAAGTCGCTCGACCGCAACTCGTTCGACTCGGGCGACTGGTTCAACCAGATCCGCTGGAACCCGGCCCACGGCAACGGCTTCGGCATCGGCCTGCCGCCGGCCCGCGACAACGAGGACAAGTGGCACTTCGCCCGCCCGCTGCTGGCCGAGCCGTCGCTGGTCCCGTCGCCGGAGCTGATCGCGATGACCGCCGAGCGCTACCGCGAGCTGCTGCGCATCCGCCGCTCGTCGCCGGTCTTCGGGCTGCCGACCGCCGAGGAGGTGCAGCGCCGCCTGGAGTTCCCGCTGGGCGGCCCGGGCGAGTCCCCGGGCGTGATCGTCATGTGCCTCGACGGCACCGGCCTCGACCCGCGCTGGCGCTCGGTCGTGACCGTCTTCAACGCCACCGAGCACCCCACCACCCAGGCGGTGCCGATGCTGGCCGGCGTCGACCTGAAACCGCACCCCGACCAGGTCGCCTCGGCCGACCCGCTGCTGCGCACGGCCACCGCCGGCGCCGATGGCGTGCTGACCGTCCCGGCCCGGTCGGTGGCGGTGTTCGTCGCCGATCTCTAAAGGCGCTGCACTCCGGGCCGGCCGTCGAGGATCGCGAAGGACGCGACGGTCCGGACGGCCGCGCCCGGCGTGCTGACCGCGTCCACCCCGCGGAAGTCGGCCCGGACCGCCGCCGGCGTGATCGTCGTGCGCACGTAGCCGCGCCGGTCCGAGTAGAACTTCAGGTGCGGGTTGACGTCGGCGGTCGGCACCGCGGTCGCCGCCGACCCGTCCCCGCGCGAGGTGATCGACGTGCAGACCAGCTCGGTGCCGACGGTCGGCGAGCGCGGATCGTCGTAGTCGGCCTTGAGGTCGTTGGCCCACGCGGTGTGGATGTCCCCGGTCAGCACCAGCGGGTTGCGCACCCGGCGATCGACCCAGCCGCGCTGCAGGCGGTCCCGGCTGGCCCGGTAGCCGTCCCACGCGTCCATGTTGCCGGAGCCGAACGCGTTGCGCTGATCGGCGAAGAACACCTGCTGGCCGAGCACGTCCCAGGTGCCCCGGTGCTGGGCGAGACCGTCGAGCAGCCAGGCCTCCTGGGCGGCGCCGGGCAGGCTGCGGGCGGGCAGATCCGCGTCGGCGCAGACCTTCCACCGGCCGCCGCACGCCTGCGGGTCGCGGAACTGGCGGGTGTCGAGCATGTGGAAGGTGGCCAGCCGGCCCCACGGCACCCGCCGGTACAGCCGCATGGCGGTGCCGGCCGGCGTCGAGCGGGGCCGCAGCGGCAGGTGCTCGTAGTAGGCGCGGTAGGCCGCGGCGCGCCGGGCGGTCCACTGCGCGGCGGTCAGCGGCGGGAAGTCGTCGAGCCGGTGCGGCCCGGCCCAGTCGTCCTCGACGTCGTGGTCGTCCGGCACCGCCAGCCACGGCGCGCTGGCGTGCGCGGCCTGCAGGTCCGGATCGGTCTTGTACTGCCCGTACCGGCGGCGGTAGGCGGCCAGGTCGAGGATCTCCGGGCCGAGGTGCTGCCGCACGTGCCCGGGCTTGCCGGCGCCCTCGTAGAGGTAGTCGCCCAGGTGCAGGATCAGGCCCGGCATTTCCTCGGCCATCCGCCGGTAGGCGGTGAAATAGCCGGCCTCGAAGTTCGCGCACGAGGCGAACAGCATCGTCAGGTCCCGGCCGGCCGCCTGGGGCAGGGGAGCGGTGCGGGTGCGGCCGACCGGCGAGATGTGCCCCTGCGCGCGGAAGCGGTAGTAGTACTCGGCGTCCGGGGCGAGGCCGCCCGCGATCACGTGCACCGCGTGCGCGCTGTCGTGGCGGGCGACGGCGGTGCCGGACGACACGAGAGCGGCGAAGGTGGCGGTGGCGGACACCTGCCAATCGACGGTGACGTCGCCGGGCGGCATCCCGCCGTGCCCGTCCTCATCCAGCGGCGCCGGCGCCAGCCGGGTCCACAGGACCACGGTGTTCGGCGCCGGCTCCCCGGAGGCGACGCCGAGCGAGAACGGGTACGCCGCGAAGCCGGACCGGGGTGCGACCACCGCGCCGATCCCGCCGAGAACAAAGGTCCGCCTGTGCACCCCGCTACGATATCCGGACATACGTGCATTTCTGCCCGAAATCGCGGCCGACAGGCAATCGCAAGCTTGGCTGCGCTACATTGCGCCGCACGTGGAAAAACTCGCGGTGGAGGCAGTGGTGCGGCTCGGTGTGATCGTCGGCGGATTGGCCCTGATGGCGCTCGTCGGCGGGTGCTCGTCGCACGCCGAGACCCCGACGTGGAACGGCGCCTCGGCGTCCGCCTCGCCGGCCCCGAAGCCGGTCTCGGCCGACAAGGCGCCGGTGTTCGCGGAGCCCTTCCAGTACAGCTACACGCTGACCCGCGGCTGCGACGCGAAGGCCCCGCTCGGGCGGTACAACGTGGTCGTGAAATCCGGCGATGTGGAGTCGGCGAAGCGGCTCGGATCCTCCACGGTGGCGTCCCCGAGCGCGAACGTTGACCTGGGCCCGGCGGCCGGCCAGGACGGCGAGGAGATCGACGTCCCGACACTGGCCGAGCTGATGACGATGGCCCGGACGGCGATCGACGACGGCGCCGCGGTGAAGTCCACCTACGACGCCGTCAACGGCCACCCGATCTCGGTCGTCATCAAGGCCGACGACAGCAAGGAATGCTTCGCCGTCTCCGACTACGACGTGTGGAATTCCTGAAAGAGGGTCACTCCGGCAGGCGTGGCCCGGCTTCGCGCTGTGCGGCCATCCACGCCTCCACGTCGGCCGACGAGCGCGGCAGCCCGGCGGACAGGTTCCGGTAGCCGTCGGCGGTGACGAGCACGTCGTCCTCGATGCGCACGCCGACGCCGCGCAGCTCGGCCGGCACCAGCTCGTCCTCCGGCTGGAAGTAGAGGCCCGGCTCGACGGTCAGCACGTAGCCCTCGGCCAGATTTCCGTCCCGGTAGTTCTCGTTGCGGGCATTCGAGCAGTCGTGCACGTCGATGCCGAGCATGTGGCCGAAGCCGTGCAGCGTCCACCGGCGGTAGACGGTGCTCTTCTCGTCCATCGCCTCGTCGACGCTCACCGGCAGCAGGCCCAGGTCGTGCAGGCCCTCGGCGAGCACCCGCATGCAGGTGCGGTGGATGTGCCGGTATTCCACGCCGGGGCGGATCGCGTCCATCCCGGCCTGCTGGGACTGGTGCACGATGTCGTAGACCTGCCGCTGCAGCGGCGTGAAGACGCCGTTGACCGGGACCGTCCGGGTGACGTCGGCGGTGTAGAAGTTGTGGCCCTCGACGCCCATGTCCATCAGGAGCAGGTCGCCGGGCGTGGTGACGCCGGTGTTGCGCACCCAGTGCAGGATCGTCGCGTGCGCGCCGGCGCCCACGATCGACCCGTAGCCGACGTCGTTGCCGTCGTGCCGCGCCCGCAGGCCGAACACGCCCTCGAGCAGGCGCTCCTTGACCGCCCGGTCGGCCGGCAGGACGCGCGCGACATCCTCGAACCCGCGCACGGTCGCGTCGATCGCGTCCTGCAGCTGGGTGATCTCCCACTCGTCCTTGACCAGCTTCAGCTCGGACAGGGTCCAGGCGAGCTCGCGGTCGCGCGGCTTCTCCTTGTCCGGCTCGTAGGCCAGGATCGCCCGGTCGACGTTCGCGTCGAAGCCGCGCAGCACCCGGGTGCGCCCCGGAGCGGAGCCGGCCAGCACCGAACCGAGCGCCCCGAGCGGCGCGGTCTGCAGGCCGAGCTCGGTGGACTTCTCGCTGAGGGTGTGCGTGCGCCCGACCCACAGCTCGCCGTTGCGGCTGCGGAAGAACGCGTCGGTGTCCTTGGAGTTGCGCTGGTGCGTGAAGAGCACGGCCTCGTGCCCGCTGCCGGTCGGGTGCAGCACCAGGACGCTGTCCGGATCGCGGTCGCCGGTCAGGTAGAAGAAGTCACTACCGGGACGAAAGGGGTATTCCGTGTCATTGCTCCGGACCTTCTCATTGCCGCTGGGAATGATCAGGGTCTCGCCGGGGAACGCCGACGACAGGTCGGCCCGGCGCTTCTCGTAGTTGGGCACCTCGGCCCGCGGCGCGACGGTCAGCTCCTCATCCCGCCACCCCTTGCGCATGAACTGCAGAAACGCCTCCGGAAAATCCGGGTCATGCGACTCGGTCTTGGGCGCCGCCGCGCTCTTCTCGGCCATCGTGCCTCCCGTTATTCGATCCGCCCCCGACGTTACCGCCTACCCCCGACAACAAGGAGACCGCGTCTACGTCAAGATCAAAAGCTGCGGAGAGTACGCCCCACAACGCCCCGACCGCACTGTCGCGAACCCCGCCTCCGGCGGCTGCCGCACGCGACCGGCCGCGGCGAGCGGCCGTAGCGCACGCTGCGGCGGAGTGGGTGGGTCAGGCCGGCAGGGTCAGGCAGGCCAGTCGGGGGCCGGCCGTGCCGGCCTGGCCGGGCGCGGTGTGGGTGTGCTCGGCGTGCAGGACCACCGAGCGCGGCGGCTCGGTCGCGCGGAAGCTCCAGCCGTGGCTGGCCGAGGACGTGGCGGCCCCGGTGGCGTCGGCGGTGAAGTCCAGCCAGATCTCGTTGCGCGGGTTGGCGTAGACCGGGTTCGACGAGGGGGAGACCGGGTCCGGGTGGTTCTGGTAGTGCGGGCCGGCCTCGGCCGGGACCGCGGTGCACGGCGCGGTGTGCAGGTGCGCGCCGTACATCCGGCCGCCGACCAGCCCGGTGACGACCAGCCGTACCGAAGTCTCGTATCCGGTCTTGATGATCGAGAGCTGAGCCGTCGCGCCGGCCGGAACCGCCGCCGGGTCGTAGGTGACCGCCGTGGCGCCGGCGGTGAACGGCTGGAACGTCCCGCTCGCGACGACCGGGCCGGCGCCGGTGATCATGGTGAGCGGAAGGGCGAGAGCGAGAGCGTGGGTCAACATGGCCAAATAATGCCAAATACGCACTTATCGCTCTTCGACCAGGGCAGAAAACTGGCGCGGAACGGATCGGGGCGTAAGGCTGAGATCCGGCGCGGCGAGAGGGGTCGGCATGGGTTACGCGGTGGTGCTCGGGGAGGCTCTGGTCGATCTGCTGGAGTCCGATCTGAGCGGCGAATTGATCTACCGGCAGGCCATCGGCGGTGGGCCGCTGAACGTCTCGGTCGGCGCCACCCGCCTCGGCGGCGACGTGCGCTACGTCGGGTCGCTCAGCAACGACATCCTCGGCGACCGGCTGTCCGCGTTCCTGCGCACGGCCGGCGTGAACATCCACGGCGTCAAGCGGGTGCCGGTCCCGACCACGCTCGCGGTGACGACGTTCGAGGGGGCCGAGCCGACCTTCACGTTCTACGGCGAGCCCCCGTCGTACGCGCTGCTCGAACCGGGCGACCTGAACACCGCCGAGATCGCCGCGGCCGACGTGCTCTACACCGGCTCGATCTGCCTGCTGCGGGAGCCGTTCCGGAACGCGGCCCGGGCCGCCTGGCAGGTCCCGGGGCCGCTGCGGGTCTTCGACCCGAACATCCGCCCGACCCTGCTGCCGGACGCCGCCGCCCTGGACACCGTCCGCACCATGGTCGAGGAGTTCTTCGCCACCGCCGACCTGGTCAAGCTGAGCTCCGCCGACGCGGCCGTGCTCTACGACGGTGCCGAGCCGCCGGCCGCGGCCGAGCACATCCGCAAGCTCGGCGCCAAGGCGGTCGTGGTCACCTGGGGGGCCAGGGGCGCGTTCGTGGCGGCCGAGGACGGCACCGCCATGCTGACCGCGCCGAAGGTCGACGCGGTCGACGCCACCGGCGCCGGCGACTCGGTGATGGGCGCCCTGATCAGCCGGCTGCTGTCCACCGGCTTCCCGCCCGGCCTGGCGGGCTGGCAGAGCAACGTGCGCTTCGCCCTGGCGGTGGCCGGCCTGGTGTGCGAGCGCCAGGGCGGCGCGACCGCGATGCCGACCAACGAGGACCTGACCGCCCGGTGGGGAGCCCTGGTCTAGGACTCGCCCTGGGCGCGGGCGATGAAGCGCTGCCGGTCGAGCATCATCCGCTCGACCCGGACCTCGGCGATCAGGTCCTCGCCGTCGCGCAGGACGACCTCGAAGGTGAGCCGGCGCCCGTCCACTTTGGTGAGCGTGGCCAGGGCGGTGACCAGCCGGCCGACCGGGGTGGGCGCCCGGTGTTCCACCTCGGCCCGGACCCCGACCGTGGTGATCCCGCCCGGCATCTGCCGGGCGGTGGCGGCCACCGTGGCGGCCTCGGCCAGCGCGAGAACCCGCGGCGTGCCGAGCACCGGCACGTCACCGGACCCGTGCGACTGGGCCGTGTCGGCGTCGGTGACGGTCAACTCCACCCGGGCGCTGAGACCGGGGGCGAACTCCGGAAGCTCCATGCGCTGAGCTTACGGCCGCACCGGCGGCTGCCAGAACGTCGGCGACGCGGGGGGAGCGGTCACGATCGGCCCGCGGGCGATCCGGGCGCGGACGGCGAGCTGCTCGGCGAGCGCCCACGCCTCGGCCAGATCCCGGTCGCGGGCCTGGCCGGAGCGGCCGCCGGCGGTGTCCGCGTACACCGTGGCCAGCCCCAGCCACCGCTGCAGCGGTCCCTGCATGACCCGGACGCTCTGCAGCCGGGCGTACGGCACCAGGCTCACCTCCCGGGTGACCAGCCCCCACCTGGTCACGAACACCTCGGGGGTCAGCCCGGCGCCGAAGTAGCGCAGCGCGAACGGGTGCAGCCAGCGGGCCCGGGCCGGCGGCGGCGAGGTGGCGAGCATCGCGAGGTCCACCCCGGGCAGGACCTCCCACACCAGACCCCGGGCGGTGGTGAAGTCGCCGACCGGGAGCAGCCGGTCGGACCGTTTGCTGTCCCGGCCGGGCTCGCCCGCATACCCGGCGATGTCCAGCCGCAGGTGCAGCCACTTCTGCCCGCGCCACAGCAGCGGCCAGGTGACCCCGACCGACTGCACCCGCTTGAGCGGCACGATCTGGCTGCGCGTCTCGAGCAGCCCGTAGCGCACCACCAGCCGCCCGCCCTGGTCCCGAGCGAGCCGGAAATCCCAGTCCTGCAGAACCCGCCGCACCGGCTGCAGCAGCACACCGGCCATCGCGGTGAACGTGCTGGCGATGCCGATGAAGGTCCACTGCGCCTCGAGCACGAACTGCATGACCACGAACGCGATGCCGACCGGCAGGAAGATCGCCTGCGGGGTGAGCAGCTGGCTGACCACCAGGTCCCGGTTGGCGACCCGGAGCAGCGGGCGTTCGAGGGTGGTCGCGGCGGTTGCCGCGGCCTGCGGTCCGGCGTCCGCCTGCGCTTCCCCCGCGGGTGTACGCCCGGCGAGCGCGAGCAGGCGTTCGCGCAGGGCGGCCGCGTCCCGGACGGTCAGGTAGGCCAGCGGCGCCTCGGTCTTGCCGCCGCCGACCACCTCGAGGCGGAGCTCGGCGAGCCCGGTGAGCTGGGCGAGCAGCGGCCGGCGGAGCTCGACGGCCTGCAGGCGTTCGAGCGGGATGGCCCGGTTGCGGCGCCAGATCAGGCCGTCGGAGATGCGCAGCTCCCGGCCGACCACGTGGTAGCCGGTGGTCAGCCAGCCGACCAGCGAGAAGATCACCACGCCGACCGCGAGCACCAGCACGACCAGCGCGAAGCGCTCCAGACCGACCTGGGAGAGGGTCTGCCAGGAAAGGGCGGCCACCACCACGGCGATGCTCTTGGCGCCGTGCAGGATCGGGCTCAGCGGGTGGAGCCGGCGTCGGGGCTCGTCCGCTGCCTCCTGGGGCGGGGCGGTGCTCACAACCCCTCGGCCCGGTCCTCGCCGAGGGCGGTGAGCCGGTCGCGCAGCCGGGACGCCTCGGCCGGCGGGAGGCCCGGCACCCGGGCGTCGCTGGCCGCGGAGGCGGTGTGCAACTGGACGGTGGCCAGCCCGAACGCGCGTTCGAGCGGGCCGGCGGTGACGTCCACGAACTGCATCCGGGCGTACGGGACGATGGACAGCCGCCGGATCAGCAGGCCGTGCCGGACGAGCAGGTCCTGGTCGCGCTCGGCGTAGCCCCAGGCGTGCACGGCCCGGACGGTGACGATGGACCGCCAGACGCCGTAGACGACGACGGCCGCCATGCCGGCACCCCACGTCCAGTGCGGGGCGAAGAACCAGCCGATGCCGAGGCCGGCGAGGAGCACGACGACCCAGACGACGCGGGTGATCAGTTCCACTGTGATCAGCTTGGGCGACACCGGGCGCCAGTCGACGGTGTCGGGCCAGGGGGTCAGTGCGTCGGGCGCGGACGGCTCGGTCACCCCGCAAGCCTAGGAGATCGCACCGAAGGGCGTCACTTCGCGCAGGAATCCGCGAAGCGACAGGAACTCACCGAGCGACTCCCGGTGCTGCTCACAGGCCAGCCAGGTCTTCCGGTAATCGGCCGTATGCAGCTTCGGATTGTTCCACCGCAAAGCCCACGAAGCAGCCGCACGACATCCCTTGGCGGAACACTGGGGCTTCAATTCCTCGACCACCCGGCAAGCGTAGGCGCCCACCCGGGCCCACCCCGGCACCGTGGGGTGTCCGGGGCTCGGCCCCGGAGCAGGAATGGCGAAAGCCCCCGGTCCGCGCTTTTTGCGGACCGGGGGCTCCTAGGCTTGAGCGCCGGGCGACCACGGGGGAAGTCGCCCGGCGACGGATCGAATGTTACACGGTTCTCGTGGATGCGCATCCTCCCGCCTCGGGTGCCCGTTCCGGCGCATCGCGCAGAAAGATCGACACGAGCGGGCCATGGCGGGTGACCGGCCACAGCGCGTATTACGCCTACACCGAGCGCGCTTTCAGGTGGGTCGTGTAAGTCTTGTTCGTCGGCTTGGCGCCGGCAGGGTTAGATAGCAGCTTCAAGCCGCGACCGCTGTGGAGGACCGGTGGCCCAGCCACACATGCCCGATTCCGACCCGAGTTTCAGCGGGCCGAGCTCCAACGGCGCACCCGTACCCGTGCCCCCGTCCCAGGACGCGTCCCAGCTGGAACGCGCCATGTTCGAGGTCAAACGGGTGATCGTCGGCCAGGACCGGATGGTCGAGCGGATGTTCGTCGCGCTGCTCGCGCGCGGCCACTGCCTGCTCGAAGGCGTCCCCGGCGTGGCCAAGACCCTCGCGGTGGAGACCCTCGCCAAGGTCGTGGGCGGCACCTTCTCCCGCGTCCAGTTCACCCCCGACCTGGTCCCGGCCGACATCGTCGGCACCCGGATCTACCGCCAGTCGAACGAGAAGTTCGACGTCGAGCTCGGCCCGGTGTTCGTCAACTTCCTGCTCGCCGACGAGATCAACCGCGCCCCGGCGAAGGTGCAGTCGGCGCTGCTCGAGGTGATGGCCGAGCACCAGGTGTCGATCGGCGGGCAGACCCACGAGGTGCCCGACCCGTTCCTGGTGATGGCGACGCAGAACCCGATCGAGCAGGAGGGCGTCTACCCGCTGCCCGAGGCCCAGCGCGACCGGTTCCTGATGAAGATCCTGGTCGGCTATCCGACCGACGCCGAGGAACGCGAGATCGTCTACCGGATGGGCGTGAGCGCGCCCGAGCCGAAGACGGTCTTCACCCCGGAGGATCTGCTCGGCCTGCAGCGCCGCGCCGACCAGGTGTTCGTGCACAACGCCCTGGTCGACTACACGGTCCGGCTGGTCCTGGCGACCCGCGCCCCGGCCCAGCACGGCATGCCGGACGTGGCGCAGCTGATCCAGTACGGTGCGAGCCCCCGGGCATCGCTGGGCATCGTCCGGGCCACCCGGGCCCTGGCGCTGCTGCGCGGCCGCGACTACGCGCTGCCGCAGGACCTGCAGGACATCGCGCCGGACATCCTGCGGCACCGGCTGGTGCTCAGCTACGACGCGCTGGCCGACGACATCCCGGCCGACCACATCGTCGCCCGGATCATGCAGAGCGTTCCGATGCCGTCGGTGGCATCCCGGCAGGGCACCTCGCCCAACGGTGTCCCGCCCATGGCGGCCCCGGTGGGCGCCGGTCCCCAGGCAGGTGGCGGATGGCCGGCTCAGCTTTAGGGCCGGGCATCGAGGCACCGGCGCTGGAGGGCGCGGCCCGCGCCGAGGCGGTGCTCGGCCGGCTGCAGTTGCTGGTCACCCGCAAGCTCGACGGCCTGTTGCAGGGCGACTACGCCGGTCTGCTGCCCGGCCCGGGCACCGAGGCCGGTGAGTCCCGGGAGTACCGCCCGGGCGACGACGTGCGCCGGATGGACTGGCCGGTCACCGCCCGCACCACCCAGCCGCACGTGCGGCGCACGGTCGCCGACCGCGAGCTGGAGACGTGGATGGCGGTCGACCTGTCGGCCAGCCTCGACTTCGGCACCGCCCAGTGGCTCAAGCGTGACCTGGTGATCGCGGCCGCCGCCGCGATGGCGCACCTGACCGTCCGCGGGGGCAACCGGATCGGCGCGGTGGTGGGCACCGGCAGTGGCGTACTCAAAAAGGGCCGCCGGAAAGCCGCCGAGCCCACCCACCCGCCGGTGGTGCGGCTCCCGGCCCGGCCGGGCCGTAAGGAGGCGCAGGGCCTGCTGCGGACGATCGCCCGCACCGAGGTCCGCCCCGGCCGCGCCGACCTGGGCGAGCTGATCGATCTGCTCAACCGGCCACCGCGCCGCCGTGGCGTCGCCGTGGTCATCAGTGACTTCATGGCGCCGGTGGACGGCTGGTCGCGCCCGGTCCGCAAGCTCGGGGTGCGGCACGACGTGCTGGCCATCGAGGTGGTCGACCCGCGCGAGCTGGAGCTGCCCGACGTGGGCGTGCTCGCTCTCACCGACCCGGAGACCGGCGAGCTGCACGAGGTGCAGACCTCCGACGCCACACTGCGCGAGCGCTACGCGGAGGCGGCGGCCGAGCAGCGCGGCGAGATCGCCCGTGCGCTGCGCGCGGCCGGCGCCGCCCATCTGCGCCTGCGCACCGATACCGACTGGTTGCTGGACATGGTCCGTTTCGTGGCCGCCCAGCGACACGCACGCACCCGGGGGACCACCCGATGATCCGTTTTCTGGAGCCCTGGTGGCTGCTGGCCGTGCTGCCCGTCCTCGCCATGGCCGGCGTGTACGTGTGGCGGCAGTTCCGGCGCCGCACCTACGCGATGCGCTTCACGAACGTCGACCTGCTGCGCACCCTCGCCCCCAAGGGGCTGGGCTGGCGGCGGCACGTGTCGGCGGTGGCGTTCCTGCTGAGCCTGTTCCTGCTGGGGGCGGCGCTGGCCCGCCCGTCGGTCGACAAGCAGGAGCCGCTCGAACGGGCCACCGTCATGCTGGCGATCGACGTGTCGCTGTCGATGGACGCCGACGACGTGGCCCCGAACCGCCTGGAGGCCGCGCAGGAGGCGGCCAAGGCGTTCGTGAACGAGCTGCCGGTCACCTACAACCTGGGCCTGGTGTCGTTCGCGAAGGCGGCGAACGTGCTGGTGTCGCCGACCAAGGACCGCTCCGAGGTGATCGCCGGCATCGACGGGCTGACCCTGGCCGAGGCGACCGCGACCGGGGAGGCGGTGTTCACCTCGCTCGACGCGATCCGTACCGTGCCGTCGGACGGCGCCAACGGTGCCCCGCCGGCCCGGATCGTCCTGCTCTCCGACGGCTACCGCACGTCGGGCCGGTCGACCGAGGACGCGGCGACGGCGGCCGAGGCGGCGAACGTGCCGGTGTCGACGATCGCGTTCGGCACCGACACCGGTGTGGTCAACATCCAGGGCGAGAACAAGCTGGTCCCGGTGGACCGGCAGTCCCTGCAGCAGCTGGCCGAGTCGACCGAGGGCTACTACTACGAGGCGGCCTCGCTCGGCGAGCTGAAGAAGGTCTACGAGGACATGGGCAGCTCGATCGGCCACCGGGTCGAGTCGCGCGAGGTCACCCAGTGGTACGCGGGGGTGGCCCTGCTGTTCGGCCTGGTGGCGGCCGCGTTGAGTCTGTTGTGGACGTCACGGTTGCCGTGACCTGAGGGCTTTACGGGTTGCTGTGCACGAGCACGAACAGCACGACGACCCAGGCGGCGGCGAGGGTGAAGCTCAGGGGGGCGATGAAGTTCTTCATGGCAGACAACTTCCGCTCGGTGACTGGCGATGGAAGCGCGCAGATCACGTCGCGGCCGGCACCCGCGCATCCCGGCGTCGCGGCGCACACGACAGGGTCGGCAACACCGCGGTGAAGCGGTGTGTCCGGGGATGCGGGGCGGGAAGCGCGTCAGCGGTCAGGAACGCTGACGGCGGACCCGGCCACGACTAGGAGGATCGCTATCTCGCACAGCGATCACCTCCAGAAGTAGTCGTGCAGTCGGGCCGTCGGAGACTGTACCCCTTAATTGTCGCTTAAGAAACGTGGCCTGCCCGGTCGTGGCCAGGACCACCCGAGAGGACGACATCGGTGACCGCCCGCAGGGTCGCGCTGCCCTCGGTGAGGTAGAAATCGTGCCCGGCCACACCGTCGGTGGGCAGCGCAAACGCGCCGAACCCGGGGGACGACGGCCGTTTTCCGAGGCCGAGACCGAAGAGTCGGATCTGCGGGATACGGCGGATCCAATCGTGCGGGGCCAGCGCCGACCAGACCCGCGCGCCGCCGAGATCGGCGGCCCGGCCGGCGCCCATGCCGGGCGAGCCGAGCGCGATCAGATCGTGCACCTCGGGAAGGTCCTTCGCGGCCAGCCCGACGACCAGCGAGCCGTAGCTGTGGCCGATCAGGGTTACCGCGGCCGCCGGCCGCTGCGCGGTGACGTCGCGGACGAACTGCCGGAGGAGGGCGGCGCCGGCCCGGGCCCGGCCGTAGGTGGCGGCGGCCGGCCCGACCCCCTCCGGCGGGTCGTAGCCGAGCCAGGAGATCACCGCGACGTCCCGGTCCCGCTTGCTGAGCTGCTGGTAGAGGGTGCGGCCCTGGACGCCGGGGGCGCGCCGGGCGACCCCGCCGAGGCCGCGGTCGAAGTCGGCGAGGGTGGTGTCCACCCCCGGCACCAGGATCGCGATCCGGGACGCGGTGGCCAGGTTGCCGAACACCTCGGCGGCCCGCCCGTCGCCGGCCGGGTCGAAGAAGAGGAAGTGCCGGCCCTGCGCGGCCCACGTCGCGTACGGGCAGCCGGTGGCGAGCATCCGCACCGCGGTCTCCCGGTAGGCCTCGGTGAAGGCCGGCAGGTGGGCAGGCCCGGCGGCGGCGGCCGCGGGTGGCGCGGAGACCGGGATCGGCAGCAGGAGGGTCAGGGCCAGGACGCTCGGGAGGATTCGCATGGGCCGCAGAGTCCGGCCGGAAAGCCCCCGCGGTCGTCACCCCGCGGACCACCTTCGACGGTGCTACCCAGGTATGACGAGCCCGGTCTCGTAGGCGAAGACGACCGCCTGGGCCCGGTCGCGCAGGTTGAGTTTGGCCAGGATCCGTCCGATGTGCGACTTCACCGTCTGCTCGGCCACCACCAGCTCCTCGGCGATCTCCTGATTGGACCGGCCGCGCGCGATCAGCCGCAGCACGTCGGTCTCCCGCGGGGTGAGCGCGTTCAGCGCGGCCGGCCGGGGCCGGTTCGCGTTCGGCCGGGCCGCGAACTCGGCGATCAGCCGCCGGGTCACCGACGGCGCGAGCAGGGCCTCGCCCGCCGCCACCACCCGGACCGCGTTGATCAGGTCGGCGGCGGGCGCGTCCTTGAGCAGGAAGCCGCTGGCCCCGGCGCGCAGTGCTTCGTACACGTAGTCGTCCAGGTCGAAGGTGGTGAGGATGAGCACCTTCGGCCCGGCGCCGATCCGCCGGGTCGCTTCGAGGCCGTCCATCACCGGCATCCGGATGTCCATCAGCACCACGTCGGGGGCGAGGTCACGGGCCTGGCTGACGGCCGCGGCGCCGTCCGCCGCGTCACCGACGACGAGGATGTCCGGCTGGCTGCCGAGCAGCGCGCCGAACCCCTGCCGGACCATCGCCTGGTCGTCCGCGATCAGCACCTTGATCATGGGGCTTCCTCCCGAAAGAACGAAGGACCAAAAGCGCGATCATGACGCTCGCTTCGCTCGGTCATGACGCGGCTCGAGGGGGAGGACGGCGTGCACCACGAACTCGCCGTCGACCGGCCCGGCGTGCAGCGTCCCACCGAGCAGTGTGACGCGCTCCCGCATCCCGATCAGCCCGTGGCCGCCGGCGTCGGCCGGCTCCTCGCCGAGCTCGTTGCGCACGGTGAGTTCGAGCCGGTCGGCAAAGCCGCGAGCCGCGACGGTCACCGGCTTACCGGGCGCGTGCCGCCCGGCGTTGGCCAGGCCTTCCTGCACGATGCGGTACGCCGTGAGCCCGGCCGTCCCGGGCAGGTCGGCGATGCCGGTCCGCTCGTAGGCGACCTCGACGCCCGCCTCCCGTGCGGTCGTGACCAGCCGGTCCACGTCGGCGAGCCCCGGCTGCGGCGCCTTCTCCGGCGAGTCCTGCTCGGCCCGCAGCACCCCGAGCAGCCGCCGCATGTCGGTGAGCGCCGCCCGGGCGGCCACCGCGATGCCGGCCAGCTCCTCCCGGGCGTCGGCCGGCAGTTCCGGCAGGCGGTAGGGGGCGGTCTCGGCGCGGACCGCGATCATCGACATGTGGTGGGCGACCACGTCGTGCATCTCCCGGGCGATCCGGGTGCGCTCCTCCAGCACCGCCCGTTTCGCCCGCTCCAGCTCGGTGAGCTCCTCCTCCTCGGCGAGTTTCTCGGCGAGCAACTCGCCGGTGCGGCCGCGCCGGTAGATGATGTCGCCGATCGCCGCGATCACCACCAGCAGCACCGCCGCGCCCCAGGCGTTGGTCTCCTTCGCGAACAGGAACACCGGGATCAGGCTCAGTGCCGTCGCCCAGATGGTCAGCCCGGACTCCTGGGTGACCGCGAGCCGGCCCAGCACGATCAGGAAACCGAGGATCTGCACGGTGTTCCACGGCCACGGTTCCTTCGGGGCGGCGTTGATCACGCCCAGGAACATCATCGGGTACGCGATCCGCCAGGCCCAGATCGGCAGCCGGTAGGAGAACGCCACCGGCAGCACCGAGCCGGCCGCGATGATGCCGATCACGATCCCGGGGAGGACGCGGTTGTCGGCGAGGTACCGGTCGGCGGCCAGGCCCAGGCCGGCCAGGGCGAGCAGGCCCAGCGGCAGCACGTACGCCATCAGTCGTCGCCGGGCCGGCGGCCTGGGCGTCTCCCGGCGGGTCAGAAGCCTGCGCAGCGGCCCCGTGGCATTGCGCCGGATCGGCGGGCCGATAGTCTCCATCCGGGCAGGTTACGGCGATGTTGCCGGGCCGTCGTGACCCCGTGGTGCCAACCGGCACCCCCTACCTGGGTATGAGGAGCGTGTCGTCGTGGCTCGCACGGTATTGGTGACCGGTGGCAACCGGGGGATCGGCCTCGCCATCGCGCAGGCGTTCGCGAAGCAGGGCGACCGGGTCGCCGTGACGCACCGGGGCAGCGGCGCACCCGAGGGCCTGTTCGGCGTGCAGTGCGACATCACCGACTCGGCCGCGGTCGACGCCGCGTTCGCCGAGGTGGAGAAGGAGCTCGGCCCGGTCGAGGTGCTGGTGGCCAACGCCGGCATCACCGACGACACGCTGCTGCTGCGGATGAGCGACGAGCAGTTCGAGCGGGTCATCGACACCAACCTGACCGGCGCGTTCCGGGTCGCCAAGCGGGCCAGCTCGAAGATGCTCCGGGCCAAGTGGGGCCGGATGATCTTCATCTCGTCGGTGGTCGGCCTGTACGGCGGACCCGGTCAGGTGAACTACGCGGCGAGCAAGGCCGGCCTGGTCGGCGTCGCCCGCAGCATTACTCGTGAGCTGGGCAGCCGCAACATCACCGCGAACGTGGTGGCGCCCGGGTTCATCGAGACCGACATGACGGCAGCCTTGTCCGAGGCGCGCCAGGCCGAGATCATCAAGGCGGTCCCGGCGGGCCGGCTCGCCACCACCGACGAGGTCGCGGCGGCCGTGACCTTCCTGGCCTCGGACGCGGCCGCCTACATCACCGGCGCCGTGATCCCGGTCGACGGCGGCCTCGGCATGGGCCACTGAGTCATCCCAAACGAATATTAGGAGCGAATACCCCGTGTCTGGACTGCTGGCCGGCAAGCGGCTGCTCGTCACCGGCGTGATCACCGACGCCTCGATCGCCTTCTCGGTGGCGAAGATCGCCCAGGAGCAGGGCGCGACCGTCGTGCTGACCGGCTTCGGCCGGATGTCGCTGGTCGAGCGCATCGCCAAGCGCCTCCCGTCCCCGCCGCCGGTCATCGAGCTCGACGTGACCGACCCGGAGCACCTCGCCGCGCTGCCCGGCAACGTGCGCGAGCACGTCGACGGCCTCGACGGCGTGGTCCACTCGATCGCGTTCGGCCCGCAGAGCGTGCTCGGCGGCGAGTTCCTCAACGCCCAGTGGGAGGACGTGGCCAAGGCGCTGCAGGTCTCCACCTACTCGTACCAGTCGCTCGCGGTCGCCTGCCTGCCGCTGCTCACCCGCGGCTCCGGCGTGGTCGGCCTGACCTTCGACGCCACCAAGGCGTGGCCGGTCTACGACTGGATGGGTGTCGCCAAGGCCGGGCTCGAGTCCGCCTCCCGCTACCTCGCGCTGCACCTCGGCAAGCAGGGCATCCGCAGCAACCTGGTCTCGGCCGGCCCGCTGCGCACGATGGCCGCCAAGTCGATCCCCGGCTTCGAGCAGTTCGAGGACGCCTGGGCCAACCGCGCTCCGCTCGGCTGGGACCTGCACGACACGTCGGCGGCCGGCAAGGCCGTCTGCGCGCTGCTGTCCGACTGGTTCCCGGCCACCACGGGTGAGGTTGTGCACGTCGACGGGGGCTACCACGCCCTGGGTGCCTGACCCGGTGGAAGTATGGACGGGTGGTCTACGACGCGTTCGTTCTACTGTCCTTCGGTGGTCCCGAGAAGCCTGACGATGTGATGCCGTTCCTGCGCAACGTGGTGCGCGGGCGCGGTGTCCCCGAGGAGCGACTCGCCGCCGTCGCCGAGCACTACATGCACTTCGGCGGCGTGTCGCCGATCAACCAGCAGTGCCGTGACCTGCTGGCCGCGGTCGACGCCGACTTCGAGACCCACGGCGTCGACCTGCCGACGTACTGGGGCAACCGGAACTGGCAGCCGATGCTGGAGGACACTGTCGCCCGGATGCGCGACGACGGTGTCACCTCCGCCCTCGGCCTCGCCACCAGCGCGTACGGCGGTTACTCCTCCTGCCGGCAGTACTGGGAGGACATCGACCGGGCCCGGGCCGCGGTCGGCCCGCGCGCCCCGCGGATCAGCAAGCTGCGCCAGTTCTGGGACCATCCCGGCTTCGTCGGGCCGCACGTCGACGCCGTACAGCAAGCCTTGGAAAAGCTGGAACCGTCGCGCCGGGCCGGCACCCGCGTGGTCTTCACCGCGCACAGCATCCCGGTGAGCATGGCGCAGACGGCCGGCCCGACCGGTGGCCGCTACACCGCGCAGCTGGCGGAGACCGCCCGGCTGGTCGCCGCCGCGGCCGCCCCCGATCTGCCCTACGACCTGGTCTGGCAGAGCCGCTCCGGCCCGCCGCAGGTGCCGTGGCTCGAACCGGACGTCAACGACCACCTGGCCGCGCTGGCCGAGCAGGGCGTCACCGACGTGGTGGTCAGCCCGATCGGGTTCGTCTCCGATCACCTCGAGGTGCTCTGGGACCTCGACAACGAGGCGCTGGAGACCGCGCAGAAGCTGGGGCTCGGCTACGCCCGCGCGGCCACCCCCAACATCGACCCCCGCTTCGTCACGATGGTCCGGCACCTCGTCGAGGAACGGACCCAGGGGCGTGCCCGGGAACGACTCGGTACGCTCCCGATCTGGGACGACTGCCCCGGTGGCTGCTGTCCCGCGCCGCAGCGGCGCTGAGAGAAGGAAATGCGATGAAAGAGCGCAAGGCCATCGAGAGCTGGCTCACCGACATGGACGGGGTCCTCGTCCACGAGGGTGTGCCGGTTCCGGGCGCGCCCGAGTTCGTCAACCGGATGAAGACGTCCGGCAAGCCGTTCCTCATCCTCACCAACAACTCGATCTACACGCCGCGCGACCTGCAGGCCCGGCTCGGCCGGATGGGCTTCGACGTCCCCGAGCAGTCGATCTGGACGGCGGCGCTGGCCACCGCCCAGTTCCTGGCCGACCAGCGCCCCGGCGGCACGGCGTACGTGATCGGCGAGGCCGGCCTGACCACGGCGATGCACGCGGCCGGCTACGTGCTGACCGAGTTCGACCCCGACTACGTGGTGCTCGGCGAGACCCGCACCTACAGCTTCGAGGCGATCACCAAGGCCATCCGCCTGATCGACGGCGGCGCCCGCTTCATCTGCACCAACCCGGATGCGACCGGCCCGTCCAACGAGGGCGCCCTGCCCGCGGCCGGCTCGGTGGCGGCGATGATCTCCAAGGCGACGGGCGTGGACCCCTACTTCGTAGGCAAGCCCAACCCGATGATGATGCGGTCCGCGCTGAACACCATCGAGGCCCATTCGGAGAGTACGGCGATGATCGGCGACCGGATGGACACCGACATCCTGTGCGGCCTGGAGGCAGGCCTGGAGACGATCCTGGTCCTGACCGGCATCAGCGCCCGAGCCGACATCGACCGCTACCCGTTCCGCCCATCCCGCATCGTCAATTCGGTGGCCGACCTGATCGACGAGATCTGACACCATTTGGCGGGTGAAGCGTCCGAAGGCGGTAGAGGCTGATTACGCGGCGGTGCGGGCGCTGGTCGACGACGACGGCTCGGCGAAGTGGGTGGACCTGGTCGATCGGGTCTTCTCGGCCGCGCTGATTCTCTCGCCCGCGGTGCTCGGGCCGGCGGCGGTGCCGTTGCTGGCCCTGTTCGACATGAAGTCGGACATGATCCGGCAGGCAAGTGATCTGGCGCGGAAGATCGCCGGGCGCAAGAGCGACTTCCTCGACCGCGGTGACGCGCTCGCGGCCGCGCACTTCCTCATCACCTACACCGCGTTCTTCGCCGCCATGGACGCCGAACTCGGCAAGTTCCTCGGTTCGGTCCGGCTGACCGACGAACAACAGCGGGAGATCGTCCGGCGAGCTCCGGCCGGCGCACCCGTCGAGTTCGGCGACGAGACCGGCTACGCGAACCTGCCGCCGGTCTCGCTGCCCCACCCGACCGCGTCGTTCCTGGACGAAGCCGCCGAACGGCGGAAGATGTACTCCGGAATGGCCGTTGCGCTGGCGGAACTGCTCGGCGAGATGGGCATCACGGCGCCGCCGGAACCGCTCGGGCGGCTGCCGGAGAGCGCGGTGCGGTACTACTTCGCGCAGTACCTCGACCTGATGCTCGCATCCGGGGACTTCTTTCGTGCCGCAGGCCTACCAGGTGATCCGGTACTCCGGGCGAGCCGTCAACCTGGAGAACGAGGCGCTGTGGGCGGACCTGCCCACCCGCGACGACCTCGGCGGATACCTGACCGCCTTCTTCGCGTCGCCGTACAGTGCCGCGTCGCCGCTGCTGGTCCTCGGCCACCCGGGGTCGGGCAAGTCGCTGCTGACCGAGTTGATCGCGGCCCGGCTGTCGGCACCGGCCTTCAACACGGTCCGGCTGGAGTTGCGCGACATCGACCCCGAGGCCGACATCCAGGCGCAGATCGAGGAGCAGATCCGCGAGGACACCGGCCACGACGTCAACTGGGTGGACTTCGCGAAGGCGCTGGCCGGGAATCCGCCGCTGATCATCCTGGACGGCTACGACGAGCTCCTGCAGTCGACCGGCAAGGTGTTCGCCGGCTATCTGGACAAGGTTCAGCGGTTCCAGACCCGGGAGATGCGTCTGAAACGCCCGGTCCGGATCATGGTGACGAGCCGGCTCACCCTGATCGACAAGGCAGCGATCCCGGACGGTACGACGGTGCTGCGTCTGATGGAGTTCGACGAGAACCGTCGCGACCGGTGGACCGCGATCTGGAACGGGACCAACGCGGCCTACTTCGCGCAGGCGAACGTCGAGCGCTTCGCGGTGCCGCAGCGGGCGCAGCTGGTGGAGCTGGCGCAACAGCCGTTGCTGCTGCTCATGCTCGCCATCTACGATGCCGACGCGAACGAGCTCAGCCGTTCCCAACTCGACCGGACCATCCTCTACGACAGCCTGCTGCGGCGATTCATCCACCGGGAACGTGCCAAGGGGGAGAGCGGGCGGGAGTTCGAGGCGCTGCCGGCCGCCCGGCGCGAGTCACTGGTCGACGAGGATCTGGTGCGGCTCGGCGTCGCCGCGATCGGCATGTTCAACCGGCGTAGCCTGCACATTCTGCAGAGCGACCTGGACCGCGACATCGACTACTTCGGGGCCCGGCGCGAGATCGAGGTCTCCGGCGGCGAGGCGTTGAGCCAAGCCGATCTGCTGCTGGGCAGCTTCTTCTTCATCCACGAGTCCCGTAGCCGGGGCGGTGTGGCGACCGCCTTCGAGTTTTTGCACAACACGTTCGGCGAGTTCCTGACGGCCGATTTCATCGTGCGACGGCTGCTGCAGCAGGCAACGCTGGTGTCGAAGCTCCGCGACGACGACGTGCTGCTGCCGGCGTTACGGGAAAATCTCGCCAACCCGCACGAATTCTGGTTCGCCGGTCTGTCGTTCACTGCCCTGCACACCCGCCCGGTCGTGCTCCGGATGATCCAGGAATGGCTGCCGCACCGCGCCGGCGCCGGCGCGGTGTCGTCGCTGCAGTTGGTGATCGCCCAGCAGTTGCGTGACGTGCTGAGTGAGACGCCGCCCGCCTGGTTCGTGCACGGCCCGGCGGCCACCGCGTTCGACCGCTTCTCCTACCTGGGCCACCTGGCCGTCTACACCCTCAACCTGGTACTCACCGGCGCGATGATCTCCGACCACAGCGGGTTTGCGTTGACGATCCCGGCCACCGGAGGCGAGACGCCGTGGATGCGGCTCGTCAGCCTGTGGCGGAGCTGGTTCTCGCCGGAGGCCCTCGCGGGCGTGGCGCCGATGATCGAGTGCGAGGTGGACGGCGCGACCGTCAAGGTGCGTGCGGTCAGCGACTTCCGCCTGGTGAACAGCCGGTCCCGGATCGAGACGCTGGTGATCCAGAGCCGCGCGCTCGGCGACGACCTCACCTACGTGCCCGCGGCGCTGAGCCTGGCCGACGTCCACGGCGCGGCTCCGGCCGATCTGGAAGCTCTCTACCTGGCGATACGGCGGGCAGGGCTGGGTACGCGGGCAAGTCTCTTCGGGGACCTCATCGACGCCCGGCTGACCAAGCTGCGGGCCGTCGACACGACCGAATCGGATACGTGGCTCCTTCGTGCGGCACTGCCGGGCGGAGATGACGTGGGGCCCGCGCTGGCGCCGATCACTCAGGCAGCGTGGGAGGTCGTCCAGGCCGCGGAGGGCTCCGCGTCTCTCGCCGATCTGCCGTTAACCGGGGTGGAGTCGGCGGAGGAATTGGCCGGACTCTCCTGGTATGACGCCCGGCTGCTGGTGCGGGCCAAATCATCGACCGATCCGCAGTGGATTCATCTGGCCATCGACGACCTGATCGCCGCCGGCGCGGCGCTCCGGGCCGAGTTCCAGGATCGGCCGTCGCAATTCCTGGCGCCCGCCCTTGCCGAGTTGCGTCGACAGGGTTCCGGAATCTCGGCCGAATATCTCGTTCAGGACCTCGTGATGCAGGAAGCACTCGGCCGGCCGGATCTGGCCGCCCTGGTGGAGCTTCGGCTGTTCGTCCGGGAAAGCATGGAGGAGAGGGCGCTGGACAATGCGCTGGTCCGGGCGATCGGAGGGTGGCGGGACCTCTGGCACATCAGCGAGTCCAGCCTCGTCGCTCTCATCCATCTCGCCGGAGAACAGCAATCCGGCGCGTTGCTTCGGCGCCATCTGAGTGGCGTTTTCGAGAAGGCCTGGGAGTCGCAGGACCGGCACCGGCCCGGCTTCGCGCTGTCGCTGGCGGTCTTCACCCTTCGGCCGGAGATCGATGTGCAACCCACGATGGAGGCGCAGGGGATTGTCGAAGGTCTTTCCCGGCGCCGGTCGTGGATGCTTGCCTTCATTCGTTCCGCACGGCAGCGCAACGACGTGGGCGCTCTGGACGGCCTCATCGATCGTTCGCCGTCCCGATGGCTCCAGCAGAACGGTCTTGCCGAACTGCGGACGGCCCGGGCCGTGCTCACCGCTCAGCAATTCGACGACGTCAGCTGGATGGCGACGAACCTGGGCGTGACGCTTCTCTGGAACTGATCCAGCCCCTGGGAGGGAAATTGCCCTAAATGCCGACATAAATCCGCTACTGCGCCTAAGTTGGTCGGATGCGTCGCGGGCCCAGCCTCGTTCGCACCCGCCGGGCGGGGGCCGTGCCGGCGCTGGTGCTGGCCTTCTGTGTGCTGGCCGGCACCTCCAAGATCGCGACCCGCGAGCCGGTCGCCCCCGTTGCCCAGCCGCCGCCCGCGCCGACCACCCCGGCGCCGACGCCGAGACCCACCCCGACCGTCGACCGCATCCTCCCGGCCGCCGCGGCCCCCGACGATCTGCCGGTGATCAGCTACCTGCATGTCCCGCGGGGGTTTCCGGCCGATCCCGACCAGGCTTCCGAAGCCCACCTCCCGGAAGGGCTGCACCCGGCGCACCAACTCGCCGTCTATGACGCGCCCGGTGGCAGACCGCGGGCCTTCCTCGCGCCGACGATCCGCGGGGTCACCGTGATCGTCCCGATCGTGGCCAAGAGACCCGGCTGGTCGGCGGTCCTGCTGCCGTCGGTCAACCGGCGCATCGGCTGGCTGCCGGACGGCGGCTGGCATGCGAAAACGTTGCGCGACCACCTGATCGTGCGGCGGGGCGACCGGACCTTGACGTGGCTGCGGGACGGCGTACGGCAAAAAACCTGGACCGTGGCCATCGGCGCCGACCGCACCCCGACGCCGCTGGGCCGGACCTTCGTGCTCGGCCGGACCGGCACGCACGGTTCGGTCTACGCGGGCCTGGACGCTCTCGTGCTCGGCGCCGTCCCGGACGATCGCGACGCCGTCGCGCCCGGGCTGCGCGGCGCGCACACCGGCATCCACGCCTGGTACCGCTCGTCGGTGTTCGGCCGCAACGTCTCCAACGGGTGCGTCCGGATGCCCAGGGACGCCCAGCGGACCCTGCTCGCGCAGCTTGACCCGGGCACCCCGATCACCGTGCGCGACTGACCATTAGGCTCGCGGCCGTGCGAAAAGAGGTTCTGGCGACGGCCTGGGTGTGCGTGCGGGACCGGCGGGTTCTCGTGGTGCGGCCGCACTACACCGACGTGTTCTATCTGCCGGGCGGGAAACCCGAGCCGGGGGAGACCTACCCGGAGGCGGCGGCGCGGGAGGTGCGCGAGGAGGTCGGCCTCGTGGTCGATCCGGCGGATCTGACGCTGTTCACCGAGATCGTGGCGGAGGCGCACAACCGGCCGCCGGGCACCCAGGTGCGGCTGATCTGTTTCACCGGCGGGAAGAACGACGACCAACCGGCGGCGGCGGCCGAGATCGGGGAGCTGGGGTGGTTCACCTCGGCCGAGATCCACCGGTGCGCGCCGGCCATCAAGGTGCTGCTGGGTGAGCTGATCGTGGCGGGCCTGATCGACTAGGCGAATTCGTCGTCCACCAGGTCGGCCGGCGGTGAGTCGAGCGGGTAGTGCATGGTCAGGCGGGTGCCGGAGGTGCCGGTCTGGATGTCCAGCTCGCGGCAGACCCGGTTGATCAGCCACAGCCCGCGGCCGCTCCGCACCACGGTGCCGGGGTCGGTGGTCGGGACGGCGGCGCGGCCGCCCAGGATGCCGGGGCCCTCGTCGCTGATCTCGGCGCTCAGGGTGCCGCGCTGCATCCACAGCAGGACCTGCCCGCCGCCGCCGCCGTGCCGGACCGCGTTGGCGGCGGCCTCGTGCACGGCGAGGACGAACTGCCAGGTCTGGGCCTCGGGCAGGCCGTGCCGGGCGACGATCTGGCCGACGGCCGCGCGGACCCGGCTGAGCGTCTCGGCGGAGAAGCGGCGGACCAGCAGCACCCGGAGCGGGCCGGCCGGGTCGATCAGGGCCGGTCCGAAATCGCCGGCGGCGACGGCCGCGGCGACGTCGCTGAGCCGCCGCCCGATGCGGGCCGCGAAACGGCGCAGCTCCGCGAAGGCGCCGCCCATGTCGAGACCGAGGTTTTCGGCCAGGATCCCCTTGGCCTGTTCGATCGCCACCCGGCTGTTCATGGCGTACTGGAGTTGCTCGGCGAGGATCTGCCGGTACTCGACGGCGCGGTGCTGCAGCAGGCTGATGGCGGTGATGTTGGCCATCGCCCGCGCGGCGTGCGTCGCGGTTTCGGAGAGCGGGCCGGGGCGGACGGCGAAGAGGTTGAGCACACCGATGACCTCGTCGCGCAGCCGCACCGGAATCGCGTACACCGCGTGGAAGCCGGCCTCCCGGGCCCGGGCCGCGAAGCCCGGCCAGCGCAGGTCGGCCCGGCCGAGATCCGGCGCGTCGACCGGCGCACCGGTGGCGTAGCACTGGACGCAGGGGCCCTGGTCGGTCTCCACCTCGAACAACTCCAGCAGGTGTGCCTGCTCGGACGAGCAGGCCATCACCCGCAGTGCGCCGCGCCGGTCGCTGATCATGATGCCGGCCGCCTGCACGCCGAGCAGTTCCACGCATCTGCGGGTCAGCAGGTGCAGGAACTCCACCACGTCGTAGTCGGCGACAAGCTGGTCGGACAGTTCGACGAACGCCGTCGCCAGAGCGTGCTCTTCTCCGGTACTCACCGGTGCCTCCCGGTCGGCCTAGTCACCAGCATCGGTGTCCTCGGTCTGGTCGAAGCGCAGCCGGCGGCCGACCACCTCGCCGGCCACCTCGTCGAGGGCCCGCTCGGCCGCGAACGCGTAGGCCCGCAGCCGCAGGAACGCGTCGGCCACCGGCACCCCCAGCTGCGCGCTGACCATGCCGGTGGCCTGGTGCACGACCGCGCGGTGCGAGAAGGTCCGGGAACTGCCGGGCAGCTCACCGCCGGGCAGGTGTTCGGCCAGGAGCAGCTCGGTGGCCGCGTCGGCGAACGCCAGCGCCTCGGCCAGATCGTCGCCGCCCAGCGCACCGGGGCCCGACCGGTACAGGTCGACCACCCCCACGCAGATCGCGCCGACCTGCATCGGCAGGGCGAACACCGCCCGCGCGCCGGCGCCGACCGCGGCCGGTGCGAACATCGGCCAGTGCCGCAGCCAGTGCGGGTCGTCCAGGTCGGACACCAGCACCGGCTGCCGGCGGGTGAACGCCTCGACGCAGGGGCCCTCGCCGAGCATCACCTGCAGCTCCTCGACCTGGGCGCTGACCTGGTCGCTGATGTAGCGCACCTGTTGCACCAGCGGCGTCATGACCGCCAGCCCGGCTCCATGCACATCGGTCGGCCCGGCCACGAAGGCGTCACACAGGATGGCGACGTCGGGGCCGTGGTCAGCGATCAGTCGGGCTACGCGGGCGAGGTGTTCAGCTTCGGACACGACGGACACAGCAGTCATCGGTTTTACCTGTTTGCGGACCACGCCAAGCGTTCGTCACGGTGGCGGCCTCCGGTCCGGATCTGTTCTCCCACCACGGGTCCGACGATCAAGACCGGCAGGTCCGCTCAGCCTACGCCGTTCCGGACGAAAGGGTCGGCCGCGTCGAAGCCAACTCGGCGGCGTACGTCCGTAGGAGGTCGTGGCACGAGTAGCGGCCGGGTGCGAACTCGCTGAGCAGGCCGGCCCGGGCCAACTCGGCGAGCAGGACGGTGGCCTGACCGACGGTGAGACCGGCCATTCCGGCGGTCGCGGTCGCGGTGAGGTCGTGCGCCGGGTGCCGGCCGAGCATCCGGAAGAGCCGGGCCGCGGTGGCGCTCAACGCCCGGTACGACCAGGCGAAAACCGCTCGCACGTCGGCGTGCGGGTGACCGCAGCCGGTCGGCGCCCCGATCTCGCCGACCAGGTCGGCGAGCGGCCGGCGGGGGCGGCCGGCGGCGCGCGCCGCGGCGAGGGACAGGGCCAGCGGTAATCGGGCGCACCGGTCGATCATGTCGGCGACGGCCAGGGTCTCGCCGGCCACCCGGTCCGGTCCGAGCCGGTGGCCGAGCAGCTGGGCGGCCTCGGCCGGGGCCAGCGGAGGCACCTCGGCCGGTTGGGCGCCCTCCCGCACGATCAGGCCGGTCAGCTGGTTCCGGCAGGTCACCACGGTCACGCAGTTGCGGGCGGCGGCCAGCAGTGGGCGGACCTGGGTGGCGACGCCGGCGTTGTCGAGCACGACCAGGGCTCGCCGGTCGGCCATCTCGGCGCGGTAGAGCGCGGCCCGCTCGTCCAGCCCGGCCGGGACCCGCCGGGTGGGCACGCCGAGCGCGGTGAGGAGCCGCCGCAGCGCCTCGGCCGGCTCCATCGGCGGCACGACGTGGTCGAAGCCGCGCAGGTTGACGAAGAGCTGCCCGTCCGGGAAACGCTCGGCGGCCCGATGCCCCCAGCGGACGGCCAGGGCGGTCTTGCCGATGCCGGCCGGACCGGTGAGCAGCGCGATCGCGCCGTCGGCGAGCGCGTCGAGCCGGACCAGCTCGGCGGAGCGCCCGGTGAAGCCGCGCACGTCTCTCGGAAGCTGCTCGGGCGCAGCGGGCTTGAGCAGCAGGAACTCGGTCATCAGGGCCTCCGGCCGGGGCAGCCGGTAGCCGCCGGACACATCGACTCCGAACGATTCCATACCGGGCGGGTAGACCACAATCCGCGATGGCCTGATTACTAACTCGTTTTATGTGAACAACATGGCAATCTGATGGCATGCATTACGCATTCGACGCCGAGCTCTGGATCTGGGACGCGCGACCGGACGAGGGCTGGACGTTCGTGAGCCTGCCGGCCGAGGCGTCGGACGAGATCCGGGACCGGACCGGCGGGCAGCGCCGCGGTTTCGGGGCGGTGCGGGTCGAGGCGCGGATCGGCACCACCGTCTGGCGGACGTCGATCTTCCCGGACGCCAAGCAGGGCACCTACGTGCTGCCGGTGAAGCGGGCGGTCCGCAAGGCGCAGAAGCTCGAGCCCGGCGACCGGGCCCGGGTGGCGGTCGAGCTGATCAGCCCGTGAAGTACCGGTTGGCGACCGCGGTGTGCAGACTGAAGCCCAGCTCGGCCGGACCGTACAAAATCTCCCAGCCCTGACTTTCGTCGTTGGGCACCGACGGCGGGAGCGCACCGGCGTCGGGGAGGGCCGGCAGGAGTCCGAAGACGAGCAGCGTTCCGTCCGGGGCGCTGAGCGTGTCGAAAAGTTGAACCTCGGCGGCGTCGGCGGCCAGGCCGACCTCCTCGAAGAGCTCGCGGACCGTGGCGTCCTGCCACGACTCGCCGTAGTCGATGAAACCGCCCGGCAGCGCCAGCAGGTCGCGTGCCGGCGGAATGCCGCGCCGCACCACCAGCAGACCGGAACCGACCGGCTGCACGGCCACCGCCACCGGCGTCGGATTGCGGTAGCTGGTCTCGCCGCACGCGCCGCAGCGCCGCGGCCACGCCTGTCCAGGGGTGAACCGCGCGCCGCAGAACGTGCAGTGCGCGAACCGGTCAGGCATGCAGCGGTGAATTGCAGGCGGCCACGAGCGCCTGACGGCAGGCGGACATCAGCGGCCGCAGCGCCGCATCGCGTTGCTGCGCCTCGTATCCGTTGATGGCGCCGCCGGGCGAGTTGGTGCCGGCCAGCGCCAGCACCTGGTCGAGAACGCTGGCCCGGGCGAACAGCCGGCGCGCCCGCGGGTCGAAGCCGGGCGGCAGCGTGGCGGTGCTCTCCGGGCGCCGCAACGCCTGCAGCGCCCCGGCCAGCTCGGGCTTCCACTGCGCGACGTCCAGCTTGGTGAGCTGGGCGGTGGTCTCGCCGAGCGCGTGGGTCAGCTCGGCCTCGGCCTCGGCCGCGCCCATCTGGAAGACCGGCCGGTGGTCGTCGACTCCGAAGAAGCGCCACAGCACGGTCTCGAACTCGACGCCCGAGCCCGACGTGTGCTGCCGGACCTGGGGCACCACCCCGAACGCGGGCGTCATCACGGCCTCGCCGGCCAGCAGCGCCGCGCCGGTCAGCTCGCCCGGGCCGGGCAGGCCGCGCGGATCGCCGGGCGCGGGCAGCACCAGGCGGATGTCGTCGGGGTGGAGCTTGGCGAACAGGGGCAGCCCCTGCGGCAGCGGCACATCGGTCCACGTGCCGGGGGCGTCGGCGACGAGGTGCTCCTCGTCGGCGGCGATCTCGTCGGCCAGCTCGTCGAAGGGCACGAGCCCGGCGCGCCAGGCGCGAACCCAGGACACGAACCTGGTGGAGCGCCGCGCGGTGCGGGTAGCCGCATCAGCTGCGGGGGACATGCGAGCAAGGGTACGTGCCCACCGGGAAGGTTGTCTCGGCCGGAGCGTCAGAAACGCCGTGTCCCAACGCACGGGTTACCGTGCCTTGCATGTATGGGGAGGACGTGCTCAAGGCGCAGTGGCGCAAGAAGAAAGTCGTGCCCGAGGTGGACGCCGAGCCGGATCTGGTGGTCGAGGACGCCGATTCCGGGTTCTGCGGCGCGGTCGTCGGGTTCGAACTCGGTGCGGTCGTCCTGGAGGACCGGTTCGGCAAGCGGCGCAATTTCCCGCTGACCCCGGCCGCGTTCCTGCTCGACGGCAAGGCGGTGACGTTACGGAAGCCGGCCGTTTCCCAGGCGCCCGAACGACGCATCACCGCGTCCGGCTCGATCGCCGTCGCCGGCGTCAAGGCCCAGGTCGCGAAGGCCAGCCGGATCTGGGTCGAGGGCATCCACGACGCCGCGCTGGTCGAGCGGATCTGGGGCGACGACCTGCGGATCGAGGGCATCGTGGTGGAGCCGCTGGACGGCATCGACGATCTCGCCGCCGAGGTGAACGCCTTCGGCCCGAGCCGCGACCGCCGCCTCGGCGTGCTCGTCGACCATCTGGTGCCCGGCTCCAAGGAGAGCCGCATCGTCGCCGCCGTCAAGGACCCGAACGTGCTGGTCACCGGCCACCCCTACATCGACATCTGGCAGGCGGTGAAACCGGACCGGATCGGCATCAAGAAATGGCCGGTCATCCCGCCCGGCCGCCCCTGGAAAGAGGGCGTCTGCGAAGCCTTCGGCGTGCGCCATCCGGCCGACATGTGGCGACTCATCCTCCGCGAGGTGAGCAGCTACAAGGACGTCGAGACCCCGCTCATCAATTCGATGGAACGGCTCATCGATTTCGTCACGGTCGGGGGAGAGTAAGGCTTCCGAGCCGCTTCGCGGCTTCGGCAAGCCGATCCGGAGAATGGGCGGCATAACCGATGATCAGGCCGGGTGGGCCCGGTTGCAGGCGGTGCCATGACAGCGGATGCACGAGTACGCCGTCGGCTGCGGCCCGCTCCGCAAGAATGGCATCGGACATCGGCTCGGGCAGCATGACGACCAGATGCAGCCCCGCCGCCACGCCGGTCACCCGCGCGGCCGGCAGGTGCTGCCGGAGCGCGGCCAGCAGCGCGTCCCGCCGGCGCCGCTGCCGCCCGCGTACCAGTCGCAGGTGTTTCTCGTAGTCGCCGTTGCTCAGCAGGCGCGCCAGGACGAGCTGCGGGATGGCCGGACTGCCCAGGTCGGTGTCGTGCTTGGCCTCCAGGAGCGCGGCCTGCAGGCGGCGCGGCGCGATCAGCCACCCGATCCGCATGCCGGGCGCGAGCGACTTGGAGACGCTGCCGGAGTAGGCGACCCGCTCCGGTGCCGACCCCTGCAGCGCGGCGACCGGCGCCCGGTCGTAGCGGTGCTCGGCGTCGTAGTCGTCCTCGATGACCAGGCCGCCCCACTCCAGCAGCGCGCGCCGGCGGGCCGGGCTCAGCACCACCCCGGTCGGGAACTGGTGCGCCGGGGTCAGCACCGCGGCCTCCTGGGTGATCCGGTCGACCAGGATGCCTTCGTCGTCGACGGGTACCCCTTCCGGTCGTACCCCCCAATGGGCCATCTGATCCCGGGCCCCGCGCGAACCCGGATCCTCGACCGCCGCGGCGGTCACGCCGCCGGCGTGCAGCGTCTGCGCGAGCAGCGCGAGAGCCTGCGCCACCCCGCCCACCACGATGATGTCGTCGGCCTCGGCCCGGACCCCGCGGGTGCGGCGCAGCCAGCCGGCCAGCTCGGCCCGCAGCCGCGGGGTGCCGCCCGGATCGCCGTAACCGAGGTCGGCGGCGGTGATCTCGTCGAGGACGGCCCGTTCGGCGCGCAGCCACTGGGCGCGCGGGAACGCCGACAGGTCGGGCACGCCCGGCGACAGGTCGATGTCGATGTGCTCGGGCGGCGGCAGCGGCAGCCGCAGGTCGTCGAGGGCGCGCCGGCGGTCCGAGGGCGGTTCGGCGTCCCGGCCGTGGCCCAGCACCGTGGTCCCGGCGCCGGTCCGGCCGGTGGCCAGCCCTTCGTCGATGAGCCGCTGGTAGGCCTCGACGACGACGCCGCGGGAGATGTTCAGCTCGGCGGCGAGCACCCGGGTGGCCGGCAGCCGGGCGCCGGACGCGAGCCGGCCGCCGTTGATCGCCTCCCGCAGGCCGGCCGTCAGCCAGGTGGTGAGGCCCTTGACCGGGGCATCCTCGGCGCGGAGCTGGAGGAAGTCGGAGCCGGAAATTGGTCCTCCTTATGCGTACCTCAATTGGCCCTTCAAATGGACCATACCCGGCGGAAGCATGGTTCCCGTGAACCGCCTTCCCGCCCTCGCCGGCGCGGCCGGCATGACCTTCGTCGGCGGCAGCGTGGCCGTCTCCGGCGCCCTCGCCGACGCCCCGCTCCTGACCGTCCAGGCCCTGCGCTACGCGCTGGCCTGCCTGTTGCTGCTGCTCATTTTCAGAAAGGTGACCCGCCCGCGCGGCACCGAATGGCTGTGGCTGTCCGGCGTAGTGGTAACCGGAATGTTCGTCTTCAACCTCGCCCTGGTCCTCGGTTCCCGGCACGCCGAGCCGGCCGTCCTCGGCGTGGCCGTGGCCTGCGTGCCGGTGCTGCTGGCGGTGGCCGGCCCGGTCCTCGAAGGACGCGGCGTCGCGCCCCGGCTCGTCCTCGCCGCGGTGGTGGTGACCGGGGGCGCGGCCCTGGTGCAGGGTTTCGGCCGCACCGACGCGATCGGTCTGATGTGGGCGGTGGTGACGTTCCTGTGCGAGGCCGGGTTCACGCTCCTGGCCGTCCCGCTGCTCGGCCGGCACGGCCCGATGGGCGTGTCGGTGCACGCGACCTGGATGGCCGCGGTCGTCTTCGGTCTCGCCGGCGTCGTCCGGGAGGGCCCGGCCGCGGTGCTGCGGCTGCACCGCGACGACGTGCTGGCCGGCGTCTACCTGGCGGTGCTGGTCACCGCGGTCGCGTTCGTCCTCTGGTACACCTGCGTCGAGCGGATCGGCTCGGCCCGCGCGGGCCTGCTCACCGGCATCGCCCCGATCGCCGCGGCGGCGGCCGGGGTGGCGCTCGGCGGCCCGAGGCCGGCCCCGGCCGTCTGGCTGGGCGTCGCCGTGGTGGCCGGGGGACTGGCGCTCGGGTTGGGGTCAGGCCAGGTGGCTCGGGTCGCGGCTGAAGACGAACGTGGCGATGTCGATCTTCACCACCGTGCCGTCCGGGTCGCGGAGGGCGGCTAGCACCTCGCCCTCGTTGTCGCCGTCCACCCCGCGCCAGCGGTCCGGGGCCTCCCGGACGAAGCGCGAGCGGTGATAGGGGCCGGTCATCTCCAGGGCGTCGCCGTCCGCGCGGACCTCGTACTCCCGGCCCATCCACCACCAGCGGCCGACCAGCGCGACCGCCTCCCCGGCCGGCGGGGCCACCGGCAGCCAGGGCGCCGGGGTGACCGGCTCGGCGTCCAGCACCGAGGTCAGGGTCTCCAGGGCGACCTCGCGGATGTGCGTCCCGGTCAGGCCGTACGAGTTGGCGAACGCGATCACGCCGAGCCGGCTCTTCCGGTGCACCACCAGGTGCGCGACATACCCGGGCATCGAGCCGCCGTGGCCGGCGTAGACCCGCTCGCCCGCCCGGAACAGCTGCAGGCCGAGGCCGTAGCCGCCGGTCCACGACTCCAGATCGCTGAGCGCGACCGGCGCGCACATCTCGTCGACCGTCTCCCGCGGCAGCACCTGCGGGGCCGGGTCGGTGAGGAACGCGGCCCATTTGGCCATGTCGGTCACCGTCGACCACAGCTGGCCGGCCGGGGCCATCGCGCCCGAGTCCAGCCGCGGCTCCTCGTGCAGGCTGCCGTCCAGCGCGTGCACCACGTAGCCGCGGGCGAACGGCTCGATCGGCGCGTAGGTCGTCCGCTTCATCCCGAGCGGGTCGAGCACCCGCTTGCCGACCAGCGACGACCACGACTCCCCGGTGACCCGCTCCAGCACCGCCCCGAGCAGCCCGTACGCCAGGTTCGAGTAGCGGTAGCGGCGGAACGGCGGCCCGGACAGCTTGTCGTAGCCGAGGTCGGCGAGCAGCTTGTCGGCGTCCCCGCCGGTGCTGCGCTCCCACCACGGGCCGTCCGGCTCGCGTTGCAGGCCGGAGACGTGCCCGAGCATCTGCCGGAGCGTCACCCCGCCGATCGGGGTGCCCGGCAGATGCCGGTAGAGCAGGTCGTCGAGGGCGAAGAACCCCTCGTCGCGCATCTGCATGACCATCGTCGCGGTCAGCGTCTTGGTGATCGAACCCACCCGGTACTGGGTTTTCGCGTCCGGGACCGGGTGCTCCCCGACGCAGGCGTTGTGCAGGACCGCGCGGTCCCGGACGACCGCGAGGACCAGCGAGGGCGCCCGTCCGGCGGACTGCGCCCGGCAGGCGATCTCGTCGACCCGGCGGGCCGTCTCCGGCAGCAGCGACACGTTGGACCCCTTCGGCAAATGACTGTTCTGGTTAACTGCGAACCGCCGAGATGGCTACGCCACGAGGCGGCCTCGTCGTACGAGCGTCGGCGTGACACGATCGAGGTGTGGAAGCGATTCTCTGGATCGTGCTCGGCATCGCACTGGCGATCGCCGAGGCTTTCACGGCCACACTCCTGATCATTTTCTTCGCGGTGGGTGCCCTCGCCGCGGCCGGTGCCGCCGCTCTCGGCGCCCCCCTACTACTCCAGGTGATCGTCTTCGCGATCGCTTCCGGCCTCTCGGTGGGCGCGCTCCGCCCGATCATCCTGCGCCATGCCCGCCCCGCCATCGAGACCGGTGACACGCCGATCGGGCTCGAGGCGATCGAGGCCAGCCAGGGGACGGTCCTCGAGGAGGTCGACGGCGATCATGGCTGCATCAAGATCGACGGCGAGATCTGGCAGGCCCGATCCTTCGACGGCAACGAGAAATACCTCCCGGGGGAACGTGTCCGGGTCATCAAGATCAAGGGCGCCACGGCCATCGTGTGGCGCGACGATTTACCGAACATTTAGAGAGGCGCCATGGAAGCAGTGATCGGCGTACTAGTAATCGTGATCGTGGTGCTCGCCATCGTCACGCTGCTCCGCTCCGTCCGCATCGTCCCCCAGCAGCGGATGGACGTCGTGGAGCGCCTGGGCAAATACAAGCGGACCCTCAGCCCGGGTCTCAACATCCTGGTCCCGTTCGTGGACGCGGTCCGCAGCAAGGTCGACATGCGTGAGCAGGTCGTCTCCTTCCCGCCGCAGCCGGTGATCACGTCCGACAACCTGGTCGTGTCGATCGACACGGTGCTCTACTTCAAGGTCGTCGACGCGGTCCGGGCCACCTACGAGATCAACAACTTCCTGCAGGCGATCGAGCAGCTGACCGTCACCACGCTGCGTAACGTCATCGGTTCCCTCGACCTGGAGCGGGCCCTGACCAGCCGCGAGGAGATCAACCGGCACCTCTCCATGGTTCTCGACGAGACCACCGGGCGCTGGGGCATCAAGGTCACCCGGGTGGAGATCAAGGCGATCGAGCCGCCGCCGAGCATCCGCGACTCGATGGAGAAGCAGATGCGCGCCGAGCGGGAACGCCGGGCCACCATCCTCAACGCCGAGGGCCACAAGCAGGCTCAGATCCTCACGGCCGAGGGTGAGAAGCAGGCGGCGGTGCTGCGCGCCGACGGTGACCGGCAGTCCCGGATCCTGCAGGCCGAGGGTCAGGCGAAGGCCATCCGCACGGTCTTCGACGCGATCCACACCGCCAACCCGTCGCAGAAGGTCCTGGCCTACCAATACCTGCAGGCCCTCCCGCAGATCGCGAACGGCACGGCCAACAAGGTGTGGATCGTGCCGACCGAGCTGACCCGGGCCCTCGAGGGTCTCGGCGGCGCGCTGGGCGGCCTGGCCAACATGGTCGGCGACGTGCCGAAGGAAAACGTCGACTCCGCCGCGGTCGAGCGCGAGGCGGCGGCGGCGGCCGCGGCGGCCGCCGCGGCTGCGGCCCAGGTGGACGAGCAGGTGCGGGTCGCGGAAGCGCAGGTCAGCGGCGACCCGGACCGGACGGCGGCGCTGCCCGCCCCCGACCCGATCCCGCCGTCGGCGGCGCTCGGGTCGGCCGACTACAACGGTGCTCAGACGCGCGACCACGCCTGAGCGGTAACAACGACGAAGGGCCGGCCCACCTCGGGCCGGCCCTTCGCGCATGCCTGACTACCTCTTACTTCTTGTTACTTCTTGGCCTTCTTGGCCGCTTCGCTCGGCTCGGCGCTGGGCTCCGCGGACGCGTCCCCGGCACCGTTGTCGGCGCCCTGGTCGGCGGCACCGATGCCGGCCGCCGTCTTGGCGTCGGCCAGCGCCAGGCAGGCCTGGAGCAGCGTCTTCTGCGCGGACGTCACCGCCGCGGCCGCCGCCGCGGCGTCCGCCGCACCCTGGTCGGCCGCGCCGGCCTGGTCCTCGGCACCCTGGTCCGCGGCACCCTGATCGGCAGCGCCCTGGTCCTCGGCCTGCTGCTCTTCCTTCTGCTTCTTCACCGACTTCAGCGACTTCAGGTACTTGGCCGCGAGCTTCTTGTTCGCCGCCTTGGCCGCCGCGGCCGCCTCTTCGGCGTTCTGGTCCTCGGCGTTCTGGTCGCCGGCCGCACCGGCGTCGCCCGCTGCACCGGCGTCACCCGCCGCACCGGCGTCACCCGCTGCACCGGCGTCACCCGCTGCGCCGGCGTCACCCGCTGCACCGGCATCACCCGCTGCCGCACCCGCCACGTCCGCCGCGAACGTGTCGCACGCGGTCTCGAGCGCCTGCGCCGAGGCCTCCGCGGCCGCACCGGCGTCCTGCGCCTCCTGCGGGGCGAGCTTTGCGCCGTCGCAGATCACGTCGGCGCCGTTGATCTCGAGTGCCGCGCACTTCGAGACGTCGAACTGCTGGCCGTCCACCGAGATGACGCCGGCTGCCTTGACGGTGTTGGTGCTGGCGTTGGCGAGCTGGACACCGGCGATTCCGGCGACAGCCACCACGCCGGCGACGACGACGGCACCGAGTGCCTTCCGCCGGTTGGGACCCTGGTTCCTCCGGTACGCACGCGGTCTCATCATCACTCCTGGATCGTGGGTGTCGATGTTCTCGGTCGGCCCGCAGTACGGACCCCAACCCACGACCGGTTCAACGCGCTGTTCCGAAGCGCCCGTCAGCCGGTGACGTTTCCGCAGCTCAGAGCGGCTGAAAATTAATTCGAAATCAGTCGACCCGTCAGTGGTAGACGTGCTCGCAGTCGATCACCACGTCGGGGTCGCCGATGAAGCAGGTGTCGCCGGCCGTGGTGTTGTCGCCACCGTCCAGCTGGACCGCTACGCCGCTCTGCAACGACCCGTAGAGGCTGTCGTCCCCGGCATCGCCGAAAATTGTGGCATGGCCGGTGCCGGCCCCCAGGACGTCGTTGCCGGCCAGCCCGTGGATCACGTCGTCGCCGCCATAGCCCTCGATCTTGTTGCCGCCGGCGTTGCCGTTCAGCTCGTCCGCGTACGGCGTTCCGTCGACGTCCTCGACGTCGGCGCCGACCGTGTCGCCCTCCCCGGCGGCGCCGTCGTCGCCGTCCTGGCCGTCCAGGTCGACCGTCACGCCGCGGTCGTACTGGGTGTAGACCACCCGGTCGTGGCCGTCGCCGCCGAGGATCACGTCGGCCCCCATCGCCGGCGGTTCGTAGACGCTGTGCACGCCGTCGCCGTCCAGGTGGTCGTCGCCCGCGCCGCCGTCGAGGTGGTCGTCGCCCGGCCCGCCCTCGAGCCCGTCGTTGCCGTCGCCACCCACCAGCGTGTCGTCGCCCGGGCCGCCGACCAGTGAAGACCCGCCCGGCACGGCGTAGAGGTGGTCGGCGCCGCGGCCGCCGTGGACCTCGTGGATGCCCGCACCGATCGTGTCGTGCTCGCCGGCCTGCCCGTCGTCGCCGGCCACCCCGTCGGCGTCCGCGGTGATCGGCAGGGTGTGCCCGGAGTACACGACGCTGTCGTACCCGCCGCCCCCGCTGAACAGGTCGGCGTCGGCCACCGCCGGCGCCAGGGCGTAGTCCTCGATGAAGTTGTCCCCCTCCCGGTCGCCGTACTCCTTGTCGTTGCCGAGGCCGCCGTAGATCTTGTTCACGCCCAGCCCGCTGTACAGCGTGTCGTTGCCGTTGCCACCGAAGATCTCGTCGTCGCCGTCCCCGGCGCTGACCAGGTCGTTCCCGTCGTCGCCGAGCAGCGAGTCGGCGCCCGCGGCACCCCAGATCCGGTCGTCGCCCGGGCCGGCCTTGACGATGTCGTCGCCGGCCTGGGTGAGCACGGTGTCGTTGCCCGGGCCGCCGGCCACCGAGTCGTTCCCGGGGCCGGTGTCGGCATAATCATTTCCGGCCTCGCCGAACACCGCGTCGTTGCCCACATCGCCGTACACGACGTCGTTGCCGTTGCCCGCGAAGACCCGGTCGTGCCCCGCGGCTCCCCAGATGCGGTCGTTGCCGTCGAGGCCCCAGATCGTGTCGTCGCCGGCCTCGCCGTTCAGCGCATCGGCGGCGCTGCCGCCGGTGACCTGGTCGTTCCCGGCGCCCGCGTAGGCGGTCATCGGGAGGCCGGCGTTGTCCCGGACCGAATCGTTGCCGTCGTACAGATAGGCGGTGAACCGGCCCGGGTTGCTCTTCGTCGTGCACCTGACCCGGGTGCTGTCACCGCTGACCGCCGTGCAGCCGGCCCCCACCCGCACCGCCACCCGGTCGTCGACCGTGACGGTCTTGCCGGACCGGGTCGCCACCACCTGATTGGTCTGGCCCGGCGCGGCCCGGAAATAGATCGTGGTGCCGTTCACCCAGGCGATGCCCGGGCCGGCGGCCTCGGCCGGGGCGGTCGCGGCGACTCCCGCGATCAGCAGCCCGGAAACGAGAAGAGCACTTCGGAGGACGGTACGACGAGACACGCCGCGGATCTTAGGGCGCCACATCGCTCGATGTCGTCCCCTGCTGATCAACTGGGGTTTTCCTGGGCAAACCCTCGCTTTTCTGGGAATTGCCTGCACCGTCCGCATACGTTTGGAATGCTCTGCGCAGGATCCCGACGGTTGCCCCCGGGCCGCTCGGCTTGAGCCCACGCGAGGCGGAGCCATGAGCATCAGCCATCACCGCACGGCCAGTGGACGACCGTTGCGGGTCGCGCCCGCCTGGGTGGGGGCCGCGGGCAAGGTGGATCACGACCACCTCCTGCCGGTCCGCGAGGCGGTGTGGATCTGGTCGGTCCGCCGCTACGCCCGGCTGTCGCTCTGGGCCCTGCCGGCCGCGGCCGTCCTGGACGGCTGGCTGACCCTGGGCATCGACACACCGCCCGGCGCGTTACCGGTCGCCCTGGTCGCCGACTGGCTGGCCGCGATCGCGATGATCGCCCTGGCCGGCCTGCTGGCCGGCACCCGAACCCGCCGCCCGGCCATCGCCGGCCTGCTGATCGGCCTGGCCGGCGCGATGCTGACCCTGCCGCTGGCGGCCCTGCCGTCCGGCGTGGCTGCCGAGGGCCTCTCCTTGAACCCTGATCAGATGCACCATGCGGGGACGGCCGCGGCGGCCGTCACCGGCGCCGGCTGGTTGCTGCTGGGGTGGTCGGTGTTCCGATCAAAATTGGTCAACCCGGCCGACGGCATCCTGATGATGCTGGCCGCGTGCGCGATCGGCGCCGGCACCTACGCGAAGCAGCCCCTGCCAACGGTAGGGGCTCTTTTGCTCCTGGCCGCCGGCACCGGCCTGGCCTGGACCGGAGCCCGCCTGATCCCCCGAGCCTGACGGCCCCGGCCCGCGGGTGGCATGCTCCGGGGTGCGGTTCGCCGGCGGGCGGGCGGAGGGAAGGAGCGGGTCATGGCCAAGGTAGTGGCGGACATCTCGGTGTCGCTGGACGGGTTCGTCACCGGGCCGGAAGCCAGTCCGGAGCTCGGGCTCGGCGCCGGTGGGGAGGGGCTGCACACCTGGGCGTTGCAACCCGACGCGATCGACCGGGCGGTGCTCGAGGAGTCCGTCGCGGCGACCGGTGTGGTCATCATGGGGCGGCGGCTGTTCGACATCGTCGATGCGCCGACCGGGTGGAACGACGAGATGGGCTACGGCGCCCGCCTGGTCGCCGAGCCGCCGGTGCTGGTCGTCACCCGTAATCCGCCGGATTACGTGCGGCTCGCCGACCGGATGACCTTCGTGGTCGACGGCATCGCCAGTGCGGTGGCCAAGGGCGTCGCCCTCGCCGAGGACCGCGACGTCGTCGTCATGGGCGGCGGCGAGACGATCCGGCGGGCGATCGAGGCCGGCGTGGTCGACGAACTCCGGCTGCACATCGCCCCGGTGCTGCTGGGCGGCGGCACCCCGCTGTTCGCCGGCGCCACACCCCGAAGCCTGCGGCAGATCCACGTCCGAGCCTCCGGCCACGCCACCCACCTGACCTACCGCGTCGACTGAGCCCCGGCTGAGCGCTGGGCCCCGGCTGAGCGCTGGGCCCCGGCTGAGCGCTGGGCCCCGGCTGAGCGCTGGGCCCCGCTGGGCGCTGGGTCAGGCGGAGGCTCGCCAGACGATGGGGGACGGGAGCAGGACGCCTCGCTGGGAGATCTGTTCGCCTCTCAGTTGGCGCAGGACCATGTCGGCGGCCTGTGCTCCGATGTCGTCGGCCGGCTGGTGGACCGTTGACAGGTTGGGGCGGGTTCTCGTGGCCCAGGAGCTGTCGTCGAAGCCGACCACGCCCACGTCGGCCGGGACGTTGCGGCCGGCCTCCCGCAGCGCCTCGATGGCGCCCGCGGCCACCGCGTCCGAGGCGGCGAAGACGCCGTCGATGTTCGGCTCTCGCTCCAGGAGGGTGCGCATGCCCTTGGCGCCGCAGGCGAAGTCGTACAGGGGGACCTCGGCGATCAAGGTGTCGTCGAAGAGTGGGCCCAGGGCCTGGCGGAAGCCGGTCAGGCGGTCGGCGCCGGAGTCCCGGTCCACCGCGGCGGCGATCATGCCGATCCGGCGGCGGCCGGTGGCGACCAGGCGGCGGGTGATCTCCTCGGCCGACGTCAGGTTGTCGATGCCGACGTAGGGGATCTCGGGGTGCAGGTCGCGCGGGTGGCCGACGAAGGCCGACGGCAGGGCCAGGCCGCCGACCACCTGGATGATCGGGTCGTGGCTGCGGGCGGAGACGATGATCGCGCCGTCCACGAAGCCGCCGTTCAGGTATCTCGTGATGCGGGCCGTGTCGCGTTCGGAGTCGACCACCAGGTTGACCATCTGGTAGTCGGCGGCGGACAGGGTCGCGTTGGCGCCCAGCATGATGCCGCCGATGTTGGGGTCTTCCAGGAAGAGTGAGTGTGGCTCCAGGACGATGAAACCGATCGCCTGGGAGCGCTGCATCACCAGATTTCGGGCGGCCGTGTTGGGCACGTAGCCGACCTCGCGGATGGCGCGTTCGATGGCGGCGCGCGCGGTCGCCGACACGTAGCCCCCGTTGAGGACACGGCTCACCGTGCCGCGGGAAACCCCCGCTGCGGCGGCGATGTCGTGCACGGTGGCCCTTTTGCCGGGCTTGTTCGGCGCTCCTGTCGAACTCACCTCCTGACTTTATCTTTTTCGGTCTTGACGCTGATCAGCGGCAATCCTAGTGTGTGCACGTTCACACATCTGACCTGCGGATTTTTCCCCCCGGAAATGTGTGCACGTGCACAGGTAAAGGAGAGACGCCCGTGATCACCCTGGGCTGCGATTACAACCCGGAGCAGTGGCCGGCCGAGGTCTGGGCCGAGGACGTCGCGTTGATGCGGGCCGCCGGTATCGGCCTGGTGGCGATCAACATCTTCGGCTGGTCGGACCTCGAGCCGCGCGAAGGTGAGTACGACTTCAAGCAGCTCGACCGGATCGTCGAACTGCTGCACCAGAACGGCATCCGGATCAATCTGGGCACCGCGACCGCGTCCCCGCCGCCGTGGCTGGCCAGCCGCCACCCGGAGATCCTGCCGATGGCGGCCGACGGCACCCGGCGCTACCCGGGCGGCCGGCAGGCCTGGTGCCCGAGCTCGCCGGTCTTCCGCGAGCGCGCCCTCGCCCTGGTCGAGCAGGTCGCCGAGCGCTACGGGCAGCACCCGGCGATCGCTCTCTGGCACGTGTCGAACGAGCTCGGCTGTCACAACGCGCTCTGCTACTGCGACGCCAGCGCGGAGCGTTTCCGTGAGTGGCTCACCGACCGTTACCAGACGATTGAGAGCCTCAATCAAGCATGGGGCACCTCGTTCTGGAGCCAGCGGTACGGCGCCTTCGACGAGGTGCTCCCGCCGCGGGCCGCGCTGTCGCTCCGCAATCCGGCCCAGATGCTCGATTTCCAGCGGTTCTCCTCGGACGAGCTGCTCGGTTACTACGAGGCCGAAGCCGCGCGTATCCGTAAGCAGAGCAAGGTGCCGATCACCACGAACTTCATGGTCACCGCGCACATCCGCAACATGGACTACTGGCGCTGGGCGCCGCTGATGGACGTCATCGCCAACGACCACTACCTGGACCACCGGCTCGGGCACCCGGCCGCGGAGCTCAGCTTCGCCGCCGACCTGACCCGCGGCCTGGCCGGCGGGAAGCCGTGGATGCTGATGGAGCAGTCCACCGGCGCGGTCAACTGGCAGCCGGTCAACCTGGTCAAAGCCAAAGGCGAGATGCTTCGCAACACCCTCACCCACGTGGCCCGCGGCGCCGACTCGATCTGCTTCTTCCAGTGGCGGGCCTCCCAGCAGGGCAGCGAGAAGTTCCACTCGGCGCTGCTGCCGCACGCCGGCACCGAGACCGAGCAGTGGCGCGAGGTCCTCGACCTGTCCTTCACCCTGCGCCGGCTGGCCGAGATCGCCGGCAGCGAGGTGCAGGCGGACACGGCGGTGCTGTTCAGCTGGGAGTCGTGGTGGGCGGCCGAGCAGGAGGGCCGGCCGTCGTCGGCGGTGAGCTACCTCGACCAGGTGCACTCGGTGCACCTGGGACTGCGCGAACTGGGCGTGACCGCCGACGTGATCAGCCCGGACGGTGACCTCGGCAGGTATCGCTTCGTCGTGGTGCCCTGCCTCTACCTGGTCACCGACGAGCAGGCCAAGGCGATCACCGAGTTCGTCGAGAACGGCGGGCACGTGCTGGTCACCTTCTTCAGCGGGATCGCCGACGCCGACGACCGGATCCGGCTCGGCGGTTACCCGGGCGCGTTCCGCGAGCTGCTGGGGGTGAGCGCCGAGGAGTTCGCGCCGTTGAGCCCGGACACCACGCTGACCCTCGACAACGGCGGCGAGTCGGGCCTGTGGGCCGAGCGGCTGCGCACGACGACGGCCGAGTGCAAAGCCCGTTACGTCGACGGCCCGTTGCCCGGGGTGCCGGCGATCACCCGTAACCAGGCCGGTGACGGCAGCGCCTGGTATGTCGCGACCGCGCTGGACCGGGCCGCGATGCGCGACGTGCTGCGCGCGGCGAGCCAGGGCGCCGGCGTGAACCCCGGCGGGCCGGAGAACGACGGGTCCGTCGAGGTCGTGCGGCGCCGGAGCGAGACACAGACGTACGTCTTCGTGATCAATCACGGGACGCGCGAGATCGAGTACGCGGTCGCCGGGTGCGACCTGATCAGTGGCGAGAACGTTCGTGGCCGTCTCCGGGTGCCGCCCGGTGGCGTACGCGTCGTCCGTGAGGAGGCCCGGCCGTGACCAAGCGGCATTTCAGCGCGGTTCTGTTCTTCGTCACGCCGTTCGGCGTGCTGTTCGCGCTCTTCTATCTGGTCCCGATCATCTACGCGGTGGTGCAGTCGCTCTACACCGTCGAGCGCAAGGGCACCTTCGGCCCGGCCACCGAGGTCTTCGGCGGTCTGGTCCAGTACCGGCAGGTCTTCAGCGACGCGCCGTTCTGGCAGTCGATCGAGCGGGTGCTGCTGTTCGGCGTCGTGCAGGTGCCGGTGATGCTCGGCCTGGCGCTGGTCTTCGCGCTGCTGCTCGACTCCGGGCTGGTGAAGGGGCGGCGGTTCTTCCGGCTGGCGTTCTTCCTGCCGTACGCGGTGCCGGGGGTGGTCGCGGCGATCATGTGGGGCTACCTCTACTCGCCGAACCTGTCGCCGTTCACCGCGGTGACCGCGACCGCCGACCTGCTCTCGCCGACCCTCGTGCTCTGGGCCATGGCGAACGTCGTGACCTGGATCTATGTCGGCTACAACATGCTGATCATCTATTCGGCGCTGCTCGCGGTGCCGACCGAGATCTACGAGGCCGCGAAGATCGACGGTGCCGGCGCCTTCCGGACCGCCTGGTCGATCAAGATCCCGATGGTGCTGCCGGCGATCGTGCTGACCACGGTCTTCTCCATCATCGGCACGCTCCAGCTGCTGGCCGAGCCGCAGGTGTTCAAGAGCTTCAGTTCGGCGGTGTCCAGCACGTACACCCCGAACCTGACCGTGCTGAACGCGTCGAGCATCCCGAACTTCCACCTGGCCGCGGCGTTCTCGGTGGTCCTGGCGCTGGCCACCTTCATCCTCTCGTTCACGTTCCTCAAGTTCACCCAGCGCAAGGGAGTGCAGTGATGGCTGCCTTCAAGCTGCCGAAGTACGCCGCCATGCTGGTGATGGCCGTCTTCACGCTCTACTTCCTGACCCCGCTGTGGTGGCTGTTCATCGCCTCGGGCAAGAAGGACGGCCAGGTCACCGAGGGGCACGCGCTCCTGCCGGACAACTTCGCGCTCGGCGAGAACCTCAGCGACCTGTTCCGCTACAACGACGGGATCTTCCTGCGCTGGATGGCGAACTCGATCGCCTACACGGTCGGCGCGGCGGCGATCGGCACCCTGCTGGCCGGCATGTGCGGCTACGCCCTGGCCAAGTACGTGTTCCGCGGCCGGGAGCTGCTCTTCAACATCGTGCTCGGCGGCGTCCTGGTGCCGGCCACCGCGCTGGCCCTGCCGCTGTTCCTGATGTTCAGCAAGGTATCCCTGGCCAACACGTTCTGGGCGGTCTTCCTGCCCAGCCTGGTCAACCCGTTCGGGGTCTACCTCGGCCGGATCTACGCCGCGGCCAGCGTTCCGGACGAGCTGATGGAGGCGGCCCGGATCGACGGGTCCAGCGAGGTGCGGACGTTCTTCACCCTTTCCGTACGCCTCATGGCGCCGGCCTTCGTGACGATCTTCCTCTTCCATTTCGTCGCGGTCTGGAACAACTTCATGCTGCCGCTGATCATGCTCGGCAATGAGCGGCTGTTCCCGGTAACCCTCGGACTTTATTCATGGAACACCCAGGTCAACCAGCATCCGGAGCTGCGCGCCCTGGTTCTTGTCGGGGCGTTCGTCTCGCTCGCCCCGATGGTCATCGCATTTCTTTCACTGCAGCGCTTCTGGCGCAGCGGCCTCGGTGCCGGATCGATCAAGTAACAACTCCCCTCCCGGAATTGAAATCAGGAAAAGAGGAAACATGCGCTTTCGCGCTCGCTCCATCGCGATCCTGCTCATGTCGACGCTATCGATAACTGCCTGTTCTTCGAGCAACAGCGACGACTCGGCCACCGGCACCACCGGCGCGGCAGCCTCCTGCGCCCCGTCCAGCGGCCCGGTCACGCTGACCTACACGACCTGGATCCCGAACATCGAGAAGGTCGTCGACGTCTGGAACAAGGCGAACCCCGACATCCAGGTCAAGGTGCAGACCGGCCCGAACGGTAACGGCGGCACCTACGCGAACTTCTTCAACCAGCTGAAGGCCGGCAACGCTCCCGACCTCGGCCACATCGAGTACGACGCGCTGCCCAGCTTCCGCGTCCAGGACGGCCTCGCCGACCTCGGCGGCTGCGACATCGTGAGCCAGTCGAAGGACAAGTTCGTCGACTGGACCTGGAACCAGGTCACCTTCGGTGAGGAGGGGCACGTCTACGGCATTCCGCAGGACGCGGGCCCGATGGCGCTGTTCTACCGCAAGGACCTGTTCGAGAAGAACAACATCCCGGTCCCGACCACCTGGGCCGAGTACGCCACGGCGGCGGAGAAGGTGAAGGCCGCGGGCGGCTACATCACCAACTTCTCGCAGAGCGACATCAACCAGTTCGCCGGCTTCGTCTGGCAGGCCGGTGGCCACTGGTTCGGCAACGACGGCACCAACTGGACCGTCAGCATGGCCGACGACGCCACCAAGAAGGTCGCCGACTACTGGCAGGGCCTGCTCGACAAGAAGCTGGTCTCCTCGGTGCCGCCGTGGACCCCGGAGTGGGACAACGCCTACAACTCCAGCAGCGCGTGGACCTGGGTCTCCGCGGTGTGGGGCGCCAACTCGATCTCCAGCGGCGCGCCGAAGACGTCCGGCAAGTGGGCGGTCGCCCCGATGCCGCAGTGGACCGCCGGTGACAAGGCCGCCGGTAACTGGGGCGGCTCGTCGACCGCGGTCTTCAAGAGCTCCAAGCACCCGTACGAGGCGGCCAAGTTCGCGCTCTGGCTGAACACCTCCACCGAAGCGCTCACCCTGCTCAACAAGGAGGCCAACCTCTACCCGGCCACCAAGGAGGGCGCGTCGCTGCCGGCTCTGAAGGAGGGCGTCGCGTTCTACGGCAACCAGCCGATCTACGACGTCTTCGCCGAGGCCTCGACGCAGGTGAAGGCCGACTTCACCTGGGGCCCGACGATGACCAAGACCTACACCGACGCGTCGGACGGCTTCAAGAAGGCCGTCACCGGCCAGGAGACGCTGCTCAAGGCCCTGCAGGATGCGCAGGCCAGCACGATCACGACGCTGAAGTCGCAGTCGATCCCGGTCAAGGAATAACCGGAAAGCCGGGCCGGCCCGCCCGCCTGCGGGCCGGCCCTTCTCACGTGGAGCTCCGCCTTGTCACTGATCGAACCGTCCGCGGACGGCGTCACCATCGCCCTGCACACCGCGAACACCACCTATGCGGTACGCCTGGACCGCAACGTCCGGCCGATCCACTGGGGGCCGCGGATCACCGTGGCCGAGGCAGCCGCGATACCGGCGTGGGAGTCGCCCTACCAGGACACGTTCGAGGGATGGCGGGATGGGGCGGAGGACTTCCCGGTCGCCGGCGGCGCGATGTTCGGCCCGGCGGCGCTGTCCTTCGGCGGCGAGGTGGCGGTCGAGGGCTTCGAGATCCGCGGCGACGAGCTGATCATCAGAATGAGCGGCGGCGTCGAGGTCGACCTGCACTACCGGGTGCGGGCCGACACCGACGTCATCGAGCGCTGGTCGGTGGTCCGGCACACCGGCCCGGCCGGTGAGATCGAGCTGCAGGATCATGCGGCCGCGGTGTGGTGCGTCCCGCCGCGGGCCGACTACTGGCTCAGCCACGTCACCGGCGGCTGGGTCCGCGAGGGCACCCTGCACCGGGTCCCGGTGCCGGTCGCCGAGACCACGCTGATCAGCCGGCGCGGCGTCACCAGCCACGCCACCAACCCGTGGGTGATGCTCGACGACGGCACCGCCACCGAGGAGACCGGCGAGATCTGGTCGGCGGCCCTCGCCTTCTCGGGGTCGTGGCGGATCACCGTGTCCCGTACGTCCGCCGGAAGATGTTCGATTCTCGGCGCCGCCGGCGACGACCGCACGGTGACCCGGCTCCTGCCGGGGGAGCAGGCGGTGAGCCCGGTCTTCGCCGCGCTGTACGCCGCCGGCGGCTTCGGCGCGGCCAGCCGGGCCTGGCACGACTACCAGCGCAAACACGTGCTGCGGCACGCCGGCGAGGTGCGGCCGGTGCTCTACAACTCGTGGGAGGCCACCTCCTTCGACGTCACCGACGAGGGGCAGCGGGCCCTCGCCGAGCGCGCCGCCAAGCTCGGCGTCGAACTCTTCGTGGTCGACGACGGCTGGTTCGGCGCCCGCACCAGCGACCGGGCCGGCCTCGGCGACTGGTTCCCCAACCCGCATCGCTTCCCGGCCGGCCTGCGCCCGCTCGCCGACCACATCCGTTCGCTCGGCATGGACTTCGGTCTGTGGGTCGAGCCGGAGATGGTCAACCCGGACAGCGACCTGTACCGCGCGCACCCCGAGTGGACCCTGCATCGACCCGGGGTGCGCGCCACCGAGCTCCGCAACCAGCTGGTCCTCGACTTCACCCGGGCCGACGTGCGCGACTGGGCGTTCGAGCAGCTCGACCGGATCGTCCTGGCGACCGGGCTGGCCTTCCTCAAGTGGGACTTCAACCGGTCCTTCACCCAGGCCCGGCCGGCGTCGTCGATCGGTCACGCGCAAGGCGTCTACCAGGTCATCGATCGGCTGCGGGCCGCGCATCCGGGCGTACGCGTGGAAGCCTGTGCCGGCGGCGGAGGCCGCGCCGACCTCGGCATTCTCGCCCGCACCGATCAGGTGTGGACCAGCGACAACACCGACGCCGTCGACCGGCTGACGATCCAGCACGGATACACCCAGGTGTACGCGCCGGGAACGATGGTCGCGTGGGTGACCGACAGCCCGAACCCGATCACCGGCCGCCGGGTGCCGCTGCCGTTCCGCTTCCACGTGGCGATGGCCGGCGTGCTCGGCCTCGGCGGCGACCTGACCCGGTGGACGGCCGACGAACTGGACCTCGCCGCCGAGATGGTCGCGCGCTATCGGGAGATCAGCCCGATCGTTCAGCACGGGACGCTGTTCCGCTTGCTGCCGCCGCAGGGTTCGCTGTCCGCGTCCCAATACGTGCGGGACGGCCGGATCGTTCTCCTGGTGTGGCGCGTGTCCGGCGTGGACCGCACGGTCCGCATCCGGCTGCGAGGATTGGATCCGGCGATGACCTATTCGGGAGTTTCGGGGGCCGCGCTGATGGCGGCCGGCCTTTCCGTCGAGCTGCCGGCCGGCGAGGGCCCGGTCAGCGCGCTCGTTCAGCTGCAGGCCGACCCGTTGACCGTGCAGCCGGTCGGTCCGGCCGAGCCGGAGAGCTTGAAGTGAAACCGGAGGGATCCGGTGGATCCGGCGGCGAGCGGGACCGACGAGGTCCAGGTGTAGGTGGTGCCGCGGGTGACGAGGGTGGGCTGGGGGAGCGACTCGAGCCACGAGGTGACCAGCTCGCCGGGGTAGCTGAGCCGGACCGTCCAGGACCGCTCGGTGCCGGTGTCGTTGCGGAGCAGGACCTCGCCGATGAAGGCGTCCGGATAGGAGTCGACGATCCGGTAGGTGCCGGCGACGCCGGGCGGCGGGGCCGGGGTGGTGGCGACCGGGGGCCGGCTGCTGCGGGTCGCGGTGGGCTGCGCGTCCCCGGCGGCCTCACCGGTGGCACTCGTTTCCGGGGCGACGACGGGCCCGCTGGTGGGCCGGAGACTGACCGGGATCTGCGGCCCGGAGGTGACGCCGGGGAGGGTGAAGGCGGGCTCGGGCGGGGGCAGGGCGCCCGCATCATCGCGCCCCGGGGTAAACCGCAGAATCGTGAGCCCGGCGATGGCGAAGAGCGCGAGGATGCCTAGTGCCATAAGAATCCACCGAAGCACGGATTTTTCATCCAACATGGTCACATCCAGGTCATAGCTCGCATCCCGGCAATAGAGTAGCTACCGAATCGCGAACTGAAAAGACCTGAAGTTCGATGTTGGAAGCAATTAGGAATTCAACGGCAGAGTTCCCAGAATGCGATCGCGGCTGCCGTCGCCACGTTCAGCGAGTCGACCCCGTTCTGCATCGGAATGGCCACCCGCACGTCACTCGCGGCCAGTGCCGCCCGGGTCAGCCCGGGCCCCTCGGCGCCCAGCATGAGCGCCGGCCTTTCCCGATCGGCCGCGCCGAGCTCCTGGAGCATTACCGAATCCGCCCCCGGAGTGAGGGCGAGCAACCGGAAACCCGCGTCCCGCACCACTTTCAGCGCTTCCGGCCAGGCCTCGGCCTTCGCGTACGGAATCGCGAACACCTCGCCCATGCTGACCCGCACGGCCCGCCGGTAGAGCGGATCGGCGCAGTTGGGCGACAACACGATCGCGTCGATGCCGAGCGCGGCCGCACTGCGGAACAACGCACCCAGATTGGTGTGCGTATTCAATCCTTCGAGGACGACGAGCCGCCGGGCCGACGTGACAAGCTCGCCCACCGACGGAAGCTCCCGCCGGTGGAACGAGCCCAGCACGCCACGGTGCACGTGGAAACCGGTGATCGCCTCGAGGAGATCGGGCGTCCCCGCATAGACCACGTCGTCATCCGCCAGGTCGGCGAACTGCTCGGTGCGCTTCTCGTCGACCAGGATCGACCGCAGCCGATAGCCGGCCTTCAGTGCCCGCCGGATGACAAGTTCGCCCTCGGCGATGAACAGCCCGTTGGGCGGTTCCCACCGAGTGCGCAACTCCAAGTCGGTGAGCGCCCGATAATCCGCGATCCGCGGATCGTCCGCGCTCTCCACCCGAGTTACCAGCACAGGTTCATACTGTCAGCCGGTGCGCCGGTTCCCGAATTGAGACCGCCGCGCCGACACCGTCCCCCGACCGTGGGGTTGCGCCCCGCCTTGAGCGAAGCCGGCGTCGGATTGCCCGCCCTTCTTGCTCTTGGCCCGCCGGGCAGCCCGGTTCTGGAACTCCTCGGGCTGCTCATCGTTCTGTTCCACATCCTCGGACTCAGCCATGGCCCTAGTATGGCCGACTACCCTGCGTCGCGATGAGGTAAGGAGCCGGATCCGCCCTGAGGATCAGGCTCGCATCGAGGCGAGCAGGCCCAGTTCCGGCTCCAGGGCGCCGGCCTGGCCCAGCGACACGAAGTCCGCCTCCACGTCGGCCAGGGCGAGCGTGCCCGCCCGCACCGCCTCGTAGCGGACGTAGCACCAGAGGAAGACGTCGAGGTTGTCGAAGCGGGTGTGGCCCTCGAGCACCTCCTCCTCGTGGAACCAGACCGCCACCTGGCCGCTGGCCAGCACCACGTAGAGGTTGCCGCCGCCGTCGGCGCCGATCGAGTAGACGTCGTCGTCGGACAGTGCGGTCTCGTAGTCGGAGTCGAGGATGCCGCACTCGTTGGCGGCGAAGTCGAAGCCGTAGGACCAGTCGGCGATGTCCAGGAACTCCGGCATCGTGCCGGAGCCGATCCTGCGGTCGAACGCCGCCAGCGCGGATGCCGCGGCCGGGGGCAGGCGCTGCAGGAACGGTTCGATCGGCCGGACCTCGGCCAGGTCGATGTCGGTGATGGCGGGGCGGTCGGGGAGCAAGCGCGCCAGATCGGCGTCCAGATCGCGCTCGACGTAGCCGGTGAGATCGTCGACGGTGAGAGTCACCGGCGGATGATAGGGCACTACTGTGTCCCCATGATCGATAAGTCGCCGGAGTTTCGGGTCGGTTTCATGTTCGAGCGGGATCGGGCACCCGAGGAACTCCCGGGCTGGGCCGCCACCGTCGAGGAGCTGGGCGCCGACGACCTCTGGGTGATCGAGGACCTCGGCTGGACCGGTTCGATCAGTGCCGCGTCGCTGGCCCTGGCCGCCACCCGCCGGCTGCGGGTCGGCATCGGCATCGCGCCGGTGGCCCTGCGCAATCCGGCGCTGCTGGCGATGGAGGTGGCGAACCTCGCCCGGGTCCACCCGGGACGGCTGGTGGCCGGGGTCGGCCACGGGGTTCCGGAGTTGATGGCGCAGGTCGGCGCGGAGACGGTGCGCAAGCTGGCGCTGCTGGAGGAGTCGATCGTCGCCGTCCGCGGGCTGGTGGCCGGCGAGACGGTGACCCTGCACGGGCGCGAGGTGACGGTCAACGGCCTCACGCTGGTCCACCCGGCCCGCGAGGTTCCGCCGATCGTCACCGGCGTGGTCCGGCCGAAGTCGCTGGAGCTGTCCGGCCGGGTCGCCGACGGGACGATCCTGGCCGAGGGCGCCGGACCGGCCGAGGTCACCGCGGCGCTGGAGCACATCGGGCGCGGCCGGCAGGCCGGCGACCGGCCCGCCCACGAGCTGATCGTCTTCGTCTACCTGCACGCCGACGACGACCGGGAGCGGGCCGCCGCGGCCACCCACGACATGGTGGCGGCGCAGGCCGCCTGGCTGGGTGTCGAGCCGGCCGACGTGTTCGCCCTGATCGGGCCGGCCGCGGAGATCCCGGCCAAGGTGGCGGCGCTGCGCGCGGCCGGCGCCTCGACGGTGGTCCTCCGGCCGCTGGGCACCGACCCGGACGGGCAGGCCCGGATCGCCCTCGAAGCGCTCGGCCGCGTTCGATCCTGACGGCTTCCGGGCGAAATAGCCCGGAAAGTCGGCTGCGCCAGGCGGCAGGCTTCCGGCGGCAGTACGGTTGAGTTGTCCGCGGGATCCGCTGAGCGGGGGTGTGACTGTGTCGTCCGGATCGGGGTCTGGTTCGGGAGCGGATCAGCACCTGCTGGCGCTGCTGCGCGCCATCCGGCTGCGGCAGGCCGCGCCGGATGCGGTGGCCGCCGGTGTCGCCGACACGGCCGCGGCGCTGAGCGAGATCGCCCGCAGTGAACAGGCCGAGCGTGGCGGGGAGCCGCACGGCGTGCTGTCGCCGGGCCCGGCCCTGCCCGAGCTGTCGTCGGGGCCGACGCCGCAGCGGCCCGACTGGGCCGCACCGCACCCGGCCGACGGCGAGCCCGCCAACGACGAACCGGCGCCCGAGGACACCGAGCTGCTCGCCTCCGCGGCGGACTTCTTCAGCCGGAGCAGTACCGAAAAGCCCCGGTCGTTCTTCGAGCGCGAGTCCCCGGCCGGCGACGACGACCCTGGCTACGGGCCGGACGGCGAGGACCGGGTCGGGCGGCTGAGCCGGAACCGGTTCGCCGGCCTCGGGCCCGCGCAGGCCCCGCCGGTGCCGGCCGTGCCACCCCGCGACGAGGTGGCCCGGAAGCCGGAGATCACCCCGGCCCGGCCGCGGTGGGCGTCCGGCCAGCCGGCCGCCGGTGAGAGCCCGCACCCCCGGGCCGGCCACTTCGAGGTGGTCACCCCGCCGACGGTCGCCACGTCCGGCCGCAGTTTCGCGGTCGACGGGATGGACCCGGCCGACGACGACCTGCTCCGGCAGACCCAGCGCCTGCTCAGCACCAGCCTCACCTTCGCCGGCGGCCCGGACGACGTGGCCGACCGGCTGCGCGAGGCGCTCCACCAGGCGCACCCGTCGCTGCTGGCGATCCTGCCCGGCGACGCCGGCTCGCAGTCCGACCGGCTCGCCCGGGGCCTGGTCTGGCTCGTGCACCACCTCGACCAGCCACCCCTGCTGGTGAACGGCTGCGCGGCCCTGGGCAAGGTGCTCGCCGGAGCCGGCGTGGAGCTGGATCGGCTCCAGCTGGTCGGTGCCGCCCTGGCCCAGGCGATGCGGGCCGGCATGCCACCGGGGGAATGGCGGCAGGAGTTCGACCTGGCCTGGCGATCGACCTGGCAGCACCTCTACGAATGGATTCGGCACGGCGTGGCGACAGCCTCCTTCGACCAGACCAGTTGGCAGGCCGTGGTGGTGTCGCACGAGCTGCGCCGCCCCGACCTCGCCGTCATCCGGGTGCGCCCGCACCTGCCACTGCCGTTCCGCCCGGGGCAGTACGCCCGGGTCGAGGTGCCGGAGCTGCCGGGCATCTGGCGGCCCTACTCGCTGGCGGGCGCGCCCCGCCGCAACGATCTCGTCGAGCTGCACGTGCGGGCCAAGACCCAGAACGGCGTCAGCGGCACCCTGGTCTACCGCACCCGGGAGGGCGATCGGCTCCGGCTGAGCCGGCCCGAGGGCGAGATGGGCCTGCCGGCCACCCCGCGCGGCCTGCTGATGATCGCCGGGGACACCGGGGTGGCGCCGCTCAAGGCGCTGCTCACCGAGCTGGCCGACACCGGCGATCCGCGCTCGGCGGTGCTCTTCTGGGGCGTCCGCAATCTCGGCGAGCTGTACGACATCGACGACATCGCCGAGATCGCCCGCACCGCGAAACGGGCCACGGTGGTGCCGGTGGTCTCCGAGGGCGATCCCGGACCGTACGCGTCGGGCCTGGTCACCGACGCGGTCGCGGCCTACGGCGAGTGGTCGCAGCACGAGGTCTACCTGGCCGGCCCGCCGCTGATGCTGACCGAGACCACCGCCGCCCTCGGACTGCTCGGCGTCACCGCCGACCACATCCACCACGACGCGCCGGAGTAGGGCGTCAGAGCGGGACGGCGTATCCCGGCACCGACGGCCAGCGACAGGTCAGCACGACGGTCTCCTGCGGCGCGAACCAGGTGTGGTCGACGCCCGGCCCCCACAGGACGTAGTCGCCCGGCGCGGACAGCACCACCGTGCGTTCCGGGAACTCCATGTGGAAACAGCCGCTGATCAGCACCAGGACGGCGGTGCGGCGCTCCCCGCGGGCCCACTCGGCCCGCCGGTCACCGGCCGGATGCCGCCCCCACTTCACCTCGACGTCGGTGCTGTGCCGCGGGTCCCCGTCCGGCAGGAAGTGCCCGATCAGCCAGCCACGCTCCTTCGGAGCATCAAGATCGGCATTGCCGACATAGATCTCGCCGGCCATTAGAGAGCAGCGTCAAGAATCTTCGCGTACGCCTCGGGGACGTACGTTTCTCCGCCGGGGGCCAGGACCGTTTCGCGGGAAGCCTCCGTCCACGCCTGCGGGGGGACCGCGGCCCGCAGCGCGACCAGCACCGGCGCGTCGTCGTCGAGCATCGCCAGGGCGACCAGTGACTCCTCGACCTCGCCGACGCACTCGAACGGCTTGTGCGCGTCGATGCCGAGCAGCTCGAGGAAGCCGGGCACCTGGGCCGGGTCGGCGAACAGGTCGTGGCCGAAGATGTGGGTGAGCCGGGCCCGGTCCATCGCGGGTGCCATCGCCAGGAAGACGAACCGGCACTTCGGGCAGTCGCCGCACCAGCGGACGGTCGGGTCGTGCAGCTTGAACGCCTTGTTGCAGCTGGTCACCACGTCGTCGTAGGCGGTGTGCCGGGCGAACAGCTGGGCGATGTGCAGCTCGGAGAGGCTTCGCAGCAGCGAGAAATACGGCTCCGTCAGCCCCGCGTGGGCGGTCACCGCGGCGCGCAGCAGGCCCTCGGCGACGACGCCCTTCGACCACTGGTGGTTGATCTCGTGACCGTTCCAGATCAGGTTGGGGTCGGACGCCGAGCGCTCGTTCGACATCACCACCGGGCCGAGCCCGTGCCACGCCGCGGTGGCGATCGCGATCAGCGAGTTGATCGCGGTGACCGGGATGTGGCCGTTCAGCGCGCCCGCCTTGTTGAGCTCGAACAGGCGCGGGTCGAGCTGCCGGCGGGCGGCCAGGGCGCCGAGCCCGGAGGCGGCGTTGACCGCCTTGATCACCGGGTTGGGGTTCACCGAGAACGGGACCGGGTCGAGCCCGGCCGAGCGGAGGATCTCCAGCGTGACGATCGAGTCCTTGCCGCCGCCGACGGCGGAGAGCGGGCGGCCCTGCGCGTTGTCGAACGGCTCGGCCGGGCCGGACACGCCCGGGACCTCGACAGTCAGATCTAGGACATGGGCAAGTTGGTTGCGATACGCGTACTCGGCCAGGCCGTGGGTGTAGACCGCGGTGAACAAGCTCCCCGCCGCGGCCGGCACGGCGACCGGGGCGACCACCCGCGGGGGCGCGCCGACCTTGTAGTAACTGACCCCGGCGACCACGTGGAGCAGGTCCAGGACCCGGTAGAACGTGTCCGGGACCGGTCGGCCGGCGGGCACCGGGAAAGTGATCGTCTCGGTGAAGTCCAGCGGTTCCGGGCCGTCCAGCACGTAGTCGAACGTGGCGACTCCGGTCTGCGGGTCGAACGCGTACGAAGGGAAGCGCATGACGTCGAACTGCACCCGGAAACTCCTGTCTCGTGGCCGACCGGCAATACTAGTTCGATTCGACGAGGAGGGCTCGACGTGCGTCTGGCAGACCTGAACGGCCGGTCGGTAGCGGTATGGGGAACCGGGCGGGAAGGCCGGGCCGCGGTCACCGCGATCGCCGGTCAGAAACCGTCCCGGCTGATCGCGGTCGACGACAGCGCGAACTTCCTCTCCGTCCCCTGGGACGAGTACGCCCAGATCGCCCCCCTCGCGGGCGGCGACCACGCGTTTCCCGCCCTGGTCACCGCGGACGTGGTGGTCCGCTCGCCGGGCGTGCCGCAGACCCACCCGTGGATGGCGGAGCTGCGCCAGCGCGGCGTCACCGTCACCGGGGGTAGCGCCCTCTGGCTGGCCGACAACGCCGCGCGAACCATCGGGGTCACCGGGAGCAAGGGCAAGAGCACCACGTCGAGCCTGATCAGTCACCTGCTCGCCGCGGTCGGCCGGCCCAACGTCTTCGGCGGCAACATCGGCGTGCCGCTGCTCGACCTGCCGCCCGCCGCGCTCTACGTGCTGGAGCTGTCCAGCTACCAGTGCGCCGACCTCACCGACTCGCCGCGGGTCGCGGTGGTCACCTCGCTGTTCCCCGAGCACCTGGACGCGCACGGCGGCGAGCGGGAGTACTACCGGGACAAGCTCAACCTGCTCCGGCACGGCCCGGAGATGATCGTGGTGAACGGCGCCGACCTGCGGCTGCGCGACGAGATCCGGGGCATCTGCGACCTGCACGGCTACCCGCCGATCCCGGCCGGCGCGACCGACTCGCGGTTCCGCATCCACGACGAGTGGGTCTACTGCAGCGACGAGCCGCTGTTCCACCGGGAGGCGCTGCACCTCAAGGGCCAGCACAACGGCCGCAACCTGTGCGTCGCCCTGGCCGTGCTGGACGGCCTCGGGGTCGACGTCCCCGGCTCCAAGGACGAGCTGGAGGCGGCGGTCGAGACGTTCGAGGGGCTGCCGCACCGGCTCGCCGAGATCGAGGACCCGTCCGGGCTGACCTTCGTCGACGACACCCTCTCCACGAGCCCCTACTCGGCGATCCACGCCATCGAGGCGTACGCGGCGCGGCCGCTCACCGTGCTCGTCGGCGGCAGCGACCGGGGGCTCGACTACGCCCCGCTACGCGAGTTCCTCACCGACCGCGAGCTCACCGTGATCGGCATCCCCGACTCGGGGCCGCGCATCCTGGAGGCGATCGCCGGGCTGCCGGGGGTGCGCACCGAGAACGCCGAGGACCTGCCGGCCGCGGTGCGGCTCGCCCGCAAGCTGACCCCGTCCGGCGGGGTCGTGCTGCTGTCGCCGGCGGCGCCGAGCTACGGCCGCTACCGGAACTTCGAGCACCGCTCCGAGGCCTTCGCGACCGCGATCCGCGAGTCCGCCTGACGCGGTAATCATTACCGGCGGTGACGCCGGTCGATGCCCTTTGCCCCGCTTTTCGACCCGGCCGGGGGCCGGGTGACCAGGGTGAGTGTCGCCTGGCCGGTCCCTGGGGCGGGTTCGCCGTGGTGCGTTTGGGAGCGGTCCCAACCCGTACGGTAAATATTTCTGATCTTGGTCTGCGGTTGCCTGGATGTTTCGGATCCATCGGCAGTTCATACGAATGGCCTAGTTGGCCTCGTTCTTTTGGCGTCGGCCGATGGGCCGAAAGTGCCATGACAAAGTCGGGCAAAAGCTGCCATGTGACTGCGGTCACCCTGTAAAGAACATTTCCGGATTGATGACCGTCAAGCGGTGCTCCGGTAACACGCGTTCATCTGCGCTGGTCAGGTAACGGTTTGAAAACTTCGCCCACAGCCTTGACACAGGAGGGGTGTTAGTAAGAACTTTTACCGCGACAGTAAACACTCCTTCCTGAAAGGGTGGCCGATGAGCGAGGCAGAGATGGACGGCGCCGCGCCGACCGCGGTCGTCGACTCGCTCGTTGTCGACTCCCAGCCGTCGGACGGGGTTCTGCTGCGGGTCCGCTCGTTGCTGCCGGAATTCACCGGTGCGCTGCGGCGGGTGGCCGAGCAGGTCCTCACCGATCCGGCGGCGGCGTCCCGGGCCACCATCGTCGAGCTGGCCGAGCGCAGCGGCACCTCACCGGCAACCGTCACCCGGTTCTGCCGCGCGCTCGGCTTCGACGGCTACGCCGATCTCCGGATCGGCATCGCGGCCGAGACCGGGCGGGCCCGCTCGGCCGGCTGGACGGTCGACATCGGCCGCGAGATCCAGCCCGGCGATCCGCTCGCCCGGGTCCTCGGGCAGATCATGGCGGCCGACACCCGCGCCATGCACGACACCGCCGCGCTGCTCGACCTGGCCGAGGTGGAGCGGGCCGCGGTGGCGATCGCCGCCGCCCCGCGGGTCAACATCTTCGGCGCCAGCGGAAGCGCGCTGGTCGGCGAGGAGATGCAGTTCAGCCTGCACCGCATCGGGGTGCCGGTGTGGGCCTGGACGGACGTGCACAACGGGCTGGCTAGCGCCGCGCTCTCCCGGCCCGGCGACGTCGCGCTCGGCATCTCGCACTCGGGCGAGACCGGCGAGACGATCGAGCTGCTCGCCGAGGCGAACAGCCGGGGCGCGACCACCATCGCGCTCACCAGCTTTCCCCGCTCGCCGCTCGCCGAGCTCGCGGACATCGTGCTGCTCACCGCCACCCAGGCGACGACCTTCCGGCCGGACGCGCTCAGCGCGCGGCACCCGCAGCTGGTCGTTCTCGATCTTCTCTATGTCGCGGTCGCACAGCGGACCCACGAACGTTCGCACGCGGCCTTCCAGAAAACCGCACTCGCCGTCCACGGCCACAAGGCCGCCAAAGACGGCACTCCCGTTTGAACCAACCCTCATCCCCGGATAAGAAATCTCCTTCAGGAGGAAGCGATGAAGCGCAAACTCGTGGCAGTTGCCGCCCTCGCGGCGACGCTGCTCGGAGCCGCCGCCTGCGGCTCCAACGACGATGACTCCCCCACGACGTCCGCTTCCGGCCCGGTCGACGGCAAGGGCAAGACCCTCAAGGTCTGGCTGATGGTCGACGCGCAGAGTGCCTGGAAGGGTGTCGTCGACGACGCCTCCAAGCGGTTCACCGACGCGACCGGCGCCCAGGTCACCGTGGAGTACCAGCAGTGGGCCAACCACCTCACCAAGCTGGACGCCACGCTCGCCGGTTCGGACGTCCCGGACGTGGTCGAGCTCGGCAACACCGAGTTCCCGAAGTACGTGTTCAGCTCGGCCTTCGCCGCGATCAACCCGGGCGACTACGAGAACTCGGGCACCTGGCTGCAGGGCCTCAAGGGTGCTTGTGACTTCGAGGGCAAGACCTACTGCGTGCCCTACTACGCCGGTGCCCGCGTGCTGATCTACCGCACCGACCTGTTCAAGTCGGCCGGCATCGCCGCCGCCCCGAAGTCGTACGACGAGTTCCTGGCCGACGCGGACAAGCTGCAGGCCGCCAAGAAGTCGGACTCGAAGTTCGGCGCCGTCTACATGCCCGGCCAGTACTGGTACTCGGCGATGTCCTGGGTCAAGTCGACCGGTGGCGACATCGCCAAGCAGGACGGCGACAAGTGGGTCGGTCAGCTGTCCCAGCCCGCCTCGGTGCAGGGCCTGCAGCGCTGGGTCGACCTGGCCAAGAAGTACTCGAAGGCCGACCCGACCAAGAACGAGAACGACCAGGCCAACATCTTCGCGCAGGGTGAGGCCGGCATGTTCTACGGCAACGCCTGGGAGCTGGGTGCCGCCGAGCAGATCAAGAAGGACCCGAACGACCCGAACTCCCCGCTGGTCGACACCAAGGTCAAGGGCAAGCTGGCCGCCGCGCCGATGCCCGAGGTCCCGTCCTTCCTGGGTGGCTCGAACCTGGGCGTCACCGAGAAGAGCCAGAACAAGGAACTGGCCGCTGCGTGGATCAAGGCGTTCACCGACAGCACCTCGATGGCCGGCCTGATCAAGGCCAACGCGCTGCCGAACGCGACCGCGCTGCTGGACAAGGCCGCCACCGACAATCCGGCGATCGCGCCCGCCGCGCTGGCCGCCAAGAGCAGCTGGTTCCCGCCGAACGCGGAGAAGTGGGCGGACGTCGAGAAGGGCAACATCCTGCAGACGATGCTGACCGACGTCCTCACCGGCAAGAAGTCCGTGGCCGACGGCGCCAAGTGGGCCGACGACCAGATCAACACGACGCTGAACGAGAGCTGATCCCGCCGCCGCCCGCCCCTCGGGGCGGGCGGCACCGCTCGCTCCCCGAAGAGGAATCAGATGTCCGTCGTCGAATCCCCGGCGACCCGCCGCACGGGCGGGTCCACACCGCACCGCGCACCCGGCCACGCGCATCGGCCGCGTCGCCGCGGCCGGCAGAGCGCCGCCACCCCGTGGCTGCTCGCCATCCCCACCCTGATCCTGCTCGCCGGCCTGCTCGGCTATCCGCTCATCCGGATGATCGTGCTGTCCTTCCAGAACATGCGGCTGCGCGAGCTGCTCAGCGGCCGCACCCCACCGTGGGTCGGCTTCGACAACTACACCAAGGTCCTCGGCGACTCGGTCTTCTGGACGGTGGTCGGCCGCACGGTCCTCTTCACGGTCGTCTGCGTCATCGTGTCGGTGCTGATCGGGCTCGGCATCGCGCTGCTGATGCGCCGGGTGGCCCGCGGCGTGCGGCTCCTCATGATCGTCGCGATGATGTTCGTCTGGGCCCTGCCGCAGCTGGTCGCGGCGCAGATCTTCCGCTGGATCACCGACTCCGACTTCGGCGTCCTCAACTACCTGATCGACAAGCTGCCCGGGGTGAACTACCAGAACCACAGCTGGTTCGTGAACCCGTGGCAGGGCTGGTCGGTGATCACCACGCTGGTGGTCTGGGCCGGCATCCCGTTCCTCGCGATTACCCTGAACGCCGGGCTCACCCAGGTGCCGAAGGAGCTCATCGAGGCGGCCACGGTGGACGGTGCGACGCCCTGGCAGGTGCTGCGCAACATCACCCTGCCGATCCTCAAGCCGCTCATCACGATCGTCACCACGCTCTCGGTGATCTGGGACTTCGGCCTGTTCACCCAGAACTGGGCGCTGCGCGACGGCCACCCGGAGCCGCAGTTCCAGACGCTCGCGACCTACTCGTACACCCAGGCGTTCGGGCAGTCGCGGTACAGCCTCGGCTCGGCCATCTCGGTGATCACCGTGCTGCTGATGCTCGGCGTGATGGCGTTCTACATCCGGCAGATGTTCAAGATCGGTGAGGTGGACTGATGGTCGCCACGACTCCGGGCGCGCCCCCGGTTCGCCGCCGCAGGGCCCCGCGGGACGAGGGGACGGTGACGGTCGGGCGGTCCCGGACCGGCACGGTCGTCGCCAACGTCATCGGCGTGATCTTCTCGGTCCTGATGCTCTTCCCGGTCTACTGGGTGCTGAACACCGCGTTCAAGCCGGCCGACGAGGTGCTCGCGCTGACCCCGACGTTCTGGCCGAAGCACCCGACCTTCGCCAACTTCACGTCGGCGTTCAACGCGCCGCTGTTCCTGCAGGACATGCTGAACGGCCTGATCGTGACGCTGCTGGCGGTGGCCGGTGCGCTGGTCGTCGGCTTCCTGGCCGCGCTCGCGATCGCCCGCTTCAACTTCTACGGCCGGAAGGCGATCATCCTGGTCGTCCTCGGCGTCCAGCTGGTGCCGTTCCTCGCGCTGCTGATCCCGCTGTTCCTGATGCTCCAGACCGCATCCTTGACCAACAGTCTGATCGGTGTGAGTATCACCTACTTGGTCCTGATCTTGCCGTATACGGTGTGGACACTGCGCGGGTTCATCTCCGGCATCCCGCGCGAGCTCGACGAGGCGGCGCTGATCGACGGCTGCACCCGGGCTCAGGTGTTCTGGCGGATCATCCTGCCGCTCACCGGCCCCGGACTGGTGGCGACCAGCGTCTACGGATTCATCCAGGCCTGGAACGAATTCATCATCATCAACACGCTCAACAGCCCGGCCAAGCAGAACCTGATGGCCTGGCTGCTGCAGAACCAAACCACGCGTGGTACCGCCTGGGGGCCTCTCATGGCCGGTGCGATCATCACTTCGATTCCGGTGGTGGTCTTCTTCTTGATCATCCAGCGCAACATCGCCACCGGTCTCACCGCCGGTGCTGTGAAGGGCTGATCAGAACTTCGCAAGAAAGCACAAGCACTGAGGAGATGCTGTGACCGAGATATTCGCCAAGACCGAGGTCGACCGCCGTACGCTGCTGCGCCGGGCGGCGGCCGTCGGACTCCTGGCCACCCCCGCGGTGGGCCTGCTGAGCGCCTGCGTCGGCGGTGGCGACGACGAGCCCACCACTCAGGCGAGCGGCGCCAAGTCGGCCGACAACCCGCTGGGCATCGACAGCAAGGCCGGCGTCGAGATCGTCATCTTCAACGGCGGTCTGGGTACGGCGTACGCCACCGACGTGGACACCCCGCTGTTCAACAAGAAGTGGGCCGACGCCAAGATCACGTTCTCGCAGACCGAGGAAGTCTCCACGGTCATCCAGCCCCGGATCAACGCCGGCAACCCGCCGGACATGATCAACAACTCGGGCTCGAAGCTGATGGACTTCGGCGCGATCGTGAAGGCCGGCCAGGCCGCCGACCTGACCGACCTGTTCGCGGCCCCGTCCTGGGACGTCCCGGGCAAGACCGTCGCCGAGACCCTGGTGCCGGGCGCCGTCGAGCAGGGCACCTACGACGGCAAGCCGTTCGCGATGAACTACTCGTACACGGTCTTCGGTCTCTGGTACAACGCGAAGCTCTTCACCTCCAAGGGCTGGACGATCCCCACCACCTGGGCCGACTTCACCGCCCTCTGCGACAAGATCAAGGCGGCCGGCATCACGCCGTTCGGCTACGCGGGCGCCAACGCGTCGTACTACATGGTCCGGGCCCTGCTCACCAGCGCCGCGAAGATCGGCACCGAGCAGGCGCTCAAGGACATCGACAACCTGAAGCCGGGCGCGTGGACGGCCGACCCGATCAAGCAGGCCGCCCAGGCCTGGGGCGAGATCGGCAACAAGTACATCAACAAGACCTTCCTGGGTCTGCGGCACACCGAGGTCCAGCTGCAGCAGGACCAGGACAAGGTCGCGTTCTACCCGTGCGGTTCCTGGCTGGAGAACGAGCAGGCCAAGGACACCCCGGCCGGCTTCGAGTACGCGGTCTGCGCGTTCCCGAGCGTCACCGCCGCCGACAAGCTCCCGGCGACCGCCATCAACGCGGCGGCCGGCGAGATCTACTTCGCGGCGGCCAAGGGCAAGAACCCGCAGGGCGGCAAGGAGTACCTGCGGGCGATGCTCTCCAAGGAGGCGGCGCTGGGCTTCACCAAGCTCACCAAGTCGCTTACGGTGGTGGCGGGCGCGTCCGACGGCCAGACCATCTCGCCCGGCCTGACCAGCGCGAACGACGTGCTGACCAAGGCCGGCCAGGACGTCTTCGTGGGCTACCTGTTCGACACCTGGTACAAGAAGCTCGACGACGAGTCCCGCGGGGCCGTCAACGACCTGATGTTCAAGGGTGGCGACGCCCAGAAGTTCTGCGACCGGATGGAGAAGGCGTCCCAGGCGGTTGCCAAGGACTCCTCGATCACCAAGTTCACCCGTAGCTGAGTTTTCGCTTCAAGGCAGGACGGTAGGCGCCATGCGGCACGGCAAGTATCCCTTCATCATCGGTTTCCTTGTCGTGCCGGTGGCGCTCTACGCCACCTTCGTGGTCGCGGCGTACCTCCAGACGTTCCAGCTGTCGCTGACCAGCTGGTCCGGCCTCGGCAAGATCGACTACATCGGCTTCGACAACTTCGTGAAGCTGTGGCACGACGAGACGTTCTGGAAGTCGATCAAACACAACCTGTTCCTGCTGATCCTGCTGCCGATCATCACGATCGTCATCGCGCTGGTCTTCGCGTTCCTGCTGAACGTGGGCGGCGGGCACAGGGGCGGGCAGAGCCGGGGGGTCTGGGGCTCCAAGATCTACCGGATCATCTTCTTCTTCCCGCAGCTGCTGGCCCTGGCCATCGTCGCGGTGATCTTCGGCCGGGTGTTCGGCCCGGACAAGAGCGGCATGCTCAACGGCCTGTTCCCGGCGTCCTGGAAGCCGTGGCTGTTCCTGGCCGACGAGCGGTACGCGATGGCCTGCATCCTGATCGTGCTGATCTGGCAGGCGGTCGGGTTCTACGTGGTGCTGTTCTCGGCCGGCATGGGCTCGATCTCGGACGACATCTACGAGGCCGCCGCGCTCGACGGGGCCACCCGCGTCACGCTGTTCTTCCGGATCACGGTCCCGCTGCTCTGGAGCACCATCCAGGTCGCCTGGGTCTATCTCGGCATCGCCGCGTTCGACGCGTTCGCGCTGGTCAACATCATGTCGGTGGACCGGGGCGGGCCGAACGGCGCGACCTCGGTGCTGAGCCTGATGATCTATCGCAACGCGTTCGACTTCTCGCAGGCCGGTTACGCCTGCGCGCTCGGCGTCGTGCTCTTCTTCCTGACCCTGACCTTCGCGGCGCTGACCCTGCGGGTCACCCGGCGCGATTCCGTGGAAGCCTGAGGGGGCCACGATGACCCTTGTTGCCGAGGCGGAGACGCCGGCCAAGAAGAGCGCCGGCGCCAAGCCGAGCGCCAAGCGCGACATCAACGCGTTCACCGGGCTCGCGCACATCGCCCTGATCGCCTGGGCGCTGGTCACCGCGGGCCCGCTGATCTGGGTGCTGCTCGCGTCGTTCAAGAACAACACCGAGATCTTCCTGGGCAAGCCGTTCGCACTGCCGTCGAGCTTCTCGCTGCAGACCTACTTCGACGCCTGGACCGAGGCCCACATCGGGCGGTACTTCCTGAACAGCGTCATCGTGGTGATCATCAGCACGGCCGGCACGATGCTGTTCGGCTCGATGGCCGCCTACGTGCTGGCCCGCTACCGGTTCCCGGGCAACCGGTTCATCTACTACATGTTCGTGTCGGGGCTGGCGTTCCCCACGTTCATGGCCCTGGCGCCGCTGTTCTACATCCTGAAGAACATGGGGCTGCTCGGCTCGTACACCGGGCTGGTCCTGGTTTACATCGCCTACTCGCTGCCGTTCACGGTGTTCTTCCTGGCCGCGTTCTTCAAGTCGTTGCCCTATGAGATCGAGGAGGCCGCGACCGTCGACGGCGCCTCGCACACCCGCAAGTTCTTCCAGATCATGATGCCGATGGCCCGCTCCGGCCTGGTCAGCATCACGATCTTCAACATCGTCGGGCAGTGGAACCAATATCTGCTGCCGGTGGTCGTGATGACCGGGCCGGGTGCCGAGAACCGCTACCTGTTGACCCAGGGCATCGCGAACATCAGCGTCTCGGCCGGCTACCACGCGCAGTGGTCGACGCTGTTCGCGGCGCTGACCCTGTCGATCCTGCCGATGATCGTCGTCTACGCGATCTTCCAGCGGCAGATCCAGGCCGGCCTGACCGCCGGCGCCGTCAAGTAGTACTACCTGGGTACCACGGGCCTCCTGATCAGGGGTCCGTGGTACCGCTTTTCCCGGCGGCGTCGCCCGCAGCATTGATCTCATGATTCAGGTACGTGAAGTCACCAAGCGGTACGGCGCGAAGACGGTCGTCGACCAGTTGTCGTTCACCGCCAAGCCCGGCCAGGTCACCGGCTTCCTCGGCCCCAACGGCGCCGGCAAGTCGACCACCATGCGGATGATCGTCGGCCTGGACGCGCCGAACTCGGGTGATGTCCTGGTCAACGGCCGGACATTTGCGTCGTCCGCGCAGCCGCTGCACGAGATCGGCGTGCTGCTCGAGGCCAAGGCGGTGCACCCCGGCCGCAGCGCGGTCAGCCACCTGCTGGCCCTGGCCCGCACCCACGGCATCCCGCGCTCGCGCGTCGACGAGGTGCTGCACCTCGCCGGCCTGGAGAAGGTCGCGCACAAGCGGGTCGGCGCGTTCTCCCTCGGCATGGGCCAGCGGCTCGGCATCGCCGCCGCGCTGCTCGGCGACCCGGCCGTGATCATGCTCGACGAGCCGGTCAACGGGCTCGACCCGGAGGGCGTGCTCTGGGTGCGCAACCTGCTCACCGGCCTGGCCGCCGAGGGCCGCACGGTGATGCTGTCCTCGCACCTGATGAGCGAGGTCGCGCTGGTCGCCGACCACCTGATCATCGTCGGCCGGGGCAAGCTGCTCGCCGACACCACGGTGGCCGACCTGGTCACCTCGGAGGGCGTCCGGGTCGTCACCGCCGCCCCGGACGAGCTGCGCGCGATGATCGGCGGGGCCGGCGTCACGGTCACGTCGTCCGGCGCCGACTCGTTGTTCGTCACCGGCCGCAGTGCCCGCGAGATCGGGCTGGCCGCGGCCACCCGCGGGATCCCGCTGTTCGAACTCACCCCGCAGAACGCCTCCCTGGAGGAAGCGTTCATGGACCTGACCCGCGACGCCGTGGAATACGAGGCTGCCCGATGAAGATCACCCCGGGTGGCGTCGTCGCCGCCGAATGGACCAAGTTCTCCTCCCTGCGCTCCACCTGGATCACCACCGGCGTCTCGGTGTTCCTGCTCGTCGCGTTCGGCATGATCGCCTCGGCCTCGTTCGACCGGGGTGGCGCGGACGCGGTCGGCCTCGCGCTTTCCGGCAGCACCCTCGCGGCCCTCGCGGTCGGTGTGCTCGGTGTCCTGCTGGGCGCGGGGGAGTACACCACCGGCATGATCCGGTCGACGCTGGCGGCGGTGCCCCGGCGGCTTCCGGTGCTGTGGTCGAAGAGTCTGGTGGCCGGCATCGCCGCGTTCGTCATGATGACCGTCGGGTCATTTGTCGCCTTCGCGCTGGGCGGTGCGGTGCTCAACAACGCGGTGGCCGGCATGTCCCTCGGCGACGACGGGGTGCTGCGGGCGCTGCTCGGTGCCGGGCTCTACCTCGGCCTGGTCGCGGTCCTCGGGGTCGCGCTCGGCATGCTGGTCCGCTCCAGCGCCGGGGCCATCGCGATCCTGGCCGGTGGGCTGCTGATCCTGCCGGGTCTGGCCATACTGCTGCCGAGCTCGATCGCCGACGCGATCAACCCCTACCTGCCGAGCAACGCGGGCAGCGCGGTGATGGCGCTGACCCACTCCGACGGCACCCTCGCCCCGTGGGCCGGCCTGGGCGTCTTCGCCCTCTACGTGGTGGCGGTCCTGGCCGCGGCCGCGTACCGGCTCAAGAAGAGCGACGCGTGAATCCGGCGGCAGGGACAATCGGCTGATGAACGCGCAGACATGGCTGCTCGACCGGCAGGAGAGGCTACGGGCCCTCGACCGGCGGCGGCCATGGCTGCTGGACACCCTGGTCGCCGTCCCGATCGTGCTCTTCAGCCTGCCGGGCATCGTCAAGACGCCGCTGTCGGCGACGATCGCGACCCTGGCGCTGCTGCCGCCGCTCTACTGGCGGCGGCGGCACCCGTTCGCGGCGTTCCTGGCCACCGCGGCCATCGAGCTCACCGAGGCATCGCTCGACGTCGCGGTGGGGGCGGGGGTGATCCTGCTGGTGATGCTCTTCTCGGTGGCGTCCCGGGCCACCTGGCGGGCGCTCGCCTGGGCCGCCGGGATCGCCACCGCATTGATGGTCGCCGAGATCTACCTGTTCGAACCGGTCATCGAGCACCGCACCACCACGCTGTTCCTGGTCCTCGGCACGTCGGCCGGCGCGGTCGCGTTCGGTCTCGTGGCCCGCACCCGCCGGGCCTACCTGATCGCCCTGGAGGACCGCGCCACCCGCCTGGAGACCGAGCGCGACCAGCGGGCCCGCCTCGCCGTCGCCGACGAGCGGGGCCGGGTGGCCCGGGAGATGCACGACATCGTCGGCCATCATGTGTCGGTGATCGTGGGTCTCGCCGACGGCGGCGCCGCGCTGGCCACCTCGCGCGACGAGCAGACCGCCGAGCCGCTGCGGCTGATCGGCGAGACCGGCCGCCAGGCCCTCGCCGAGCTGCGCCGGGTGCTCGGCGTGCTGCGCGAGGAGGACGCCGATCCGCAGCTGAGCCCGCAGCCCGGCATCGAGGACCTCGACCGGTTGCTGCCGACGGTTCGGGCGGCCGGGCTGCCGGTCACCTACTCCACCTCCGGTGACCTGCGGGCCTTCGGCCGGGGCGTGCAGCTCGCGGTCTACCGGATCGTCCAGGAGGCGCTGACCAACACCCTCAAGCACGCGGGGCGCGGGGCCGCCGCCGAGGTCACGGTCGCGGCCACCGACGGCGAGGTGCGCGTTCGGGTCCGTGACAACGGCGTCTCCTCGGCCGCCGCCGCGGGCCACGGACTGGTCGGGATGCGGGAGCGGGCCGCCCTCTACGGCGGCGCACTGGTCGCCGGGCCGGTCGACAGCGGCGGGTGGCTGGTCGACGTCGTACTCAAGGAGCCCGCATGACGACCGTGCTGATCGCCGACGACCAGCCGTTGCAGCGGATGGGTTTCAAGATGCTGCTGGACGGCACGCCCGGGATGACCGTGCTGGGGGAGGCGGCCAACGGGGTCGAGGCGGTCCGGATGGCCGAGCAGCTGCGGCCGGACGTGGTGCTGATGGACGTGCGCATGCCGGGGATGGACGGCATCGAGGCCACCCGGCGGATCACCGCGACCGGCGACCGCACCCATGTGCTCATCCTCACCACCTTCGACCTCGACGAATACGTCTACGCCGGGCTGCGCGCCGGGGCCAGCGGCTTCCTGCTCAAGGACGCCCGGCCGGAGGAGTTGATCGCCGGCATCCGGGCGGTCGCCACCGGCGATGCGGTGGTGGCGCCCAGCCTCACCCGCAAGCTGATGGATGCCTACCTGCACGGCGCCGAGGTCGCGCCGGTGCTCGATCCGCTGCTGGCCACGCTCAGCGAGCGGGAGCACGAGGTGCTGGTGGCGATCGGTGAGGGCGCCACCAACACCGAGATCGCGGCCCGTTTCACGCTCACCGAGTCGACCGTCAAGAAGCACGTCGGCCGGGTCCTCGCCAAGATCGGCGCGCGGGACCGGATCCAAGCGGTGATTTTCGCGTACGACAACGGTCTCGTCCGTCCGCATACCAGTCGGTAACCTCCGGCCCTCCGTTGTTCTCAGGTCGGCGCCCTCCGAGCCGACAATCCCGTCACCCCAACGGCCCACCGGGCCCTGTGCGCGACGAGGAGTGCCGTGTTCGGTACGAGGAAACAGTCCGTTACCGCTCAGCTGAGCGACGACCTGAACGAGGCGCGAGCGGACGTCGAGGCGGTGACCGCCATCGTCCGGGCCATGGAGACGGCGAGTTCGCCCGACGAAGCCATCGGTGCCGCTCTCCGGCTGGTCCGTGAGCTTTTCGGCTGGGCGTACTCCTCGTACTGGCAGCTGGACACGTCGGCGCAGGTGCTCCGGTTCGCCCAGGAGAGCGGCAGCGCCGGCGAGGAGTTCCGCCGGGTGACCCTCGAAGCCGCGTTCGCCGAGGGTGTCGGGCTCTCCGGCCGCGCCTGGCGGGCCCGCGACCTGGTCTTCGTCAAGAGCCTTGCCGAGCTCACCGACTGCTCCCGGGCACCGGCCGCGACCCGCGCCGGCGTGCACAGCGGCATCTGCTTCCCGCTGGTCGAGGACGACAAGGTCGTCGGCACCATGGACTTCTTCGCGATGGAGGAGCTCAATCCGTCCGAGGGCCGGCTCGCCGTCCTGCGCACGGTCGGCCTGCTCGTCTCCAACACCCTGATGCGCCTGCACGAGGGCGTCCGCCAGGAGAAGGCCGCCCAGGACGTCGACGCCGTCTCCACCGTGATCCGGCAGATGACCCAGGCCACCAGCCGCGACGACGCGTTGCGCTCGGCGCTGGAGACCATCCGCAAGGACTTCGACTGGCAGTACGGCTCGTTCTGGAGCCTCGACGAGCAGGAGCAGGTGCTCCGCTTCGCGATCGAGTCCGGCGACGCCGGCGCCGAGTTCCGTCAGGTCACCATGTCCGCGTCGTTCGCCAAGGGGGTCGGCCTGTCCGGCCGGGCCTGGGCGCGCGGCGACCTGGTCTTCGTCGAGGACCTCGGGGAGCTGACCGACTGCGTACGCCGGCCGGCTGCCCAGCGCGCCGGGGTCAAGTCGGGCGTCTGCCTGCCGATCAGGGTGGGCGGCAAGATCGTCGGAACGATGGACTTCTTCGCCACCCGGACGCTGATCATGTATTCGGGCCGGGAAGCGGCCCTGCGCAACACGGCCTTCCTGGTCGGGCAGGCCCTGGAGCGTTTCGTCTCGACCGAACAGCTGCACAGCGCGGGCCGCAACCTCCTCGACTCGATCGCCGAGGTGGAGCGGAACGTCAACTCGGCCTCCACCGTGGCGGCCCAGGGCGAGCGACTGACGGTCGAGGCGAACGAGCAGGTGGCGGCGCTCGGGCAGGCCAGTGCCGAGATCAACCAGGTGGTTCAGGCCATCCAGTCGATCGCGGCGCAGACCAAGCTGCTCGCGCTGAACGCGACCATCGAGGCGGCCCGGGCCGGCGAATCCGGCAAGGGCTTCGCGGTCGTCGCCGGCGAGGTGAAAGAGCTGTCCAGCGAGACCGAGCGGGCCACCGCCGACGTCAGCGACCGGGTCAGCACGATCCAGGCACGGGTGGACGCGGTCACCGCGTCGCTCGCCGACATCCACACCGCGGTCGAACAGATCAACGAGACCCAGGAACTCATCAGCGGCGTCCTCAAGGAACAGGTCGCTGTCACCGGCGCCATCCTCAACTGATTCGGAGAGACACAGATGATCAATACGCATTGGGCCCGTCTCAACGAGGGCAACAGCCGGTGGGTCGAGGGCAGCAGCCGGGCCGACGACAAGCGGGGGGCGGCGCGGCGCGCCGAGCTGACCGCTTCGCAGAACCCGTTCGCGCTCGTCCTGGGCTGCGCGGACTCCCGGGTGCCGGCCGAGATCCTGTTCGACCAGGGCCTCGGTGACCTGTTCGTGGTCCGGACCGCCGGGCAGACGGTCGACTCGGCGGTGCTCGGCTCGATGGAGTACGCGGTCGAGATCCTCGGCGTCGAGTTGCTCGTGGTGCTCGGTCACGAGGGCTGCGGTGCGGTCGCCGCGGCGACCCGGGTGGTCGACGAGGTGGCGGTGCCGCACGGCTACATCCGCGACGTCGCCGAGAAGATCGCACCGAACGTGCTGCGGGCCCGGCTGGAGGGTGCGGCCACCCCCGAAGAGGTCGGTGCGCAGCACGCCCGGTACACCCTCGAACTGCTCCGGGAACGCTCCTCGATGCTCGACAACGCCATCCGGCGCGGCGCCTTGGAGGCGGTCGCGACGCAGTACAGCCTCAAGACCGGCCGGGTGCTGGAGGTTGCCGGGCCGCGTTTCGAACACCTCCTGGTCGCCTGACCATCCGCAGCAGCGCCTCGCCGGCCGGGCCCGGCGGGGCTGCTGCGAGGATCTGCTCGGTCACTTCGGTTGGACGGGCGGGCCGGTGGGGTACGAGGGTGGAGTCGTACCCGTAGGCGAGAGGACCCCCGCACATGCAGAGCCGCCGCATCGGCGAAGTCCAGGTCAGCGCGATCGGCCTCGGTGGCATGCCGATGTCGATCGAGGGCCGCCCGGACGAGGAGCGTTCGGTCAGCACCATCCACGCCGCGCTCGACGCCGGCATCACCCTGTTCGACACCGCCGACGCCTACCACATCCATGCCGACGAGGTCGGCCACAACGAGTCGCTGATCGCGCGGGCGCTCGCCTCCTACGGCGGGGACACCAGCGACGTGCTGATCGCCACGAAGGGCGGCCACCTGCGGCCGGGCGACGGCAGCTGGACCGTCGACGGATCCGCGGCGTACGTCAAAAAAGCTTGTGATGCCTCGCTGGAACGCCTCGGCGTCGAAGCCATCGGCCTCTACCAGTTCCACCGCCCGGACCCCGCGGTGCCGTACGCGGAATCGGTCGGCGCGATCCGCGACCTGCTCGACGCCGGCAAGATCCGGATGGCCGGCATCTCCAACGCCGACCCGGCCCAGATCGTCGAGGCGAACGAGATCCTCGGCGGCCGGCTCGTCTCGGTGCAGAACCAGTTCTCGCCCGCGTTCCTCTCCTCCACGGCCGAGCTGGAGCTGTGCGATCAGCTCGGCATCGCGTTCCTGCCCTGGTCACCGCTGGGCGGCATCGGCCGGGCCGGTGGTCTCGGCGGTGGCTTCGCCGAGGTCGCCGAACGGTACGGGGTGAGCCCGCAGCGGGTCTGCCTCGCCTGGCACGTGTCCAAGTCGCCGGTGGTGATCCCGATCCCGGGCGCCAGCCGGCCGGCCACCATCCAGGACTCCGCCGCTGCCTCGTCGTTCGAGCTGACGGCGTCCGACCTGGCGCTACTTCCCTGAGGACTCTCCGTGTCATTTGAAGCAACGGCAGCCCGGTACGACTCGATGGAATACCGGCGGACCGGCCGCAGCGGCCTCAAGCTGCCCGCCGTCTCGCTCGGCCTGTGGCACAACTTCGGCGACGACAAGCCCCTGGAAACCCAGCGCGCCATCCTGCGCCGGGCCTTCGACCTCGGCATCACCCACTTCGACCTGGCCAACAACTACGGCCCGCCGTACGGCTCGGCCGAGGCCAACTTCGGCAAGCTGCTGGCCGAGGACTTCCGGCCGTACCGCGACGAGCTGGTCATCTCCACCAAGGCCGGCTACGACATGTGGCCCGGACCGTACGGTGACCTCGGCTCCCGGAAGTATCTGACCGCGTCGCTGGACCAGTCGCTGCAGCGGATGGGCCTCGACTACGTCGACATCTTCTACTCGCACCGGCACGACCCGGACACGCCGCTCGAGGAGACGATGGGCGCGCTGGACGCGGCCGTCCGGTCCGGCAAGGCCCTGTACGTGGGCATCTCGTCGTACTCCCCGTCGAAGACCGTCGAGGCGGCGGCGATCCTGCGTGACCTGGGCACGCCGCTGCTGATCCACCAGCCGTCGTACTCGATGCTGAACCGCTGGGTCGAGGGCGGCCTGCTGGATGCGTTGTCCGAGGTCGGCGCGGGCTGCATCGCCTTCTCGCCGCTGGCCCAGGGCATGCTGACCGACCGTTACCTGTCCGGGGTGCCGGACGATTCGCGGGCCGGTCAGGACAAGTCGCTGTCGACGTCGTTGCTCAGCGATGACAATTTGGACAAAGTTCGTGCGCTTAACGAAATCGCCTCGCGGCGTGGTCAGACTCTCGCCCAGATGGCGATCGCCTGGGTGCTGCGCGACAAGCGGATGACCTCGACGGTGATCGGCGCCAGCTCGGTCCGCCAGTTGGAGAACAACGTGGCCGCGCTGGACAACACGGCGTTCAGCGACGACGAGCTCGCCGAGATCGACAAGTACGCCACCGAGTCCGGCATCAACCTCTGGGCCCGGTCCAGCGACTCCTGATCCGGCGTCACACGGTTCCGCACACGCCACGGCGGCACAGTGCCCCTATCTGTTTTTTTTCCCAGGGGGAGGCACTGTGCCGCTGATCAATGTCCGGGTCATCGAGGGAGTCTTCGATACGGCCCAGAAGAACCGCATGATCGAGGACCTGACCGACGCGATGGTCGCCATCGAGGGTGAGAACATGCGCCCGGTGACCTGGGTCGTCGTCGAGGAGGTCGCCAGCGGTGAGTGGGGGATCGCCGGGAAGCCGCTGACCACGGCCGACGTCAAGGCTCTCGCCGCCGGCGTGCACTGAGGGTGCTGTCGGATGTCCGGTGGCCCGACGACGCTTTCGCGCGGACAATCAGCCGACGTGGGGGCGACGATCCAGTTACTCGGGCGACCCGGCATCCATCGGCCGGGCGGGCCGGGCCCGCGGCCACGTGGCCGCAAGACATGGGCCCTGCTCGCCCTGGCCTCGCTCAGCGAGCGACCGGTGCCGCGGCATCGGCTCGCCCGGATGCTGTTCCCGGACGCCGAGGACGCGCCGGCCGCCCTGCGCTGGTCGCTTTCCGAGCTGCGCCGGGGCCTGCGGCCGGACGCCCGGATCGACGGCGATCCGATCGCGCTCGACCTGGAGATCGGCACCGTGGTCGACGCCCAGCTGGTGCTGTCCGGCGCCGATCCGCTTTCCTTTGACGCCGAGGCCGGGGACCTGCTCGCCGGCATCGACCTGGCCGACTGCCCCGAGTTCGACTTCTGGCTCTCCGAGCAGCGCGAACGGGTGCGCGCGGCGATGCGGTCGACGTTGCGGGCGGCGATCGGCGCCCGGCTCGGCGAGGGCCGTCCGGCCGAGGCGGTGCCTCTCGCCCGCCGCCTGGTTCGGCTGGCGCCGCTGGAAGAACAGAGCCATGAGCTTTTGGTACGGGCATGGGCCGCGTCCGGCGATCGGTTGGCCGCGCACGCTGCCGCGGCCGCATGCACCGCGCTGTTCCGGCGGGAGCTGGGTGTGCAGCCGTCACCCAGGGTCGCCCAGGCGTTCGCGACGGGCGGACTGACGCTGCTCCCCGACGGGCGGCGGCTGATGGTCCGGCTCGAGGTGGAGGCGGGTAAGGCCGCGCTGGCCGCGGGGGCGGCGGCGGACGGTCTCGAACGACTGCGGTCGGCGGTCGCGATGGCCGTCGAGCTCGGGGAAGCCCGCCTGGAGGGGGAGGCGCAGGCGGCCCTGGGCGCCGCGCTGGTCCATGCGGTCGCGCTGACCGAGCCGGCCGGGGTGGCCGCGCTGCGGCGGGCGGCCGAGCTGGCCCGGGCCGCCGGCGACCGGGAGACCGCGGCCACCGCCGGCCGGGAGCTGGCCTTCGTGGCGGTCGGCGCGCGGGACGGCGGCGGTGGTGCGCTCCTGCGCGCGGCCCGCGAGCTGGCCGGCGACGACGACGGCAAGCTGTCCGCGGTGCTCGGGGTGGAGGCGTTCGCGCTCGCCGACAGCGGCCGGGCCGGCCCGGCGGCGGCCCGGTTCGGGCGCTCGGTCGAGCTGGCCGACCGGGCCGGGGAGCCGCGCAAGGCCGCGTGGTCGCTGACCCTGCTGGCCCGGGCCGAGCTGACCGGCGGCGACCTGGCGGCGGCCCGCGACCACATCGGCCTGGCCCGCGACCTGGTCTCGGCCGAGCGCTGGACCGCCTTCCGGCCGATGGTGCTGGCCGTGGCGGCCGAGCTCGACCTGCACGAGGGCCGGCTCGACGACGCCGGCCAGCAGTTGGCCGCCGCCTGGACCACCGCGGTCCGGCTGGCCGACCCGTGCTGGCTCTCGGTGACCGGCCGCGGCCTGGGCATGCTGGCCGCCCGGCGCGGCAACCCGGCCGAGGCGATGCAGTGGCTCGACGGCGCCTACCACCGCACCACCGACCGCCCGCCGCTGATCTGCCGGTGGATGGACGCCGCGACGCTGGACGCGATCTGCGACGTGGCAACCGCCTTCCGGCTGCCCCGCGCCGAGGCGGCGGTCGCCGAGCTGACGGCGCTCAGCACCAAGGCCCGGCTGCCGGGCTACGCGGCCAAGGCCCGCCACTACCGATCGCTGCTGTCCTGAAGGGATGTCATGGAACGGCTTGCTATCTCCACCGATCGGGCGCCGGCCGCGATCGGGCCGTACAGCCAGGCGATCGTCGCCGGGGGATTCGTCTTCTGTTCCGGCACCGCCGGGATCGATCCGGTGACCGGGGAGATCCCGCCGGGGATCGCCGAGCAGACCCGGCTGGCGCTGGACAACCTCGGCGCGATCCTGGCCGCCGCGGGGGCCTCGATGGACACCCTGGTCAAGACGACGATCTTCTACCGGCACGTGGCCGACTTCGCGACGATCAACGAGATCTACGCCGGCTACATGCCGGACCCGCCGCCGGCGCGATCAGCGCCGTCCGGCGTGGAACTGCCGCGCGGCCTGCTGATCTCCATCGAAGCGATCGCCGCGCTGGCCTGAGAACGGCGATCGGCCGGCTGCGCATCGCAGCCGGCCGTTATTTCACCAGAACCGGCGACGACGGCGGTAGTGGCCGTGGTGCCGGTAGTGCCCGTGGTGTCGGTAATGACCGTGATGACGGTAGTGGCCGTGGTGGCCGTACTGCTGCGGATGCTGCATGTGCCGCATGCCCTGCCCATGCTGCATCCGCTGAACCTTCGACGCGACCATCGAGAGCAGGTACCGCTTGATGAAGCCGCTCAAGTGCCATCCCTCCTCTTCGGAAGCTTGGCACTTAACCGTAACCAGCCCCGTCGAGTACTCGCTGTGATGGACCTGTGCGCTTCCTGAATCAGTCGATGTCGTACGCCAGATTCGGGCGCAGCCAGCGCTCGACCTCCTCGACCGGCATCCCGCGCCGCTTCGCGTAGTCGCTCACCTGGTCTTTGCCGAGGCGGCCGACGGTGAAGTAACGGGCATCGGGGTGCGCGAAGATCAATCCGCTGACGGCGGCGGCGGGCATCATCGCGTACGACTCGGTCAGGGTCACGCCGATCGAGTCCGTACCCAAAAGCTCGAAAAGATCCTGCTTTTCGCTGTGGTCGGGGCTCGCCGGGTAACCGAGCGCCGGGCGGATGCCGCGGAACCGCTCGGCGTGCAGGTCGGCCAGGACGGGCTCGGCGTCCGGCTCGAACCACTCGCGCCGGACCTGCAGGTGCAGGAACTCGGCGAACGCCTCGGCCAGCCGGTCGGCCAGGGCCTTCACCATGATCGCCCGGTAGTCGTCGTTCTCCGCCTCGTATTTCGCGGCCAGGTCGCCGGCGCCGTGGATCGCCACCGCGAAGCCGCCCAGATGGTCGCCCTGCCCGGCGGGCGCGATGTAATCGGCCAGCGAACGGTTGGCCCGCCCGGCCGGCTTCTCGGTCTGCTGCCGGAGCATCGGGAACGACCGGCCGTTGTCGAGCAGGATGTCGTCGCCGTCGGAGTGCGCGCCCCAGAAGCCGTAAAGGCCGCGGGCCGAGAACGACTTGTCCGCGATGATCTGGTCGAGCAGGGTGTTCGCGTCGTCCCACAGCTCCTTCGCGACCGGCTGCTCGAGGATCGCCGGGAACTTGCCCTTCAGCTCCCAGGCCAGGAACAGGAAGGTCCAGTCGACCATCTCGCGGAGCTCGGCGATCGACGGTTCCACCATGCGTACGCCGGTGAAAGCGGGCGTGGGCAGCTCGCTGAAGTCGACCACCTCGCGGTTGGCCCGGGCCTGCTCGAAGGTGAGCAGCGGCTGGGCGTGCCGGTTGGCGTGCTGCTCGCGCAGCCGCTCCTGCAGGGCGCGGTTGTCGATGTCCAGCTTCTCGGCGCGGTCGGTGTCGAGCAGGTCGGAGACCACCCCGACGACCCGGGACGCGTCGAGCACGTGCACCGTCGAGCCCGCGTAGGCCGGCGCGATCCGCACCGCGGTGTGCTGCTTCGACGTGGTGGCGCCGCCGATCAGCAGCGGCAGCTTGAGGCCGCGCCGCTGCATCTCGGCGCCGACCGCGACCATCTCGTCGAGCGACGGGGTGATCAGGCCGGACAGGCCGATCACGTCGGCGCCCTCGGCCACCGCGGTGTCCAGGATCTTGGCGGCCGGCACCATCACGCCGAGGTCGATGACCTCGTAGTTGTTGCAGCCCAGCACCACGCCGACGATGTTCTTGCCGATGTCGTGCACGTCGCCCTTGACCGTGGCCAGCACGACCTTGCCCTGGCCGCGGCTGGTTTGCTCTCGGCCTTCGCGGCGGGCCTTCTCCTTCTCGGCCTCCATGAACGGCTCGAGGTAGGCGACCGAGCGCTTCATCACCCGGGCGCTCTTGACCACCTGCGGCAGGAACATCTTGCCCGAGCCGAACAGGTCGCCGACGACCTTCATGCCGTCCATCAGCGGGCCCTCGATCACCTCGAGCGGCCGGGGGAGCTGCTGCCGGGCCTCCTCGGTGTCCGCCTCGATGAAGTCGACGATGCCGTGAACCAGCGCATACGACAGCCGCTCGCCGACCGGCGCCTCGCGCCAGGACAGGTCGACCTCGCGCTGCTTGCCCTTGCCGGTGACCGTCGAGGCGAAGGTGACCAGCCGGTCGGTGGCGTCCTCGCGGCGGTCGAAGATCACGTCCTCGACCAGTTCGAGCAGGTCGGCCGGGATGTCCTGGTAGACGGCGAGCTGACCGGCGTTGACGATGCCCATGTCGAGGCCGGCCCGCACGGCGTAGTAGAGGAACGCCGAGTGCATGGCCTCGCGGACCACGTCGTTGCCGCGGAACGAGAACGACAGGTTGGAGATGCCGCCGCTGGTGCGGGCGCCCGGGCAGCGCGCCTTGATCAGCGGGAGGGCCTCGATGAACGCCTTCGCGTACCCGTTGTGCTCGCTGATGCCGGTGGCCACGGCCAGCACGTTCGGGTCGAAGATGATGTCGTCGGGGGCGAAGCCGGCCTTGCCGACCAGCAGGTCGTAGGCGCGGCCGCAGATCGCGACCTTGCGGTCCCGGGTGTCGGCCTGGCCCTGCTCGTCGAAGGCCATCACGACCACGCCGGCGCCGAACGACTTGATCTTCCGGGCGTGCTCCAGGAAGGGCTCCTCGCCCTCCTTGAGGCTGATCGAGTTGACCACGCCCTTGCCCTGCACGCACTTGAGGCCGGCCTCCAGCACGGTCCACTTCGAGCTGTCGATCATCACCGGGATGCGGGCGACCTCGGGCTCGGTGGCGATCAGGTTGAGGAACGTGGTCATCGCCTGCTCGCTGTCGAGCAGGTCGGCATCCATGTTGACGTCGAGCAGGTTGGCGCCGCCGCGCACCTGGTCGAGGGCCACGTCGACGGCGCCCTGGTAGTTGTCGGCCTCGATGAGCCGGCGGAACTTGGCCGAGCCGGTGACGTTGGTCCGCTCACCGATCATGACGAAGCCGGTGTCCGGGCCGATCTCGAACGGCTCCAGGCCGGAGAACCGGGTGGTCGGCTTGGGCGGGTTGATCAGGCGCGGCGTCTCGTCGGCCACGGCGATGGCGATCTGCCCGATGTGGGCGGGGGTGGTGCCGCAGCAGCCGCCCACGATGTTGACCAGGCCGTCCTCGGCGAAGCCCTTGATCAGCGAGGACGTCTGGGCCGGGGTCTCGTCGTAGCCGCCGAACGCGTTGGGCAGGCCGGCGTTCGGGTGCGACGCCACGAAGACGTCGGCCAGCCGGGCCAGCTCGGCCACGTGCGGGCGGGCCTCGGCCGCGCCGAGCGCGCAGTTGACGCCGACGACCAGCGGGCGGGCCCGCTCGATCGAGCGCCAGAACGCCTCCACGGTCTGCCCGGACAGGGTGCGGCCGGACAGGTCGACGATCGTCACCGAGATCCACAGCGGGACCTCGGGTGCGACCTCCTGGGCGGCCGCGATCGCCGCCTTGGCGTTCAGCGTGTCGAAGATCGTCTCGATCATCAGCAGGTCGACGCCGCCCTCGACCAGAGCCACGATCTGCTCCGCGTAGGTGGCCTTGACCTGGTCGAACGTGACCGCGCGGTAGGCCGGGTCCTCGACCTTGGGCGACAGCGACAGGGTCACGTTGAGCGGGCCGACCGAACCGGCCACGAACCGGGGGCGCCCGTCCCGCTCCTCGGCCTCGGCCGCCGCCTCGCGGGCCAGCTGCGCGCCGCGGACGTTCATCCGCTTGACCAGCGACTCCAGGCCGTAGTCGGCCTGGGCGATGCCGGTCGCGGTGAACGTGTTGGTGGTGGTGATGTCGGCGCCGGCCGCCAGATATTGCCGGTGGACGTCGAGGATCACGTCGGGCCGGGTCAGGATCAGCAGGTCAGGATCGCCGGTGACGTCCTGCTCATGGTCCGGCGATATCAGGTCGCCGCGATAGTCCTCCGGGCTGAGCTTGGCGCCCTGCAGCATGGTGCCCCAGGCGCCGTCGAGCACGAGGATCCGTTCCGACAGGAGCCGCTTAAGCTTCGCGACGCGTGCGCTTCTCTCCACACCGACCACCTCCGTGGTAACAACGGAGGCGCCCTTGGTCGGTATTCACCGTGCGAGCGTGGCGGGTGTCACCCCGTTGCAGCGCCTCTCGCATCGGACCCACAAAGCTACCCCACTTGTCACTTGGCATCGGCATATGCACCAACTACTGAGACGTCCAGGGGAAAGCGCACCTCGGTCGCACCGAACAGCAACCGGCCGGCCTGCTCGGCGCTGTCGTGCACCGCCGCCACCACCTCGTCGGCCTCCTCGGCCGGGCAGTGCACCACCACCTCGTCGTGCACGAACAGCACCATCTCCGCCTTCCGGCCGGCCAGCGCCGTGCGCAGCGTCGCCAGCAGCACCAGCGCCCACTCGGCCGCGGTCGCCTGCACCACGAAGTTGCGGGTGAACCGCCCCCGGGCCCGCCCCGACGCGCCACCCTGCGTCTCGGCCGAACCGCCCTCCTCCGGCGGGTCGAGCCCGGCGTCCCGGCCGCCCGCCGAGGCCGGTGGGCAGGTGCGGCCCAACCAGGAGCGGACCAGGCCGCCGGCCTCGCCGGTGCGGGCCGCGGCCTCGACGAACTCGAACGCCGTCGGGTAGTGCTTGCGCAGCACGGCCAGGGCCGGGACGGCGGCGCCGCCGGTCTGCCCGTACATCGCGCCGAGCAGGGCGAGCTTGGCCTTGGCCCGGTCGCCCCCGAACGAGTCGGTGGCCAGCGCCGCGTAGAGATCGCCGGCCGCTCCCGCGGCGATCAGCCGCCGGTCGCCGGAGACGGCCGCGAGCATCCGCGGCTCCAGCTGGCCGGCGTCGGCGACCACGAACCGCCAGCCCGGATCGGCCACCACCGCCCGGCGGACCACCTTGGGCACCTGCAGCGCACCGCCGCCGCGGGTCGCCCAGCGGCCGGAGACGACGCCGCCCGGAACGTATTCCGGCCGGAACCGTCCGTCGCGCACCCACGCGTCGCACCAGGACCAGGCGTGCGCCGTCCAGATCCGGTAGAGCTCCTTGTATTCCAGCAGCGGGCGCACCGCCGGGTGCTCGACCTGCTTCAGCACCCAGGCCCGGGTGTTGGGCACCTCGACCCCGGCCTGGGCGAACGCGCGCACCACCTCGGCCGGCGAGTCGGGGTGCATCCCGTGGGTGCCGAACGCCTCGTTGATCTGCGCGGTCAGCTCGGCGAGCCGGCGCGGCGGCCCGAACGGCTGCGGCGGCCCGAGCAACTCGCGCAACAGCTGGTCGTGCAGGTCGGCACGCCAGGGCAGGCCGACGTGCCCCATCTCCGCCCCGACCAGGGCGCCGGCCGACTCGGCCGCCACCAGCAGCCGGAACCGCCCCGGCTGCTCGGTCGCGGCGAGCCGGACCTGCTGATCCGCATACACCTCCTGCACGGCCTCGAGGACGTCGAAGCCGTGCGAGGCCGGCGGACCGGAACTGGCCTCGAACAACGCGGCCTGGGCGAAGCCCGGCGGGTCGGGCTGCCGCGGCGGTGGGTCGGCCGGCACCGGCAGGCCGTGCAACCGGGCCCGGGCCGCGGCCAGCGAGCGTGGCGTGCCCCACCGCCCGTCGTGCCCGAGCAGCAGCGCCTCGGTCAGCTCGAGGTCGTGGCAGCGGGCCACCCGCACGCCGGCCCGCAGAAGCCTCGGGTAGATCTCGGTGGTGGCCGGCCAGACCCAGCGCGGCTGGCCGGCGGCCTCCCGGGTGGCGATCGCGGCGGCCAGGTCGGGGACCTGCTGCGGGGACCCGGTCGGAAGATCCAGCAGACGGCCACCACGGCCGTCCGGATCGGGAGCCACCGCGATGAGCATGCCGACAGTCTGACCCGCAGGTATGACATTTTTTGCGGTTGCCGACCAGTGGGATTTCTCTGGCGTTGTGCCTTCTGGCGCGCAAAGATGCCGCAGCGTGATATTGCCTCGGCCGGTTTTACGCCTACCAAATCCGGAAATATCGGGCAGGATGTGGTCTGGCGGCTCTTTCGAGTGAACTCCGTTCGCCGCGGCAAAGGTCTCGCGTAAACTTTACAAGCGACTAGAGGGCTCCTGAGGATGAGAGATCGGACCACCGCATTGCCGGGCGATGCCACCGAAACCGACATGGTCGCGCTGAAGGGGTATTCGTTGAGCGATCTGCGAACCGACCGTAGCCCGGAGCTGGCCGAGGCCGTTCGTCTGGTGTTGCGTCAGGTCGGCCGCCCGCGGGTCAATCTCGGCGGCTCAGGACCGCCCGGTCGCGCCGACTGACCATGCTCAGTGAGGAGTGCACGCCCGTGATCGACGCTGCCCGTCCCGGCCGGATCCGGCTGGGTGCCGAGACCTTCGATCGGCTCGCGGCCGGCGGCGGCGACCCAGCGGTGATAGCCGAGCTGCAGGCCGGTCAGTACAGCCGGCGGATGGTCCTGCTCCGGGCGTTCCTGGAGGCGGCCGGGCCGGGCCCGGCCTGGTCGGCCCTCGAACGTGCGGAGCGGGCCGCCCCCGGCGAGGTGTCGGCGATCCTCATGCATCCCCAGGTCGGCAGCTGGCTCGCCTACACACTGCGCCGGCCCGCCGACGCCGGCTTCGGTCAGCTGCACGCGGTGGCGATCGTCGCGTCGGCCGCGGCCGGCCTGCCCTACCGTGCCGAGGTCCCGCTGCGGGACGGCCGGGTGATGCTGCCGCGGCTCGGGATGGCGATGTTCGACGGCTGCGCGCCGTCGGCGGTCGCCGAGATCGCCACCGAGGACGGCCGGATCTGGCTGCGGCACGCGGGGGTGCGGATCGACGTCCCACCGCCCGGCGTGGACGGCCCGGGCTGGTGGGCGCTGCGGGCGGTGACCGTCGGCGACGACGTCCGCCTCACGGTCTGGCTGGACGACCTCGACCCGATGCGCGACCTGGCCGACCCGGTCCCACCGGCCCGGCTGTCCGATCCGGCGGTCGCCCGCTGGACCGGCCTGCTCGCCGGGGCCTGGGACATTCTCGTCGAGCGGCACCGGCCGCTTGCCGAGGCGCTCGCGGCCGGTGTCTCCTCGCTGGTGCCGCTGCCGGTGGGCGAGGGCTGGGGCACCCGCAGTGCGTCGAGCGGTGACGCGTTCGGGGCGATCATGTGCAGTTTGCCCCCCGACCCGGTGACCCTGGCCGTCTCGCTGGCGCACGAGTTCATGCACATCAAGCTGGGCGGCCTCATGCACCTGGTGGTGCTCACCGAGGGCTCGGGGCGACCCGGCCTCTACGCTCCGTGGCGCGACGACCCGCGCCCGGCCGGCGGCCTTCTCCAGGGCATCTACGCATTCTTCGGGATCGCGGCCTTCTGGCGGATGCAGCGCCACACGGCCGATCTGCCCGGGAAACTCGCGGATTTCGAGTACGCCTACGCCCGCGCGCAAACCCGCGAAGCCCTCGGCGTCGCCCGCCGCGACGGCGGCCTGACCGAGGCCGGTCGCCGCTTCACCGACCGGCTGGCCGCCGAGATGGATACCTGGCAGGCCGACCGCCTCGACCCGGAGGCGGTAGCGCTGGCCGCTCTGGTGGCGGACGGGCACCGGGCCGGCTGGCGGATCCGGCACGGCCACCCGGCCGCCGTCGATGTCGCCGCGCTGGCCGCCGCCTGGCAGGCCGGGTCGGCCGAACCGGTGGCGGTCGCGCCGTCCGAGGTGTGGCCGGACGAGACGATGCGGCACTGGTCGAGCGCGCGACTCGGGCTGGCCCGGCGCCGGCTGACCGCCCCCGACCGATATGCGGCCGTCCGCGGGGAATCATGGGGCAGCGGGTTGAGCGATGCCGATCTGGCGCTGTTCGCCGGCGATCCGGTCGCGGCCCGGAAGGGGTTCGCCGAGCAGGTGCACGACGATCCGGCCTCGGCCGACGCGTGGACCGGGCTGGGCCTGGCGATGGCCCGTGCCGGGATGCCGGGCGGTGCGGTGCTGCTCGCCCGGCCGGAGGTGGTGGCCGCACTGCACGCGGGACTCGGCGGCCGGCCCGATCCGGCCGGCCTCGCGGCATGGACCGAAAGTGCGATTCCGCATCAATTCTAGTTTCTTGACTTCGATGCGAATGGCGGATCGTTTGACGGCTGTACGTATCGTTGCTCCGTAGGCGATACTTTGCTTTCCGCCGTTACGTGACGGGATCCTTATTCGATCTCGGCCGGACAGGGCGAGGCCTCCACCAGGTAAAACCTGGTCTTATTGGTTATTGAACGATTGATATAGGTCACCGTCCGCCATGCGCTGACCGACGTTCCGCTCTCGATCATCGCCATAGCGGTGATCGAGATGACGCTGGTGTTGATTCTCGTGCGACAGATCATCGTCGATGCCGATCTGCAGCCGGAACCGATCCTGGAGCGTGGCCGATGTCGACGTCCTCTCCGTCCCCCGCCAGGCCGAACGACGAACCGCGCACATCGTCGTCGGAGGTGACCATCGGCATCCTCACGGCGTTGCCGGTCGAAGCGAACGCCGTGGTGAGCCTGCTCGACAACGTCGGCAGCTTTCACGATCCGCTGGATCAGAACCGCTACTGGACCGGGATCCTGCCGAGCACCGACCCGGCCCGGCCGCACGGTGTCGCCGCACTGATGATGTCGAAGGACAACACCAGGTCGGCCGCCTACTACTGCGCCAACATGGTGCGCACCTTCCCGGGCATCCAGGTCGTGATCATGGTGGGCATCGCCGGTGGCGTGCCCCGGCTGCAGACGCCCGAGCGGCATGTCCGCCTCGGCGACATCGTCGTGGCCGCCGACGGCATCGTCGACTACACCCATGTGCGTCAGGAGCACGGTAAGGCCGAGCCGCGCGGCCGGCAGAGCGCCGGCCTGATCTCGCAGCGCCTGCTGCGCGCCGCCCGGGAGCTGCAGCTCGAGGAACTGCGCGGCCACTACCCGTGGGCCGTGTGGCTGGACCCGGCCCGCAGCCCGCAGGCCCGGCGGCCGCCGGCCGACACCGACGTGCTCTACGTGCGCGGCATCCCGGTGCCGCACCCGGAGCGGCCGGTCATCGGTTCGATGGACGGCCTTCCGCGGGTGCATCACGGCGTGATGGGCTCGGGCGACGTTCTCATGCGGGACGAGCAGGCCCGCGACGAACTGGCCGCGCGCTATCCGGACATGCTCGCCATCGAGATGGAGGGGTCCGGGATCGCGGCCAGCACGGCGGCCGAGGACCGGGCCTGGTTCATGGTGCGCGGGGTGGCCGACTACGCCGAACCGGCCGGCAAGAACGACCGATGGCACCTGTTCGCGTCCTATGCCGCGGCGGCGTACGTGCGTGCCCTGCTGGAGATGACGCCGGCGCTCGACGGCCCCGGGATCCGGCTCGGCGGACGGGCCCTGCCGGTGCTCGCCCCGGCCGAGCGGGAGCAGCTCGAGGCGCTGCTGCGCCGACTGCCGGCGGCGGTGGACGTCCGTGCGGTGTGGCAGGCCACCGTGCCCGAGCTGCCGCGTCCGTCGCCCGAGGTGCTGGCCACGCCGGCCGCCGCGGTCGAGCATCTGGCCGGGCTGAACGCGGACGCGGCCGGGCTGCATCCGGCCGTGGTCTTCATCGCCCGGCTGGGTCGGTCGCTCGGCGAACACCCGGTCGGTGCGGAGCTCGTCGGCTGGGCCGAGGCGCGGGCCGCGTCGGCCGGGGCGGCGGATGCCCTGCGGGCCCGGCTGGGTGACGGCTCCGGGCCGTCCGGGGGCGGCCCGGTCCTGCTGATCGACATCATGACCGACGGTATCGACCGGGACAGCTGCCGGATCACGCCGTACATCCAGGACGGTGGCGGCCCCTGGCGCCCGCGACCGGTGCCGGGTGGACCGGCCGACGTGCCGGTGACCGGGCTCGAGGAAGCCGCCCGCGGACTGGTCGAAGAGGCCGAACAGCTCTGGACCCGGTCGACCGAACCGGCCGGAATCGAGTTCGTGATGCCGGCCGGGCTGCTCAACCTTCCGGTCCAGTGGTTCACCGGGCCGCGGATCTTCGGACGGTCCGATCCGCTGTGCCTGGCGTACACGGTCACCGTGCGCAGCCGGGAACGCATGCGCGAGCCGCGGGTCCACCGGGCGTGGGGTAACCGGTGGCGGCAGATCGACGCCAAGCCGTACACCGGCCGGGTGTTGTGGGGGATCGCCGAGCGCACCGAGCCGGCGTTCGACGCGTGGGCCGCCGACCTGCGCGCCGACGACCGCTACGCGGTGGTCGTGCTGAGCGAGTCGCCCGACTCGCCGTGGGGCCGCCGCGAGCTGTTCGCGGCGCTGCTGGCGGGCGTACCGGTGATCCTGTGGGACCGCCGGCTCGCCCGGCCGGCGGACAGCGCGCACGGACTCGGGTCGCTGGCCGGCGAGCCGGGGGAGCTGCCGGCCCGGACCCGCCGGGTACGGGTCGAGGCCTATCAGGCCGGCACCGATGAACCGGGCCACTCCGGGCGCTGGGTCGCCCTGCTGTGGGACGACCCGCGGCGGCTGCTGACCGACCCGGGGGTGGCGTCGTGACCGGCCGGTCGTTCGGCGTACGCCCGGTGGCCGCCCTGCCCGGCCCGGAGCAGCTGGCCGATGCGCTACGCCGGTTCACCTCACACGCCACCACGCTCGCGCTGGTGCTCGACGACAGCCCGTCGATGCGGGTGTGGACGCCCACCGTGCAGGCCTTCCAGGAGCTGGCCGGCACGGTGTTCGCCGAGGTGAACGCGTACTCGCTCGGGCCGTTCCGGCATTCGCCGGAGGTGCCCGGACCGCCGGACGGGCAGTTGGTGATCGTGTTCAGCGACGGGATGGCCGAGTTCTGGGCACAGGCGTCGGCCGACCGGGTGCTGCAGGCCTGGGGCGGCGCGGTGCCGGTCGCGATCGTGAACCCGTACCCGCAGGAGCGCTGGCACCGCTCCTATCTGGCGCCACGGGAGGTGCAGCTGGCGGCGTCCCGGGTGATGTCGCCCAACGCCGAGCTGCAGATCCGCGAGCCGGCCGAGCGGACGAACCCGTTCGACGACCCGCTGCACGAGGCCGCCGTGGTGGTGCCGCTGCTGGAGCTCGGCCCACGGTGGCTCGGCTGGTGGGCGTCGCTTCTCGGCGGGCCGGCCCAGGGCTGGCTGGACGCGGTGGCGCACATCGCCGACCCGGACCGCGCACCCGGGCCCCGCCGCCGGTCCACCACCGAGCCGGTGCCGGTCGGGGCCGGCCCCCGCGAACTGGTCCGCCGGTTCCAGGCCGAGGCGTCGGCGTCGGCCTTCCAGCTGGCCACCTACGTCGCGTCGGCACCGCTGGAACTCGACGCGCTGCGGATCGTGCAGGGCGCGCTGCTGCCCGCCTCGCAGCCGGTGCACCTGGCCGAGGTCGTCACCAGCCGGCTCCTCATCGATGACGTCGGTGACCTGGCATTCCGGCCGGGAGTGCGGGAGGAGTTGCTGGCTCGCGCGGCCCGGGAGGACACCGTCCGGGTCGTCGAGGTGGTCTCCGCCTACCTGGGCGAGCGGACGCCGGCGGCCCGCAACCTGCTGCGGGCCATCGAGGCGCCGGACGCTCAGCCGGACACCCCGGTCACCACGGAGACGGCCGAGTCCGCCCGGCTGGAGCTGGCGGTGCTGCGGGCGTTGTCCGGCCCGTACGCGACCCGCGCGTCCCGTCTCGAAGAGGCCATCGCCCGCCTGGGCGAGGTTCCGGAGGCCACGCGATCCGGCGTCCCGCCACCGCTCCCGCCGACCGCCTCCCGTACGCCGGCGGCGCAGCGGCGCGGCTACCCCGGTCCGGCGGCGCCGACCGCGATCAACGCGCTGCTCCAGCCGGAGGGCGAGGTGGCGGTCTGGGGCAACCTGCCGCCGCGCAACGGCGACTTCACCGGGCGGGAGGAGCTTCTCGACGTCCTCGATCGGCACCTGCGCAGGCAGCACGTCACGGCCGTGTTGCCGCAGGCCCTGCACGGTATGGGTGGGGTGGGCAAGTCGCAGATCGCCACCGAGTACGCCTACCGGCATCGCGCCGACTACGACGTGGTCTGGTTCGTGCCGTCGGAGCAGCCCGCCCAGATCCTGCGCGCCCTGATGGAACTCGGTCAGCGGCTCGGCCTGTCGACCGGGCAGGAGGCGAACACCGCGGTCGCGGCGGTCACGGCGGCACTTCAGGCCGGTCACCCGTACGCAAGCTGGCTCTTGATCTTTGACAACGCCGAGACGCTGGAGACGGTCCAGCCCTACCTGCCCACCGGGGGAACCGGGAAGGTGCTGGTCACCTCGCGGAACGAGCAGTGGACCGGGGTCGCGGTGACGCTCGAGATCGGCGTCTTCGCCCGCGAGGAGAGCATCGCGCTGCTGCGTAAGCGGAATCCCGACCTGACCGCCGAGGAGGCCGACCGGCTCGCCGAGGTGCTCGACGACCTGCCGCTGGCCATCGGGCAGGCGAGTGCCTGGCGCGCCGCCACCCAGGCGCCGGTGGACGAATATCTGCACCTGCTCGCGGTGAAACGCGCGGAGCTGGGCGGCCGGGTCGGCGACCCGCAGTACGAGGTGGCGGTGGCCGCCGCCTCCGCGGTCGCGCTGGAACACCTCGGCACCGTCAACCCGGCCGCGTTGCTGCTGCTCCAGGCGTGTGCGTTCATGGCTCCCGAGCCGATCTCGCGGGAGTTGTTCGTCGGACCGCGCAACGTCGGCCTCTCGCCCGAACTGGGCATCACCCTGCAGAAGCCCAACCAGCTCAACCGGGCGCTCCGCGAGATCGAGCGGTACGGCCTGGCCCGGATCAATCACGGCGAGCAGCAAACCGTTCAGCTGCACCGGCTGGTCCGCACGGTGGTCCTCGACCAGCTCACCGCCGAGCAGCGGGTGACCATGCAGCACGCCGCGCACCTGCTGCTCGCCGGGGGCAACCCCGGCAACCCGGGCGGCATCGCCCAGTGGCCCCGGTTCCACGCGCTGCTGCCCCATGTGCTCGCCTCCGACATGGTCGGCTGCGAGGACGAATGGGCCCGCCAGCTGGTCCTCGACATGATCGAGTTCTACTTCTACTGGGGCGATCAGAACGGCTGCCTGGAGCTAGCCACCCAGGTCGTCGCGCAGTGGACGGACATGCTGCGGGCCGACGACCCGCAGATCCTCAAGGCGGCCCGCTGGCTCGGCTTCGTGCTGCGACAGCTGGGCAAGTTCGGCGAGGCGGCCCGGTTCAACGCCGACTGCCTGGCGAAGCTCCGGGCCGCGAACGGGACCGAGGACGAGGAGACGCTCGACGCGATGAGCCTTGTCGCGGCCGATCTGCGGGCGGCCGGGGACTTCGGTGGCGCGCTGGAGCTGGACCGAGAGGCCTACCACACCGCCGATCACGTTCTCGGGCCGGACGATCCGACCACCCTGACCCTGGCCCACGGCCTCGGCGTGAGCCTGCGCCTCAACGGCGACTTCCCGGCCGCGCTCGACCGCGACATGGACACCGTGCGCCGACGGGTCGAGGTGCTCGGCGCCGACCACCCGCTCACCCTGCTCACCCAGAACGGGCTCACCCTCGATCTGCGGGAGCGGGGCGACTACGTCGAGGCCAACCGGCTGCAGGAGAAGCTGTACGAGCGGATCCAGAAGATCCTCGGTGTCGACCACCCCCAGACCCTGATGGCCGCCCGTAACCTTGCCGTCGCCCGCCGGCGGGCCGGCTATCACGGGCGGGCCCGCAAGCTGTCCCTGGACACCATGAACGAGTTGCGGCGCCGGTTCGGTGAGCTCAATCCGGAGGCCATCGCCTGCGCCCTCAACTACGCGGTCGACCTGCGCGAGAACGATCAGGTCCCGGAGTCACGCGAGCTGGCCGACCGGACCTGGCAGGACTACCTGCACACCCTCGGGCCGGATCATCCGTACACGCTCTATGCCCGGACCAACCTCGGGATCGTGCTGAGGCTGCTCGGGCTGGTCGACGAGGCGTACCTGCACGACGACGCGGCGCACCGAGGGCTGCGATCCCGGCTCGGCCCCCGGCATGTGCTCACTCTGACCTGCGCCACCAATCTGGCCAGCGACCTGGCCGCACGCGGTGACCACGAGGCCGCACACCGGCTGGATTCCGACACCTACCGCAAATCGCAGGAACTGCTCGGCAGCGACCACCCGTCCACCCTGGCCTGCGCCCTCAACCTTGCCTTCGACATGGACGAGCTGGGACAGCGTGCCGAGGGCCGGCTGATGCGAGCCGAGGTGGTCGCGTCGTACCGGCGGGTTCTGGGCAGCGAGCATCCGGCGATCGCTGCGGCGGAGGCGCGGCAGCGGGCCAACTGCGACGTCGACCCGATGCCGCTGTGAGTGCTAAAGCCAGGTCGTGGCGAGCCAGCCGGCCACCGCGGCCAGGATCAGCAGGACGATGTTGAGCCAGATCACCGAGGTCTCGCCGCGGCGCAGGTGCACGATCAGGCCGCCGATCTGGATCAGCACCAGGCCGATCGCGGCGGCGAGGGCCAGGCCCGGCGCGATCCGAGTCAGCGGCGGCAGGATCAGGCCCAGCCCGCCGAGAATCTCCAGCACGCCGATCAGCCGGACCACCCGCATCGGGATCTGATCGACCCAGCCCATCGTCGGGCGCAGTTTGTCCTGGCTCTGGCTGACCTTCTGAACGCCGGCGAAAACGTAGAAGAGGGCGAGCAGCCCGCCGACGATCCAGTACGCGATTTCCATGGCAGCCCCTTGGTTACTATCGGGAAGTAACCACATCATGGGGTACTCAAGAGGGCCTTACAAAAGGCACATTCGTGTGCCTGACGAACAGGCGGTGGTCATGAAATACGTGCACAGCTGCATGATCCGCGGCGACGGCGGCAAGACGCTCCGGGCGATCCTCGACCAGATCTGCAACAAGTGGACCCTGCTGGTGGTGGCCACCCTCGACCAGGGCCGGCTGCGCTTCAAGGAGCTCCACCGGCAGATCCCGGGCATCTCCCAGCGGATGCTGACCCTCACCCTGCGCAACCTGGAGCGCGACGGCCTGGTCGCCCGCACCGTGCACGCCGAAGTGCCACCCCGCGTTGAGTACGAATTGACCGCGACCGGCCGCAGCCTGCTGCCACCGGCCCTGGCCCTGGCCGGCTGGGCGATCGAGCACGTGCCCTCGATCGAGGCCAGCCGGGCCGCGTACAAGAAGAGTTAGGGCGCGCTGTCCGCCCACGCGTCGAACTCGAAGCGGTGCAGCAGGCCCGGCGCGAACATCGCGGCGATCGACACCACCGCGATCACCGTGAACGCGGTCCGCAGCACGATCGTCTCGACCTTGCCGCCGACCCGCACGGCCAGCCCGTTCGGGACGCCGACCATCCGCCACATCCGCCGCCCGGTCGGGATCGGCCACAGGATCGGCACGCCCGCCGAGGTGATGATGTCGCCGAGCAGATGCACGATGCAGCCCACCCCGACCGCGAAGCCGAGCATCGGATAGCCGCGGTCGCCGGGCAGCATCGCCGCGGTCAGCCAGGCGATCACCCCCGAGCAGATCGTCACGATCACCCAGCCGGCCTTCTCGGCCCAGCCGTCGAACAGGCCGCGCAGCGCGAGGCCGGCCATGAAGAAGATGATGCCGACCACGGCCCACTTGCCGTAGTGCGTGGCCAGCGCGGTCGTGCCCCAGCCGACCAGGGCCGCGAACGGCAGCGTGTGGGTGAACGTGCGGTGCCCGTTGTTGCGCCGCGGGTCCCGGCTGAGCCGGGTCGCGGTGTAGACGCCGAGCGAGATCTTCTCGATCACCTCCGCCGCGAACAGGGAGAACACCCCGAACGTACGGGCCACCGTGGCGCCGCCCTGATTGCGGGTGACCTTGCCGGAGAGATCCAGATCGGGCAGCAGCGCGCCGCCCGCACAGACCGTGGCACCCACCGCCACCGTCAGGGGCGACTGGCCGTAGCCCGCGAAGTGGTCGAGCGCCCAGCTGCCGGCCAGCCAGGCCGCAGCGCCCGACAAGGCGTGCGACGGTCCCATCATGTTGGTGCCCCTCCCCGAACAAACTTGCTAACTCTCGCAGTACGGGGAGGGGTGATCAACGACCGTCGCGTCCACTATGGAGTGTTGTGGATCACCGCCAGTTCGGGCCGTTCCACGGCGCGACCCGGTGCGCGTAGCTGTAGCGCGGCTCGTAGTGACTCCACCGGGCGTGCCGCACCAGGCCCATGACCAGGAACACCAGCGGGATGGCCGGCCAGAAGAAGTGCGCCCCGGAGAGCATCCACAGACCGGTCAGGAGCCCGGCGGCGAGGAGCACGAAACTGGCATGCCGGCGCAGGGCCCGGCGTGTCGCGACACGGGCCTCCGGCGCCTGCGCCTCGGTCATCGCCCGGCGGCCGGCGTCGGGCAGGTCCGCGACCAGCGGCCGGAGCTCGTCGCGGTACTTCGTGGCGTACACCGCGGCCAGCCGCTCCTCGCCCTCCTCCAGGGTCAGCCGGCCCTCGGTCATCGCGGCCCGCAGGATCTCGGCGATCTGCTCACGTTCCTTGTCGGAGGTGCGCATGCGGTTCGGGGCTTCGTTCGGATTCACGGTTGCCTCCTCGTGGGCGTCGTGTCTCCAGAGTCGGCTTTCCGCCGCGGCGCGGCGTCGGCCCGGCGTCGCATCTTCGCGGCGGCTTTCCCGAGCTCAAAGCCTTGATGTGTACGCCCGGGGAGGCATCCCGGACCCCAGACGTACGACCCTGGGCGTACGCGTGGATCGGACCCAGCACCGATGCCCCCCAAGTGCCCGGTGCCGTAGTTTCGGCCGCATGGAAGAAATGCGCCCCTGGGAAGCGCCGTGGCGGCAGGAACGCCGCGGTGGCTCCTTCCGCCGCCGCAGCTGGGCCCGCCCCGGCCTGGGCGTGCTCGCGGGCATCTTCCAGGTGGCCGGCGCCAACAATCTGACCAACGAGGGTGCCGTTTACCGTCCGCTGACCGCCCCGGTCTTCACGCTCCTGCTGGCCGGCCCGATCGCGCTCACCTTCCGTAAGCGTTTCCCGCTCACCGTCTTCGTGATCGCCGCCGCGGCCTCGCTCGGCTTCGCCACCTTCGCCGCCCCGCGCTGGACCTATGCGGTCGCCCCCGCCATCGCCCTGTTCAACCTGGCCAAGCTGGGCCGGCTGTGGCCCGCGGTGATCGGCGCCGGGGCGTCCTACGCGGCGTATTTCGCGATCTGCTGGGCCTTCGCCGACCGTCTCGGCGTGCCCGCCGGCGCCCGGCCCGGCCTGCGCGAGGCCCTGTTCCTGGTCGCCGCGATGGCGTTGCTGATCTTCCTGGGCGGGGCCGCCAAGGTCCGCGGCGAGCACATGGCCGAGATGATGAAGATCCGCACCGAGCGGGAGCGGGCCAAGAAGGAGCAGGAGCGCCGCCAGGCCTCCGAGGAGCGGCTGCGGATGGCCCGCGAGCTGCACGACGTGCTCGGCCACCACCTGTCGCTGATCAACGTGCAGGCCGGGGTCGGCCTGCACCTGATGGACAAGCAGCCGGAGCAGGCCCGCGAGGCGCTCAGCGCGATCAAGACGGCCTCGGCCGAGGCGCTGCGCGAGGTCCGGGCCGTGCTCGACGTGATGCGCGCCGAGGACGAGCCGGCGCCGCGCCGCCCCGCCCTGGGCCTGAGCCGCCTCGACGACCTGACCGCCGACGCCGGCCTGCCGATCACCACCAAGGTCACCGGCGACGAGCGCCCGCTGCCGCCGGAGGTCGACCGGGCGGCCTACCGGATCGTCCAGGAGGCCCTGACCAACGTGCGCAAGCACGCCGGCCCGGGCGCGACCGCCTCGATCGCCGTCGACTACCTGCCCACCGCCCTGCACCTGGCCATCCGCAACGAGGGCCCGGCGGTCGCCGGCGCCGAGCCGGTGGACGGCGAGGGCACCGGCATCGCCGGGATGCGTGAGCGCGCCCAGAGTCTCGGTGGCACCGTGGAGGCCGGTCCGGTGGACGGCGGTTTCCTGGTGTCGGTCCTGCTGCCCACCCCCGACGACGGGAGTCCCGTGTGATCACCGTGCTGCTGGCCGACGACCAGGCCCTGGTCCGGGCCGGTTTCCGCGCCCTGCTGAATGCCGAGCCCGACATCAAGGTGGTGGCCGAGGCCGGGGACGGGGTGGAGGCCGTCCGGCAGGCCCAGCAGACCCACCCGGATGTGGTCCTGATGGACATCCGGATGCCCGGCGTCGACGGCCTCGAGGCGACCAAGCGGATCGCCGCCGACCCGGCCCTGGCCGAGACCCGGGTGGTCATCCTGACGACGTTCGAGCTCGACGAGTACGTCTTCGAGGCGCTGCGCGGCGGCGCCTCCGGCTTCCTGGTGAAGGACACCGAGCCGGTCGAGTTGCTGCGCGGCATCCGGGCGGTCGCGGCCGGCGACGGCCTGTTGTCGCCGAGCGTGACCCGCCGGGTGATCAGCGAGTTCGCCGGCAAGCACGCCCCGTCCGGCCCGGCGGCGCCACCGGCCCTGCTGGACGCGCTGACCGACCGGGAGCGGGAGGTGGTGGTCCTGGTCGCCGAGGGCCTGTCCAACGACGAGATCGCCGCCCGCTTGGTGATCAGCCCGGCCACCGCCAAGACCCACGTAAGCCGCAGCATGATCAAACTGGCCGCCCGAGACCGAGCCCAGCTGGTCGTCTTCGCCTACGAGGCAGGCCTGATCCGCCCCGGCTGGCTGGCCTGACCCACCTGCCCCGCCCCAGCCGAGCCGGGCTGACCTGGGCGGGCTGACCTGGGCGGGCTGACCTGGGCGGGCTGACCTGGGCGGGCTGACCTGGGCCGGCTGACCTGCGGCTGGGCTGGCTGGGTTGGGTTGGCAGGGTTGGGCCGGCTGGGCCGTGTCGGCTGGGCCGTGTCGGCTGGGCCGTGTCGGCTGGGCCGTGTCGGCTGGGCCGTGTCGGCTGGGCCGGCTGGGCCGGCTGGGCTGGGCCGGCTGGGCCGGCTGGGCTGGGCCGGGCCGGCTGGGTTGAGAAACTTTCCGTGGGCTTGTCGAAAACGGCGGGGCCGCGGCGTCATCACTTCACCGGTGTCGCATGGGGCGGCGCCTGGGAGGGAGATTTCGATGCATTACGCACTTCTGATCTACGGGAACGAGAAGGCCTGGGAGTCCCGGGACGAGCGGGAGAAGCAGGAGAACCATGAGCGGCACGGCCGGTTCATGGCGATGCTGCGGGAGCGCGGAGCCCTGCTCCCCGGCGGTCAGGAGCTGGCCGCGGCCGGCACGGCCACCACCGTGCGCAACAGCGGCGACGCGGTCGGGACCACCGACGGGCCGTACGCGGAGACCGCCGAGCAGATCGGCGGCTTCTACCTCATCGACGCGCCCGACCTGGACGCGGCGCTGGAGATCGCCCGGCAGCTGCCCGAGCCGATCGTCGAGGTGCGGCCGGTCGTGATGCATCCGGAGATGGGGAACTGACCGCGGAGCAGGCCGTCGAGCAGGCGTACCGCGACGAGTGGTCACGCCTGCTCGCCCTGCTCGTCACCCGGCTGCGCCGCTTCGACGTGGCCGAGGACAGCCTGCAGGACGCGTTCGTGGCGGCCGCGCGCGTATGGCCCGAGCAGGGCGTGCCGGAACGGCCGGCGGCCTGGCTGTGGACGACGGCCTACCGGCGCGCCCTCGACCGGATCCGCCGCGAGGAGGCCGACGCCCGCCGGTTGCCGCTGCTGATCGCCGACTCGGCCGCCGATGCGTCCCGGGCCGGCGCCGGCCCGGGCGCCGACCTCGGCGCCGGGCGCGCTGCCGGGCTCGGCGCCGGCCTGGACGGTGGGCTCGGCGCCGGCTTGGGCGGTGGGCTCGGCGCCGGCCTGGGGGCTGGGCGCGGTGCCGGCCCCGGCGGCGGCTCGTCCGACGACGACTACAGCGACGTCGCCGACGAGCGGTTGCGGCTGCTCTTCGCCTGCTGCCACCCGGCGTTGCGGGCGGACGCCCGGGCCGCGCTGATGCTGCGCTTCGTGGCCGGCCTGACCACCGCGGAGATCGCCCGATTGTTCCTGGTCAGCGAGCCGACGATGGCGGCCCGGCTGACCCGGGCGAAGGCCAAGATGGCGGTCGCCGGGATTCCGCTGCGCGCGCCGTCCGCGGCCGACCTGCCGGAACGCCTCGACGTGGTCCTGCGCGTGCTCTATTTGATCTTCACTGAGGGCTACCGGGCCACCGCCGGCCCCGACCTGATCCGCCCCCGGCTGGCCGACGAGGCGATCCGCCTGGCCTACCTGGTCGGCGAGCTGCTGCCCGGCGAGCCCCGCACGCTGGCCCTGCTGGCCCTGATGCTGTTGCAGCACGCCCGGCGCGACGCCCGGGTCGCCCCCGACGGCACCTTGATCCTCCTGCCCGAACAGGACCGTTCCCGCTGGCGGCACGACGAGATCGCCCGCGGCGCGGGCCTGCTGGACCTCCTCGAGGCAGCGCCGATGCCCGGCGAGTACCACCTGCAGGCCCTGATCGCGGCCGAGCACGCGAAGCCGCCCCCCACCGACTGGCCACGCATCGCCCACCTGTACGCCGAGCTGGAACGCCGGGCGCCGTCCCCGATGGTCCGCCTGAACCGGTCGGTGGCGGTGGCCGAGGCCGGCTCCCCGGAAGCAGCGCTGTCCCTGCTGGACGGCCTGGCCATCCGAGACAGCCACCTGCTGCCCGCGGTCCGCGCCGAACTGCTGACCCGCCTGGGCCGCCACGACGAGGCCACGAAGGCCTTCGACGAGGCACTGACCTTGGTCCGAACCAACCCCGAACGCCAGCACCTGCTACGCCGCCGCACCGAGCGATAGCCACGCGCCCACCTGCCGACCCGCGCATGCCGTCCGCGCATGCCGTCCGCGCCTGCCGTCCGCGCCTGCCGTCCGCGCCGGCCTGTCTGCCGCGCCGCGCCGTCCGCGCCGCGCCGCGCCGTCCGTGGCTGCTGGCTGGGCGTGCCCACCCGCGCGTGCGGGTGGGTCTGATGGCTGGGCCGGCGCAGGCGGTCAGGTCGAGGCCGGACGGCTGCGGCTGGGCGAAGGGGTAGGTGGGTGGCGGGTGGGTCCTGATTGGCGGTTTGGGGGAGGTGGGTGGGGTGGCGCGGCGAGGGTAGGCGGTTCGGTGGGCGGGGGTGGCTTGGGTTGGGTGGGTGGCGCACCCGAACGGGCGGACCTTGGCGCGGACGGTGTCGGCTTTTGTGCGCAGCGTTTCGGTGTGGGTGTGGGGCTCCTAACATCCGGGGGATGGTGGAGTACGGCCTCGGGGTCGATCTTGGTACCACGCACACCGCTGCCGCGACCAATGTGGACGGGGTGGTCGAGACCGTGCGCCTCGGCGGGCGTGGGGCGGAGATGCCCTCGCTCGTGTTCCTGCGGTCCGACGGGGAAGTCCTGGTCGGGGATACCGCGCAGCGGCGTGGGGAAGGGGAGCCGACTCGGCTGGCGCGGGAGTTCAAGCGCCGGCTCGGTGATCCGGTGCCGATCATGCTCGGTGGCACGCCGATGTCCGCGCACGCGCTCGCCGCGCGGCTGCTGCGGCACGTCATCGCCACGGTGGCCAACGGCCAGGGCGGGCCGCCCAGCCGGATCGTGCTCACCCACCCGGCCAACTGGGGGCCCTACAAGCGGGAGCTGCTCCAGCAGGCCGCGCAACTCGCCGATCTGCCGCAGGTGACCCTCCGGACGGAGCCGGAGGCGGCCGCGGTGCGCTATGCGAGCACGGCTCGGGTCGCGGTGGGGGAAACCATTGCGGTGTACGACCTCGGCGGCGGAACCTTCGACGCCGCGGTGCTCCGCAAGACGGCCGGCGGCTTCGAGGTCCTGGGTGAGCCGCAGGGCGTCGAGCAGCTCGGCGGCATGGATTTCGACGAGGCCATCCTCGAGTACGTTCGGGAGCAGCTCGGTCCCAACCTGGCCGGGATGGACCTCGCCGACCCGGCGGTCACCGAGGGCCTGAGCCGCCTTCGCCGGGAGTGCGTGGAGGCCAAGGAGAGCCTGTCGTTCGACACCGAGGCGGAGATCGGCGTCGCCCTGCCCCGGCTGCACACCCGGGTGCGCATCCATCGCTCCGAGTTCGAGTCGCTGATCTCCCCGGCCCTCGAGGACACGATCGCGGCCGTCCATCGTGCGCTGCGCTCCGCCGCGGTCGACCCGGCCGAGCTGCGCTGCGTCGTGCTGGCCGGCGGCTCGTCCCGCATCCCGCTGGTCGGCTCGCTGGTGGCCGAGTCGTTCGGCCGCCCGGCCGCCGCCGACGAACAGCCCGAACTGGGCATCGCCCTGGGCGCGGCCCGGCTGAGCGGCCCCGCGGGCAGCCTGCCGGAGCCGGTGTCCCCGGCCCCGCCGGCGATCACCGGAAACTCGGGCGGTTGGCCGGCCGGGAAAGCGGCTGCAGCCGGCGGCCCGCTGTCTCCCGGAGGGTTCGCCCCCGGAGCGTCGGCGCCCGGAACGCCGGCCCCCGTGACATTCGCTCGCGGGACGGCGGGCAGCCCGTCGGCGCGAGCCACCGGTTCGGCGCACGTGCCCGGCCAGAACACGGGCGACAGCGCGGCCTCATCGGGCTCGTTCCCGCAACAGCGGGCGGCGAACTCCCCGGGCAACGGCCCGGTGTCCGCACCGGCCGGTGGCGCCGCCTCGCCGCCACCCGCAGGTTTCGGCTCCGCCCCACCCGGCGGCGCAGGCTTCACACCTCCAGCCGGGTCAGTCTCCGCGCCGCCCGGCAGCCACGCGGCCGCGCCGGGCGGTCACGCGGCTGCGCCTCCGGGCGGTCAGGCAGCCGCGCCTTCCGGCGGCTACGCGACTCCTCCCGGCGGCTATGCGGCCGGGGCGCCCGGTAGTGGGCATGCGGCGTCTTCACCCGGCGGCTATGCGGCCCCGCCGCCTGGCGGCTACCCGACTCCTCCGGGTGGCTATGCGGCCGGATCGCCCGGCAGCGGGCATGCGACCCCTGCCCCCGGTAGCCATGCGGCCGGGCTTCCCAGCGGCTATGCGGGTCCGTCCGGTGCGGGCCACGCCGGTCCTCCTTCCGGGGAGTATGCGGCTGCGTCGGTCGGGATCGGTGGGGGTGCGGCGGGGGTTGCCGCGGTGCGTACGTTTCAGCCCGGTGTCGGTCCGGCGGCGACGCCGATGGATGCCTCGCCGGTGGACACCAGCTCGGCGACCTGGGTGGCGCCCGGTGAGAGCCGGAAGAAGTGGCTGATCGCCGGTGGTGCCGCGGCCGTCGTGGTGGTCGTGGCCGCGGCCGGCGCGTTCCTGTTCTTGCCCAAGGGCAACACCGACACCGGCGGGCCGGCCGGGGACGGGGCGACCAGCGGCGCGCCGGCTTCGGTGGCGGCCGCGGCGCCGTTGGCGGCGGAGGCGCCGGTCGCGTGGAAGACCGAGACCGGGACCGGCACCCTCGAGCCGCCGGCGGTGGGGCCGGCGCTGGTCTACGTCAGCGGCAAGGACGGGACGATGCGGGCCTACCGGCGGACCGACGGCGGGAAAGCCTGGGAACTCAAGCTCGGCGTGGGGCTGCGGGCGTCGACCCGGGTCTCCGAGGGCGTCGTCTACGCGGTGACCGGGGCCGGTGGGGTCTACGCCATCGACGGCGCGAGCGGGACCGAGCTGTGGCACCGGGACACCGGGGTTCCGGTCGCGGTGCGGCCGACCGTCGACTCGGAGCGGGTGTTCGCGAGCGGGACGGACGGGATGCTCTACGCGTACCGGCTGGCGGAAGGGCACCGGCGGTGGCGGGTGCAGACCGGGCCGGTCAGCCAGCCGCCGACCGTGGTCGAGGGGATCACCGTGGTCGCCACCGACGACGGAAAGCTCTGGGGGATCGACGGTGGCGGGGGCACGCTGTGGAAGCCGGCCGTCGGTAAGGCCGTCGGCGGCCCGCTGGCCTCCGGTGACGCGGTCTGCGTGCCGCTGGAGACCGGGACGGTGCGCTGCGTGCGGCTGGACGACGGCAAGGTGCTGCCCGAGATCAAGGCCGCCGGGACGACGCTGACCAGCATCTATCCGTCGGCCGGCGTGCTCTACGGGGCCGGCGCGGACGGCTCGGTCGGCGCCTGGGACGTGGACACCGGCGTGAAGCGCTGGCGGACCACCGGCACCGGCGCGGGCGGGTTCCCGGTGGTGCGGGCCGGCGAGGTGGACGTGACCTTTCCGGACGGGCGGATCCTCGGGCTCGACGCGGCCACCGGGAAGGCGCTGTGGGAGAACCGGACCGGTGACGCGTTCAGCGTGGCAGCGCGTGGTGACGAGGCGGGCGCGTATGCGGTCGGTGACGGCGGCGTCCTGTACGCCCTGCGACCGCCGGGCAGCACGGCGCTGACACCGGCCTCGGCGCCGGCCACCACGCCGGCCCCGGAGGTGACGACGAAGAAACCGAAACCGAACACGACGACCACCCGGACCTACCGCCCGACAACTCAGGCCACGACCAAGCCGACCACGGCGCCGACCGACACCGGCGAACCGACGACCCCGCCGACCTGCATTCCGGGGGTGAACTGCGACAGCGCCAACGGCAACGGTGGCCAGATCAACACCGGCGGCTAGAGCCGGCGGGCGCGCAGGGTCTCGGCCACCGACCATGCCTGGAACGGGCAGCCGGTTGCCGAGTGCGGGGCGTCGCCGTCGGCGGTCTCGGAGACCGAGCCCAGGCCGTACTCGCCCAGGTGGTCGTCGGCGTCCGAGATGGTCTGGTCGGCGGCGACCCCCAGGCGGTGCCAGGCCTCCACGAACGGGCCGGTGAGCCACGGCCAGACCGTTCCGCTGTGGTAGGCGGTGTCCCGCGCGGCCGAGCCGCCGTGGTGGGCGCCGCGGTAGGCGGTCTCGCCGGGGGCGAGGCTGCGCAGCCCGAGCGGGGTCATCAGGGCCGACCCGATGGCCTGCAGGGTGGCCGGCTGCGGGCGCAGCGGCGCGTACGGCAGGGACCAGGCCAGCAACTGGTTGGGCCGCATGGTCGGGTCGTCGCCGTCGGGGCCGTCGACGACGTCGTACAGCCGGCCGTTCGGGGCCGGGAACCGGCGCGCGAAGCCGGCCAGCGCGTCGGGGTGCGCGCGGACCGCCGGGCCGGCGCCGGTGCGGGCCTGCCAGGCCAGCTTGATCACGGTGGCCAGGCCGTTCACCCAGAGCGCGTTGATCTCGACCGGCTTGCCGCGGCGCGGGGTGATCGGCACCCCGTCGACCCGGGCGTCCATCCAGGTCAGCGCCTGGCCGTCGACGCCCTGCCGGAGCAGGCCGTCGACCGGGTCGGCGCCGATGCCGTAGCGGGTGCCCTTGAGGTGGTGGTCGACCACGTCGAGCAGGGCCGGCAGCAACTCGGCGGCCAGGTCGAAGTCGCCGGTGGTGGCCACGTGCCGGCCGACCGCGTGCAGGAACCACAGCGTGCCGTCGGCGGTGTTGTACTCGACGCTGCCGGTGTCGGCGGTGTTCGCGAGCATCCCCTCGGAGAGCGTCGCGGCGTAGGAGCGCAGCAGGTCACGGCCCTCGTCGGCCCGGTTGGTGGTGAGGAAGAGCCCCTCGTAGCTGAGCATGGTGTCGCGCGACCAGGCGCCGAACCACGGGTAGCCGGCCACCACGTCGACGCCGGAGCCGGTGCGCACCACGAACGAGTCGGCGGCCAGCGCCAGGGTGGCCTGGGCGTCGTCGGCCGGGTTGGCGGCGGCGACCACCGCCCGGTTGCGCTGCCGCGCGGCGAGCACGACCTCGGTGGCGGGCGGCGGCGGGTCGGCCAGGTCGTCGGCCCACGCGGACACCGACGCGGTGGATCCGGGCTGGCGCAGCTCGGCGTGGAAGCTCCCGGCGTACCAAAGATCCTCGATGGGGTGAAGCCCGCGGCCGTCCTCCTCGCGATGCCGCACCCCGCGCCACCAGGCGCCGCCGGCCTGGAATTCCGGGCCGCGCAGGCGGTACGCCCCCTCGACCACGCACCCGCCCCCGGCCGGCTCGACGACCGGCGGCGGGCCGTCGGCGGTGCGCTCGGTGTGCGCGTCCCGCCAGGTGACCAGCGCCTCCAGGGACAGCCCGACCGGGCCGCCGGTGAGCAGCCGGTGCACCACGGCGACGGCGGGGCGGCCGTGCACCATGGCCAGCTCGCGTTCGAGGACGACGTCGCCGATCCGCCAGCGCCAGCGGGGGAGGCCGTCGACCAGCTCGAAGCCGGCCAGCAGTTCGTGCCCCCGTGGGGTGATCGTCCCGTCGGCCCACTCGTGCGTGGCGAGCCGCACCGAGGCGCCGGAGGGCAGGGTCAGGATCGGGTCGAGGGAGGCCAGGCCCATCCGGCGGGTGGCCGGCGTGGCCCCGGCGACGACCAGCAGCCCGTGGTAGCGGCGGGTGCGCAGGCCGGAAACCGTGCCCATCGCATAGCCGCCGCGTCCGTCGGGTACGAGCCATTCGCGGGCGGCGCCCTCGGTGATGCTCCCGCAGACCTGGGGGCCGAAAGCCAGGCGACGGACCGTAGCCATCAGATGACCTCCAGTTGTCGGGCAGAATCAATTGTTGTCAACAGACGTAACACGCGACAGCGAGAATCAAGTTATGGGGGTGAGACTCGGCGTGGCGGAGCGCTTACGCCTGGCGCAGGCCGACTCCGGTGAGCAGCCGTGGCGCTCGTGGGGCCCCTATCTCGCGGAACGCGCGTGGGGCACGGTCCGTGAGGACTACAGCGAGCACGGCACGGCGTGGGACTACTTCCCGCACGATCATGCGCGGTCCCGAGCGTACCGGTGGAACGACGACGGCATGGGTGGCATCTGCGACGACCGGCAGACGTTCTGCTTCGCCCTCGGGCTCTGGAACGGCAAGGACCCGATCCTCAAGGAGCGGATGTTCGGGCTGGGCGGCGACGGTGGCAACCACGGTGAGGACGCCAAGGACTACTGGTGGTACCAGGACTCCACGCCGACCCACTCGTGGATGCGCTGGCGCTACCACTACCCGCAGGACGAGTTCCCCTACGACGAGTTGGTCCGGGTGAACGGCGCCCGGTCCCGGGAGCAGACCGAGTACGAGCTGATCGACACCGGTGTCTTCGACGAGGACCGGTTCTGGGCGGTGACCGTCGACTACGCGAAGGCCACCCCGAAGGACATGTGCATCGCGGTGACCGTGTCCAACCGCGGCCCGGAGTCGGCCACCCTGCACGTGCTGCCCACCCTGTGGTTCCGCAACACGTGGTCGTGGGGCGCACCCAACCGGCCGAAGCCGACGATCGCCGGGGAGCCGGGCCGGTTGGCCGGCTGGCACCGCACGCTCGGCAGTCTCGTCCTGGAGGGTGAGGCGGGCGCGCCCACCCTGCTCTGCGACAACGAGACCAACGCGCAGCGGCTGTGGGGCCAGCCCGGCACCAGCATGTTCCCGAAGGACGGCATCAACGACCACGTGATCGCGGGCGCGCCGACGGTGAACCCGGCGAACGTCGGCACCAAGGGGTCGCTGCACTATCAGGTGACGCTCGGGCCGGGCGAGACGCGTACCCTCCGGCTCCGCCTCACCCAGGGTGAGGGGTTCGACGTGCCGGCCGATCTCGATCTCGGGGCCGGCTGGGAATCGGTGATGCGCGACCGCGGCAGCGAGGCCGATGCGTTCTTCGCCGAGGTCATCCCGCCGGAGGCGTCGGCGGAGGAGGCGGCGGTGGCCCGGCAGGGCATCGCCGGGCTGATGTGGGGCAAGCAGTTCTACCACTTCGACGTGAAGCAGTGGCTGACCGGCGACCAGGGCTCGTCGCCACCCCCGCCGGGCCGCCGCTACGGGCGCAACAACGCCTGGTGGCACATGAACAGCTTCGACGTCATCTCGATGCCGGACCCGTGGGAGTACCCCTGGTACGCGGCCTGGGACCTGGCGTTCCACTGTGTCTCGATCGCCCGGGTCGACCCCGGTTTCGCCAAGGCGCAGCTGCTGTTGCTGCTGCGTGAGTGGTATATGCACCCCAACGGCCAGATCCCGGCGTACGAGTGGGCGTTCGGCGACGTCAATCCGCCCGTACACGCCTGGGCTGCTCTTCGGGTCTTCGAGATCGACGGCGGGCGCGACTTCGACTTCCTCGCCCGGGTGATGCACAAGCTGCTGCTCAACTTCACCTGGTGGGTCAACCGCAAGGACGTCGGCGGCAACAACGTCTTCGAGGGCGGCTTCCTCGGCCTGGACAACGTCGGCCCGTTCGACCGGTCGGCCGCGTTGCCGGTGGCCGGGGTCCTGGAGCAGTCGGACGGCACCGGCTGGATGGCGATGTACGCGCTCAACCTGCTCGACATGGCGATCCGGCTGGCCCTGCACGACCGCACCTACGAGGACATGGCGACGAAGTTCTTCGAGCACTTCGCGTACATCGCCGAGGCGGCCTACCGGCAGGGCCTGTGGGACGACGAGGACTGCTTCTTCTACGACCAGCTGCGCCTGCCGGACGGGCACAAGCTGCCGCTGAAGGTGCGTTCGATCGTCGGCCTGCTGCCGCTCGCGGCGACCACCCGGCTGACCGCGGCCACCCTCAACCGGCTGCCCGGGCTGGCCGCGCGGGTGCGCTGGCTGCAGCACTCCCAGATGGAGTACGCCGATGTGATCAGCGCCCGCCGGCTGTCGGCCGAGGGCCGCCAGCAGCGGCTGTTGTCGATGGTGGGGCAGGACCAGCTGCTGCGCATCCTGGCCCGGATGCTCGACCCCGAGGAGTTCCTTTCCGAGTACGGGATCAGGACCCTGTCCCGTGCGCACCTGGAGAAGCCGTTCACGGTCTCGCTCGGCGGCTCCGACTTCACCGTCGGCTACGAGCCGGCCGAGAGTACGAGCGGCCTGTTCGGCGGCAACTCGAACTGGCGCGGCCCGGTCTGGATGCCGGTGAACTATCTGCTCATCGAGGCGTTGCGGGAATATGCCGCGTTCTTCGGCGACGACCTGATGGCCGAGTACCCGACCGGCTCGCAGCAGAAGGTGCCGCTGTCCGAAGTGGCCAACGACCTGTCCCGCCGGTTGATCTCGCTGTTCGTGCCGGACGCCGCCGGACATCGGCCTATTTACGGTGCCAATGAGACGCTGCAGAAGCACCCCGACTGGAAGGACCTCATCGTCTTCCCGGAGTACTTCCACGGCGACAACGGCGCCGGCCTCGGTGCCTGGCACCAGACCGGCTGGACCGCCCTGGTGGTGGACCTGATTCTGACCCTGCGGCGCTGATCGGATTCGTCGTTCTCCATCTGTCGATGCGGAGTTACCATCCAGCCACGCACCGACATACGGGGGAATCGATGAGCCGCTTCCGTGCTCGTCTTGGGTATGCCGTGGTTGCCGGTCTGCTCGCGGTGGGCGCGTTTGCTGCGCCCGCCTCGGCAGCCGCCGGCGGCACGGTCCAGGGCGACTTCGTCACCGTCAACGACAATCCGATCGCCAACGCCTACGTGACCGCCTGGACCGCCGACCAGAGCTGGCTGGCCGACACCACCACCGACGGCCAGGGTCAGTTCCGCCTCGCCGGGCTGCCGGCCGGCGGGGTCCTCCTGCAGTTCGACGACAACGGCCGCCAGCAGTGGTCGCCCGGTGTGCGGGAGCCCGACGAGGCCACCGTCTACCAGGTCACCGAGGGCGGCACGGTCACCGTCGCCGAGCGCCAGCCGGCCACCGGCCGGATCGCCGGGCACCTCACCGACGCCGCCGGCAACCCCACGCCGAACTGGACGAACGTGTCGGTCGAGGGGGTGAGCCAGTCGGCCCACCTCTACGCCAACACCGACGAGAACGGCGACTGGGCGGTCGACGCGTTCCCCGGCACCTACCGGGTGAGCTTCCGGTGGGAGAGCGCGGTGCAGTGGGCGGTGCAGTCCTCCACCGAGGACGGAGCCCGCACGTTCACCGTCACGGCCGGCCGGACCACCACGGCCGACGACCGGACGCTGCCGACCGGGACGATCTCCGGGCGGATCACGAACAAGGACGGCGGGCCGCTGCCCGACGCGTTCCTGACGTTGCACCAGGGCGCCACCCAGGTCGGCTGGAGCAACACCGACCAGGACGGCAACTACACGTTCGGCCAGGTGGTCACGGGCGACGGCTACACCGTGTCGTTCAACGTCGACAACGGCACCACGCAGTGGGTGGCCGGCGCGGCCGACCAGGCGGGCGCCCGTAGGTTCACCGTCGCCGAGGGCGCGACCACCACGGTCGACGACCAGCAGCTGGCGCCGGCCGGCATGCACGGCCGGCTGGTCGACACCACCGGCGCGGCCCGCGCGAACTACTCGGTCTACCTGCAGCTGATCACCGACGACGGCTGGACCAGCTACTCGGCCACCACCGGCGAGGACGGCACGTGGAGCGTCGCCGACGTGGTGCCCGGTAACTACAAGGTCTCCTTCACCACCCCCGACTGGCGGCGCACCCAGTGGGCGCACGGGAAGAACACCGAGGCCGAGGCCACCCCGATCACCGTCGCGCCGGGCGCCGACGCGACCGTCGACGAGACCTGGCTGCCGGGCGCGACCCTGGTGGTCACCGCGGTCGACGCGGCCACCGGCGCCCCGGTCCGGGACTTCTGCGCCTTCGTCGACTCCTGGGGCGACGGCAGCGGCTGCACCACCGGCAGCACGGTGACCCTCGAGGACCTGCCGGGCGGCAGCTACCACCTGTCGGCCACGCCCGGGGACGACTCCTACTACCTGCCGTCCGGCTCCCAGCCGGTGACCCTGACCGGCGGCGCGACCAGCACCGCGACCGTGCGGCTCACCCTCGGCGGCAAGGTGTCGTTCGTGGCGACCGACCGGGCGACCGGTAAGGGCGTGGCGGAGGCCTGCGCCGTGTTCCGGGTGCTCGGCCACGGCGGCCTGCCGGACGGCTACGGCGACTGCAGCGACGTCGTCGGCAACGGCATCTCCGGCAAGCTGGCCACCGGGACGTACGAACTGTTCGCGGTGGCCCCGGCCCCCTACGGCCACCAGTGGGTGGGCCGCACCGGCGGCACCGGCGACCAGCAGGCCGCAGCGCGGATCACCGTGAAGCCGGGCGAGACGGTCGCGGCGCCGGCCGTGCTGCTCGACAAGCGGGGCACGATCACCGGCGTGGTGTCCGGCCCCACCGGTACGCCGCTCGCCGACGCCGACGTGGCGTTCAGCGCGTGGGGTGACGCAGGGCCGGGCTGGGACACCAACACCAACGCGCAGGGGCGGTACACGATCTCGGTGCTCGGGCCGTACCGGTGGCCGCTGCTGTTCGGTGACGAGAACTACCCGCGGGACTGGTCCGGGCACACCGCCAACCGCTTCGAGGCCAAGGGCGTCCCGGTCGTGGCCGGCGGCACCACCGGCTACGACTTCCGCTTCCGGGCGAAGTCGGCGCTGCTGCAGGGCGCGGTGACGGCACCGTCGACGAACTGGCGGTTCCACACCTACAACGCGGTCACCGGCGACGTCATGGGCTCGTTCGACGCGTACGTCGCCGGGCCCGGCGGGACGTACCAGCTGCCGATCACCGGCGACCAGAAGGTGAAGATCGACTGGATCTACTTCCCGGCGGGCGGCGACGAGGTCAAGGGCTGGTACGACCACGCCACGAGCATCGACACCGCCACCAAGGTCGCCATCCCGGCCCACGGCACCAAGAAGCTGAACCTGACACTGGGCTGAGCCGGAAACGGAAAAGCGCCCCGGGCCGATCGGCCCGGGGCGCTTCTCTGTCCGCAGTGGATCCTAGGACGCGGTGAGCTCCTTGATCAGGTCATCCGTCGCCGCGCCCTGGTAGACGCGAACGCCGTCCACGGCACCGGGGAAGTAGTCGCTGACGTGGTCGTCCCACCTGGTCCGGCCGATCAGGAACGACCCGGCGGCCTGCCACGGGGACAGCGGCACCGCGGTGTTGCTGGCGACCGGGTCGCCGTTGATGTAGAGCGTCATGGTCCCGGCGGCGGCGTTGTAGACACCGGCCACGTGGGTCCAGACCCCGATCGGTGCGGCGTCCATCGTCGGCCCGACGACCGAGTCCGTCTCCGGGGCCGCCACGTCGGTGCGGCTCAGCGTGAACTGCCACGCCTTGCTGTCCACGCTCCAGTGCAGCGCGAACCGGCCGACGTGGGTGCCCTCCTGGCTGACGATCGCGTGGTTCCACGTCGCCGCGTCCAGGCGGACCCAGGCCGCCACCGTGAACGACTGATCGGTGCGCAGCAGCGGGCCGTCGTGGCTGACCGTGCCGTCCACGCCGTTGAGGTTCAGCGCGCCGATGTCCCAGCCGCTGTGCCCCGGGTACTCGTACGTGGCGCCACCGGTGAGGGTGGCGTCGTTGGCGTGGAACGACGAGTCCTTGGCGACCGTGGCGATGCTGTCGTCCTCGAACTCGTAGTCGGCGATCGGCTCGGCCGCCGCCCGCTGGTCGACCTCACCCGCGGTCACCGCCCGGGCCCAGACCCGGACGTCGGAGATGTCACCGGCGAACCAGTTGGTGCCGGCCCGGCCGATGTACGCCGAACCGGTGGCGTCGTTGAACGGGGTGACCTCCTCGATGAGGGTCTCGGCCGCACCGTTGACGTACAGCGTCAGGGTGCTGAGATCCGCGTCGTAGGTGGCCGCCAGGTGGGTCCACACGCCGACCTGCGGGATGGTGTCGGACAGCGCGTTGAACCACTTCACCTCGTCGCCGCCCGCGGTCGCCGACGGCATCTGCGCCAGCCACCGGTCCTCGGCCTTGTTGTACTGCAGGTAGAGCGACGCGTAGCCGGTGGAGCCGCGGGCGAAGACGGTCCGGTCGGTCGTCTTGTCGCCGAGACGCACCCACGCCGACACCGAGAAGCTCTTGGCCGTGTTGACCTTGTATTCGGTCGAGCCGAAGCTGCTGGTGCCGTTGAAGGTGCCGGCCTTCGAGTCGAGCATCCGGCCGGTGCCCCACGCCACGTTGGTGAGCGTGGCGTTGTGCGTGGTGCCCGCCGGGACGCCGGTGCCGGTGTCCTTGGCGACGGTGCCGGTGCCCTCGTCGAAGTTCCAGGCCGCCACCGAGTCGTCACCGTCGTGCGTGCCGGTCTCGTCGGTGACCCGGTCGATGCGGTCCGAGCTGGCAAGGTATTCCCAGGCCAGCTGCTCGTAGTAGACGTCGCTCGGGTAGAGGTGCCCGGCGCCGTCGTCCCACAGGTAGTCGGCTCCGACGGTGTCCGAGTTCTCGTCACCCTCGGTCGACACGGCCGCCGCGAAGTTGATCACGCCGTCCGCGTACCCGCTGAGGTTGCTCTCCAGGATCGCCGCGTTGACCAGCTCCCGGGCGGATTCCTGCACCGCCGTGTGGGTGCCGGTGAACGGCGGCAGCGTCGCCACGTACACCTTGATGTTCCCGGACGGGTTGGCCAGGACCACGCCGGTGTTCGACGAGTCGTCGGTCTTGAAGTTGCCGATCTGGGCGGCGAGACCGCTCAGCTTCGCGATGACCGGTGCGGAACAGGCGTCCGCGGTGCCGGTGCAGGCGAGCAGGTCGGTGGAGCCGGCCGAGATCAGCGCGGTCCGCACGTTCGACTGGTTGAGAACCGACCGGTCGATGGTGCCGAGGGCACTCTGCGCCAGCGTGGTGTCGGCGCTCGGCAGCCGGACCCGGTTGCCCCAGTTGCTGCTGCCCTGGTTGAGGATGCCGAACGGCACCTTGCCGGTGCCGTCGTCGGCACCGGCGATGTAGTCCGCCAGCTTCTCGTCGAACTGCTGGTAGCCGTCCTGGCCGGCGGTGTCCGAGTTGATGGTCTGGTCACCGAAGACGACCAGTGCGCCGGCCGGGTCGGCCGCCGACGTGGTCACGTCGATGCCGGCCACGTACGGCAGGCCGCTCAGCTGGGACAGGGTGTAGCTGCCGGCCCCCGCCTCGCCGGTGTGGTCGACGTTGTCGGCCGCACTGAGGTAGATCGGGGCCCGGGCGTCCTTGTGCCCGGCGATCGCCGTGATGGCGCCGTTCACCTTGACGCTGACCAGCACCCGGGTGCGTTCCGGCACGCTGAGCGTGACCGGGTCGCTGAGGATCTCGGTGCCCGGGACCAGGGTGGTGGTGGCCGCCCCGCCGAAGGTCAGCTTGATCGGCGTGCCGGCCGCGGTGGCGTTCTCGGTGGTGGAGTCCTGCAGCGCGATGGAGGCCGCGCCGAAGGTCACCGGGGTCTTGCCCATCGCGTTGGACAGCCGCACCCGGACCTGCTGGGTGCTGCCGCCGGAGGCGATCGAGGTACGCAGCGGGACCCGCAGCGTCTGGTTGTTGAGCGTGGCCACCACGTCACCCGGGTCGGTGTGGATGGCGTCCATGTCCTGCGCCGCCGACCACGTGCCGACCCAGTGCGCCGAGTCGCCGGCCGAGCTCGGCCGGATGCCCATCCCGAACAGGTGCAGGGTGTCGACCCCGTACTGCGGGATGCCGGTGACCACCGGGAGCACGACGCTCTCGACCACGGCGCCCGGGCACTGCAGCGGCACGGTGACCGAGAAGATGTGCAGCGCCGTCGCCACCCGGGTGGCGTTGCTCTTGTTGTAGCGCGGCGTGATGAGCACGGCGTCCGGGTTCTGGGTGTTGTTCGTCCAGTCCGGCATCGTGCTGAGGGTGAACGACTGGCTCTTCAGCCCGCAGCTGGTGCTCGCGTAGTTGATCGTGCCGGTCGAGTTGTTGGTCGGCCCGTCGGTGGCGAAGCCCACGAAGACCAGGGCGTTGCCCTTGTTGACCACGCCCGAGGTGGGGATGTTGACCACCTGGCCGTTGGCCATCATGTTGTCCTTGGCGCCGGTGCCGAAGACCCCGGGGAGCTTGATCTTGGCGCCGTTGACGGTGACCGTGCTGCCGCCGGTCCAGCCCGCGGCCTTCAGGTCGGCGGCCTCGAAGCTCGAGCCCGGACCGTCGGCGTTGGCGGCCGTGACGGTCGGCGTGGTGCCCTCGGTCAGCGTGCTGGTGGCCGCGTTGTTCAGGCAGTTCGCCGTGTTGTCGATGGTGCAGATCGGCAGCGGCGACAGGCGGATCAGGTCGATACCGGCCTGGTAACCGGCCGAGGCCGCGTTCTTGCCGGTCACCGTGAACGTGAGGGTGTGCGCGCCCTTGTTCAGGGTCATCGGCTTGCCCTCGGCGTCCTTGACCACGCCGAAGTGGAGGAACCGCGGCGATCCGCCGGCGGGTTGGTACCCGTCGAAGCCGGTGATCAGCGTCTTCTGGGTGGTCTGGCCGGCGTCGAGGACGATGTCCCAGATGCCGTCGGCGGTGCCGGTGGTGAGGTTGGCGCCGATCTCCCACGCCCCGGTGGCCGGGACGTTGAAGGACATGGTCGCCTTGTCACCCAGGGCGACCTTGGAGGTGCTGCTGATGTCGGACAGCACCAGCTGGTAGCCGTCACCGAAGTACAGCCAGGCCGCCGCCTGCGAGATGATCTGACCCTTGGCGCTGACCTTGGTGGCCGCCGGGGTGGTCGTCGTGGTGCCGTCGGTGTTGGTGAACGTCGCGCCGGAGACCAGCTGCTTGCCGTAGGTGAACGACGGCGTCTGGGTGCCGGCCGAGAACGTGTAGGCGGTCTGCGGCGAGGTGGAGCCGGCCTGGTCGACCGCCTTCACGAAGACCCGGTGCGCGCCCGCGGTGATCGGGGCGAACCCGACGCCGGCCGTACCGTTGACCACGACCGTGCCGGTGCCGCCGGCGTTGTCGGCCTTGGCGTAGTAGATCGTGTTCGCCTTCAGCACCGTGGTCGCCGTCCAGGCCGTGCCCTTGTTGGTGGCGTAGACGGTGTTGGCCAGGTCGATGTCGAGGCCGAACAGGTAGCCGGTCACGTTGTTCGTCTTGTCGTTGCCGAAGACGAACGTGCCCTTGTCGGTGTACGCCCCGCCCAGGATGTTCGGCGGGAACTGACTGGACCGCACGGTCGGTGCCTTCGGGGCCACGGTGTCGATCACCATGGTCTGGGTGGCGGTGTAGACGCCGGCCCAGAGCCCGGAGGCGTTCTGCACGGTCGCCTTCCAGGTGTACGTGCCGTCGGCGAGCGAGGCCGTCCGGTAGGCGCCGCCGTTGAGGCTGTAGCCGCTGTAACCGGTGAGGACCCGGGTGGCGCCCTTGTAGACCTGGTACTCGACGCGGACGTTCTCCTGCAGGCCGTTGACCTTCGGGTTCACGCCGTACGCGGTGAGCGTCGGGGTGTGCGTCGTGGTGACGTTCTTGCCCTGGTCGACGATGCTCGGCGTGGTCTTCGGGCTACCGGTGCCGTTGAGCAGCTTGGGCTTGTAGCTGTACTTGACCGACAGGGTCGCGCCGCCGCCGTAGCCCAGCTGCTTCCACGAGTACTTGTCGTCCATGTCCTTGGCCTGCACCACGAACGTCGCGTTGGCCTTGTTGCCCTTGGCGATCGTCTTGATGTAGCTGAGCACGTTGAACTTGAGGCTGGCCGGGCTGACCCGGATCGTCTTCTTGCCGCAGTCCAGCTCGCGGCCGTTGACGGTGGCGAGCACGCCGGTCGCCTTGCCCGGCTCGTGTCCCCAGTAGAGGCTCCCGGAGCCCCAGCCGCTCGGCGCGGCGGTGCCGTACACGACCGCGGCGGTGTTGGAGCAGGACGCCGCCCACCGCTCGGTCACGTACAGGTTGGCCTCGAAGATCTCGGCGCCTTTGATGCCGGCCGTGTTCATCTGGTAGTACGTCTTGGCGCGCTCGCCGGCGCCGCCGCTCTCCGGCCAGTTGTCGTAGCCGATGCGGGCGCTGGTCGAGCCGGTCTTCGAGGTGGAGTTGTAGACGTTCCAGCCGTTGCTGGAGATCCGCGCCCACTTGATCTGGCTCGGGTTGCCCGACCAGTACGGGTCGACGTAGACCGGGTACTTGGTGGTCTTCGCGGTGAGCAGCTTCTGGTCCAGGGTGAGCGACTGCTTGCCGCCCTTGAGCCCGACCGGGATCTTGGAACGGTTGGCACCGATCCGCCCGGCGGCGGTGCGCGGGTCCATCTTGGCGACCTCGGCCGCGGTCTCCCCGGTGCTCGGGGTGCTGTCCCACATCACCGCGGTGCCGGTCTGGAAGACCGCCTCACCGGACTTCGGGTCGGTGGCCTCCGCACCACCGTCCTTCGTCGTGGCGAGCTCGACGCCGGAGCCGGTCAGCCCGAAGTTGATCGTGGACAGGGCCGGGTTGGCGGCGGCCTGGGCGTTCTTCACCACGAACATCGACGAGTAACCGGTGGCGTCCGCGATGATCTGCAGGTCCACGCCCGGGTAGACCTCGGCGTAGGTGGCCGTGTCCCCGTCGACGGTGGGCTTGGGCAGCTTCGAGGGCCAGGTGAACTTCAGCGAGCGGGAGCCGTCGCGCAGGGTCAGCAGCCCGGTGCCGCCGCCGGCCGCGACCGACAGCGAGGAGAGCGTCGCCTTCGGGGCGTAGCTGCCGTCCTTCTGCTTGACCAGGGTGGTGTCGATCGGCACCCACTTCGTGCCCTGGCGGACCCGCTGCGGGCTGGTCGAGTAGTTGCGGGTCAGCGTCCCGTCCGGGTTCGCCGACGTGGTGCTGTACTCGTCGAGCAGGGACGGGATCTGGACCGGCTCGCCCTCGGCCTTGGCCTTCCTGACGGCGTCCGAGATCGGGTCCTTGGGTGGTGTGCTCTTCGAGGGATTAGCCGTGGTTGGTGTCCCACGCCCGGGCGTTGCCGCCTGTGCTGGTGTTCCGACCCCCGCTAGTCCCGCGGCGAGCAACGTGGCGACCGCGGCTCCCGCGGTCAGACGAAACCGTTGCGTCGTACGCGACATGTGCTCCTGCAACCCTTCTGGAATATGCGCGATCTTGGATCTGCGCGGAGCACATTCTGACGTTCCGGGGCCGACTTCCTCGACCCCGTTCGTGGGCGAGAAGACCGGATTGTCATCCAAAGAGGGAGAAGTATGGATGTGATAATTGCCAATCCCTGCCGGGCGGCGAAGACATCGATCGAATCAACTGCCCGTTCGGCCGTCTATCGTTGCGCCGGTGAGCGCCGTCGTCGGATCCGCCGAGCTGCCCGAGTGGGAGCGGCTGCGGGTGTTGCGCGCCGAGGCCGAGTACACCTCGGTCCGCAAGAGCCGCCGGGCGGCGTACGCAATCTGGGTCCTTCTCGGGGTTTTCGGGGGTCATCGGTTTTATCTCGGGGACACCGGGCGGTCGGTGGCGATGCTGTTCACCCTGGGTGGGCTGGGGGTCTGGGCGGTGGCCGACGGCTTCTTCATCGGGCGCCGGGTGGTCGCGGTCAACCGGGCCCGGCGCGCCGCCATCATGGCCCGCTACGGCATCCTCGACGTCGCCTGACGGCCGGATCGGCTACCGTTCTGCCATGAGGACGGCGACCCGGCGGTTCGCCCTGTGGCGCGCTGACCTGCAGGGCAGTGTCTGCGCGGCGCCCGAGGAGTGCGTCGACCACCTGCGCCATCTGTCGAAGATCCCGGTGGTGCTGGAGCATCGCGTGCACGGCGTGACCGCCACCCGGGAGACCTTCGAGACCTCGCTGCGCGACGGGCAGTTCACCGGTGTGGTCTGGCCCGGTGACCTGCGGCCCGGCGTGCAGGTCACGGTCACCTGGCACGCCGGTAAGGACGCGATCGTCGCGCACACGACGCCCCTCGACGAGGCGGTGTCGGTCGACGGGGTCGGCTACTTCCACGAGTACGACCCGAAGGTGGTGACCCGCGAGTTCGAGGCCGGCACCTCGAACTGGAGCCGGGTGCTGCATGCCGTGTGCAAGAACGGCTGGGTGTTCGACGACGGCAGTGCGGTGTTCGCCGAGGCCAAGGTGGCCGCGAAGGCCGGCCTGGGCCGCGGCGCCAAGGGTGCGTTCCTGCTGAAGAACGCGGTCGAGCAGCTGATCCGGGAGGGGTACGTGACCCGGGTGACCGGCAGCGGCGACTCGTCGTTCCCGGCCGTCGAGGGTGCCGCGCCGGTGGAGATGCTGTTCTACGCGCCGCTGGTCGAGCCGGCCGAACCGCCGGAGGCGTCGGACCGCCGCGAGCACTGGGTCGACGGGTTCGTCCGCAAGCTGCCGCCCGGCGCCCACCCGTCGGAGAAGCAGGTGTCGCTCTACCATCGGGCGGCCGAGGGCGACCTCGAACCGGGCTACACGTTCGTGAAGAAGCACCACCGCAACGGTTAGCGCTTCTCCACCGTCACCGGGATCTCGGCGACCGCGGACAGCCAGGTGGCGAACGGCTTGGCGATCCGGCCGGACTCGTCGTCGGCGAAGATCTCGTCGCGCCCGCCGCCACGGTGATTCGCGTACAGGTGCAGGCTGGTGATGTTGTCCAGCTCGTGCTCCTGCAGCACCAGCTCGGCCGCGTCGGCGGTGCGGCCGCGCCAGTTCCCGCTGGCCACCCAGACCCGGCCGCAGCGCAGCCGGCCGGGGGTGACGGTGAAACCGTCCTGGGTCAGGGTGATCACGATCGTGCCGAGGGTGCCGCTGGCCGCCATCAGCATGCCGAACACGACGAACCCGCGACCGTCGTCGGTGGCGCCGCGCATGTAGAAGAACCAGCACCAGAGCAGCGTGACCCCGGCCGCCGCCGCGATCGCCGTCAGCCACCGGCGGATCGGGTTCATCCGCATCAGGATGACCGGCTCGCCGGTCTCCCGGTCGAACCGCCGCACCGCCTGCCACCCCCGCGGTAGGGGAGTGACACCCACTTGCGGAATCCAGTTCCCGCTCACCGCCTCATTGTGCGGTCTCGCGCAACCGGCCGATTACTTTACGACTCGCCGGTGGTCTGCATCGGCATGACGGAAACCAACCTGCCCGAGATCGTGACCCGTGATGAGTGGCTGGCGGCGCGCAAGGAGTTGCTGGTCAGCGAGAAGGAAGCGGTCCGGGCCAAGGACGCGCTCAACTCGCGGCGCCGGATGCTGCCGATGGTGAGAGTGGAAAAGGACTATCGCTTCGAGGGGCCGGACGGGCCGGTCACCCTGCTCGACCTCTTCGATTCCCAGCGCCAGCTGGTGGTGCAGCACTTCATGTTCGACCCCGGCTGGGAGGACGGTTGCGGCAGCTGCACGGCCGCCGTCGACGAGCTCTCCGACGGCCTCCTGCGCCACCTGCGGGCCCGCCGCACGACGTACGCCGTGGTCGCCCGCGCCCCGCTCGCCAAACTCGAGAAGTACCGTGCCAAGCGGGGCTGGACCATCCCGCTGTACTCGTCGTCCGGTTCGGACTTCAACTACGACTTCCACATCACCCTGGACGAGTCGGTGACGCCGGTCGAGTTCAACTTCCGCGGACCGGACGAGCTGCGCGCGGCCGGTCTGGGCTGGACTCTGGACACCGCGAACCAGCCGATGGAACAGCCGGGCATGAGCGCCTTCCTGCGGGTGGGCGACGACGTCTTCCACACCTACTCGACGTTCGCCCGCGGCACCGAGCAGATGGGCGGCGCCTACGGCGTGCTCGACATGACCGCGCTGGGCCGTCAGGAGGACTGGGAGATCCCCAAGGGCCGGGCCGACACCTCCCGCGGCGCGATCCCCGACTTCACCTGAAAAAAGGCGATAAAATATGCCATGCGGTGGACGCGGAAGGCGAAGATTCAGAAGGCTTGTGCGCTGCTGCCGGGCGGTGACGTTCTCTACCGGCAGATCCAGCGGCGCTACGGGCGGCTCAACGCCGACCCGTTCAAGCGCCTTCCGCAGCATGCCGCGATGCTGCGCCGTCTCGCCGAGCTGGGCTTCCGGGCCGAGGGGGCGCGCTGTCTCGAGGTCGGCACCGGGCACGTGCCGATCGCGCCGATCGCCTTCTACCTGCTCGGCGCGGACGAAGTGGTCACCGTCGACCTGCACCGGCGCCTCGACACCGAGCTGACCACCGAGATGATCCGGCGGCTGCTCGACGCGTCCGGGCGGGTCGCCGAACTCTACGACGGGCTGGTCGAGCCGGCCGTCCTCCGGGCGCGGCTGGCCGGGCTCGCCGCCCTGCCCAGCGGCAGCCCCTACGACCTGCAGTCGCTCGGCGTGCACTACGCGGCGCCGGGCGACGCGGCCCGGATGCCGGACGAGGACGACACGTTTGATCTGAGCTTCTCGATGACCGTGCTCGAGCACGTCACCCCGCCGGCGATCGCCGCGATCCTGGCCGAGGCGCGCCGGGTGCTCCGGCCGGAGGGCTTCGCCGCGCACCTGATCGACCCGAGCGACCACTTCGCCCACCAGGACGCCGGCATCACCCGGATCAACTTCCTGCGCTTCTCCGAGCGGGAGTGGCAGCGGGTCGGCGGCAACGAGTTCTCCTACTGCAACCGGCTGCGGGCGCCCGCCCTGGAACGCCTGTTCACCGACGCGGGCTTCGCCATCGAACGCCGGCTGCGCACGGTCGACGAGCGGTCGCTGGCCGCGGTCGAGCGCGGCTTCCGGGTGCACCCGGACTACCGCGACTACGACCCCGAGGACCTCTGCACCACCGAACTGGAGATCTACGCCCGGCCCCGGGCACACGCCCGCCGGTAAGAACTAGGCGGGCTCGCTGCCCTGGAAGTGGCGCCACAGCCAGCGGGCGCCGCTCAGCTCGGCGATCCCGCTGACCCGGTAGGGGAACGACTCGGCCTCGCCGGTGTCGGTGCGGACCGTGCCCTCGGCCTCGGCGAAGACGTACGCGTGGTCGCCGTACCGGTGCACGGTCGCGGTGTCCGCGGTCCACGCGTACGCCTCGGAGCGCAGGAAGACCTCGCCCAGCAGGACCGCCACCGCGTCCCGGCCGGACGCCGTCTCGGTCTTCTCCGACCCGGCGTAGCCGATGTCGTCGCCGGCCGCGAAGCAGGCGAGCGCGGCCCCCAGGTCGCGCGAGGCGAAGGCCTCGCTCAGATCGCGGACGGCGTCCAGTGGTCCATTCATACGGCAACAACCTCACGCTGATCGGAAGCGACGGAAGCGATGGCCTGGGCCTCGCTGTGCGAGTTGCGGGGCGCCGGCGGATCCCAGGCACCGTGCCGGGCCTGGTAGGCGGCGGCCAGCCGTTCGGGGCCGCGCATCCCCGGCAGGAACAGGAAGCCGAACGTCACCGCCGCGCCGAGCAGGCCCGCCCCGAGCAGCGTCTCGCGCACCCCGATCCAGCCGGCGATCGGCGCGGCCAGGGCGTACGACAGCGGTAGCAGCGCGGTCGAGACGAACCAGTCGACGCTGGAGACCCGGCCGAGCATGTGGTGCGGGACGAAGTGCTGCTTGGTCGTCGCCCACGCGATCGTCCCGGCCGCCTCCAGGCCGTTGACCAGCACGCAGGCCAGCGCGAGCTCCCAGGTGGCGGTGGCCGCGCCGTAGCCGGCCACGGCCAGCGTGGCGATCGCCCAGGTGCCGTACATGTAGCTGATGAAGCGGCGCGGGATGCCGATCCAGCCGACCAGCAGGGCGGCCGCGATGGCGCCGAGCCCGCCCGAGGTGAGGACCAGGCTGAGGGCGGTGGCGCTGCCCCCGAGCTCGGTCTTCACCACGTAGGGGAGCAGCACCTCGGTGGGCCCGACGAACAGCAGGTAGGTGAAGGTGGCGGAGAGGAACGTCCCCCACAGCCAGACGTGCCGCCGCACGTACCCGATGCCTTCCCGCATGTCCTGCCAGAGCGACTGCGATTCTTGCGGTGTGTCCGACTTCTCCAGAGAAAGGCGCATCGCCAGCAGGCAGATCACCGACAGGGCGAACGTCGCCGCGTCGGCCGCGAACGCCCACCCCGCCCCGCCGATCGCGATGACCGCGCCGGCCAGCATCGGCCCGAAGATCTGCAGCCCGGCCGGCCGGACGAACTGGTCGAGCGAGTTCGCCGCGACCAGGTCGTCCTCCGGCACGATCTGCGGCACCAGGGCGTCGAAGGCCGGCCCGAAGAACCCGGCCCCCGCGCCGTAGACCACGATCAGCCCCAGCAGCAGCCACAGCGAGGTCAGCGCCCCGGTCAGGGTCAGCACCGCGATGCCGGCCATGACCAGACCGCGGATCAGGTCCGACACGAGCATCACCGTGCGCGGGTCGAACCGGTCGCTGATCACCCCGCCGACCAGCAGCATGGCGACCTGCGGCAGCGACAGCGCCACCCCGACGGCGGACATCGCGGCCGGCACGCCGAACACGTCGTAGACGTGCCAGGCGAGCGCGACCAGCAGCATGCCGTCACCGATCAGGGAGGCGCTCATGCCGGTCCACAGCAACCGGAACTGCCGGTGCCGCAACGGTGCCAGCGGACCGGCGAACGCCGCCGCCAGGACGGTCACTGCTGGACGGTGCGCAGCTTGCCGGCCGCGGCCAGTTCGGTGATGACGGCGTTCAGCTCGTCGAGTTCCTCGTCGGTGTTGGCCGCCGTCACCTGGGCCCGGAAACCGACCTGGTCGCGCGGCACCAGCGGGTAGGCGGCCAGCGTCACGTAGATGCCGCGGTCCCAGAGCAGCTTGCCGACCGCGTCGATGTCCTCACCGGCGGCCAGCGGCAGCTCGATGACCGGGGTGTCGCCGGTGTTCGGGGTGTAGACGCCCAGGCCGCGGACGTGGTCGAGCACCTTCATGCTCTTGCGGTACAGGTCGGTCCGGATCGCGTCGCCGCGCTTGTCGTTGACGTCGAAGCCGGCCAGCACGGTGGCCAGCGACGCGGTCGGGGCCGGGCCGGAGTAGAGGTACGGCGGGGCGGCGACCTTGAGGTGGTTCTTCAGCCAGGTCGGCAGGGCCAGGAAGGCGAGCAGCGACGAGTACGACTTGGAGAAGCCGCCGACGAGCACGATGTTGTCGTACGTCTCGCCGCAGTACTTGACGATCGCGTTGCCCTTGAGGCCGTACGGCGACTCCTCGTTGGCGGCCCGCTCGCCGATCACGCCGAAGCCGTGCGCGTCGTCGACGTAGAGCAGCGCGCCGTACTCGCGGGCGAGCGCCGCGAACGACACCAGGTCGGGCGCGTTGCCGGTCATGCTGTTCACGCCGTCCATCGCCACGATCTTGGGCACGCCGGCCGGGGCCGCGCGCAGCAGCGAGCGCAGGTGCTCGACGTCGCCGCTGCGGAACCGCTGCACGGTGGCGCCCAGCCCGCGGGCGTACATGCTGCCGTCGTAGATGGTCTTGTGGGCCTGCGAGTCGAGGAAGACGAACCCGTTGCCGGCCAGGATCGGCAGCACCGACATGTGGATGTGCGTGATCGTCGGCAGGACCAGCGTGTCCGGCGCGTCGAGCAGCGCGGTCAGGCGCTCCTCGATCTGCGGGTAGAGCGCCGGGTTGCCGAGCAGCCGCGACCAGCTGGGGTGGGTGCCCCAGCGCTTCACCTCGGGCTCGATCGCGGCCATGATCTCCGGCTCCAGGTCGAAGCCGAGGTAGTTGCAGGAAGCGAAGTCGGCGAGCCAGTGGTCACCGACCCGGATCCGGCGGCCCTTGATCTCCTCGATGGTGGCGTCGTACATCGGGTTGCCGCTGCGCAACCGTTCGAGGTCCGCCCAGCGCCCTTCGCGCTGCACGAAATCGAGGCCGGTGAGGGGAGCGAGGGACATGCTGTTCCTTCCACAAAGGGGAATTACCGGTGTGCGGGGTACGCGACCAGCCACTGACCGATCTCGTCGACGGTGGCGGGACGGGAGAACAGGTAGCCCTGGCCGTACGGGCAACCCATGTCGACGAGCGCCTGGCGGTGCCCGTCGAGCTCGATGCCCTCGGCCACGACGTCGAGGTCGAGGGTCCGGGCGAGGCTGACGATGGTCTCGACCAGCGCCATCTGCTGGGCGCTGTGCAGGATGTCGTCGATGAACGACTTGTCGATCTTCAGGACGTCGACCGGCATCTGGCTCAGGTAGCTCAGCGACGAGTAACCGGTACCGAAGTCGTCGATCGCGATCCGGACGCCCATGTCGCGCAGCTCGCGCAGGTCCTGCCAGACCTGCTCGGCGTCGTGCAGCACCAGGCTCTCGGTGATCTCCAGCAGCAGCCATTCCGGCTGGGCGCCGGTCTCCTGCAGGACGTCGCGCACCTGGTCGACGAAGCCGGGGGTGCGGAACTGGCGGGCCGAGACGTTCACGCTGACGTACCGCAGCCGGCCGCCGACCGGTGAGCTGCGCCAGCCGACGAAGGTCAGCAGCGCCTCGCGCAGCACCCACCCGCCGATCGCGACCACCGAGCCGTTCTCCTCGGAGAGCTCGATGAACTCGTTCGGGCCGAGCAGGCCGCGGGCCGGGTGCTGCCAGCGCACCAGGGCCTCGAGACCGATCACGCTGCCGGTGGGCAGGTCGACGATCGGCTGGAAGCGCAGCCGCATCTGGTCGCCGGGAACCGCCTCGATCAGCGCCGAGCGCATCTCCAGCCGGCTCACCATCGCCTCGTGCATGGCGTCCTCGTAGCGGCGCCAGGTGCTCTTGCCGTCGGTCTTGGCCACGTACATCGCCACGTCGGCCCGGCGCAGCAGCTCGCTGATGCCGGCCGCGTCGGCGCTGGTCGCGACGCCGACACTGCTCGCCCCGCTGACCAGGTGCAGGCCGCCGTGCCCGTCGCTGACCTCGATCGGCTCGCTGAGTGCGGCCACGATCCGGGCGGCGATGACCTCGGCGTCCCCGGGCGACCCGAGGTGCTCCATCAGCACCGCGAACTCGTCGCCGCCGGTGCGGGCGGCGGTGTTGATCGGCCCGGCCACCTCGGTGATCCGCTGCCCGACGGTGACCAGCAGCTGGTCGCCGGCGGCGTGCCCGAGGGTGTCGTTGACCTCTTTGAAGTCGTCGAGGTCGACGAACAGGACGCCGACCGAGCCACGCGCCTTGCCGGCCACCGCGGCCGCCTGCTCGAGCCGGTTCTGGAACAGTGCCCGGTTGGCCAGCCCGGTGAGGGTGTCGTGGAACGCCTGGTGGGCCAGGTCGTTCTCGAGCCGGCGGCGCTCGGTGACGTCCCGGATGGTGATCACCAGGCCGTTGACGGCCTTGTCGTCGCGCAGGTCCCGGCAGGTGCACTCGACCTGCAGCAGCAGGTCGTCGCCGGAGACCGCGTTCAGGTCGACGCCGTCGCGCGGGCCGCGGCCGGTGAGCACCTGGGAGAGCAGGTCGCGCAGCTCGGCGTGGTCGGTGGCCGCGAAGAGCCGGAACAGGGAGGTGCCGACCAGGTCGGTGCGGCCGAAGACCGGCAGCGCCGACGGGCTGGCGTAGCGGATCTGCTCGTCGTCGCCGACGATCAGGATCACGTCGGACGCGCTCTGGATCAGCGCCCGGAAGTAGTCCTCGCTGGCCCGCCGGTTGACCTCGGTGTTCAGCGAGATCCGCTCGATCGCCATGGTGCCCTGGGCCATCAGCGCCTCGAACGACGGCTGCACCTCGACCAGGAGTTCCTCGTCGGCGGCCAGGTAGGCCAGGTTGCGCTGCTTCGGGCCGTCGATGCCGCGCGCGGCGGTGACCATCTCGCCGTACAGCGCCCACTCGAAGTCGCCCAGCTCGGCCGCGATGTGCCGGGGCAGGTCGCCGGTGTGCACCCGGCCGGTGATCAGCACGCCGGTGGCTTCGCCGGGCTCGGCGTCGAACCGGAAGTACTGCATCTTGAACGGCTCGCCCTCGGGGATCATCGAGGTGACCGCCTTGGTGAGCGCCCGGCCGGCCTCCGACTCGTCGCTCGCCGCCACCATGTCGGCCGCCGACATGCGCAGCGTCCGCTCCCGGGTCGCGTTCTCCCGCTGCGTCTGCAGCAACCCGGAGACCCTGGCCACCACCAGCAGGAACATCGTCGCGGAGGCGGTCGCGATCATCAGCGCGTCGTCGACGCCGCCGGTCAGGTCCTCGACCAGCAGCACGGCCGGGGCGATCAGGGCGGCCACCGACATGACCGCGATCCGCCGGCCGCCGGCCATCACGATCGTCGAGGGGGTGCGCACCGCGGTCAGGTCGCGCATCGACGGGTGCAGCGCGGCCAGCGCGGTGGCGGTGTAGAAGAGGATCCATCCGGAGTCGACCGGGCCGCCGACCTGCCAGGTGCCGTCGAGCTGGCGCAGCCCGTAGATCACGTCGGTGACCATCAGGCTGAAGCCGCCGGCGGCCAGGGTGCTCAGCGCGACCGGCTTGCGGCCGCCCGCGGTGATCAGGCGCAGCAGCATGGCCAGCGCGAGCACGTCGCCGAGCGGGTAGCCGGTGGAGACCAGCTTGTCGAGCACGCTCAGGTCGGTGTTCCGGACGTACGGCGAGATCAGGAAGACCCAGGAGAGCAGCCCGAGACCGGCCGTCGGGACCAGCGCGTCGAGCAGCGCGGCCCGGTTGTCGCCGCCGGAGCGGGACCGGATGAAGACCAGCAGCGCGGCCGCCAGCATCGGGTAGACCAGCAGGTAGAACAGGTCGGCCAGGGACGGGAACGGGTTCGCCACGCCGAGGTAGTCGGTGAGCACGTTGTAGGTGGTGTCGCCGGCCGTGAAGCTGACCAGCACCGCCGACAGCAAATACCACGGCATCGGCTTTGCCGGCCGGTGCACCCGGACGCCGACCAGCACCGCGGCCGCGGCCGAGAAGCCGATCGCGGCCCACGAGTACATGCTGATCGCGGGGAACGCGTAGAACACCGCCGTCAAGGCGATGATCCACGCCCCGAAGCACGCCTGCATCCGTGCGGCCGACATCCGTGCTCCGATCTGCTGGTGGTCCTCCGCTGAGGCCACCTGGATCGGCACGCACCGCCGCTGCTCAACCCTCGCGCCCGGATTGCACCCCAAATGCAGTCAAAAGGGGGAGGCGCCGGGTCGTCCGTTCAGCCCATCCGGGCCAGCACTCGGCGGAATCGGGCCAGGTCACGACGCCTGCGCTCGAGCGTCGTGGCGATCAGCACGAGCAGTAGCCCACCGGCGGCCGGCGGAATCCACCGCGGCACCAGATCCCAGACCATCACCAGCTCGTGCATCGCGACCAGGGCGAGCGTGCCACCGCCGGCGAGCACCGGGGCAAGCTGCCGGAATCGCGCCCCGACCAGCAGAATCGCCAGCGCACCGACGCCGAGCAGCAGGCGCCGCAGGTGCTGCCCGTCGTCGGTGAGGATCAGGACCAGGCTCGGCGCGAGCGCCGTCGTCAGCGCCGGCCCGAAACAGAACCAGCTGGGCGTCGGGCCACGCCGGGCGAGAAGGGCGGCGGCGAGTGCCAGACCGCTTGCCACCATGGAGTACGACTCCAGCACCGCTCCCGGCGGCGCCGCGAATACCCAGCCCCAGCCCGCAACGACCGCGACGGCCACGCCGAGCCCCCGGATCTCGGTGGTACGACCGGCCGTGCCGGTCACGGCCGCGGTGATCAGCAGGGCGCCGAGCGCGGCCAGCGTCGCGGTGCGGGTCGGCAGCGGCCCGGCCGACAGGGCCACCACCAGCACGAAGCCGGCGGCGGCCAGCGCCACGATCTCCGGCACCCGGCCGAGCGTGCCGGGGCGCAGGCAGGCCACCAGCAGCAGGGCGAGCACCGCGTACACGACCACCGGCTCGCCGGCCACGAGCGCCCAGATCGGCAGGGGAGCGGCCGCGGTCAGGGCCGCCACCAGCGCGAACGGCCGCCGGGTCGCCGGCGGCAGGAAGCGCGCGGCAGCCAGGGCGGCGGCCACCACGGCCACTGTCCGCAGCTGGCCGGCCCCGCCGAGGCCGAGCGCGGCGGTGGCGGTCCAGGCGATCGCCGGCGGCGCGAGCAGGGCGGTGAGCAGGCCGGCCCCGGCCAGGGCGGCGTGCCGGGCACGGATCGTGGTGGCCAGGCCGAGCAGCGCGACCACGGTCAGGGCGGCGGCCGCGACGCCGGGGCGGCCGAAGGCGGCCCCGATCGCGTGCAGGCCGAGGACCAGGGTGGCGATCAGGGGTGCGGGTCTCGGGTGGCGGGTGGCCAGGACCAGGGCGGCGGCGACCACGACCAGGTCGGCGATCGGGGCGGTCCACCACTGCAGGTGCAGGCCGGACGGGAGGGCCAGGGCGATCGCGGCGGCGCCGCCGAGCAGGACGGCCGGGCGGCCGCGGGCCGGGAGGGTGGCGAACAGGGCCGCGGTGACCACGGCCAGGGCGGCCGGGAGGCGCCAGCCGGTGGACGGGACGGCCGCGGACCAGGTCGCGTGGAAGAGCGGGCCGGCGGTGTCCAGGGTGCGGGCCGCGGCGACCAGGGCCGGGGTGATCGCGGCCAGGACGGCGAGGCCGCCCAGGGCGTAGGCGATCGGGGCGAGGCGGGTGCGGTGGATCGCGGCGTTCAGGGCGGCCAGGATGCCGAAGGTCAGGGTCCAGCCGGCCGGGCCGGGGTCGGCCGGGGCGACCAGCAGCGGCAGGGCGGGCTGGGCGACCAGCAGGGCGGCGTAGCGCGGGCCGGTCAGGCCGGTCAGGTAGGCGTAGCCGGCGGCGAGTGCGGTGGTGACGCCGAAGACGACGCCGGCGTAGCGGGCCGGGTCGGTGTGGGCCAGGCCGAACAGGTTCACGTACCAGGCGGCGTAGCCGTCCAGCAGCAGGAGCAGCACGCCGACCGCGGCGACCGTCTCGGCGGCCGAGCGCAGGCCCCGGCGCAGCGCGACCGGCGGGATCGCCAGGGTCACCGCGGTGAACGAGGCGAGGATCGCGGCCCGGCCGCCGACGCCGAACTGCGACCAGGCGACGGCGGTGAAGACGATGGCGGCCACGGCCAGGAGAAGCCCGCCGAGCAGGAACAGGAGAGTCTGGATCGCGCGGGACGACGTCTCCGGCGCGGATTTCGGCTGATCGGGCCGCAGCGACGTTCGTACCCTGTTCGCCGCTTGATTGCGCCGCGCATAAGCGTGACCGATCCGCGTCTGCAGGTCGTGCACCGCCGCCTGGGCGGTGGCGAGTTGCGGGAGGAGCGTGGCTATCTCGGCGTCGGCGTTGATCACCTCGATCGCGTCGGCGTCCGGACCGCGCCCGCAGTTGGGGCATCCGGTTTCCGGCGACGCGATGGCACGGCAGTGCGGGCATGGGTAGGTCACGAGCTCGATCCTTGTCGGATCCGGGGGTGTGCGGATTGAGCACGCGTACTCAACGGGGTGTCGCGGCTACCCAGCTGGACCAGCGCTCGACGGTGATCTCAAGGTAGGGGCCGTCCAGCGATATTTGGTGATATTGAGGGTATTTGTCGCGCAGCTCCGCAACCGCTTCGGGTGATTTGTCGAGAATCCGGGCTACGCCGTCGGCGCGCACCCACCAGAGCTGCGTCCAGTCCTCGTCGTAATGGTCGACCAGCACGCTGACCTGCGGATTCGCGGCGATGTTAGCGAGTCGGCGGAGCTCACGGGAGCGCTTGGGCTTGCCGTCGACGGCAGAGTAGATCGTGTCCCCGTCGATCGCGAAGACGATCGGGACCAGATGCGGTTTCAGGTCCGCTCCGGCCGTCGCCAGCCGGGCCACCCGCGCGGCCCCGAAGCGCTCGGGCGGGGTCACCGCCCGACCACGTCGCCGATCGCCCGCTCCCACTTCTCCAGGGCCGGCTCGATCACGCTCCACGGCCCGGACGGCAGCCACGACGACGCCCGGTCGACGCCGGCCTCGGCCAGCTGCTCCAGAGCCTTCGGGTCCGGCGGCACACTGAGCACCTGCACCTGGAGGTGCCGGTCGGCGCGGGCCCGCAGCTCGCGGATCCGGTCGAGGACGTCCGGGTCCTGCCACTGCGGGAACCATCCGTCGCCGTAGTCGAGGACGCGGTCGAGCGCGGTCGGCCCGCCGCCGCCGACCAGGATCGGCGGCCACGGCTTCTGGGCCGGCTTCGGCCACGACCAGATCCGGTCGAAGTCGACGAACCGGCCGTGGAAGGAGGCCTCCTCCTCGGTCCAGATCGCCCGCATCGCCTTGATCCGCTCGCCGAGCAGGGCCAGCCGGGTGCGCGGGTCGGTGCCGTGGTTGCGCATTTCCTCGCGGTTCCACCCGGACCCGATGCCGAACTCGAAGCGGCCCCCGCTGAGGTGGTCGACGCTGGCGACCTCCTTGGCGGTGGTGATCGGGTCGCGCTCGATCACCAGGCAGACCCCGGACCCGATCCGCAGCCGGCTGGTCGCCTCGGCCGCGGCGGTCAGCGCCACGAACAGGTCGTAGGTGTGCCAATACTTCCGCGGCAGCTGCGACCCGCCACCCCACTCGGTCTCCCGGCTGGCCGGGATGTGCGTGTGCTCCGCGAAGAACAGCGCGGACTGCCCGCGCTCCTCGACCCGCCGGGCGATCTCGCCGGGCCGCACGCCGTCATGGGTGGGGAAGTAACCGACACCGAACTCCATGTGTCCGATCTTAGGCCCGCAGCTTCCGTTTCTTGCGGGCCTGGATGAAGCCCGCGGCCAGCCCGGCCAGGATGCTCACCGGCGCCAGGCTGTGCCCGTTGGTCAGGACCGGGTCGGCGCCGGCCAGCGGCCGCAGGAAGCCGGCGTCGCCGCCGTCGCCCGCGGTCCACTGCATCAGCCAGGTCCGGCCGCCCGGCGTGGCGGCGTCGAGCACCGCCCGGCAGCCGGCCCAGTCACGGGCGGCGAAGGCGGAACGAAGGGCACCGAGCTCCGGGTGCGCCGCGGACGGATCGAGAAGGACATCCTGCACGCGGAGATGTTCGGGCGTCGCCGGGCGCGACGTAGCGGTTGCCGGGGTGCAGTCCGGTGGCGCGGTCAGCTGAGGTGATGCACGGCAGATTGCCAGCAGTCGTACAGCAGGCGTCGTTACGATCGCCCGGCTTCGTAGGAGGGGTCTTGCCGCCGATCGTTACAGTGCGGCGTGGGCTCGATGGGGGAAGGCTTGCCGGTTCGATGAGCACGCTCGAGATCGATCACGCCGCACCACCCCGGAAAGCCCGGCCGGCCGGCCTGATCGCGGCCGGGGCGGCGGGCGTCGTGGTGCTGGTCGCGGTCGTGCTGACCGCCCTCGCCTCGCTCAACGGCGACGTGACCTACGCGCTCGGCGGACTCGAGACGGCCGGTCTCGGCGGGGTCAGCGTCTGGGACGTGTTCGTCGCCCGGCCGCTCGCCTACCGGCTGCTGATGAACGTGCTCGACTTCACCAACAGTCACGACATGGCGTTCACCCACCGGCTGATCCGGGCCGAGACCGACCTGCTAGTGGCGGCCGTAGGCGTGCTGCTCTTCGTCGGCCTGCGCCGGCACCTCGACAAGCGGGCCGCGGCCGGCATCGCGTTCGCCACCGGGCTCGCCCTCGTCGTCGCGCCGCCGTGGCACTTCCTGGAGCCCGACTGGATGGCCGCGCTCGCCGCCGTCGTCGCGGTCGGGGCCGGCCTGGCACCCCGCCGGGACTGGCTGGGCGGGCTGCTCGGCGGCGCCGGTGCGGTGCTGGTCATCGCGGTCAAGCTGGCCACCGTGCCGATCGCCCTGCTGGCGCTGCTGGCCATCGCGGTGCTGAGCCGACGCCGGGCGGGCTGGGCCACCGCCGCGACCGCCGTCCTGGCCGTGGTCTGGTATTTGACCACCAAGCACTTCCTGCCCTGGGAGTGGATCTGGCTGAAGGACCAGGCCGACCTGGTCGCCGACTCGCCGATCCACCACGGGCTGCGCTGGCGGGACTTCCAGGAGCTGTGGCGCGGGCTCGGCGACGCGACCGTGCTCAGCCCGGTCATCGCGGTCGCGCCGGCCGCCTTCGCCGCACTGATCCGCCGCGTGCCGGACGTCCGGATGCGCTGGCTCGGCGTCGCCGTCGCGGTGGTCGCGGCCGGGCTGTCGGTCGCGTCCGCGTACGGCCAGGCCGAGTTCTACATGTACCACTACGCGATCGTCCCGGTGCTGGCCGCGGCCGTCTGGGGGGCGGCGTTCGCGCTCTGCCCAGGGGCACGGCTGCCGCTGGCCGGCTTCACCCTGATGTTCGCGGCGGTCAGCTTCGTGGCGCTGCGCTTCCCGGCCGGCTGGCGGCGGCACAACTTCGCGCTGGTCGAGAACGGCTATCTGCTGGCCGCGGTGCTCGCCGCGGTGGTGGTGTGGTTCGTCGCGGCCCGCTCGGTGCCGTGGCCGGCCGGCATCGTCGCTCTGACTGTCGCCCTGCTGCCGCCGGTGCTGCTCGGCGCGCCCTACGCGTTCAGCACCTACGACTACAAGATCTCCGCGGCGCGGCCGTCGGCCGGCGTCTACGGCGAGGTCAGCGAGCGGATCGGCCGCGACACCCCGGTGCTCTACCTGGCGTTCGGCGCGATCAACCACGCCATGGGCAACCCGACCACCTGCCGCTATCCGTCGCCGCAGTGGCTGCAGCGGGGCACCTGGATCGAGAGCGTGCGCGACTACCGCAGCTACGCCGACAACCTGGCCTGCCTCACCAACGACCAGCAGGCCCGTTACCTGGTCGTGCAGACCGACTGGTTCAAGCTCGACAAGGCGCCGCCGGACGTCAAGGAACTGCTGGACGCCCGCTTCGACTGCTCCGCGACGGCCCGCCTCAAGAACACCGGCAACCTGATCGTCTGCCCGGCCCGCTGATCACTTGCCTCATTTGACGATCGAACCGGTCGTCTCGCCCTTGTCGGATCGGGCCAGGCAGTGCAGCAGCCAGGTCTGGTCGCTCTGCTGGACCGGCCAGGCGTCCGGGGTGAACCCGGCGGCCGCGTTCGTCCGGGACGCCAGCAGCTCGGGGGAGCAGGCGGCGGCGATGTCCGGCTGCGCCATCAGCAGGCTGGTCCGGATGTCCAGCGCGCCCGCGGGCAGGGCGATCGCCGCATAGGTCTGGTAGCTGTGCGGCTCGGCGCAGTCGATCCGGCCCGGCGGCTGGGCGTGGCCGTTGATCGCGGTCATCCCACCCCAGCAGAGCGGCGCCGCCGGGCAGTAAACCTTGTCGCAGGCCGTGAAGCCGGCCGGCACGGCGGCCGAACCCGCGCCGGACTTCGCGCCGGTCGTGCCGGTAGCGCCGGTCGCGCTGTCGCTGTTGTCGCGGCTGAAGCCCCAGACCGCGACGCCGCCGGCGACCACCAGGACCGCGAGCAACGCGGCGATCAAGGTCAGGTGGCGGGGCTTCTGGTCGGCCTTTTTCGGTGGTGGGCTCGGCGGGATCGGGGACCCGTCGGCTGCCGCCCGGGCCGCGGCGGCCAGGGCCGTCGCTGTCGGCCAGCGGTGGGCCGGGTCGGTGCCCAGGGCTTTTTCGAGTACGCCGAGGACCGCGGCCGGCAGCGTGATGCCGATCGTGCGCGGCGCCGCCTGCAGCCGCTGGAGCGCCACCGCGTACGGGTTGTCCCCGTCGAACGGCTTCTGGCCGGCCAGGCACTCGTAGGCGGTCAGCCCGAGCGAGTAGACGTCACTGCGCACCGTCGCGGGCTGCCCCAGCACCTGCTCCGGGGACAGATAGCTCGGCGTACCCAGAATCGCGCCGGAGGCGGTCAGTTTGCTCGCGTCATCCCGCCGGGCGATGCCGAAGTCGGTGATCAGCACCGACCCGTCCCGCCGGATCAGCAGGTTGGCCGGCTTGATGTCCCGGTGCACGATGCCCTGGTCATGAACGGCCTGCAGCCCGTCCGCGGCCTGCGCGATCAGCCGCATGGTGTCGGCCGGCGCAATCCGTCCGTCCCGGGCCAGCCGCTGCGCGAGCGATTCGCCGTCGACGAACTCCATCACCAGATAGGTGAGCCCGTGACTGCGCCCGAAGTCGTGGATCGACGCGACCGCCGCGTGGTTGACCCGGGCCATCGCGGTCGCCTCGGCCTGGAACCGCCGCGCGAAGTCCGGGTCGTCGGCCACGCCCGGCAGCATCACCTTGACCGCGACCACCCGGCTGAGCACGTCGTCGACGGCCCGCCACACCTCACCCATGCCACCGGCGCCGATCCGCTCCTCGAGCCGATACCGATCACCAAGCCGCACCCCAGGTCCCAGCACGCGCGACAGCCTAAGGCGCGGCCCTTCCCAACCAGAAACCCGCCAGGCTCGCGGCGCCCTTTGCTCTGCGCACAAAGACGCGCTGCTCTGCTTACCGAGCGGAACGCGGTGGCCGATTCCCGCCAGCTTCCGGCCGCCGGAGCGGCCAGGATCGGAGGCATGAACTTCGTTGTCTCGCCCATTCCTGCCGCATGGCTCATCGCCACCCGTCACGCCGGCCTCGACGACGCGTTCGTCGCCGAGGAGGACGGCGCGCCGCTGCGCTGCTGCCTCCGCGACGCCCGTGCCGGTGAGCGGATCGCCCTGGTCGCCTACGAGCCGCCCGGCCCGGCCGGCGCCTACCGCGAGATCGGCCCGGTCTTCATCCACGCCGAGGAGTGCGACGGCTACCGCGAGCCGGACGACTACCCGGCCGGGTTCCGCGCCCGGCAGCAGGTGCTGCGCGCCTACGACAAGGCCGGTCGCATCGCCGACGCGATCCTGATCGAGGGCGCCGCCGCCGAGGCCGGCATCAAGGAGCTCCTGGACCGCCCCGAGGTGGCCACCGTGCACAGCCGCAACGTGCTCTACGGCTGCTACATGTTCGCGATCGATCGCGCCTGAGGGTAGTGCCCGCACCTCCTATGCTCGGGCGCACGATGAGTAGAGCAGCGATGATCTCCGCGTTCGGGCTGGTCGCGCGCGGCCGCCATGTCCTGCTGACCGCGGCGTTCGGGCTCGCGGTCCTGCTGTCGATCGCGTCCCGGGAGTACTGGTGGCTCGCGGTCGGGGCGATGGCCGTGCTGACCATCGTTCTCTACGGGCTGTCGATCGTCGCGATCCTGCTCTACCACCCGCGCACCGTGCGGCTGCGGCCCGAGCTGCCCGCCTTCGACGCCCCGCTCAACCCCAACCGGGTGCTGCTCGCCGGCGCGTTCACCTTCCTCGGCACCTCGCTGGTCAGCGTCGAGCACGCCGGCCAGTCGTGGCCGGTCCGGGTGATCGCGACCGGCGTGCTGGCCGTCGTGACCCTCGTCATCTGCTACCTGGGGTGGCGCTGGCACGGCGTACGCCTCACCCCGGAGGGGCTTTCCGATCTTCAGCCGTTCGGTTCGGTGTTCGTGCCGTGGTCGGCGTTCGCCGCGCACGACCCGGCGGTGCCGATCGGCCGCAACCAGCTCGCCCTGTATTTCGACCGCCCGGAGCTCGTGGTCCGCCGGGGCATCCGCCCGGGCAGCTCGCATTACCTGACCGCGGGCGCCGACGCCCGCCTTCTCGCCCGCATGATCGCCACCTACGTCGCGTCGCCGGACCGGCGGGCCGAGATCGGCACCGAGCCAGAGCTTTCGAAAGCGGAGCTGAGAGCCGGCTGAGACCACACTTGAACAACGTTCAAGTCGGGTGCCAGACTCGCGGGCATGTTCAAGGTGCAACGCCCTGCCCGCCGGCAGATGATCTCGCTGCGCGTGGCGAAAAATGCCCGCATAACGCCGAATTTCCGGTGCATCACGCTGACCGGCGACGACCTCGACGGCCTCGACCACACCGGGCGTGACCAGGCCGTCCGGCTCTTCTTCCCGCGCGCCGGGCAGGCCGGCCTGGAGATGCCGACGCTCAGCAACGACGCTTGGATGGCGCAGACCCTGCTCACGCCGAAGTCCCGCCGGCCGTGGGTGCGCACCTACACGATCCGGGCGTACCGGCCCGAGCAGCGGGAGATCGACATCGAGTTCGCGCTGCACGGCGACGCACCCGCGTCCGCCTGGGCGGCGAACTGCCGGCCCGGCGACCCGGCCGGGATCTTCGACGAGGGCATGACCTACCTGCCGCCGCCGGCCGCCGAGCAGCATCTGCTGGTCGGCGAGGAGAGTGCCCTGCCGGCCATCCTGTCCATCCTGGAAACCGCGCCGCCGGCGCTGACCGGGCAGGCGTTCCTCGAGGTCCCGGAGTCCGGCGACATCCGGTCAGGGGTTGCGCATCCGTCCGGCGTACGCATCAATTGGCTGGCCCGAGACGAAGCCGGAACCCGCCCGGGCGCCTTGGCGCTCGACGCCGTGAAAAACGCGGACCTGGCCGAGGGGCGCTGGTACACCTGGGTCGCGGGCGAATCCGGGCTGCCCACCGGGGTGCGGCGGCACCTGGTGAACGACCGCGGCTTCGCCAAGGCCGACATCGCGTTCGTCGGCTACTGGCGGCACGGCCGGTCCAGCCCCGGCTGATTCTGATGTGCAAGACTTTCGGCCGTGCAGCTACGACGCGCCGATGTCCTGCGCGGTGCCCGGGACCTCCTCGACGCCGACGGGCTCGACGGGCTGACCATGCGCAAGCTGGGTGCCGCGCTGAACGTGCAGGCCGGCGGCCTCTACTGGCATTTCCCCAGCAAGCAGGCCCTGCTCGAGGCGGTCGCCGACGACCTGCTGGCCGGGGTGGCCGAGACACCCCCGGCCGGCCCCTGGGACCAGCGCCTCCTCACTCTCGCCCACCGGCTTCGGCAGGCGCTGCTCAGCGTCCGCGACGGCGCCCGGCTGGTCGCCGAGACGTTCGTGACCGAGCCGAACACGTCGATGGCCGGCCGCACCGGCATGCGCATCCTGATGGACGCCGGGCTGCCCGCCGAGCAGGCCGCGTGGACGATGTTCGCGGTCGGGCACTACGTGCTCGGCCACACCATCGAGGAGCAGTCCACCGGTGCCGACCGGGAGGCGAAACTGGCCGCCCAGGCCGAGGCCGACGCCGACCTGCGGGAATTGGCCGCGGCGATCGGCGCCGACCCGGGCCGCCGGTTCGAATTCGGGCTGGCCCTGATGATCGACGGGATCAGGGTGCGGGTAAGTGGCCGTACTCCCGCAGATAGCTGATCCGCCCACCCAGCAGACGGCAGATCGTGGCCCCTGCGAATGAGGTTTCGGTGCCCCGCCATCGGCAGGTGCGTTCCCATTCGGCCACCAGCAGATCACCGGCCGAGCCGCTGTCGGTGATCCGCCATTGCGTGATCCGGCCGCCGGCCACGACCCAGTTCCGCATCCATTCCGAGACCTGGTCCTTCCCCCGATAGACCGGCCCGTGCGGCTCGACGACCTCGCAGTCGTCGGCCAAGGTCTCCAGCACCGCCTCGACGTCGTGCCGTCGCCACGCGTCGACGTAGCTGTGCAGCAGATCCGGCTCGAGCGCCGGATCCCGATTGACGAACGCCCACCTCAGTGGCGTCCTGCCCGCCCCCATAGTTGTTCCCCCCTAGTTCTGGGCGGTATTCGCACGCCACGGCGAAACGGATTGCTGTCGTTTATCCGCCTGTCATTACGCGGCCGGATGCGTATCGTCTTCGGCCTATGCCAGGGCATCCCGATGACCTGTTGGAGGCGTACGCGTTCGGCGACTGCGCCGACCCGTCCGTCGCTGCCCACGTGGGCTCATGTCCGAAGTGCTCGTCGCTGGTCTCGGCGGCCGCCCGGTCGGCGGCCTGGCTCAGCGCTTCGCACTTCGCGGCCCCGCCGCCTCTCCTGCGCGACCGGATGGTCACGGCCGCCCGTTCGGCCCGGGCACCGTCCGATTCCTCCGCCCTTGATGCGTACGCCGCCCAGGTCGCCTCGTTCGGCACGCTGCTGGACGGATTGTCGGCATCGGACTGGCAGGCCCCGGTCTTCGACGGTCGCAGCGTCGCCGACCTCGTGTCGCACCTGGCCCGCAACGACGCCCGGGTCGCCGCCGATCTCGGCGTCTCGACCTCGTCGGCACCGCTGGACTGGCGGGCCCAGTCGGACCGTCTCCTGCGGACCGTCGGCAGCCGCGCCGACCTCCTCGGCCACCCGGTGCGGCTGGCCGGCCGGGTGCCGATCCGGCGGCCGCTGCGCGAGGCGCTGACCCAGCGCGCCTTCGAGACGTGGATCCACGACGCGGACGTCCGGGCCGCGATCGCCCTGCCCCCGGTCGTGCCGTCCCCGCTGCACCTGGCCCGGATCGTCGCGTTCGGGGTGGCCCTGCTGCCCGGCGCGATGGACGCCGCGGGCCGGGGCCGCCCCGGCGCGTCGGCAACGCTCCAGCTGACCGGTCCGGGCGGCGGCTCCACGACGGCCGCCCTGTCCGCCTTTTCGACCGGCGGCTCCTCTGCTTCTCCGGGTGGCGTCTCGCCGGCTCGGCCGGCTGTCGCTGAGGTGCGGATGCCGGCCGAGCGGTTTGCCCGGCTGCTGGCCGGCCGGATCCCCGTGCCGGACTCGGTCGCGGTGATCGGCGGCGACCGCGCCGCCGCCCTGGACATGCTCGCCGTCGCCGCCACCCTGGGCTGTGAGTGACGTGCGCTCCCACGCCGACGACGTCCGGCTGCGCGCCATGCTGGTCGCCGCCGACGAGGACGCGCTGGTCGAGGCGTACGACCGGCACGCACCATCGGCATACGCCCTGGCCACCCGGATCACCGGCGACCCGTGCTGCGCGGAGGACGCCGTGCAGGAGGCGTTCGTCGAGCTGTGGCGGCACCCCGAGCGTTTCGACCCGAAGGCCGGCTCGCTGCGCACCTGGCTGTGCATGCTGGCCCGCCGCCGCGCCATCGACCTGCTACGCCGCCAGTCGGCCCAGCGCACCCACCTGACCCGCCTGGCCGGCCAGGCCCCGACCGAGCCCACCCTGGAGGACGACGTGGTCGGCGCCGCCCAGGCGAAGGCGGTCCGCGAGTGCGTCCGCGACCTGCCCCAGCTCTACCGCGACGCGATCGCCCTGGCCTACTACTACGGCCTTTCCTACCGCCAGGTAGCGATCGAGCTGGGCGTCCCCGAGGGCACCGCGAAGTCCCGCTTACGAAGCGGCCTGCGCCTGCTGGCCGAGCGCATGGAAGCGGCCGGCTACCCGAGCTAGAAGGTCAGCCCGCGCGCCTGCATCTCGCCTTCGACGGCTTCCCGCCGGAGCCGCCAGTCCCGCCTCGCCTTGGGGTTGCGCGGCGGCTGCATCGAGGACCGCTCCCGCACCCGGGCCAGCTCGAGCCGCTCGGTCAGCTGCGCCGCGGTAAGCCCGGGCAGATCCCGATCCCAGGTCTCCAACATCTTCCACCGCGACACACCGCGGACCTTACTGACCACCCGACGCTCTCGCTTCGGGTTTCTCGGGAGCTCAGCGGCCATGTTGCTCACCGCATATGGAACACGGAGCTCTCGCATATGTAACACGGGGCCGTCGCAGATCGAACATGGCGCACAAGAATCGAGGCCGCGCCGTGGCCGACGGGGTTGAGCGGGCGTGCTCGAATGGGAACCGATGATTCTTCGCGGGGTTTCGGTGCTGGCGGCGGTGGTGCTGGCGGTCGGTGTGCCGGGGGTGGCGTTCGGGGCTGAGGCCGCGGCCGGCGCGCAGCAGGTCTGCAAGGCCGGGGACAAACGGCTGACCGAGCTGTCCGGGCTGGCCGCCACCGGCACCGGCTATGTGGTGGTCAACGACGGCTCCGACGAGGGGTCGCACCGGAAGATCTTCTACCTGGACCGGAAGTGCAAGGTGGTCCGGACCCTCTCCTACCCGTCCCGGCCGCGCGACACCGAGGACCTCGGGCTCGCCACCGACGGCACGCTGTGGGTAGCCGACATCGGCGACAACGGGGAGAACCGCGAGACGATCGGCCTGTGGCGCCTGGCGGCCGGCGCGAAGACCCCGAAGCTCTACCGGCTGACCTATCCGGACGGCGCGCACAACGCCGAGGCGCTGCTGCTCACCCGTTCCGGCACGCCGATCGTGGTGACCAAGACGGTGGGCGCGGCGAGCCTGTACGAGCCGGACGGCGAGTTGCGGGCCGACCGGACCACCCCGTTGCGCGAGGTCGGCACGGTCTCGCTGCCGGTGACCAACACGGCCAACCCGTTCGGCCTGGCCGGCCGGCTGGTGATCACCGGCGGCGCGGTGAGCCCCGACGGCAAGCACGCGGTCCTGCGGACATACGCCGACGCGTTCGAGTTCGAGGTGCCCGGCGACGACCTGGCCAAGGCGATCACCGACGGCACACCGACCCCGATAGAGCTGCCGGACGAGCCCCAGGGCGAGTCGATCAGCTACACGACGGACGGCACCGCCTTGCTGACGGTTTCCGAGGAATCCGGCGGCAAGCCTGCGGTCCTGCAGCGCTACGCCCTGCCGAACCGCCCGGCCGTGACCACCCCGGCGACGTCCACCGCGCCGTCCGCGACGTCGGCCGCTCCGGCGAGGGCGCAGAGCAGCGCCCAGGCGGCCATCGTCCCCACGGTAACGATGGCCCACGACCTCCCGGCCGGCTTGCTGGTGACGGGCGGCGTGCTGGTCCTGTCCGCCACAATCCTCGGCGCCTTCCTACTGCGCCGCCGCGGCTGACCACCGCGGTTGACCCGCCGCACGCCGGTCGCCGGTGCCGTGCTGCCACAGCGCTTTGCCGGCGGTGTTGCCGTAGCGCCGTGGATCTCCCAGGGGTCCGGTCGCGGTCGCGCGTCGCCGTCCCGCGTCGCCGTCTCGCGTCGCGGGCACGCTCCAGCTAATGGACGCAGCCTCCGCGCGGCGAAAGTGTTCGCACCTCAAGGGTCATGACATGCCGTATATATCGGTCGGCTTTTCCCCGCTTCCACTGGACCTAGAGGAATTTCGGTCATCGCTGAGCAGGAGATCTACAAGATTGCTCAGGGGCGGCGGTGACTGGCCCGGGCTGCGTCAGCTCTGGGCGGCGGCTCGGGCTTTGGCGGTCAGGTCTGTCAGCCACGCGGCCTCTGATGACGGCACCAGCTCCGTTGTTGCCCAGAAACGGCGGGCCTCGTCGGCTGCGGTCAAGGCGGCCTGGCTGTCCGCGGTGAAGTAGGCGGTGCGGTGCCGGGCCGTCGGGTCGGTGGTGGTGGGGAGGTGCTCGTCTCGTACGCAGAGGGCGTTTGTCATGCCTTTGGTGTCGGTGCAGGTGGATGTTGGCTCGGTGGCGATCTCGACCACCGCGAACAGGCGGGTGTTGCCGGCGGTGAAGTGGTAGCCGTCGATTGTTCGGCCCTCGGTGGACGGTAGGAGGGTGTCGCCGTTCAGTGGTGGCGGGTTTCCTGGGTCCATGCCGGTCAGGCCGGGTGGGCGGGTCTTCGGCACGTAGGCGAAGCCCGCGGGTTTGCCGAACTCTCGCCACTGGTCCAGGTAGAGCACGCTGGTCAGCAGCTTGGCCTCGGGGACCGATGGGTCGATGGTCTTGAACTCGGGGGCGGTCGCCGCCTCATGCCTGTCGAGGCGGATGAAAGGGACCGTTGCCGCCGCTGCCAGGGCGATCGCCGACGTCGCCGCCCACCGTTTCTTGATCATCGATGACGGAGATTACCGGAGGCATTGCGGCGGGCGCGGGCCGCGCGGAAGGCGGCGCCGCCGAAGCCGAAGCCGCTGCCGGCGAGGGCCAAGGTCACCAACTGGGGCAGGTAGCCGGCGACGCTGTGCCGGCCCAACCGCACGTCGACCACCGTCTCGATGGTGACGCTCATGGGGCCGTACGGTACGCCGGGGCGCGGCCACGTGGTGCTCGAAGAAGCGGGCGGCGGCGTCGATGCGTTTGTGGTGCGGTCCACCGCGTACAAAAAGATGCTTTCGGGGTATGAAGGTGGGGGTGAGTGATGCGCATCCGCTGGGGCCGGTCCTCAGCGTGCTGCGCTCGATCTTCGGGACCGTTGATCGCCTGCCGGGCGTGGCTCCCGGGCTGTTCGTGCCGGATGACACCCGCTGGACGCCGGCCGCGCGGCTCGCCGATGATCTTCTGCCGATGCTGCTGGAGCGGGCGGCCCGGCGCTGGCAGGCGCAGCCGCACGCCGCCGCCTCGCTCGCCTGGAAGGCCTACACCTACTGGCTGGCGCTGCCGGGGGTGCTCGGGTTCGCGGTGGCCCGGAGGGTGCCGCTGCTGACCGGGTACGACGTACTGGTCAACTTCGACGATCCCCGGCCGCTGGTCACACTCGGGCTGCGACCCGGGATCGGGGTGGCCGTCCTGCCGGCCGATCCGCTGGCCGGGAGGCCGGGGACCGTGGTCGTAGCCGATGAGGACGAACTGCTTCGCGCGCTGCGCCGGTCGCTGCTCGACGAGCATCTGACGCCACTGCTCAACGCGATGCACGGGTCGGTCCGGATCGGGCGGCGAGTGCTGCTGGGTTCGCTGGCCTCCGGAATCGCGTACGGGTTGTTGCGCACGCCGGAGCCACCCGGCCGGGTTTTGCACGCCCTCGGCCTCGACGATCTTGTCGAGTTGGTGCCGCCGGCCGGGGTGCGGCGGCGGACCTGTTGTCTCGCCTTCACCCTGCCGGCGCCGAAGATCTGCACCGACTGTTGCATTCGCCTGTAGTTCAACCGGCTCGGATGGGCCGAGAGTCGTGGCGGACGTATGCGCTGCCCTTGGGCCAGCGGGTCACGAACTGGTCGCCGGCCCGGTCGGTGATCACGCTGTGCACCAGGATCCGGGGGTCCCGGTCCAGCCAGCGCATGAACTTAAACCTACTCGCGGGTATTGCGGTGGACCTCCTGGTAGCTACGATGCTGGTCAATTCTGGGAATTAGGTGGGGGTCGATGCGGACCGTACTCGTCCGGCTGGTTCAGGTGGCACTCGCCGTGGTGGTGGCGTTCGCCGGTTACCACCTCTATCAGGACACGACGTCGGCGCAGACCCATCACCGGGCGGCGATGGCCGTGATGGCCGCCAGCATCAGCGACTACTCGGTGCTCGGGCCGACCGGTCTCGGCCGGCTGAAGCTGGGGATGAGCCCGGCCGACGCCGGCGCCGCCAAGCTGGTCACCATCGACCCCGACTGGACGAAGACCGGCACCGCGAAGTGCCTCGCCGTCAGCTCGCACGGCAACCGCGCGCACTTCGCCCGCGACCACGGGCTGGCCGCGATCACCGCCGCCAGCACGGTCCGGACGCCGGAGGGCATCGGCGTGGGCGCGAGCGTCGCCGACGTGAGCAGGGCCTACCCGAAGCTCAGCCTGCCCGGCACCACCACGGCCGAGCAGCAGGAACAACTTGTCGGCTACCTGGTGGCGTCGGCCCCGGGCAACCCGGCGGCCAACTACGTCTTCGTCTTCCACGCCGGCGGGGGCGGCCCGAAGCCGGCCAAGGTGCAGACGGTCGCACTAGCCCTGGCCGCCCAGGACGACCAGTGCACGGTGGCGCACTAAAACCGGCGCCCGGCCACGGTGTCGGCGTGGTCGGGCACAACGAGGAGCGCACGCCGCGTCCTCGCCGGGGTCGATCAGGCCGCCAGGCAGTTCCCAGGCCCACTGCGCCGGCACGAAACGGTATCTACGAAGTAGCAGGACCCTGTCGTCGTGGTCGACCACCGCGGCCACCGCGGCGGCGTTAAGCCGAACCACATGATGTTCGAACCGTTCGAGGCCGGGGGGCTCCACGTCCACGGACACCAGCCGCACCCAGCGGCTGTCGTAGATGCTGCGTTCGCCGTGGACCCGCCACGGCTCGGTGGCATGCGCGCCCTCGGTCAGGTCCCCCACGGTGTCAACGTAGCGGAATGGATCTCCCGCGCCGCTCGTCCTCGCGTCGCGACGGCCTGAAATCAGGTGCGTGACACACTCCCGGCGGTCATCATCCGGTGCGTGCACATTCCGCTTCGACAGGTACGCGCCAGTTACACCGAGCGCACGATCACGGTTTATCAGGCGTACTCGGCCGCGATCGCCGGGCCGGCGCTGGCCGCCGGGACCTTCGTCGCGCCGTTCAAGCGGGAGCGGATGACCTGGATCAAGCCGTCGTTCCTCTGGATGATGTATCGCTGCGGGTGGGCGGCCAAGCCCGGCCAGGAGCATGTGCTTGCCGTCGAGATCACCCGGGACGGCTTCGAGTGGGCGCTCGCCAACGCGGCGCTCAGCCATTTCGACCGGAAGCTCCACTCGGACAGCAAGGCCTGGGCGCAGCAGGTCAAGAGCACGCCGGTGCGGGTGCAGTGGGATCCGGAGCGGTCGTTGCGGCTGGCGCCGCTTCCGTACCGGTCGCTGCAGGTCGGGCTTTCCGGCAAGGCAGTCGACCGGTACGTCGATGAGTGGCTGGTCGGGATCACCGATGTGACCGACCTGGCCCGCACGATCCATGCCCGACTGACCGACGGCGACCATGAGGCCGCCGCCGAAATGCTGCCGGCGGAGCGCCCGTACCCGCTCCCGCCGGAGGTGGCCCACCGGCTCGGCGCCGAGTAGGCCGGCGGCACCTGCGTGCCCTGAAATCTGGAAGTTCAGCCCATCGATGGTTTCTTATCGAAACTCCCTGGCAGGGTGAGTTTATGGTAGGGCAGACCGTAGGCGCGCGGCCCGCTGGCGCTTGCGGACCGGGTGATGCGAGACGAGATCTAGCGCGGGCGGGGGAGGTCTCGGGTGTCGGCGTTGGCGACGATTTGTTCGGCCACGTGGCGCAGCTGGGACAGGTCGGGGCGGAAGCCGTCGGCTATGTCGTGGTGCAGGCCTGATTTTGTGCGTTCCAGCAACGTTTCGGTCACCTGGTCGAGATCCTCGCCGGCGTACGTCTTTCTGGTCTGCTCGGCTGCGGCCTGCAGGGCCGATGTCAGCTGCTCCTGCAGTGGGCCGCGCAGCTTCTCCTCGACCGGGTTCAAGCTGTTCGGGTCAAGTGTGACCTGTGGCTCTGCCATGTGTCCCCCTTGGATGTGACGCCGCGCGACGCTGATACCCGATGGTGGTGTGCGGCAAAACCTGTCGCGGACGCCGGCCTCGTCGAGGACCGCCTGCGGGCCAAGGGCTTCGCGTTCACCGCCCGGTCGACCTGGTCGAGTCGATGGGCTCCGACAAGTACGTCTACCTCACCATCGAGGGCGACGAGGCTGTCGGCCAAGTCCAGGGTGCGAGACGGCGCCGACGCAAAGATCTGGATGAACCTCGACAAGATCTACCTCTTCGACCCCCGAGACGGCCGAGACATCACGGTGGCCGACGAGAAGACCGGAGCCCACGCGGCCTGATCCCAACGCTGCTTTCAGGCACCCGCCCTTGCTGGGCGGGTGCCATTAGCGTCGTGTAGCCGGATCTCCGCGAGACTCGTGTCGGCCGCTCGAAACAGGGCATCGAATACTTGGTCAGGCAATGCTTGGGTCCCGTGGAAGCTGCAATATCTGCATTACCTCACGTCGAATCTCTTCGTCCCGTGCTGTGCTGACCTTGCTGTCGACAAGTCCGTGGAGCACATGCAACTCTCGGGCATCGAGACCGGTGTCTTCGCGCGTGGTCAGGAATGACTTCAGGGTCTTCAGATCCCAGAGCCGTAGACGTCGATCGCGGACGGAATTCTGGGACAGTCTTCCAAGGATCGCCCTACGGGACTTCGGCCAGTCCTCCCCGCCGTCGCGGAAGGTGTGGAGGTCTCCGTGCACATCTCCGAAGTAGACCATCTGAACTGAACGGTTCAGGATTGCTTCTTCGGGTTGCTCCAACATCAGCATGTATTCGGACTCGACATCCTCGCGGCCGTGAAGAATCGCTCCGAGCGCAGCGGATCTTCGCAATAGTGGGTTCGTTTCCCTGTGGAATGCTGACACAAGAATTTGTGCTGCGTCTGCGACGGGAAGACGGCCAACGTAGTACAAAATCTGCTCGCGCAGCCGCTCGGCAGCGTTCGTCGAGCGAAACGCATCATCTTGCTCGATCGATTCGAAGCGTTGGGCTAAATTCGCTAGGATCGCAGCAAGGCGGTGCTGACCAAGCTGGTTTATCGCGCTTCTGACATAGATGTTTACATCGTCCCTGACTGTCACAGTCAAAACGTCATCGATGGCTGAACCGCCCAGGAGAAATGCAGCAACGATAGACTTGGCAATCAAGAATTCGCCAATAGTCTCATGCCTGAAACCGCGCACTATCGCGAGGTCTTCACGGCGCCCGTGATCTATGTCGAGGAGCTCGGCGAAGGCGCTGTCCGTGCTGAGTTCGGTCCAAGAATTTGCGCCAATTACGTCTTGCGGGTGCGGCCGCTCGCCCGGTCGCGTGTAAAACCAGCGCGCTAGTAAAACGTGTGAGCTATGCACGAGAGGGGGGTCGCCCCCTCCCGTTCCACGATGGCGTTCAGTGGAAATCCATTCGCGATAGAACATGTCATAGAGTGCGTACGGTTCGGTGAGGTGCACCACGTCGATCGAAGGGTCCGACGCGAGGAGGTATAGAAGCAGAGTCAAGCGCATAGGATTCGACGCCATACTCAGTGCGCCGGGCACACTGTCTATGATCGATTCCAGCCGGGCCGATAGTGATGGATCACTGAGCCGGTCGGCGTACCTGTTTCCGAAATCGAGTACATCCTGGCGCGTCCAAGACTTGACTTCGAGAACATCGCGTGGCAGCCCGGACAGCCGACCGAGCGTGTCCCCGTTCCGCTCGAAGAAGTCGGTCCTTGCGGCATAGAAAATGGTGACGCCATTGGCCGCTAATGCACCAAGATGTTGGGCGATAACCTCGGTAAGGTCTTCGCCGGCCTCGTCCAGTCCATCGACGAGTACGGCGAGCTTGGATGTCCGCTTGGCGCGGACGTTGAGTTCGTCCGCTCGGCTCGGAAGATCGCGTGCGTGCAGAAATACGCGTTGAGAAGGCAGAGTGCCTCCACCGGTGAGCAACAATGACCGGAGGGCGGTTGTTTTTCCCGCGCCGGCCGGGCCGACGACCGCAAAGCTGCCCGATTCCGTGTGTGCCGACTTCAGCCAGCGGGACAACTTGTTGTCGCTGCCGGGATGACGGCGTGGCGAGATGCTTGGATCGATGATCATCTCAGGCCACAAGAAATCGAAGCTTGGACTTCCCAGACCAAGCCACGGCAGTATGGGCGCCGATAGTACCTTTCGGGTCTCGGCAGAGGACTGCCTCCGCGCTTCTTCCTCGGCGACCGACCAGCGGATTGCGGACAGCAACTCGGGCAGGAACTTCTCGATATCGCTTTTTCGACGCAGATCGAGGTACTTGAGTCGGCTGATCGTGTTGGGCAGGTCAGACGGCTTGAGGAGCAATGGCAGGATGAGTCGATGATTCGCGGCCGGATCCCGCCAAACGGCAACTTCTGCTTCGAGGCTGGTCCACTCGGATGCCAGCCAGCTAGGGGTGACGACGGCCACCAGGCAGCTTGAGTGTTCCAACGCGCGTGCGATCGCAGACGGGATCGATTCACCGATACCGACGGCTGCCGGCGCGAAGAAGACCTTAAGCCTCCTGCGCCGGAGGGTGCTATGGCGCAGTGCTTCATAAAGCGCCTGAGCGAAATCGCGGTCATCATCACTGTAGCTGAGGAAGACGTCGTACCGGGAATCAGCCCTTTGCACGGTCATCAGCGACGGAGTGGCGGCTGTACCCCAACTCCCAGTACGGCTTCTCGCCGAGGTACTCGCCGAGGCGGCGCTTGACTACCTCGGCTACTGCTGCCGCGGGGCCGATGCCGAGAGGGTCGTACTTCTCGGCGTCGCGCCGGTACTCGCTCATATCGCCGCGATTTTCCTTCGCGTAGTACATTGCTGCGGCAATGATTTGTAGCTCTTCGGCTGCTTCGACCAGTCGCGCTTCAAGCGTCTCCAGTTCGTGCATCTCCTCCAGCAGGGGAAGTACCGATTCCGCGACCCCACCCAAGATGTCTACCGACGCATCCTGCTCGGCTTTGCGTTTGAACTGCTTCACATAAGGTGCGGACCGTCGAGGTAGGTCGGTGAGGCGCACTTCGCCGGTCTCGTGGAACAGTGCCATAGCAAGCACTTTTCCCATATCGACTGGTTCGGCAATTTGTTGCGCCAGCATGTACGCGATGATTGCGGTCTCGAAGCAGTGGTCGGAGACTGATTCTGGATCAGGCACACCGGCCATGATCCATCCAATTCTCGGAAGTCTCGTCAAGGTATGCATTTCGGCCATGCATTCGAGAATTCGATCCGGGTTCATCTTCCATCCTTCCGAGAAGTGGCAATTAGTTGGCTATTAGTTCATCTATGTCTCGCGCAGCAGTGAAGACTCTTCGTATTACTGGATGCGAATCTTTCATGTTTTCATGTTCAAGCGTCTTTACTACCGCGTGAGCCAAATGATACGCCGCTGCAGTGAGTGCGTAGTCTAGCGTCTCTCGTGGATCGTCGCCGTCTCGCCCCCTTCGAATCGCATATATGATCGCGTCGCAGGTCTCATCTCGAAAGGTGTTGGTGGCGGTCCGCATACTTCGGACGGACGAGCCCAGGGCTCCGTGAACTCCGAACCTGGATAGGCTCTTTGCTGGATAGTAGAGCGGATGCAGTTTACGGTTCCAATGCTGCACAATGCCGTGGAGTGATTGCACCTCTGGGCTTCTGAATCTGTAAGAATGAGTCAGCGTGTCCGGATCGAAGTCCCGATCGTGCAGAGCGTTTCCGCTGGATATTTCGTACTTCCTCAGCATGTGCAGATAGGTGGAACCGGTCTGTAGACGCAGTTCGCTGCTTATGCCGGATGCGACCGAGGCCAGGTCGTTCGCTCGCATGAACTGCAGGCTGTCCTCGATCTCGGCAAGACTGCACAGGGGGTCGAAGAGAATCACGCCGATTTCGACTCGAACGCCCAGGGAACGCAGGAGTTCCGCGGCCTGTACTGCTTCAGTCCGGGTATGTCCTTTTGCGTATCGCTTCAGCTGAGTGTCGGAGCACGATTCGATTCCGAGGAAGACCTTCTGGAGCCCGCTGTCGACGAGCGCTTGAAGAAGCGCTCGACGTCTGGTGGCCATTTCCGGCGAGTCTCGCCGGGAAAATACTGAGTGCACGGTCGCGCTGGCGTCGAAGCGGAAGGGCGACCTCAGCTGGTCGAGCAGGCGATATACAAATTTCTCCGTCTCCTCGAGTTTGCCGCCGAGGAAGTCTTCGTCGGCGACCGTTATGTCGGTCACGCCGAGCGTATTCAGATCCTGTAGATCTTGTGCTACCAGTTCGGGTGACTTGCGCCTGAACTCATGGGACCGACCGTGGATGTCCGTCAGTCCACGTAGGCAGAATGTGCACGCTGCCCACGAGCAGCCTCTGCTGGTTTCGACGAATATCTCTCCGCCCAATTCTGCGATAATTTTGAGGTGTTGGCGGCTTGGAATCGATAGGCGGTTGAGGTCTACCAGCTTCCGGCGCGACGAGATGGCCAGGCCGGAAATTTTGTCGCGGTAGCGAATATTCGGTACCTGGGGCCAGCTCTTGCTGCCGGTCTTCCAGGCCTGTAGCAGGAGTGGCAGAGCCTCGTCGGCTTCACCAAGTATGACGACCGATTCGGGTTCCACTTCGTCAAGCAGGCGGTCGCTCAGGTAGGTGGCGAGCGGCCCGCCGAAAACGATAAGGGCGTTGCTCTCGGTAACTGCCTGACGGAGCCGGGAGTAGTGCTTGCTCAAGAAGGAGTAGGTCCCATATTGAAGTCCGATGGCCAGGACGTGAGGCTCGGCTTGGCGAATCGACGAAGCTAATCTCTCGGCGTCCTCTTCGCCCCACTCGACCATGTCCAGCAAAGTCAACTGTAAGGCGCTTTCGCTGAAAGACGCACGGACAGCGCCTCCAATTGCGGACAGGCCGTGGTTCTCACCGATTGCGGGATATCTCTCGGAATAGAGCGAGACCGCCATCATGCGTATAGGCGTGCCCTCGGCGTTTCGTTCTCCGTAGCCCGCGGCCATCGCTTCTCCCGTCTCGATGCCCCTTTGTGGACTCGACGCTACCGGGGAGTGCTCGGGCAGTCAGCTCTTGTCGCTTGCCCATGCGTGGGGAGCGCGGTGAGAGGTATCGCCCCATCTTGCGTCGCAGAGACGGTCCCCTGCGGTCTCAGATTTCCGAAAATCGTGCGTGAGATGGCACCTTGCTGGCTCTTTGAACATTTCGCAAATTGGGCTTTATGTCCTTGAGCTGACTGGAGCCCCGGGCGAGCCTCTCAACGGCGTCGCTGTGGAGAGACGGCATGCTGGGCTGCCCGGATGATGATCGACTTCGGGGGGTGCCAGACGGCTCGGTGCTCGTATGGCCAGGCGTAGGTCGGGGCGCCGTCGCGGGGAGGACGGGGTGCCGGGGAGGTCGCCGCTCAGGGCGACCGCCTCGCAGCCGTCGCGGAGGATGCGTTCGTTCACCGCGCGCCACCATGGACTCCCGGAATCTGGGTGCAGCAGGCCGCGGCGGAGCTGCCAGCGCATGAACGAACTCGCGGCCCGGCGGAACGGCAGGTGATGCGGGGCCCGGCCGTACGGGCCGTGGTAGCAGCGCTGCATGAGGGCGATCCGCGCGGCCGGGTCGTCGCGGACCGCGCTCGTCTGCTCGTCGGCCCAGGCTGCCGCCGCATTCATGCCGCACATGGTGGCATCGAGGGGCCGGTGGTCCAAGCGGAGGCTCTCGATCCCCTTGAACCACCGGCCTGCCCCTGTGCTACCCGTTCGTGGCCGGGCTAACCACGCCGGACATCAATGGCGGCAGCAGCTCGGCCAGGATCGCCACGCCGTCGCGGCTCAGCACCGACTCGGGGTGGAACTGGACGCCGGCGAAGCCGCGGCCGCGGATCGCGTGCACCGCCGCGTCGTCCGGGTCGCGGGCGATCTCGACCGGGCCGTACGGGGAAACCAGCAGGTCGGTGGGGGAGACGGCGGCGAAGCTGGAGTAGAAGCCGACCCGGCGGGTGCGGCCGAACATCTCGATGTCGCGGGCCAGGCCCTGGTAGGGCGAGGCGCGCCGGGCCAGTTGCAGGCCGAGCAGGACGGCCAGGATCTCGTGGCCCAGGCAGACGCCCAGCATCGGGATGTCCGCCGCGAGCAGGCCGGCCACCAGGTCGCGCATCGCGGCCATCTTCGGGTCGGTCAGGTCGTCGGGGTCGCCGGGGCCGGGGCCGACCACCACCAGGTCGGCGGGGACGATGCCGGCCACCGCCGCGTGCCACGGCATCACGGTCACCGTCAGGCCCAGGGCTTTCAGCTGGTGGGCGAGCATCGCGGTGAACGTGTCCTCGCCGTCGACGATCAGCGCGCTCTTGCCGTCGAGGGCGGGGATGGTCAGGGCGCCGGGGGCGCGGGAATCGAGCCAGAACCGCGCGAGGCCGGTGTTGCGGGCGGCGAGAGCGGCGCGTACCTCCGCGGTCTCGGCCTCCGGGCGTACGCAGGAAACAGCGGGAGTGATCGCACCCAGCGCGGCCAAGATCCCCGCCGCCTTGGTGTGGGTTTCCGCCACCTCGCCGGCCGCCGTCGAATGCCGCACCAGGGTGGCCCCGACCGGAACCCGCAGGGTGCCGTCGGGGGAGATCTCCGCCGAACGGATCAGAATCGGCGCGTCCAGCGTCTGGCGGCCCTGGTCGTCGTGGCCGAGCAGGGCGAGCACGCCGGCGTAGTAGCCGCGGCCCCGGCGTTCGTGGCGGGCGATCACCCGGCAGGCGTTCTCGATCGGGCTGCCGGTGACCGTGGGCGCGAACATCGTCTCCCGCAGCACCTCGCGCACGTCCAGCGAACCGCGCCCGGCCAGCAGATATTCGGTGTGGGTGAGGTGCGCCATCTGCTTGAGGTACGGGCCGGCGACCTGACCGCCGTGCTCGGCGACGGTCGCCATCATCTTCAGCTCCTCGTCGAGGACCATGTAGAGCTCCTCGATCTCCTTCGGGTCGGCCAGGAACTCCGCGAGCGAGCCGGAGCCGTGCCGGAAGGTGCCGCTGATCGGGTTCATCATGGTGATCCCGTCGGCGACGCTGACGTGCCGCTCGGGCGTCGCCCCGACGAGCGTGCGGGCGCCGGTGTGCACCAGGAACGTCCAGTAGGTGCCCTGCTCATTCGCGAGGAGCCGGCCGAAGGCGGCGCGGGCGGCGGCGACCGGATCCCCCTCGACCGAGGCGGTCCAGACCCGGTGGATGACGAAGTTGGCGCCCTCGCCGTGGCCGATCTCGTCGCGCAGCACCGTCTCGACGATCTCGCCGTACTCGTCGTCGGAGAGATCGAACCCGCCCGGCCCGAGCTTCAACTCAGCCGCCGGGAAAGCCGACAAAGGCTCCTTGTGTACGCCGGTGACGAGCAGACATTCCAGGGGTGCCTGATCGTCGACGCAGTCGAAGCCGCGCTCGGCGATCTGCCGGTACGGGATCACGGCGAGGGTGGGCAAGGTGTCCCGGATCGGGATGCCGGCGAGCGTCTCGACCGTGATCACGTCGCCGGTGAGCACCTCGACGTGGTCGGCGCCGTCCCGGTGGAGCAGGGCGAAAGGCTGCATGGTGGTCCTCCGTTGTGCCTGGGCGGTGCCGGCCGAGGCGGAGGGCCACAACGAACAACGGCCGCCTCGGGGAGGCGGCCGCGGTGGTGGTTACGCGCGGGTGGGTGTGGCCGCCGGTCTGGCGGGCCACCACATGCTCAATCGCGCGTGCATGGCGACGAGCATAAGGGCACGGTCAGTGGAAAGCCAGGCGCACCGCGGTGCGGGCCCACCGCATCCGGTCGGGGGCGCAGTCCGGGTGCTCGCCGAACTCCTGGGCGACCAGCTCGGCGCAGCGGTCCTCGCCGAGCCGGTGCACGGTGTCGGTGACCGCCTCGCGGATGATGTCGGCGCTCGGCTGTTGCGAGCGCTGCACGTACGAGAGGAAGAGGGCCTCGGTACGTACGGCGTCGATCATGGCGTTCATCGGATCCTCCTGCCGGGCGGGAGCAGCGGGTGTCGTGCACTCAGAAGACCGCCCGTGAGCTGCAGGCTCGATGCACGGCGGTTGCAGCTGGGTTGCAAGGTACGCCCACCGATGTGATCCGTCATTCCCCAGAGCACCCGTCACATCATGAAATAACGGGATATGGTGCCGAATGGTAGCGAAAGACGGTGCAACCTAGGAGTAAGCCGTGACGGTGGTTCTGGTCGCCGACGACGACGCCGACATCCGCGACCTGGTGGCGTTCAAGCTGGAACAGGCCGGGTTCGAGGTGATCGCCGTCGAGGACGGTCAAACCGCCCTCGAACAGGCTCGCAGCCGCCAACCTACGCTCGCCGTCCTCGATGTCTCGATGCCCGGACTGTCGGGCATCGACGTCTGCCGGATGCTGCGCGCCGATCCGGCCACCGCCGGAATACTGATCATCATGCTGACCGCCCGCGTCCAGGAGCAGGACGTCGAGGGCGGCTTCAGCGCCGGCGCCGACGACTACGTGACCAAGCCGTTCAGCCCGCGCGAACTCGTCTCCCGCATCCAGGCGCTGCTGAGCCGGGCCCGGGCCTGAGACGCGGACCGGACGGGTCCCGGCCGATGCGCCCCTCGCGATTCGGTGGCCGGACCTGCGCCGCGTCGTTCCTGGTCGGCCTGGCCGCCGGCGGTGCGCTGGGCGCTCTCGCGGTGGCCCAGCTGGCCAGCCGGATGCGCGCGGACGGTCTGGTCAAGGACGCCGAGACCGATCACCTGCGGCGCACCGAGGAGCAGTTGCTGGCCCGGCTGGCCGCCCTGGACGCCGCCAAGACCGACTTCATGGCGACCGTCTCGCACGAGCTGCGTACCCCGCTGACCAGCATCTCCGGCTATGTCGAGCTGCTGCGTGACAGCGGGCCGGAGGAGCTGACCGACGCGCAGCGGCGGATGCTCGAGGTGATCGCCCGCAACGCCCGCCGGCTCCGCGAGCTGATCGAGGACATCCTCACCCTGTCCCGGATCGAGGCGGGCGGCTTCGCCAGCGAGCCCGGCGAGGTGGATCTGGCCGAGGTGATCGGGCGGGCCGTCGCGGCGATCGGCCCGGCGGCGGAGAAGGCGTCGGTCGGGCTGCACACCGACGTCGGCGGCCCGCTGCTGCTGCAGGCCGACGGCGTCCAGCTGGACCGGGTGCTGGCCAACCTGCTCGGCAACGCGGTGAAGTTCACCCCGGCCGAGGGCACCGTGACGATCCGCGGCGAGCAGGCCGAGGGGCACACCGTGTTGGTGGTCTCGGACACCGGCATGGGCATCCCGCCGGAGGAGCAGAACGCGCTGTTCGTGCGCTTCTTCCGGGCGACCAACGCGATCCGTCAGGCGATCCCGGGCACCGGGCTGGGCCTGGCGATCTGCCGGAAGATCGTGGACAACCACGGCGGTTCGATCGAGGTCGAGTCGACCGAGAACGTCGGCACCACGATCACCGTTCGGCTACCGCATCGGTGACCGGGTGCCGCAGGCCCGGGTGGCCGGGCGGCAGGGTCCTGCGGATCACCCACCAGCTCACCGCCAGGCACGCCGCGATCAGGGGCCAGGTCAGCACGATCCGGGCGGCGCCGAGCGCGACCACCTGGCCGGCCTCGTAGAGCGGGACGAACACCGCCAGCCGGATCAGGTACTGCGGCACCCAGACCCAGCTGGCCAGGCTGTACGACCGCAGCAGCGCCGGGTCGCGCCGCCACCGGGTCTTCTGCCCGAGCACGCCGCCGACGATCACGCCGAGCAGCGGCCAGCGCAGCACGATGCTGATCACCCAGACCAGCGCGGACGCCGCGTTGCTCAGCAGTTGGAGCAGGAAGAAGTCTTCGGCGTTGCCGGTGACGAGCGCGATCGTCGCGGCCACGCACACGCCGAGCAGGCCGATCAGCACCGCGCGGGGCTTGTCGCCGTGGCGCAGCCGCCACCAGCAGACGGCCAGCGCGCAGGCCACCGCGATCGCCGCGCCGGCCCAGATCGAGCGGCCGGTGACCAGCCAGCCGATCACGAAGCCGGCGGCCGGGAGGGTGGCGTCGATCGCCGACCGCCGCCCGTTGAGCAACTCCGCCAGCGACTCCGGCTGCGTCATCCCGATCACGCCCCTCGAAAAGTTAGGACAGCCTAACGGAGGGCGGGGGCACGCTCTCTCCGGTGGGCGGCCTTCTCGGCGTACATCGCCGCGTCGGCCCGGCCGATCAGGGTGTCCCGGTCGAGGTTCGCGCCGCGGATCGCGGTCGCCGCGCCCGCCGAGACCCCCACCCGCACGCTCGCCCCGCCCACCTCGACCGGCCGGCCGATCAGGTTGGACACCCGGGTCGAGAGGTCGGGCTTGGCCGGGCCGCGAAGCAGCACCACGAACTCGTCGCCGCCGATCCGGCCGACCACCGCGCCGGGGCAGGCCGAGCCGGTCAGCCGCTCGGCGACCGCCCGCAGCACGATGTCGCCGGCCTGGTGGCCGAACCGGTCGTTGATCGGCTTGAACCCGTCCAGGTCGAGCAGGACCACGGTCACCTCGTCGATGGCGGAGCGGTCGAGCTCGGCCAGGGCCAGGTCGATCTCGGCGACCATGTGCCGGCGGTTGGCCAGGCCGGTCAGCTCGTCGTGCAGGGCGTGGTGGGCCAGGGTCCGCTCGGCCCGGCTGCGCAGCAGCGACATCTGCCGCAGCCGCAGCAGCACCAGCGGCACCGCCAGCATCGAGCAGACCGGCAGCACCACGCTCGCCGCGTCGTCGCCGCGCACCCCCTGGATCATCGCGATCAGCGGGTTGGCGCACAGCGCGATGCCGAGGCCGAGCAGCGGCGGCCGGCCGCTCGGCACCTCGGCCGGCCCGTCCGGGTCGGTGACCAGCGGCGCGGCCGGGTGCACCGCCGATGCCGCGATGGTCAGGTAGGCCAGCATCAGCACGATCACGGTCCAGGTGGAGGAGCCGTGCTGGGCGGTGAGCGTCGAGGCGACGTGCGCGCCGAGGGTGGCCGCGCAGCACAGCAGCAGGTAGGCGATCGGCGCGCGGGCGGCGCGGGCCCGCCGGCCGATCCGGGCCAGGCAGGCGAGCACGGCGGCCAGCACCGCGATGTCGGTGAGGGCCAGCATCTCGCCGAGCGGGGTGGCGGAATCGGTCAGCCGGGGCGCGATCAGCCACGCCCAGGCCGGGCCGGCCACGCACACCCCGAAGAGCGCGGCGTCGAGCAGGCCGGCCAGGTCACCGACGCCGCGTTTACGCAGCCCGGTGGCCGCGCCGGCGAGGAAGATCAGATGGGCGGTGGCGATGCCGAAGTCGGCGATCCGGCCCTCGGCCCGGCCGAAGTGGTGACCGGTGACCCAGTCCGACCAGAAGGCCATGCAGCCGGCCAGCATCACCATGCCGGCCGCCGAGGTGACCCAGGTGCGCAGATCGGTGAGGAAGCCGCTGATCAGGGCCCACCCGAAGGTGACCACGGGGACCAGGGTGACCAGCGAGAAGATCAGCACCCGCAGGTGCGGACCGGCGTAGAGATACGCCGTCCCGGCCGTCGCCGTGGCGACGACCACCCCGGCGTGCACCGGCCACGCCGGCGCGGTCGCCCGCGGCCACCTCGACATGCAATCCCCCCGTCACGTTCTCTGCCGTTCATCGGCGGGGACGGGCCGACCCTGAGAGCTCTGCCGCGCCGCGGCGGCGCCGGCCGCGATGACGAGGTTGTCCCAGCAGAGGGCGGCGGCCACCACGGCCAGGGCGAAGAGGCGGGCGCGGAGCGCGATCACGCCGGCGGCCAGCAGGCCGGCCGTCAGCGCCCAATACACGAAGGGAATCACCTGATCGTTCCACTCTCGCAAACGGCGTTTCCCTCAGAGTCAACCGTGCTCAGTCTTCGCGCGCAATGGTCGATAGGTCAGAAGGATGGGCAAAACGTGACTGTTGGGGGCTTCGGTGGGCAACTGGTCGGTTCGATGGAAGATCAGCAGCCTGATCCTGGTGGGCATCCTGCTGGCCGCGGCGCTCGGCGTCACCGCGCTGGTCAGCATCGGCAAGCTGACCGCCAGCGCCGCCGAGCAGGACAACTTCCGGCAGGTCAGCCTCCTGCTCGAGAAGCTGGACACGAACGCGGCCAACGTCGACAGCTTCGTCAACGCCAACCTCGCGTTCCCCAGCCAGACCCAGGTCTTCATCGACGGGTCCGCCGGGTTCATCACGGCCGGTGACAAGGTGCTGGCCGAGCTGCAGAAGAAGTCGCTCAGCAAGGGCGACGCGGCGACCGTCGACACGCTGGACGAGTCGTGGAACTCGTTCACCGACTCGGCCGAGTCCATGCAGCAGCAGCTGCTCAAGACCGTCCCGGCGGCCACCGTCTACAAGATCGGCAGTGACCTCTACACGGCGTACGCCGCCTTCTCGGCCTCGCTCACCAAGGCCAGCAACACCATCGACGCCGAGGCCGCGGCGGCCGCGAAATACCGCACCGGGCTGATCAAGCGGGTGAAGTGGATCTGCGCCGGCGTGCTGGCGGCCGGCGTCCTGGCCCTCGCCGTGTTCGGCTACGCGGTCGGCCGCAACATCATCCGGCCGCTGAACGTCGCCGTCGACGCGCTGAACCGGGTCGCCCGGCGCGACTACACCGTCGACGTGCCGGTGCACGGCCGGGACGAGATCGCCCAGATGTCCGGGGCGCTCAACAACGCGGTCGGCGACATCCGCTCGGCCATCCACACCATCGCCGACGGCGCCCGCTCGCTGACCTCGGCATCCGAGCGGCTCACCGTGATCAGCCAGGACGTCGACTCCTCCTCGGAGCAGACCTCGGGGCAGGCCGGCACGGTCTCCGACTCCAGCATCCTGGTCAGCGAGCGGGTCCGGGAGGCCGCGCAGGGCGCCGAGCAGATGACCGCCGCGATCCGCGAGATCTCCGGCAACACCACCACGGTCGCCCAGATCGCGCAGACCGCGGTCACCACCGCCCAGGAGACCACCGACGCGATGTCGAAGCTGTCCACCTCGACCGACGAGATCGGCAACGTGATCAAGCTGATCACCGCGATCGCCGAGCAGACCAACCTGCTCGCGCTGAACGCGACCATCGAGGCGGCCCGGGCCGGCGAGCTCGGCAAGGGCTTCGCGGTGGTGGCCAGCGAGGTCAAGGACCTGGCCCAGAACACCACCCGGGCCACCGAGGACATCGGCAACCGGATCCTGGCCATCCAGGGCGACACCACCAACGCGATCGCGGCGATCGGCCGGATCGCCGACGTGATCAACGAGATCAACCAGTACCAGTCGAGCATCGCCGGCGCGGTCGAGGAACAGACCGCGACCACCAACGAGCTGAGCCGGCTCTTCGACGACGCCGCGCACGGCGCCGACGCGATCAACGAGTCGATCGGGCGGGTGGCGGCCACCGCGGCGCAGACCGCGGGCGGCGCGAACTCGACCCGCCAGGCAGCGGCCGAGCTGACCGGCCTGGCCGCCAGCCTCAACGACGTGGTGTCCCGCTTCAAGATCGACGCGGTCGGCGCTCGGAGGTAGCGCCGCGGGTGACGGGGGCCGGAATTCATCGGCATTGTCTTGGGAGCGCTCCCATGTAACGATGACCGTCACTCCGTCCTCTGCGTACACCCACCCAGAAGGAGCCCGCACATGCGCGCTCTCGCGCGGCTTTCCGTCGCCACCACCCTGATCGCGGTCTCCGCCGCCGCGATCGCCGTCGCGACCCATGCGGACGCGGCCGACGCCCCCGCCCCCATCACCGTCATCAGCAAGGACTTCGAGGACAACACGGTCAGCGGTTTCACCGGCCGCAACGCCGAGGTCCTCGCCGCCAGCACCGCGCAGGCGCACGGCGGCACGCACAGTCTCAGCGTCACCGGCCGCACCGCCACCTGGAACGGCCCGGCGCTGAACGTGCTGTCCACCTTCGTCAAGGGCACCTCCTACACCATCTCGGTGTGGGTGCGGATGGCCGACACCTCGGACAGCGCCCGGCTCAGCATCGAGCGGCAGACCGGCGGCGTCGCCTCCTACGAGACCGTGGTCGGCAACACCGCCGTGACCAGCGGCGGCTGGGTCAATCTGAGCGGGCGCTACACGCTGTCCACCGACGTCGACGTCCTGAAGTTCTACGTCGAGACCGCGTCCACCACCGGGTCGCTGTTCATCGACGACGTCGCGGTCAGCTACGTCCCGGCCGTGCCGATCCAGACCGACATCCCCAACGTGAAGAGCGTCGTCACCGAGTTCCCGGTCGGCGCCGCGATCACCGGCGCCGAGATCCTGGGCGAGCACGGGCAGCTGCTGAGCAAGCACTTCAACTCGGTGACCCCCGGCAACGCGCTCAAGTGGGACGCCACCGAACCCACCGAGAACACGTTCAACTACACCCAGGCCGACCCCCTTATTGCGTACGCCACGGCAAACGGTCTCGCCATCCGGGGTCACACGCTGGTGTGGCACAACCAGACACCGTCCTGGGTGTTCCTGCGGGCCGACGGCACCGCGATGACCGGCACCGCCGACGACAAGACGCTGCTGCTCGCCCGCCTGACCAACCACATCCGCAACGTGGCCGGGCACTACGGCACCTCGATCGGCACCTGGGACGTGGTCAACGAGGTGATCGACGAGTCCCAGTCGGACGGCATGCGCCGCAGCTCCTGGTTCACCATCACCGGGCTCGACTACATCCGGACCGCGTTCAAGGTCGCCCGGGAGGTGCTGCCCAGCGCGAAGCTGTGCATCAACGACTACAACACCAACGTGGCCGCCAAGCGCGACGCCCTCTACAACCTGGTCTCCACGCTCAAGGGCGAGGGCATCCCGATCGACTGCGTCGGGCACCAGATGCACATCAACGTGAGCTGGCCGACCACCGCCGACACCGAGGCGATGATCCAGAAGTTCGTCCCGCTCGGCGTCACCCAGCAGATCACCGAGATGGACGTGAGCATCTACACGTCGAGCTCGGAGACCTTCCCGACGCCGCCGGCCGACCGGCTGCTCTCCCAGGCGTACAAGTACCGCGACATGTTCGCCCTGTTCCGCAAGTACGCGTCGGCGATCTCGTCGGTGACACTGTGGGGCCTGGCCGACGACAACACCTGGCTGGACACCTACCCGGTGAGCCGCAAGGACGCGCCGCTGCTGTTCGACACGACGCTGCAGGCCAAGTCGGCGTACTGGGGTGTGGTCGACCCCACCAAGATCGGCACGACGACCACCACGGCTCCGACGACGGCGCCGACCACGGTCCCGACCACGGCCACCACCACGTCGCCCACGGTCGCGCCGACCAGCTCCGGCACCGGCAATCCGACCGACTACCCCAGCCCGAGCCAGTCGTCCGGCGCCAATTCCTGTGCGGTCACCTACAAGGTCACCGGTAGCTGGCAGGGCGGCTTCCAGGGCGACGTGAAGATCACCAACACCGGCACCGCGGCGTACTCCTCCTGGCGGGTGAACTGGCAGTTCGCCGCCGGTCAGACGATTACCCAGTTGTGGAACGGCTCGGTCACCCAGAATGGAAACGCGGTGGCGGTCTTCAACGCGGCATGGAACGGCGTGGTGCCGGCCGGCGGCTCGGCGTCCTTCGGCTTCCTCGGCTCATGGACCGGCAGCAACCCGGCGCCGACCGGCTTCTCGGTGAACGGGAACGTCTGCACCGTCGCGTAGTTCGACCAACATCGATATGGTGCGTGAACGGTCCTCCGCCACAGCGGGGGACCGTTCCCTCGTCTGGTTCATCGATGCAGGAGGACTCGTGCGTTTCGTTCGCAAGGCCGCGATACCCGCGGCGGCACTGTTGCTCACCGGCCTCGCGGCCACCCCCGCGAACGCCGTCGACAAGGTCAACAGCAAGAAGCTCCGGGACGCCGTGACGGTCAACGGCATCCTCGGCCACGAGCGGGTCCTGCAGCGCATCGCCAATCAGAACGGCGGCACCCGGGCGTCCGGCACCGCCGGGCACGTCGCCTCCGCCACCTACGTGAAGGACACCCTGCGCGCCGCCGGCTACCGGGTCAGCGAGCAGGAGTTCACCTTCCCGTTCTTCCGCGACCTGGCCCCGGCCACCCTCACCGCGGGGTCGGCGAGCTACCCGACGGACACCTTCACCTACTCCGGCAGCGGCACCGTGACCGGCACGCTGGTGCCGACCACCGACGTCCAGGTGCCGCCGCCGGCCACCCCCGGCGTCACCTCCGGCTGCGAGGCCGCCGACTTCCCGGCGGCCGGCGACGCCCCCGCGGTCGCCCTGATCCAGCGCGGCACCTGCACGTTCGCGGTCAAGGCGCACAACGCCGTCGCGGCCGGGTACGACGCGGTGATCATCTTCAACGAGGGCCAGACCGGCCGGACCGCGCTGGTCACCGGCGACCTCGGCGAGGTCTTCGACATCCCGATCGTCGGGCTCGGCTACGCCGACGGCGCCGCCCTGGTGACCGCGGCCCAGGCCGGGCCGGTCACCGTGAAGGTCAGCACCTCGACCGAGACCGACCTCGACGCCACCACCACCAACGTGCTGGCCGAGACGCCCGGCGGCGACCCGGACAGGGTCCTCGTGGTCGGCGCGCACCTCGACTCGGTCGTGGACGGGCCGGGCATCAACGACAACGGCAGCGGGGTGTCCACCATCCTGGAGGTCGCCAAGCAGCTCTCGGCGCTGAAGGTCAAGCCGCGGCAGAAGATCCGGTTCGCGTTCTGGGGCGCCGAGGAGGGCGGCCTGCTCGGCTCGGAGCACTACGTCGACACGCTGCCGGACGCCGACCTCGCCAAGATCTTCGCGAACCTGAACTTCGACATGGTCGGCTCGCCCAACTACGTGCGCTTCGCCTACGACGGCGACGGCTCGGCCTACCCGGGCACGTCCGGGCCGCCCGGCTCCGGCGAGATCGAGACGATCTTCCACGACTACTTCACGTCGCAGGGCCTGGCCAGCGGCGAGAAGGAGTTCAACGGCCGCTCCGACTACGGCCCGTTCATCGCGGTCGGCATCCCGGCCGGCGGCGTGTCCAGCGGCTCGGACGGTGTGAAGACCGAGGCCGAGGCCGCGACCTACGGCGGGACGGCCGGGGTGATCTACGACCCCTGCTACCACAAGGCCTGCGACACGATCGGCAACGTGAGCACCAAGGCCCTGGCCGAGCTGGGCGACGGTGCCGCGCACGGCATCTACACCCTGGCGATGACCAGGACCGGCCTGTTCCCGGACGGCTCACTGCGCGCCGCCCGGGCCGCCGTGGCGAAGGCGCCGGCTAGCGAAAGCCCGTCCAACCGCCCCGCCACCGCCCTTGACCGGATTAAAAGCTGAACCTTCCGACCAGCTTCTGCAGATCGCCGGCCAGCGTCGCCAGGTCCGCCGCGGCCCGCTGGCCGGCGATCACGCTCTGATTGCTGTCCGCGGCCGCGCCGGACACGTGCGCCACGTTGCCGGCGATCTGCGCGGCGCCGGTCGCGGCGGTGGCCACGTTCCGGTTCATCTCGGCGGTCGTCGCGGTCTGCTCCTCGACCGCCGAGGCGATCGTGGTCTGCAGGTGGTTGATCTGCTCGATCACGTCGCTGATCCGGGTGATCGCCTCGACCGCGTTCCGGCTGTCGGCCTGGATGGCCTGCACCCGGGCCGCGATGTCGCCGGTCGCCTTGGCCGTCTCCTGAGCCAGGTCCTTCACCTCGCCGGCCACCACCGCGAAGCCCTTGCCCATGTCGCCGGCCCGGGCCGCCTCGATCGTCGCGTTCAGCGCGAGCAGGTTGGTCTGCTCGGCGATCGCGGTGATCACCTTGACCACCTCGCCGATCTCCTGCGAGCTGGCGCCGAGCTTGCTCACCGTGTCGGCGGTGGCCGCCACCACCGCCACCGCCTGCGTGGTGACCTGGGCGCCCGCGGAGGTGCTGCGGGAGATCTCCTGGATCGACAGGGCCATCTCGTCGGCGCCGGCCGCCACCGTCTGCAGGTTGCGGGACACCTCCTCGGCCGAGCCGTTGGCCGCGCTCGCGCCGTCCGAGACCACCGCCGCGCTCGCCGCCACCCCGGTGGTCACCTTCGACAGGTCGGCCGAGCTGAGCGCGAGCGTCGCGGCGCCCTCGGCCAGCGCGGTGACCGTCTCCCGGACCGAGGTGGTCGCCCGGTCGACCGAGCGGGCCATCTGGCCCAGCTCGTCGCGGCCGGTCACGTCGATCCGGCCGGTCAGGTCGCCGGTGGCGACCGCCTCCATCGCCTCGGCCACCCGCCGCAGCCGCCCGGTGATCGACCGGGCCACCAGCAGCGCGACCCCGACCCCGAGCAGCAGCGCGACGCCGAGCGTCAGGAGCACCTCGAGACGGGCCGCGGTGAAGCGCTCGCGGGCGGCCTTGACCGCCCGGTCGGCGCTCGCTTCCTCCTCGTCGGCGAGCTGCCCGACGGTGGACTCCATGCCGGCCAGCACGGCGGTCAGGTCGGCGGTCGGGGTGCGACCGGCCTTCGCGTCGTCGAGCGCCGCGGTGAACTGCTCCCAGTAGTCGATGAAGGCGGCGAAGGTGGTCTCGGCCGTGTCGCTCTTGGGCTGGGAACGGTAGATCTCGAGCGCGTCGCCGAGGTCGGCCACCGCGGCGGCCTGCACCTTGGCGGCGGCCGCCCGGGCCGCGGCGCTCGACGCGTTCTGCGTGGCGGTGGCCGCCCAGCGGCTCATCTGCGACTGGGCGCCGCGCATGTCGCCGAGCAGGTTGAGGTTGGTGACGTTGGTCTCGCGGATCTCCACGAGCCGCTCGTCCATCTCGCCCATCCGCTGCACGGCCAGGACCGTGGCCACCGCGACGACGACCGACGCGAGCAGCACCGCCGTGAGGATCTTGCTACGTACCCGGAGGTTGGTGAACCACCGTGACACCACGAGGCCGCTCCCGAAGCGTGGAGAAAAAGCTCTGACCATCAGTTCATCGGAAGAACGGCGGGAGTGGCTGAGAATCCGGAACGCCGCAGAATATGGCCATGGTGATCGAAGCGGATGTCGCGGTGATCGGGGCCGGCATGGCCGGGGTGTCGGTGGCCTACGAGCTGGCCGGCGAGCACACGGTGGTGCTGCTCGAGCAGGAGAGCCAGCCCGCCTACCACACCACCGGCCGGTCGGCCGCGATGTTCCTGGAGAGCTACGGCGGGCCGGAGGTGCGGGCGCTGACCGCGGCCAGCCGGCCCCTCTTCGACTCGGCCGGCTCCCTGCTCAGCCCGCGGCCGCTGCTCTGGGTGGCGCCCGAGGAGCAGATGGACCGGCTCGCCACGCTGGCCGCGGCCCAGCCGGAGCTGCGCCGGCTCGACCCGGCCGAGGCGGCCGCGCACTGCTCGGCGCTGCGCACCGACTGGGTGGCCGGGGCGCTGCTGGAGGAGAACGCGTCCGAGATCGACGTGCTCGGGCTGCACCAGTTCTACCTGGGCGGCGCCCGGCGGCGCGGCACCACCGTGCTGGTCGGCGCGGCCGTCCGGGCCGGCCGGCACGACGGCTCCCGGTGGCTGCTCGACACCGCGGCCGGGCCGGTCGCCGCGGCCGCCGTGGTGAACGCGGCCGGGGCCTGGGCCGACGTGGTCGCGGTCGCGCTCGGCGTGCCCCCGCTCGGGATGACGCCGCTGCGCCGCACCGCCGCGGTGGCCCGGACCGGCCGCGTCGATCGCGCCTGGCCGCTGGTCGCCGACGTGGGGGAGACGTTCTACTTCCGGCCGGAAGGGGCCGGCGTGCTGGTGTCGCCGGCCGACGAGACGCCGAGCGAGCCGTGCGACGCCCGCCCCGACGACCTGGACGTGGCCCTCGCCGTCGAGCGGGTGAACGAGGCGACCGACCTCGGGCTGCGCTCGGTGCGTACCGCATGGGCCGGGCTGCGCACGTTCGCGCCCGACCGCAAGCCGGTGACCGGGCCCGACCCGGCCGCGCCCGGCCTGTGGTGGCTGGCCGGGCAGGGCGGCTACGGCATCCAGATCGGCCCGGCCCTGGGCCGGATGGCGGCGGCCGCGGTCACCGGCGGCGCGGTGCCCGAGGCGCTGTCGGTAGCGCGGTTCCGGTGAACGCAGCTCCGGTCGACGCGGCGGGCCGCGGTGGCCGGCGCGCTGCCCGCGACCGTGCGCTGGGTGGCACCCCTGCTACCGGTTGTGTTCCTCGGCTCCGCCGTTCTGCTGGGCGGGCCGCGCGGGCGTAGCCGAGAAACGGATGTCCGGTCGCACTCTTCCGCCGACACGGGCCATCAGACCGGACGGACGGCCACCGAGGACCGGCACCCCAGCTGAAGATCATGAGGGGAAAGCGGACTACTGTCCCAGCCGAGCTAAAACCCGGCGACGCTCAAGAACGGCACTAAGGAGCCCTCACCCCTATGTACTCCAACCTCTCCGATCTTCTTACCGTTGACGGCAACCTCGACAAGATCGTGGCCGACGCCCAGGCCCTCGTCGAGCAGGAGCTGGCCAACAAGTCCGGCGTCTCCGCCGCCGCCGTGAAGCTGGCCTACAAGGCGGTCACCTCCTTCGCGCCCGGCTACTACGCCACGACCGTCGGCCTGATGATCCCGGACATGCTGTACCAGCTGAACCCGTTCTGGACCGACTTCCAGGCGGCCGGCGGCGGCAGCTTCGGCGACTACCTGGCCAAGCGCAGCGACGAGGTCGGCCCGGCCCTGCTCAAGGTCACCGACAGCATGGCCGCGGCGTCCGACAAGGCCGTCGTCACCAAGGCCTACGGCGCGGTGCGCGGCAGCGCCCAGAAGCACATGGAGGCGTCCCTGCCGGCGCTCGGCGTGCTGGTGGAGAAGTACGCCGCCTGATCGCGGCCCGGAATCAAGGCCATGCCCCCTGGGGGCATGGCCTTTTTCTATGCCCAGCGAAGATCGCCAACGTTTTCATAGATTCGGAAATGATCTTAAAGAGACTGCCGTCTATGTCTTGACATGAGTCCGAAATGGATTTCAAACTTGCCGTTAACCCGACTCCCGGAATGAGGTCGGCAATGGCGGTGACGATCAAGGACGTGGCCCGCGTGGCCGGCGTCTCGGCGTCCACCGTCACCCGCGCGCTCACCATGCCGGAGCTGGTTCATCCGGAGACCCGCGAGCGCGTGAAGCGCGTCGCGGCCGACCTCGGCTATCACCCCAACCGCGCCGCCCGGGGCCTGATCACCGGCCGCACCGGCAACATCGGCCTGCTCGTGCCCGACCTGGCCAACCCGTTCTTCCCCAGCGTGGTCAAGGGCGTGCAGGCCCGCGCGCACGAGGCCGACTACGCGGTCTTCCTGGCCGACACCGACGAGGACGCGACCGCCGAGATCGGCCTGGTGCGCAAGCTCTCCAAGCAGGTCGACGGTCTGCTGCTGTGCTCACCGCGGATGTCCGACGACGAGCTGCGCACGATCGTCGGCGACACCCCGGTCGTGCTGGTCAACCGGAGGCTGGCCCGGGTGCCGTCGGTGACCCCGGAGCTGCTCGACGGCATGCGCCAGGCGATCAGCCACCTCACCGCGCTGGGTCACCGCCGGGTCGCCTACGTGGCCGGCCCGCGCAGCTCGTGGGCCAACCGCGAGCGGGTCCGGTCGCTGCGCACGGTCGCCGCCGCGGCCGGCGCCGAGCTGGTCGAGACCGGCAACGTGACGCCCCAGTTCGAGGGCGGCGTGGCCGCGGCCGACCAGGTGCTCGCGACCGGCGTGACCGCGGTGATCGCCTACAACGACCTGGTCGCGCTCGGCCTGCTCAACCGCTTCACGGCCCGCGGGGTCGCGGTGCCGGGCGAGGTGAGCGTGCTCGGCTTCGACGACATCCCGCTGTCCGCCATGGTCCATCCCGCCCTCACCACCGTCGACCTGCCCAAGGAGCAGTCCGGCCGTGCCGGTGTTGACCTGCTCCTGCAACTGCTGGCCGAGCCGGACCGCTCCCCGGCGGCCCGGCGCGAGCTACCCACCCAGCTGATCGTGCGCGCCTCCACCGGCATCGCTCCCCGAAGGGTGTGACATGTCCCGAAAAATCGCCCTAGCCGCCGTCGTCCTCCTCCTTGCCTCCTGCGGTGCGCCGGACAAGCCGGGCGGAGCAGGCAAAACCGATGGTCCCGTCCCCGACAAACCATCCAAGGCAGTAACCCTCAACATCCTCGACGTGGCCGGCGACCTTCAGCTCACCCAGGGCATGATCGACGAGTTCGTGGCCAAGAACGGCGACCAGATCGCCAAGGTGACCTACTCCAAGGCCACCGCCCCCGAGCTGGTCGGCAAGGTCAAGGCCCAGCAGAACGCCGGCCGGGTCGACATCGACCTGGTGCTGACCGGCGTGGACGGCCTGGCCGCCGGCATCGACCAGGGCCTGTGGACGCCGCTGCTCCCGGCCTACGCGAGCCGGCTGCCCGGGATGACCGCCTACCTGCCCGGCGCCGCCGCCATGCAGAAGCTGGCCGGCGACTTCGGGGTCACGGTCACCTACTACCCGTCCGGGCCGCTGATCGAATACCTTCCGGCCAAGGTGGCGACGCCGCCGAAGACCGCCGAGGAGCTGCTGGCCTACGCCAAGGCCAACCCGGGTGCGGTTCAGTACGCCCGGCCCGCCAACTCCGGCCCCGGCCGTACGTTCCTGATGGGTCTGCCCTATCTTCTCGGCGACTCGGACCCGAAGGACCCGGTGAACGGCTGGGCGAAGACCTGGGCCTATCTCGCCGAGCTCAACAAATACGTCACGCTCTACCCGTCGACCACCAGCGAGACGATGAAAAACCTGGCCAACGGCTCGGCGAAGGTGATCGCCAGCACCACCGGCTGGGACATCAACCCGCGGGTGCTCGGCACCGTGCCGAAGGAAGCGGCGGTCGGCACGCTGCAGGGCTTCCACTGGGTCACCGACGCGCACTACGCGGTGGTGCCGAAGGGCGTCGACGTCGAGAAGCAGGCCGCCGTGCTCAACCTGCTCAAGGACATGCTGACCCCGGCCCAGCAGGCCAAGGCGTACGACAAGGGCTACTTCTACCCGGGGCCGGCGGTCAAGGACGTGCCGCTCTCGATGGCGCCGCAGGAGAGCCAGCAGGCCATCGGCGAGTACGGCCGCCCGGAGTACGAGCAGCTCATCGCGAACAACCCGCTCGAGGTGCCGCTGGACGCGAAGGCCCTGGTCGCCGCGTTCGACAAGTGGGACCGCGAGATCGGCGGCGCGAAGGTGAAGAAGTGAGCTGGCTCCGCATCGACGGGGTCACCCGGCGCTTCGGCGGCAAAGCGGCCCTGGAACGGCTCGATCTGGACATCGAGCAGGGCGAGTTTATCGCCCTGCTCGGCCCCTCCGGCTGCGGCAAGTCGACCGCGCTCAACTGCCTGGCCGGCCTGCTCCCGCTGTCCGAGGGCAGCATCTGGCAGGACGACACGCGGCTCGACACGCTGCCGCCGGAGCGGCGCGGCTTCGGCATGGTGTTCCAGAGCTACGCGCTCTTCCCGCACCTGTCGGTCCGTAAGAACATCGCGTTCGGCCTGCAGATGCGGCGGCTGCCCCGGGCCGAGGTGCGCCGCCGCACCGACGAGGCGATCAAGCTGGTCCGCCTCGAGGAGCACGCGACGAAGCTGCCCGGCCAGCTCTCCGGCGGCCAGCAGCAACGGGTGGCGATCGCCCGCGCGGTCGTCCTCGAACCGTCGCTGGTGCTGATGGACGAGCCGCTGTCCAACCTGGACGCCAAGCTGCGCCTGGAGATGCGCACCGAGATCCGCCGCCTCCACCAGAGCCTGGGCCTGACCACCGTCTACGTCACGCACGACCAGGAGGAGGCGCTGTCCATGGCGGACCGCCTGGTGGTGCTGCGCGACGGCCGGGTCCAGCAGATCGGCACCCCGGAGGAGCTGCACACCCGTCCCGCCAACCGGCACGTGGCCGACTTCATGGGCTATCGCAATCTGCTGCCGCTGAAGGTCACCGCGGTGACCCCCGACGTGGTCACCGTCGAGGGATCCGGTCTGGCATTGAGGGGTACGGGGGTGGGCACGCTCGCCGCCGGCGATGAAGTGGTCGCCGCCGTCCGACCCGAGGACCTGGTTGTCGGGGAGGGCGGGGTGCCGGTCACCGTCGAGGTCGTCGAGTACCAGGGCCGGGAGCTGGCCGTCGAGGCCCGCACCGAGCAGGGGCTGCGGCTGCACCTGCGGGCCGTCGAGCGCCCGGCGCCGGGGGATCGGATCACGGTCGTCGCCGACCCGTCGCGGGTTCTGGTGTTCCCGGCATGACGGCGACGACACGAACGGCGCCGCGGACCGCCCTGCGGCATCGGCTCGCCGAGCGCGGCATCGACCGGCAACTCCTGCTCCTGGTGCCGGCGCTGCTGGCCGTGCTGATCCTGTTCATCTACCCCTTCGCGTACGGGATGGGGCTGTCCTTCCAGCCGGCCGAGGGTGGCGTGCTCGGCGCGTACCGAAATTTCTTCGGTGATGCCTATCAGCGCGACACCATCGGGACCACCCTGCAGCTCGCGTTGCCCGCGGCGTTCCTGAACGTCGCGGCGTCGGTGCCGATCGCCTACCGGATGCGGGGCCGTTTCCGCGGCAAGCGGCTGCTGACCACCCTGCTGGTCGTGCCGATCACGCTCGGCACCGTGCTCACCGCCGAGGGCCTGCTCAACTTCCTCGGGCCGACCGGATGGTTCAACCGCACGCTGCTGGAGGCCGGGCTGGTCGACGGGCCGCTGCGGCTCACCAACAACTACTGGGGAGTGTTCTTCTCCCTGGTCATCACCGGGTTCCCGTTCGCGTTCCTGCTGATCCTGTCGTATCTCTCCGGCATCGACCCGACCCTGGAACGCGCCGCCGCGACGCTCGGGGCGGGCTGGTGGCCGCGCTTCCACCGGATCACCCTGCCGCTGCTCGCCCCCGGACTGGCCACCACGTTCTGCCTGACCTTCGTGCTGGCGTTCAGCGTCTTCCCGTCCGCGGTGCTGGTCGGCGACCCGGCCGGCACCACCCGGGTCATCTCGATCGCCGCCTACCACGCCGCCTACGAGGCCTACGACTACTCGCTGGCCAGCGCGATCGCCGTGGTGATGGGCGTGGTCGAGCTGGCCGTGGTGGCGGCGGTGCTGGGCGTGCGGTCGTTGTTCTACACCGGCTCGACGGGAGGAAAGGGATGAGACGCCGCATCGTCGCCACGCCCGGGGCCTGGCTGGTCTGGGGTGCGGTCGGGTTCTTCTTCGTCCTGCTCGCCGGGGTGATCGGGTCGGTGCTGGTCAGCTCGTTCGGGCGGCGGTGGTTCGACACGTGGCTGCCGCAGAGCTGGACCACCCAGTGGTACGGCCAGGCCTGGCACGAGTTCACCCTGCTCGACGTGCTGATCGTGACGGTCGAGATCTCGGTGCTGGTGGTGGCGATCTCGGTGCTGGTCGGCGTGCCCGCCTCGTACGTCCTGGCTCGCAAGAATTTTCCCGGCCGGCGCCTGCTCTACCTGCTGTTCCTTCTCCCCATCCTGATGCCGCCGATCACCTACGGCATCCCGCTCGCCACCGTGCTCTACAAGTACGGCCTGGCCGGGCACATGGCCGGCGTCGTGCTCGCCAACCTGGTGCCGTCGATCCCGTTCGTCATCCTCACCATGACCCCGTTCATCGAGCAGGTCGACCCGGCGATCGAGCGGGCCGCCCGGATGTGCGGGGCCCGCACCGGCCAGGTCTTCGCCCGGATCCTCGCGCCGCTGCTGGTGCCGGGCATCCTGGCCGCGTCGATCCTGGTGCTGGTCCGCACGGTCGGGATGTTCGAGCTGACCTTCCTGACCGCCGGGCCGGACTCGCAGACCCTGGTGGTGGCGCTCTACTACACGATGTCGGCGGCCGGCATCCGGGCCCAGCAGTCGGTCGACGCGATGGCCGTCATCTACACCTCGATGATGCTGGTGCTGCTGGTGGTGGCGCTGCGCTTCGTCAACCCGACCCAGCTGGTCGCCCGCGTCAAAGAGGACGTCGAGTGAAGATCGTCGAAGCGCGGGTGATCGTCACCTGCCCCGGCCGCAACTTCGTCACCCTGAAGATCGTCTGCGACGACGGGACGACCGGGGTCGGCGACGCCACGCTCAACGGGCGGGAACTCGCGGTCGCCGCCTACCTGCGGGAGCACGTCGTGCCGGCGCTGATCGGGCGGGATCCGGCCCGGATCGAGGACACCTGGCAATACCTGTACAAGGGCTCCTACTGGCGGCGGGGGCCGGTCACGATGACCGCCATCGCGGCGGTCGACACCGCCCTCTGGGACATCAAGGGCAAGGTGGCCGGGCTTCCCGTCTACCAACTTCTGGGTGGGCGGTCCAGGTCCGGCGTGCTGGTGTACGGGCATGCCAGCGGCCCTGACGTCGAGTCGGTGCTGTCATCCGTCGCTTCCTACGTGTCGCGCGGCTACCGCGCCGTACGTGTGCAAGCAGTTGTTCCGGGAATTTCCGATATTTACGGTGTGTCGGCCGGGCCGCTCTACGAGCCGGCGACCGCGGGGGTGGCCGATGAGGCGGTCTGGTCCACGCCGCACTATCTCGCGCACATCCCGGCGGTCTTCGCCGCGGTGCGGGCGGAGTTCGGTCCGACTCTGCAACTGCTGCACGACGTGCACCACCGGCTGACCCCGCTCGAGGCCGGCCGACTCGGCAAGGCGCTGGAGCCCTACGCCCTGACCTGGATGGAAGACCCGACTCCCGCCGAGCTGCAGGATGCATTTCGCGTGATCCGGCAGCACACGACCACGCCGCTGGCGGTGGGGGAGGTCTTCAACACCATCTGGGACTGCACCCAGCTGATCCAGGAACGGCTGATCGACTACATCCGCACCACCGTCGTGCACGCCGGCGGGATCACCCACCTGCGCCGGATCTTCGACCTGGCCGCGCTCTACCAGGTGCGATCCGGCTCGCACGGCGCCACCGACCTGTCTCCGGTCTGCCTGTCCGCCGCCCTGCACCTCGATCTGGCCATCCCGAACTTCGGCCTGCAGGAATACATGCCGCACACGGCGGAGACCGACGCGGTCTTCCCGCACGGCTACCGCTTCGCCGACGGGATGCTGCACCCGGCCGAGGAGCCCGGCCTGGGCGTCGACATCGACGAGGAGTTGGCCGCCGCCTACCCCTACCGCCCGGCCGCGCTGCCGGTCAACCGTCTGACCGATGGGACCCTGCACGATTGGTGACCCACATGACTCCTGTCCTGCTCCTGCCGAAAGCCCCAACGTCGCCATGATCCTGCCGATCTTCGGTGCGTTGAAAAGCCGCGGGGGAGGAACAGAAAATGAGTACGACGGTGATCAGTAAAGCGCAATCCCAGAACGTCGCCGCTGCCCGTTACCGGGCCGCTGTCGCCGACGTTCCCGAGGTCCTGGAGATGGTGGCGGACTTCTGCCGGGCTCCGATGGCCGCGCTCAAGGTCGTCGGCGACACCGAGGCTCACGTGGCGCACGCCGTCGGGATGCCGTCGGTGGGCGACGTGCCCAAGTCCGCCTCGCTGTGCGACATGGTGTCCGAGGCCGACCACGCGGTCGCCGTCGACGACGCCGACCACGACCCGCGGATGTCGGCGCACCCGCTGGTGGCCGGCTCGGCGCACGTCCGGTTCCTGGCCGCGGCGCCGCTGCACTACGACGGGCACATCGTCGGCGCGCTGTGCGTCTTCGACCCGGGCCCCCGGCAGATCGACGCCGAGACCACCACCCGCTTCCTGGAGCGGATCGCCAAGCGGATCGACTCGGAGACCGCCCTGCGGCACCTGCTGACCGAGCAGCAGCCGCTGCCGGTGCCGATCGACCAGGACGAGGTCATCTCGACGATCTCGCACGAGGTCCGCACCCCGCTCACCGTCATCCGCGGTCAGCTGGAGATGCTCACCGAGACCCAGGGCGCCATCAGCCCGGAGTTCACCCGGCACGCCGAGGCCATCCGGCGCAACGCCGACCGGCTCTGCCGCACCGTCGACAACCTGCTGCGCGCCGCCAACCAGCAGCGCCACGCCCCGATCGGCGAACGCAGCGTGATTGATTTGCGTGACGCCATGCGTTCGGTGCTGGCCGAGCTCGGCCCGGTCGCCGGCCGGGTCCTGCTCGACCTTCCGGGCAAGCCGGTGTGGGTCACCGCCGACCAGCGACTGCTCGAGATCGCGGTCGCCCAGCTGGTCGGCAACGCCCTGCACCACGGTGGCCCGTCCGCCCCGGTGGTGCTCTCCGTCGCGGCCGGCCCGCAGCCGACCATCGAGGTCCGTGACCAGGGGCCGGGCCTGGACGAGACCGAGCTGAGCCGGCTCGGCACCGCCTTCTATCGATGCGACAACGCCCGCCGCGAGGAGAAGGCCGGCCTCGGCCTCGGCCTCACCATCAGCCGGCGCATCGTCGAGGCCCAGGGTGCTGCCCTGACCCTGCACAGTGTGCGGGGCTCCGGAGTGGTCGCCCAGGTCACTTTCCCGAGGCAATAAGGGTCACTTAGCGTCATTTCGTCACAACCATTAGCCAAATTGGTAGTTTCGCGGGAGCGAAGATCGGCATAGGGTTCGCCGGGCGCTTGATCGTGCGCCAGCGACATCCAGGAGTGGACATGCGTCGTACCATCGCCGTCTTCGCCGCGCTCGCGACGATGCTCGCATCGTCTGCCTGCACCTCGAAAGCCACCGGCGACAACCAGCCGGCCGGCACCAAGGTCGCCGTCGGGGTCATCGCCATCATCGACGTCGCCCCCATCTATCTGGGCAAGGCCAAGGGCTTCTTCAGCCGTCGCGGCATCGACCTGGAGCTCACCGCCGAACAGGGCGGCGGGCCGATCGTCAAAGGCGTGATCGCCGGCAAATACCAGTTCGGCTTCAGCAACGTGACGTCGCTGATGGCCGCGCAGGCCGACGGCGCGCCGCTCAAGGCCGTGGCCAGCGGCGTCGCCTCCACCGGCCGGTCCGGCCGGGACTTCTCCGCCGTCGTGGTCCGCGACGGCAGCCCGATCCACACCGCCAAAGATCTGGTCGGCAAGAAGATCGGGGTGAACATCCTGAAGAACATCGGCGACACCACCGTGCGGCAGTCGGTGCGCAAGGCCGGCGGCGACGCCACCGGGCTGAAGTTCGAGGCCATCCCGTTCCCGCAGATGGCGGGCGCGCTGCGCTCCGGCAAGGTCGACGCGGCCTGGGTGGTCGAGCCGCAGCTCTCCGAGATCCTCACCTCCGGCGGCAACGTGGTCGCGTCCAATTTCGTCGACACCGCCTCCGACCTGACCGTGGCCCTGTACTTCACCAGCCAGACGACGATCGGGCAGAATCCCAAGCTGGTCGCCGACTTCACCGCGGCGATCCGGGAGTCCCTCGACTACGCGGCCGGGCACCCCGAGGAGGTCCGCGACGTGGTCGGCACCTACACGCCGATCAACGACACGGTCCGGATCAGCATGATCCTGCCGAGCTGGCCCGAGGACATCAACCGGGCCTCGCTGGAGAAGGTCGCCCAGCTCGGCCACAAGGACGGCATCTTCAAGAAGACCCCGGAGATCGACCAGCTGCTGCCCTAGGTCGGGTGGGTGATCGGCCGGTCGTCCTGTTCGTCCTCGGTGGACGTGGGGTGCTCGGCCGATAAGCCGGTGATCAGGGTGTCCAGGAGGAAGCCGAAGCTGCGGTCCACGTCGCGCGGCAGGCCGAAGCCGCCGGCACTCTCCAGGGTGGCGAAACCGTGCAGGGCCGAGCGCAGGACCCGGGCGGCGTCGAGGGCACGGGTGCCGCGCAGGCCGAAGCCGGCCAGAACCGCATACATGATCTGCAGGCCCTCGTTCGCGGCCCGGCGGTCCTCCTCGTCGTCCTCGGCATTGGTCGGTGCCCGGACGGTGGCGGCGTAGCGGCCGGGGTGGTCGACCGCCCAGTGGCGCCAGGCCTCCGCGTACGCCCGGACCGCGTCCGGGCCGGACTTGCCGACGGCGGCCCGGGTCAGGGCGTCGCCGAGCTCGCGCCGGGCCTGGGTGGCGATGCCGCGCTGTAGGGCCTCCAGCGAGGCGACGTGCTTGTAGAGCGACGGCGCCTTCACCCCGACCCGCTCGGCCAGCAGGCCCATGGTCACGCCGGCGAAGCCGATCTCGTCGGCGAGCTCCGCCCCGGCCGCGACGACCGTGGCCGGCGCGAGACCGGCCCTAGGCACGGGCGTTCGCCTGCAGGAAGGCCACCACCAGGGCGGTCACCTCGGCCGGGTGCTGCACGTGCGGGTAGTGACCGGCGCCCTCGATGACCTCCAGGCGGGCCCGGCCGGCCGGCATCTCGGCCACGATCGCCTCGCCCTCCGCCCTCGGGTCGGCCCAGTCCGGGTCCATCGAGCCCTCCACGATCAGGGCCGGGCAGCGCACGTTGGCCAGTTGGGCGCCGGCGTCGGCCGGGGTCGATTTCATCATGCCCTGCAGTGCCTTCATCCGGCCGGGCTCGCGCAGCATGGCCTCGACGTCGGTGGGCGCGCCGGGCCAGCCGGCCAGCGCCAGGTAACTCGTCCAGGACGACAGGCTGCCCATCATCGTGCCGGCCAGCCGGATCGCGCCCTTGCGGTAGCCGGTGTTGCGCAGGTCGCCCAGCTTCACCGCCTGCTTGCGGGTGAACGGCGCCAGCTCCACGATGCCGGTGATCAGCTCGGGGGCCTGGGCGGCCGCGACGGTGGCGGCGCCGCCGGCGATCGAGTGGCCGACCAGCACGGCCGGGCCGCCCAGGTGGCGGATCACCGCGAGCAGGTCACCGGCGATGTCGGTGCGGGTGTAGGACGGCCACCCCACGCTCGACTCGCCGGCCCCGCGCAGGTCGACGGTGGCGACCCGGTAGCCCGCGGCGACCAGCTGCGGCGCGACGAACCGGTAGGCGTCGCGGCCGGTGCCCATGCCGGGGGCCAGGACGACCAGCGGGCCCTCGCCGGTCACGTCGTAGGCGATGGTGCCGGCGTCGACGGTCAGGTGCTCGGTCATGGTGTTCCTCCAGGCTTGGCTAACTCTGATAGCTAAAAGCTAATCCAATTAGCTTTGCTCGTCAAGAGCGTTCTTTTACCCACACGGGATGGCTTGATGAGCGGGCGGCAGGCAGCATGGCGGGGTGCTCGAGTCGCCCGCCTATCCGCAAGCCCGTCAGCAGGCCCAGGCCGCCGCCGATGCCGGTGACCTGGACGGCGCCCGCGTCCTGCTGGAGATCGCCGTCGACGCCGGGCGGCCGCGGCTCGCCGACGGTGACCCGGAGTTACTGGAGACCATGCGCCGGCTCGCCGGGCTGCACCTGCGGGCGGACGACCCGATGGCCGCCCGCCGGCTCCTCGAGGAGGCGCTGGCGGCCGGGCACCGGATGGGCGACACCGACCCGCTGGCCGTGATGCTCGCGCACGACCTGGGCGCGACCGCCGAGCAGCTGGCCAACCGGCACGAGGCGCGCACCCAGTTCGCCCGGGTGGCCGAATTCGGGCCGGCCGCGCTGGGGGAGGACCACTGGGCGGTCACCCGGGCCCGCTCCTACCTCTCCTCGGGCGAGTCGGTGCCGTCCGCGTCGGCGGTCACCGCCCCGGTGTTCACCGCCGCCTCGTTCGCCGAGCCGCCGCCCCTGCCGCCGCCGGCCGGGCCGCCCGTGGCGGTTCCGCCGCTGCCCGGGCCGCCCGTGGCGGTTCCGCCGCTGCCTGGACCGGCTGTTGCGGTTCCGCCGTTGCCCGGGCCGGCTGTTGCGGTGCCGCCGTTGCCCGGGCCGGCTTTTGCGGTGCCGCCGTTGCCCGGGCCGGTGGCGTCGCCGGCCGCCGAGTCTCCGTCGGGTGAGCCGTGGTCGGCGTCGGTGGATCCGGCCTGGTCCGTGTCGGGCGCGTCCTGGCCGGCCGCCGCGCCGCCGGTCGAGGGCGGGACGGCGGCGGGCGGCCGGGTCTGGCTGCCGTGGGTGCTTTCCGGGCTCGCCGTCGTCGTGGTGCTCGTGGTCATCGCGGTGGTGCTGCGGCCCGTGCTCTCGGACACGCCGGCCGCGCTGACCGCGACCTCGGCGCCGGGAGCCGCCGCGACGCTGCCTGCCTCGCGCGGTCTCGGCGCGGCGCCGGCGCCCTCCAGCGTGGCCGCTTCGGTCTCGGCGCCGGCCTCGAAAGCCGCGTCCGCCTCGCCGACACCGACGCCGGCCTCGCCCAAGCCGAGCCGGACCAGTGCGGCGGCCACGGTGCGGACCCGGATCGCCTCGCCCGCCAACGGCAGCACCGTGCCGTGGCCGTTCGACGCGAAGTTCACCGTGTCCACGGCGGACGTCGCCGCCACCTCGACCGTGGTCGCGCTGTCGGTCTGCGTGGCCGGCCTCTGCTACCTCGACGGCAAGCTCGACATCATCTCGGGGCAGGCCGCGCCGTACACGATCCATCTCGGCTCGACCAAGCCGGAAGGCACCGGCGTCGCCTGGCAGGTGCGGCTCGACCGGCTCGCCGAGTCGTCCTACGACAAGCTGGTCAAGGACCGCAACGCGGCGATCGCCGACGGCTCGTGGGGCGACACCGCAAGCACCCCGAAGAGTGCCCTCAACAGCACCCCGCTCAGCACGGTGACGGTCACGAAGCAGCCGTGATCCGGCCGTCCGTCATCGTGCCGTTCGTGGCGGGTTCCGCCGGGTGATCACCCGAATTCGGGAGTGACCGCTTGATCGCTTCTCGCCTAGCGTGAGGTGATCAAGCGGCGGCGCGGGAGGACATCCGACGAATGATCGGGCTCGAGTCACTGCGATGGATCTTGACGCTGGCGTTCGGCGGGGCGGCCGCCTTTCACCTGGTGCGGTGGCTGCGGCGGGCCGAACCCCGGCATGAGGACGCGTTGCACCTGCTCATGGGGCTGTCGATGATCGTGATGATCTGGCCCTGGGGCGATGCCGTGCCGGAGAGTGCGTGGATCACCATGTTCACCCTGTCGGCGGGGTGGTTCCTGGCCCGGGCGGTCGCGTCGGCCCGGCGGATGGTGCCGTTGTTCTTCGCCAGCGCGATGAGCGCGATGGTGTGGATGAGCGCGGCCGCCCCGACCGGCGGTCACGCACACCTGCATCCGATGGGCCGCAACTGGGTGAGCGCCGGTCTGGGCGGTTACCTGGTCGCCGCGTCGGTGTGGTGGCTGGTCCGCGGCATGCGCCTCGGCCGGCTGTCGCCGACCGGCGCCGACCTGCGCCCGGTCGATTGGCCGGCCCTGTGCCACGGAACGATGAGCGCCGGCATGGGCCTGGCCCTGCTGGCGATGGCCTGACCACAGAGCCGCTGACCAGGCCCGACGTGCCACGAAGCGACTCGGCGGCCGCTGGGCCCCGGGAGCGGAGGCCGCCGGCCGCCTGGCCCGATTTCCTTGATTGCGGGGTCTGCGCGCGGGTCAGGATTTCGAATTTCTTGATGTCGGGGCCTCGGGTGTGCGACGAGAGCCCGCTTCCCTGGATCTCGGCCGCCGCCGCCGGCTGCCGGGGCGAGGCCCCAACTTCCGCGAAGTCGATAGCTCCGGATCCGGCCGATCTTTTGAGCAACCGCCTGACCTGCGCGCCGCAGGCGCCCCGCCGGCCAACACCGTCGGGTCGACGTTCACCAACTCCCTCCACCGTGGAAGTCCAAGGTTGGTTGAAGCGGAAGCGGCAGGGCGTGCGGCGGGATGCGAAAGCGCGGCCGGCGGAGGTGGAAGCCGAGGGCTGGTGGGAAAGCGAGGCCTGGCGGCAGTGGAAGCGGGGGCTGGTCAGAAGCGGAAGCGGGCGACCAGGGTGCTCAGGTCGCCGGACATGCGGGCCAGCTCGCTCGACGCCTCCTGGGTGTCGGCCACGCCCTGGCTGGTGTCCTGGGCGGCCTGGGCCACGCCGGTGATCTTCTGGGCGATCTCGTTCGTGCCGGCGGCGGCCTCGTTGACGCTGCGGCTCATCTCGGCGGTGGTGGCGGTCTGTTCCTCGACGGCCGAGGCGATCGTCGTCTGGAAGTCGCTGATCCGGGCGATCACGTCGGAGATCTCCTCGATCGCGGTGACCGATCCTCAAATCATACTTTTTGCCATACGCCGGGAGTGCCGGGCAGGCACTTGAGGGTGCCGGTGGCGGCGAGATGGTGCAGGTGGGCGAGGGTTTCGGCGAGCGCCATCCGGCGCAGCATGCCGTGCAGCGCGTCCCAGCCCCGCGACCAGGTCAGGCACGCGGCCACCGCCCAGCCGGTCGGCTCGTCGAGCGACTCGACCGCCCGCAGGATCTCCGCCTCCCGCGCCTCGTGGTGCTCGACCAGCTCCCGGACCCGCGCGTCGATGCCGCGAAACCGGTACTCATGGGCCGGCAACGCCTCCTCCGCGCCGAAGCCGGCCGTCCGGGACAGCGACGCCAGGTAGTCGCCGAGCGGGTCACCCTCCGAGGTCGGCAGCACGGCAACGTTCGGGCTGATCCGCGGCAGCAGATGGTCGCCGGTCAGCAGAACCCCGGCCTCGGCGTCGTGCAGGCACAGGTGACCCGGCGTGTGCCCGGGCGTCCACACCGCCCGGACTCGCCGCCCGGCCAGCGGCAACAGGTCACCGTCGTTGATCTCCCGATCGGGCTCGGGCATCTCCAGCAGCGCGGCCAGCCGATCAGGGCGCACCCCCAAAAGATCAACTTCTTCCGGGGGTACGCCCTGGAAGCGCAACCAGTCCGGATCGATGCCCGGATGCCGGCCACGCCAGGCCCGGGTCGGCAGGGTGGCCGCCTCGGCCGGATGCATGCCGATCCAGGCGCCGGACTCGCCGCGCAGCCAGCCGGTCATCCCGTGGTGGTCGGGGTGCACGTGGGTGACCACGATGCCGGTCACGTCGGCGAGGTTCGCGCCGGCCGCGGCGAGCCCGGCGGTCAGTGCCGCCCGGGCCTCGCCGCTGTCCCAGCCCGGGTCGACGACGACCAGGCCGTCGTCGTCGGGGATGGCGTAGCTGAGCGTGTAGCGCATCGGGTTGTGCGGGATGGGCACCGGGATCGACCAGACGCCCGGGCGGGGTTCCTCGACCGGCGGCAGAACCCGCCGCCGCCAGGCTTCCGCCTGCGCGATACCGGTGATCATTCGCGCCCCACCCCCCTTGACGGGTCTGTCCTGTCGATCACGCGGGCCGCGGCGTGGCCCAGCCGCCGGCCGGACGCATGCCGGAATCACCCAGATCCGGGCAATGCCGGTGCATCCGGGCGACACCCGGACCTCGCCTCGCTCCTGTGCGGTCGGCAGGACAGACCTGTGCCAATTACTGAACGATGACCGTCAGGGTATCGCGCGGAACGTGTTGGTCGCGCAGTGGATTTCGCCCTCGGACACGTGTTCCGAGGTCAGATCGTCGACGAAGGTGACCCGGTAGCCGAGCCCGCCCAGCGCCGCGGTGGTGGCCGAGGCGAAGATGTCCCGCCCGCCGGCCCGCGGCCCGAACGGTTTCGGCGCCACATACCGGTTGCCTCCGGCCAGCAGGCCGTTGATCGGGTTCGGGGTCTCCGCACTGGCCTTGCGGCGGGCGGCCAGCCCGGCCAGCTCCGCGTCCTTGTCCGGGCCGGGCGGCATCTCGTCGATCTCGCCGACGACGAGGACGTAGTCCATCCCGCGGGCGGTGTAGAGCATCGGAACCCGGACGATGCGCGAGGCGGGCAGACCCAGCACGGCGAGCGCGGCGTCGATCTTCGCGGCGGCCTGCCGGTTGGTGTCGACGAACTGCTCATCGGCCCGGAACTCACCGACCGTGCGCTGGTCGACAAGGATGTCGGCGCCATCGAGCTCGGGCAGGCCGGGGTGCATCGGCGCCGACGCGGGCAGGCCCTTGAGCATGCCGAGCCCCGCCATCGGATCAGCCACGATCGCCTTCCAGTCGCCGGAAGAGCCGCCGCCGGAACTGCCGGACGTGCCGCCGGAAGTGCCGCCGGGGGAGCCGCCGGGGGAGCCGCCCGGAGAGCTGCCGGGAGAGCCGGCGGCGACCGGGACGAACTGGATGAACTCGTCGACGTGGCCGACCGAGAGCCAGGACGTGTCCACCGTGATCACCGGCTGCGCGCCCTGCGACCGGAAGAACGTCAGCAGCTCCGGTGACGGCGTTCCGCCGACCACGATCCGGCCGTCCGGCACCGTCTCCACGTTGCCCATCGAGTCGTACGTGTTGTTGTCGTCGATCCCGTCGACCGGCACCGCCGCGAGATGCACCACCCCGACGTCGCGCCCGCGCAGGTCGGTGAACGCGATCCGGGCCGACTGCCGGTGCGCCTGGTTGGCCGAGAGCACCAGCACTCGCATGGCATGCCCGGCCATCACCTGGTAGCCGGGCTCGAAGAAGTCCTGCACCCAGTCGTCGCCGACGGCGGTGTCGAACCGCGACAACGGCACCCCGGCCGGCAGCACCGCGGCGGTCGCGTCCCGCCAGGCCCGGCCGACGGCGTCGTCGGTGGCCGCGGTCAGCACCCGTTCGAGCCGCTGGGTGTTGAGCTGGGTGCGCACGGGCGCCGCGTGCAGGCGTACCTCAGCAACTCTGGTCCTGTCACCGGCCGTCACCCGCAGGGTGACCGACGCGGAGCCGTCCCAGACCGCCCGGTCCCGCACCACGTCCCGGCCCTCCAGACCCAGCTGGACGCCGTTGCGCAGCTCGGCCGCGGACAGCGTGGTCGCCACCTGCCACCGCGCGCGCTTCACGAACAGCCGCACGTTGCCGCTGGTGATCAGCTTCGCGGTGGCACCGGCCGGCACGCCGGGCCAGGACGCGGTCAGCCGGGCCAGGTCCTGCTCGTCGGCCGCGCCGTCGACCACCTCGTCGGCGGCGTCGTTGCAGGCCGCCATCTGCCGGTCGGCAAGATTCTGCTCGGCGCGGTGGGCCTGCCGCTGGGCCAGGGTCGGCTCGTCGATCTGGTGGAACTTCTGGTCGCTCACGTCCTCTCCGGCCACCGCGGCCGTGGTGATCTTTCGGGCCGATGCGGCGCACCGGCCCGTGTCGTCGTCGATGTTGGCCAGGAACACCCCGCCACCGGTCACCACCTTGAGGGCGGGCCCGGCCGTCTCCCCGGCGTAGGCGTTCAGCGGGACCACGGCGAGCAGAGCCGCGGCCGGGATCAGAAGAAGTCTTCGTCGCATGGCCGCCGATGCTCGCGGCCGCTTGTCAGGAACCGATCAGCTTGCCGTCGTCATCCAGTGTGGTCAGGCCACCAGTGGTAGGTCCGGGTTGGGCCGCAACGCCACCTTGACCGCGCCGGCCCGCGGCCCGGCCGCCGCCGTGTCCAGACCCGTCCGCCACTCCGGCAACCCGAAGGTGTGGGTGACCACCCCGTCCACCGGGTAGGCCGGATCGGCCAGCCACTCCACGATCTGCGCCATCGTGGTGCGCCCGCCCAGCGACTCCTCCGGGCCCGAGTTGACCGTTCCCTGCACGGTGAGCTGCCTGTTCCACACGAGTGACCAGTCGACTCGCTGTCTCCCCGCGCCGCCGACGAGGACCATCATGCCGGTCGGCCGCAGCAGATGAAGTGCCACATCGATGGTCTGTGGATAACCCACGCAGTCGAAGACCACGTCCACTCCCTGCTCCAGGATCGGGGTCCTGGTCAGCCGCGGGCGGATCACCCGGCCGCCGTGCAGCTCGGCCAGTTGCTCGACGACGTGCGGGCCGGAGTCGAGGGCCCGGTCGGCGCCGGTGCTCTCCCGCTGGGCGCCCGGCCCGATCACGGTGATGTCCAGGCCCGGGTGCAGCCGGCGGAGCGCGGCCACGGTGAGCAGCCCGATCGTGCCCGGCCCGATGACCACGGCCCGGTCGCCGGTGCGGCGCCAGCGCAGGGCCGCGTGCAGCGCGATCGACGCCGGTTCGGCCAGCACCGCCCGCCGGGACGGGGTCGCGCCGACCGGGTGCAGCTGGGAGCGGTGGGCGACGACGTACTCGCCCCAGCCGCCGCCGAGCGCGGCGTCGAAACCCTGCGTCGGTGACTGGCAGCCGGTCACGCCCGGCTGGTCGAAGCGTTCGCAGACGTACGGGTGACCGTCGCGGCACGACCGGCACGGGTCGAACCCGCGGTGCACGCAGGAGATCACCGGATCCAGCGCGAAACGGTCCCCGGTCGCGTCGTCGACCGCGACGATCTCGTGCCCGAGGATCTGCCGGCGGGCCGCGTAGAACGCGCTCAGCACCACCGACGACCTGGCCCGCGCGACCGCGACGTCGCTGCCGCAGATGCCGGCCAGCTCCGGCCGCAGCAGCAGCCAGCCGGGCGCGTCCGGCAGCGCCGGCTCCGGCACGTCGTCGCGCAGCGACAGCATCCGCGCCGCCCGGCGGGTGGCCGGCACCGCGCTGAGCAGGTAGCGCGGCACGGACAGATCAGCGAGAACGGCGCGCATCAGTCCCCCTAAGACTCACGATCAGATCGCGTAACCAGGTCAGGGCCGGGTCGTCGGCGCGGGCCGGATGCCAGTGCGCGGCCTCGATGAGTTCCGGCGGCGGGAACGGCACCTCGGCGATCGCCAGGCCGAGCTGGTCGCGGCAGCGCTGCGCCAGCCGGTGCGGCACGAACGCGCACAGGTCGGTGCCGGCCACCGCGACCGGCAGCGGCAGCAGCGCCTGCACGGTCACCTCGACGTGCCGGCGCACGCCCAGCTCGGTCAGCAGCCGGTCGGCCGGGGTGCCGTCCATGCCGCCGCTGCCCAGCGCCGCGTGGCTCATCTCGCCCAGGTCGGCCAGGGTGAGCCGGCCGTCGCGCAGCCGCGGATGCCCGGCCGCGACGATGCAGACGAAGTGGTCGCGGAACACCACCGTGCGCCGCCCGGGCAGGCCGTAGCCGAGCGGGCCCACCATCAGGTCGCAGCGGGCGAGATGGCTGGGCAGGTCGCTGCCGGCCGGCGGCAACGGTTCCAGGTCGACCACCACCCGCGGCGCCACCGCGGCCAGGGCGCCCAGCAGCGGTTCGGCGAGGACGGTGACCGCGTAGTCGGAGAGGGCCACGGTGAAGTGCCGGGAGCTGGTGGCCGGGTCGAAGTCGGTGCGATGGCCGAGGGCCACCTCGGCGGCGGCCAGAGCCTGGCGGACGGCCGGGAGCAGCTCGGCGCCGAGCGGCGTCAGGTCGTAGCCGCGGCCGGTGCGGTGCAGCAACTCGTCGCCGAAGTGACCGCGCAACCGGGCCAGCGCCGCGCTCATCGCGGGCTGGCTCATGTTGACCCGCTCGCCGGCCCGGGTCACGTTGCGCTCCTCAAGGAGGGCGGCCAGCGCCACGGCCAGGTTGAGATCGACACTCGTCCCGGTGAGGCGCATGGGACACACTAAGTCGTGGCTCTCGGCGCGGTCGACCTCAACCTGCTGGTCGCCCTGCGCGCCCTGCTCGAGGAGGAGAACGTCACCCGGGCCGGCGAGCGCGTCGACATGGGCCAGCCGGCGATGAGCGCGGCGCTGGCCCGGCTACGGCGGCACTTCGGCGACGAGCTGCTCGTGCGGGTGGGCCGGGATTTCGAGCTGACCCCGTTCGCCCGGTCGCTGCTGCCGCAGGTGCGCGCGTCGGTGCGGCTGCTCGGCGACGCGATGCGGGTCAACGACGGGTTCGACCCGGCCACCAGCACCCGGTCGTTCACCGTCACGCTCAGCGACTACGCCCTGGCCGTGCTGCACGAGCCGGTGCGGCGGCGGGTCAAGGCGGTCGCGCCCGGGGTGCGGCTCGCGTTCACCGAGCTCGCCGACGACCTGCTCGGCTCGGAGCGGGCACTGTTGCGACAGGACCTGCTGATCGGGCCGCCGGGCTACGGATTCGCCGGCCGGCATCTCGAGTTGTTCCGGGACCGTCTGGTGTGCGTGGCCGACGCCACCAACCCGTACCTTCTGGGAGGGTTTCTGAGTCTCGGCGCTTTTCGCCGGATGCCGCACGCCGTCGCGGTCTTCCGCGGCGGCATCCCGACCCCGGCCGACCGGGCCGTCGCCGAGCTGGGGATCGAGCGGCGGGTCAGCATCCGGGTGCACGGGTTCCTGCCGCTGCTGTTCGCGGTGCCCGGCACCGACGCGGTCGCGGTGGTGCCGGAGCGGATCGCCCGCCGGTTCGCCGGGCCCGATCTGCTCGTGGTGGAGCCGCCGTTCCCGCCGACCGAGATGACCGAGGCCGCGTGGTGGCACTCGGCCCGGCAGGACGATCCGGCGCACGCCTGGCTGCGGTCGCTGCTGCGCGAGGTGGCGGCCGAACTCGGGTAACCATCGGCGCGGCGCATCCCTGGTATGCCAACGGCGTATTTCCGCCGTGTTACGTGCCCTTGTTTAGCTGCCTGCAGCCACGCAAGGGAGCGTTCATGTCATTCAAGCAGCGCACTGCCGTCCTGGCCTTCGCCCTCGCCATACCCCTGGTCCTCACCACGGCCGGCCCGGCCGTCGCCGATTCCACCCGCAGGACCGTCGGCGCCGGCGAGACCTGGGTGGTCGCGTCCACCACCCGCCTCTCCGCGCTGACCCTCGCGGCCGGCGGGACGATCGCCGCGCCCGCCGGCGACGTCCTCACGTTGACCGTCAACGGCGTCGAGCAGGGCTCGAAGCTCACCGCCACCGGCGGCACCACCACCGCGATCGTGCCCGGCACCTACCGCGGCGACGTGGTCGTCTCGGTCACCGAGGCGCACGACGTGTCGTTCGGCGGGCTGACCTTCCCGTTCCGGCAGGCACTGTTCGTCGGGCCCACCGGGGTCGTCGAGGCCAGGTCGGTGCGGGCCGCCCTCCTGCCCGGCGGTCGCATCGTCTCCACCGGCGAGGCCTTCAACGGCGTCTACGTCGACGGCGCGACCTACACGCTGAAGAACCCGCGGATCAGTCTCAAGGGCAACGGCCGGAACGACTTCGTGGGGTACGGGGCGGCGGTCGTCGCCAACTCCGGGGCCCGTCTCACCGTCGACGGCGCGGTGATCGACAACCAGGGGGCGGTGCGCACCGGCGTCGTGGCCGACGGCGGCAGCACCGTGGTGGTCAAGAACTCCCGCATCCACACCGCCGACGGGGTGCTGCCCGCCGACTACGTGTCCACCGTCGACACCTCGCTGATGGAGGACGTGCCGTGGATGCTCGGGCTCTCCGGCAACGCCCGGGCCACCAACCTGCTCGGTAACGGGACCAGGGCCGCCTACGTCAACTCGGCGATCTCGTCGCAAGGGTGGGGCGTGCTGTCCACCGACAACGGGCAGAACACCCAGCTCGCGTCGATCAACAGCTCGGTCCGGATCACCGGCAAGGACGGCTACGGCTCGTACGCCATCGGCAACGCGACCGAGCGGTTCCTCGGGTCGGACCTGGACGTCGCCACCTACGCCGCGATCAACCGGGGCGGGTCGCTCTATTACGGCGACAGCTCCACGGCGGCCGTCTCGTCGGTCAACTCGTCACTCGCCCTCGGCCTGAGCGCGTCGGAGCTGGCCGGGCTGGCGCCGCGGCGGACGACCATCGACTCCGGCAAGTGGGGCATCATGTGGCACGGCGCCGGGACCGTGGACGTCAGCGGCGGCACCGTGATCAACACCAAGCGGGCCACCTTCCTCGACAAGGGCCAGCAGGTCGGCATCACCGTCGACGGGTCGCAGGGCGCGAAGCTCAACCCGGCCGACGGCGTACTCCTGCAAATGATCGAGGACGATGACCCGGGGCCGCAGATGGTCGACGGCAAACTGGTCAACAGCGGCGTCTACACCGAGCCCACCGGCGTGCCGGCCAAGGCCGCGACGTTCGACGTGGCCGCGGCGCACGGCACCGATGCGGTCGCCACGTTCACCGACATCGCGCTCAAGGGTGACTTCTACAACGCGATCCGGGGCAGCGCCGGCAACGGCAAGAACCTGGTGCTCAACCTCGACGGCGGCAGCCTGGCCGGTGCGGTCACCTCGGCCACCTCCCGGCACCGGGTCACCACCATCACCTCGGCGAACTACCAGGAGCTGGGTGTCGTCACCAACACGCCGGGTGCGGCGGTCAACAACGGGGTCATCGTGTCGCTGACCGGCGGCGCCGACTGGACCGTCACCGGGACGTCGTACCTCACGAAATTGACCCTGGGAGCCGGCTCGGCAATCACCGCGCCGCGCGGCAAACACCTGGTCGTGACGGTTGATGGCGTTCCCGCCGTGCCGACGGCCGGGGGCACCTACACCGGCGCGGTCGTTCTCGGCATCCGATAGCGCTCCGTCGTCGGCCAGGCATCGTTGTAGGCTCCGCGCCATGTTTTCGTCAGACCCGGATGCCGAACTGCGGAGCCTGGCCGACGACTCCGGCTTTCCGCACCGCGACGCCGCCCGGCACGCGGTGCGGTTCCGGGAGAGCGGTGACATCGCCGCCCTGGTCGCCGTGCTGGACGACCAGCACCCGTGCGGCACGACCGAGATGCTGTTCGCGATGGCCTGCTCGCAGCGGCCCTGGTTGAACTGGGTGCCGATGCCGACCGAGGCCCTCTGCAACGTGGCCAACGAGGTCGGCCGGCGGCGCGCCGAGGGGGAGGAGCTCACCCTCACCGGCCTGGCCGTCTCGGCGGCCGAACCGCCCAGCGCCACCGTCGCCTGCCGGCGTGTCGTCGGCCCGGTCGACGTCGCGATCGAGGAGTTCCCGTCGCCGGACATCCGGGTCGCGGTGCGCCCGGTCCGTTACCGTGCGTGGCGCTACGACGGGGTCCATCCGGTGCCGGTGGTCGCGGCGCCGTCCGCCGAGGCGGTCCGGGTGCTGCACGAGGTGGCCGGCGAGCCGTGGCCGTCCCCGCTCTCCGGCTTCCTGCAGGCCGAGCCGCTCGGCAAGCTGCCGATCGACGACCTGCTGGGGCTGCTCGCCCACCTGCCGCAGGCGCCGGACACGCCGCGCTGGGCGCACCTGGCCACGACCACCCCGACCTACTGGTTCCGGCTGATGCAGCCGTGGGTGTGCCTGGCCCTGCTCCGGCACGGCGACGAGGGCCGCGAGGCGCTCGCCGACCTGGCCTTCGGCGCCGAGGACTGGGTTTCCGACGCGGCCCTGTTCGCCCTGGTCACCACCGCCTACCGGGAGCCGGGGCGGCGGGCCGAGGTGCACGATCTGGTGCGGGCCCGGCTGGACGCCGCGATGGCGGCGCCGCGGGTGGTCACCATCGAGGAATCCCTCGCCCAGCTGATGCTGATCACCCCGGGGTGTACGCCCGGCGACCGCACCCTGGCCACGGCGGTCCTGACCCGCGCCGACGAGCCGCCGCCGGACGAGCCGGAACCCCCGAAGCGCCGCTGGTGGCAGCGCCGCCGCTGATGGGGGATTCGCCGGGGCCCATTCCCCGGTACAGTCGCGCGATGACGCTCGACGATCGCCTCGCGGCGCTGGATGAGCTGTGGTCGGTCTGGGCCGCCATCGGGGCGAACCTCACCGACGCGGAATGGCACTGCGACACCCGCCTCGACGGCTGGGACGTGCGTGCGCTGTGGGCACATGCGGCCGGCTGGCCGTTCGGCTTCTCGATGCTCGTCGGCCGGGTCACCGACGACAAACCGACCCACCCGGTGGCGGCCGACCTGCTGCGCGAGTTCAACGAACCGGGCGGCATCGCCAACTCGTCCCGTGACCAGGTGGCCGCCGCGGCCCGCGACGACGCCGCGAAATACACCATCGAGCAGCTGGTCGGGCAGTTCGCCGGCACCGGGCCGGAGGCGATCACCGCCGCCCGCTACCTCGGGCCGGTCACCGTCGACTACTTCGGGCGGGCGGTGCTGCCGCTGGCCGAGGCGGTGAGCATCGGCGTGGTCGAGGCGACCGTGCACCTGCTCGACGTCCAGCGCGCTCTGGGGCGTACCCCCGACGTGCCGGAAGCCGGACTCGCGCACACGGCCGAGGTGATCGCCCAGATCGCCTCGCCGATCGATTTCATCGAGGCCGCCACCGGGCGGGCCTCGACCGATCTGTTCCCGGTGATGTCCTGAGACCGGGTTTCACGTCACCTCGGTGATGATCAGGTGGCCGACCCGCTGCCGCAGTGCGGAGCGGCCCGGCTGGCTCAGGCCGGCGTCGGTGACCAGCACGTCCGCGCCGTCCAGCGGGGCGATCACGGCGGCGCTGTGCACGCCCCACTTGCCGTGGTCGGCCAGCACCACCACCCGGCGGGCGGTCGCGATCAGCGCGGCGCTGATGCGCGCCTCGGCCGGATCGGGCGTGGTGAAGCCGGAGCGGGCCGCCATGCCGTAGACGCTGAGGAACACCACGTCCAGGTTGAGCCCGGCCGCGGTCCGCTCGGCGACCGGGCCGGCCAGCGCGCCCGACCGGGTGCGGACCCCGCCGAGCAGCACCACCGTCTGATCGGGCAGGCCGTCGTGGTGGAACGCGTCGGCGATGCCGATCGTGTTGGTCACCACGGTCAGGCCGGGCACCTCCAGCAGCTCCCGGGCCAGCAGCATGGTGGTGCTGCCGGCCAGGATGCCGATCGCCTCGGCCGGCCGCACCAGGGCGGCGGCGGTGCGGGCGATCGCCGCCTTCTCCCGGCGACGGGCTTGACCCGGCCCGGCGGCGAGGGCCGGGCCGGGAGTCAGCGCCATCGCCCCGCCGCGCACCCGCGCGACGAGACCCCGCTCGGCCAGCGCCTCGACGTCGCGCCGCGCGGTCACCCCGGAGACGCCGAGGCGGGTGCCCAGATCGGTGATCCGGGCACCGCCGGTGCGGTTGATCTCCGCGAGGATCTCGGCCTGCCGCTGTTGCGCCTCGGCGTACATCTCTAGGACACCGTTGCGGCCAGTCGCGTCGCGTCCGCGCTCAGATCGTCCGGCTGCTCCTGGGCGGCCCGCTCGGCCGCCACCCGGGACTCGTAGTTGCCGATCTCCCGGGCCACGTCGGCGGCGGACCAGCCGAGCGGTCCGGCGATCAGCTGGGCGGCGCTCCGGGCGGCGGTCACCCCGCGGTCCGGGGTCTCGATGGAGATCCGGGTACGCCTCGTGAGCACGTCGTCCAGGTGCCGCGCGCCCTCGTGGCTCGCCGCGTAGACCACCTCGGCGCGCAGGTAGTCGGGGGCGCCGTCGAGCGGCTCGCGCAGCGACGGGTCGCTCTCGATCAGGGCGAGGACCTCGTCGATCAGCGTCCCGTACCGCTTGAGCAGGTGTTCGATGCGGCTCACGTGCAGCCCCGCCCGGCGGGCCAGCTGGGCGCGCCGGTTCCAGGCGGCCCGGTAGCCCTCCGCACCGAGCAGCGGCACCTGCTCGGTGCAGGAGGCCGGCACCCGCGTGTCCAGTTCGCGGACCGCGGCGTCGACGGCGTCCTTGGCCATCACCCGGTACGTCGTGTACTTACCGCCGGCCACCAGCACCAGACCGGGCGCGAGGGTGTCGACGGCGTGCTCGCGGGACAGCTTCGCGGTGATCGCGGCGTCGGCCGACAGCAGCGGCCGCAGCCCGGCGTAGACACCCTGCACGTCGTCCCTGGTCAGCGGGGTGGCCAGCGACTTGTTCACCTCGTCGAGCAGGTAGTCGACGTCGTGCGCGGACGCCGCCGGGTGCGCCTTGTCGAGGTTCCACGGGGTGTCGGTGGTGCCGATGATCCAGTGCCGGTCCCACGGGATCACGAACAGCACGCTGGTGGGGGTACGCAGGATCATGCCGGTCCGCCCGGCGATCTTCTCGCGCGGCACGACCAGGTGGATGCCCTTCGAAGCGGTGATCTTGAACTGGCCGCGCTCGCCCTTCATCAGCGACTGGATGTCGCTCGTCCACACCCCGGTCGCGTTGATCACCGTGCGGGCGCGGATCTCCAGCTCGGCGCCGGTCTCGGCGTCGCGGGCGCGGACCCCGACGACCCGGCGGCCCTCCCGGAGAAAACCGATGACCTCGGTACGGGCGGCGACCTGCGCGCCGTACGCGGCGGCCGTGCGGACCAGGAACATCGTGTGCCGGGCGTCGTCGACCTGGGCGTCGTAGTAGCGGATCGCGCCGACCAGCGACTCCGGCCGCAGCGCCGGGAACGCGCGCAGCGCCTCGGTGCGCGACAGGTGCCGATGGCGGGGGAGGCCCGCCCCCCAGCCGGAGAGCGCCAGGGTGTCGTAGAGGGCGACGCCGGCCCCGGCGTACAGCCGCTCCCAGGCGCGATGCCGCAAGGGATAAAGAAACGGCACCGGGCGTACGAGGTGCGGAGCGAGCCGCTGGACCAGCAGGCCCCGCTCCCGCAACGCCTCGCGGACCAGGCCGAAGTCGAGCATCTCCAGGTAGCGCAGGCCACCGTGGATCAGTTTGCTGGACCGGCTCGACGTGCCGCTGGCGAAGTCACGGGCCTCGACCAGGCCGACACTCAGCCCCCGGGTGGCGGCGTCGAGGGCCGCCCCCGCACCGACCACGCCCCCGCCCACCACCAGCACGTCGAGTTCGTCGGTGGTCATGGCGAGAAGGGCGGCGGCGCGCGACGACGATGAGATAACCCCGGTGTTCATGAGACGTCCTTTCGTCAGCCGACGCTGACCCAGTCGAGGGTGCGGTCGATGGCCGCTCGCCAGCGGGTGGTTCCTTCGGTGCGCCGCTCGTCGGACCAGGACGGCTGCCAGCGCCGGTCCTCCCGCCAGTTGGCGCGCAGCTCGTCCTGCGACGTCCAGAAGCCGACCGCCAGCCCGGCCGCGTAGGCGGCGCCGAGCGCGGTGGTCTCGGCGACCGCGGGCCGGCTCACCGGCACGCCGAGGATGTCGGCCTGCAGCTGCATGCAGAGCGCGTTCGAGGTGACCCCGCCGTCCACCTTCAGGCAGTCGAGGTCGGTGCCGGAGTCCTTGGCCATCGCGACCATGACGTCGCGGGTCTGGTAGCAGATCGCCTCGAGCGCGGCCCGGGTGATGTGCGCCGCGGTGTGGTAGCGGGACAGCCCGACGATGGCGGCCCGCGCGTCCGGCCGCCAGTACGGCGCGAACAGCCCGGAGAACGCCGGTACGAAGCAGACGCCCTCGCTGTCGTCGACCTGCGCGGCCAGCTCCTCGCTCGCGCCGGCCGAGTCGATCACGCCGAGCTGGTCGCGCAGCCACTGCACGGCCGAGCCGGTGGCCGCGACCGAGCCCTCCAGGGCGTAGATCGGTGCGCCGGTGCCGAATCGGTAGGCGACCGTGGTGAGCAGGCCGTGCGTCGAGCGGACCGGCGTCGTACCCGTATTGAGCAGGACGAAGTTGCCGGTGCCGTAGGTGCACTTGGCCTCGCCGGGCGCGAAACACGTCTGCCCGAACAGGGCGGCCTGCTGGTCGCCGATCGCCGCGGCGATCGGCACGCCCGGCAGGACCGCCTCGGCGTGGCCGTAGATCTCGGCCGACGACCGGATCTCCGGCAGCATCGGCCGCGGGATCCGGAACAGCGCCAGCAGCTCGTCGTCCCAGTCGAGGGTGGTGAGGTTCATCAGCATGGTGCGGCTGGCGTTGGTGACGTCGGTCAGGTGCCGGCCGCCGCTCAGGTTCCAGATCAGCCAGCTGTCCATCGTCCCGAACAGCACCTCGCCCTTCTCGGCGCGCTCGCGCAGGCCGGGGACGTTGTCGAGCATCCAGGTGACCTTGGTGGCGGAGAAGTAGGTGGCCGGCGGCAGGCCGGTCTTCTCGCTGATCAGGTCGGCGTCCAGCCGCGGGATCATCTGAGCGGTCCGGGTGTCCTGCCAGACGATCACGTGGTGGCAGGGCCGGCCGGTCTCCCGGTCCCAGATCAGCGCGCTCTCGCGCTGGTTGGTGATGCCGATGGCGGCCAGGTCGGCCGCGCCCAGCCCGGTGTCGGCGAGGGCCACGTCGATCGTCTTGAGGGTGTTCTCCCAGATCTCTTCCGCGTCGTGCTCGACCATCCCGGCGCCGGGCAGGATCTGCCGGTGCTCCATCTGGTGCCGGCCGATCTCGTGGCCGGCCCGGTCGAAGATCATGAATCGCGTACTGGTCGTGCCCTGGTCGATCGCCCCGACGTAGTCCGCCACATCGCCTCCCTTTAACTCGCGTCCGGAACGCTAGGAAGGGCCGAAGGTCCGGTCAACGCCGGGCGTGCGACAATGTCGCACGTTGTCCGAGTGCCAATAAGTGGGCTACTCTCGCGCGGTGCCCGGGATGATCCAGTCCATCGAGCGGTCGTCGGCCGTGTTACGGCTGCTCGCGGCCGGTCCCGACCGACTGCGCGTCAAGGAGATCGCCGACGCGCTGGGGCTGCCCAAGTCGACCGCGCACGGCATCCTGCGCACCCTCGAACACGTCGGCTTCGTCGAACAGGACCCGCGCACCACCCGGTACCGGCTCGGGCGCGGGCTGCTCGACCTCGGCGGCGCCGGGATGGACGTCAACGAGCTGCGCTCGCGGGCCCTCGACTGGGCGGATGCCCTGGCTGCCCGCAGCGTCGAAGCGGTCCGGATCGGGGTCCTCGACCCCAGCGGGGTCCGGGTGATCCACCACGTCTTCCGGCCCGACGACACCACCCAGGCGATGGACGTCGGGCTTGTCATTCCGGCGCACGCGACATCGATGGGCAAAGTCCTTCTTGCGTACGACGTACTGGCCGCCGACGCGGTGGGGCGGGGCGGGCTCGACGCGTACACCCGGAAGACCGTGACCACCCCGCGAGAGCTGGCCAGAGATCTCGCCGAGATCCGCGCTCAGGGCTGGGGTTGTGCGGTGGAGGAATGGGAGCCGGGGCGGGCCGGGATCGCGGCGCCGATGCGGATCTACGGCGGGCTCGTGGTCGGGGCGATCGGCGTCTACGGGCCGGTCGAGCGGATCTGCGACAGCCGCTTGCGGCCCCGGACGGCGCTCGTCGAGCAGGTGTGCGCGACCGCGCGGGCCGTTTCCCGTGATCTGACCGGGCCGCGCTCGTGACCTCTTCTCTCCGGGAGCGCTACGTCCTCGCCATCGATCAGGGCACCACGTCCACCCGGTGCATTCTCTTCGACCGGCGCGCGACCGTGGTGGCGGTGGCCCGGGCCGAGCACCCGCAGTCGTATCCGCGGCCCGGCTGGGTCGAGCACGACGCCGCCCGGATCTGGCGGGACACCCAGCGGCTGATCAAACGGGCGATCCGCGAGGCCGGGATCGAATCCTCGCAGGTGGCCGCGATCGGGATCGCCAACCAGCGGGAGACCGCGGTGGTGTGGGACCGGGAGACCGGGGTGCCGGTGGCGCCGGCGATCAACTGGCAGGACACCCGGACCGCCGCCTTCGTCGAGACCCTGGACGCCGCGTTCGTCCAGGAGCGGACCGGGCTGCCGCCGGCCACCTACTTCTCGGCCGGCAAGGTGAAGTGGCTGCTCGACAACGTGCCCGGGCTGCGCGCGCGGGCGGAGAAAGGCGAGGTGCTGTTCGGGACGATGGACAGCTGGCTGATCTGGAACCTGACCGGCCGGCGACACCACCTCACCGACGTCACCAACGCCAGCCGCACCATGCTGATGGACCTCACGAAGCTTGCCTGGGACCCCGCACTTCTGGATGTGTGCACGATCCCACAAGCCATGCTGCCGGAGATCCGTTCGTCGTCGGAGATCTACGGGACCGCCGAGGCCGTGCTGCCGGGCGTCCCGATCGCCGCCGCCATCGGCGATCAACAGGCCGCACTTTTCGGGCAGACCTGCTTCGCGCCCGGCGACGCCAAGTGCACCTACGGCACCGGCGGCTTCCTGCTCATGAACACCGGTTCCACCCCCGTGCGCTCGACCCACGGCCTGCTCACCACCGTCGGTTACCGGATCGGGTCGGAGCCGGTCGCCTACGCGCTCGAGGGTTCCATCGCCATCGCCGGTTCGCTCGTCCAGTGGGTCCGCGACGGCCTCGGCCTGATCGCGACCGCCTCCGAGATCGAGACGCTGGCCGGAACGGTCACCGACAACGGCGGCTGCTACATCGTGCCGGCTTTCTCCGGCCTGTTCGCCCCGCACTGGCGCAGCGAGGCGAGAGGCGTGATCGTCGGCCTGACCTCCTACATCACCAAGGGCCACCTGGCCCGCGCGGTGCTGGAGGCAACGGGTTGGCAGACCCGCGAGGTGGTGGACGCGATGAACGCCGACTCCGGCCTGGCCCTGACCGGCCTGAACGTGGACGGCGGCATGACCGCCGACAACATGCTGATGCAGATCGTCGCCGACGTGCTCGAGGTCCCGGTGGTCCGCCCGATGGTGGCCGAGACGGTTTCGCTGGGCGCGGCATACGCGGCAGGCCTTGCCGTCGGCTACTGGTCCGATTTGCAGGACCTACGCAACAACCGGCACCGGGCCGGCCGCTGGCTCCCAGCAATGAACGACGAACGACGCGCCACCGAATACCGAAAGTGGAAGCGCGCCGTCGACTGCGCCGTACTGTTCAGCACTGACTGACCGGCCTGCTTGCGCCCGGCCTGCTCGCGCCCGGCCTGCTCGCGCCCGGCCTGCTCGCGCCCGGCCTGCTCGCGCCCGGCCTGCTCGCGCCCGG
>NZ_BOML01000035.1 GCF_016862175.1 Paractinoplanes durhamensis | reverse complement strand
GCCTGCTCGCGCCCGGCCTGCTCGCGCCCGGCCTGCTCGCGCCCGGCCTGCTCGCGCCCGGCCTGCTCGCGCCCGGCCTGCTCGCGCCCGGCCCGCGTTGCCGGGCCGCTTGCGCCCGGCCTGGGCCGGGGCCCCGGCGTTTGCCTGGGCCCCGGCGGTTCTGGCTACGGCCAGACGTAGGGGGACGGGGTCTGGTGCGGCTCCCGCTTCTGGTTGTACGGGTGCGCCCGGAACTGGTCGCTGTGCAGCCCGAACGACCGGTCCAGCTTCGGCATCCAGTACGAGTCGGCGTGGTTGCCCGCGCCCAGTTGGTAGTCGTGCTTGACCCCCTTCGACGCCAGCGCCACGCTCATGTTCTTGGCCGCGGTGCCGAAGCCGTACTCGTCCTGATCTCCGCCGTCGAAGTAGTACGTGTGCTCGTTGAGCTGGGCCGCCGTCATCGCGGTGACCATCTTGATCGGCTGCAGGTTCGCGTTCGCGGCCTGCTCGGCGGGCGTGCCGACCAGCGGTGGCAGGCTCAGCGCGCCGATGTGGCTGGCGATCGAGCTGAACAGGTCGGGCCGGCCCAGCCCGAGCGTGAACGCGCCCTGGCCACCCATCGAGACGCCGGTGATCCCGCGGTGCTCGCGGTCGGAGATCGTCCGGTACTGCTTGTCGACCATCGGCACGATCTCCCCGACGATCATCGTCTTGTAGTTGCCGGCCGAGGTGTCCACATACCACCCGCTGCCGCCGTCCGGGAAGACCACGATGGTCTCCTCGAGGCCCTTGTCCTTGATCAGCTTGTCCAGGACGGTGTCGATGTCCCGGGCTTCCCACTCGATGTTGCTGCCGTTGAAGCCGTTCAGCATGTAGACGACCGGGAAGCGCTTCGCCGTGGTGCGGGTGTAGCCCTTCGGCAGGTACACGTTGAACTGAACCCGGCGACTCATCGCCGTCGAGACGTAGCTGTCCCGGAAGAACCGCGCGTGGTCGCCCAGCTCGACGTTCTTGCGCGGGTCGAGGTAGAGGAATTCGCGGGTGGCCGGCAGCAGTTCGGTGCCGTCGGTCGCGCTCCAGCTGCGGATGGTGTCGACCACGATCCGGCCCTGGCTGTCCACGAAGACCTCGGCCTGCGCGTCGGTCAGCGTGATCTTCTTCTTCTGGCTGATCCAGCCCTTCACCTCGGACAGTCGCCGGTCGGCGGTGTCGCCCTGGTGGAAGAAGCCGTCGGCCAGCGTCGACGCGTAGCTGCGCACGTCACCGGTGGCGATGGCGCGGTGCTGCTTGTTGAGGATCGCGCAGGCGTAGGCCAGCTGGGTCTTGGTGGCAGCCTTACCGGTGATGCCACTCAGCGCCCGCAGGTGCGCCTTGGTGTAGAGGCCGATCGGGCCCGCGTAGAAGCCGCCGCCGCCCGTCCCGTCATACATCCGGACCGCGACGGTGTTGCTGCCGCCCCAGTTGAGCAGGCCGTCCGCCGGGTAGTACTCCCGCGGGACCTCCCACGTGGAGTCGAAGTTGGGCGGGAAGCCGCCGGTCTTGCCGATCTCGGTGCCGTTCAGGAAGGTCTGGTCGGCGTCGTCGATCTGCCCGAGCGCGGCCACGATCGTCGAGTCGGTGACCCCGGCCGGCCGGGCCGGCAGCGTGAACGTCTTGCGATACCACGCGTACCCGTCGTACTTGGCCAGGGTGGCGTCGTTGTTCCAGTTGTCCGGGACCGTCCACGACTTCCAGTCGGTGTCGGCGAACGTGGGGGCGGCCCAGGCGAGGTCGTCGCCGGTGGAGAACTTCCAGCCGTCGCCGGCCAGATCGAATCCGAAGTCGACCGAGCCGGTGGTGGCGCAGCTGGTGTCGCCGCCGCCGGTGGCGAGGGCGGGCTCACCGGCGGTCACTGCGAACGCCGAGCCGGCCACGAGGGCGACGGCCAGCATGAGGCGAGGGCCTATTTGCTGAGGAAATTTGGTACGTGACATGGGAGTGGCTCCTTGCCGATGCCGCGAGTGTGCACAAAATCAAACACGAAACACGATGGTCGAACACTCGCAACAATCGTGACCGATGTCAACGGCTGTGCAGGCCAATCCTTTGCCCTGCCTGTGACGGCCTTGACGCAAGTTGCTCGTCCATGTTCGAAAATGTGCCGAACTTGCCGCGACCCCGGGTTTTCGCGGGCTTTCGAAAGTGGCGCCCCGCAACCTCTCATCGCCGAGCCGACGAACTGGGTGACAGGTGGCGGTTGCTGCTGTCCTGAGGGTCCTCCCGGTGATCCGCCAGGCCGGTCTCGGCCTCGGGACCGCGTGGCGGAGGGACGCGATCACAGGGCTCGACGCTGCTTTCGGTGGCGACGCCCGCTCCGCGGGCCAGCCGCACGACCACCCAGGCGTACGCCAGGAGCACCGGAACGTCGATCACCGCGAACTGCCACGGCATGTCCGCCGCCGTCTCGTCCATCCCCAGGTCACCCAGGGCGGCCGCCACCACGCTGCTGATCAGGTTGTTCGCCACGTGCAGCGCGATCGCCGCCTCGAGGCCACCGGTCCGCACCGTCAGCCAGCCCGCCACCAGCCCGAACATCACCAGGTCGGCGAACCCCCACGGGGTGCCCCACCCGTGCAGGGCGGCGAACACCACGGCCTGCACGCCGATCGGCAGCCACGGGCCGCGGCACCACGAACCCACCGCCTGCAGCAGCCAGCCGCGCATCACATACTCCTCGGCGGCCGCCTGCGGCGGCACCACCAGCACGAACACCGCCATCGACAGCAGGAACGGCCCCCAGCCGGCCAGCTCGGCGTCGCTCAACCCGGCGTCGACCCCGGTCGCCGCCGCGAACGCCGTGCCACCCGCCAGGAGCAGCACCACCGCGACCGCCGCCACCGGCAGGCACCTCAGCAGCCAGCGCCATCGCAGCCGCCCGGTGACCGAGGACAGCGTGCCCGCCGGCCGGTGCTGGACCCATCGGGCCGCGGCCAGGGTGGCCGGCAGCAGCGCCGCGATCATCAGGAAGGCGAGGGCCAGATCGGCCAGCTCGCCGAAGCTCGGCACCTCGTCCGGACCGTCCGGCCGACCGGCGATCGTGGCGGCCGCGGTGACCAGCAGGAAACCGGCGATGGCGAGGAAGGCCGTGGCGAGCACGATGAACAGCGTGCCCAACACGGTGCGGGAGGGCTTGGCACGGACGAGGCGGTGATAGCTCGACATGCCGGAAAGTGTGTCCGCCGAGGATGGTCGAGCGAATCGGACCAGGGTCTGAAATTGCCTTCGACCAAAGTTATAGACCAAGGTCGGTCCCCGCCCGAGACGCCCTCCCCCTAACCTGTCCCGCATGACCCGATGGACGACCTGGCTGCTGCCGGTGATGCTCGTCGCGGCCCAGTTCGCGCTGTGGCCGCGCGAGCCGTTGCGCCCGCTGCAGACGTCCGTGCTGGTCGTGACCGCCCTGACGATCGGCGCGGCGTTGCTGTGGCGGCGCACCCGCCCGGTGCTCACGCTGATCGTCGTCGGCGTGGCCATCGCCGCCGGCGTGCCGGCCGGCCCACCCGGCGCCCTGGCGGTGCTGGGCGCCGCCGACATCGTGGCCCTGTTCAGCGTCGCCGCCCGCCGCTCCGGCCGCACCACCGCGATCGCGCTGGCCGGCACGATCCTGCTCCAATCCGTGGTCACGGCCGCCGACGAGGGCGTCGACGAGGAATATCCGTATTTCGTGCTCCTGATCGTCGCCGTCTACGCCGTGGTCGCCGCGCTCGGCCGGCATCGCGGCCGATGGGTCCATGCCCGCGCCGAGGCCGCCCGCCGCCTGGCCGAGGCCGAGGAGGCCGAGCGGATGGCGGCCGCCGCCGAGCGCCGCCGTCTGGCCCGCGAGCTCCATGACGTGACCGCCCACCACCTGACCTCGATCGTCATCAACGCCTCCGCCGCCGAGTTGCTCACCGCCCAGCGCCCCGAGCTGCGCCCCGAGGCCCTGTCGTTCGCCGCCCGCACCGGCCGGGAGACGGTAACGGCCCTGCATCGCCTGGTCGCGATGCTCCCCGCCGACGAACTCCCACCCGACCCGGCCCTGCGCCTGACCGACCTGGCCGAGGCGTTCCGCCGGCTGGGCCAGCCGATGACGACCGACCTCCCGCCGGGCGACCCGCCACCGGCGATCGCCGAGACCGTCTACGGCATAGCCCGAGAGGCCCTGACCAACACGTTGCGCTACGCCCCAGGCCGCCCGGTCCGCCTCTCATTGCGCTACACACCGTCCCCTGCCGCAGCCGCCGCCCTCAACTCCGCCGCAGCCTCCGTCCCGGAAGCCACCACCTCCGCGGGCGCGACCACCTCCGCGGGTTCCGCGGCCGCCGGCTCTGCGGGCGTTGGCTCTTCAGCCATCTCCGCGGGGGCTATCGGCTCCTCGGCCCCCAAATCTGAAGCCGTCGCCCCGGCGGCCTTCGTTCCCGCGGCGATCGATTCCGCAGCCACTGGCTCGGCAGTCACCGGCTCCGCGTCGTCGCGGTCAGCCGCGGATCAGGCCGAGCTGATCATCGACGACGACGGTTCGCCGGACGGCCCGGTCGTTGCCGGTTTGAGTGGTGGTCGTGGCGTGCTCGGCATGCGCGAGCGGGCGGCCGCGATCGGCGGCACGGTGTCGGCCGGTCGGCGTGACGACGGTGGCTGGCGGGTGCGGGCCGTCCTGCCACTCACTCCGGTGCCGCCGGCAGCCGGCGGTCGCCAGTGGAGCCCGGTGGCCCTCGACCTGGTGCTGATCGCCCTCCTGCTGGTGATGCCGCTGAGCAGTCTCGCGCTGGCCGTCGAGGAAAACGGCGTCACCCGCACCGCAACGGTTCTGATCGTGCTGGCCGGGCTCGCCCACACCGCGCCCCTGCTCTGGCGCCGCACCCACCCCTGGTCCGTGCTGGCAGCTGTGGCCGCCACCAGTTGGCTGGGCCCACTGCTGGTCGGTTTGGGCGTGCCCCCACCCGGCACCGCCTGGTTGTTCATCTTCAGCGCCGGCGCGGAGTTCGCCGCGGTCTACGCGGTGGCCGCGTGGGGAACCCGCCCGACGCTGACCTGGCTGGCCGCCGCGGCGTCCGCCGTCTCGTCCGCACTGGCCCTGGGCGCCCTGGTCGCGCTGGACCTACCGGCGATCCCCGCGCCGGACGAGCCGACCACCGCGGGCCGTTACGTGGCCGCCGCCGTCCTGACCGTGATCCTCGCCCACTTGCTGGCCTTCCCGGCCGGCCTGAGCTGGCTGGCCGGCCACCTGACCCGCCGCCGCCGAGACCGCCGCCACGCCCGCGAGGAGGGCCAGGTCGAAGCGGCCCTGACCCGAGCCTCCTGCCAGGCCCGAGACGAGCGTTCCCGGGTAGCGACCGGCCTACGCGAAGCCGTCCTCCAGCACGCCGCCCAGGTCCCGGCCGCCGCGGAACAGAACGACCTACCGGCCGTGGTCACCGCCGCCCGCCACGCGCTGGCCGCCATGCGAGCCCTGCTCGACGGCCTCGCCCGCACCCCACCCCCGCCCACAACCGCCCCCGGCCTTCCCACCACACCCACCCTCAACCCGACCCCACCTACTTCGGCTGCGCCGATCGCGCCCGCGCCCGAGCCGATCCCACCTGCCCCGGCTGCGCCGATCGCGCTCGAGCCTGAGCCGATCCCACCTGCCCCGGCTGCGCCGATTGCGGTCGGCTCTGAGCTGCTCCCATCTGCTTCTGCTGCGCTGGTGGCGTCTCCCTCTGGGCCGGTCGCGCCTGCCTCGGCTGCGCCGATTCCGGTCGGCTCTGAGCCGGTCGCCTTTGCCTCCGCTGCACCGGTGTCGCCCGGCCTTGAGCCGATGTCGTCTGCCTCGACTGCGCCGATCTTGCTCACGTCCGTGTCGCCGGTGCCGATCTCTCGTCTCGAGTCTGCGATCTCCGGCGAGCCGGAACCTCCCTCCTGACCCGCCCCCAGCGCGGCGGCCCCTACGATCGAGTCGCCGGAATGAGGGCTGCCAGGCGGGCGGCCCCGTGCAGGGAGGTGCCGCCATCGCCGTCCGAGTGATGATCGTGGACGACCAGCTCATGGTGCGGGCAGGTCTCGCGGCCATCGTCGGGTCGCAGGATGACTTCGAAGTCGTCGGTGAAGCCGGGGACGGCGCCGCCGCGATCGGCCTGGCCGCGACCGCTGAACCGGATGTCGTCCTGATGGATGTGCGGATGCCGGGGATGGATGGCCTGGCCGCCACCGAGCGGCTCGCCGCGATTCCGAACCCGCCGAAAGTGCTGGTCCTGACCACGTTCCACCAGGATGCCGATGTCTTCCGGGCGCTCAAGGCCGGCGCGTCCGGGTTCCTGCTGAAGGACGCCGAACCGGCCGAACTGGTCGCCGCCATCCGGTTGGTCGCGGCGGGGGAGGCGATGCTCAGCCCGGTGGTCACCAGGCGCCTGATCGACGCGTTCGCGGCGGGCGCGGTGACCGCCGCGCCGGAGGCCGACCCGCGCCTGGCGGCCCTCACCCCACGCGAGCGAGAGGTGCTGCACGGCATCGCCCGCGGACTGTCCAACGCGGAGATCGGCGGCGAACTCGGCATCGGCGTGGGCACGGTAAAGGCACACGTGAACGCCTTGCTCTCGAAGCTGGGAGTCGCCAGCCGGGTGCAGGCCACAATCGTCGCCTACGACCTGGGCCTGGTCCGACCGCGCTGATCGCGCTGCCGGGCTGCCGGGCTGCCGGGCTGCCGGGCTGCCGGGCTGCCGGGCTGCCGGGCTGATTGTGCCGTCGGGCTGATCGCACTGACCGCGCTGACGGGATGCAGGCGCCGGGATCCGGGCCGGGTCGCCCCGGTGATTGCACCGCCGGGATCCGACCGCGAAAGCTCTCTGGTGAGTCTTCCCGGCGACGCGCGGGGGATGTTGGATGAGCTATCGACGCTGATCGACTGTGGCGGGTTCTTTCCGGGGCCGCTGTCCGGGACCTGGCGCCGCTGATCACCTGGGTGTTCTGCCGCTTCGGCGCGTGATGGTGCGGGCGGCGGGTCGAGGGACGTTTCGGATGGCTGGGCTTTGACAGTCGGCGGGGGGCGAACCGTTATCGACGGCGGTGTGCGGCGTCGGTCGCTCGTGGTTCCGGGGGTGATCGTCGGGACCACCGTCATTGCTGCGGTGGTCGTGCTGGTGGCGGGCGGGCCGGATCGCGGGGGCGTCGCGATGATGCTGCTGGTCGGGGTTCCGCTTCTTATCGCCCTGGGCGGCGGCTCCGATCATGGGTGGCAGATCACGCCGCGGTCGGAAGAGCCCACCTTGGCCCGGCATTTCGGGATCAGCCTGCTTGCCGGCGGTGCTGGGCCAGGTGGCGGTGCTGGTTCTGGCGGCGTGGCAGGTGATCAGGTCGGTGGAAGGCGGCAACGTGGTCTGTGCGGTGGCGCTGATCCCGCTCGCCCTGCTCGGCGGCTGGCGCGCCTGGCAGATCAGCCGCCGGATCGGCGCTGTGCGGTGAGCCGCCGGGTTGGCGGTGGGCGGTGAGCCGCCGGGTTGGCGGTGGGCGGCCGTCCGGTTGGGAGCGCCATCTTGACGCTTGGGCAGGCCGCGGTTTCTCGCACTCGCCGGTGAGCCGGCAGGTTGGCGCTGGAGGCCGTCCGGCTGGGAGGGTCTTCTTGCGCGTTGGTGGCTGCGGTTTGTCGTATTCGTCGGTTAGCTGGCGGGTTGGCGCTGGGCGGTCAGGCGTCGGACGGTAGGCCGTCGATTCTGCGCCGGCGGGTGCAGGCGCCGGAGCTGTCGCCGTTTGGCGGGTGGTGGGCCTCTGGTGGGTGAGCCCGGTGACGAAACCCGGGGGGCCTCTGGGATCGTCACCGGGCTCGGCCGGCTGGCGGGTGGAGGTCCGCCGCCGGCGCTGCCGGGGCGGGCGGCCGTTACGGGCCGGTCACCCCGGTGGCTACGCAGCTTGTGCCGTCGGGGCCCTCGCCGATTTTGGTCGGCTCTTCGCCGGTGTCGTTGCCCTCGAAGCGGTCGCACAGGGAGATGTCGTCGCCTACCAGCGTGATGCCGTTCAGGGTGACCTTGTCGCCCAGGTTGGTGTTGATGCCCGCCAGGGTGTTGCCGGGGGCGGTCGCGGTGATGTTCTCCAGCGTTGCCGTGCGAGCGGCCTGGGTGGAGCAGTTGCCGCACGAGCGGTAGAGCTTGCCGAAGTCGGAGACCGCGAAGTTGCGGATGGTCACCGAGCCGCCGGCGCCGCGGTTGTCCTGGAAGACCTTGTCGTCGGCGGAGGCCGCGCTGCCGCCGTCGATCAGGATGGTGGCGTTGGTGCCGCGGAACGTGGCCGCGTCCTCGCCGACGTCCTCCCATTTCACGTTGGTCAGCGTGCAGCTGCCGGCGCAGTGCACGCCGTCGGCGGCGGGGCTGCCGATCACCACGTTCGTCAGGGTGGCGCCGGCGGCCAGGTCGAACAGGGCGTCCTGGCCTTCGGCCTGCCCGCCGTCGCCGAGGTCGCCGCCGCCGATGAAACGCTGGCCGGCGCCGTCGAACACCCCGGTGACCTGGATGGTCTCGGTGACCACCTGGTCGCCGGCCGCGGTGGTCTCGGCGGCCGAGGCGAAGTTGGTGAAGACCACCGCCGAGCCGACGCCGACGAGTGCGATCGCCGCGGCGAGCAACCGCTTAGTCCGTGTCCGAGTCATCGCTGACCTTTCCGTAGCAGGAGTCGGTGGCAGTGATAGGTACGGACAAAACTGGTAAGCGGTTTCCTACTGATGGGAACTTTCTGCGGAGCCGTGCCACGAGTGCCACAGCGCGGCGTACGGGCCACCCGCCGCGACCAGCTCGTCGTGGGTGCCGAGCTCGATGATCCGGCCGTCGTCCATGACGGCCACCGCGTCGGCGTCGTGCGCGGTCTGCAGGCGGTGGGCGATCGCGATGACGGTGCGTTCGTGCAGGACGGCGGCCAGGGCGCGTTCGGCGGTGCGGGCCGTGGTCGGGTCGAGCAGCGCGGTCGCCTCGTCGAGGATCACCGTGTGCGGGTCGGCCAGCACCACCCGGGCCAGTGCCAGCTGCTGGGCCTGGGCGCCGTCGAGCGGCTGTTCGCCCAGGTCACGGTCGAGGTCGTCGGCCCAGTCGGCGCCGACGGTGGCCAGCGCGGCGCGCAGCTCCGGGTCGGGGGCGGGGACCATCAGGTTGGCGCGCAGCGTCTCCCGGAACACGTGGTGTTCCTGGGTGACCAGCACGACCTGGCGGCGGAGCTCGTCGGGCGCCAGGTCGGCGATCGGGACGCCGCCGACGGTTACCGTGCCGGTGGTGGGGCGGTCGATGCCGGCGATCAGGCGGCCGAGGGTGGACTTGCCGGCGCCGGAGAGGCCGACGATGGCCAGCCGTTCGCCGGGGCGGACGGTGAGGGCGACGTCGTGCAGGACGTCGGGGCCGTCGTCGTAGGCGTACCGGACGTTGCGTACTTCGATCCGGTCGTCGGTGGGGGTGGCCGTGGTGGGCGGCGGCGGGGCGGGGATGGCGGCCAGGCCCTCGACCCGGGCGAAGGAGGCGCTGCTGCTCTGCAGCTGTTCGATGCAGATCAGCAGGGTGTCCAGCGGGCCGACGAACTGCCGCAGGTAGAGCACGGCCGCCGCGGCGGTGCCCAGGCTCAGGTGCCCGTGGATGCACAGCAGACCACCGGTGACCAGCACGAAGACGGTCGGCACCGCGTACGAGGTCTCGACCACCGGGAAGAAGACGCTGCGCAGCCGCAGGGTGGCCAGCCGGGTGCGCCTGGTCTCGTCGATCGCGGCGTGGCCGGCGTCGAGGCGGCGCTGCCGCAGGCCGAACGCCTCGACGGTGCGGGCGCCCTCGGTGGTGGCGGCGAGTTCCTCGGCGAGCTGGGAGTTGGCGGCGCCCTCGGCGAGGTAGGCGGTGCGGGCGCGGCGAAGGTACCACCTCGTCACGATCCAGATGCCGGACAGCCCGGCCAGGCCGACCAGGCCGAGCAGCGGGTTGAGCAGCATCACCGCGGCGATGATGAAGACCATCTGGACGAGGCCGATGAAGACGGTGGGCAGGATGTCGCGCAGGGTGGCGGCGACCGCGTCGACGTCGGTGGTGCCGCGGGCGGCGAGGTCGCCGGCCGGGACCCGTTCGATGACGGCGGCGGGCAGGTTGAGCGCGCGGTTGAGGTAGGTGTCGCGGATCCGGGCGGCGGTGCGCTCGCCGAACCGGTAGCCGATCAGCAGGGCCCACCGGGAGAGCAGCGTCTGGGCCACGGCGCAGGCGAGCACGCCGATCGCGAGCCGGTCCACCCGGTCGGCGCCGCCGCGGACGGTGACCACGTCGACGATCCGGCCGAGCAGCCACGGGCCGCCGAGACCGGCCAGGGCGGTGAGCGCGTTGAGGCCGAGCATGGCGGCGACGGAGCGCCGGTCGACGGCGATGAGGCGCAGCGCGGCCTTCCCGACCGCGCGCTGGTCGGCGATGGGCAGCGCGGTCATTCGTCCTCCCCGAACGCCCGGGTGACCAGGGCGCGGTACTCCGGGGACGAATCCAGCAGCGAGCGGTGGGTGCCGGTCGCCGCGACCCGGCCGTCGGCCAGGTAGTGCACGACGTCGGCCCGGTCGAGCACGACCGGTGAGGTGGTGGCGACGACCGTGCCGCGGCCGGCCCGGGCGGTGCTGAGCCGTTCGGCGATGGCCGCCTCGGTGTGCGCGTCGACGGCCGAGGTCGGCTCGGCGGCGAGCAGCATCTCCGGGTCGGTGTAGACGGCGCGGGCGAGCCGGACGCGTTGCCGCTGGCCCCCGGAGAGGTTGCGGCCGGCCCATTCGACCGGGCGGTCGAGAGATGTGGCGACGTCGGCCGCGGCGGCGGTGCGGATGGCGGCGTGGACCCGGGGGTCGTCGGGGTCGCGTGGCCCGGCGATCACCGCGCGCAGCGGCCCGGCGAACAGGTCGGCGTCCGGGTCGGCGACCAGGATGCGGGCTCTGACCTCGGGCTGGGCGATGTCGCCGAGGGGCAGGCCGCCCCAGGTGGCGTCGGTCGGGCCGTACGCGCCGAGCCGGTCGAGGATGGCGGCGGCCTCGCCCGGCCGGTCGCTGACCAGGGCGGTGAGCAGGCCGGGCTCGGCGACGACGCCGGACCGCGGGTCGTGCAGGGTGGCCGGTGCGGGTGGGCCGGTGGTGCCGGCCGGGTCGTCGGCCGGGATGACCAGGAACGAGGTGACCCGGCGGGCGGCGACCAGGCCGCGGGTGATGTCGAAGCCGCAGAAGATCAGGATGTTGACCGGGATGACGAGCATCGCGGTGTAGCCGTACACCGCGATCAGCTGACCGACGGTGATCTCGCCGCCGGCCGCGAGGCGGGCCGCCAGCCAGATGACCACGCCGATGAACACCACCGGCAGGCCGTCGCCGACCGCGCCGATCCAGCTGGACGGGCCGCCCACCCGGTAGCCCTGGGCGCGCAGCCGTTCCGACTCGCGCCGGTAGCGGGCCTCGTGGGTCTCCTTGCCGCCGAGTCCGTTGAGGATGCGCAGGCCGCCGAGCACGTCGACCAGCCGGGCGTTGAGCCTGCCCTGCTGCTCGCGGTAGCGGGCGCCGGCTTTCTGGGTGCGGCCCAGCAGCGGCCCGACCGTGACCGCGAGCACCGGCATCCCGATCAGCACGACCGCGGCGAGGGTGGGCGAGGTGTGGAAGAGCAGCGCCGCGATCACGCCGGTGGCCAGCACCGAGGCGATGCCGACGCCGCCGGCGTTCATGGTGCGGCCGACGGTCCACACGTCGGAGATGCCGATCGTGACGACCTCACCGGCGGTGACCCGGCGGGGGAGGGCGGCGCCGAGCCGGGTCGCGTGGGTCATCACCAGGTCGGCGGTGCGCAGGGCGGCGCCCTGCCGCAGCTTGGTCATGGCGCGGTGCCGGCTGATGCCGAACCCGGCGTTGGCGACCCCGACGATCAGCACCAGCGTGGCCCACTCGAGCAGGGCGCCGGTGCGCCGTGGACGAAGACCGTGGTCGATGGCCTGGGCGAGGAGCCAGGGCATGGCGGCCAAGCTCAAATACCACAACGAGGCGAACGTCGCGCCGAGCGCGACCCGCCCTCGAAGCTCCCGGGCAAGCCACCACAGAAAACGAACCGGTCCCCGTACATCCACGTTCGTCATGCTGCCACGGGGGTCCGACAGAGTCCGGCCAGTTTCCACCCGGACGGGTGGCCGGGTGGAAACTGGCCCGGACGGTGAAGATCAGGACAGGGTGCCGGCGACCGCCGTGCCCGACCTGGTGACGTAGTAGGTGACCGTGGCGCCGCTCCAGAAGTGCAGGGTCAGCGTCACCTTGCTGCCGTCGGTGACCTCGCCGAAGAAGGTCGAGGTCAGGCCGATCGTGCCGGCCGTGTAGTCGGGCGTGAGGTTGGCGCCGAACTCCTTGAACGGCGTCCAGTTCTGCGGGCCGGCGTTGGTGCCGTCGGCGTACTTCGCCTCCATGGTGGCCAGCACGTCCCCGCGGAAGGTGGTGGGGATGGCGAACGCCGAGGTGGTGCCGGTCGCGGCGGCCAGCACCGGGATGTCGGAGGTGCGGATGTCCAGCCGCCAGGGGACACCGGCGGAGAAGACGACGGAAAGCTGCGCATTCACGCCGTACGCCCGGGAACCTGTCAGTCGCGTGAGTGCGGCGGCAGTGAGCGTGAGTTGATCGCCGGAGAGGGAGTAATCCGTGCCCTGCACGAGGTTTTTGCCGTTCTGCCGCAGGGCGGTGAACGTCGTGCCGTTGAGGTTGAGGGTGATCGTCCTCGCGGGGATGGTGCCGGATTTCGGCAGGAAGATCTGGTCGGTCGACGCGGTGCCGGAGCGGGTGGTCCAGCTCGACTTGATCTGGCCGTAGAGCTCGGGGTCGTGCCATACCAGCGACGTACGGTCGAAGTGCTGGCCGTTGTCCCACAGCATGGTGGTGATCTTCTTCTGCCGCGCGTAGTAGCCCAGGTACTCGAAGAACTTCAGCTTCTCGCCCTGCTCGATCGCGCCGATCGCGGTGTCGAAGCCGAGCAGGCCGTACTCGCCGAGGATCACCGGGATGCCCTTGGCGGTGAACGCGGCGTTCGCCCGGTCGAGGTATCCGACCAGGTCGGCCTGGGTGGTGGCGTCGAACGTGGTGGTGCCGGCGACGTTCACGCTGAACGGCCAGTAGCCGTAGTAGTGCACGGTGGCGGCGACGTTCCTGTCGCCGAGCGCGGCGATCGTGGTTGCGAGGGAGTCGAGTTTGGCCTGGTCGGCCGAGGTGTTCAGGGTCGGCAGCACGAGCAGGCGGGTCGCGTTGGTGCCGCCGGAGTTGCGGACGATCGTGCGGAACGACGTGTTCAGCTCGTTGAGCAGGGCCGGGGCCTGGGCCTCGTCGGTGAACTGCGGCTCGTTGACGCTCTCGAAGACCAGCTTGGCCGGCTCGTCGCGGAACGCGGTGGCGATCTGCGTCCAGGTCGCGTTGTAGCGGGTCAGCACGGTGTCGTGGCTGGCCGGCATCGTGTTGATCCACTGCCACGAGTCGTGATGAATATTGATCATCACGTAGAAGCCGTCGGCGAGCGCCTGGTCGACGACCTCCTTGACCCGGGTCAGATAGGCCGAATCAATGGTGTACGCCGGGGCCGCGCCCTGATGCTGACCCCAGGTGACCGGGATCCGGATGCTCTTGAAGCCCTGCGCCTTGACGCCGTCGAGCAGCGCCTGGGTCACCTTGGGGTTGCCCCACGAGGTCTCGTCCGCCCCGGTGGCGTCGAACGAGTTGCCCAGGTTCCAGCCGGGCTGCATGGCCGCGACGGTCGCCTCGGCGTTCCCGGCGGGCGGCGTGGTCGTCGGGGCTGTGGTGGGCGCCGTCGTAGGAGTGGTGGTCGGTGCGGTCGTCGCCGTCGCGCCGGTGCAGGCGGTGCCGTTGAGGGTGAACGCGGTGGGCACCGGGTTGGAGCCGGTCCACGACCCGTTGAATCCGAAGCTCACCGATCCGCCGCTCGCCACGTTTCCGTTGTACGAGGCGTTGGTTGCGGTGACGGCCGTTCCGGCCTGCGTGACCGTCGCGTTCCACGCCTGGGTGACGGCCTGCCCGTTCGCGTATGCCCAGGTCAACTTCCATCCGGACAGCGCGTCGCCGAGGTTGGTGATCGCGACGTTGGCGGTGAAGCCACCGGACCACTGACTGCCGACCTTGTAGTCCACCTTGCAGCCGGCCGCCGCGGCGCCCGCGGAGGTTGTCGCCGCGGCGATGCCGCCGGCGGTGAGCGCGGCGGCCAGGCCGGCCAGCGCCAGCCGCCTTCCGCGAGAGATCCGAGTCATGGGGGGTCCTCGTCGATCGTGGGTGGACGCGCACGTTAACGTCATGATTCGAACGAGGTCAATCAATGAGTTCACATATTGGGAGCGCTCCCATAACAGGTGAACAGAGCCGCAACCCGGAGATTGGCCGTCGACCGGCGCCCGTTGCGCTCGTAGCGTCATTGACGTGCGAATTCGGATCATTGACGCGTTCACCGACCGGCCGTTCGCCGGCAACCCCGCGGGCGTCTGCCTGCTCGACGCCGGCGACTGGCCGGACGAGACCTGGATGCGGCGGGTGGCGGCCGAGCTGAACCTGTCGGAGACGGCATTCGCCCGGCCGCTCGGGAGCGGCGGCGAGGATTGGGCGCTGCGCTGGTTCACCCCGGCGGTCGAAGTGAAGCTGTGCGGGCACGCCACGCTCGCCACCGCCCACGCGCTTGCCACCGACGCCGGTGGGCCGGGAACGTATCGGTTCGAGACGCTCAGCGGCCTGCTCACCGCCCGGGTCGCCGGCGACGGCCTCATCACGCTGGACTTTCCGGTTTCACCGCCGGTCGAGGTGCCGGCGCCGGCCGGCCTGACCGCGGCGCTCGGCGCGACCGCCGAGGCGATCTTCTGGTCGGAACAGCTCGGCGACCTGCTTGCGGTTCTTCAAGACGAGACTTGCGTACGGACGTTGCGCCCGGACCTGCGCGCCGTGGCCGGCCTGCGCCCCGGCACCGGAATGCGCGGCGTCGTCGTCACCGCGCCCGCCGACCCGGGCGGCGACCACGACTTCGTGTCCCGCTTCTTCGGTCCCGCGGTCGGCGTCGACGAGGACCCGGTGACCGGCAGCGCGCACACCATGCTCGCGCCCTACTGGTCGCAGCGTCTGGGCCGCACCGAGCTGACCGGCCTGCAGGTGTCCGCCCGCAGCGGCGTGGTCGGCACGGCCGTGCGCGGCGACCGGGTCGAGCTGACCGGCCGGGCGGTCACCGTCCTCGACGGAACGCTACTGCACCGACCGTGATTCATTGGCACTGACCGGATCGGCCGATCCGGGGTCGCCCTTGCGGGCGATCGCGGCGGCCCACCGACGGCGTTTCAATGGCGGCTCGTCCACCGACAATTACGGAGAGCTGATGACCCGCAAGACGGTTCCGATCGTCGTCGCCGCTGTCACCGCGTTCGGGCTGTTCGGCCTCGCCGCACCGGCCCAGGCCCTGCCGAAACCGGTGAAGTACAAGAACTGCACGGCGCTGCAGAAGGTCTACAAGCACGGCGTCGCCAAGAAGGGCGCGAAGGACAAGGTCAAGAGCGGCAAGCCGGTCACGACCTTCAAGGTCTACACGGCCGCCTACAACAAGAACAAGGCGCTGGACCGCGACAAGGACGGCGTCGCCTGCGAGAAGAAGTAACTACACCCGGCGGTACTCCACCTCGGGCCGGCCGGGACCGCCGTAGCGGGGGCTGCGGACGACCCGGCCGGTCTCGGCCAGGTGCTCCAGGTAGCGGCGGGCGGTCACCCGGGACGCGCCCATGCGGGTGCCTACCTCGGCGGCCGACAGGCCGGCCGGGCCGGGGGCCGCGCGTAGCGCGGTCAGGACCAGGTCGAGGGTTTTCTGGTCCAGGCCCTTCGGGAGGGTGTCGGGGGACGAACCCCGGAGGGCGGCGAATGCCCGGTCTATCTCGTGCTGGGCGGCGGCCGGCTCGGTGCTCAGCAAGGCTGTTCGGTAGCGGGCGTAGCCCAGCAGCTTTTCGCGGAACGTGGCGAACGTGAACGGCTTCAGCAGGTAGTGGGTCACGCCCAGGGAGACCGCGGCGCGGACCACGGCCAAATCTCGGGCTGAGGTCACCACCAGGACGTCGGTGGCCATGCCTGCCGCTCGCAGTGAGCGGCACATGTCCAGGCCGTTCATGTCTGGCAGGTTCAGGTCCAGCAGGAGCAGATCCACCGGGGTGGTGCGCAGCGTGGCCATCGCCTGCTGGGCGGTGTGGGCTACGCCGGCTACCGCGAAACCCTCCACCCGCAGGGTGTAGGCCGCGTGGGCCTCGGCGATCAGCGGTTCGTCCTCGACCACCAGGACTCGGATGGTGGTCATGACGGCACCGGCAATCGGACCGTGATCACGGTGCCGCCGCCGGGGGCGGGGGCTACCGAGTGCTCACCGCCGTACCTCTCAATAACCTGCCGGACCAGTGACAAGCCGACGCCTCTCCCTCGTTCTTTCGTGGTCCAGCCGCGCCGGAAGGCGGCGGCCTCGTCGGTCATGCCGGGGCCGGTGTCGCTGACCTTGACCCGCACCTCGCCGTTGTTCGCCACCAGCAGCACCGTCACCGTTCGGGGCAGGGGCGTGCCGGTCACCGCCTCGAGGGCGTTGTCGACCAGGTTGCCGACCACCGTGAGCAGGTCGCGGCTGGCCAGGGCGGTCTCGTCGATGTGTGAACCATCGTCGACGATCAGCTGTACGCCGCGTTCGGCGGCCTGGGCCGACTTGCCCAGCAGCAGGGCCGCCAGGGCCGGCTCGCTCACCGCGCCCATCACCTGGTCGGTCAGCTGCTGGGCGATCTCCAGCTCGGCGGTGGCCAGGCGGACGGCCTCGTCGGTGCGGCCCAGCTCGACCATCGTCAGCACCGTGTGCAGGCGGTTTGCCGCCTCGTGCGCCTGCGACCGCAGTGCCTCGGTGAGGCCCCGCACCGAGTCCAGCTCGCCGGTGAGTTCGCGCAGCTCGGTGTGGTCGCGCAGGGTCAGGACCGTGCCGACGGTGTGGCCGCCGGAGCGGATCACCCGCTGGTTGGCCACCAGCACCCGGTCGCCGACCAGCACCGGCTCGTCCTCGGCCGGCTCGGCGGCGGTGAGCAGCCGGGTGATCGCCGGCGGCACGCCGGTCTCGCCGGGGCGCAGGGAGAGCAGGCGGCGGGCCGAATCGTTCATGAGGGTGACCTGGCCGCCGCGGTCGACCACGATCAGGCCCTCGCGGACCGAGTGCAGGACGGCGTCGTGGTACTCGTACATCCTGGTCATCTCGGCCGGGCCGAGGCCGTGCGTCTGCCGGCTCAGGCGGCGGCTGAGCAGCCACGAGACCGCCGCCGCCAGCAGCAGCGCCAAGGCCGTCGGGATGAGCACGACGGGGGCGCGGTCCAGCAGCCGCTGGTTGATCGCGTCGGTGATGATGCCGACCGAGACCAGGGCGATCACCGTGCCGTCGGGAGCATGCACCGGCACCACCGTGCGCACCGATTCGCCGAGGGTGCCGACGTGGGTCTCCACCACGCGGCCGCCGCCGAGGGCGGCGTCGATGTTGCCGATGAACGGCTTTCCGATCAGGGACACGGTGGGGTGGGACCAGCGGGTGCGGTCCGGCGCCATCACCACGATGAAGTCGGTCCGGGTGGCGATCCGGACGCTTTCGGCGTACGGCTGGAGCACCGCCGACGGATCGGGCGACCGGACGGCGTCGATGACCGTGGGGGCGTGCGCGATCGACTCGGCGATGCCGATCACCTGGTCGACGGCGGCCTGGGCCGCGTCGTCCCGGGCGAGCAGGGCCGCACCGGCCGTGCCGATCGCCACCAGCGACGTCACGACCAGGACCTGCAGGACGAACAATTGGCGCGCGATGCTCCAGCGTGTCCGGTTTCGGCGTGGTGAACAGAATGAACGCAATGGTGCCCCCGGAGTGAGACCTGGGCCACATTCTGCGGTATGGAGCCCACATCCCCACCGGTCCGGCGGGACCGAACTCACTTCCTGTACCTGGCGGTGATCGTCGCGGTCCTGCTCGGCATCGCCGTCGGCCTGCTGTTCCCGGATTTCGCCAAGGAGCTGAAGCCGATCGGCACCGGCTTCGTCAACCTGATCAAGATGATGATCGTGCCGGTCATCTTCTGCACGATCGTGCTCGGCATCGGCTCGATCCGGCAGGCCGCGAAGGTCGGCCGGGTCGGCGGGCTGGCCCTGGGCTACTTCCTGATCATGTCCACGGTGGCCCTCGCGATCGGCCTGATCGTCGGCAACATCATCCACCCCGGCTCGGGGCTGCACCTGAACGACGCGGCGGCCGCGGCCGGGCAGAAGCAGGCCAGCGGCGCCGCCCACACCGGGCTGGCCGACTTCCTGCTCGGCGTCATCCCGAAGACGCTGTTCTCCGCGCTGACCGGCGGCGAGGTGCTGCCGGCGCTGCTGGTGGCGCTGCTGGTCGGCTTCGCGGTGCAGGCCCTCGGCCGGGCCGGCGAGCCGGTGCTGCGCGGCATCGAGCTCACCCAGAAGGTGGTCTTCAAGATCCTCGCGATGATCATGTGGCTGGCGCCGATCGGTGCGTTCGGCGCGATGGCGGCGGTGGTCGGCGAGACCGGGGTGGACGCGCTGAAGAGCCTCGCCCAGATCATGCTCGGCTTCTACGTCACCTGCGCGATCTTCGTGTTCGGGGTGCTCGCGGTCATCCTGTGGACGTTCGCCCGGATGAACATCTTCCTGCTGCTGCGCTACCTGGCCCGGGAGTTCCTGCTGATCGTGTCGACCTCGTCGTCGGAGTCGGCGCTGCCCCGGCTGATCGCGAAGATGGAGCACCTCGGGGTCAGCAAGCCGGTCGTCGGCATCACGGTGCCGGTCGGCTACTCGTTCAACCTGGACGGCACGGCCATCTACCTGACCATGGCGTCGCTGTTCATCGCCGAGGCGATGGGTGACCCGCTGTCGATCGGCGAGCAGGTATCCCTGCTGGCCTTCATGATCATCGCCTCGAAGGGCGCGGCCGGCATCACCGGTGCGGGCCTGGCCACCCTGGCCGGTGGGCTGCAGAGTCACCGGCCCGACCTGGTCGACGGGGTCGGCCTGATCGTCGGCATCGACCGGTTCATGTCGGAGGCGCGGGCGCTGACCAACTTCGCCGGCAACGCGGTCGCGACGGTGCTGGTCGGCACGTGGACCCGGGAGATCGACCGGGAGCGGGCCGACCTGGTGCTGGCCGGCGAGCTGCCGTTCGACGAGGCGACGATGCTCGACGAGCCGCCCGCGGAGAAAGATCCGGTGCCGGCCGCGCCGGCCCGGGAGTCCTGACCGCTGCCCGGCTTCTCCCCACCGCCATGGGGAAGAGCCGGGCAGTTCTTTACGCCAGGCGGCGGCAGTAGAGCGCGTCCGGAGTGCGGGACGAGCCGATCCGGCCGGTCCAGGCGATCCCGGCCACGTATTCGTCGTTCGCGCACTGACCCTTGTAGTTGCCGGTGGCGAATTCACCACCGGGATTGCCGGCCGGACGGTTGTCGCCGCGGTCGAACCAGACCGTCCGGCCGGCCCCGGCAAAAGCGCCGGTGGCGGCGCAGAGGGCGCTCGACATCGCGGCGCCGCGGACCGCGTAACCGACCAGCAGGGAACCGGCCGGGCATTGGAACTTCGTGTAGCCGGACGCCCAGTCGGTGGTGACATAACGCTCGTCGGTGACGGACTGGTAACTGGTCCAGACGGCGGCGCCTGAGGTATCCGTACACAATCCGCGGTTGCCTTTGTGGGCCAGGCCGATCAGGCGTTGCCCGTCCGGGCACGCGGCTTTGCGGGCGCCCGAATCCCAGTCCGGGCGGTCGCGCAGCAGCGACGACGCGATGAAATCGCCGCGGTCGGGGCTGAGCATCGACCAGCGCGCGACCGGCGCGACATAACCGGACTTGCCCGAGGTGACCAGGCGGTTCCAGGCGTCGTAGCGCCAATCGCTCCGCACCGAGTCGAAACCGCCGGAACGGTCCCAGAACAGCAGCGCCCAGTTGTTCACGCCACGGTTCTCCAGCCAGCCGACGGCCGGCCAATAGGCGAAGTCGGCGTCGGTCTGAATGAGGTAGTCGGTGAAGTTGGCGAACCACTGCCGTTGCAGCGAACCGGGGGCCGAACCCGCGTCGACCCCGAATTCGCTGATCCAGACCGGCGCGGTGAAATGCTGACCGGCTTCTCCGCTGACGAAAAATGCGTCCCGGTTCAGCACGTTGAACAGCTCGTCGCGGGACATGTCCCGGTAGCGCGGATCGCTCGTCTCGCCGATGCCGGTCGCGCCGCTGTGATTGGGGCCGGTGTAGTCGTAGAAGTGCGCCGAATAGACGAGCTTCCCCGACGTGACAAGGGTGTGCGAGAGGGTGCGGACCGGGGTGAGGGTGGGCCGGCCGTGCGCGAAACCGTCGACCGGAATACCGGTCCAGTTGATGCCCTCCACGATGATCAGCAGATTCGGATTGGCCTCGCGCAGAATCCGGTCGCCGAGGTGCTGCGACGCCGCGAACCAGTCGTGGTCGTCACCGCCGCCCCAGTTCGGGTCGTCGAGGACGTTGCGGCGCACCTCGTTGTAGAGGTCGGCGCCGACCACCCGCGGATTGTCGCGATAGCGCCGCACCATGAACAGCCAGTTCTCCTCCCACTCGGCGGTGGTCTGGGCGGTGTTCCAGCGTTCGTTGCCGTCGACTCCGCAGCACCACTTCGTGGTGTTCGTGTGGTTGTTCAGAATCACCGCGAGTCCCGCGCCGGTCAGGGCCGCGACCACCCGGTCGTACACCTGAAGTGGGGTCAGGCCGTTGAGGCCGGCGTCGAAGGCGCCGGTGACCGGCGTCGCGTCCCGCAGCATTTCGTCGGAGAAAGGCAGCCGCACGCTGTTGATGCCGATGTCCTGGAAACTCGCCACGATGGTGCTGATCGACGCCCGGTCGAGGCCCATCGGAATGCGCCGGGAGTTCTCCCCGGAATGGTGATCGGCGTCGTTGTTCACGTCGCCGGAACCGTTCCAGGTGCCGCTCGCGCCGTGCCAGTTCGCCGAGCGGAGCTTGAACCGATCGCCGTTCGCGTCGACGATGTAGCGCCCGCGGGTGCTCAGCGGAGCGGCCCAACCAGGGTCGGCAGCGGCCGCCGGCGCCGGCGTGAAAGCCGTCAGAAGTAGAGGTATCAGCAGGGCCTTCAGCATCACCGGCTCCTCGCACATCGATGTGTGCGGATATTGAAACTTGTCCCCAGGGAAACCACCAGAATCTCGGGCCGGATTGCTGACAGCTCATGCCCTCCCGATCACCGTATGGTGCCCCCACGCTCCCCATCGGACTTGATCAGAGAAGGCAGCATGCCCGAAGAGAACCCCGTCACGCCCATCCTCGGCGGCGACTCCTGCACCGCGAAGCTGCCCACCTGGGGCGTGACGCGCGAGTTCCGGTTCGGCCAGTTCATCCGGCTCTACAACGAGACCGTCACCGACACCGGCCGGGTCGTGTCCATCCCGATCGTGCTGAACACCGGCGGCGACATCGTCGAGACACCGGCCCGGATCACCCGCACCCAGCGCCTGGCCCTCAAGGCCGGCCTCAACGGCAACGGCGCAGCCGGGCCCGGCCCGCTCTCCACCGCCGGCGCCGGCGCCGCCCCGGTCCTCGGCCTCAACGTGATCGCGGCCGGGGTCGACCCGTCCCGCGCGGTCAGCGGCACCGCCGACCTCACCCTCGCGGTGTCCGATGTGGATGGTCTGGTCGGCACCGGCACCGTGATGATCAAGGACCAGAAGTTCGCGGTCGACCTGGGCGCGGCCGCCGCGGCCCGGCTGCGCGGCGGCGAGAGCGTGCTGACCGTCGCCACCGAGCCCGGCGGGAAGAGCGCCGTCGTGCGGCTCGCCCCCGAGGTCACCGCGGTCACCCTGGAGGCCGCCGCGGTCGACAAGGCCCTCGCGAGCCGGCAGATCGGGACCGAGCTGGGCACCGTCACCCTCGACGAGAACGGCATCCGTGACCTGCTCGCCACCGGCACCCTCACCGCGCCCGCGGTCCGCGACGGGGTCGCCACCGGCCTGGCCCGGATCAGCATGCCGGGGGCCGGCGAGGTGCCGCTGTCACCGCCCGCCGCGCTCGCCATGGCCATCGGCGACCTGGCCGAGTTCCTCGCCTACCCGGTGGTGCCGACCACCAGCGGCGGCGGCATCGTGCTGAAGCTGGGCGCCGAGGAGATCCGCGGGCTGCGCCGTGGCGAGCAGATCACCACCCGGGCCGGCGACGACGAGATCAAGCTGGTGGTGCCGCGCACCGGCGACACGCTGCCCGAGGGGTTCGAACTGCTCGGCCGGGCCCGCCCGATCAACCAGCTGGACATCCGCTACGACCTGCGCTGGATGACCCGGGACCTGGCCCATTCCTACAACATCAAGAACGGCGGCGGGAGTACGCCCACCCAGCAGCCGCCCACCCAGAACACCACGCCGACCGGCAACGGGCTGATCGACCTGTCCACGGTCGGGCTGCCGGTGGCCGTGCTGCTGCCGTGGAAGCAGACCTGGACGCTGAAGGGCTTCACCCGCGGCAACCTCATCTCCAGCCTGGCCATGGCGCCCGGCGAGGAAACCACGATCACCGTCTCCAGCTGGGAGCGGCGGTCGAAGTCGCTCGTGCAGAGCGCCGAGACCGACATCGAGCAGTCCTTCGACTACAGCTCCTCGACCCGCGACACCGAGGACGTGATGCGCGAGGTGACCAGCACCAACGAGTTCGACGCGCAGGCGTACGGGTCGCTGGACGCCTCGTACTCGCCGGGCGTCGCCTCGATCCGGGTGCAGGTCGGCGGCGAGGTGTCCAACGCGCAGAGCCTGGCCAACGCCACCAAGTCGTCCACCCAGCACGTGCGCGAGTCGACAAACCACGCCGCCACCCGGGTGCGGTCGCGGCGGGTCACCACGATCACCGAGAGCATCGAGACCGAGCAGCGGACCAGCGTGGTGCGAACCATCCGCAACCCCAACCAGGGGCACACGCTGACGATGAACTTCCACGAGGTGCTCGCCCACTACGACATCAACCTGGTCTTCAACAAGGCCGGCGTCCGGATCGTGGTGCTGGTGCCCAACCCGGTCGAGATCGCCACCTTCACCGAGCTGCACGTGCGGGTCAACGAGGCGACGCTGCGGGCCGGGCTGCTCGACTCGGCGCTGGTCGACGGGTTCGAGGCGTGCCGGCTGCTGGAGGCGTACAAGCAGGCCGCCGACGAGCTCCGCTACCTGGCCGGGGCGGCCAAGTCCGAGCGGGACCTGGACCGGCAGCGCGAGACGCCGACCGCGAGTCAGCCCGCCAAGCCCGGCAACCCGTACACGGCGACGGTCAACTCGATCCTCACCGACCTCAAGCGCCGGGCCGCCGCCTTCACCTCGGTCGACGTCGGCGGGGCCCTCACCTCGATCGCCGCGCACCGCTCGCCCAGCGCCACCGAGCTGTCCTCGGCCCAGCGCTGGCTGTGGAAGCGGCTGGTCGGGGCGAAGTTCGGCACCGGCCTGACCACCGAGCTGGACCGGCTCACCGGCGCGACGATCAGCCCGGAGGCGGCCCGGTCGCTGCTGTCCGCGGTGCCGCCGGCCGGTTCGGCGCCCGCCCTCGACTCACTCGGCGGCCTCGGCGACAAGGACAAGGAGGACGCCGGGCTGGCTGGCCGGATCACCGCGATGCCCGGCTACGTGTTCTGGGACTGGGGCACGTTCTGGTACCCGAACGGCAAGAAGGAAGGCATCTACGACGTCGAGGACGGCGGCATCCCCGGCGCGCTCGCCCAGCTCAAGACCGCCTTCCAGAACTGGGAGGCCAAGGAGGCGGAGGGCAGCGGCCAGCAGGCGGCCGCGGCCGTGGTCGCGGCGGCGAGCGAGGAGCAGACCACCACGACGATCGCCGACAAGCTGGAGATGAAGTTCGGCGCCGAGATGATCGGTTCCGCCCGGGAGCGCAGCCAGACCCTGCTCACCCACCTCAACCAGCACCGCGACTACTACCGGTACGTCTTGTTCCAGGCCCTCCCGCCGAGCGAGCAGCTGCAGCGCCTGATGGAGGGTGCTCCGCAGCTCAAGATCGGCATGTTCGAGCCGCACGTGGTCGCCTCGGACGGCCCCAACCTGGCCATCCCGCTCGCGCCGCTGGCCGAGAGCACCCTGATGAAGGTCATCAACAGCCTCGCCACCGAGATGGAGAAGGCCACCCGGGAAGCCGAGGCGTCCGGCGACCGGATCGCCACCGACACCGTCATCCTGCCCACCCCGGGCATCTCGGTGGAGTCGTGGCGCGGCGACTGCGAAGCCCTCGAGGATCACCTGGTCGAGCTGCGCAAGGCCGAGGCGCGGCGGGCCGTCGCCGAGGCCCGCTCGGCCGAGCTGGAGGCCGACCGGCGGGCCGCCCGGATCGCCGCCGAGGACTACAGCGACCCGCTGACCCCGCCGAACGCGTTCGCGGTCAAGGTCGAGAGCGTCGACTCCGAAGGATGACCGCACGCATCACGATGCCGGACGGGAGCACCATGATGGTGCTCCCGATCGGCGACGACACGACGGCCGACCAGATCGCCCGGGGCGGTCACCTGCTCGGCGGGTGGGCCTGGGTGGAACGGACCCTGGCCCTGCTCGTGGCCCGGCTGCGGACGGCCCGCGAGACCGAGTTCGGGTCGGCGCGGATAGCCCGCGAGCATCCCGGATGGGGGGAGGCGCCGCTGCGGGCCTCGGTCGAGGGGCGGACCCTGGCCGACGAGACCGCGCCGGCCCTCACCGCCTGGCGGAACGCGCGGGGGCGGCTCGCCGTCCGGGTCGCCGCGGACCTGGCCGAGGTCGAGAAGGTGGCCCGGGGCATCGCGCTGCGCCGGCTCGACGCCTCCGAGCTGCAGATCAAGGCCGAGGCGGACCGCTACCTGGCCGGCGACTTCAAGACGCCGGCGACGGTGAAGCTGAAGCCGGGCCCGGCGGTCGAATCGCTGCGGTCGGCGGTCACCGAGCTGGCCGCCGCCGAGGCCGCGGCGGCCGCCGCGAACGCCAAGGAGGGGGCGGACGCCGCCCTCGCCACCGCCGTGCTGGGCGTCCTCGGCGGCGCCCCCGGGCTGCTTGCCGGCAACATCCTCAAGGTGGCCCCGGCGATCCAGAAAGCGGTGGCCCGCGGCGTCGAGCTGGCCGCCCTGCGCGCCCGCCTCGGCGCCGAACACCCGGTGCTGTTCCGCATCGCCGCCGTCAAGAAACCCACCGACCAGCAGCTCCGGGCCGCGATCGCCGAAGCGCTCAGCACCACCTGGGAGGCGGCCCAGGCGGTCCGCGGCCGGGTCGCGTCGCCGGTCTGGGACGACAAGTTCCGCACCCACGACGAGGGCCCGGCCGGCGGTCTCGCCCAGGAGCTACGCGGGCGCGGCATGCGCCGCGGCCTGCCCAGCCTGCTCGACCCGAAGTTCGGGCCGTGGGCGTTCCAGCAGGTCCTCGCGGACGCCGTGGGCGACCTGTACGGCCCCGGGCCCAGCTCCACCGGGCAGGCCGTGCACGACGTCTACCTCGCCATCGACCCCAAGTTCGCCGACGAGTTCGGCTCGGCCCTCGGCCTGATGGGCGGCCTGCTCACCCTGCACCTGGTGGCGCCGCCGCTGGCGATCGTCGCCGACGTCGTACTCGCCGCCAAGGGCATCCTCGAGGCCTGGGCCGAATACCTCCGCAACGCCGACGCGTTCCGCTGCTCGCTCGACCCGGCCGACTCCCTCGGCATGGAACCGTCCACCGTGAAACTCGCCCTGGAGTGCATCGGCGAGGTCGCCGGCGCCCTCCCGGCCGGCAAACTCGCCGGCTCGGTCACCGTCCTCGCCCCGCTCGCCGCCGGATTGGTCCCATGAAACCGCGCACGTCCGGCGCCCTCCGCCGGGTCCTGGCCGCCCTCGAACACATCGTCCAGCGCGGCACGCTCAAGCTCGGCGCGAGCCCGCTCGACGCGCTCTGCCGCGCCCACCCCGACTTCCACGCCGCGTTCGTCCACCTCGACCTGCGCCTGCGGATCGCCCGGACGCTGCCCGGCGCCGACCCCGGGCAAGCGGCGGTCAAGGCGGCCCGGCGCGACCTCGACGCGATCCTCGGGCAGCTCACCGACGAGCAGTCCGAGGCCGCCCGCGCCTGGCTCCGCCAGACGGTCGGCAGGACCCCCGCCGCGAAGGACACCGACGGCCTGCTCAAGGCGGTCCGGCGACGGCTTGATGTGGAGTACGCGCTGAAAGACGCCCCCGCGACCCCCTTTCCCGCCGCCGTCGCGCGGCTCGCGGCCGCCCTGCCGAAGACCGCGTTCGACAAGCTGTACCAGGTCGCCGCCCGGGACGGCCTGGTGGCCCGCGCGCTGCAGGCGTTCGAGCGCTCCTGCCTGCTCGACACCCCCGAACAGATCGCCGCCGCCGGCCGGAACCTGCAGAACGCGGTCCTCGCCGCCGGCCTGCCCGCCAAGCAGCGCAACCGGATCACCCAGGCGGTCGAGACCGTCGTGCTGGGCTTCGGCCGCACCCAGACCAGCGCCGACGGCCTGGCCGTGGTGGAGAGCTTCTTCCGCCGCTTCAACCGCCTGCACCCGACCGACCCGATCGTCGACGTCTACGCCCGGCTGCAGTCCTGGCTCACGACGGACGACCTGGAGATCCTCGGCACCGCCCTGTCCCGCTGCACCCCGGTGCCGAAGGTGGCGACGACCGCCGAGAAACTCGCCGACCAGATCGGCGGCCGGGTCAGCGTCTACGTCGGACTGCTCGGCCAGCTGATCGGCCAGAAAGGCCCCTACCGGCGACTCTTCGAGACCGAGCTGCGGCGGGCGGCCGCGTTCGCCGAGAGCAAGGCCGGTGCGGGCTACGCGGTGCGGATCGGCCGGACTCCGGTGCGGGCGTTGAACAAGAACGCCAAGAGCTTCGCCCAGTTCTTCGACGACACCATCCTGCTCGTCGACAAGGCGAACAAGAAGGTCGCGATCGCGTTCCGCGGCCAGTTCAAGGCCGGCGACGCCGCGTCGCGGGAGGTGCTGGCCCAGCTCGACTCGGACGACGCCCGCAAGGCGCTGGGCAAGTTGCTGCTGGACGGCGAACAGTACGAGATCGTCGACGGCCTCCTGCCGGAACGCTCGGCGATCGTCACCACCACGCTCGGCGTAACCCAGGAGGAGACCTGGAAGAACGGAAAGAAAGTCGTTACGCGTACGTCCACCGACCCGGCCGCCGTGGCCGACGCCCTCGGCGACCGCGAGGTCACGTTCCTCCCGATGCCGGTACTCCCCGACGACCTGCGCGCCTTCGTCAAGTTCCTGCTGGAGGCCGCCGAGAAGGTCCCCCGAAGCTGACCGCCGACCACGGCTCGGTGGTCGTGGTGACCGGGCGGTCGGTGTCGGCCGCCTCCTCGATGGCCAGGGTGAGCAGTTGGTCCTGGGCGCCCTCGGCGAGCGGATAGGGCGGCGGGCCCGCACCGCGCACCCACGCCGTCATCGCGTCCAGCAGCGTCGCCACCGCGATTTCGTCATCATTCAAACGCTTTCCGGGGTACGGGTTCCGATGGAGCACCCGCGTTCCCAGCGTGATCGTCTCGGTGTCCATGCCGCCCACGTCCAGGTCGTGGCCGCTCTGCCGGCGCACCAGGGGGGTGCGGGCGATGGTCTCCGGCTCCGGCATGTGCACGATCTCGTCGTCGTGCAGTTCGCCGTGTGTGCCGCGGACCAGCAACCGGCGGAACCGCAGCAGGTTACGGGTCTGGCCGGTGGTGAAGTCGTAGACGCCGGAGCGGCCGTCGCCGAAGTCGAGGGTGGCGATGGTGGTGGTGGCCGGTTTCGGCTCGGGGTCGCCGGTCCAGCCGCCGCGGTCGAGCGGGTCGAGCAGCGGGGCGACCGTGCGGACCGCGCGGACGGTGGCCGGGGCGTGACCGGTGCCGAGCAGGCCGCGGATCAGCGAGACCGCGTGGTGCTGCTGGGTGGAGGAGACCTGCACCTGGGTGGGGGTACCGATGATGCCGGAACGCACCGCGGCGAGCCGGGCCGCGTGCGAGGGCATCAAAAGGTACTGCTCGGCGATCTGCACCAGCCCGGACGGTCCGGCCGCCGTCCACAGTGCCCGCAACCCGTCGAGGTCGCCGGCGGGCGGCGTCTCGGCCAGCACCGGCAGGCCCCGCTCGACAGCGGCGGTGACGAAACCGGGGTTCGCCGACTTGGCGACCGCGGTGACCAGGAAGTCGGGCCGGCCGTCGCGCAGGCATTCGTCCAGGTCGCGGTAGGCCGGCACCGGAAGCGCACGCGGCTGCCGGACGATCGCGCCGACGCAGTCCAGACCCGGCAGGATCTGGGCGATCCGGTGGATCGCCGCCGCACGGAAGCCGAAGCCGGCCAGAGCGAACCTCACGGTGGCCAAAAGTACTACGTCCCGCTTCCATCGTGGACTTCTGACCGACGAATCCTCATCCCCGCCGGCGCAGGCTCTCCCCATGTCAATCCACCGCCCAGCCCGGCCCGCCGTGCGCCTGTCGGGGGAGCGCATCGTCGCGCTCGACGTGCTCCGCGGCTTCGCCCTGTGCGGCATCCTGCTGGCCAACGTGAAGCCGATCGGCCACCGCGGCGGCGCGCTCAGCGCCGAGCACCTGCCCGAGACGGCCGCCTCGACCGTCCTGCACATGCTGGTCGACCAGCGGTTCTTCCCGATCTTCTCGTTCCTGTTCGGGGTCGGCTTCGCACTGCTGACCTCCTCGGCGGAGGCCCGGGCCGAGCAGCCGCGGGTGGTGCTGCTGCGCCGCCTGCTGGCCCTGCTGGCGGTCGGCCTGCTCCACTTCCTGTTCCTGTGGAAGGGCGACGTTCTCACCGTCTACGCGTCGTTCGGCCTGCTGGTCCTCCTGCCGTCCACCTGGCTTCCGCGGCGGGTGGTCGCGGTCGCCGCCGGGGTGCTCCTGGTGCTTTCGGTGGCCCTGCTCGGCGGGTGGTATTCGCTGGTTCCCGGTCTGTTCCTGCTCGGCGCCGCCCTGACCCGCTACGGCGTGATCGCCCGCATCCAGTCGGCGCCGCGCACCACCGCGATCCTGGGATCGATCCTCGCCCTGGCCGCCGTCCCGGCCACGGTGATCCAGTTCCGGGCGGACGGCCCGGCGGCCCGGATCGCCTACCCGGTGGCCGGGCTGCTGACCGCCGCGGCGTACGTGTGCGCGATGGTGCTGCTGCTCCGCACCAGACTGGCCGGCCCGCTGACCACCGTCTTCCGGCCGTTGGGCCGGATGGCCCTGACCAACTACCTGACCGCGACGATGCTGGTCCTGGCGATCACCGGCGTGATCGGCGGCTCGGACCGCTGGTCGGCCGGCGGGGTGGTCCTGGTCGCGGCGCCGATCCTGCTGCTGCAATGGACCTGGTCGGTAATCTGGCTGCGCCGATTCCGGCAGGGGCCGGCCGAGTGGCTGTGGCGCTGGGTGACGTGGTGGCAGCGACCGCCCCTGCGACACGCCCCCGATCGAGCAGGGAAAACCACATGACCTTCGCCGGCCGGCTGACCGAGCCCGCGTTCGGGGTGCTGCTCGCCGCCGGTCTCGTCATCGAGGTGGCCGCGACGGCGAGCCGTCATCCGGTGTGGCCGGTCGGGGCGGCGCTGGTGCTGATCACGGCGGCGGTGTGCGCGGCAGCCCTGCTGCGCCGACGGGCCCCGGTCCGGGCGGCGGCCGCGGCGGTCGTCCTGTGCGCATCCGCCGAGCTGATCGACTGGCAGTCCGGGCAGGTCGGCCAGCCGGCCCCGATCGCCTGCCTGGCGCTGCTGGTGGTGGTCGCGTCCGCGGTGCGTTACCTGCCCGCCCCGGCGGCCGTGGCGGTGGCCGGCGGCTCCGGCCTGGTCGCCGCGGGCACCGTGGAGCGCTACGCGATCTACTTGGCCAACGGCATCCCGAACGCCCGGACCGCGACGCTGGTCATGGTCACCGCGTGGCTGGTGGCGGTCGCGGTGGGCCTGCGACGGCGCCTCGGCGACACACGCCGCCAGACGATGATCGACGAGGTCCGGCGACATGAACGGCTGGCCCTGGCCCGAGACCTGCACGACGTGGCCGCACACCACCTGACCGGTTTGATCATCCAGGTCCAGGTGGCCCAGCTGACCCCCGCGGCCGGCCCCGCCGCGATAAGCGCCGCGTTGGCCGAGATCGAGGCAGCAGGCGCCCAGGCCCTGACGTCCCTACGCCAGGTGGTCCGCCTACTACGAGACGACGACAAGAAACCCGCACCAGCCCCGGGTTCACTGGCCGACCTGGTAACCAGCTTTACCGGCCCCGGCCCCGGCCCCGGCCCCGGCCCCGGCTCGGACGTCAGCTGCGGCTCGGGCGCCGGCGCCGGCTCGGGTGCCGGTCCCAACCCGGATGTAGGCCCAGGCCCGGCCGCGGGCCTTGCCGGCCGAGGCGGTGGCGGCGGTGTTGGGGTTCGGGCTCGGCTTGAGTTGCCGGACGGGCCGATGCCGGACGGCTGGCCACCGGAGGTTGCCGTCGGCATCTACCGGATCGTGCAGGAGGCGCTGAGCAACGTGGCGCAGCATGCCCGCGATGCCCGCAACGTCACGGTGACGCTGGCGCACGACGCGCGAAGTGTCCGGCTGCGCGTCGTCGACGACGGGCAACCGGGCCGCGTCGCCGGCCCCGGCGGGCACGGGCTGGTGGGGATGCGGGAGCGGGCGGCCGCACTCGGTGGCCGGTTGAGCGCGGGTCCGGGCGTCCTGGGTGGATGGACGGTCGAGGCGACGATCCCGGCGCCGGCCGACGCCGGGGTGGCGCGTGTTGGGGTGGCCGCCCCCAGGTCGGCGGGCGGTGGGTCGGCGGGCGCTGGGGTGGCGGGCGCTGGGGCGGCGGGCGCTGAGACAACGGGGGAGTCATGACCATCCGGGTGCTGGTCGCTGAGGACGAGGCGATCGTTCGTCGGGGGCTGCGACTGCTGTTGGAGAGTCATGCGGACATCACGGTGGTCGGTGAGGCCGCGGACGGCTTGGAGGCGATCAGCCTCGCCCGTGAGCTCCGGCCGGACGTCTGCCTGGTGGACATTCAGATGCCGCGGCTGGACGGCCTCGACGTGACCCGCGCGCTTGCCGGCCCCGCTGTGCGCGACCCGCTGCGCGTCGTGATCATCACGACGTTCGACCTGGACGAGTACGTGTACGGCGCGCTGCGGGCCGGCGCAGTCGGGTTCATCCTCAAGGACTCCGGGCCGGCGTTGCTCGCCGAGGCGGTCCGGGCCGCGCACGGCGGCGACGCCATGGTTTCGCCGTCGATCACGATGCGGCTGCTGAAGCAGTTCGGGGCGACCAAGCCGCGGTCGCTCCTGAGCCCGGCGGTGCCGCTGACCGACCGGGAGGTCGAGCTGGTCAAGTGCCTCGCCTGGGGCCGCACCAACCAGGAGATCGCGCAGGAGCTGTTCATCTCGCTCAGCACGGTGAAGGCCCACGTCGCCAACATCCAGGACAAGCTGCGCCTGCGAAACCGCACCGAGATCGCCGCCTGGGCCTGGCAGAACCGCCTGGTGACGGAGAGCTGACACCGGTCGAGCGCGTCGGCTCAGTGGCGGCATGTGATCACCTTGAGTGTCTGCATGACTGCAAACTGTCACCGCCTGTCTTGACCCTGCCACCGGCGGCCATGAGACTGCAGGAGGCGGAGCGCGGGAGGCGACGATGGAACAGGGCGGCGCGCGCGATCAGATCAACATCTTCCTTTCGTACGCTCGGGAGGACGGCAAAGCCCACGTGCGGCGCTTCTTCGACGAGCTGTCTCGGACACCTCGCTATTCGGTGGTGTACGACCGGCACTTCCGGCCCTCGGTCGGGGTCGACCGCTCGATCGAGGCCACCATCAAGGCGGCCGACGTCATGATCGTCGTCCTGACCGATGCCGCGGCTCGCAGCGAGTGGGTGCGGCGGGAACTCCTGCGGGCCGACGCGCTGAATCGGAACAAGCCGAGAATTCGGGTGATCGTCGCCCAGATGACCGAGGACCCCGACGTGCCGTTGACGATTCAGGAGCTGCCCCCGCTGAACTTCCACACCGACCCGGACGCCTGGGCGCTGCTGTACGCGGAGCTGGAGCAGGAGTCCTCGCCGGTGAACGGTGCCCAGGTCTTCCGGCCCGGCCCGGCCGACGAGCGCCATGCGGCCGCCGCGCGTGAGGCGGCCGAGCGTGCGCAGGAAGAACGGCGTCGCGCCGATGACCCGGCCGGCGCCGAGCGGCGGCTCCGCGAGCGGGTCGACGCCGAATGGCAGCGCGAGCAGCGCGACGAGGGCGCCGTACGTACCGACAACGCGGTGCTCTTCATCAACGAGATGCCCGAACTGCCGGAGGTCGAGTTTCAGGACCGGGTGCCGAAGATGACCGAGCTGGACGGCTGGTTGTCCGGTCCGGAAACGCGCCTCGTCCTGATCACCGGCGACGGCGGCACCGGCAAGACCGCGTTCCTGCGTGAGTTACGCCGTCGTCTGGCGGACCGGAAACTCACCGCGCCGGCCGAGGCGTTCGTCTACCTGGCGGTGCGCGGGTATCGCCAGGTGTCGGCGGCGGCGCTGCTGAACGATCTCGCCCGCGCCGCGTCGAACGCCGGCGACCTGCAGCGGACCATCCGCGGCCGGAAGGAGTCCTGGCGCGAGCGACTGAACACGGTTCTCGGCGCGCTGGGCCGGACGCCGGTGATCGTCGCGATCGACGACGCCGAGGAACTGCTCGACGACCAGCGCGGGGAGATCTTCGATCGCGACCTGCGGCTGGTTCTGAACGAGCTGATCAAGCGCTCGGAGCATCGGATCCGGATCCTGATGGTGGTGAACGAGAGAGCCCGGCACCCGATCCGGGAGGCCTTCCCCGGCGTGGTTCAGGTCCTGGACCTGGAGCGGGGGCTGCCCGCCGACCACACGACCGCGTTCCTGACAGCGCTGGACTCGACGGGCCTGCTGGCCGTGGACACCATGCCGGCGGCGGACCTGGATCGCCTGGCCGTCGTCAGCAACGGCAATCCCCGCTTCATCGAGCTCACCTACTGCCTGCTGCGCTCCGACCCGGATCTCACCCTGGCCGACATCTTCGAGGAGATCGACGCCCAGCACGAAGAGGTCGAGCGGGATCCCTTCCCGCTGCTGGTCCAGGCGGTCCTGGACCGCCTCGACCGCACCGAGCGCCGGGTGGTCCAGGCGCTCGCGGTCTACGGCGGGCCGGTCCGGCCGGAGGCGATCGACGAGCTTCTCTCGCCGTACGTTCCGGGCGTCGCCAGCGCGTCGTACCTCGGCTCGCTGACCGCCCGGGCGCTGGTCCGGCGGGACGGCGACCGCTACTTCCTGCCGCCCGCGCCGGACGTGCACTGTGTCCTGGCCGGCCTGCCCCCGGGCGGCGAGGATGACTGGCGCAGCGTCGAGCCGCTGTTCACGCTGCCGTTCCTGCAGCGGCGTGCGGCCGAGTTCTACGCCGAGATCTGCCGGCGGCAGCCGGTACACGGCCCGGACGACCTGGAGCCCTGGCTCAAGCAGATCGGGCTGTGGATCGCGGCTGGAGACCATGCCCATGCCGTGGATCTGATGGAGGAGGTCGACCAGCAGTACCTGACCAAGTGGGTGCAGAGCGGTGTACTGATTCGGTGGCGGGAGCGCGTCGATCGCGAGATCGGCCGGGGTACCCGCGAACGGGGTCGCAACCTTTCGTTCCTGATCTCCGCACACTCCGGCGAGGAGGACCACACCGGGCAGTGGGCGACCCGCCTCACCGAGGTGCTGACCGAGCCATGGATGCGGAAGGACCCGGAGGACCGAATCCGGTTCGGTATCCAGCTGGCCGAAGTCCGGATGGACAGCGGTGACCTCGGCGCCGCCGTCGAGCTGTTCGGCGATGCCGCCCGGCGGTGCCGAGGGAAGTCGATGCGCTTCGAGGCGGTGATGGCGCGGGCGTCGCGGGGCCTCTGCCTGGCCAAACTGGGCGCGTTCGGCGAGGCTGGCGACGACTTCGAGTTGGCCCGCAAGGGACTACGCGGGCTGAGCGGTGAACAGCACGACGAGGCAGCGAGTTTGCTGGGCCTGAACGAGGGTTGGATGCTCGGGCAACTCGGTGAGCCGCGGGCCCAGGAGGTGTTGACGGAAGGCCTGGCCATCGCCCGGAAGAGTGCGGATGCGCTGCTGATCGCAAAGCTCCTCGACGGCCTGGCTGTCGTGCACTGCGACAACCGGCAGATCGACGACGCGGTCCGGCTGGCGCTCGAGGCGGCGCGGATCGCCATGCGTACGGGTAATCCCAGCCTGACCCGCCTCACCAACGTGACCCTGGCGCTCGCCTACCTGTTCCATGACGACCGCACCGACAACGCGGCCACCGCGGTGCACACGGCATGCCAGCAGCCGCCCGGTCACCAGGCGCTGGCCGCTCGCGCCGTTGAGGGTGTCGTCGAGTTCCGTAAGGGAGACCTCGCCGCCGCGCGGGCCGCGTTCCACACCGCCTGCACCGAAGCCTGGCTGCGGCTCGATCGCGCACCCGGGGAGTTCGAGGTCTTCGACTGCGTCGGTCTCGCTCTCACCGGATTGCAGTTGTCCGACGAGCCGTACCGCCTGCCGCGAGCCCTGGACATGTACCAGGAGGCTCGCCGGATCGCTCCGGTGCCGGGTGCCCGCCGCAGGGCCAAGGCGCAGCTCGCCCTGCTGAAGCCGGTGACCGATCCGTCGGTGGTGGAGGCGGCTCAGCGGGCCGCGGACGGCGACGACGTCGGCGCCCGCCGACTCATTGTTTGACCAGGCTGGACAACGGCCACCAGGTCGCCGGCCCGCCGGTCTGCCACCTGACCCGAGCCTGGCCGTTCGCCAGTTCGATGATCACGCCGGGGGAGTGCCGTGCGCGGGCCGCGGGATCGTCGTAGTGCGGGACCACCACGGTGCCCAGGGCGAGACTCGCCGCGGCCGGGTTGGGCACGATCCGCGGAACACGGGTGGACGGACCGGCGACCCGTACCCGGCCATGCCCGAAGCTGTCGTTGACCATCTAGCCGCCTCCCCTCAACCGGTCATGTGATGCCAAGACCACGACCACGACGAAGATGAGGACAAACGCCGCCAGGACGAGCAGGGCCCGTAGGCAGCCACCCTCGTCCTTCTTCGGTTCCTTCTTCGTCACCCGGATCCGTACCATCGCAGGCCTCCGCCATCAGCCATGCGCTTCCAGTACCGGCACCGTAGGTTCCGCGTCGTTCGCCGGTCCATGACCGACCGGCTGGCATGATCGGGCAACATCGATCGGCAACCTGTCAGGTCCATGCCACGTCATGGCAGCCGGCCGATGGATCCTGGCGTCCCCGAGCGGGCGACCATGGCGGTGCAACAGTTCATCGGCCGGGAGGAACCGCATGACGGTCCGGGTCGCCGTGGTCGGCCACCTGCCGATGTACGCGCGCGGTCTCGCGGCCACCCTCGCCGATCACGGTCATCCGGTGGACATCCCGGCCGATGTCCTCGCCTGGGCCAGGCAGGCCGGCGACCCGGTCGTGTTCCTCACGCTCGCGCATGAGAGCGACTGGGCCCGGCTCGCGTCGCTGACCAAGGCGCGAGCGGACGCGGTGATCGTCGGCGTGGTCGCCGACCCGGGCGTACGCGATCTGGTCCGCGCGGTCGCCTCCGGCGCGGTGGGCGTCATGCCGCTGGATGCCGACCCCGCCGCGGTGGGTGAGACCTTGCGCGCCGCCCTGGGTGGCCGGAGCCTCCTTCCGACGGACATGTTGCGCGCACTGGTGTCCGGCTCGGCCGGCGACGACCGTCCGGTCACCGAGGCGGAGGTCCGCTGGCTGCGCGAACTGGCCGACGGCACCACGGTGGCCCGGCTGGCCGAACAGGCCGGCTACTCGGAACGGATGATGTTCCGCCTCCTGTCCGGCCTGTACACCAGGCTGGGTGCCACGAACCGGACCAGCGCGCTGATGCGGGCCCGGGACGAAGGCTGGCTCTAGAAGGCCTGCTCGAACAGGTCGAGCAGGCCGGGGATGTCGGACTCGCCGCTGTAGCCGCAGATCATGATGGTGCCCTCGTTTGCGGCTACCAGGTAGCTCTTGCCCACCTCGAACGTGCCGCTGCCCAGCATCGTCTCCGAGGTGTTCGGGGCCTGGTCGACCTGCACCAGCGTGGTCTGCGTGCCCTTGTAGACCTTGGACACCGACAGGGTGACCACGTCGTTCTTGTCGATGGTGGTCACGGTGCCGGCGAAAGCGAAGTCGGCGTTCGTGGCCAGGTGGGCTGCCTGGGGTTCCATGCATTTGGCGCTGCCGCCGGCCGGGGCGGCCAGGAGCACCGGCGCCACCGCGGGGGTGGAGGCCGTTGCCGGGGCGGTCAGGAGGTTGCTCTCGATCGGCTGGTCGGGGCGGAAGATCAGCCAGCCGGCTCCGGCGATCAGCAGCAGGGCCGCGGCGGCCAGTACCGGCAGCAGCCGGCGGCGGGGTGCGGTGGGGGTGTGGGTGGTGGGCGTGGCTACGTCGGCGGACATCGTTTTCTCCAGGAGTCGGGCAACTCGGTCGGGAGGCAGTGGTGCCGGCGATGGGGCCGGGTCGGCGTTGCGCAGGCGGCTGCGCAGGTCGTCGTCGGTCATGGCCTTCTCCCTTCGGTCGACTCCTCATGTCCGGCGGTGCCGCCGGTCTTTCGTAACTCGTCGCGCAGGCGCTGTTTGGCGCGGTGCAGGCGGATCGACGCGGCGTTCGCGGTGATGCCGAGGGTCACCGCGATCTCGGCCGGGGCCAGCTCCTCCCAGGCCCACAGGCGCAGCAACTCGGCGTCCTCGTCGCGCAGTCGGCCGATCGCCGTGGCCAGCTCCTCGTCGGGTGGCTCGGGGCCGTCGGTGGTGGCCGGCGGTGGGTCCAGCACCGAGATCCGGGCGAACAGCCGCGCCTGGCGGCGGTGGGACCGCTCGGCGTTGGCGAGGCAGTTGCGGGCCACGCCGTACGCCCACGGCAGGTGCTCGGCCGGCATCTCGTCAAGGCGCCGCCAGCAGATCAGCAACGTCTCGGAGAGCACGTCGTCGGCGGTCGCCGGGTCGGTGCGCCGGGCCAGATACCGGCGTACCGCCTCGATGACGGCCGGCGCCAGGGCCTCGAACCGGGCCCGCCGCTGGTCGGTCTTCACAAGCTCCACCCTCACGTATGTCCGGCACCCGGCCCGGTCTTTCAGCTCGCGGCGAGTCGCCTCAGCAAGGGGGACAGGCGTAGCGGCACCACCTGGCGCAGGACGATCGCGGTGCTGGTGCGGACCACGCCGGGGACGGCCAGGATCGACTCCGTCACCCGGTGCAGGTCGGTGGTGTCCCGGGCCACCACCCTGGCCAGGAGGTCGCCGTCGCCCGTCGTGGCCAGCAGCTCGATCACCTCGGCTATCTCGCCCAGCGACGTGGCGGCGTGGGAGCGGTCGCGCTGGCTGATCGACAGCGTCATCAACGCCATCAACGGGTAGCCCAGCGCCTCCGGCTCGACCCGGCGGCTGTGCGGGCCCAGTGACTCCATCCGGCGCAAGCGGGCGTGCACCGTGTTGCGGGCCAGGCCCAGCTGCTCGGCCAGGGCCACGACCGTCGCCTGCGGGTTGTCGTCGAGGGCCAGCAGGATCCGTGCGTCGGTCGGGTCGAGAGCTGTCATGATGCTCAACATAGCGAACCCGATGGCGATTCATCGAAGCAGAATGCTCAACAAAAACAAGATCTATTGCGCATCCTGACCTGCGGAACGCACGGTAGGCGCATGGCATCCACGATCACCCTGGCCGAATACCTCGGGCGCCGCCTCCGGCAAGCCGGAGTCGGGCACCTCTTCGGGGTGCCGGGCGATTTCAACCTCACCCTCCTCGACCACCTCACCCAGGTGCCGGGGCTGGCCTGGGTGGGATCACCCAACGAGCTGGGGGCCGGCTACGCCGCTGACGCGTACGCCCGTAGCCGCGGCCTCGCGGTGCTGGTCACCACCTACGGTGTGGGGGAGCTGAGCGCGCTCAACGCGGTCGCCGGGAGCGCCGCCGAGGACGTTCCGGTGGTGCACATCGCCGGCAGCCCGTCGACCTCCGCCGTCGCTGCGCGCCGGCTCGTTCATCACACCCTCGCCGACGGTGAGTTCGGGCGCTTCTCCCGGGCGTACGCCGAGGTCACCGTGCACCAGGAGACGGTGACCGCGGACCGCGCCACCGCGCAGATCGACGCCGCGCTCGCCGCCGCGATGATCAACCGCAAGCCGGTCTACCTGAGCATCCCGATGGACCTGGCCACCCTCCCGGTCGACCCGGCGCCGCTGGCGAACCCGCTGACCGGCGCCTCCGACCCGGCGGCGTTCGCGGCGGCGCTGAAGCCGCTGATCGACGCGGCCGAGCGCCCGGTGATCGTGGCCGGCCACCTGGTCAGCCGGTTCGGGGCGGCCGACCTGACCGCGGTCGGCGTTCCGATCGTCACCACCCTCGCCGCCAAGGGCGTCATCGACGCCGACGACCCGCTAAGTTACGGCGACTACGCCGGCACCATGGTCGACCAGGACACCGCGGACCTCGTCGGCCGGGCCGACCTCGTGATCGAGCTCGGCACCGTCGCCACCGACGTACTCTCCGGCTTCTTCACCCACCGGCCGGTCGACGACCAGGTGGTGACGGTCGGTGCGACGGCGGCCACGATCGGCGTCGACGAGGTGTACCCCGTGCACTTCGCGGACGCCGTACACGTACTCGTGGAACTTCTTTCCGCCAAGCGTTTCGTGCTTCCGCAGCGTGCGCCGAAACTCGCTGTTCCGGCGCCCGCGCCGGACGCGCCGCTCACCCAGGCGGCGTTGTGGCAGACCGTGCAGGGGTGGCTGCCGGCCGGGACCGCGGTGCTCGCCGACACCGGCACGTCGTTCTGGGGCGCGGTGTCGCTGACCTTCCCGGCCGACACCGTCTTCGTCGCCCAGCCGATCTGGAACTCGATCGGCTACGCGCTGCCGGCCGTGCTCGGGCAGGGGCTCGCCGAACCGGAGCGGCGGCCGGTGCTGTTCATCGGGGACGGCGCCGCGCAGATGACCGTGCAGGAGCTGAGCACCATCGCCGCGGCCGGGATCAACCCGATCATCGTGCTGCTGAACAACGAGGGGTACACGATCGAGCGGGCCCTGCAGAGCCCGGACGCCGGCTACAACGACGTCGCGGCCTGGGAGTGGGGCACGCTCGTCGAGGGGTTCGCCGGGCCGAAGGCCGACTACCGGCGGGCACACACCGCAGCCGAGTTGCGTCACGCTCTGGAGGCGGCGGCCGAGGCGACCCACACGCTCTGCTTCGTCGAGGTGGTGCTCGACCGGTACGACGCCCCGCCGCTGCTGCGGGTGCTCGCCGAGCGCAACGGCGCCGATCAGACGTAGAGCCGCCGGCGCAGGCCGTCGAGCAGCAGGTCGAGGGTGAACTCGAACTCGACCTGGGTGTCGCACCAGCCGAGCGTCGGATCGGCGGCGTCGTGCAGCTCGGCGGCCATCATGGCGGTCAGGTGCGGCATGGCCGCCGCCATCGCGGCGAGGTCGGCCTCCGATGCGTCGGTGTCGGTGCCGGAGGGGGTGAAGAGCTCCTGGACGAAGCCGAGCGCCATGGTGCCGAAGGCGTGCAGCGCGCGGTGCGCGAGGTGCGGCGGGAAGCCGCCGGCGGTCAGCGTGCCGACGATCTCGTCGTAGTAGGCGAACAGCGCGGGCGGGATGGCCGGCCGGGAGCCGAGCAGGGCCGGCGCCCATGGATGGCGCAGCATCACGTCGCGGGCCAGCAGGAAACGCTGCCGGAGCTGGGCCTGCCAGTCGCCGCTCTGGCCGGCCGCGCCCACCGCCGCCGCGATCTCCGCGATCACCGTCTCGGCCAGGCCGTCGAGAAGACCTTCCTTGCCGGGTACGTGGTGGTAGAGCGACATCGCCTCCACGCCCAGGCCCGCGGCCAGGCGGCGCATGGTCAGCGCCTTCAGGCCCTCGGCGTCGACGAGCGCGACCGCCGCGGCGAGGGCGCGTTCGCGGCTGAGCGGTTCCCTTGACACGACTGCCTACCTTACGTTGTATGGCTACCTTACAACGTAAGGCTCGCGTCACCGGTCTCTTCTATCTGGGCCTCGCCGTGGCCGGCGCGGCCGGCTTCCTCACCGTCCGGTCGGTGCTGTTCGTGGCCGGTGACCCGCAGGCCACTCTCGCCAACCTCACCGCGCACGAGCCCCTGGCCCAGCTCGGCGTCGCCCTCGAACTGCTGGTCGTGCTCACCCAGGCGCTGGCCGCGGCCGGTTTCTACGTGCTGTTCCGGGAGGAACGGCCGAACGCGGCGGCCGGCATCGCGGAGTTCGGCCTGGCCAACGCGCTGGCGATCCTGACGAGCGCGGCCCTGCTCGCGACCGCCGTCGACGTGGCCGACGACCCGTTCGGCGACGCGGCCGGCACGGTCCAGCTGCTCTACCTGGTCAGCGGCCACCTCTGGAGCGTCGGCGGCATCTTCTTCGGACTGTGGCTGATCCCGATGGGCTGGGCCGTGCTCACCACCGGCTGGATGCCGCGGCCGCTGGGCTGGGTGCTGATCGCCGGCGGCATCGGCTACGTGCTCAGCACCTTCGTGGCCGGCATCTGGCCCGGGGTGGCCGCCGTGCTGGTGGTGCCGGCCTCGATCGGCGAGTTCTGGATGGTGAGCTACCTGCTGATCTACGGGGTCCGGCCCCGGTAGCGGCGGTCAGGCGGTGCGCCGGCCGGCCAGCCACGTGCCGCGGACCGGGACGGCCGGCAGGGCGGCCGGGTCGATGCCGGTCGGGTCGGCGCCCAGGTGGACCAGATCGGCGCGCATTCCCGGGCGGATCGAGCCCTGGGTGCGTTCCTCGAAGGCCAGGTGGGCGGTGCCGCTCGTGTAGCAGCGGACGCCGCGGGCCACGCCGACCCGCTGGTCGGGCAGCCAGCCGCCGCGGGTCGCGGCGGTGGACAGGATGTGCAGCGGCTCGGGGCGGGTGATCGGCCAGTCGCTGGCGAACGCGACCGTCGCGCCGGTGGCGAGCATGTCGGCGATCGCGTACCGGCGGTCGCCGCGCTCGTCGCCGAGCCGGGGCAGGGTCAGGTCGGTCATCACCGCGTCGGGGCGGGCCCAGTGGGGCTGGAAGACCGCGATCACGTTCAGCTCACTGAAGCGCGGCAGGTCGGCCGGGTCGACCAGTTGCAGGTGGGTGAGGACCGGGCGGCGGTCGCGCGGGCCGTTGGCCCGGGTCGCGGCCTCCACCGCGTCCAGGGCGGTCCGCACCCCGGCGTCGCCCATCGCGTGGATGTGCACCTGGAAGCCGTCGGCGTCGAACGCGGTGACCGCCGCCGCCAGCTCGGCCGGTTCCCAGTTGAGCAGCCCGCAGCAGTCGGCGTCCAGGTACGGGTCGAGCAGGGCTGCCGTGCCGCCCTCGACGATGCCGTCGGCGAAGAACTTCACGGTGCGTACCGAAACGCCGTCGGAAAGGGTGTCGTGCCGCAGCGAACGGAAGTGTTCCTGCTGCTCGCGCCAGGTGTGCGGGTCGGCGCGCAGCGCCAGGTTCATCCGGGTGGAGAGCCCGCCGGTGCGGGCCGCGTCCACGTAGGCGGGCACGTCGGCGGCCTCCACCCAGGCGTCCTGCACCCAGGTGACGCCGGCCGCCGCGAGCCGGCGGGACGCACGGCGCAGGGCGAGCGTCTTGTCGGCCGGGCCGGGCGCCGGCACCAGGTCGAGGGCGGGCTGGAACGCGCCCCACTCGCGCAGGGTGCCGCAGGGGGTGCCGTCCGGGTCGCGGTCGAGCCGGCCGTCGACCGGGTCGTCGGCCAGGTGCAGCAGGCCGGCCCGGCGCAGCGCCGCGGTGTTGCACCAGACCGTGTGGATGTCGCTGGAGCGCAGCACGACCGGCCGGTCGGCGACCACCTCGTCGAGCCATGCGGCCCGGAACACGCCGCCGGGGGCCAGGGTCAGCTCGAAGCCCTCGCCGTAGATCAGCCGCTGGTCGGGGTGGGCCCGGGCGTAGGCGCGGACCCGGTCGCGGACCTCGGCGACGGTGCGCGATCCGCGGATCGGGGCGTACCGGTCCTCCAGGCCGCCGATCAGCGGATGGGCGTGCGCGTCGCCGAAACCGGGCAGCAGCGCGCCGCCGTCCAGGTCGTGGATCTCCGAGCCCTTCGCGGCCGGCAGTGCGCCCGGGGTGGTGACCGCCTCGATGACTCCACCCGCGACATGCACGTCGGCCGGCCGGGCTCGTTGACCATTCCAGGCCAGGCCGTTGACGTACACTCGCCGCGTTGTCACCAAGTCTCCTAGCTGCCGTTATTAATGCCGTTAGGGAAATTCCTAACGACGTTAGGTTCGCGCAGAGGACGCCCTTCGTCAAGATCAGGAAACGCGAGGATGGCAAAGACCCTCGACCAGCAGACGATCTATGCGGCCGCCCTCGAGCTGATCGACCGGGAAGGCACCTTCAGCCTCGCCCAGCTCGCGAGCCATCTGGGGGTCCGGGCGCCGTCGCTCTACACGCACGTACCGAACAAAGAGGCAATCGTCGAAGGCGTCCGGCACCTGGTCGTCGCCGGCATCGACCACACCCCGTTCGCGCTCACCCCGTGGCCCGAGGCGCTCTCCGCGTGGGCACGCTCCTACCTGGCCGCGTTCGCCGCCCACCCGCACGCGATCCGGTTGCCGGCCGCCGCGCCGGTGCGCACCGGCGCGCTGCTGCGGCAGTACGAAGCGGCGGTCGGCTGCCTGCTGCGGGCCGGCTGGCCGGACCACGAGGTGATGCACGTGATCACCGCGGTGGAGTCCTACGTGCTCGGCGCGGCCCTCAGCGGCGCCCCGGCGGTCCCCGCCGACGGCGACTATCCGCTGCTCACCCGGGTCCTGACCGGGCCGGCGGTGCGCGTGCACGACGGCTTCGAGGCCGGCCTGACCGCCCTGCTGGCCGGCTTCGCGCAGCGGCTCGCCGCCCTAGAAGGTGACCCCTAGGTTTTCCAGTGCTTCGCCGGCGGCCGCATCCGGGTCGTCGTCATCGGTGGCCCACCAGACGTAGCCGTCCGGCCGGACGATCATCGTGGCCGGGCCGCTGGCCACCCGGATGCCGAGGCGGGTGGCGGTGATCGAGGCGTGCGGCAGCGGGCGCGGGGACAGCAGCACCGGCCGCGCGTCGGGCAGGTCGGCCTCGGCCACCCGGGTGCCGGTCAAGGGGTGCGCGCCGGGGTCGGCCGGCGGGTAGGACACGTCGATCGCGGCCAGTCGGCGGGCCAGCCGGTCGGACACCGCCGGGAAGTCGGCGAGCAGGCCGCTGAGCAGCTCGCGCAGGGCCAGGCCCTCGGGGCCGGTCGCGGTGATCAGCGCGGTCTGGGCCATCGTGTGCCGGGCCACGTCGTCACCCCACGGGCGGCGCTCGGTGTCGTAGGAGTCGAGCAGCTCCTCGCCGGCCCGGCCCTGGATCACCGCGGCCAGCTTCCAGCCCAGGTTGATGGCGTCCTGCAGGCCCAGGTTGAGGCCGACGCCGCCGGCCGGGAAGTGCATGTGCGCGGCGTCCCCGGCCAGCAGCACCCGGCCCTGGCGGTAGGACTCGGCGACCCGGGTGGTGTTGTCGAAGCGGGACAGCCAGAGCGGGTCGTGGATGCCGAAGTCGCGGCCGGCGATCCGCTCGCAGATGCCGCGCAGCTCGTCGAGGGTGATCTCGCGGCGGCCGTCGTGCTCCTGGTGGGCGGGGTCGTAGCCGGCGATCCGGTAGACGCCGCCGGGCATCGGGGCCACCATCATCGCGCCGTGCTCGTTGACCACGTGGAAGCCGGGCGGCGGCGGGGAGTCGGCGAGCACGTCGCCCAGGTAGGAGTAGAAGCTCGGCTCGATGCCCGGGAACGCGACGCCGGCCGAGGTGCGGACCGCCGAGCCGGCTCCGTCCGCCCCGACGACCCACTTCGCCTCCCTCGTGGTGCCGGTCGCGCTCTCCACGCGTACGCCATCGTTCTCCTGCGAAACGGCCGTGACCTGCTCGCCTCGGGTGACCGTGGCACCCAGCTCGGTGGCGTGCTCTTCGAGGAGGGCCTCGGTGCGGTTCTGCGGGTGGGAGAGGACGAACGGGTAGGGCGAGTCGAGACCGGTGAAGTCGACCTTGGTGCCCAGGAAGCCGAAATGCCAGCTCGGCAGCCGCACCCCGGCGGTCAGCAGCGGCTCGGCGAGACCGCGCATGGCCAGCTGCTCGACGGTGCGGGCGTGCACGGCCATCGCCTTGGTGTGCGGGCCGCGCTCGGCGCGCTGCTCCAGCACCGCGACCGAGACCCCGGCCAGGCGCAACTCGCAGGCGAGGAACAGTCCGACCGGCCCGCCCCCGACGACGATCACCTCGTGATCCACGCCCTCAGCCTAGGCGACAGTCCTCTATGTACGGTGCCCCGGAAAGCCTACGGTCGGTAGGCCTCGCACGTCATGGTCAGCAGGTCCGGCAGCAGGGGTGGCGGGTTGTCGCGCCACCACGCCAGCCACACCAGGATCGGGGCCGAGTCGCGCACCGCGCGGTAGGCGACGCCCGGGCGTGGGTTCTGGTTGGCGGTGGCCTCCGAGGTCAGGCCGACCGCCTGGCCGGCCGCGATCAGGGTCAGCCACTCGTCGACGCCGTGCGTGGTGCGGATCCGGGCCGGGCCCGCTCCCGGCGCCCACAGGTCCGGGGTGGTGGTGCCGGTGCGGTCGTCGATGGCGACCGTGTAGCGGCTCAGGTCGGCCAGCCGCACCGAACGCTTGCGGGACAGCGGGTTGTCGGTGGCCACCGCGGCCACCCGGGACTCGGTGCCGACCAGTGCCGTCGCGAACCGGGCGTCGCCGTCCAGCGGCTTGCGGACCACCGCGACGTCGGCGGTGCCGTCGCTCAGGCCCGCGGTCAGCGTGGACGACTGCACGAACACCAGCGGCACGTCCGGGTGCGCGGCCGCCCACGTCTTCTGCAGGCGGCGGGTGTGTTTGCCGAGCGCCGCCCACGCGTAGCCGATCCGCAGTTCGGCGCCGTCGGTGGCGACGATCTGCTCCAGGTGGGCGACCTCCTCCAGCACGCGGCGGGCCGCCGCGTGGACCTGGGTGCCGATCACGGTGAGGGAGACATGGCGGGTGGTGCGTTGCAGCAGGCGTACGCCGAGGGCCGCCTCCAGCGCGGCCACCGACCTCGACACCGCCGCCTGGGAGACGCCGAGCGCCACGGCCGCGTCGGTGAACGTCCCCGCCTCCACCACCGCGATGAACACCCGCAACCGGCGCACCTGCACATCCATACGCTCAGCGTATAAGTGCGGCGGCCCATGCATTTCCGGTATCAGTCGCCGCCGCCGATGCTGGAGCGTATGACCGAGCGGCGACTTCTCAGCGGCGTTGCCACCATGCTCGCCAGCGCCACCAGCAACCAGGTCGGCGCGGCGGTGGGTGCGCACGCCTTCCCGACCATCGGACCGGCCGGGGTGGTGGCGGTCCGGCAGTTCGTGGCGGCGGCCGTGCTTCTCCCCATCGCCCGGCCCGACCTGCGCCGCTTCACCTGGCCGCAGTGGTGGCCGGTGCTGCTGCTGGCGCTGGTCTTCGCCACCATGAACCTCAGCCTCTACACCGCCATCGACCGGGTCGGCCTCGGCCTCGCCGTCACCCTCGAATTCCTCGGGCCCCTGTCCGTGGCGCTGGCCGGGTCGCGCACCCGGATCGACCTGCTGTGCGCGCTCGCCGCCTGCGCCGGGGTGTACGTGCTGGTGCTGCCCGGTCCGACCAGTGACTACCTCGGCGTCGGGCTCGGGGTGCTGGCGGCGGTCTGCTGGGCGGCGTACATCCTGCTCAATCGCCTGGCCGGCACCCGCATCCCCGGCCTCGCCGCCCCGGCCGCCGCGACCCTGGTGTCGGCGGTCGCCTACCTGCCGGTCGCCGCCGTGCTGATCGCCCGCGGCCGGATGGACGCCACCGGCGTCCTCTACGCGGTCGGCGCGGGCCTGCTCAGCTCGGTCGTCCCCTACGCGGCCGACCTGATCGTGCTGCGCCGCGTCCCGTCCCGCTTCTTCGGCGTCTTCATGAGCGTCCACCCGGTGCTGGCCGCCCTGGCCGGCCTGGTTCTCCTGGGCCAGGTCCTGGACCTGCACGAATGGCTCGGCATGGCGGTCGTGGTGTCCGCGAACGTGGCCGCCGTCCGCACCGCCGCACCCGGCCGGCGCCGTGGTCTTTGGTCCTTTGTGCTTCAACTGCACGTGGCGCTCGGTAATCGCCGTCCTGATCGGCGGGGAATGGCCGTAGCGGACGGTAATCATTAATAGTGGCGGTGAGCTGCCGTTTTCCGGCTTTCCCGGGCCCCTATTCGGAAATCATCGCATGCGCACACTTGACAGTTCGCGGGTGATCATATGGGCGCCGGCCGAGATGCGGCCTGAACTGCGTAAAGGCAGCTCAGAACGGGCCCGGGAAAGCGATCTTAAGAGGTATTGACGCATAGTCCATGATGGGTCGCGTGGCAGCTGAATCACACGACTTCGCGCGCGCCAAACATCGACGCTCACCCGAGCCGAGGAGCTACCTCAACCATGTCGTCACCAGCCGACGTGGATACGCAACGTCACCGGACACTCACCTCAACCCGGTCGATTTTGAGCACGCTGAGCAACCGGCGCGCGGCGAGGCCATCCAGGCGCTCAACCGTGACGTCCTCATCCGGCGGTCGCTCGAGGTCTCGCCGAACGGCTTCATCACGATCATCAGCATCATCCAGGGCGTCGCTCTCGCCCTGCTCGCCCAGAACACCTTCCCGAAGCCGACCTTCCTGGTCGCGGTGCAGGGCATCGCGCTGCTGCTGGTGTTCGTCACGGTCTTCTACTACTACCTGACGATGAGCGTGCTGATCCGCTGGGCGCCGAGCTTCCTCGACTGCTTCCTGCCGTTCGCCATCGCCGGCCTGGAGATCCCGCCCGCCTTCTTCCTCGGCGACGTCAGCTCCTGGTGCACCTGGCTGGCCGCGTTCTGGTTCCTGACCATGGCCGGGCTCTGGATCACCGCGAAATGGTCGCCGCAGTCGCATTTCGGGTCGGCCCGGCGCACCCACGACCTGTTCCACACGTTCCTGCGCGAGCTGCAGATGACGACCGGCGTCGGCGGGCTCGTCGTGCTGCTCTGCGGCCTGCTGGCGGCCGGCGACCCGTGGCACAAGACCCTGTGGGGCCTGCTCGGCTGCGCCGCGGTGGTCGGCACGGTCGCGATGATCGTGGCGCGCACCGAGGTGCGCGCGTCCCAGATCCACGCCTACTACGGGGTCAACCGGCCGCCCTTCAACTAGGTGTAGGGGAGGAGGTTCGCGTCGATCGACTCCCACCTGGCGCTCAGCTCGGCGACCAGGGCCGGGTTCGCGGCCGAGCGGTCGGCCTGCTCGCGCGGATCGACCCGGATGTCGAAGAGGGTGTCCTCCGCGGTGGTCTTGTCGCGCAGGAACTTCCAGTTGCCGCGGCGCAGCGCCCCCGCGTCGTGGGTGCGCCAGAACAGGTCGCGGGCCGGCGCCCGGTCGCCGCGCAGCAGATAGCCGGCCAGGCTGACCCCGTCGCCCGGATAGGCCGGGTCGGGGCGCGCGCCGGCCAGCTCGAGCAGCGTGGCCGTCCAGTCCTGGGTGACCACCGGCTCGTGGCTCACCTGGTGCGAGCGCAGCCGGGCCGGCCAGCGCAGGATGTTCGGCACCCGGATGCCGCCCTCGTTCAGGTTGCCCTTGCCGCCGCTCAGCGGCCAGTAGTAAGAAAAGCGCTCGCCGCCGTTGTCGCTGGAGAACAGCACGATCGTGTCCCGGTCCTGGCCGGTCTCCCGCAGCGCGGCCAGCACCTTGCCGACGTTGCGGTCCATGTTTTCCACCATCTTGCGGTAGATGTCGAGGGAACCGCCGTCGAAGTGGAACAGCGCGGTGGCGTTGCCGAAGAACTCGTCCCAGCCCGAGCGCAGTGGGCTGAACCAGGGCAGGAACCCGCAATGCCACTTGCCGAACATGGCGGTGGCGTAGCCGACCCGCTTGAGCAGGGACGCGAGCGTGGGATGCGTGGGCGGGATGCCGTTGTCCGGGGTGTGTGCGCCGATCGGCTCGGGCAGGCCACCGGGAAGGCGGCCCGGGTAGCGGCCGGTGTAGAGCGCGATGCGGGTGGGGGAGCAGACCGCGGCGGCCGAGTAGCCGTCGGTGAAGCGGATGCCGCCGGCCGCCAGGCCGTCCAGGTGCGGGGTCTTGATGTGGGTGGAGCCGTAACTGCTCAGGTCGGCCCAGCCGAGGTCGTCGCCGAGGATCACCAGGATGTTGGGGCGGCGCCTCGACCTCAGGCTCGGGTCGGCGGCGAATGGCTGCTCGCCGGGCGCGCCGGTGAAGGCCGCGGCACCGGACGCCAGCCCGGCCAGGCCGGCGATCACACCACGACGGGACAGGTTCTCACCCACGGAATACCTCCACGCATCGCCGATGCTCTTTGGAGGAACCTAACCAGTCGGATAGATAGGATTCAATAGTGGATGGCCGGCCCGGACGGTCGGACGTCCCCGACCGCCCGGGCGCGGGATCCCTGGGGTGCCACCCCCGTGTCGGCACCCCGTCCCGCCGTCGTGGAGTAATGTCCATCGACGTGCGTGACGACGATTCTTCAGCGTCACCGAGCGGCGGCGGGGAAATCCAAACGAATCCGGACGCCGGGCTGCCCGACCCGGGCGCGGCCGCGACCCTCGACGATCTGGTCGTGCTGCTGCGAGCCCTGAAGATCTGGGCCGGCAACCCGTCGTTCGACGTCATCACCCAGCGGATCAACGCCGGCTGGACCGCGGCCGGCCGCCCGGCCGCCGAGCTCGCCCGGCGCGGCACCGTCGTCGACTGCTTCAAGACCGGGCGGCGCCGGGTCAACGCCGACCTGATCGCCGCGGTCGCCCAGGCCCTGCACCCGGACGCCGGTTACGTCGCCCAGTGGCGGCAGGCGCTGCGCGTGGTCAGCGGCGAATCGCGGGCCGCCGCCCAGGTCCGCGCGCAGGACCGGCTGCCCGACGACCTGGCCGAGTTCACCGGCCGGGCCGCCCAGCTGGCCCGGCTGCGGGACGCGCCGCCGGTCGTCGCGGTCGAGGGCATGGCCGGGGTCGGCAAGACCCGCCTCGCCATCCACGCCGGGCACCTGCTCGGCCCGTTCGACCAGGTGCTCTTCGCCGACCTGCGCGGCTTCCACCCGGCCCAGCCGCCGGCCGACCCGGCCGCCGTCCTGGAGAGCTTCCTCGAGTTGCTCGGCGTGCCCGCCCAGCGGATGCCGCACGACCTCGACGGGCGCGCCGCGCACTACGCCGACCTGCTCGCCGGGCGGCGCACCCTGGTGGTGCTGGACAACGCCGTCGACGAACAGCAGGTGCGGCCGCTGCTGGCCGGCACCCGCACGATCGTCACCAGCCGGCGCCGGCTCGACCTGCCCGGCGCCCGCCGGATCGCGCTCGACGTGTTCAGCCACGCGGAGGCGGCCGCGTTCCTCGGCCAGGCCGTCGCGGGCGTGCCGGTCGGCGCCGACCCCGGCGCGCTCGGCCGGGTCGCCGACCGCTGCGGGCGGCTGCCGCTCGCGCTCGGCCTGGTCGCCGGGCACATCCGCACCACCGCCGGCTGGACCGTCGCCGACCACGCCGACCGGCTCGACGAACGCCACCGCGACCGGCGGCTCGACACCGGCGTCTCGCTCGCGCTCGACCTGTCCTACCAGCACCTTCCGGCCGACCGGCGCCGGCTGCTGCGACTGCTCGCGCTGCATCCGGGGCACGACGTCGACGCGTACGCCGCGGCCGCGCTCGCCGGGTCGGACCTCGACGCCGCACGCGGGCACCTGGACGATCTCGCCACCGACCACCTGCTGCAGCGCACCGAGACCGGCCGGTACGTCTTCCACGACCTGGTGCGCGCGTTCACCGCCGAGCGGACCCGCGACGAGGACGCGCCCCGGGCCCGGCAGGCCGCCGTGACCCGGCTGTTCGACCACTACCTGGCCACCGCGGCCGCCGCCATGGACGTGCTGCACCCGGCCGAGAAGCACCGCCGCCCGGCCGTCGACCCGGTGTCCACCCCGGCACCCGATCTCACCGACCCGGACGACGCGGTCGCCTGGCTCAACCGGGAACGGGTCACCCTGATCGCGGTCGCCGCCCAGCGTTCCCCGGCGCACACCGTCCGGCTCTCCCGGACCCTGTTCCGCTACCTCAACGGCGGGCACAACGCGGACGCGCTGATCCTGCACGGGCACGCCCGCGCGGTCGCCCAGCAGACCGGCGACCTCACCGCCGAGGCGCAGGTGCTCACCCAGCTCGGCACCGCGTACACCCGGCTCGGCCGCTACGACGAGAGCGCCGACCACCTGCGTCAGGCCCTGGAACTCTTCCGGCGCGGCGACAACCGGTCCGCCGAGGCGCCCACCCTCACCAACCTCGGGCAGCTGGAGGTACGCCTCGGCCACTACGAGGCCGCGGCCGGCTACTTCGCCGAGGCCCGGGACCGGCACCGGGAGGCCGGTGATGTGGTCGGCGAGGTGCGCGGGCTGGCCGGCCTCGGCCTGGTCCAGGTGATGCTCGGCCGGCCGGACCGCGCGGTCGAACACCACACCGAGGGGCTCGCGCTGGCCCGCAAGGCCGGCAGCCGGATGCTGGAATGCGAACTGCTCAGCAGCCTCGGCGACGCCGAACGGCGGGTCGGCGACTTCGAACCGGCCGGGTTGCACCTGCGCGAATCCCTGGCGATCGGGCGGCAGCTCGGCAACCGCACCACCGAGGGCTTCACCCTCGACTGCATCGGCATCCTGGAGACCGACCGGGGCAACACCGCCGCCGCGGTCGAGCTGCACGAGCAGGCCCTGGTCATCTTCCGCGAGACCGGCGACCGCGAGGGCGACGCCTCCGCCTACAACGGACTCGGCGACGCCGCCAACGCCGACGGCCGGCCGGCGGAGGCGATCAGCGCGTACGGGATGGCCCTCGGCACCGCCGTCGAGATCGGCGATCGCTACGAGGAGGCGCGGGCGCACACCGGTCTCGGCCGGGCGTGCGCGGCCCTCGGCCGGCCCGGCGAGGCCGACCGCCACTTCGGCACGGCGATCGAGATCTACACCGCCCTGCACAGCCCGGAGGCCGACCGGGTCAGGGGCTTCGCACGCCGGTAACCCGTCCGAAACGGACGGCCCCAGTGAGGACCATCTAACGCCCGGTTGTTCCGGATGAAACAACGGGGAAATCCGCGCTGCCTTGACTTGGGCTCACCAGCGACGAGAACGGCCAGGTGAGAGCCATGCCGGAACGGTACGTGTCGGTGCGGTGGCCGGATGGCCAGTCGCAAGAGATCTATTCGCCCTCGACCGTTGTCGAGGACTATTTCCACGCCGGACAGACGCTTCCGGTGGCCGAATTCGTGGCCCGCAGCCGGGCCGCCCTCACCATCGCCGGCGATCGGGTGCAAGCGGCCTACGGGTTTCCGTGCAGCCGGGCCGCGGCCTCGATCGCGGCGATTGCCGCCGGGGCGGCGGAACACGGCCAGGGTGACGTCACCGTCGAGAGGATCACGGCGTGAACAGCCATTACAGCGTCGCCGTCATCGGTGGCGGGCAAGCGGGGCTGTCGATGAGCCGGCTTCTGCGGCAGCGCGGGGTCGATCACGTGGTGTTCGAGCGGGACCGCGTCGGGCACGAGTGGCGCACCCGCCGCTGGGATTCGTTCTGCCTGGTCACCCCGAACTGGCAATGCAACCTTCCGGGGTACGCCTACCAGGGCGACGACCCGGACGGCTTCATGGTCGGCGCGGACGTCGTCGACTTCCTGGAGAAGTACGCCGCCAGTTTCGATCCGCCGCTCCTCGAAGGGGTGGAGGTGACCCGGCTACGGCGTACCCGAGCAGGGGTTTTCGCATTGGACACGTCGGCCGGCCGGACCACCGCCGACCAGGTCGTCATCGCCACCGGGCCCTATCACGCGCCGGCCGTGCCGCGGATCGCCGAACGGCTGCCGGCCGAGCTGGTGCAGGTGCATTCGTCGCAGTACCGGAACTCCGGGCAGCTTCCGCCGGGTGCGGTGCTGGTGGTCGGCACCGGGCAGTCCGGCTGTCAGATCGCCGAGGACCTGCACCTCGACGGGCGGCAGGTGCATCTCGCGGTCGGCAGCGCCCCGCGCGCGGCCCGTCGCTACCGGGGGCGGGACACGCTCGCCTGGCTCGACGAGATGGGGCACTACGCCCGCGGGATCGACGAGTTCGGCGACGCCGACGAGGTGCGGCTGCGGGCCAACCACTACATGACCGGGCGGGACGGCGGCCGCGACATCGACCTGCGGGCATTCGCCCGGGACGGCATGCGGCTGTACGGGCACCTGCGCGCGATCTCCGCGACGCGGCTCGACTTCGCCGGCGACCTGGCGCAGAGCCTCGACAACGCGGACGCCGTCGCCGAGGGCATCAAGGACGCGATCGATCGGTACATCGACAGTGCGGGGATCGTGGCGCCGGCAGAGGCCCGCTACGTCCCCGTCTGGCGACCGGATTCGTCCCCGAGCGTGCTCGACCTGGCCGCTTCCGGGATCTCCGCGGTCGTGTGGGCGACCGGATTCCACCGGGACCACCGGTGGATCGAGGTGCCGATCTTCGACGGGCGCGGCTACCCGACCCACGAGCGGGGCGTCACCGGCTGCCCCGGCCTGTACTTCCTCGGACTGCCCTGGCAGTGGACGTGGGGGTCGGGCCGGTTCGCGGGGGTGGCGCAGGACGCCGCGTACCTCAGTTCCCGCATTCTCGATGCGCGGCGGCAGCGCTTCACCGACGAGGTCAGCTGGCTCGCGGGCACGCCGACCGAGACGTATCCGCAGGTGGAGTGGTGGGCCGCGGCATGACTTTGTATGACGCGCATCGCCATCTCGGCGTACTTCCGGCCTATCCGTTCTATGGGGGACCGGCGGTCAACCCGGACGTGACCGCCCGCGGGACCATCGCTGGGCTGCGAAAAGATCTTGATCGTGAGGGCACTGACCGGGCCCTTGTCATCCCGAACTACGGCGTGCCCGACCCGGACGTCGCGTTCGGCTTCAACGAGCTCGTCGTCGAGGCCGCGCAAAAGGACGATCGGATCCGGGCCGGGCTGTGGGTCTCCGCTCGCGAAAGCGACATTTCCCGCACAGCTAAGGCGCTGAAGCTGGCCGGGGAGCCCGGAGTGCGGGCGCTCAAGCTGAGCTTCCTGCTCGGCGGCGGCGTCGAGGATCCCGGCCTTTCCACCATCTTCGCGGCCGCCCAGGAGCACGACCTGACGGTCCACGTGCACACCTCGCCCGGCGCCGGCAGCGACATCGACCAGGTCGGCAAGCTCGTCGATCGGTTCGGCGACGACGTCCGGATCCATCTCGTGCACTTCGGCGGCGGGATGAGCGGTCACATCAAGCTGATCGGCTCGCGGTTCTTCGACTGGATCGCGGCCGGCAAACGGGTCTACACCGACCTGTCCTGGGCCATCGGGTTCGCACCCCGCTGGCTCGTCACCGAGATCGACCGGCGTGGCCTCGGCCACGACCGGGTGCTGTTCGCCAGCGACGAGCCGTGGGGTGACCACGCCGGCGAGCTGGCCCGGCTGCGCGCGGCGGCCGACGGGGGAGAACTGTCCACGGCCGTGTTCCAGACCAATTTCGAGACGCTCTACGGAGGAACCCGATGACCGACCTGAACGAACTCGAGCAGCAGAGCCTCAACGAGATCCCGCACCCGGCGCTGCCGGACGGCTCGTCCATCTACGGCGGCACCAAGGTCTTCCCCGACTACAAGGCCGAGGAGGGGCAGAGCTACTTCACCCTCGTGCACGGCATCGCGCACGAGTCGTCGGTCAGTTTCGTCGCGATCCTGCAGGCCACCCGGGCGCTGCGGAAAGGGTTCGAGTCGGCGATCTACTTCTACGGGCCGGGCTCGCTGAACGCCCTCGCCACCCGCGGCTTCCCGACCACCGGCGCGTCCGCGTTCCCCGGCGAGCACAACATCAACAACTCGCTGAAGACGTTCATCGCCGAGGGCGGCAAGGTCTACTGCTGCCGCTTCGGCCTGTCGCTGCACGGAGCCCGCGAGGAGGACCTGATCGAGGGGGTCATCCCGACGCACCCGCTCGACGTGCAGGACGCGCTGATCCACTACGCGCGCAAGGGCGCGATCATCAACTCGACCTACATGTTCTGACATGTCGCTCGACGTCCACGCAAACCTCGCCGTTACCGGCGTGCGGGTTCCCACTCCCGTGCGCCGGCCGGCGGGGGCCGGCCCCAGCGACGACGGCCACGTGGTGGTCGACGGCCGGAATGCCGCTTTTCCGGTCAACCCCACAAGCCCTTATGACGTACGCGATGGCCGCGTGTGGCTCGGCGAGATCAACACCGGCCTGTCGCTAGAAGTCGTCCGACGCCCGAAATTTTATGACTTGTCGACGGCGGACGGTATTTCCTACGAGCAGATCGCCCGTCTCCACGGGAAGGACGTGCTCGCCACCACCGTCGTGCAGACCTGTATCCGGTACGCCGACGACCAGCGCTGCCGTTTCTGCACCATCGAGGAGTCGCTGCGGTCGGGCGCCACGGTGGCCGCCAAGACTCCGGCCCAGCTCGCCGAGGTCGCCGAAGCAGCGGTCCGGCTCGACGGCGTCAAGCAGATGGTGATGACCACCGGCACCACCACCGGCCCGGACCGCGGTGCCCGCAACCTGGTCCGCTGCGTCCGGGAGGTCCTGGCCGCCGTCCCGGGCCTGCCCATCCAGGTCCAGATCGAACCGCCCGGCGACCTCGCGGTGATCGACGCGCTGAAGATCGCCGGGGTCGCATCGATCGGCATCCACGTCGAATCGCTGGACGACGACGTCCGGCGGAAATGGATGCCGGGCAAGGGTTCGGTGCCGATGGCCGAGTACGAGGCGGCCTGGGACCGCGCGGTCGAGGTGTTCGGCCGCAACCAGGTCTCCACCTACCTGCTCGTCGGCCTCGGTGAGGACCCGGACGACCTCGTCGCGGGCGCGGCACGGCTGATCGAGCGGGGCGTCTACCCGTTCGTGGTGCCGTTCCGCCCGATGGCCGGCACCCTCGCCCGCCGCGACGGCGTGATGGCACCGCCACCGTCGCTGATCCGCGACATCAGCGCCCGGGTGGGCGCCCTGCTGCGCGACGCCGGGATGCTCGGCGCCGACCAGAAGGCCGGCTGTGCCGCGTGCGGAGCGTGCGGGGTCCTGCAGGCGGCCGGCGGATGACCGCCCGCGACTGGCCGGTCCTCAACGAGGAGCCGCGCACCGCCGATCTGGCACCGGCCCTGGTCGGGCCGCACTTCATGGTCGAACCGGCCGACGACCCGGCCGGCTACCACGCACTGCGGCGCCGGGTGTTCGTCGGCGAGCAGGGCCTCTTCGACCTGACCGACCGCGACGACCGGGACGACGACCCGCGCACCGTCGTGCTGGTCGCCCGGTCCGCCCGCGGCGAGCTGCTCGGCGGCGTCCGGGTCGGCCCGGCCGAGGACGGCCCGGACATCGGCTGGTGGCAGGGCGGCCGCCTGGTCGTCGACCCGGCCGCCCGGGGCACCCTCGGCATCGGACCGGCGCTGGTCCGGGCCGCCTGCGCCTACGCCGAGAGCGCGGGCGCCCTGCGTTTCGACGCCACCGTGCAGCGGCGCAACGAGCCGATGTTCCGCCGGCTCGGCTGGCAGCCGGTCCGGCACGTCACCGTCGCGAACCGGCCGCACACCCTGATGCGCTGGCCGATCCGCCGGCTGACCGCGCTGGCCGCCGCCACCAAGAATCCGCTCGGCGACCTCCTCGCCGGTCTCGCCCCGGGCGGCCCCGGCTTCATCGGCGACGACGGTGCGCCGGTGCCCGGCTCCGACCTGATCGCCGCCTGCGACGCGATCCTGCCGTCCATGGTGGAACGCGACCCCGACTGGGCCGGCTGGTGCGCCGTGCTCGTCAACGTCAACGACCTGTCCGCGATGGGGGCGGCGCCGGTCGGCCTGCTCAACGCGGTCGGTGCCCGCGACGCCGCCCATGCGGCCCGGATCCTCGGCGGGCTGCGGCGCGCCTCCGAGGCGTACCGGATCCCGGTGCTCGGCGGCCACACCCAGCTCGGCGTGCCGGCCGCGCTGTCCGCCACCGCCCTCGGCCGCACCGCGCATCCGGTGCCCGGTGGCGGCGGGCGACCCGGCCAGCGGGTCCGGCTCACCGCCGATCTCGGCGGCCGGTGGCGGCCCGGCTACGGCGGCCGGCAGTGGGACTCCACCAGCGACCGCACCGCCGACGAGCTGCAGCGGATGCAGACCTTCGTGGCCCGGGCGAAGCCGTCCGCGGCCAAGGACGTGTCGATGGCCGGGGTCGCCGGGACGCTCGGCATGCTCGCCGAGGCCAGCGGCTGCGGCGCCCTGCTCGACGTGGCCCGGGTGCCACGACCGGCCGAGGCCAGCGCCGGCGACTGGCTCACCTGCTTCCCCGGCTTCGCCATGCTCACCGCCGGCCCCCTCGCGGACGGCGACGCCGGGCCCGCGGTCACCGCCGACTGCGGGGAACTCGTTGCCGGCTCGGGCGTCCGCCTGCGCTGGCCGGATGGGGAGATCACCGGCGCTCTGGACGCCGGTGTCACCGGAATGGGGATGGCATCATGAGCGTCGTCCGGATGGCGGCCGTCGCCGCACCGTTCGATCGGGACCTGGAAGGCGACTTCGCGCGCATCGCGGATCTCATCGGCGAGGCGCGGGCCCAGGGCGTACACCTGCTTGCCCTGCCCGAAGCCTGCCTCGGCGGATATCTAGCGCATCTGGACGGCGGGGCTGACGAACCGCCCGCCCTGCGGGTGGACGGCCCGGAGATCGCCCGGCTGGCCGCGCTGGCCGGGGACATGGTGGTCTGCGCCGGCTACTGCGAGGCCGACGGCGACCGCCGCTACAACAGCGTGGTCGCCGTGCACGACGGCCGGGTGCTCGGCAACCACCGCAAGGTGCATCAGCCGCTGCGGGAGAACGCCAGCTACGACTCCGGCGACTCGTTCGCCGCGTTCGACACCCCGGTCGGCCGGCTCGGCCTGATGATCTGTTACGACAAGGCGTTCCCGGAGTCGGCGCGGGCGCTCGCCCTGGACGGCGCCGAGATCATCGTGGTGGTGTCGGCCTGGCCCGGCAGCCGCACCAACGCGCCCGCCGATCTCGCCGACGACCGTTGGACCCGCCGGTTCGATCTTTTCGACCGGGCCCGCGCGCTGGAGAACCAGGTGGTCTGGCTGTCGGCCAATCAGTCCGGCACATTCGGCTCGATGCGGTTCGTCGGCAGCGCCAAGATCGTCGACCCGGGCGGCGACGTGCTGGCCACCACCGGTACCGTCGCCGGCATGGCAGTGGCCGAAGTGGATGTCACCGAAGCGTTGACCACCGCCCGCCGCTCGATGGGCCACCTGCGCGACCGAAGGCCCGACGCCTACAAAGTTCCGGCGCTCACGTGAGAATTGCCGCCGCCGCCGCGCATTTCGGGCGTGACCTCGACTACGACCTCGGGCGGATCGGCAAGCTCATCGCCGACGCCCGGGCCGCCGGGGCCGGCCTGCTCGTGCTGCCCGACGCGGCGATCGGCGGCTACCTCGCCGACCTGCGCCACCCCGACCCGGCCGCGCTGCCGCCCGCGTTCAAACCGGACGATCCCATCCTGGACCAGGTCGCCGCGATGGCCCGGGAGATGGTGGTCTGCGTCGGCTACTGCGAGGCCGACGGCGACCTGCGCTACAACGCCGCCGTCACGCTCAGCGGCGACGGCGTCCTCGGCCGGCACCGCAAGGTCCACCTGCCCGCCGCCGAGAGCACGGTTTACGCGCCCGGCGACACGTTCGCGGCGTTCGACACTCCGGTCGGCCGGATCGGCATGCTGATCGACTACGACAAGACGTTCCCCGAGTCGGCCCGCACGCTGGCCCTCGACGGCGCGCAGATCGTCGCCTGCCTCTCCGCCTGGCCGGCCAGCATCACCAACGCGGCGCCCAAGCTCAACCAGGACCGCCAGTCGCGCCTGTTCGACCTCTACGACTGCGCCCGCGCCGCCGAGAACCAGATCGTCGTGGTCAGCTCCAACCAGACCGGCGCGGTCGGCGGCATGCGCTTCCTCGGCCAGGCCAAGGTGGTCGGCCCGGCCGGCAACATCCTGGCCCGCACCTGGGCGAAGGCCGGCCTGGCGGTGGCCGAACTGGACGTGGCGGCCGAGATCGCCGCCGCCCGCCGGGTGCTGAGCCACCTGCACGAGCTGCGCCCGGACACCTACCGGAGCGCGCGGTGAGAATCGCTCTGCTCACCTATTCGACCCGTCCGCGCGGCGGGGTGGTGCACACGTTCGCCCTGGCCGAGGCCCTTGCCGAGCGTGGCGCCGACGTCACGATCTGGACGCTCGGTCGCGGCGAGCTTTTCCGCCCGGTGGGCGTACCCATCGAAGTCGTTGAATTTCCCGAAATTTCCGGCGAAGGCGTCGGCGAACGCATCGTGCGATCGATCGCGGTCCTTCGAAAAGCCTTCACCCCGCTTGCGTACGACGTGGTGCACGCCCAGGACTGCATCAGCGCGAACGCCGTGGACCGTTGCGTGCGCACCGTCCACCACCTCGACGAGTTCACGACGCCGGAGCTGGCCGCCTGCCACGAGCGAGCCATCGTCCGGCCGTACGCGCACGTCTGCGTCTCGGCCGCGGTCGCCACCGAGGTCAGGGCGGGCTGGGGGATCGACCCCGTGGTGATCCCGAACGGCGTGGACGCGGCCCGCTTCGCCGCGGCGGTCCCGTCCCGGCGGCACGGGCAGTACTTGCTCTCGGTAGGCGGGATCGAGCCGCGCAAGGGATCGCTGGACCTGCTCCAGGCGTACGCAAAGCTCCGTGATCTTATCCCTGACCTGCGCCTGGTCGTCGCCGGTGGCGAGACGCTCTTCGATTACCGCGATTACCGCGCCCGCTGGGAGGCCCGCGCGGCTTCACTGGGAGTGACGCCCGAGGTGCTCGGGCCGGTGCCGCACGACGAGCTGCCCGGGCTGGTCGCGGGTGCGGCCGCGTTCGCCTTCCCGTCGACCAAGGAGGGCTTCGGGCTGGCCGCGATGGAAGCCCTCGCCGCCGGGGTGCCGGTGGTGGTGCGCGACCTGCCGGTGCTGCGCGAGGTGTTCGGCGCGGCGGTCGGCTACGGCACCGACCCCTCCTCGCTGGTCGAGGCCCTCGTCACGGCGATCAAGGAACCCGACCCGGCCCGCCGCGAGCGCGGCCGGGCCCTCGCCGCCGCGCACACCTGGGACGCGGCCGCCCGCCGGCACCTGGAGTTCTACGCCGCCCTTAGGTGAACAACAGGTGAACTGGATTCGGCGCGGCGCTGTCCGGCCGAACAGATCATCGTGGGGTCAGTGCGCTGGGTGCGGAACCGACGGGTCTCGACCAAGATCATGACGGTGGCGGCGGTGGGCATCGCCGGGACGATCGTGGTCGGGGTGCTCAGCCTGACCGGCATCGGGGACCTGCAGTCCACCCGCAACGCCGAGCTGCGGCAGGGCGTCCCTTACATCACCAGCCTCAACGAGGCCGGGCTGGCCGCCAAGGCCGCCGCCAACGACGAGCGCGGCTATCTGATCGCCGGGGACACCAAGTTCCGGGACGAGGCGCTCGGCCGCCAGGAGACCGTCGACGCCGACCTGGCCAACGCCCGCGCCCTCGGCAACGGGGCCGAGCAGGCCACCATCGACAAGATCCAGACGGCGACGGACGCCTGGTTCGCGGCCCTCGCGACCGAGTTCACCACGTTCGGCGGCAACCGGCAGGCGGCGATCACCGTGGCCATGGGCGCCAATCGGGACCTGCGCAAGACGTACGAGACGCTGCTCGCCGACGAGATCGACCGGGCCAACCAGGCCCTGATCGCCGGCCGGGGCTTCGAGAACACCGTCACCCACACCCGGATCGTGCTCGCCTCCGCGTTCGCGGTCTGCCTGCTCGCCGCGATCGTGCTGGCCCTGATGGTCGCCCGGATGATCGTCCGGCCGCTACGGCGGGTGTCGGCCGTGCTGGAGGCGGTCGCCGACGGTGACCTGACCCGGGACGCCGACGTCGACCAGACCGACGAACTCGGCCAGATGGCCGGCAGCCTGCGCCGGGCCGCGGACTCGCTGCGCACCTCGGTCGGCGACCTCGCCCGGCACGCGGCCGCCCTCGGCGACGCCGCCGAATCGCTCGCCGCCACCAGCGGCCAGAGCAGCACCAGCTCCGAGGCCGGCGCCCGGCAGGCCACCGTGGTGGCCGAGTCGGCCGCCCTGATGTCCGACAACATCCGCACCGTGGCGGCCGGCGCCGAACAGATGGGCGCGTCGATCCGGGAGATCAGCCACGGCGCCACCCAGGCCGCCGGGGTCGCCGCCCGGGCCGTCGACATCACCGCCGCCACCAGCGGCGTGATGGCCAAACTGGGCGACTCCTCCACCGAGATCGGCAACGTGATCAAGGTGATCACCCAGATCGCCGATCAGACCAACCTGCTCGCCCTGAACGCCACCATCGAGGCGGCCCGGGCCGGCGAGTCCGGCAAGGGTTTCGCCGTGGTCGCCACCGAGGTCAAGGACCTGGCCCAGGAGACCGCGAAGGCGACCGAGGACATCAGCCGCCGGGTGGCCGCGATCCAGGCCGACACCGGCGGGGCGATCATCGCGATCGAGCAGATCAGCGAGACGATCGCACAGATCAACGACTTCCAGGCCACCATCGCCTCGGCGGTGGAGGAACAGACCGCGGTGACCAACGAGATGACCCGCAGTGTCTCCGAGGCCGCCTCGGCGGGCGGCCAGGTGGCCACCACGATCAACGAGGTGGCTTCATCGGTCCAGCTGACGAGCGTCGGCGTCAGCGAGGCAACCCAGGCCGCCGGCCGCCTGTCCCGGATGTCCACCGAGCTGGCCCACATCGTCGCCCGCTTCAAGGTGTAGCCGCCCTGCCATACCCGGCAGGCGATCCGGAAGGTGATGGCGGCCGGCCAGGATCGGTAGGCCGTCGTGATCTGTAGTAGAAGCGCCGCGGTGCACCGCCCCGGCAAAAGCGATGCACCGCGACAACCAAGTAGCGATCTGTCCTGCCGGTCATGCCGCCCCGCGCGTGGCCGGCGGGACAGACCCCTACCGCGGGCGGTAGACCACGTCGAACGTGGTCAGCCAGCGGATCTGCTCGCGCGGCGGCACTCCGCAGCCGCGCAGGAAACTGACCAGCGTGTCCCGCCGAGGTGAGCCGGCGGCGGTGATCAGGTTGTGGACCGTGGCCCGGGAGATGGGGGTGCCGGCGTCACGGCTGCGCCGGGCCACGCTGTCGAGGGAACGGCGGCGAGCCGTCATCAGTGCGCGCAAGCGCATCGCGAACTCGACCGGCGTGGCGGCGCCGATGGGATCTGGGGGGACCGTGGTTACGGTTGCTGCGCTCATCAACCTCGCCTCGTAGTGACGGAGCCGAGTCGAGAAGTCGACCGGCCACAGTCGACCTTTGTGCCGTCACAGGCGTGGAACAAGAACGCAGCTGCGAACCAGTTTGGTTCAGACGTTGACCGGGGCCCGCTCCTCGGCCGGCACCGGGGGCTTCGCGTGCACTCCGGGGCGGCGGCCCGGGTACTTCCTGGCCAGCCGCTTGCCGATCCCGACGATCCAGCGGCGGGCCGGCTCCTCGATGTAGCGATGTGCACCCTCCGCAACCAGCAACAGGATGCAGATCGTGAGCACCCAGCCGACGTACGGGTCGATGCCGTGGCCCTTGCTGACCGGGTCGGTCGAGCTGAGCTGCCACACCAGCCACCGATGGGTGATGTAGAGCGCGTAGCTGGCCACACCGAGCGTGACCATCGGGCGGGTCTTGAGGATGCGGGCCATCCACCCACGGTCAGAGGCGAGCGACAGCAGGGCGAGCGTGAACGGCAGCACGAAGAACGGCCCGAACGACCCGGCACCCCAGAAACCGCCCTCGCCGCGGAACATCGCGAGGAGCAGCACGTACGCCAGAACGGCGGCCTGGATCACGTGGTGAGTCAGGTCACTCCAACGGCGTACATAAGGAAGGAGGAAGGAAATCGCCACGCCGCACAGGAAGATCGGCAGTTGGCAGAGCGGGTTGCGGTACATCCAGCGGTGCGCGGAGCCCGGGTCGGCGGCCGGCAGCTCGGCGCGGCCGGTGAGCACGAAGAACGCCAGCAAGCCGAACGACACCAGAGCGGTCGCTCCGATGATCGCGATCAGGGCGCGCGCCCCCCATTTGCGACTGGCCGCGGCGACCAGCGGCACCACGAACGGGAACACCGCGTAGAAGAACAGCTCGGCGCCGATCGACCAGCCCGGGCCGTTGTAGCGCGACTGCGCGGCCAGCAGGTCCCCACCCCAGGTCTGCACGGCGAAGATGTTCTCGAGGAACGCCTTCGGGTACTGCCGGTGGCCGACCGCGGTGTAGAAGAGGGCGCAGTAGATCAGCACGACCCAGTACAACGGCATGACCCGGGCAACCCGGGCGAGGTAGAACTTGAGCGTCCGGCGGCTCTGCCGGAACGTCAGCCCCGGGTAGTTGTAGCCGAGCACCACCCCGGAGAGCATGAAGAACAGCGGCACCCCGATGTAGCCCCAGTGCGCGATCTTCGCGAGCTCCTCGGGCAGGCTCTTCGGCACGCCCAGATGGGAGACGACGACCGCGATGGCGGCTACCGCGCGTAGTCCGGTCAGGGCCTTCAGCTCGGGACGGCGCTCGTGCGGCCCGAATGCAGTCGTCGTGCCGCTCACCATGCTCCTGTGCTTTTGGTGTGAAAAGGATAGGCGCAGCATTAGAACATGACCGGCGGCCCCGGGCACAGCGGGACCGTCGATGTCTACGCAGCGTCAGATCATCACCACGCGGTCCATCCGCCGTCGACGACCAGATTCGCCCCGGTGACGTAGCTGCTGCGCGGAGATGCCAGGTAGAGCACGGAAGTGGCGATCTCGGCCGGGTCGCCGACCCGCCCCAGCGGCGTCTGCGCGCCGAGCCGCGCCAGCAACGCAGGGTCACCGTCGGAGCCGGGGAACGGCCCCGGCGTGATGCAGTTGACCCGTACGCCGGCCGGGCCCAGCTCCACCGCGGCGTACCGGGTCAGCTGCACCAGGCCGGCCTTCACGGCGCCGTAATAGGGCGGGTTCCCGGCCTCCGGGGTGTCGTAGAGCTGCGGTTTCGGGCTGACCAGCCCGTACATCGAGGCCACCGTGATCACCGTGGGTGAGCTGTCGGCGGCCGCGGCCACCAGCAGCTCCCGGGTGCCGTCGAGGAGGCGCTGGAAGGCGCCGAGGGCCAGGTTCGCCGCCTCCATATAGTCGGCAGGGCGGGCCGAGCGCAGCGAGCCACCCCGCCCGACGTGCGCGTTGTGCACGAGCACGTCGACCCGCCCGCCCTCGGCGGTCAGCCGGGCGCCGAGCGCGGCCACGTCCTCGTCGCTGGTCACGTCGCAGCGGGCCGGCCGGCAGTTCGGCCCGAGCTCGCCGGCGAGCGCCTTGAGCCGGCCCTCGTCCCGCCCGATCAGCCAGGTGGTGGCGCCGGCCCCGGCGAGTGCCGCAGCCATCACCCGGCCGAGCCGCCCGGTCGCGCCGGTCACCACGGCGACGCGTCCGCGCAGGCCGAAAAGGTCGTCAATCGTCGTCATCGGGTCCACCGGCTCGGGTCGAGAAGGTCATCGGGCATCTCCGGGAGGGCGGCGAGCACCGACTCCCGCTCACTCTCGGTCAAGGGTTTGCGGCGTACGAGGTCAGCGTTGTCCCGCAACTGCCGCTCCGTCTCCGCCCCGACGACCAGCGAGGTCACCCACGGCAGTGACAGCAGGTAGGCGATGCACAGGTCGGCCCGGGAGTCCCGGCCGAGCTCGGCGGCGAGCCGGTCGAGGGTCGCGACCACCGCGTCCCGCTCGGCGTCGGGAAGGTTCGGCCAGGTCACCGTCGTCCCGGCAACAAGCAGACCTTGGAGGTACGCGCTGCGCACGGTCACCACGAGATCGGGCCGGGGCGCCTCGAACACCCAGCGCCGGTCGAGGATGTTGCATGGCAGCTGGACGTACCCGAGGTCGGGCAGGTCGAGCGCCCGCTGCAGCTCGTCCGGGCTCTGCACGGAGACGCCGATCCGGTCGGCTTCTCCCTCCAGGAAAAAGCGGCGCAGCTCGTCCCAGCCGCCGGCCAGGGCATCGGTGGCCCGGTGGAACAGCAGCGTGACCGGCCCGCTCCGGCCCATTCCGCTCCGGCCCAGCGCGGCCCGGCTCGCGTCGACGCTGGCCCGCACGGCCGCGGCGGTGTCGGCACCCGGCGCGACCTTGGTGATGATCGCGAGCTCGGGCGGCGCTGCGACCCCGATCCGGTTTTCGCTGTCGCCGTAGGCGCGGGCCGTGTCCAGGTGGGTGATGCCCAGGTCGCGGGCCGCGGCCAGGATGCCGGCGGCGGCGTCGTCGTCCGGGGCACCGGTCCGGTTGGCGATGCCGTACGCCATGCCCAGCTGCGCCGTCCCGAGGATCAGCACCGACTGGCGGTAATCGCCCCGCTGCCGGATGTCGATCATTGCCGAACCGCCTGTTCATCGACCTGTTTGCGCAGCTCTGAGCACATAGTTCGCGATGTTATGCTCCGACCGATGCACCACGCGAATTACTACTACGGCCACGCCCACATCCTGTCCCGGTACTGCCGGCTCGAGGATCCCCTCGACCCACCGCGGATCCGGGGCTACCTCCAGCACGGGTGGAACATCGGCGACGGGATGGCCCCCGGCGTGCCGTTCATCGACGGCAGCCCCCTGCTGGTGTGGTCCGAGCAGACCCGCCGCCGCGCGTGGTCACAGGGCCGCCGCGACGCCGTGGTGGTCGGTTCCCCGTTCGCCTACCTCGAAGCGATGGACGCGGCCGACGGGTCGGAGCGCGAGGGCACCATCTTCTACCCCTTCCACGGCTGGGAGGGGCAGCAGGTGATGGGCGACCACCAGCGCCTCATCGACGAGCTGAAGGCCCACGAGACCGGCCCGATCACGGCCTGCCTGTACTGGAACGAGTACAAGGTGCGCGGCATCCGCAAGGTCTACGAGAACGCCGGCTTCCGGGTGATCTGCCACGGCTACCGCGGCTTCTGGTGGCGCGACACCGACCGCGAGTTCCTGGTGCGCCAGCTCGCCGAGCTGCGCCGCCACAAGCGCGTGGTGTCCAACCGGCTGTGCAGCGCGATCTGGTACGGCCTGCTGGCCGGCTGCCAGGCCGCCGTCTACGGCGACCCGATGGTCCTGGCCGACGCCGACCTGACGTTCGGCGGCGAGCCCCGCCTGCACCGCCAGTGGCCCGAGGTCTACGGCTACGACCCCGACCCGATCGCCGGCCGCGAGATCGCGGTGAGCGAGCTGGGCGCCGACATCCTGGCCACCCCCGAGGAGCTCCGCACCTACCTGGGCTGGACCGACGCACCCTGGGCCGGCCTCGCCCCGGTCCCGGCCTAACGGTTCCCGGGCAGGATCAGACCCGACGGGTCGGCCTCCGCGATCTCGCCGGGCAGGATGAGCCTCGGACGCCCGGTGGACAGAAGCAGGCCACCGCCCTCGACCTCGTCATCGCCGTGGGTGCCCCGGCAGACCGCACACAGCGGCACCCGCGCGCCCTCGGGCCGATTGGTGGACGGCCGGTACGGGTGCTCGGGATAGACGACGGGTTCCACCACCCCGCGGGGATTCTGGTGGAAGTGATAGCAGTTGTGCATGACCCCGTTGGGAAACCGCAACGCGATCTCAGCGGTCGGCAACGACACAAGCCGGGCCGAGACGCCGGGGCATCCGACACGGTGTATCTGCGGGGCAGGCGGGTAGTCGCGCATCAATGGCATCCATGGGGCAACGGAGCACCCACGTCCCAGGCAACGGCAACGGCGGGTTCTGCACGAGCGGGTAGCGTCGGGGGATGGTCGAGTTGGTTGCGCCCACTGTTCGGCTTCGGGACGCCTGGCTTGATGCGCATCGGGAGTGGGGGCCGGGGGTGCACGAGGACGGGTTCGCGTTGCGGCCGTCCGATGATGTCGGGTCGCCGGGTGGGTTTGCCGAATGGGTTGCTCGGCTCGAATTCGATGAAGACCCGGCTCAGCAGCATGACGTCGGGCACGTCTACCGATGGATCGTCGAGGACGGGCGGGTGCTCGGCGGGATCGCGCTTCGCTACGAGTTCGACGGGGCCACGCCGCCGATGGGGCACATCGGGTTCGGGGTGCGGCCGTCGGCCCGGCAGCGGGGGCTTGCCTCGTGGGCGCTCGGGGAGATTCTCGGCGCGGCTCGGGCCGTCCGGCTCCAGCGGGTGCTGGTCATGTGCGCCGACGAGAACACCGCGTCGGCCCGGACCATCGAAAGTGGCGGTGGCGTCCTGGAAGCGGTGCGGCAGACGCCGTTCGGGCCGGCCCGCCGCTACTGGATCACGCTGTAAGCATTCACCCGCAGCAGATGAGCGGCCGGCGTGGGCTTCCGTGCGACCATCCGCGGCATGGGGACGCTGGTCTTCGTCACCGTGCCGCTCAGCCTGCTGGTCACCCTGGATGACCGGTTCCGGCCGGTGGCCGAGGTCAGGCGCGCAGGTAGCGGAGCACGGCCAGGACCCGGCGATGATCCGAGCGGTCGTGCGGCAGGTCCAGCTTGGTGAAGATCGCGGTGACGTGTTTCTCCACGCTGCGGTCGGCCAGGTGCAGCGACTCGGCGATGGCCACGTTGGAGCGTCCCTCGGCGAGCAACCCGAGAATCTCGCGCTCGCGGGCGCTCAGCCGGGCCAGCCCGGCGTCGACCGACGGCGCGGCCAGCAGGTGCCGCACCACCTCCGGGTCGAGGGCGGTGCCACCGGCGGCGACCCGGCGCAGCGCCTCCACGAACTCGTCGGTGCTGACGATCCGATCTTTCAGCAGATAACCCACCTTCCCGGCATTTTCCACGAGGAGTTGCCGGGCATAGCTGGTCTCGATCCACTGCGAGAAGACCAGAACACCGATTGATGGGTACGCGGACCGCAGGGTCAACGCCGCCCGGAGTCCCTCGTCGGTGAACGTGGGTGGCATCCGCACATCGACCACGGCCGCCTCCGGCCGTTCCCGCTCGACCGCGTCGAGCAGCGCCGTGGCGTCGCTGACCGCGGCCACCACCTCGATGTCGTGCTCGCCGAGCAGCAACAGCATGCCATCCCGCAGCAGCGGGTTGTCCTCGGCGATGACCACGCGCATGTCAGTACTCCCGGGGCAGGGTCATGGTCACCACGGTCGGTCCGTGGTCCGGCGACTCGATGCGCAACTGACCGTCGAGCGCCTCGGCCCGGCGGGTCAGCCCGGCCAGCCCGGTGCCGCGCTCGCTCGCCGCGGCGCCGCCCCGGCCGTCGTCGCGGACGGTCAGGGTGACCCGGGTGGCGTCGTCGGTCAGGGTGATCGAGACGCGGGTCGCGTGGGCGTGCCGGGCCACGTTGGTGAGCAGTTCGAGGACCGTGAAGTAGAACGCCGATGCGGTGGCGTCCGGCGGGCGGCCGGACAGGGCCACCCGCACCTCGGCCGGCACCGCGCTGCGGCCGGCCAGGGTGGACAGCGCCACTTCGAGGCCGTCGTCGAGGGCCGGGGGATGCATGCCGCGGACGATGTCGCGCAGCTCGGCGAGGGCCTCGGTCACCGTGGTGCGGGTGTGCGCGGCCAGGTCGCGTACGTCAGCCTCGGTGGTTTTGTGCTCTATCCGGGCCAGCGCCACGCCCAGCGTGACCAGCCGTGCCTGCGTGCCGTCGTGCAGATCGCGTTCGACGCGGCGCAGCAGCGCCGCCGCATCGGCCTGCAGGGCCGCCCGGCCCGCCTCCAGCTCGGCGATCCGCCGGGCCGCCCGGGTCGGCTGCAGCAGGCCCCGCACCAGCAGCGAGTCGGCGTACACGATGAGGCGCACGAACCACGGCACCACGAGCAGCAGCACCACCCCACCGGCGGCGGTCCGCCAGGAGATCAGCCAGTTGTCCGGGTCGTTGTCGAGCCAGCGCCAGGCCGGGTAGGTGAGTGCGGCCAGGCCGCTGCCGAGCCCGATCAGGGTGAGATAGGCGCCGGTGTAGACCACGGCGAAACCGAGGAAGCAGTATGCGAGGGCGCGCCACGCGGTGCCGTCGGTGAGCAGGATCCGGCCGGTCGGCGGCACGTCCGGCCAGTCCCAGCCGAGCAGTTTGCGGGCCGGCGCCCGGAAGTAGCGCGGGGTGCGCCGGGCCAGCGCCAGCATGCCGGCGAGCAGCGCCAACCCGAAGATCACCACGGAGAGGGCGGCGGCCGCGATGCCGAGCAGGGCGAGCGCGAACGTGGGCAGCCGCAGGACCGCGCCGCTGAGCACGAACGCGAGCTCCCGCCACCAGCGGCCGGTGACCCAGATCCGGCCGACGTCGGCGGCGCGACCCCACCTCATGACCTCGGCGGCGCGGCCGCGCATCAGCCGACCACCTCGATCGGCGGCCGGCGCAGCATCGCGGCGGCCGGCAGGGCCAGGCCGGCCAGCACCAGCGCCGCCGTGCCCAGCACGCCACCGACCAGGAACGACGGCGGAACATACGGCTGCCAGACGCCCAAGGCGGTGTGCAGCAGCGGAAGCATGGTGGCCGCGGCCACGGCGGACCCGGCCGCCAGCGCGGTGGCGGTCACCACCAGAGCCTCGCAGATCACCACCCGCAGCGTGTGCCCGCGGGTGCCGCCGACCAGCCGGACGACGGCGAGATCCTGCCGCCGGGCCTGCATGACGGTGATCAGCGTGTTGACCGCGGCGACCGCCGCGAAGGCCGCGTAAACCCCGGTCCCGGCGTAGGTGAGCCACCGGTCGGCCGGCGTCATGGCCACCCCGGTGACCTTCTCGGTGGTGCTGCCGATCACGATCGTGAACGCGGCGAACCCGACCGCCAGGGTCAGCGGCACCAGGGCCCCGGACAGCGACCGGCGGCGCGCCACCACATTGTCGGCCGCGATCCGCCCGACCGGCCCGAACAGCCGTGCCACCGGCGCCGCGAGCCGCAGCAGCACCGGCCCGAGCATGCCCATCCCGAAGCACATGGCCAGCATGACGAACAGCCCCGCGTTGTCGGCCGTCTCCGCGCTCGCGTCGCTGATCAGCACCGACAGCGTCACGCCTCCGGCGACGAGCAGAAGACCGATCGGGGTACGGACCCGGCCGCGCCTCGGCACCGCCGCCTCGGTCAGCGCCATGGCCGGCCGCAGCCGGGACGGCCGGATCGCGGCGATCAGCGCCCCGAGCAGCGAGGTGCCGATGGTGGCGGCGAACGTGATCGGCACGACCCCGCCGTGCACCCGGAAGGTCACCTCGGCCGGCACGATGCCGTGGCCGACCAGGCCGCCCACCCAGGCGGAGCCGAACAGCAGCCCGAGCGGCACCCCGACGACCGTGGCCGGGATCGCGACGATCGCGGCCTGCGCGGCGATGGCCCGCCGCACCCGCCGCGGGGTGGCTCCGACCGTGCGGAACAGCGCGAGGTCGCGGCCCTGGTCGGCGATGGCGGTCCCCATCGTCACCCCGACGACCAGGATGGACAGATAGATCGACGCGACCAGGAAGACGATGCCCATGTCGGCGACCCCGTCGGCGGCCATGGTGGCCCGCTGCGCGGCGGTCAGCGGTGCCCCGCTGAGCGAGGCGACCGCGCACAGCCCGGTGGTGACCAGCGCGGCGGCGAGCGCCTGGGTGGCGGCCGGCCCGAGGAACGCCCACGGGTTGCGGCGCAGCGCCTGCCGGACGATGCCGCTGCTCATGCCAGCTCCTCGCTTCGCTCCGAGCTGCCAAGAGCAAATTCCGCACTGAGCTTGCCGCTTCGCTCGCTCATGCCGCCACCGCCGAGACGCCGCGCAGCCGGTCGGCGATCTCCCGGGCGTCCGGGGCCGCGCCGTCGTGCGCGATCACGCCGTCGCGCAGCAGGACGAGCCGGTCGCTCCACGCGGCGGCGGCCGGGTCGTGCGTCACCATCAGCACCGCGGCGCCGTCCCGGTCGGCGGCGGCCCGCAGCAGCCCGAGGATCATCGCGCCGGTGGTCGGATCGAGGGCGCCGGTCGGCTCGTCGGCGAACACCGCGGACGGCGCGGTGACCAGCGCCCGGGCGATCGCGACCCGCTGCCGCTGGCCGCCGGAGAGCTCACCGACCGGCCGTTTGCCGAAGCCGGCCAGCCCGACCTGGGCGAGGACCTCGTCGACGGTCCGGTTCCGCGGCCCGCCGAGGCGGACCGGGAGCGCGACGTTCTGCCGTACGGTCAGCTCGGAAAGAAGGTTGTAGGCCTGGAAGACGAACCCGGCGTGATCGCGCCGCAGGCGGGTGCGCTGTTTCTCGCGCATGCCGGTGATGTCGTGCCCGGCCAGCCGCACCCGCCCGCCGGTGGGCCGGTCGAGCCCGGCGGCGCAGTGCAGCAGCGTGCTCTTGCCGGAGCCGGTGGCGCCCATGACGGCCACGAACTGCCCGGGCGGAACGTCGAGGGACACCTCTCGAAGGGCGAGGACGCCGCGCGGATAGCGCCGGGACACCGAGGCGAGCGAGATGACGGATTCCATGCCTCCACCCTGGTCGCCGGGCATCGCCGACACATCCGGGCAGGCCCACCGGCACAGGTGCGGTTAACCGCACCTTTCTAGACTCCGGTGGTGATCTTCATGGCCCGGTATTCGCGAGGTGTCCTGGTGGCCGGCCTGTCGATCGTGGCGGCGGCCGTTCTCGCCGGCCTGCTCGGCGTGGTGCGGCCGGCCGCGATCACCGTCCTGGTCGTGCTGACCGTGACCCCGGTCGTGCTGCTCCTGGCCACCTTCCTGACGCCGTCGATCCGGCGGCCGCCGGCGGCCTTCGCGGTGGCCGACGGGGCGTTCCGGACACCGCGCACGATCATGTACGCGTTCTGCGGTGTCGCCCATCTCGGCCTGCTCGGGCTCCTGGTCCTGCTCACCGACGACTTCGCCGCGCTGAGCCTCAAGGACAAGGCCACCTACGTGGTCGGCACCGCGTTCTTCGTCATCTATGTGCCGGCGATGTGGCGGGGCGTCGGCCTCACGATCACGGCCGAGGGGATCCGCGCCGACAAGCACTGCGGCACGGTCGTGGTGCCGTGGGCGGCGATCGGGCCGGTACCGCCGATCGGCGAGCGCAACGAGGTCAGGCTGAACTACCGGGATCCGGGCCTGGTCCGGGTCTCCGGCTGGACGCCGAACCGGCGGGAACTGCTCTGCGACGGCACCGACGCCAAGTTCGCCGCCGCGGCCATCGGCTACTACGCGGCCCACCCGGAGGAGCGGGCCGGCATCGGCACCCCGGCCGCGCAGGACGAGCTCCGGGCGGCGCTCGACGCCGTTCCCGCCGAGAAGCCGGCATCGTCGTCGCGGGGCGAAAAGGTGGCGCTCATCGTGATCGGCCTGGTGTTCTTTGTCGTCGCGGTGGCCGGTGACGTCTGGGTCAGCGAGATCCTCGGCGACGAGTCGCTCCTCGGCTGGCTCGTCCACCTGGTCGCCGGGGCGATCGGCTTGGCTGCCGGGTGGTGCGTGATCGACGGGGTGAAAGGCCTGCGGAGGCGCACCTAGTCGCAGCACCGGGACCCGGCCACGCCGATCTTCGGGTGTTACGACAGATTTAACAACCGTCGATGCCTGGTGGGCCGGTCGATCTTGCGTGCGATACTCGCCGGACATGGTTGCCTTTGAACTCGCGGTCCAGGACACGTACGGCCTCGCCGTGGCGGCCCGCCTCGGCGTCGACCGGATCGAACTCTGCTCGGCCCTGCCGCTCGGCGGTGTCACGCCGTCGCTGGCGTTCATCGAGGCGGCCGTCGCCACCCCCGGCATCCCGCCGGTGCACGTGCTGGTCCGGCCGCGCCCGGGCGGCTTCGACTACGCCACCGACGAGATCGCGCTGATCGTCCGGGATGTCCAGCACGCGATCGCGGCCGGTGCCGCGGGCGTGGTGGTCGGCGGGATCCGGTTCGGCACAGTGGACGCCGCCCTGGTCAGCCGGGTGATCGAGGTGGCCGGCGACGCGGAGGTCACGTTCCACCGGGCCTTCGACACGCTGGCCGATCCGCACGGGGCGATCGATGCCCTGGTGAAACTCGGTGTGCGGCGGATTCTGACCTCGGGCGGGGCCGCCAACGCGGCCGAGGCGCTGCCGGAGCTCGCCGGGCTGGTCGCGGCGGCCGGTGGGCGGATCGAGATCATGGCCGGTGGCGGGGTGCGGCCGGAGGTCGTCGGCGATCTGGTCCGGGCCGGGGTGGCGGCGGTGCACGCCTCCGGCAAGGGGACCGTCGCGGACACCGTGGGGGTCACGCTCGGCAGTGCGGCCCAGGGTGGCCAGGCCGGGCGGGAGACGACCGACGAAGTGCAGGTCGGCCGCCTCCTCGCGGCGTTGAGGTCAGTGCATGATCACCGGGGTCGGGACGGCGTCGCCTTCGTCGGCTGATGTCGCCACGGTGGCCGGTTCCTTCTTGCGGGGCAGGAAGGCGATCGGCACGAACGTGGCCAGGACCAGGATGAAGCCCACCCAGAAGGTGCTGGCGAACGAGTCCGCCACGAACGACAGGCCCCGCTGGAGGATGTCCGGCGGGAGCTGCATCTGGGCACCGTGCTGGGCGGCGATCGCCGCCTGCGCCTCGGTGATCGGCTCGCCGGTGGCCGGGTTGGTCGCGCCCGGGATCTCGGCCGAACCGTTCAGGTGGCTGGTCAGGATCACCGACATGATCGCGGTGCCGATCGAGCCGCCGATCTGCTGCAGGATGTTGACCAGCGTGGAACCGCGGGCCACCTCGTGGCTGGTCAGCGTGCGCAGGGCCGAGGTCATGATCGGCATCATGGTGCCGCCCATGCCGAGGCCCATCACGAACAGCGAACCGCACAGCAGCAGGTAGGACGTGTCCGTGCCGACCTGGGTGAAGGTGAAGAACCCGGCGGCGATCAGCGCCATCGCGAACGGCACCGTGCGGCCGACCGGGATGCGGTCGGCGAGTGTGCCGGCGATCGGCATGGTGATCATCGCGCCGATGCCCTGCGGCGCCATCAGCAGGCCGGCGTGCAGCGTGGACTCGCCGCGCACCTGCAGGAAGTAGCTGGGGAACAGCAGGCCGGCGCCCATGAACGCGATGATGAAGACGAACAGCGAGATCGTCGAGACCGCGAGCCGCCGGTTGCGGAAGAGCCGCAGGTCGAGCAGCGGGTGCTTCGGCTTGAACGAGTAGAACACGAAGCCGATCACCAGCAGCGCGCCGATCAGCATGGTCACCCACACCTTGGTGGCGGTGATCGTGCCGGTCTCCGGCAGCGAGGACACGCCGAACAGGAACAGCGCGAGGCCGGGGGAGAGCATCAGCATGCCGACGAAGTCGAACGACTCGGACGGCTTCGGGTCGTCCTTGGGCAGCGCGAGCTGCGCGTAGACCAGGCCGATGATGCCGATCGGCAGGTTGATCAGGAACACCCAGTGCCAGCTGGCCGCCTCGATCAGCCAGCCGCCGAGGATCGGGCCGCCGATCGGGCCGAGCAGCATCGGGATGCCGAGGACCGCCATCAGCCGGCCGATCCGCTCGGGGCCGGCGGCGCGGGTCATGATCGTCATACCGAGTGGCATGAGCATGCCACCGCCCAGGCCCTGCAGCACCCGGTATCCGACGAGCTGCTCGATCGAGCCGGCCGTGGCGCAGAGCACCGAACCGGCGGTGAACAGGAACAGGGCCAGCATGTAGAGCCGTTTGGTGCCGAACCGGTCAGCGGCCCAGCCACTGAGCGGGATCACCGTGGCCAGGGCCAGGGTGTAGCCGGTCAACGTCCAGGCGACCTGGGCGTAGGTGGCGTTGAACTCGGTCTGGAAAGTGGGCAGGGCGACGCTTACGACCGTGATGTCGAGAATCGACATGATCGCACCCAAAACCACCACGCCGGCGATCTTGAGGACGGCGGCGTCCAACTTGGCAGGCTGCGTGGCTGCCGTGTCAGTCACGAGAAACTCCAGGGTCGGTCTGGGGAGTTGAAAGCTGGGATGGGAATGAAGAGCTATTCATCCTGGCACCGCGTCTACCTGCTAGCACGCCCATTTCCGACTCCGGAAGGGTGCCCTTCGCCACTTTCGGGGCCGTAGGGTGGGCGATAGACGGCCTTGGGGGGTGCGATGAGTCGCTTCGTCGACGAGGTGCTCGCAACGGCACGGTCCGCCACGACCGGCATGGTCACCGGCGAGCCCGCGGCCAAGGCCCGGAGCACGTGGCCGGAGCTGCATCAGGTGGCCCGGCGGGTGGCCGGCGCGCTGATCGAGGGCGGTCTGCAACCGGGGCAGGCGGTCGCGGTGCTGGCCGGGCTGCCCGCCGAGATCGCCCCGGTGGCGCAGGGCATCTGGCTGGCCGGCGGCAGCATGACGATGCTGCACCAGCCCACCCCGCGCACCGATCTGCAGGTGTGGCGCGAGGACACGCTGCGCGTCCTCACCATGATCGACGCGCGGCTGGTCGTGGTGGGCGCGCCCTTCGAGCAGGTCATCCCGGTGCTCACCGCGTACGCCATCAAGCATGTGACCGCGAGTGAGCTGACCGCCGGGCCGGCGCATCCGGGGGTGGAAGCCGTCGAAGACGGCGTGGCGTTGCTGCAGCTCACCAGCGGTTCCACCGCCGAGCCGAAGGCCGTGCGGATCACCCACCGCAACCTCTACGCCAACCTCGCGAACTCCCGTGACCATCTCGGATGCGACGAGTCGGGCGTGATGGTGTCGTGGCTGCCGATGTTCCACGACATGGGCATGGTCGGGTGCCTGCTGTTGCCGATGATGACCGGGATGGAGCTGGTGAGCCTGCGACCGGCCGATTTCCTGAGCCGGCCGCTGGTGTGGGCGGAGCTGATCAGCCGCTACCACGGCACGATCACCACCGCGCCGAATTTCGCGTGGGCGGTGCTCAACCGGCAGCTCGCGCGGGTCGAGGACGGTGCGCTCGACCTGTCCAGCCTGCGGGTGGCCGGCAACGGCGCCGAACCGATCGACCCGGCCACGATGCGCGCGTTCGTCGCGACGGCGTCTCGCTTCGGCCTGCACCCCGAGGCGGTGAACTGCTGTTACGGCGCGGCCGAGAGCACCCTCGTCATCTCCATGTCGGAGATGGCCGATCCGATGCTGCTCGACCGCGTCGATGCCGCCGAGTTGGAGCGCGGGCAGGCGGTGCCGGGCGACAGCCGCGAGATTCCCCAGCTCGGCCGGCCCTTCCCGAGCATCGAGGTGCGCGTCGTCGACGACGACGGAAAACCGCTCGGCGAGCGCCAGGTCGGCCGCATCCAGCTGCGCGGGGAATCGGTCACCGACGGGTATGTGACGCCGGACGGTTACGAGAGCGCCCGCGACGCCGACGGGTGGCTCGACATCGGCGACGAGGGCTACCTGGTCGAGGACGGTCAGATCGTGGTGTGCGGCCGTCGTAAAGACGTGATCATCATGGGCGGGCGCAACATCTACCCGACCGACATCGAGCGGGCCGCGGCCGGCGTCGAGGGCGTCCGCGAGGGCAACGTGGTCGCGGTGCGGCTGCTCGCCGGCGACGGGCAGGCCCGGGAGTCGTTCGCGGTGATCGCCGAGTCGAAGCTGGCCGGCGACGACGCCGCCGAGAAGGCCATCGCCAAGCAGGTCACGGCCCGGGTGGTCGCCGAGATCGACGTGCGGCCCGCGCAGGTGCGCGTCCTGCCACCCGGGTCCCTGCCGAAGACCCCGTCCGGGAAACTGCGCCGCGCCGCGGCGCGCGATCTGCTCTAACCCACCTGGGGCAGGCCGGCGATCGCGGCCTCGACCGCCGCCGTGGACAGCTCGTGGTCGACCATGTCGCCGGCCAGGTAGCGGCCGTAGGCGGGCAGGTCGAGGTGGCCGTGGCCGCAGAGTGCGGTGAGGATGACCTTCTCCTCACCGGTCTCCTTGCACCGCAGCGCCTCCTCGATGCAGGCGGCCAGGGCGTGCGTCGGCTCCGGCGCCGGGATGATGCCCTCGGTGCGGGCGAACGTGACACCGGCGTCGAAGCACTCCTTCTGCGTCTTGGCCACCGCCTCCATCAGGCCGAGCTCGTAGATGTGCGAGATCAGCGGCGACATGCCGTGGTAGCGCAGCCCGCCCGCGTGGATCGGGTCGGGGATGAAGTCGTGGCCGAGGGTGTGCATCTTCATCAGTGGGGTCATCCCGGCGGTGTCGCCGAAGTCGTACGCGTAGACGCCCTTGGTCAGCGACGGGCACGAGGCCGGCTCGACCGCGCGGATGATCGGCGACATGGTGCCGGCCAGCTTCTCCCGCAGGAACGGGAAGGCCAGGCCGCCGAAGTTGGAGCCGCCGCCGGTGCAGCCGACGATCACGTCCGGCTTGGCGCCCACCTTGGCCAGCTGGAGCAGCGCCTCCTCACCGATGATCGTCTGGTGCAGCAGCACGTGGTTGAGCACGCTGCCGAGCGCGTAGTTGGTGTCCGCATGCTGCGCGGCGACCTCGACCGCCTCGCTGATCGCGATGCCCAGTGAGCCGGGCGAGTCCGGGTCGGACGCGAGGATCTTGCGGCCCGCCTCGGTCAGCTCGGACGGCGACGGGTGGATGGTGCCGCCGAAGGTCTCGATCATGATCTTCCGGTACGGCTTCTGGTCGTACGATGCTCGGACCTGCCAGATCTCCACGTCCAGGCCGTACTGCGCACCGGCGAACGCCAGGGCCGTGCCCCACTGGCCGGCGCCGGTCTCGGTGGTGAGCCGGCGAATGCCCGCGGCCGCGTTGTAGTAGGCCTGCGGCACCGCGGTGTTCGGCTTGTGCGACCCGGCCGGCGAGACCCCCTCGTACTTGTAATAGATCTTCGCCGGGGTGCCGAGGGCCTTCTCCAGGCGGTGCGCCCGGAACAGCGGCGAGGGACGCCACAGCCGGTAGACGTCGAGCACCTCCTCGGGGATCGGCACGTACCGCTCGGTGGTCACCTCCTGCTCGATGAGCGCCATCGGGAAGAGCGGGGCGAGGTCGTCCGGCCCGACCGGCTGCAGCGTGCCGGGGTGCAGGACGGGCGGTGGCGGCGAGGGCAGGTCCGGCACGATGTTGTACCAGTTGCGCGGCATTTCCGATTCGGACAGAAGGATCTTGGTGTCGGGCGTCGTCATGGTCTGATCATCTACCGCCGAGGTTCAGTACGGCCGGAATCTAGAGCCCGTACGTCTTGCCGATGATGTCCCGCTGGATCTCGCTGGTGCCGCCGTAGACGGTGGAGACCAGGGCGGCGCGCACGTGGCGCTCCATGTCGTACTCGGTGGCGTAGCCGTACCCGCCCATCATCTGCATGCCGGCCAGCGCCATCTCCCGGGCGACCTCGGTGGTCTTCAGCTTGACCATCGAGCTCTCCCGGGGCAGCACCCGCGACGGATCGCGGTCGACCAGCTCGGCGGTGCGGTAGACGAGCAGCTTGCAGCACTCGATCTCGGTGGCCAGGTCGGCGATCCGGTGCCGCAGCGCCTGGAAACTGCCGATCGGGCGGCCGAACTGCTTGCGCTCCCGCACGTACGCCAGGGTGTCGTCGAAGGCCCGCCGGGCGGTGCCGAGCATCAGGCCGGCCAGGATGAGCCGCTCGACGTTGAGGCCGGCCATCAGCTGCTTCCAGCCGTCGCCGACCACGCCGACCACCGCGTCCTCCGGCACCACGCAGTCGGTGAAATAGAGGTCGTTGACCTCCTTGCCGCCCATCGTGTCGATGCCGCTGATCCGCAGCCCGGGCGCGTCCGCCGGGACCAGGAACATGGTCAGTCCGGCGTGCTCGCCGGCCACCCCGCCGGTGCGTGCGACCAGCAGGATCGCGTCGGCGAAGTGGGCGTTGGAGCACCAGGTCTTCTGCCCGTTGAGCACGTAGCCGGCGTCGGTGGCGACCGCCCGGCAGGACAGCGCGGCCACGTCGGAACCGGCCTCCGGCTCGGACATGGCGATCGAGAAGGTGCGGCCGGCCGCGGTGCCGCCGACCACGGTCTTCTGCTGCTCGGGTGAGCCGAAGCGGCTCACCGCGCCGGCCACGATGGACGAGGTGGCGAATCCGCCGATGGGCGCCTGCCCGTACGCGGTCTCCTCGAGGAACAGGCACATGTCGACCATGCCGCTCTCGACGACCTCGAGCCAGCCCAGGTCGGCGATCTTCTGATACAGGCCCTGGTGGTGTTTGTGCAGGCCGTTCCCGGTCAGGGCGTCGCGCTGTGCCCGGGTGCCGGTCTCGCGCTTGCAGAAGTCGGTGACGGCGGCCGCGAACGCGCGCTGCTCGTCGGACAGATCAAGATCCATGTCAATCCCTTCTCGGGGTTGTACTAGGGATTGCCGCGAACGTAGCATATCAAATATCAAATCTGGGAGGTCCCATGGAGGCCATCCGTAAAGCCCGTGAAGCGGCCGGCTGGTGGGCCGGCTTGAGCTTTCGCGAGCGTCGCGCGCACCTGCTGAGCTGGAAACGGATCATCGCCGCCCGCTCCGACGAGCTGGGCGACGTCATACATGCCGAGACCGGCAAGCCTCTCGGCGATGCCCTGCTGGAGATCATGCTGGCCGTCGAGCACCTCGACTGGGCCGCCCGTAACGCCGAGCGGGTCCTGAAACGCCGCCGGGTCCGATCGGGGCTGCTCGCCGCCGATCAGGGCGCCGCGCTCGAATACCGGCCGCTCGGCGTGATCGGCGTGATCGGCCCGTGGAACTACCCCGTCTACACCCCGCTCGGCTCGGTCTCCTACGCCCTGGCCGCCGGCAACGCCGTGGTGTTCAAGCCGAGCGAGCACACGCCGAGGACGGGGGAGTGGCTGGCGGCGGCCTGGGCCGAGGCGGTCCCGTCGCCGGTTCTCCAGGTGCTCACCGGCGACGGCGCGATCGGCGCGCAGCTCGTTGCGGCGGGCGTCGACAAGATCGCGTTCACCGGGTCGGCGGCGACCGGGCGCAAGGTGATGGCGGCCTGCGCGCAGAGCCTCACCCCGGTGGTGATCGAGGGCGGCGGCAAGGACGCGATGATCGTCGCGGCCGACGCGGATCTCGACGCCGCCGCCAAGGCGGCAGCGTTCGGTGGATTCGGCAACGCGGGCCAGACCTGCGCCGGCGTCGAAAGGGTGTATGTCGAACGCAGCGTCTACCCCGAGTTCCTGGCCAAGCTCGCCGCCATCGCCGAAAACCTCCAACCGGGAGACGACGGACCGTACGGACGGATGACCGTCCCCGCCCAGGTCGACATCGTCCGCCGGCACGTCGACGACGCCCTCGCCCGCGGCGGCAAAGCGGTGGTCGGCGGCCCCGAGTCGATCAAGCCGCCGTATGTGTTCCCGGTGGTCCTCGCCGAGGTCCCGGAGGACAGCGCCGCGGTCACCGAGGAGACCTTCGGCCCGACCGTGGTGGTCAACCCGGTGGGCTCGCTCGACGAGGCGGTCAGCCTGGCCAACGCGACGAGCTTCGGGCTGGCTGCGTCGATCTTCTCGAAGGACACCGGCCGGTCGCGGGCCCTCGCCCGCCGCCTCCGCACCGGCGCCGCCTCGATCAACTCGGTGCTCGGCTTCGCGGGGGTGCCGGCGCTGCCCTTCGGTGGCGTCGGTGATTCCGGATTCGGCCGGGTGCACGGCGCCGACGGGCTGCGCGAGTTCAGCCGGGCCCAGTCGGTGACGTGGCGTCGCTTCAGCGCACCGATGGAGGTGATGAGCCTGTCGCGCGATCCGGCGGTGCTGGACCGGGCCGTGAAGTTATTCCGGATTCGCCACGCGCGGGGAGCTACGCCGCGCCCGGCTGATCCCAGATCGCCAGGTCGTCCAGGTGCTTGATCAGGAGGTCGGCGCCGTCCGTGAAGTGCCGTGTCATCACGGCTCGGGCGGCGTCGGCGTCACGCGCGGTGAAGGCGGCCAGCAACGCCTCGTGATCCTGCTTCATGCCGCCGCGCCACCGCGGGTCGGCCGAGTAGAACCGCACCGGGGTGTAACGGGTCGCCGTGTGCAGGAACCAGCTCAGCTTCCGGGCCTGCGCGATCCGGTTGATCGTCCGGTGGAAGGCGAATTCGAGGCGCTCCACGTCCTCGGGCTGCTTCGCCCGCTGCAGGGCCTTGTCGGCGACGGCCAGCTCGTCCATCTGCCCGTCGGTGATCAGCCCGGCGACCCGGGCGGCGAGCTCGCCGGCGATGTCACCCTGCAGCTGGAACAGGTCGTGCACGTCCTGTTTGGAGAGCGGCGAGACGATGTACCCCTTGCGGGGTTGCAGCTCGACCATGTCCTCGCCACGCAGCGTCAGCAGCGCCTCGCGCACCGGCGTGATGCTCACGCCGAGTTGCGCGGCGACCTCTTCCAGCCGGACCCGCGCCCCCGGGCGCAGCTCACCCGACATGATCCGCCCGCGTAGGGCGGCGGCGACTTCGTCGGAGAGCTGAGGGCGCATAGGCGGCACAGTATCAAATATCAAATCAACCATGGAGGTACGGGACGATGCGGCTTGGCACGTCATTGATGTACGCCGGAGATCCGCGCTCCACCGCGGACCAGGTGGCGAGCTGGGAGCAGGCCGGGCTGGACGTCGTCTGGGTCGCCGAGGCGTACGGCTTCGACGCACCCACCATCATGGGCTATCTGGCCGCCCGCACCGAACGGGTGAAGATCGGTTCGTCGATCCTGCCGCTCTACTCGCGCACCCCCGCCCTGCTCGCGCAGACCGCCGCCGGCCTCGACGCGATGTCCGGTGGCCGGGCCATCCTCGGCCTCGGTGCCTCCGGCCCACAGGTCATCGAGGGCTGGCACGGCGTCCGCTACGACAAGCCGGTGGCCCGCACCCGGGAGACCATCGAGATCTGCCGGGCCGCGTGGCGCCGAGAACCGCTCGTCCACGACGGGCTCTACCAGCTGCCCCGGCCCGGCGGCCTCGGCAAACCGCTGAAGCTGCTCACCCACCCGGTCCGCGACCGCATCCCGATCTACGTGGCCGCGCTGGGCGAGGCCAACGTGCGGATGACCGCCGAGGTCGCCGACGGCTGGATCCCCTTCATGTACGTACCCGAGAAGGCCGCTGACGTCTGGGGATCGGCGCTGGCCGCGCGGAGCCCTTCGTTGCCGCCCCTGGAAGTCGTCGCCGGTGGTCTACTGGCGATCGGCGACGACGTCACCGACCTGCGCGACCTCGGCCGGCCGATGATCGCCCTCTACGTCGGCGGGATGGGCGCCCGCGGCCGCAACTTCTATCACGACCTGGTCAGCCGATACGGGTACGCCGCCGAAGCCGACAAGATCCAGGAGTTGTACCTGTCCGGCCGCAAGGCGGAGGCGGCCGCGGCCGTCCCCGCCGAGCTGCTCGAACGCACCAGCCTGATCGGACCGGAGTCGTACGTGCGGGACCGGATCGCCGCCTACCGCGAATCGGGCGTCACCGTCCTCAACGTGACGCCGATCGGCGACGACTCCATTTCGCTGATCGCCCGGGTCAAGGAGATGCTGACATGACACGCCGTTACGACCTGTTGCAGCGCATCGCCGGGCTGGACCCGGTCCAAGACCACCTGGAGATCTACCAGATCTCGGCCGGCCAGGAATTCCCCTGGGATTACACCCGGGCGCTGGAATTCGCGCTGTTCCGCACCTATTGCGTGCCGAGCATCTCGAAGCTGCTGGCCGCCACCGGCGAATTCGAGAAGCGCCCACAGAAACGCTACGACGACACCGCGCTGCTGATGGCCGAGATCGCCGCCCACGGCTACGACTCACCGCGCGGCCGGGAGGCCCTCAAGGTCGTCAACCGAGCCCACGGCCGCTACGCGATCAGCAACGACGACATGCTGTATGTCCTGTCGACGTTCATCTACGACCCGATCGAGTGGCTGTCCCATTACGGCTGGCGGCCGTTGCATCGCCACGAGAAGCTCGCCGCGTTCCATTACTACAGCGAGGTCGGCCGCCGGATGGGCATCCGCGACGTGCCGCCGTCCTTCGAGGAATTCGCCGCCTTCAAGCAGTCCTACGAGGCCGAGCACTTCGTCTACACCGACACCAACCGGAAGGTCGGCGAATACACGGTCGGCCTTTTCGCCGCCTGGTTCCCGGGTTTCCTGCGTCCGGCGGTACGCCTGGCCGTGCGCGGCATGCTCGACGAGCCGATGCTGCGCGCCTTCGGCTTCACCCCCGCCCCGGGTTGGGTCGGCGCGTCCGGGCGGGCCGGCCTGAAGGCCCGCGCGGCCGGCATCCGCTTCCTGCCACCGCGCCGCAAGTCGGTGCTGGGAGTGTCCAAACACAACCGCACCTACCCCGGTTACCCACAGGGCTACCGCCCGTCCGACCTGGGTGCTCCGGAGCCGTCGCCCGACCTGCCGGCCGAGCATCTGCGCCGCGGTGCTTGACCGGCTACGCGGCCCACTCCTGGCGGCAGGCTTGGTCTTGCTGATCGGCGCGGCCGGCGTGTTCCTGCTGCGCTACCGCGTCTACCAGGTGCCGACGACGTCGATGACCCCGGCGATCGAGCCCGGCAACCGCATCGTGGTCGACACCTGGTCCCGCACGACCCACCGCGGCGACATGGTGCTGGTCACCGGCGAGGGCACCGACTTGGTGAAGCGCGTGGCGGCAACCGGCGGCGAGGTGGCCGCATGCTGCGACCCGTCCGGCCACCTGCAGATGGACGGCGTCCCGCTGGCTTTGACCCCATCAGGAGACGAGCCTTTTTCGGTACGCGTCCCCGCCGGCCACCTGTTCCTGCTGGGCGACAACTTGACCGCGTCGGTCGACTCCCGGGCAACGGGCACGGTCCCGTCGTCCGACGTCCTGGGCCGGGTGGTGGCCCTGGCCTACCCGGCCCGGCTGTTCCCCGACCGAGCCGCCGGCACGCTGCGCCTGGTAGTCCTGGCGGGGCTGCTGGGTTTGTCATCAGTGCTGCTGGCGGCGTTGCTGACGCCGTTGGCCCGAGGTCATTCAAACCAGGATCCTAGGACGCCGGGCAAGCCGCGCCCGACATCATGATCAGCTAGCGGGTGGCATTACTGGCCGGCGAGCTCTGCGTCTTTTTCGATCCTTTCGCGCACCTCTGCCCAGGTTCCCGAATAGCCGGAAGCGGAATCGAGAACAACGCCGCCGTCGGCATCGAATGCCGTAATTTGCGCTTTCCACAAGGTCTGTGCGGTGTCTGATCGGCATTCGACCATGACTCGGTTACCCGTGGCGACGACGAACTCGCCTGCAATTGTTGCGGGGCCCCAACTTCCGTTCAACACCCGGAACCTCCCGTGGGTTTGATGCACTGACTCCAGCATGTCCGAGATCAACGATCTCCGAGAGTCCTCTTCGGAGAGATCACCCAAAGGCGTTGTTCCTGAAGGCCGATCGCCTGTTGGGAGAAGCACCGGCAGGGCCGGCCACTGCGTCCGATGCCGAGGGTCAGTAGCCGGAACTACCGCTGGTCGCGCATCGTCGGCCGTTGGGTTGTTCTCGGCCGACGGCGGTCGTCATGGCCGGTTAGCATCTTGGCGGCTCGACTGTGGAGGGTGAGGTTCGGATGGGTGCGAAGACGGCATTGCTGGCGTTCGTCGACGGTGATCTGCCGGCGGTGCTCAGGGCGGCCGGTCGGTCGCAGGCGACCGGGAGCGGGCCGATGGCGGGAGAGGGCGTGCGGCCCGATGCCGGTGAGGCCGAAGCTGTCGTGCAGCGGCTGTCGCCCGGATATGAGGTGACGCCGATCCGTGGTGGGACCCTCTTCGAGGAGTGCTATCCACCCGACGACGTCGCCTTCGCTGCCGTGCTGCCCGGTGCCGTCCTGCTGTGCGACAGGCGGCTCGTCGCGGAGACTCCGTCCGAGTTGCCGGAACAGGTGCTCGCGGAGGCGGCCGGCCGGCGGATCCTGTTGCATTCGATGCACTCGGTCGTTGACGCGCTCACGTTCGCCGTGTGGGAAGACGGGCAGCTGATCCGCTCGCTGAGCGTGTCACCGGACACCGGGATCGTGGAGGACATCGGCGAGCCTTATCCGTTCGAGCGCCCGTACTGGGCCGGCGAGCACCCGGTCACCCCGATGTCTCCCGATCAGGGGCCGTATCCGTTGCCGTTTCATCCACTGGATCTCGGCGAGGAGGCGCTGCGCGCCTTGTTCGGCTTCGTGATCGAAGGCCGCCGGGAGCCCGACGATATCGACGCCGACACGATCCCTCTGTACGGCTTCAGCGTTGCCGATCCGAGTGGTCGCGAGCAGGAAGAACGCGAGGCCCTCATGCGGGAGCTGATGAGTCGCATGGCGCCGCCGCGCATGTACCGCATGGGTTCCGACGGCACCATGCACGAGGCAGGGGTAGAGGACCTGTTCTGATCGGGCACAGGACGACGGCGGCCGACACCGCGATGCTCACCCAGTAGCTGTCCGCGGGCGATGACCCCGATTCGGGTGGGCGGGTGGGCGGGACCTTGGTCACCTCGGCAGCGCCATAGGTCCTGACTGCCTCGTCGAGCAATCGCATCTCGGCCTGTGCGGTTTAGCCTCGGCGCAGGCCCGCGTTCGCCGGGCGGACAGAGGAGAACATCAATGGCTGGGGCGGCGGGCAGGCGGCTGATGGCCGTGTTCGCCGTGGCGATCGCGGTGTTGCTGAATGTGGCTACCCGGGTGGTGGAGCACACGCCGGCGCTGTCCGTGCGGCGGTGCGTGTCGCCCGATGCTCCGCTCGCCTGGCTCGGCGTTCACCTGCGGGTGCTGCGGGAGGGTCCCGGCTGCGGCGCGGGGCAGCTCGCCTGGCATCCCGGCTCGGGGCACACCACCGAGCTCGTGCTCATGGTCACCGTTCCGGCGCTGCTGGCCAACCTCGGCCTGGTGCTGGGCGCGGTGGGGGTCTGGGCCGCCCTTCGCGCGGTGCCGTCCCGGGCCGCGGCGGTGTTCGGCCGGCTGTGCCGGCGGCTTCCCGGGGTCGGCCCGGTTCTTCCCACCCTGCGCCCGCTCGGCACCGGCCGTTGGCCGGCGATGCGGGTGCCGCGCGCGTGGCAGCTCGACCGTTCTCCCGTATGCCGGCGTGGGCCGCCGATGTCAGAAGCGACGCGCTGACCGATTTTCTGCCCACCCAAGCCTGCCAGCACCGTGATGCCGCCTGCGCGGATCCGGTGCTGCGATACGCGAAACGAGACCCCATCATGAGCAAACACGATCGGCTCCGGGCCAAGGCCCGTGAGGTCCGCTTGGCCCAGGAACGAGCCGAACGGCGCCGCAAGCGGATCCGGATCGCCATCGGCGCCGGATCACTGGTGATCGTCGGCCTGCTGGTCGCGATCTTCGCCGTGGTGTACACCTCGGCGAGCCATGACCGGACCACGGCGAGCGGAGTCCTGGTCACGCCGGCGAACCTGGCCGCGAGCGGCGCGATCCCGGTGGGACAGACGTCCGCCCCGGTGACCGTGGAGATCTACCTGGACTACATGTGCCCGGCGTGCGGGAAGTTCGAGCAGGCCAACGCCACCGAGCTGGACCGGCTGCTGGCGGCCGGCACCATCAAACTCGAGCTGCACCCGATGAACTTCCTCGACAGCCGGTCCAAGGGCACCAACTACTCGACCCGGACGGCGAACGCCGTGGCCACCACCGCCGATCAGGCCGCCGACAAGGTGTGGGTGCTGAGCAAGGCGCTGTACGCGAACCAGCCGGAGGAGGGCACGTCCGGCCTGACCGATCAGCAGATCGCCGACCTCGCCACGACGGCCGGGGTTCCGCAGGCGACGGTGGACGCGTTCAAGAACCGGACGTTCGACACGTGGGTGACCAACTCCAATGACGCGGCGTTCAAGGCCGGTGTCCAGGGCACCCCCACCATCAAGATCAACGGCACTCATTTCGAGGGTGACGTGTACAACGCCGGGCCGCTGACCCAGGCCATCGAGCAGGCGGCCGGAGGGGCAAGCTGATGGCCACGGGCCTTCTGGGCCGGATGCACCGGCTCCGGCACGCCAGCGGCTGGATCTTCGGCACGATGCTGTTCTCGTCATGCCTGAGCCTGATCGCGTCGTTCGTGCTGTCGAAGGAGGCGATCACGCTGGCCGCCGACCCGAACGCGAACCTCTCCTGCAACATCAACGCGGTGATCAGCTGCGGGACGGTCGGCAGCGCCTGGCAGTCGCACCTGCTCGGCTTCCCCAACGCGTTCCTGGGGCTGATCGCCGAACCGGTGGTGATCACGGTGGCGGCAGCGAGCCTGGCCGGGGTGCGATTCCCGCGGGGTTTCATGTACGCCGCCCAGATCGTCTACACCCTCGGCCTGATCTTCGCGTACTGGCTGTTCTACCAGTCGATGTTCCACATCGGCGCGCTGTGCCCGTGGTGCCTGCTGGTGACGCTGTCGACCACCCTGGTGTTCTCGACGCTGACCCACATCAACATCCGCGACGGGAACCTGTTCCTGCCGGCCCGGCTGTCGTCCGCGCTGCGTACCGGGATCGGTTTCAACCTGGACCTCCTCATCGTGGTGATCTGGCTGCTGATGATCGTCCTGGCGATCGTTCTCAAGTACGGCGACCGGCTGTTCGGCTGACCGCGCCTGCGGGTCGTGGAGGGCGGGGTGCGCCTCCACGACCCGGGCGCGAGCGAAGACGGCGCGTCCGCAGGCCCGCCGCCGATCAGGTCCCTGGCAGTCAGTCGCCGGACCTTCGGTCAGGAATCGAGAAGCGCCCTCGCCGCCGTCGTCGTTAGCGTGAGTCGCACACGATCATGACCGCGTGGCGCAGAGGAGAAGCAACGGTGACCGACAAGCAGGACGTTGCGGGTGGGTTCTCGAAGCAGGAGCGGGCCGCGATGAAGGAGCGTGCCGCGGAGCTGAAGGAGGACGCCAAGCGAGCCAAGGGAGCGGGCAAGGCGTCCGCCGAGGAGGCGGACGTGCTGGCGAAGATCGCGCAGATGCCCGTCGGCGATCGTGCGATGGCCGAGCGGCTGCACGCGATCGTGGCGAACGTGGCACCGGGCCTCTCCCCGAAGCTCTACTACGGCCAGCCCGGGTACGCCAAGGGCGGGAAGGTCGTGGTGTTCTTCCGCAGCGGGCAGATGGACAAGCAGCGGTACTCGACGTTCGGCGTGAGTGTGCAGGCGTCCCTCGACGAGCCGAGCGGATTTTGGCCGACCTCCTTCGCGCTGGCCGAGCCGACCGCGAAGGCGTGGGAACAGCTCAGCGACATCGTCCGGCGCGCGGCCGGGACGGAGCAGCGATGAGCGGGCGGACGGCTACCTTGGGCGGCTCGGCGATTCGTGGGGTCTTTCGAGCGCATCGAGGCGGCCCGTGCAGGTACGCGGTCGGCCACAATCCTTCCATGACCTTCGACGCCTTCGAGCTCCAGCAGGCCTTCATCGACGCCGAGTTCCAAGCCGACACCGGCGCGCTGCAGACCTTGTTGGCGGACGACTTCCGCTCCATCGGCGATCAGGGCTACATGCTGGACAAGGCTCAGTGGCTCGGCAAGTTCGCTGACTTCTCCTACACCGGACTGCAAAGCAGCGACGTCGAGGTGAACCGCTACGACCGGGCGGCGATCGTGCGGTACATCCAGCGCAGCAGCTCCGTCTGGTGCGGTCAGGAGATGGTGTTGACCAGCCGTGTCAGCCAGACGTGGATCGAGCAGGCGGCCGGCTGGCGACTCGCGGGCATGCAGTTCAGCACCCTTGACGACGATTGAGCGCGAACCCGCCAACGCGTCAGTCGAGACCCCAGTCGGCCGGGTTCGCGGTCAGGCTGCGGCGTACCGCGTCTCGGATCGCCGAGGCATCGCCATCACCGGTATCGCTGACGCGCCAATAAACGGGGTTGAGCACGGTTTCGGCGGAACCGGAGTCTCGGTCCGCGGTCGCAAGCCGGCGGACCAGGTCGGCAATGTCTTCGAGCTCGAGGTAGGCAGCGGCCGCGGCTGCCGCTTGCAGCTCCGAGCCGGAGTACTCGTCCAGCACCCAGCCGAAACCGCCGCTCATCGTGGCGTTGTGGAAGGCCCAGAGATGCGCCAAATGCCGGAGCCCGACCGGCGCATCGGCGTCGGACCCGCCGTCAAATTTCACGCGCATGTAGAGGTCGCCGGCGCGTTCGGTCATCGCCTCGACAATGTCGCGTAGGAGGTAGTCGCCGCGGTCCACCACCCAGTGCGGCACCGGCCGCCAGTGATATGCCGCACGAAGTCGTTCGCCGTCGCCGGCCATGCGCAGGACGTCCAGCCCATACGCTCTCGGCAGCACCGCGGCCAGCGGCACCGTGCCGGGGATGCACGCCGTGGTGACTCCGGCTTCACCGGTCGCATCCGACGCGACAAGGTCGTGCCAGCGCCCGCCGTCGCGCAGCTCGACCCGGCAACGCTCACCGTCGATGATCCACACCCGCAGGCCCGGCCCGGCCGAACCGGCCTCGTGCGAGAACACCGCACCGGCGGCGGGGTCCACCGTCGTATAGGCGGTAGCGAGGTCCGCCGCATCGATGGCACGAAGCCCGCCGGACGCGTTGTAGGTCCGCAACTGGATCACGCCGCAGGGTAGCCCGCAACGACTCCCATAAGGGACGCGCGTCCGGGCCGGGCGTCCGCCAGCTACCGGCCCGGACGGCGTCAGTCCTGGCCTGCTCCGTTGATGTCGGCGGAGAGGCTGCTTCCGCGGACCGTGCCGGCCCGGATGAACACCTGGCCGGCTTTTACGCCGTCGCCGGAGAAGAGCGGCAGGCTGATCTCCAGCGGCAGCCAGGTGGGGATCAGGTCGGCGGTGATCTCGATCGGCAGGAGCGGGATGTTCAGGTACGGCACGGTGATCTTGCCGCCCAGGTGGGTGGCGTAGATGTCGACGTCGTCGATGTCCAGGTCGATGCCGAGGTCGAGCTTCGGGCCCGGGTCGGTGGTGCCGATCCGGTAGTTGTCCGCCTTCAGGTTGTCGGCGTGGAAGATCAGCGCCTTCACCGAGCCGCCGTCGCCGGTCGGCAGGTTGACCGTGCCCTTGAAGGTGAAGCCCTTCGCGAACAGGCGGTCCGCGCTGACCGTGGGCACGTTCGGGCCGTACTTGATCTCGGTGATCTTGCCGGGCGCGGCCATCGCCGGCGCGGGGGTGAGGCCGGCGCCCGCGCTGGGTGTGACGCCCGGAGTGGGGGTCACGGTGGGCGCGCCGGAGCCGCCGGTGCTGGGATCGGCGGAGCCGGACGTCGAGGGATCGCCGGGGCCGGACGGCCCGCCGGGCGTCGGGCCGGGCGTCGGCTTCGGGCCGGACGAGTCCGGCGGCGTCGGGGTCGGGCTGGGCGGGATCGTGCCGCCGGCCGTCGGCGAGGGCGTGGCCGAGGGGTTGGGGCAGATCAGCCACAGCCACTCCGGGATCCACCACGGCCGGGTCGCACCGGGTACCGGCACGCAGGTCGGCACGGCCGCCGGTGCCGCGGCCGCCGCCGCGTCCGGAGCTTCGCCCGGCACGGAGTTCCGCGCCTCGGCCGGCACGGAGTTCCGCGCCTCGGCCGGCATTGCGACCGCGGCAAGCATGACCGGGATCAGGACGAACGCGTGGCTCCGCCGGAACCAGTCGGACCACAACGGCCACTGCGACCGGTTCGGGTCCGGGCCCGGCGACTCGCGACGGTCGGCGGCATGGCGTGGCCCGTCGACGGCTGCCGTCGTCGTGGTGGTGGACCTGGGCGGTCCCGAAGCCGCATACAGCGCCTCGGTGATGCGCGTGGCCGACTCGTCGTCGATGTCGTCGTCGGGGAGTTCGACGACGATCGGGCGGGGGCGGTGTGGGTGCCAGCCGAAGGACATCGCGGAGCCCAGCAGGGCCAGCAGGGCGCCGAAACCCAGGCCGCCCAGGTTGCTGGTCACTACCGAGACCAGGGCGCAGATCGTGCTGAGCACGGCGATGAAGGCTCGCTGGGCGGGCGCGAACCAGAAGAACAGGCCGGCTGCCACCAGGATGGCGCCGATCGCGAAGCCGGAAATGGCCGCGGTTCCTACGTGGATCATGATGGGGAGCGGGGCCAGCGGGACCGACAGGATGGTGGCGCCGCCGGCGATCGTGGCGATGCCGCCCCAGAACGGGCGGGTTCGGCGCCAGGTTCGGAAAGCTCGGCGCGGCCGGCGGGCGGGAAGCCGCTCGTCCAGCCGCGCCGCGGCGTCGGTGAAGGCGGTCAGAAACATTCGTGCACGCCGGCGGTGACGCTGACGTCCAGGCCGCCGGAGAGCTTGACCGTGCCCCCGTTGGCCGACCACGCGGTGCTGCGGACGTCCTCGGTGCTCAGCGAACCGGCCTGCACCCCGAACCGGCCCTTCGGTCCGGTCACCCCGGGCACCCGGTTGAGGGTGGAGGCGTCCCGGCCGGCCTCGACGTCCGTGACCACGCCGTTGCCGCCGAGGAGGGCGTCGGCGTCGGCGACCACGTTCGTACCCGTGATCGGCTCGGTTTTTCCGCCCAGGACCTTCAGGGAGATCTTGCCGACCACCGGGACGGTGACCACCGCCGAGGTGCAGACGTCGCGCATGCTGGCCTTGCCCACGCCGGCCAGCATCACCGGGTGGTGGGCGCCGTCGACGCCGGCCGCGGTGTCCAGGTAGGCCGCCACGTCGGTGCCCTCGACCTTGGCCGCGCTGACCTTGAAGGACTGGCCGGAGACGCCGAACGACGCGGCCAGGGCGCCCTCGGCGATCGCGACGGTGAGGCCGCCCAGGGCGACCAGGGCGGGGATGAGAAGGACGGCCGAGCGGCCCCAGTGGGTCCGGCCCTCGTTGGCTGACGGCACGACGCGCTCCTAGGAGTAAAGCGAACTGATGGTGTCCGCGTACCGCTCCTGCACGACCCGGCGGCGCAGTTTCAGGGTCGGGGTGAGTTCGCCGCTCTCCGGCGTCCATGCGGTGGGCAGCACGCGGAAGGTTTTGACCTGTTCGGGGCGGGCGAGTTTCTCGTTGGCGGCGGACACCGCGGCGGTGATCTCGGCCAGCAGGTCGGGGTGGGTGGCCAGGTCGGCGACCCTGGTCTGGTCGAGGCCGTTGGCGCGGCCCCACATCGGCAGGAATTCGTCGTCCAGGACGATCAGTGCGGTGACGTACGGGCGGCGGTCGCCGATCGCCACCGCCTGGGCGATCAGCGGGTGGGCGCGCAGCAGGTTCTCGATCTGGGCGGGGGAGATGTTCTTCCCGCTCGACGTGATGATCAGTTCCTTCTTGCGGTCGGTGATGGTGAGGTATCCGTCGGCGTCGATCGTGCCGACGTCGCCGGTGGCGAGCCAGCCGTCGGCGTCGACGATCGGTTCCACGCCGCCGTCGGGGCGGAGATAGCCGGCGGCGACGAGCGGTCCGCGTACGCAGATCTCGCCGTCATCCTCGAGTTTGATCTCCATGCCGGGGTTGGTTCGCCCGACCGTGCCGGTCCGGAAGTGATCGGGGGTGTTGATGGTGGCGGTGCCGGTGGTCTCGGTCATGCCCCACACCTCGAGCACGTCGACACCGATGCCGGCCAGGTAGAGCAGCACGTCGACCGGGATCGGCGCGGCGCCGCTGCCGGCCCACAGCATGTTGTCGAGGCCGAGCTTGGCGCGCAGCGGCCGCAGCACCTGGGCGTCGAGGGTGGCGTGTTTGATCAGCAGTTCGGTCGGGACGGGTTGTTCGGCGGCGCGCAGCCGGTAGACCTCGAGGGCGACCGCGCCGGCCATCTCGACGGCGGCCTTGACGGGCGGCTCGGCGGCGGTGAGCTGCGCCTGGATGCCGGCGACCATCTTCTCCCAGATGCGCGGCACCCCGAAGAACGAGACCGGCCGGACGGTGACCAGGCCGGCGAGGAGCTTGGCCGGGTCGGGGCAGATGGTGACGTGCCCGGCCCGGTAGATCGGGTTGTAGATGCCGAGCATCCGTTCGGCGATGTGCGCGAGCGGCAGGTAGGCCAGCGACGGCGTGTGGTCGGGCGTGGTCACGGTCGCTTCGAGCACCACCGACTGGTAGATCACGTTGCCGTGGGTGAGCACGACACCTTTCGGGTCCCCGGTGGTGCCGGACGTGTAGAGCAGGGTGACCGGCTGCTCCGGTCGTACCTCCTGCCAGGTCTTTTCGAAGGCTTCGGGGTCGGCCTCGTGCGCGGCCTTGCCGCGCGCCTCGACCTCGTCCAGCGACGAGCCGACCACCAGGATCTGCGGTGGTTGCGCCAGGCCGTCGACGATTGCTTCCCATCGCGTACGGGCGGAATCGTCCTCGACCACCACGATCTTCGCCCCGCTGTGCCGGGCGAGGTAGCGCAGCTGGTCGGTGGACAGGGTGGCGTAGACGGTGGACGGCACCGCGCCCAGGTGCACGGCGGCGAGGTCGGTGATCCAGTGTTCGGGGCGGCCGGACATCATGATCAGCAGCCGGTCGCCGGAGCCCAGGCCGAGCTCGGCGAGGCCGCGGGACACCGCGGCGATCCGGTCGCGGAGCTGCCGCCAGGTGAGGGTGCCGTCGCGGCCGAGGACGCTCAGCGCGGGCAGGTCACCGAATTCGGTGGCGTTGCGGTGGAGCAGAACGGGAACGGTCAGCCCACGGGCGGTGTCGGCACACCGCTGGGCGACGGAGGGAACCATGTGTCGTCCTCCTTCAGCCGTCGGCCGCGAGCGGGTTGCGGCGCCGGGCGAATCGCTGGCGAAGATCGTTGAGGTAGTAGTCCTTCAAACCCGCCCGCAGCCTGAGCGGCAGGTGGGGGTAGACGACGGCGGAGGCGCGGAAGCTTCCGTCGAGGATGCGCTGTTGTCGCGGCGTCCACGGGTAGCCGTAGCCGGCCCGGATCGGGGCGGGCAGCAGGCCGATCGTGGTGAAGCGGTTGACCGGGATGCCGGGGCGCAGGGCGAGCGGCAGGTTCCTCGGCCACATCAGGGCGTCGCCGATCGCCTTGCCCTCGGGGCTGACCCGCAACGTGCCGACCATGTCGGCCCAGTAGCGCTCGAACGTGGCCCGGCCGGCCGGCCAGGCCTCCTCGGGGCAGCCGATCGAGGTGGCGAGCACGCTGTACTGCCGGTAGCAGTCGTCGAGCTCGGCGCCGCTGAGCGGCCGGAACACCTTCTGGTAGAGCACGACGGCGGTCTCGTAGAGCGTGGCGTTGACCCAGACCTGCAGGTCGGGGTCGTTGGCGTAGTAACCGGGGCCGGTGACCTTGCGGTGCATGGCCTCGACGGCGCGGCTGATCGTCCGCGCCTCCTCGCGGGTGCCGAAGAGCACCCCGTAGACGTAGCTCATCGTGGTGCGCAGGCGGTCGAGTGGGCGCTCGGCGAAGTTGCTGTGGTCGTACACCCCCTGGGCGACCCCGGGGTGTGCGACCTGCAGCAGCGTCGCCCGTCCGCCACCGGCGAGCAACAGCCCTTCGCGGGCCACCCGCCGGATGACCGCGGCGTCGTCGAACAGGCCGTCATCCATGCGAAGAACGTAAACGACGATTAACTTGTTGGGAACAGTCCCGAGCTCATGACGCGATTTTCCGCAGCATCTGCCAGGTAAATTTGGCGAACTCGGATTAACTTAGCGGGACCAGCACGGCGCGCATGAGCTGCACCAGGTGGCGGTCCATGCCGGTGCGGCGGTCGAAGTGCACCCAGCGGCTCAGGTCGGTGACCAGGTTGACGGCGGCGTGCACCCGGACCCGCGCCGTCGGGGCGGACTCCAGTCGCGTCGCGGTGACCAGCCGGACCCACTCCTCGACGTGCAGCCGCTGCACCTTGCGCAGCTCGTGCCGGTCGGACTCGGGCAGGTTGTTGTTCTCCGCGAGGTAGACCGACACCAGGTCGCTGCGTTCGAAGGTCAGGTCGACGTACGACTCGATCATGCGGCCGAGCGCGTCGAAATTGTCCTTGGCGCCGGTGAGGGCGGCGGCGGTCGCCTCGGTGACGCGTTCCGACGCGCGGTAGAACGCGGCGGCGAGGATGTCGCCCTTGCCGGGGAAGTAGCGGTAGACGCTGGACGCGTTGATGCCCGCGGCCGCGCCGATGTCCTCGATGCTGACCGCGTGGTAGCCGTGCTTACGGAAGAGCTGGATCGACTCGGCGAGCAGGATCTCCCGGCGGGAGCCGACGTGCACCTTGGCCGGCCGGGGCCTTTCGGGAAGCGGGGCGAGCGGGGTGGGTGGCTCGGCGCTCAGCACGGCGTGGGCGGCCCCCTGCAGCGTCCACTCGGCGCGGCCCTTCGGGATCGCGGCGCGGTGGGTGCTGATGCTGCCGAGCACGCTGAGCGCGGCCCGGGCCAGGGCGTTCGCGTCGGCCGCGGACAGCTCGGGGCGGGCGGCGGACAGCGGCCGGACCACCCGTTGCAGCAGGACGCCGAGATCGCGCAGGAACTCGGCGCGGTGCTCGGGCGTCAGATAGCGCCACTCCCACTGGTAGAGGCCGCCGGTGTTGCGGTGCGCGACGGACACCCGGGCGAGCGCGTCGACCAGCTCGCCGACCTCGACCGCCGGGTTCTCGTGCGGCGGCAACTCGGTGGCGGCCAGTGTCGTGGCGACCAGGCTGCGCGTAGCGTGGACGAGGATCGCGTACTTGTTCTCGAAGTGCCGGTAGACGGCCGGGGCGCTGATCCCGACCGCCGCGGCGATCTCCTCGAGGCCGACGCCGTGATAGCCGCGCGCACAGAACAGCTCGGCCGCGACCTGAGCGATCTGGGCCTTGCGGTCCTTCGGCCGTTTCCGGCCGCCGGGGACGTCGACGGTTGAGCTGCGCACCGCGACAGCGTACCCCTCCGGTTATTCATGATTCGTTTGTGACCTTCGTTGATTCGCTTGACACAGAGGCGAAACACGCGAAAAAGTTAATCAGGATTCGCACCGCTGAGGCGATAGGAGAGCAGCTGTGGCAACCGAGGCGTTCCTCTACGACGCCCTGCGCACACCCCGGGGGAGGGGTAAGCGAAACGGCTCGTTGCACGGCACGAAGCCGGTGTCGCTGGTCGTGGGCCTGATCGACGAACTTCGCCGGCGCCGGCCCGGGCTCGACCCGGCCGAGATCGACGACGTGGTGCTCGGCGTCGTCTCCCCGGTCGGCGAGCAGGGCGCCGACATCGCCAAGACCGCGGCGCTCGCCGCCGGGCTGCCCGACACGGTGGCCGGCGTGCAGCTCAACCGTTTCTGCGCGTCCGGGCTGGAAGCGGTCAACATGGCCGCGATGAAGGTCCGCTCCGGCTGGGAGGACCTGGTCCTCGCCGGCGGCGTCGAGTCGATGTCGCGGGTGCCGATGGGCTCCGACGGCGGCGCCTGGGCGCTCGACCCGGAGACCAACCTGACCACCGGCTTCGTCCCGCAGGGCGTCGGCGCCGACCTGATCGCCACCATGGACGGCTACTCCCGCACCGACGTCGACGCGTGGGCGGTGCGCTCGCAGCAGCGGGCCGCGGCAGCCTGGGCCAACGGCTGGTTCGCCGGCTCGGTCGTGCCGGTCCGCGACCGCAACGGCCTGCTCGTGCTCGACCGCGACGAGCACATCCGCGCCGACACCACCGTCGAGTCGCTCGCCGCGCTCCCGGCGTCCTTCGCCAAGGTCGGCGACCAGGGCGGCTTCGACGCGGTGGCGCTGCAGAAATACCACTGGGTCGAGCGGATCGAGCACGTCCACCACGCCGGCAACTCCTCCGGCATCGTCGACGGCGCCGCCCTCTGCGTGATCGGCTCGGCCGACGCGGGTGTGCGCAACGGGCTCACCCCGCGCGCCCGGATCGTGGCCACCGCGGTCAGCGGCGCCGACCCGACCATCATGCTGACCGGCCCGGCGCCGGCCACCCGCAAGGCGCTGACCAAGGCCGGGCTGACCGTCGACGACCTCGACCTGGTCGAGATCAACGAGGCGTTCGCGGCCGTGGTGCTGCACTACATCGACGACATGAAGCTCGACCCGGACATCGTCAACGTCAACGGCGGCGCGATCGCGATGGGCCACCCGCTCGGCGCCACCGGCGCGATGATCCTCGGCACCCTCGTCGACGAGCTGGAACGGCGCGGCGGCCGCTACGGCCTGGCCACCCTGTGCATCGGCGGCGGCATGGGCATCGCCACGGTCATCGAGAGGCTCTCATGATCCACTTCGACCGGGCGGCCGACGGCATCGTCACCCTCACCCTCGACGACCCGTCGCGCGGCGCCAACACGATGAACCAGGCCTACGTCGCGGCGATGGACACGACCCTGGCCCGCCTCGAGGCCGAGCGCGACGACATCACCGGCGTGATCATCACCTCGGCCAAGAACTCGTGGTTCGCCGGCGGCGACCTCGACTCGCTCCGGGAGATCGGGCCCGACCAGGCGCAGCAGGCCTTCGACCAGTCCAACCGGGTCAAGGCGCAGCTGCGCCGGCTGGAGACGCTGGGCCGGCCGGTGGTCGCCGCCCTCAACGGCTCCGCCCTCGGCGGCGGCCTCGAGTTGGCGCTGGCCTGCCACCGCCGGATCGCGCTGGACAACCCGCGGCTGGAGGTCGGCCTGCCCGAGGTCACCCTCGGCCTGCTGCCGGCCGGCGGCGGCGTGGTCCGCACCGTCCGGCTGCTCGGCCTGGCCACCGCGCTCACCCAGCTGCTGCTCACCGGCGTACGCCACCGGGTCGCCGCCGGTAAGGCGCTCGGCCTGATCGACGAGGTCGTCGCCACCCCGGAGGAACTGCTCGCCGCGGCGCGAACCTGGATTCGCGACAACCCGGACGCCGTGCAGCCGTGGGACACCAAGGGCTACAAGATTCCCGGCGGGTCGCCGTCCACCCCGGCGCTGGCCGCGCAGCTGCCGGCCTTCCCGGCCAACCTGCGCAAGCAGCTCAAGAACGCGCCCTACCCGGCGCCGCGCAACATCATGTGCGCGGCGGTCGAGGGTGCCCAGGTCGATGTGGACACCGCGTTCGTCATCGAGAGCCGGTACTTCGCCGACCTGGCCACCGGCCAGACCGTGAAAAACATGATCAAGGCGTTCTTCTACGACCTGAACGAGGTCAACCGGCGGGACGTGGGGGCGGTCCCGCCGGTCAGCAAGGTGGCAGTGCTCGGGGCGGGCATGATGGGCGCGGCCATCGCGTACGTCTGTGCCCGCTCCGGCCTCGATGTCGTGCTGCGCGATGTGACCGCGGAATCGGCGGCGCGCGGAAAGGCGTACAGCGAAAAGCTCGTCGCCAAGGACGTCGGCCGCGGCAAGATCACCGAGCGCAAGGGGCAGGAGTTCCTGGCCCGCATCGTGCCGACCGCCGAGGTGTCCGACCTGGCGGGCGCCGACCTGGTGATCGAGGCGGTGTTCGAGGACGTCGGCCTCAAGCACAAGGTGTTCGCCGAGATCGAGGACGTCGTCGCGCCGAACGCGCTGCTCTGCTCGAACACGTCCACCCTGCCGATCACCCTGCTCGCCGACGGGGTGAAGCGCCAGGCCGACTTCATCGGACTGCACTTCTTCTCACCGGTCGACAAGATGCCGCTGGTCGAGGTCATCCCGGGCGAGAAGACCAGCGACGAGACCCGGCGCCGCGCCCTCGACGTGGTCCAGAAGCTGCGCAAGACCCCGATCGTCGTCAACGACAGCCGCGGCTTCTTCACCAGCCGGGTGATCGGCACGTTCACCAACGAGGGCATCGCCATGCTCGCCGAGGGGGTGCCGCCGGCCAGCATCGAACAGGCCAGCAGCCAGGCCGGATACCCCGCGCCGGTGCTCGCGCTGATGGACGAACTCACCCTCACGCTGCCGCGCAGGATCCGCGAGGAGACCCGCGCCGCCGCCGGCGACACCTGGGTGGCGCACCCCGCCGACGCGGTCGTCGACCGCATGATCGACGAATTCGGTCGCCCTGGCCGATCTTCCGGCAAGGGCTTTTACGAGTACGCCGAGGGAAAGCGAACCCGCCTCTGGCCCGGCCTGTCCGCGTTCGCCGGCCCGTCGCCGTCCGCAGTGCCTTTTGAAGACCTCAAGGAGCGGCTGCTGTTCAGCGAGGCCCTGGAGAGCGTGAAGTGCCTCGACGAGGGCGTGCTCACGTCGGTCGCCGAGGCGAACATCGGCTCGATCCTCGGCATCGGCTATCCGGGCTGGACCGGCGGCGTCCTGCAGTACATCAACGGCTACCCGGGCGGCCTGCCCGGCTTCGTGTCCCGCGCCCGCCGGCTCGCCGAGCGTTATGGCGACCGCTTCACCCCGCCGCCGCTGCTGCTGGCCAAGGCCGCCGACGGAACACTCTTCGTCTGACCCGTAGCGCCGGGGGTGGCTCGCCGCATGCGGGCCACCCCCGGCCGTGCCGGCTGTCCCCCGTGCGAGCTACCCGCAAGTGTCCACCGTGCGGGGACGAATTCGAGGTTCTCGATAAATAGCGTTCTCACCAGCCCCGGAACGCAACACGGGAACTCACGAAGGAGTCGTCATGCGACTGGTCAAGCAGCTCGTGGTGGTCGCGGTGGTGGCCATGGCCGGCAGCCTGCTCGTCGGCGCGGTCAACTGGAACCCGATCCTGACCCTCGTCCTGGGGCCGGCGTCGGCGGTGGCCGCGCTCGCCGCGTACCGGTGGATCGTGCGCCGCACCGAGCACCGCGAGGTGGTCGAACTGGCCCGGCCCGGCGCCGGCCGCGCCATCGGGCGGGGTGTGCTGATCGGCGTCGGGCTGTTCGCCGCGGTGATCCTCAACATCGCGCTGCTCGGCGGTTACCGGGTCGGCGGCTGGGGGAGTTTCGGCGGCACCGTGGCGCTGCTCGGGTTCATGACCGCGGCCGCGGTGACCGAGGAGCTGTTCTTCCGGGGCATCCTGTTCCGGATCGTCGAGGGGCGCTTCGGCACCTGGTGGGCGCTCGGCCTGACCGGCCTGCTGTTCGGCCTATCGCACCTGTTCAACCCGCACGCCAGCCTGTGGGGCGCGATCGCCATCGCGATCGAGGCCGGCGGGATGCTGGCCGCCGCGTACGCCGCCACCCGCACCCTGTGGGTGCCGATCGGGCTGCACTTCGGCTGGAACTTCGCCGAGGCCGGCCTGTTCGGCACCGCGGTCTCCGGCAGCGACACCCCCGCGGGCCTGGTGCACGGCGTGATGTCCGGCCCGGCCGCGCTGACCGGCGGCTCGTTCGGCCCTGAGGGCAGCCTCTACTCGGTGCTCGCCGGCCTGCTCACCACGGTGGTGTTCATGTGGCTGGCCCGCCGCCGCGGCCACATCGTCGCCCGCCGTCGCGGCACCGAGCCGGCCGCTACGCTCGTTCCGTGATCGACGTCCGGCGCATCCCGGACCGCTGGCAGGCACTCCCTGTCGCGGTCCGGGATCTCCCGCTTGCGCTGCTGATGGTGGTCGCGGCGCTGCTGCCGCCGCTGCGGGGGCACGGCACCCAGGTCGGCGAGCTGCCGGACCGGCCCTTCGACGGGTGGGTCGCCGTGGTCCTCGCCCTCGAATGCCTGCCGCTGATCGGCCGCCGCCGCCGGCCCGCCGCCTGCCTCGCCCTGGTGTCGGCCGGGTTCGCCGCCGACCAGGTGCTCCGCTACCACACGGCCGGCGGCACCGCCCTGGCCATCGCGCTGATCAGCGCCGGCGCGCACCTGCAACGGCACCGGCGCCTGGTCGCGGTCGCGGCTTCCACGGCGTACATCCCGCTGGCCTTTGCCCTTGATCGGCTCGGGTCGACCGAAGGGGTGTCCGGGTTCGCGACGTTCTACCTGTTCCTGGCGTTCGCGTGGGGGATCGGGGTGTGGCTGCGGCAGACCCGGGCCGCCGAGGCCGAACGGCGGCAGCACGTCGCCGAGGCCACCCGGGTCGCCGAACGCACCCGGATCGCCCGCGAACTGCACGACGTCGTCACCCACCACGTGACCGCGATGGTCGTGCAGGCCGAGGCGGCCCGCTACCTGACCGCCGCCCCCGAACGCCTCGATGAGTCGCTGACCGCGGTCAGCGAGACCGGCCGGCTCGCCCTCACCGACCTGCGGCACCTGCTCGACCTGCTCAACCCCGGCTCGGACGCCACCCGCGCGCCGACCGCCGGCGACCTGAGCACGCTGGTCGAGCAGACCCGGCGGTCCGGCCAGCCGGTCGAGCTCACCGAGGAGGGCGGCCCGGCGCTGAAGGCCGGCAGCGCCGAGATGGTGGCCTACCGGGTGGTGCAGGAAGCCCTCACGAACGCCCTGAAGTACGCGCACGGCAGCCACACCGGCGTGCACGTGCGCCGCGCCCCGAAGGAGATCACCGTGGAGGTCTGCACCGACGGGTCCGGCCCGCCGGTCACGGAGGTCGGCGGCAGCGGCCGCGGCCTGACCGGGCTGCGCGACCGGGTCGAGTTGCTCGGCGGCGAGTTCACCGCCGGCCGGCAGCCCGGCGGTGGCTTCGCGGTGCGTGCCCGGATCCCGTCGTGACCGCGCCGACCCGGGTGCTGGTCTGCGACGACCAGGCGCTGATCCGGATGGGTTTCGCCACCATCATCGACGCGCAACCCGACCTCGAGGTGGTCGGCGAGTGCGGCGACGGCCGGGCCGCGGTCGACCTGGCCGCCCGGCTGCACCCCGACGTGGTGGTGATGGACGTCCGGATGCCGATCCTCGACGGCATCGAGGCGACCCGCCTGCTGTCCGGCGCCGGCGTCGCCGACCCGGCGAAGGTCCTGGTGGTCACCACCTTCAACCTTGACGAGTACGTCTACGAGGCGCTGCGCGCCGGCGCCAGCGGTTTCCTGCTCAAGGACGCCCCGCCCGCCCAGCTGCTGCACGGCATCCGCACCGTCGCGGCCGGCGCCGCCCTGCTCGCCCCCGAGGTGACCCGCCAGCTGGTCGGCCGCTACGCCGCCCGGATCCGCCCGGCCGACGGCGACCCCGGCAACGTCCCGCTGACCACCCGCGAACTGGAGGTGCTGCGCCTGATCGCCGACGGCCTGTCCAACAGCGAGATAGCCGCCACCTTGGTGATCAGCCACGAGACGGTCAAGACGTACGTCTCCCGCATCCTGACGAAGCTCGACCTGCGCGACCGCGTCCAGGCGGTGGTCTACGCGTATCGCCGCGGCCTGGTGACCTGAACGCCACTCGTCGTACGGGGGTTGGCGATGCTCAACGAGCGCCTGCGACTGCTGCGCCTCCTGCCGCGCGGCGGCCGGGGGCTGACGGTCGCGCTCGTGGCACTCCAGCTTGTCCGGTCCGTGCTGCCGGCCGGGCCGGCCGTCGCGGTCGGCCGGTTGACCGCGGCCCTGTTCGGTCAAGGAAGCGGGCAGGTCGCGGCGGTGATGGCGGCGGGCGGCTCGTACGCCGAGCTCTACCGGTTGCCGGAACGCGCCTATCAGTAGGGTCAGGACCATGCCGGTTCCGTTCCAGCTCAGCACCCCGCCCGCGGTCCTCGACGACCTTCGCGCCCGGCTGCGCGCCACCCGCTGGCCCGACCAGCCGGAGGACGCCGGCTGGTCGCTCGGCACCGACGTCGGCTACCTGCGCGAGCTGGTCGCCTACTGGGCGGACGGGTTCGACTGGCCGGCCCGCGAGAAGGAACTGGCCCGCTTCCCGCACTTCCGGCTCACCCTCGGCGGCCTCGGCATCCACTTCGTGCACGCCCGCGCGGCCGGCCCGGCCCTCCCGCTGATCCTCAGCCACGGCTGGCCCGACTCGTTCTGGCGCTACACGAAGGTCATCGACCTGCTCACCGACCCCGGCGCGCACGGCGCCGACCCGGCCGACGCGTTCGACGTGATCGTCCCCGACATGCCCGGCTACGGCTATTCGGACCGCCCGGCCGGCGCCGCCCTCGACTCGATCGCCGTCGCCGGGCTGTGGGCCGAGCTGATGGCGGTGCTGGGTTACCAGCGGTTCGGCGCGGCCGGCGGCGACATCGGCAGCCACGTGAGCCGCTACCTGGCGCTCGACCACCCCGACCGGGTGGTGGCCGTGCACCGCACCGACGCCGGCCTGCCCGCCCCCGGCACCGACCCCGCCGAGCTGACCGTTGCGGAGCGGGAGTGGCTGGCCGGCGCGGCGGGCTGGGGCGCGGCCGAGGGTGCGTACGCCGCGATGCACCGCACCAAGCCGCAGACCGCCGCGGTCGGCCTCACCGACTCGCCGGCCGGCCTGGCCGCCTGGATCGTCGAGAAGATGCGGTCGTGGAGCGACGGCTCCTTCTTCACCGAGGACCAGGTCCTCACCAACGTGATGATCTACTGGCTGACCGGCACGATCGGGTCGTCGATGCGAATGTACCGGGCCAACGCCGCGATCCCGCCCGCCCAACTGGCCCGCCGGGTCGAGGTCCCGTCCGGGTTCGCGCTGTTCCCCGCCGACATCGTCCGCCCGCCGCGGGCCTGGCTCGACCGCACCGCCAACACCGTCCGGGTCACCGAGCCCGCACGCGGCGGCCACTTCGCGGCCTTCGAGGAGCCCGAGCTGTACGCCGCGGAACTGCGCGAGTTCTTCCGCCCGTACCGCGGCGCCGCGAGATGACCGCCCCGCTGCGCCGGGTCTCCGACGCCGAACGCCGCGCCCGGCTCGCCGTCCGGCATGCCCTCGCCCCCGGCTTCCGGGTCGCGTCCCCGGAGGCCGCGACCCGCGCGATGACCGTGCTGCACGCGACCGAGCCCGCCACCGTCTACCTGTCCACCTGGGCCCGGGTCGACGGCGTCAAGCCGGCCGACCTCGACCGGGCCCTCTACGACGACCGCAGCCTGGTGAAACAGCTGGCCATGCGCCGCACCCTGTTCGTCTTCCCGCGCGACCTGCTCCCCGCGGTGTGGCCCAGCGCCTCCGCCCGGGTGGCCGGCACCGAACGGGCCCGGATGGCGAAGGGCGCGGTCCTGGCCGGCCTCACCACCGACGGCGACAGATGGCTGGACCAGGCCCGGGCCGAGGTGCTGGCCGCCCTGGAGTCCTTCCCGGACGGCCTGCCGGCCGCCGAGATCCGCCGGGCGGTCCCGATGCTCGACGTAAAGGTGGCGGTCGGGGCCGGCAACGTCTGGGGCGCCGCCCGGGTGGTCACCCACCTGGGCCTGACCGCCGACCTCGTGCGCGGCACCAACACCGGCGGCTGGCACGTGTCCCGCCCCCGCTGGACCCGGATGGGCGACTGGCTCGGCGCGGTGCCCCCATCGCTGGACGCGGCCGACGGCTACCGCGAGATCATCCGCCGCTGGCTCTACAGCTTCGGCCCCGGCACCGAGGACGACCTGGTCTGGTGGCTCGGCTCCACCAAGGCGGTGGTGCGGGCCGCCCTGGCCGCACTCGGCGCGGTGCCGGTGACCCTCGACCACGGCGCCACCGGCTGGCTGCTGCCCGACGACGTCGCCGAGGTCGCCGACCCCGGGCCGTGGGCGGCGCTGCTGCCGGTGCTCGACCCGACCGTGATGGGCTGGCAGGGCCGCGACTTCTACCTGGGCCCGCACCGCGACCCGCTCTTCGACCGCACCGGCAACGCCGGCACCACCGCCTGGGTGAACGGCCGGGTGGTCGGCTGCTGGGTGCAGGACCAGGCCGGCGTCGTCGAGTTGCGCCTGCTGGAGAAGGTCGCGGCGGCCGAGCGCCGAGCGCTCGACGCCGAGGCGTCGCGATTGACCGGCTGGCTGGGCGGCTTCCGGGTCTCCAGCGTGTACGCCTCGGCCGCGATGAAGCTTGCGTCGCAAAGCTGACCGGCAGCCGCCCGCAGATTCCGCCGCCACCTGGCGGCCGCCAGCTGCTGCCGCACTCGGCACGCTGGTTTCTGCGGCCTAGATCAACACCATTTCCAGGATGTCGGGGCCTTCCAGCCCTGTTGAGGCCCCAACATCCTGAAAGTTGTGTTGATCATGAAGGCTTCACCCGCCCCGCGCGGCGCCGCCAGGCTGACCCGCCGACGCCTGCCCATACTGTGGTCAACGGCGTGGATCGGAGACGGAATGGCAGGTCAGGGCGGGCCGGCGAGTACCGAGGGCGGGCGTTTTGTCGTCATCGACGGGCGCCGCTGGCGGGCCACTGATCCCGCCATTCCGGAGGATGTTGCCGCGGTGCTGCGGCGGGTGCTGATGGCCGCCCGGCGCGACGTCGGTGTGAAGCTGCGGGCGGGGGAGGACCCGGCGCCGGCCCGGGCCCGGGTGCAGGCCGCCAAGGTCGCCCTCGGTGAGCGTGGCACCCCGTGGTGGGAGCAGGCCATCGAGGAGCGCCGCGAGCGCTGGGAGCAGGGCCTGCCCGACCCCCTACAGTGAAACGCCATGGGGATGTACGCCTCGGCCCGCGGCTGGCTGGAGATCGACTTCAAGCAGCGGGCCGCCGCGGAGGAGATCATCGGCCGGCACCACCACGACCTCTACTCGAGCGGCTGGGCTTCCCATCAGCGCTGTATCTCTTCTACGGCGGCGACATCCGCGAAGGCGCGCTGCCCTGGCTCCGCGCCCAGATCACCGAGCTGGCCGCGATGCCGCCGGCCGACGACGGCGACCGCCCCGCCGGCCAGCTCCTGATCACCGACGAGCGCGGCGACGAGGCGACCTGGCACGTGCGGGACGGATCGCTGATCGTCAGCTGACGAATCGCATCTCCGGGAAAGCGCGGCTCGGGCCATCCAGCAGGGGCTGTCGCTGGTGGCGCAGGTGCAGGTCGAAGAAGGCCAGCGGGTATGCCTGCTGGATGCGCACCGCCCGGGCCGGGGCCAGGGTGCCGATCCAGTCGGCCAGGTCCTCGTCGCTCATCCCGGTGATCGCCGCCAGCTGCGGCAGCAGCCACTGGTGGTCGCAATAGGCGCCGTGCAGGCCGCCCTCGGCGTGGATCTCGCGCCGCCAGCCGTGCAGCAGCGGCCAGAACTCGGCGACGCCGGAGTCCTCGGTGGTTCGGGTGAACTCCGCGGTCAGCAGCATGAACGGCCGGTCGATCTCGGTGGCAAAGGGGACGGACTGCATCGGGCCGTCGAGGCTGAGCCCGGCCAGCACCCGCCGGTCGGAGTTCATCACCAGGGCGGTCGCGGTCGCGCCTTTCGACCAGCCGTACATGCCGATCCGGCGCGGGTCGATCATGACGCCCAGGCCGGCGGCCAGGTCCTCGATGCGGTCGAGGACGAACAGGATGTCGTGGGCGTGGTCCCAGGGCGTGACCGACACGTCGTCGTCGGGCACGGTGAGCCGGCCGTCGGGGAACTCGCTGTATGAGTCGTCCGGATGGTCCACGGTGACCACCACGTAGCCGTGGCTGGCGAGTTCCTGCACCACGATGGTGGTCTCCGACCGGTGCCCGCCGGCGCCGTGCGAGAACACGACCACCGGTCGCCGGCCGGTGCCGACGAGTGCCGGCGCCCCCTCGTGGCCGGCGGTCAGTGGCGCGGCGACATCGATGTCGATGTCGGCGGAGGCGAGCAGCTCCCGCAACGGCGCGGCGGTCAGCCACGGCGTCACCGGGAACCGCCCGACGTTGCGGGCCGGATACCAGACGCTGACCATCATTTCGCGATGGCGGGCCCGGTCGATCAGGTGGAGCGGCACGGTGTCGACCGGATGCGGCCCGGTCGGGGCCGGCAGGGTGAGCCGGGCGGCGGCCTGCGCCGCGGCCGGCCATCCACTGCCGAGCGGTACGGCGACCCCGGTCGCGAGCGCGGCGGTGAGCAGACGTCGGCGGGTCAGAGTCATCGGTCCTCCGTCGGGTCGGCGGTCTCTACCCGGGCGATCAGCTGTTTGAGTCGCCCGATCTCCTCGATGAGTGCGGTGTTGCCGGCCGCGGTCAGGGTGATCCAGGTGCGGCCGCGCTTGCCCTCGTAGCCCTTCTCGATCTCGATCAGGCCCGCTTCCTCCAACACGCTCAAGTGCTTGGAAAGGTTGCCGGCGGTCAGCTCCAGTTGCGTACGCAAATAGCCGAACTCGACCCGGCGGGCCTCGTGCGTGATGGTGAGAATCCCCAGCCGGACCCGTTGGTGGACGACCTCGTCGAGACCGTTGACCGGGTGCGCGGCGTCTGAGCTCTCGGTGGGAGTCACGGCCGTCACCGTTGCCGTCGCCGGAAGCCGAGAGCGCCCAGCAGCAGCACCACACCGACGATGAGCTGCGGCACCGCCATCTGCGCCCGGAGCCCGCCCCAGTGCACCAGCCGGGTGCCGTCGCTCATCGGCAGCACCAGCAGCACCAGCACCAGGTAGCCGACGGTGAACAGCAGCAGCGCGACGTTGCGTTCGAGCCAGGCCAGCACCAGCAGGGTCACGCCGATCATGCCCCACGGCATGACCAGGCGATCCAGCACATACCACCAGTAGGGGAGCGGGCCCTCCGGGTACGGATGGTTCGAGAAATACACCGCCAGCGCCACCCAGGCACCGGGGAACACGACGGTGGTCACGGCGCCGGTGATCGCATACGGCCAGACGCGGCTGCCCAGCCCCCGCGCCCGGGCGGCCCGCACGTGGAGGAAGGCGATCGCCGCGTAGGCCAGGAGCATCGCCCACGGCCAGTAATAGAGCATGCCCCGCCGCGCATACGCACAACTGCCGTCGGGCGCGCAGTCCAGCTTCATGCCGAACCAGTCGAACGGGATCGCGACGAGCGTCGCCGCGGCCAGCACCAGCAGCGCACTCCAGGTCATCCGCTGGTCGAGCCGCACCCGATGGGCGAGGGTGCGCATGTCGGCCAGCAGCCGGCGGGGATCGCCGGCTGCTGGCGCCGATTCAGTGGTCATGCCAATAGGTTTCCACAGCAAACCTATTGGTGCAAGCGTCAGATTCGCAGCATCGGCCACCCCGACAGGTCGGCGAGCATCTGGCGGTCGTGGGTGGCGACCACCACCGCGGCGGTCGTGCTGAGCAGAGCCCTGGTCAGGTCGTCGACGAGCGATGCGGACAGGTGATTGGTGGGTTCGTCGAGGATCAGCAGGTTCGGGTGCGACGCCAGCAACGCGGTCAGGTGCCGGCGCCGCCGCTGGCCCGGCGACAACCGGTCGGCCGGGTCGGTTTCCTGGGCCAGGTAACCGATCCGGGCCTCGGACAGGTGCTTGATCTCGCCGGTGGACACGTCGAGCTCCCGGGCCAGCGCGGCCAGCAGCGTCGATTTGCCGGCCCCGTTCGGTCCGGTCACCAGCAGGCGGCTGCCGCCGGCCAGATCCAGGGAAACGGCCCGGCTCAGACGGCCGGTCACGGTCACCTCAGAGCAATTGACGAGGGGTACGCCGGGTCGAGTGCCCGGGTCCGGCCAAAGGAAAGGTTTCGGCGGTACGGGCACCGTGATCCGATGCTCGTCGAGGTCATCCTGGCGGCGGCGCAGGGCCTGGACGACCCCCGGTGCCCGGCTCTGTCGCTGGTGCCGGCCGGTGCCCTTGTCGGGACGCCACCCGGTGCTGAGCCGGTCCCGGGCCTCGGTGACGGCCACCCGGAGGCGCTCGTGTTCGGCCTGCTGCGCCTCGTACGTGGCAAGCCAGCTCGCCCACAGCCGGGCGCGACCCTCCTGCCAGCCGGGGTAGCCGCCGGCGTGCAGCCGGGGCCGGCCGTCCTCGCTCGGGTCGAGGTCGAGGAACTCGGTGGCGACGTCGCGCAGCAGGGCGCGGTCGTGCGTCACCACCGCCAGGCCGCCGGGGTGCTGCCGCAGCCGGGCGGTCAGGAAGGCCAGGCCGGCCGCGTCGAGGTGGTTGGTCGGCTCGTCCAGCAGCAGGATGTCGTGGTGGGCGCCGAGCACGCAGGCCAGGCGTACCCGGTAACGCTGACCCACCGACAGCGTGGCCAGCGGCCGGTCCCGGTCGGTGCAGGCGTCGAGGCCGGCCAGCGCGACGTCGAGACGGCGCTCGGCGTCCCAGGCGTCCAGCCCGGTGGCGGCCTCCAGCGCCGCGGCGTACGCCTCCTCGGCCCCGGAAACGCCGTCGACCAGCTGAGTGGTGGCCTCGTCGAGGGCGTGCAGCGCCTGCACGGACGGCCGGATCGCGCCGGCGATCAGGGTGCCCACCGTCTCGGCCGGCCCGGCCGGCAGCTCCTGCTGGATCACGCCGATCGTGCCGGCGCGCTGCACGGTGCCCTGGTCGGGCTCGCGCAGCCCGGCCAGCACGTGCAGGAGGGTGGTCTTGCCGCGGCCGTTCTCGCCGACGATCGCCAGCCGGGAACCGGTGGAGACGGTCACGCTGACGTCGGACAGGACGATGCGGTCGCCCAGGGCGACGCGGACGTGCTCAGCTTTCACAAACATGGGGTTTCTGCTCTCGGCTCGTCATGGGAGCCGGGCAGCGTCGATCACCGCCCGGCCGGAACGCCAGGACGGCGGAACAGATCAGAAGAGTGGTCCGGCCGCCGTCAGCGGCTGGACCACGGCTTCAGCAGAGCGATGCCCACATGCATGCGAAGCAGAATATCCGGTCAGGGACTCACCGTGGGGTAGGCGTACAGCTCGACCAGGCGGTGCCGGGACGCCTGCAGGCGTTCGGCGGTCACCCGCAGGATGCGGGTGGTCAGCTCGCGGCCGAACTCGGGATCCTCGTTGATCAGGTTGCGGACCGCGGCCGCGTCGAACTCGACCGCCCGGATGTCCTCGGCGACGACCGCGCCGAACTGCCAGCGGTACGGGACGTTCAGCCAGGACCAGCCGATCAGCGTACGCGGCCCGACCTTCTCGATCACGATGTCGCCGCGGCCCGGCACGTAGAAGTCGATCGCCACCTCGCCCTTGTGCAGCAGCCAGAACCGGTCGGCGGTGCCATCCTCGCGGAACAGGCGGTGGCCGGCTCCGTAGTAGACGGGATGACCGCACGCGGCGAGCCGGTGAATCCAGTCACCCGGCAGGTCGGCGACGAAGTCGTGCACGGCCAGCAGGTCGAAGACACTCAGCGACGGCATGGCTCTCTCCTGTTCGGTAACGCTGCGAGCCTGTTCGGAACCGCTGCCAGGAGCAGCAGGGCGAGCCCGGCTGCCGCGTACAGCCATTGCAGCCAGGACGTCTGCGGGAGATAGGCGATCTCCAGGGCGATCCAGACGACCAGGCCGAGGCCGTCCAGCAGGACGGCGGCGCGCGACCACCGGAGACCGCGCAGCACACCCCAGGTGACCAGCAGCGACCCGGCGCCGAAGCCGAGCGCCAGGACCAGGCCGGGGATCGTCCATCCGGAGATCAGTGGCACGTTGTCGAGCCACGACGAAGGTGGGGTGGCGCCCACCAGGATCGCCACCCCGCCCCCGACGGCGGTGACGCCGAGGAACGAGAGGACCCCGGCGGTCACCGCCTTTCGCGCCGTCATCGCCGTGAGGGGCGGCGACGTATCCGGCGCAGTCGCGACCGCAGCCTGTCCTGCATCAGGTCGGTCGCTTCCTGGAACGTCTCGCCGACCGCGTGCACGTGAACACCGGCGCCGTTCACGTCGACGTGCGCGTCCACGCGGTCGCCGGGGGCTTCCGCTTCGAGGGTCAGCTCCGCGCGCAAGACCGGCGCGGGCGCGTGGTGCAGCGCGGCGGTCAGCTTGCCGACGGCGTACTCAGCTGCGTCCGTCGGAACCGTGCCGTGGGTGTGCACCTGAGGGTGAATGACCAGCTCGTCGCGTTCCATGGCCCCTCCTTGCGAGATCGCCCGGCCCGTTTCCGGGCTCACTTCGATGATCGCTGCCAGAAGTGGGCCTCAATAGGGCCGAAGGACTCACCGTCCCCGGCCGAAACCGCCGCCGGCCGGGGCCTCGCCGGCCGTCACCGTGGTCAGCTTCGTCGCCGAGCCGAGTTTGCCGCCGGCGGCCAGGCCACCGGTGCTGCTGCCGGACGCGGTGCCGCCGGAGTACACGTCGTACGTCGAACCGGACTTGATCGACGACGACGAGTAGACGATGTTCTGGATGTCCTTGCTGGTCACGAACGTGGCCAGGATCTTGCCGTCGCTGTCGGTGATCTGCAGGGTGGTGCCGGCCGGGACGGTCGCGTCGAGCGTGGCCGACAGCCAGCCCTGGGTCGAGTCGGTGCCGGGCGCGACCGCCATGCCGGACGAGCCGGCCGCGACCAGCACGCCACCGCTGATGGTGAAGCTGCCGTTGACGTCGAGCGCGCCGTTGCCGCCGTTGGTCGGGCCGTTCACGACGACGGTGCCGCCGCTGATCGTGGCCGTACCGTTCGAGTCGAGGCCGTCCCCCTCGGCGTTGATGATCAGCGTCCCGCCGGCGATGGTGGCGGTGAAGTCACCGACCTCCTCGCCGCCGCCACCGGGGCCTTGGTTTCCGCCGCCCTGATCCGAGGAGGAGGTGGAACCGCCGGCCGCGTTCAGGCCGTCGTCGCTGGACGTGATCGACGTGGTGCCGCCGTTGACCAGGATGTCGGCGGCCTCGATGCCCTCGTTCGACTTGGTCACGGTGACCGTGCCGTCGTCGATCTGCAGGGTCTGGTCGGCGTGCACGCCGTCGTCGCCGCCGGCCGCGGTCAGCTTCACCCCGCTGAGCCGGACCACGCCGTCGCTGTGCACCGCGTCGTCGGCGGCGTCCACGGTGGCCGTGCCGCCCTCCAGGACGGTGATCACCCCGGACTTGAGGCCCTTGGTGGACGTGTCGTCGGTGGGCGAGTTGCCGCTGCCGCCGCCCGCGGTGACCTCGACGGTCCCGCCGGTCAGCACCAGGTCGGTGGCGGCGTCGGCGCCGTCCCCGCCCGCGGTGACCTTGATCGTGCCGCCGGAGATCGCGATGTACCCGGCGTCGGCGTCGTCCTCGTTGTCGGCCTTGAGCCCGTCGCCGCCGGCCGAGACCGTGATCGACCCGCCGGTGATCACGAGGTAGTCCTTGCCGCGCAGCCCGTCGTCCTTGGCCACCACGGTGATCGTGCCGGCCGTGACGAGCAGGCCGTCCTTGCTGCTGATCGCGTCGTTGCCGCGGCCGTTGACGGTCAGCGCGCCGGCCCCGGAGATGGTCAGGTCGCCCGCGCTGAACAGGGCCGCGTTCACGTCGGCGTCCTCGGCGTACGACGTGGCGTCGGTCAGGGTGTTGGTGCTGCCGTCGGCGAGGACGACGTCGAGCTGGTCGACCTCGGTGGCGCCGATCGCGGCGGTGGTGGAGCTGGTGATGTGCGCGCCGTCGAGGATGAGCACCACGGTGGCGTCGGCCGCGGTCACGACGATCTGCCCGTCGCTGAGCGTCCCGGAGATCCGGTAGGTGCCGGCCGCGGAGATGGTCACCGTCGAGCGGTCGATCTTCACCCCGGCGGTCGCCGACGTGGACGCGGAGGTGCCGCTGAGCGTGATGGTGACCGCATCACCGGTGGTAGCGGCGGAATGGACCTCCTGGTCGGCGGCGAGAACGTCCTTCGCGCTCTGCACGGCGACGGCGGCGGTGCTCGACGTGGCCGTGCTGGTGGCCGAGGAGTCGCTGGAGGAGGAGCAGCCGGCCAGGACGGCGGCGGCGAGGGCCGCCGAGAAGACCGCGGTACCGAGACGCCTTTTCATGATCAACTCGCTTCCGAAAGGGCGAAATGCTGACGCAGGATGCGGTGCCACCGGTTGTCCGGCAGTTCGGGGCGCAGCGCGGCCATCCCGGTGGCGTACTTGGAGATCGGGCACGGCCGGTGCGACAACGACCAGAGCAGCCGGTCCAGCGGGGACGCGCCGCGCGGCGACTTCGTCTCGACGATCACCCGGTCCGGCAGGTGCAGCGAGCTGCCGTCCGGGAGGGTCCAGGTCAGGTCGCGGTCGATCGTCGCCCGGCTGCCGGTCGACGGCAGGAGCAGGGTGATGCGCTCGAAGCGGGTGGTGATCACGGCTTCGAAGCGAGGGTCACGCAAGGTGACCCGAGAGGCTTTCAGGGAGCGTACGGCGTGATCGAGCATCTCCGTGGAAAGCGTGACGCCGTCCCCGGCGTACGGAAATCGATGCTTGACCGTCGCTCCGCGCGCGCCCCGCGTCTTGATCTCCAGGAGATGCAGGTCGGAGTCGAGATAGCTGCGGATACGCAGCTTGAAGCGGCGGCGTCGCCGCTGCGCGGTGGTCAGGTAGCTGTCCAGGCCGGGCGTGTCGAAATACTCGGATCGGTACGCGAAGTGACGGCTTCCGCCGATCTCGAGGACGCTCGCGTCGCGCGGTAACCCGCCCAGGATCACCGGGAGTGAGCTGGCCGGCAGCAGGTATTTCCGGTCGATGCGGGTCAGCAGGCTCGCCCGCTCGACGAGCTCGTCGAGGCCGATCGGGGCTAGGCCGGCCACCAGGTCCGTGGTGATCATGCCGGCACCGTCTCGCGCACGCCGGTCTGGACATATCGGACGTCGACCACGGTGGTGTCGTTGACCAGGTCGACGCTGCGCACCGAGAGGTTGACGATCCGGCCCTTGAGGAGCATCTCCAGGTGCTCACGCAGCGCATCGTCGTCGAGGTAGGCGGCATCGAGCGTGACTGTCCGTTGCCGGTAGCGCTGGAACAGCCGCGGGTGGTCGCCCACCCAGAGCGCCGCGATGATCAGCACCATCAGGCCGGCAATCATCGGGTTCACCTCGGCGCCGAGGCCGGCCAGCAGGCCGAGCGCGAGCGCGGCGAAGTAGTACGCCACCTCGTGCTGGGCGATCTCGTTGGACCGCAGCCGGATGATCGACAGCACGCCGAAGAGCCCGAGTCCGAGCCCGGCACCGACGGTCGACGAGCCGAGCACCATCGCGGTGGCCAGCACGCCGATGTTGACCCCGAGGAACGCGGTGACCAGATCGCGCCGGTGATGCCGGGGGAAGTAGATGCCGAAGGTCAGCAGGGCGATGGCGACGATATCGACCACGACGGCCAGGAATTGACTCACCGCCCCATTACGCCTGGGGCGTCTGTGAACCAGCTGTTCTCAGCCTGTGTCGTTCACCACGCGTCCATCTTCCGTTCAGCTGACCGCCCGCCCCAGGATCAGCCCGATCGCGGCGGCGCCGAGCCCGGCCACCACCGAGACGATGACGTTGGCGGCCGCGTGGAAGCGGTTGCCGTCCTGGGTCAGCCGCAGGGTCTCGTAGCTGAACGTCGAATACGTGGTGAGCGCGCCGCAGAAGCCGGTGCCCAGCAGCGCGGTGAAGGCCGGGTCGGCCGGAATGGCCGTGAGTAGGCCGAGCACGAACGAGCCCACCACGTTGACGGTCATCGTGCCCCACGGGAACGCCGACTCGTGCCGCCGCTGGACCGCCCGATCGGTGAGATAACGCAGCGGCGCGCCGATCGCGGCGCCGATCGCCACCAGCAGCAGGGTCATCGCTTCACCAGCCGGTTCGTCGCTCGGTCCGCCAGCTCGGCGCCGGCCCAGACCGCGGTCATCGCCCCGACCAGCGTGATGCCGAGGTAGGCCAGCGCGGCCCACGGTGTCGTCCTGTAGATGTCGACGATGTAGGTGGAGAAGGTCGTGTAGCCGCCGAGGACGCCGACGCCGGCGAACGGCCGCAGCAGCCGCTGCTGCGGCGTCACCCGGGTCACGATCACCATGAGGACGCCGATCAGGAAACAGCCCGACACGTTGATCAGCAGCGTCGACCAGGGGAAGCCGCCGGCCGGATGCGGCCAGGCCGCCGCGACGCCGTAGCGGGCGAGCGCCCCGAGAACGCCACCGGCCGAGATCGCCGCGAGAACCGCAAGGTCCAGCTCCCGGCGCTGCGCCGGCACATGCAGATCGACATCGGGATCCATCGCATCTCCCTACCAGGGTTGACTGGCAGGGACCGTTGGCATCGATGCGGTTCACCCCTGGGGGTCGGCGGGCCCCACCGCCGTACTCGTAGGTTAACCGCCGTTCGCGGGAGAGCGGCGCGCGGGCAGCGAATGCGTGGTTACGCATTTAACATCCTTGATATGGGTCGCCCGACGATCTACGACGTGGCGCGTGTGGCGGAGGTGTCCGCCTCGACCGTGTCGCGGGCCTATGCGCGGCCCGGGCGGGTCAACACCGAGACCGCCCAGCGGATCTTCCGGGCGGCCGAGGTCCTCGGCTACCGCACCGCGGCGGCCCGGCTGCGGCCCGCCAACGTCACCCAGAACGCGATCGCGCTGGTGGTGGCGGACGTGACCAACCCGTTCTACGGCGACATCATCAAGGGCGCCTACGAGGCGGCGCGGGAAGCCGGCTGCCAGCTGATCCTGTCGCACACCAACGAATCGCCGAAGGTGGAGCGGGAGACGATCGAGCGCGAGCTGGCCCAGGTCGACGGGGTGGTGATCGCCAGTTCGCGAATGACCGACTCGGCGCTGCGGATGGTGGCCAAGCAGAAGGCGATCGTGCTGCTCAACCGGATTCTGCCGGAGGCGTCCTGCGTGCTCAACGACGCGCAGCGGGGGATCCGCCGGGCGGCCGAGCACCTGGCCGGCCTCGGGCACGACCGGATCACCTACGTGGCCGGCCCGGAGACCAGCTGGTCGGACGGGGTGCGCTGGCGGTCATTACGGCAGGCGGCGGCCGAGCTGGGCCTGGAGGTGCGCCGGATCGGCCCGTACGAGCCGACCGTGCTGGCCGGCCGGCACGCCGCACTGCGGGTCGCCGAGCAGGCCGCGACGGCCGTGCAGGCCTACAACGACCAGCTGGCCATCGGCATCGTCAAGGGCCTGCGACAGCTCGGGCTGAGCGTGCCGGAGCAGGTGAGCGTGATCGGCTTCGACAACATCGTCTTCGACGAGTTGGTCGAGCCGCCGTTGACCACGATCGCGTCGCCGCTCTACCGGATGGGCTTCACCGGCGTGCGCAACTGCATCGCGGTGGCCCAGGGCGCCCGGCCCAGCGGCCAGCCTCTCGTGCTGCCGGTCCGGCTGGTGGTGCGCGAGTCGACGGCCCGCCCACGCAGCACGTCACCGGCGCGCGGCACAACCAGAAGGCCCGGCCCGACGGCAAATCCGGCCGTCACGGGTGGCGGCGTGGCCGGGATGCCGGGTGCGGCGGCGATGCCGGCCGTTACGGGTGGCGGCGTGGCCGGGATGCCGAGTGCGGAGGCGAACCCGGCTGCCGGCGGGTCGCGGTAGCCGGGAATCGTCGCCCGCCGGCGGGTCGGGGTAGCCGGGAATCGTCGCCCGCCGGACCTTGGTGGCCGCGCTGCTGGTCATGGGCCGATGCGGCCGGCGAGTGCTTTCTGCGCCCACGCGAAGGACATGCGGTGGGACTCCTTCTTCGACTCCACGCTCGGCTCGTCGACCTCGATCATGAAGTCGCCGTCGTAGTCGGCCGGGATCGCGGCCAGCACCGCGTCGAAGTCGACGACGCCGAGGCCCGGCTCGGCCCAGAGCCGCTTGGACGACGTGGCGTCGCGATAGGAGAGCGGGACACCGGCATGATCGGGGGCGCGGTCGGCGAGCGGGCCGCCGAGGTGGTCGGGGAAGACGTCCTTCAGGTGGAGGCCGCCCAGGCGGTCGGCGTATCGTCGGATGAACGCCGCCGGGTCCACCCCGGCCCAGCGCAGGTGGCCGGTGTCCGGGCCGAGGCCGATCACGTCCGGGCCGAGGTCGTCGAGGAGTCTGGTTAATTCGGATTCGGTTTCGAAGATGCCGCCCACGTGTGAGTGGTGCAGTGGTCGCAGGCCCTCGGCCTGCAGCACTCGGCAGATCTCGCCGCAGAAGTCGATCGCCCGGGTTAACCGGCCTTCGTCGAAACCGGCGCCGACGGCCGGTTCCGCGAGGCGCTCCGGGCGGGACATCGAGGAGATCATCGTGCGGTCGAGGCCGAGCTCGACCTGGACGGCGGCGAACTGCTTGGCCCGCTCGATCTCGTCGGCGAGCACGACGGTCTCGTCGAACGGCGAGTTGAACAGGCTCAGCGAGGGGTCGAGGCCGTAGCCGTCGATCCACTGCCGGTAGCCCGCCGCGGTCATGCCGTCGGGCACGTCCGCCTTGACCGCGGTGAAGCCGATCTCCCGAAAGTCGGCGAACGCTTCGGCGAACACCGCACGCGTCTTGCCGGCCGAAGCCCAGTAGGGAATGGGGTTAGCGGCGATCCGGCTCATCCGAGGGCCACCGCCCGCCGGCTGCGGGCGGGCTTGTCGGCGCTGGTCATGACCTCGACCCGACTCATGCGGGGGCCGACGGCCGGCCGGTCGGCGCCGGCTGTCGCAGCGATCCGGCTCATGACAGCGCCACCGGTCGTCCGGTCCGGGCCGACTCGTAGGCACCGGTGATCACCGCTATCGCCTGGCGGTTGGTCGGCAGGTCCACCCGCAGCTTTTCGGTGCCGGCCAAGGCGCCGAGGAAATTCAGGTATTGCCGGCGGTGTGAGTCGTTCAGCCGGCCCGGGTTGCTGGCGGCGGCGGTGTCGCCGCTGCCGCCGGAAGTCGGCTGTGCTTTGCCCATCATCTTTTCCTCCGGGTCGGTGCCGGCCGGCGTCGCGTGGAAGAACGCCATCTCGTCGTTGTCGATCACCGCTGATCCGCGGTCGCCGTGCACCTGCAAACGGGCACTCAGGCCCGGGTAGGCCGCGGTCGTCGCGTGCAGCACGCCGAGCGCGCCGGATGCGAAGCGGACCAGGCCGACCGCCACGTCCTCGACCTCGATCCGCTGGTGGGCGAGGGTTCCGGTGTAGGCGAACACCTCGATCGGGCGGCCCAGCGCGGCGATCAGCAGGTCGACCGTGTGGACGCCCTGGTTCATCAGCGCGCCGCCGCCGTCGAGGTCCCAGGTGCCGCGCCAGTCGCCGGAGTCGTAGTAGCTCTGGCCCCGCCACCAGTCGATCGACGCGATGCCGGAGGTGAGCCGGCCGAACTCGCCACGGTCGATCGCGGCCAGGGTCTGCTCGGTGGCCGGGTCGAAGCGGTGCTGCGAGATCACCGTGACCAGGGTCCCGGCCTTCTGCTGTACCCGGATGATCTCGTCGGTGCGCTCCACCGTGATCTCCGCGGGCTTCTCCAGGATCACGTGCTTGTCGGCCGCGAGGGCCTCGATCGCGACCTCGCCGTGCCGCCCGGTCGGCGTGCAGACCACCACCACGTCGATCTGTTCCGCGGCGAGGGCGGCGGTCATCGACGGGTACGGACGTCCGCCGCGCTCGGCCGCCAGACGTTCGGCCCGCTCGAACTCGACGTCGGCCACCGCGACCAGCTCGGCCCGCCCGGCCAGCTGGCCGAGAACCGCGCCGTGGTGCTTGCCGATGACACCGGCGCCGACGATCGCGAACTTCGGAACCTCGGTTCGTTCGCTCACGCGTACTCAATCCCCTCGGTTTTCAGGATGTTGGTGAAGGCCTGCCAGGCCGTGCGGAACAGCTCCGGGCCCGAAAAACCGCCGGTGGCGTGGCCGGCGGCCAGGTGGGGCTCCAGGGAGAAGAAACCGTCGAAGCCGTCGTGGCGCAGCGCCCGGATGGTGGCGGCCACCTCGCCGTCGCCCTGGCCGGCCGGCACCACCGTGCCGTCCGCCGCGTGGGCGTCCTTGATCTGGATGTACTCGACGTGCGGGCGCAGCATCGCGTAGCCGTCGGTGAACGGGCGTACGCCGACCTGCACGAAGTTGGCCGGGTCCCAGGCCAGCCGCAGGTACGGCGAACCCACCGAGCGGATCAGGTCCAGGCAGCGGGCCGGCACGTCGCCGTAGATCTGCTTCTCGTTCTCGTGCAGCAGGATCAGGTCGGCGTCCTCGGCCACCCGCACCAGCGCCCGCATCCGGTCGATCACCTCGGCGCGGTGCTCGGCCGGGTCGGCGCCGGGGCGCAGGAAGAACGAGAAGATCCGGATGTACGGGGCATGCAGCTCGTGCGCCACCTCGGCGGCGTGGCGCATCCGGTCGAGGTGCGGCGCGAAGTCCTCGTCGATGAAGATCTTCCCGATCGGCGAGCCGATGCTGGACACGCCCAGGCCGTACGCAAGCAAGGTCTGTTTCAACGTTTTTCGCTGGTCGGGGGTCAGGTCGAGGATGTTGACGTCCCAGGCGCTGCGCACCTCCAGGTGGCGGAGACCGAGGCTGGTGGCGACCTCGCACTGTTCGGTGAAGTCGGGGGAGATCTCGTCGGAGAAGCCGGAGAGAGTCCACATCGGCGTTGCCCTTCAGGTGTTCAGTCGGTAGATCTCGCTGACCAGGTGCAGGGATTTCCGGCCCTCCTCGGGGCCGATCCAGAACGGTTCGGGGTTAATCAGGGTTCGGTAGAAGTCGGCGATCAGGGCCTCGTGCGAGGCGCCCCAGTAGGCGCGGCCGGCGCTCGGTTGTTGTTCGGAAATCGTCTCGACGCGGCCGTCGGCGTGCCGGATGGTCAGGCCGTCGCGGATCAGCAGGGTGGCCCGCTCGGTGTTGATCTCGATGGTGACGGGGGTATCGGCGACGTTGGTGACGGTGGCGAAGAAGACGCTGCGAGCGCCGCCGGCGTGTTCGAGCCGGGCATGCGCGGTGTCCTCGACGTCGATCTTGAGCTCGGGGTCGTAGCGGCCGGTGTGCCCGGTCAGGCCGACGACGTCGCCGAGCAGCCATTCGAGCAGGTCGAGCGTGTGGATGGCCTGATTTATCAGGACCCCGCCGCCGCTTCGCGCCTTTATCCCCCGCCACGGCTTGCTGGAATAGTAATTCGGTTCGCGGTGCCACAGCACCGTGGCCGAGCCGCCGTAGATCCTGCCCAGCGAACCGCTGCTCAGGAGGTCCCTGGCCGCTTGTGAACTGCGGTTGTAGCGGTTCTGGAGGCAAATTCCGATTCGCTGGGCGGGGTGTTCTGAAGCAGCGACGACCAGCTTCGCCGCCTCCTCGACCGTGTGGGCGACCGGCTTCTCCAACAGCACGTGTATGCCGCGCTCCAGGGCCTCGATCGCGATCGGCACGTGCTGGTCGTGCGGCGTGCAGATGTGGACAACGTCCGGCCGGTCGTCCAAACCGCCGACCAACTCGGCGCCGAGCTTCTCGATCGCGGCCAGGTGCACGACCGAGACGTCCCCGCGGCCGATCACCGCCACCCTCACTTGACGCCACCCGCGGTCAGACCGCCGACGAGATAGCGCTGGAAGATCAGGTAGAGCAGCACCACCGGGGCCGCGCAGATCAGCGCGGCCGCCATCATCTGCGAGTAGACCGGCAGCGCTCCGCCCTCCTGCGCCGAACCGAACACCTGCAGGGCGACCGCGGCCGTGTGCGTCTCCGGCCGGGTCAGCACCGACGCGAACAGCACGTCGTTCCAGCCCAGCAGGAAGGCGAAGATGCCGGCCACCACGATCGCCGGCAGGCTCAGCGGGAAGATGATCCGCCACAGGATGACCAGGGTGGACGCGCCGTCGGTGCGGGCCGCCTCCTCCAGCTCGCGCGGCAGGCCACGCAGGTAGGTGACCATCACCCAGGTGGAGAACGGCAGGGCGAACGTCAGGTACGCGAGGAACAGCCCCCAGCGTGTGCCGATCACGGTCAGCCCCAGATAGTTGCCGGCCGACGAGAACAGCACGAACACCGGCAGCAGCATCAGCGTGCCCGGAATGCTCTGCAGGCCGACCAGCCCACGCAGGATGGTCAAACGACCGAAGAACGAATAACGGACCAGGACGTACGCCGTGATGGTGCCGAGAAGCGCCGATGCGATCGCGGTCGCCGCGCAGACGATCAGGCTGTTCACGATGCCGGTGGACAGGTCGGCGGTGGTCCAGATCTTGTCGTAGCTGTTCAGGCTGAAGCTGCTCGGCCAGAACTCGCCGGACGCGACCCCCACATCGCTGTTCAGCGAGGCGAGCACGATGTAGCCGACCGGGAGCAGGACCACCGCCACCAGCACCGTCGTGATCGAGATCAGCAGGCTTCTCGGCAGCAGCCGGGTGGCCTCCGCGGACGCGCTCATCAGCGGCCCCCTTCCTCGTGGACGTCCAGCCGCACCGCGCGCAGGTAGACGAAGAGCGGAATCGCGATCAGCACCAGCGACAGCACCGCCATCGCCGCGCTCAGCCCGAACCGCAGGCTCTGGAAGCTGGTCACGTAGACGATCATCGGCAGCACGTTGACGTCGTCCGGCGCCGGCGATCCGAACAGGACGAACGGCAGCGTGAAGTTGTTGATGTGGTTGAGCGTGGCGAGCAGGCAGGCCAGCAGCACCGGCCCGCGCAGGTAGGGCAGGATCACCGACCGCAGCTTCGGCCACCAGGTCGCACCGTCCACCGCCGACGCCTCGTGCACCTCATGATCGACCGACTGCAGCGCGGCCAGCGCCATCAGATAGATGAACGGCCAGGCCGCCCAGATCTCGACCAGAATCAGCGTCCAGTACGAGTGGGGGCCGCTCAGCCACAGCGTGCCGGTCCGGTGCAGCCACTCGTTGACCACGCCATCCGGTTGCAGCATGGTCCGCCAGACGGTGGCGACCACGAACGACGGCAACACGTACGGGATGAGGAACACCGCCCGCACCAGCCCGCGCCCCCGGTATGCGTTCTGGGTGACCAGCGCGGCGGCGATCCCGATCGGCACGGTCGCCACGGTGGACAGCACCGCGAACGAGACGCTGATCCAGATCGAATGCAGCAGACCCGAGCTGAACGCCTCGGTGTAGTTCCCGAGCCCGATGAACGGCGCCTCGATCCACCGCCGCAGCGTGTACTGGTCGAGGTCGATCAGACTTATCCACAGGGCCAGAGCCAGCGGGATCAGGATGACCAGCACCATCAGGAGGCCGCCCGGCGTCAGCAGCCAGAGCGGGCGCTCCTTGGCTTTCGCCCGCACTGCTCGGCCCGGCATTACTTGGCCCGGTCGAGCGCCGACTGGGCTTTCTTCTGCGCGTCGGCGAGGCGGGTGCTGATCGTCGCCGGCGGGATCGAACCCTTGGCCAGGTCGGGCAGCGACTGCACGGCCACGTTGGTCAGCGCCAGCTGGATGTCACCCCAGGCACCGGTGAACGGCGTCGCCACCGACTTCTGCGCCGCCTCGGTCACCGGCGCGAGCTTCTGGTCGGAAGCGAGCGACTGCAGGGCCGCGGCGTTGGCCGGGAGGTTGCCGAACTTCTGGTAATAGTCCAGCTGGGTCTCGGAATCGGTGACCAGTTTGACGTACTCGAACGCAAGGTCCTTGTTCTTGGAGTAGTCGGCGACCAGAAGGTTGTCACCGGACAGAATGCTGGCCGCCTCGACCCCATTGGCCGGCCGGGAGGTCGCGCCCGGCGGCACGGTCGGCAGCAACGCGAACGCCCATTTGCCTTTCACCGCACCCTGATCGAGCGAGTTGGTGGCGGTCGTGGTGGTCAGCAGGAAATAGCCGGTCTTGCCCTTGGCGAACGCGGCGACCGCCTGCGGATTGGTCCAGCCGACGGCGGCCGGATCGACCACCTTGTCGGTGGCCAGCCACCCGAAATACGTCTCGTAGGCCTTCAATACCGCCGGGTCTTCCAGCCTCGCCGTCTTGCCGTCGACGAGCGGGTTACCGGCCTGCACCGACATGCCCCAGACGAACTTCCACGGGTCGAAGTTGTCCTTGTAGGCGACCGCCAGGCCGTACTGGTCACCCTTGGTCAATTGCTTGGCCTGCTGGGTCAGCTCGTCCCAGGTGGTCGCCGGTTTGGCGATGCCGGCCGCTTTCAGCAGCTCGGTGTTGTAGGCCATCACGAACGGCCGGCTGACCCACGGGATGCCGATCTGGTTGCTCGCGTCCGGCCCGGAGATGCCGAGCGTGGCCGGATTGAACTTGTCCTTGCCGCCGACCTTCTGCCACTCCGCGTCGCCCATTTTCACGAAGGCGCCGGTCGAGTACGCCGTCGGCGTGAAGGTGGTGCCCACCGCGTACACATCGGGCCCGCTGCCGGAGACGACGGAGGTCTGAATTTTCGTCAGTTCATCGTTGGCGCTGGCGAACTGCTCGAATTTCACCGTCGCGCCGGTCTGCGCCTTGAACTTGTCACTGATCGTCTTCTGCCAGGCCGCGAATTCTTCCGGATATTGGGTGTTGGCTCCGATCAGGACGTTGAGGGTCTTGCCGTCCCCGCCACCGTCATCCCCGCCACCGCAGGCCGCAAGCGCGGCGACGAGAGTGGTCACACCGGTAAGCGCCATCGCCAACCGCATCCGTCCGGATCGCATGGGGATCTCCTTCGCCGCACGCAGTGACCCACGTCACTGCCTGGCTGATGGTTTCCCCGGCCGATGCGGCCACGCAATCAGTTGCCATTTGTTGCCCTTGTTTCCGCCGGCTCTTCCAGGATCCGGAGATGGCGTCAAGGTGGTCGTCCGCGTCGAACGACCACGTCCGGCGGATTCGTGCCACCCGTTTTCCTTGATTCGGGGGTCTCGAATCGCGCCCGGGACGCCAACTTCCAGAATTTCGGGCTCTGCGCCCACGCCGAGACCCCGACATCCTGGAAGTGCGTCCGTGGTCAGTCGAGCAGCCAGCTCGACAGCGCCTGGGCCGCCGGCGTCAGTGACACGACCAGGGTCAGCAGTGATGCGGCGGCGGCGCCGAGCAGGGCGATCGTCTGGCGGCGGTTGCCTCTGGTCTGGCCGATCAGGAAGAACAGGGCGGAGATCAGCAGGCCGAGGCCGGCCAGCATCGGGCCCAGCGAGAGCACCCCGCCCACCGGCAATGCCCAGCCCCAGCCGCCGTCGGCCTCGGTGGCGGCGATGAAGGCGTCGCTGGTCGGGCTGACCCAGTGGCCGGTCAGATCGGCGGCGTGCGCCAGCGCGAAATAGCCACACAGCACCCACAGAACCGCAAAACCGTACTGAACCACGGCGACCGCCCAGCCCGCGGCCTGGCTCTGGCTGGGGACGCTGGTGCGCGCTGCGGTCGTCGTCATCGCCGCATCGTAAATCGTCAGGACACGTTTTCCAGTACCACGGCCAGGGCCTGACCCACGCCGATGCAGATCGTGGCCACGCCCCAGCGGTCGCCCGACTCGATCAGGCGAGCCGCGAGGGTGCCCAGGATGCGGCCGCCGGACGCGCCCAGCGGGTGGCCGATGGCGATCGCGCCGCCCTTGGCGTTGACGACCGCCGGGTCGATGCCCCACGCGTCGACGCAGGCCAGGGACTGCACCGCGAACGCCTCGTTGAGCTCGACCGCCGCGACGTCCGCCCACGTGATGCCGGCCCGGGCCAGTGCGCGGTCGGCCGCCTCGACCGGGGCGTAACCGAACATCGGCGGCTCGACCGCGGACACCCCGCGGCCGGCGATGCGGGCGATCGGGGCGCGGCCGATCCGGTCGGCGGCGGCGGCGGAACCGAGCACCAGGGCGGAGGCGCCGTCGTTGAGCGGCGACGCGTTGCCGGCGGTGATCGTGCCGGTCGGGCGGAACGACGGCTTGAGCGCGGCCAGCTTCTCGGCGGAGGAGCCGGGGCGGATGCCCTCATCGCGGGCGAGGCCGGCGACCGGCACGACCAGGCTGTCGTAGAAGCCGGCCGACCAGGCGGCGTCGGCGAGGTTGTGCGACTGCGCCGCGAACGCATCCTGGCGTACCCGGGAAATGCCGAATTTGTCGCCGAGCATCTCGTTCGCCTCGCCGAGCGAAATCGTCCACTCGGCGGGCATGTTGTCGTTGATCAGGCGCCAGCCGAGCGTGGTCGACACCGCCGTCACGTTGCCGGCCGGGAACGCCTTCGACGGCTTCGGCAGCACCCACGGCGCCCTGGTCATCGACTCGACGCCGCCGGCCACGACGACGTCCGCATCGCCGGTCTCGATGGTTCGTGAAGCGATCATCGCGGCGTCCAGCGACGAGCCGCAGAGCCGGTTGACGGTGGTCGCCGGCACGCTGACCGGCAGCCCGGCGAGCAGCACCGCCATCCGGCCGACGTTGCGGTTGTCCTCGCCCGCCTGATTCGCGCAACCCCACACCACGTCGCCGATCTCGGCCGGATCGAGCCCGGGCGTCTTGCCGAGCACCCCCTGCAGCGCGGTCGCGGCGAGATCGTCGGGGCGCACCTCGGCCAGGGCGCCGCCGAAGCGGCCGAACGGCGTGCGAGCGGCGGCGTACAGGTAGGCGGAGGTCATGGTTTCCAACCTACGGCGAGCGCACCTATTGCCACCAATACACAATCAAACGCGATTGATAACGTACGCCTATGGAACTGCGCCATCTCCGCGCGTTCGTGACGCTCGCCGAGGAGCAGCACTTCGGGCGGGCGGCGGCCCGGCTGCACATCGCCCAGCCGGGGCTCTCCCAGCAGATCAAGCAGCTGGAGCGGGAGTTCGGCGTCGAGCTGTTCAGCCGCACCACGCGCCGGGTGGAGCTGACCGAGGCCGGCCACCGCTTCGCCGCACACGCCCGGGCGATGCTCGGTTCGGCCGATCGCGCCACCGCCGACATGGCCCTGATCGCGCAGGGGCAGGCGGGCCGGGTGTCGGTCGGCTTCATCGGCTCGGCCACCTACGACCTGCTGCCGCAGACCGCCCGCGAGGTCCGCGACACGCTGCCCGGCGTGCGCCTGGAGCTGCACGGCGAGCTGCTCAGCCCGGCCCTGCTCGACGGGCTGCTCGACGGCACCTACGACCTCGTCGTGCTGCGGCCGGACAACATTCACAATCCCGGGGCTCGGGTACGCGTACTGCGAAGTGAACGCCTCATCGCGGTTCTGCCCGACCTGCACCCGCTCGCCGGGGAGTGGCGCATCGATCTGGCCGCGCTCGCCGGCGAACCGTTCGTCATGCACTTCTCCGGGCACCGCTCGTCGATGCACGAGCACGTCCTCGCCGCCTGCGCGGCCGCGGGCTTCCAGCCGCCGGAGATCGTCGAGGTCGGCGAGACCGCCACCCTGGTGGTGTTCGTGGCGGCCGGCCTCGGCGTCGCCCTGGTGCCCGAGCCGGTCCGCAGCCTCGCCCTGGACGGCGTCGCCTACGTCGCGCTCAGCGACGCCGCCACCGTCGATCTGGCCATCGCGACCCGGACCGGCGAGGAGTCCGCCGCGGTCGCGCGGGTGGCCGAGATCATCGTCAGGCGTTCAGCTTTCCGGCGACCTTGACGACCCGCTCGGCCAGATGGTTGGTGGCAACTTCCCTTCGAACTTTTAACGTCAGCGAAATCCCGCACCCGGCAATCTTGAGCGGAAACGATCGGCACCGGCGGGGAAGCCGGCACATCGGGCGACGGGCGGGCCAACCCGTTTTGCGGTCGCCGATATGCTCCGCGCTGTCCCGCCTGTCCCTCAGACGGGCGATAGCGAAAGGGCACGCGATGCGTTGCATCGGACGGGCGGGGGCCGTCGCGGTGATCATCGGAGCGATGCTGTTCGGGGGCGCGCCACCGGCGGTCGCCGATCCCGGCGAGCCATCGCTCACCGCGTTGTACAACCTGGTCCAGACGGACGTGGACCGGTCGACGGCGGACGTCGTCGTCCTGATCGACGTGTCCGCCTCGATGAACGCTGTCCGGTATGACCGGGTCAAGCAGAGCCTGACCGATTTCTTCGCGCGGATGGCGCCGGTCGACCAGGTGACGCTCATCCCGTTCGCGGACAGCCCGGCACCGTTCACCCAGCGGGTCGGGAAATCGCCCGGGAAGCTGGTCGACGCGCTGCCGGAGCGGCCCGCCGGCGGCCGGGCCGACCTCGGCGCGGCCCTGGACAGCGCGATCACGACGCTGGAACGGCCGAAGGCGCCCGGGCTGGCGACGGTGGTGCTGCTCAGCGGCAGCCCGAACAGCGGTGCCGGCAACTGGGCCGGGCTGCGGGAACGGACGCGCAAGCTGCGGCAGCACGTGGACGCGTACGCCATCCCGCTGGCCGGCGTGACCGGGGCGCCGATGCTCACCAAGGTCTGGCCGAAGGCCACCGTCATGTCGCCGACCTCGGTCTACGGGCTGACCGCGGCGCTCGCGCAGCCGCGGGAGGTGGCCCGGGCGACCAAGGCCCGCAACCTCCTGTCCTGGGATCTCGGCAAGCCGATCCGGGTCAACTGGCCGCTGACCGGCGGCATCAGCCACGGCACGTCGGTCACCCGGGTGGAGGTCAAGTCGACGCTGAAGTACGTGCCGCTGACCCTGGAGCGGCTCGCCATCAGCGGCGACAACCCGGCGGTGACGCTCAGCGTCCCGGCCGGGCCGATCACGCTGGCCCCGGGCGAGACGGTCATCGTGCCGGTGACCGCCCAGTGGGACGCCGGGCCGCGCCGCCGCCGGCCGCTCTGGACGGTTTCCGGCAAGGACAGCCTCGAACTCTCCGGCCAGGTGAGCTCGCCGTGGGCGGGGGTGCTCGCCGACCAGCTCGACCTCAGCGTGAAGTCGGAGATGCCGGTCGGCCCGGTCGACCGCGACATGTCCGCCCAGCGCGGCAGCTTCTGGTATTGGCTGGCCGCATTCGTCCTGGTCGTCATCCTGGCCGAGCTGCTGCTGTGGTTCCGCCGCCGGCTGTTCCGGAAGCCGGCTCCGGCCTCGCCGCCGCCTCCGGCCGCCCTCGAGCCTCCGGCCTCGCCGCCGCTTCTGGCCGCATCGCTGCCGCCGGCCGCCCCGGAGCCGCCGACCGCTCCGCCGCCCCCGGCCACTCCGCCGCCCCCGGCCACTCCGCCGCCCCCGGCCACTCCGCCGCCCCCGGTCTCGCCGCCGCGGATCATCGAGCAGCGCCGGCCGGGGCAGGCACCGCCCGCCGCGCCCATCGTGAGCCAGTACATGACGGTGGTCGAGTAGGTTCGGCCGCCACGGACACTCCCGAACTCAGGACGCCTGCGGGGCCCGGCGCCGGCCGGGGATTCACGCGGACGTGGTGAACGACCACCTGAAGGAGATCGGCGGCGAACAGATGTCGGCCAAGGATTTCCGTACGTGGCACGGCCCCGTCGAGGCCGGCCCGCAGCCCGCCGCCTGCAGCGATGAATCAGGTCGCGGGGGTGCTCGGCAACACCCCGGCGGCGGCCCGAGCGTCGTATGTGGATCCGCGGGTCATCGAACACGGTGAGAACGGCGGGACGATCCGGCGCGGAACCGATAAAGAAGTACGGGACTTCCGGAAGCCGAATCATGACGTCGCGTGAGTAAGTTGTGCGCATGGGCGTCGACAGCATCCGCAACGGCGAGCGGTTGCGCCGTCTGGAGGCGCTGACCGACGCGACGCTGTCCCGCCTCGACGCCTCCGACCTGCTCGACGAGCTCCTCGACCGGGTCCGTGACCTGCTCGGCGCCGACACCGCCGCGATCCTGCTGGTCGACCCGCATTCGCAGCAGCTGGTGGCGACCGCGGCCCGCGGTCTGGAGGAGGAGGTGCGGCGCGGCGTCCGCATCCCGATCGGCCGCGGTTTCGCCGGGCGGGTGGCGCAGGAGCGCGTCCCGCTGATGCTCGCCGACTTCACCTCGGCCGACGTGGTCAACCCGGTCCTCGTCGAGATGGGCATCCGGGCCCTGCTCGGGGTGCCGATCATCGCGGCCGGCGAGGTGGTCGGGGTGCTGCACGTCGGCTCGCTGCAGCCGCGGGGGTTCACCCCCGACGACGTACGCCTGCTGGAGCTGGCTGCCGACCGCGCCGGCGTGGCCGGCCAGATCCGTACACAGAAAATCGAGCAGGCCACCGCGCTCGCGCTGCAGCGCAGCCTGCTGCCGGGCACCCTGCCCGAGGTGCCGGGCGTCCGGATGGCCGCCCGCTACGTTCCCGGCCACGCGTTCGGCATCGGCGGCGACTGGTATGACGTGTTCACGCTGCCCTCCGGCTGGCTGGGCGTGGTGATCGGCGACGTCTCCGGGCACGGCCTCGCGTCCGCGGTGGTGATGGGCCGCGTCCGCAGCGCACTGCGGGCGTACGCCCTGGTGACCGACGATCCGGCGGAAGCCCTCACCCTGCTGGACCGCAAGGTCCGGCATTTCGAGGCGGGCAGCCTCACCACCGCGCAGTACGCGATGATCTCGCCGGACCGCACCACCGTGCGGATCTCCACGGCCGGCCACCCGCCCCCGGTGCTGTTCGTCCCCGGTCGTCCCGCGGCGACGGTCGCGCTGCCCGCCGACCCGCCGCTGGGCATCGGTGACGACCGCCGGCCGCGCCGCACCACCACCCTCGAGCTGGCGGCCGGGGGCGTGCTGGTGCTCTACACCGACGGCCTGGTCGAGCGGCGCGGCCAGCTCATCGACGTCGGCATGGAGCTGTTGGCCGAGGTGGTCGGCTCGACCCCCGCCGACGACCTCTGCTCGGCGATCATGACAACGGTCGGCCTGGACGAGCCGACCGACGACGTCGCGCTGCTGGTGGTCTGCCGCGATCTGATGTGACGACGATCAATTCAGCGGTTTCGGCAGCCCCGGTTCCGGAGAACATGAGACGCCATGGCTCCCGAGAAGAAGCGCATCCGGTACGAGGACGAGAAGCATCGCTGGGACCGGAACTTCGCCGATCTGCTCCAGGAGCTGCGGGTAACCCAGACCGGCATCCAGATCCTGTTCGCGTTCCTGCTGACCCTGCCGTTCAGCAACGGCTTCCCGCGCACCACCCCGTTCCAGAAGGACGTCTACATCGTCGCCCTGCTGGCCGCGGCCGCTTCCACCGCCATGATCATCTCGCCGGTCGCGTTCCACCGGGCGCTGTTCCGCCAGGGCCGCAAGCCGGAGCTGGTCCGCTACGCCCACGCGATGCTGACCGGCGGCCTGGCGTTCCTGCTCATCGCGATGGTCACCAGCGTCTTCTTCATCGTCGACTTCCTGCTGACCCGCCCGATGGCCCTGCTGCTGGGCGGCCTGACGGCACTGTTCTTCCTGACCTTCTGGGCGGGCATCCCCTGGTTCCGGCACAACTGGATCGACGAGGACGCCGAGGAGGAGAACGAGGAAGCGACGGCCTAGGGCGCGCCGCCCGGGGGAGGGGTGCTGCCCAAGGTGAAGGGCGCTGCCGTGCCTGGACAGGGCGGCGGCGGTCAGGCGGCGGTCAGGCTCAGGGTGCCGATGGTCTTGGTCTTCTTCGACTCGTACATGGCCAGGTCGGCCCGGGTCAGGATGTCGTCGGTGGTGTCGCCGGGGACGGCCTGGGTCAGGCCCACGCTCACGCCGATCCGGACCTGTTCGCCGCCGGTGTCGAACGTTCCCGCCACCATCGCGCGGATGCGGTCGGTCATCGCCTCGGCGGCGCCGGGGCCGCGGCAGATGATCACGAACTCGTCGCCGCCGAAACGGCTTACCAGGTCGGTGCCGCGGGAACCGGCGCTCAGGTTGTCGGCGACCGCTACCAGCAGGGCGTCGCCGGCGGCGTGGCCCAGGCGGTCGTTCACCGGTTTGAAGCCGTCCAGGTCGCAGAACAGGACGGCCAGGTCGTCGGGGCCGGCGGCCAGCTCTCGGTCGATGCGGTCCACGCAGGCGGATCTGTTCGGCAGGCCGGTCAGCGGGTCGGAGGTGGCCAGGCGGTGCAGGGCGCGTTCGGCTTCGCGCCGGGCGTTCGACAGGCGGGCAATCCTGGCCATGACCAGCGGGATCATCCCGGCCGAGGAGAGGGCCAGCAGGATGCCGTCGGTGGGCAGGCCGAACATGACGCGGCCGCCTCCTACCACCGGGCCGATCGCCAGCATGGCGCCGAGGAAGACCAGCCGGCCGTTGTTCAGGTGGTCGTCGGGGACCCGCCCGGGCGTGGTGATCGCGGCCATCGACGGGTGCAGGGCGGCGCAGCCTATCGCCACGAAGGCGGCCATGTAGAACACGTAGACCCAGTCGGTGCCGGATCGGCCGGTCAGGGCCGCGGACACGTTCTCCAGCAGTGCGCAACCGACGGCCGCGGTGAGCAGCCGCACCGAGGTGATCTGCCGGCCGGTGACGAGCGAGACCCGCAGCAGCGCGCCGATCGTGCCGGCCGCCAGGAAGACGTTGATGTAGTTGATGACCTGCGGGCCGGTCGACACCCCGGCGGCGGTCAGGGCCGGCCACAGGGCGGCGTCCCACAGGACGCCGGTGAGCCCGACGGCGGCGATCACCGAGTCGATGATCCCGCCGACGTCGCCGCGGCCGCGCTGCCGCACGACGGCCAGCGACGCCGCGAGCGCCAGCACCCCGCCGACGCTTGTCGCGCCGCTGACCGCCACGTTGTCGTTGGCGGTGGACCGTCCGGCGGTCTCGATCAGCCACACCCAGATGGCGTTGCCGAGGCTGTAGGCGCCGATCGCCCCCAGGAGCAGGCCCCAGGCCAGCCGGGTGCCGGCCGGTGCCCGCCGGAGGCCGCGGATCACCGCGAACATCGGGCTCAGGGCCACCACCAGCAACAGCCAGGGCCGCGCGCTCGCCGGCCACGCCAGGTAGCTCACGACGAGCGTGCCCGTCACGGCGGCGTAAAGGCGAAGAAGCGGCACATTCGGCTTATCGGCCGACTTCCTGCCGCGATTAAGCAGCAGCAGCGGCTCGCAGCCGGGCGTGGATGCCGCCGTACGCGCTGGGAGCGCCCAGGTAACGCTTGGCCACCTTGGCCAGCATCGTGTAGTTCGGGTCGCAGACGTTGCCGACCGGCGCCTCGCCCGCCTGGCTGATCAGCTGGTAGGCGTCGAGGACGTCCAGGCCGGTCAGCGCGGTGGTCCAGGTGACCAGGTCGTGCTGGCTCATCCGGTAGGCGTCCTCGAGCGGCCGGGCCGAGCCGGCCGACATCAGTGCGTCGTCGCTCTCGAAGCGCGGCGTCGGGGTGGCCACCCCCTTGATCAGGTCGAGGATCAGGACCGTGTTCATGGCCGCCTCGACGCCGGTGCCGCAGACCTCGCCGTCGCCCTGCCGGCAGTGCCCGTCGCCGAGGGCGAACAGCGCACCCGGCACGTTGACCCCGAAGTACGCGGTCACCCCGGCGCGCAGTTCCGGCGTGTCCATGTTGCCGCCGTGCGTGTCGGGGACGATCGTCATCCGGCTCTCGAATGCGGCGGGCGCCACCCCCGCCGTACCGTGCATGGGGTCGAGCGGAAGCTCCATCCGGAAGTCGCCCCGGCGGGCGTGATAGCGCACGATGCCGGCGTCGGCATCCACGTCGTAGCGCCAGACCAGCTCGTCGAGCGGTGGATGCAGGGTCGCCGTGGTGTGGGTGCCGGTGAGCGCTCCGAAGTGCGGGAACGTCGACGACACCGCCCAGTCGCGGGCCGGCGTGATCGACACGAAGTGCACGGCGAGGGTGTCGCCGGGCTCGGCCCCCTCGACGTGGATCGGCCCGGTGACCGGGTTGAGGTAGGGGAATTCGCAGACCTGCGACGGCAGGTCGTCGACGGTGCGCACCCGGCCGCCGAAGCAGTCCTCGGTGTAGAGCTCGATCGCCTCGCCGGGCTTCACGCTGAGCGCGGGCTCCCGGCCGCCGAAGGTGTAGGCCAGCGCATCCGGTTCGGGGTGGTAGCGCAGCATCGGCGAACCTTTCCGAGATATAGATAGATCGTTATCTAATCAAGAGCGGGCTACGCCGCTACGATCAGGCGTTAATCGATCGCTCTCCGTCGATCTCCCCGGCGGCGTGGGCGGTTGAGCCTATGGGAGGAGCACGAAGATGACCCTACGTGTCCCCGTTCGGCGGATCGCCTCCGCCGGCCTGTTCGCAGCACTCCTGGTTACCGTGGTCGGCGCGCCGGCCGCCGCCGCCCCGACCGGCTCGATCCGGTATGCCGACAGCGCCACCGCCATCCGCGGCAGCTACCTGGTCGTGCTCAAGAGTGGCGCCGCCGTGCCGGCCGGTGTCGCTGTCACCGAGCGCTACACCGCCGCGCTGAACGGATTCGCCGCGAAGATGAGTGAGGCCGCCGCCAAGCGGCTCGCCGCCGACCCGGCCGTCGCCTACGTCGAGCAGGACCAAGTTTTCACGGTCGCCGACACGCAGAGCAACGCCACCTGGGGCCTGGACCGCATCGACCAGCGGGCCCTGCCGCTCAGCACCACCTACACGTACCCGCGCACCGGCACCGGCGTCCGCGCCTACATCATCGACACCGGCATCCTGACCACCCACACGCAGTTCGGCAGCCCGAGCCGGGCCACCAGCGGGTACGACTTCGTCGACAACGACGCGAACGCGACCGACTGCAACGGGCACGGCACGCACGTGGCCGGCACGGTCGGCGGTTCCACCTACGGCGTGGCCAAGGGCGTGAGCCTGGTCGGCGTGCGGGTGCTGAACTGCTCGGGCAGCGGCACCACGGCCGGCGTCGTGGCCGGCATCAACTGGGTGACCAGCAACGCGGTCAAGCCGGCGGTGGCGAACATGAGCCTCGGCGGCGGCGCCAGCACCACCATCGACAACGCGGTGGCCTCGTCGATCGCGTCCGGCGTCACCTATGGCGTCGCGGCCGGCAACGGCAACATCTTCGGCATCCGGGCCAACGCCTGCAACTACTCGCCGGCCCGGGTGCCGTCGGCGATCACGGTCGGCGCCACCCAGAACACCGACGCGGCCGCGAGCTTCTCCAACTACGGCACCTGCGTGGACATCCTCGCGCCGGGCGTCAACATCACGTCGTCGTGGTATTCGAGCACCACCGCCACCAACACGATCAGCGGTACGTCGATGGCCACCCCGCACGTGGTCGGTGCGGCCGCGCTCGTGCTCCAGGCCAACCCGACTTACACGCCGGCGCAGGTCGCGTCCTACCTGACCACCAACGCCACCCCGAACGTGGTGACCAACCCCGGCACCGGCACCCCGAACCGCCTGCTCTACGTGGTCAACTGACCGGCGGCGTGCCGCATCAGTGAACCCAGCACCCGGACCGAGTCGGTGACGCTTCCGAAGTGGGAGCCGGCGTTGCCGTCCAGGTAGGTCGCGGGAATCGGGACCTCGTCGATGCGGCACCCCGCGCCGGCCACCGCGAGCAGCACGTTCATCTCATATTCGAAGCGTTCGCCGGGCACGTCGCAAAGATCTTTCAAGAGCGTTCCGGGGTACGCCCGGAGCCCGGTCTGCGTGTCCGAAACCGACTGCCCGGTGACCGCCTGGAAGAGCCGCTGCATGACGACGTTGCCGACCCGGCTGCGCAGCGGCATCCGCTCGAACCGTCGCACCCCGAGCACCAGATTGCCGTGCCGCCGTGCCGCGACCGCCCGCACGTCCGCGGCCCGGTGCTGGCCGTCCCCGTCCACGGTCACCACGTCCTGGCCGGGGAAGTGGGCGAGCGCGTGCCGGAAGCCGGTCTTGAGCGCGGCCCCCTTGCCCCGGTTGGTGAAGCAGCGCAGCACGGTGCAGCCCAGCTCGGTGGCCGAGTCCAGGATCAGGTCGGCGTCGGGGCCGCTGCCGTCGTCGACGAGCACCACCGTGGTGTCGTCCCGGCGCAGCTCGCCGAGCAGTTCGAGCAGTTCCGGGCCGGGCCGGTAGACCGGCAGCAGTACGAGCATGGCCACCTGTTACCCAGTCGCGGCCCTCCGCAATAGACCGACCATCAGCCGTTCCCTCTTGCGGAGTACGTCGCCGCGCCGGGCGCCGAGGAAACCGAGCCGGGTGGCCAGCAGCGCACCCCGGTCGTCGTGCTGCTCGCCGCCGGTGGCCGGCACGTCGAGCAGGGCGGCACCGTGCAGCCCGAGCACCTTGCCGGCCAGGTAGCGGACCCGCGGCAGGTGCCAGTCGTGGGTGACCAGGCCGAGCGGGTGCGCGGCGCCGAAGGCGTACCCGTCAAGGAGTTGATCTTCGACGGTGTGCAGGAGGTTTTCCAGGGTGCTGCGCGAGCGGGTCTCGGCATACAGGTCGGCGTGGGCGGCCAGGCCGGCGGCGCGGGCGGCCCGGAGCATCAGGTCGCCCTCGCGGGCACCGGCCGGTGGGGGCGCGGCGCCGGTGCTCGCCTCGGGCCAGCCGCCGGTGAAGACCACCCGCGGGCGGTGCGGGGCGTGCGCCCGGACGTAGCGGGCGGCGGCGTGCAGCCGGGCGGCGCCGGCCGGGGTGAGCGCCCAGCCGGCGCCGGTCCAGCGCACGCCGCGACCGAAAACCAGCAGAACATCGGCAGCCACCCGTCCAGTCTGCCGGTGTGACCGTGCCCACCGCCGGGTGGTGGCACGGTCACCGATCCGCCTGCCGGGAGTTGAGGCAGCATGTATCCGCAGCCACCGCGACGTAGCACGCACATCTCCGGCAGTCCGAGGAACATGCTCGTCTACGACCGGTGGGGGGACTTCGGCCGGCCGGTCCTGCTGCTGCACGGCCTGACCTTCGACCGCACCATGTGGTGGCCGCTCGCCGCCGAGCTGACCCGCGGCTGCACGGTCGTCGCGCCCGACCTGCCGGGGCACGGGGACAGTCCGGCCCGTGACGAGATCAGCATCGCCGGCCTGATCCGTGATCTCGCGACCCTGCTCAACCGGCTCGACCTGCACCGCGCCCCGATCGTGGTGGGGCATGCCAGTGCGGCCCGGCTGGCGACGGCGTTCGCCGAGACGTACGCCACACACCACGTGCAGACGGTCGACGAGATGGTCGGCGAGGTGCCCGAGTATTTCCGGCCCTACACCGAGCCCCGGCACGACAAAGCGCTGCTCACGGCGTACGCAAGCTGGCCTTGGGAAGCGGAAGCGGTCTTCCCGCACCTCGCCGATCCGGCGGGTTTCGCCGGCGACATCCAGGCGCTGTTGCCGTGAGCTGATCTCTGTCAGCCCGGTGTCAGCGGCATGTGCGGGCCATGTCAGCGGCCCGGTCCAGGCTGTCCCCAGAAACGAGGAGGGGACATGACTGATCTTGTGGTGCGGGCCGAGGGGCTCCGCAAGCGGTTCGGGAAGACGCAGGCGCTCGACGGGGTGGATCTCGCGATGCGCCGGGGCACGGTGCTCGGGGTGCTCGGCCCGAACGGTGCCGGCAAGACCACCGCGGTGCGCGTGCTGGCCACGCTGCTCCGCCCGGACGAGGGCTATGCCGAGGTGGCCGGCATCGACGTGCTGAAGCAGCCGCAGCGGGTCCGCCGGCGGATCGGGCTGACCGGCCAGTACGCGAGCGTCGACGAGGATCTGACCGGCACCCAGAACCTGGTGCTGATCGGGCAGCTGCTCGACATGCACTCGAGCGACGCCAAGAAGCGGGCGGCCGAGCTGCTCGAATGGTTCGACCTGAGCGAGGCCGCCGGCCGGCCCGCCAAGACCTACTCCGGTGGCATGCGCCGCCGGCTCGACCTGGCCGCGAGCCTGGTCGGCCGGCCCGAGGTGATCTTCCTGGACGAGCCGACCACCGGTCTCGACCCGGCCAAGCGCGAGGACATGTGGGGCGTGGTGCGCACCCAGGTCGCGCAGGGTTCGAGCGTGCTGCTGACCACGCAGTATCTCGAAGAGGCGGACGCGCTCGCCGACGAGATCGTGGTGATCAACAAGGGCCGGGTGATCGCGTTCGACACCCCCGACGGGCTCAAGCGCCGCGTCGGTGGCCTGACCCTGCGGGTGCGCCCGGCCGACCCGGCCCGGCTGCCGGATGCGCTGCGGGTGCTCGACATGGTCGCCGCGCCCGGCACCAACGCCAGCGCCGACACCGCCGCCGGCGCCCGCGGTGGCGCGGTGAGCGTGCCGGTCACCACCGACACCGCCCTCGACGAGGCACTGCCGGCCCTGCGCCGGGCCGGCGTCGAGGTCACCGAACTGGGCCTGCACCTGCCCAGCCTCGACGAGGTGTTCCACGCCCTGACCAGCGAAGATGCTGTTCCGCAGACCTCGAAGGAGGCTGAGCTGGTGTGACCGCCTGCACCGAGCGGCACTTCCGGAAGCTGACCGCCCAGGCCGCAGGCGAGGGCCAGAAGGGCATACCTAAGGAGGACTCAGAATGACTACCTTGACGATCAACCCCACCACCACCGACCTCGACATCGATCGGCCTCGCGGGGGCGCGTTCGCCGCGCTGGCCCGGCACAGCGTCGCGCTCGCGCGGCGAAGTTTGATCAAGACGATTCGGACGCCGGAAGCCCTGATCGACGTGACCCTGCAGCCGGTGATCTTCCTGCTGCTGTTCACGTTCATCTTCGGCGGCGCCCTGGCCGGCGGCGACCGGCACGTCTACCTGCAGTTCCTGCTTCCCGGCCTGCTCGCCCAGTCGCTCGCGATGGGCGGCATCGCGCTCGGCCAGAACCTCAACGCCGACATCGAGAAGGGGGTCTTCGACCGGTTCCGCTCGCTGCCGGTGGCCCGGATAGCCCCGCTGGCCGGTGCGGTCGCCGCCGACATCGTCCGCTACCTGACCGTCTGCGTGGTCATGCTGGGCTTCGGCACGATCATGGGCTTCCGGGTGGAGACCGGCTTCCTCCCGGCGGTCGCCGCGGTCGCCCTGGCCATCGGGTTCGGCCTCAGCTTCTGCTGGATCTCGGTCTGGGTCGGCATGATCGTGCGGACCTCCGGCGCCGTGCAGGGCGTGATGTTCCTGCTGATCTTCCCGCTGTCGTTCGGCAGCCCCGTGTTCGTGCAGTCCGACACGCTCCCGGGATGGCTCCAGGCGTTCGTGCACGTCAACCCGATCACGCCGCTGGTCAACACGATCCGCGGACTGCTGATCGGCGGCCCGGTGGCGAGCCCGCTGTGGCAGACGCTCGCCTGGATGGCCGGTCTGCTGGTGGTGTTCGTGCCGCTGGCCCTGCGGGCCTACTCGCGGCGAGCCTGAGAGATGACGTTCTGGTCCCCGGCCGGCAGCGCCTCGCGGCGCAGCCGAGCCGGGTCGACCTGTGTCCGGGCCGTTTTTCCGTCGAGCTTCCATCCGATTTCGTACGCCGCGGCGAAGGCGCCCTCGCCGAGCGTCCCGCTGATCCGCTCGATCAGCCGCCGCGTCTCCGGGTCGGTGCGATCGTGGGCGCCGCGCAGCCGGGCCGCCGCGCCGAGGATGACCGCCGCCTCGTGGTAGCGCTCGTAGAAGGCGGCCAGGCCGGCCGCGGTCACCGAGACGACCGCCAGTATCGGCATGTCCCGGGTGTCCAGCCCGGCCGCGTAGGCCGTGGCCAGCGCCACCTCGGCGCCCGGCCCGTCGCCGGTCTCGATGCACAGCGACGCCCGGACCGCGTTGAGCAGCGCCACCCCGTGATCGGGCGCGAAGTTCAGCTGGGTCGCCATCCCGTGCTCGGCCCGTTCCACCAGCTCACGGGCTTGCTCCAACTCGCCGAGCCGCACCCAGAGACCGGCCGCGAGGGCGTCGATCAGGATGATCATCTCGGTCGAGCCGATCCGCTGCACCCGTTCCCGGATCTCGTCGATCATCGTGATCGCCACCTCGGCGTCGCCGCTGCGGATGCTCAGATCGATCCAGCGCAGATCGATGAAGATCTCGTCGCTGAGGCTCAGCGACCCGAACTCGCGGGCCAGCGCCCGCGCCTCCCGCAGGTCGGCCTGCGCGCCGGCGAGATCGCCGTCGTACTGCCGGATCAGCGCGCGCATCGGCAGCGCGGTGGCCTGCCCCCAGCGGTCGCCGGCCCGGCGGAAGCACTCCAGGGCGATCGGCACGTCGACGCGGACGCCGTCGAGGTCGCCCTCGTTCTCGGCGAACTGGGCCCGGAAGATCCGGGCGAGGCCGGCCAGCCAGACGTCCGGCCCGTCGGCGAGCCGCCCCATGATGGCGAGCGCCCGCTCGGTCTCCTGCACGAAGAACAGCGTCACCGAGGTCAGGGCACCGGCCAGGCCGCTCAGCTCCGGGTAGGTGAGCAGCCGGTCGGCCAGCAACCGCAGGTCGGACTTGCTGTCCCAGGCCGATTCGCTGAGCAGTGGCGACCGGTCGTTGATCCGGCTGAGCAGCAGGATGGCCTGGGCGCAGTCGCGGTCGAGGTTGTCCTCGCCGACCGGCACCGCCACCGCCTCGCCCAGCCAGAAGGTGGCATCCGCGTGCCGGCCGAGCATCTGCCAGTACCAGGCCAGATGCAGGGTGAGGGTGACCGCGCCGGGGGAGTCGCCGGAGTCGCACAGGTAGCGCAGGGCGGCGAGGATGTTGTCGTACTCGGCGTGCATGGCCCGCAGGGAAACGAGCTGGCCGGGGCCGCGCAGCCGCGGTTCGTGCTCGGCGACCAGGGCGGCCAGGTGGCGGGCGGCGTGCCCGCGCACGGTGTCGAGGGCGCCCTGTTCGGTGAGGCGTTCGATGCCGTACTCGCGCAGGGTCTCCAGCATCCGGTAGCGGCCCGGTTCCGGGGCGAGTTGCAGGATGGACCGGTCGACCAGGGCGGCCAGCGTCGCGGCCGGGTCCGGGATCTCCCGGCACACCGCCGTGGCCGAGGCCTCGGTCACGCCGCCGGGGAGGACCGAGATGTGCTCGGCGAGGCTGCGCTCGTCGTCGGTCAGGAGGTCCCAGCTCCAGGCGATGACCGCGCGCAGGGTGCGATGGCGGGGGAGCGCGGTGCGGCTGCCGGTGGTGAGCATCCGGAACCGGTCGGACAGCCCGGCCGCCAGCTCGGCCAGGGACAGCGTGCGCAGCCGGGCCGCGGCCAGCTCCAGCGCGAGCGGCATGCCGTCCAGGCCGCGGACCACCCGGACGATGTCGGTCAGGCTGTTCTCGTCCACGTCGAACCCGGGCCGCACGGCCGCGGCCCGCTCGGTGAACAGCCGCACCGACGCGGTCCGGCGGGCCTGTTCGACGCTGCTGCCGGCCTCGGGCAGGGTGAGCGGCCCGAGCGGGACCAGCGCCTCCCCGTCGACGGCGAGCGGCTCCCGGCTGGTGGTCAGCACCCGCAGCCCGGCGCAGCGGGGGAGCAGGGCGGCGATCAGGTGCGCGACCGCGTCGATGAGGTGCTCGCAGTTGTCGACGACGAGCAGGATCTGCCGGCCGCCGAGCTCGTCGGTGAGGGCCTCGAGTTCGTTCCCCTGGGGCGGGGCCTTGCTGGAACCCTCGAAGAACGCGGTCCCGCGCAGCCCGATCGCGGCCAGGAAGGCGGCGCCGACCTTGGCCGGTTCGGTGACCGCGGCAAGGTCGATCAGCCAGGTGCCGTCGCGGTATTCGTGCCGGTGCCGCCGGCCGGCCTCGAGCGCGATCCGGGTCTTGCCGGCTCCGCCCGGCCCGAGCACCGTGACGAGGCGCCCACCGGCGAGCAGCGTGTCGATCCGCCCGAGGTCGTCATCCCGTCCGACGAAGCTGGTCAGCGACGCGGGCAGGTTGCTGGGCGCCGGCCCGTCGCCGATCCCGTGCGGCGCGGCGGCCGCCGCGCCGACGGCGCTTCCGCCCGCGCCTGCGTTTCCTTCCTTGCCGGACATTTCTGAAATGTCCGGAGGGTGTAGCAGGCGCATGTGGCGCTCGCGGAGGGCGGCTCCCGGGTCGGCGCCGAGAGCGTCGGCCAGCGCCCCGCGGACGCGCTCGTAAGCGGCGAGGGCCTCGGCTTCCCGGCCCTGCGCGGTCAGGGCGTCGATCAGCAGCGCGGCGACCCGCTCGTGCGCCGGGTTTTCGTCCAGCAGGGCGGTCAGCCGGGCCTCGGCCGTGGTGGCCCGGCCCAGCGCCAGCTCGGCGGCGGCCAGGTCGGCGATGATCTCGACCGATTCGCGCAGCAGGCGGGTGGCCACGGCCGGCGCCACCGCGGCGACCGCGCCCGGCGTGTCCCAGAGCGCGACGGCCGCGCCGAGCAACTCGGCCGCGGCCTCGGCGTGGCCGGCCCGCAGGTTTTCCCGGCCCGCCGCGGCCAGGCGCTCGAAGCGCAGCGCGTCGACGTCGTCGTCGGTCACGTCAAGCCGGTAGCCGCCCTCGACGCCCCCACCGAGGATCCGGCGGAGGCGGGACACCAGGGACTGGAGCGCGTTGGTGGGGTCGGCCGGCTGCTCGTCCGGCCACAGCGCGTCGACCAGCACGCCCGGGTCGACCGGCCGGCCGCCGGCCAGCGCCAGCCGGGCCAGCAGGCCGCGCAGCCGGGCGCCGACCACGGGCAGCACGGTCTCGCCCCGGCGCACCTCGAAGGTGCCCAGCAGCGTTACCCGCAACCCCCCGCTCTCCCCCACGACGTCGATCCTCTCGCGTTCCGGCCCCGGACCCAAAACAGTCCTCTCTCAGCATCGCCTCAGGTCGTAATGTGCGGCGCGCAGAATGAGCCCATGATCGACCTGTTGCTCACCAATACGTCCCGCGGTGACATCGGCATCTCCGATGGCCGCTTCGTCGCGCCGGACGAGGCCCGGGAGACCCGGGACCTCGGTGGGCGGCTGGTCACGCCGCCGCTGGTCGAGCCGCACATCCACCTCGACGCGGTGCTCACCGAGGGGCAGCCGCGCTCCAACCGGTCCGGGTCGCTGTTCGAGGGGATCGCGATCTGGGCCGAGCGTGTCCAGGATCTGACCGTCGAGGACGTCAAGGAGCGGGTGCGGCGGGTGCTGCGCTGGCAGCTCGCGTGCGGCGTGCAGCACGTCCGCAGCCACGTCGACGTCTGCGATCCCGGCCTGACCGCGCTGCGCGCCCTGGTCGAGCTGCGCGCGGAGGCCCGCGGCGTCATCGACCTGCAACTGGTCGCGTTTCCGCAGCAGGGCATCCTCTCCTTCGACGGCGGCGCCGACCTCATGCGCAAGGCGGTCGACGTCGGGGCCGACGTGATCGGGGCGATCCCGCACTACGAGCTGACCCGGGAGGACGGGGTCGAGTCGGTGCGGTTCGCGATGGCGCTGGCCGAGGAGCACGGGCTCCGGGTCGACATCCACTGCGACGAGACCGACGACGAGCACTCCCGGTTCCTCGAGACGATGGTGGCCGAGACGATCCGGCGGGGGATGAGCGGCCGGGTCACCGCCAGTCACACCACGGCCATGCATTCCTACAACGCCGCGTACGCCTACCGGCTGATCAACAACATCGCCCGGGCCGGCCTGCACATGGTCACCAACCCGCTCGACAACGCGGTGCTGCAGGGGCGCTTCGACACCGGGCCGATCCGGCGTGGGCACACCCGGGTCAAGGAGCTCCTGGCGGCCGGGGTCAACGTGGCGATCGGGCACGACTCGGTGATGGACCCGTGGTATCCGCTCGGCTACGGTGACCCGCTGCAGGCCGCGTTCGTGCTCGCGCACCTCGGGCACATGAGCGGCGCGGACGAGTTGCGGACCCTGATCGACATGATCACGGTGGCGCCGGCCGCGGCCCTCGGCGTACAAAATCATGGTCTTGATCTTGGAACTTCGGCCGACCTCGTCGTGTTCGACGCGACCGGGGAGGCCGAGGCCCTGCGGTTGCAGCGGCCGCGTTATCTGGTGATGCGGGCGGGCAAGGTCGTCGCCGCGACCGAGCCCGCCCACACCACCGTCACCTGGGATGGCGTTACTCAGGACGTGGAGTTTCGCTGAAACCGGAAGAACGCCCAGTAGAGCAGGGCCGAGACCACGAAGCCGACCTCGAAGGTGAAGTCGCCGAACGACGGCCAGTGCGACGGGACCGGGCCGACGTATTCGCTCTGGTTCGAGAAGAGCCAGATCGAGACGACCATGCCGACCGCCATCGCGACCGCGCCGCCCCACGGGTTGTGCGCCTTGTCGTAGAGGAGGCCGTCGACCCGCTTGCCGCGGCGCAGGTACCAGTCGGTCAGGTAGACCGCGAGCCACGGCCCGATCCAGTACGCGATGATCAGCAGGAAGCTCTCGTACTTGTGCCCGGCGTCGCTCAGGCCCGACCAGGCCAGCAGGAAGCCGAGCACGCCGAAGACGCCGGAGACGATGGCCCGGCGCAGGCCGAGCGGCACAGGGAAGCCGAGCGCCAGGAACGACATCGACCCGGAGTAGATGTTGATGGCGTTCGCGCTGATCGCACCGAGCGCGATGGCCAGCAGGGTCAGGTTGGCCACCACCGACGGCAGGTGACTGGTGAAGGCCTCGGTCGGGTTCTCGATGCCGGGCGCCGCGATGGTCGCCGACGCCGCGCCGACGATCTCCAGGAACGCGCACGACACGAAGATGCCCAGGCCGGCGAAGACACCGGTGGAGACCTTGCTGGTCGACGGGGAGAGGTAGCGGGTGTAGTCGGTGGCGTACGGGTTCCAGCCCGCCGCGTACCCGAAGGAGGCGCCGACGGTGAGCAGGAAGCCGCCGAGGCCGCCGGTCCCGCCCGCGACCGCCGAGGGTGACGCCTTGCTCAGCGTGATGATCGACGTGATCAGGAAGATCACCGCGAGGATCGGGAACGCGTAGCGCTCGAACGCCTGCACCAGGTTGTGCCCGAAGAACGCGATCGCCACCTGCGCGACCACCACGAGGACCAGGCACAGCACGTTCGGCAGGTCGGTCAGCGTGGCCAGCGCGAGCGCGCCGCTCACGCTGTTGACCGCGAACCAGCCGATGCCCGCCACCACCGCGTTGAGCCCGGCCGGCAGGATGTTGCCCCGATAGCCGAAACCGATGCGGGACAACACCATTTGCGGTACGCCCATGGCCGGGCCCCGCGCCGACAGGATGCCGTGGGTGGCCGCGCCGAGCGCGGTGCCGAGCACGATCGCGGCCACCGCCTGGCCGAACGTCTGCTGGAAGTAGAGCACCGAGATGACGCCCACGAAGATGGTCGCGAACTCGAGGTTCGGCGACATCCACGTCCAGAACAGATTCAGCGGGCGGCCGTGCCGCTCCGCCACCGGGATGAAGCCCGCGCCACCCGGCTCCACTGCCGTGACGCGAGCTCCGTAACTGCCTTCCCGGACCTCAGCTTCGGTTTCCAACGCTGCTGTCATGCCTGCCTCCGGCCTCGATCGACCTCGATGACCTGGAGTAGACGCCCGATCTGTTTCCGGATTATTGCCGCTTCCAGCCGAGCGCGGGAGCGATCTCGGTGGCGATCAGTTCGAGGGCTTTCACCGCCGCGTCGAAGTCCGGAATACCCGGATTGAACTGCGTAATCAGATCGGTGGCGACCGGCAGCACCTTCTCCTTCCGCAGCGCCTCGATGATCTCGTCGGGGTGGCCGATGAAGGCGTGGAACCGGCGCAGGTACTCCTCGGTGCTCCGGTTCGCCGGGAAGGTGCCGCGCCGCACGAAGCCGGCCGTCGCGTTGTTCAGGCCGTCCTCGATCTGCCGCAGGGCCTCCTGTCGGTCCTTGGCCGGGAAGACGAAGCGGGACAGCCCGATCCGCGGCTTTCTGGGAAGGTCCCAAGCCTCGAGGAACGCGTCCGCCCACACCCGCTGGACGACGTCGGTGTCCTCCTCGTAGCCGTAGGTGGCCCGGTTGAGCAGCAGGTTCGAGCCCTCCTGGGCGGTGTAGCGCGCCCCGCCCTCGCTGAAGATGCCCTGCCAGATGCGGTCGCTGAAGTCGCTGACCGGCGGCGGCTGGATCGTGAAGCCGGGCGCCACCTCCGCGCCGGCCAGCGCCGTCCGCAGCGTGTGCAGTCCGGCCGTGGTCAGCTCGCGCTTCTGCTCGAAGTCCTTGCCGAACACCGCGTATTCGGCCGGCCCGGAACCGCTGCCGACGCCGATCTCGACCCGGCCGCCGCTGAGCGTGTCCACCACCGAGACGTCCTCGGCCAGCCGGATCGGGTGCTCCAGCGGCACGATCGTGATCGCCGTGGACAGCCGGATCCGGCGGGTGCGGGCCGCCGCGTACGCCAGGAAGGTCCAGGGCGAGGAGAGGCCGCCACCCTGCAGCGGCTCGTGGTGCTGGGCCACCCAGCCGACGTCGAAGCCGAGATCGTCGGCCGCGACGAACAGTTCCTGGGCGTTGCGATAGGCGTTCTCGCCCTGGACGTGGGTCAGGAACCCGAGACGATTCACGGGACCAGCACCTTCCGGGCGGCGGTGTGCACGTTCTCCGGGACCGGCAGGCCGAGGTTGCCGCGCAGCGTCGCCGAGTCGTACTCGGTGCGGGCCAGGCCGCGCTCGCGCAGGATCGGCAGCACCTCGTCGGTGAACCGGGCGAACTCGCTCGGCACCCCGACCCCGATGTTCAGGCCGTCGAACGCGCCCGCCTCGAACCACTCCTGGATCGCGTTCGCCACGGTCAGCGGGGACCCGGTGAACGGCGAGCGCTGCGCGTCGATGCTGCGCTGGACGACCTGGCGCAGCGTCAGGTTGTGCTCCCGGGCCAGCTTCTTGATCGACTCGGCCTGGGTCTTGAAGCTGGTGGCACCGGCGTCGCCCAGCTCGGGGAACGGCGCATCCAGGTCGTACTGGGTGAAGTCGTGCCAGCCGAACGGCCGGCCCAGCTCCTTGAGCGCGCGGTCGAAGTCCTTGCCGCCGACCCGTGCCGCCTCGATCGCCCGAGCCTCCTCGTCGGTGTCCGCGATGATCGGGTTGAAGCCGGGCACGATCAGCACGTGGTCGGGGTCGCGGCCCTTCGCGGCGGCCCGGGCCCGCAGGTCGTTGCGGAACGCCACCGCCTGCTCGATCGTCGCCGCGTGCGTGAAGATCGCCTCGGCGATGCTCGCGCCCAGATCGCGGCCCTCGTCCGAGTCGCCGGCCTGGAAGATGACCGGCTGGCCCTGCGGCGAGCGCTCGATGTTCAGCGGGCCGACCACCTGGAAGTGCTCGCCGACGTGGTGGAGCGGGTGCTGCCTGCTCTTGTCGAAGAAGACGCCCTGCTCCTTGTCCCGCGGGAACGCGTCGTCCTCGTACGAGTCCCACAGCCCCTGCACCACCCGCACCGATTCGAGGGCCCGGCCGTAGCGGGCCGCGTAGTCGTAGTGCTCCTTGCGGCCGTAGTTGCCGGCCGTGCCGCCGTCGCCGGTCGCGACCACGTTCCAGCCGGCCCGGCCGCCGCTGATCAGGTCGAGCGAGGCGAGCCGACGGGCCAGGTTGAACGGGTCGTTGTACGAGGTCGTCAGGGTGCCGACCAGCCCGATGTGGCTGGTGTGCACGGCGACCGCGGACAGCAGGGTGAGCGGCTCGAGCCGGTTCAGGTAGTGGTTCGGCGAGTCCGGGGTGATGAACTGGCTGTCGACGATGAAGAGGTGGTCGAACTTCGCCGCCTCGGCCTGCTGGGCGCGGGCGATGTACCAGCGGATGTCGACGCTCGCGTCACCGGGGATCTCCGGGCTGAGCCACGTGTGGTGCTGTCCGGGACCGCCCACGCCGTAGAAGACGGCGCCGAGTACGAGTTTTCTGCGAGCTGCCATGCCCCGAGTCTCGGCGGCGGCCGGTCGTCATGTCCAAGGAGAGAACGTGATGTCAGCCATTACGCAGGCTCATTAATCCCTAGTAAACTGGTAGGCATGAGTCGGATTCTCGGCATCGCCCCACTGCGCAGCTTCGTCGCGGTGGCCGACTGCGGTGGCTTCCAGCGCGCCGCCACGTCACTGCACCTCACCCAGGGTGCGGTGAGTCAGCACGTCCGCCGGCTGGAGTCCACCCTCGGCCGGGCCCTCGTCCAGCGCGACGGCCGCGGCTCCCGCTTCACCACCGACGGCGAGACGCTGCTGACCCAGGCCCGGCGGATCCTCGCCGCGCACGACGAGACCCTGCGTGTCTTCGAGGTCGAACAGGAGCGGGCGCTGACCATCGGCGCCACCGAGCATGCCGCCGCCCTGCTGCTGCCGGCCCTGGCCGCGGCGTTCCCCGGCCGCCGGGTCCGGTTCCGGATCGACCGGGGAGCGCAGCTGCGCACCGCGCTGGCCGAGGGCCGCATCGATCTGGCCCTGCTGATCGGCGCGGGCGACGAGACCGACGCCCGGACCGTCGGTGACCTGCCGCTGACCTGGTATTCCGCGCCGCACTGGGCGGTGCCAGGGCCCGGCGAGCCGATTCCCCTCGTCGCCTTCGACGCGCCCTGTGCGCTGCGCAGCCGGGCCCTGGAGACCCTCGCCGGGCACGGACTGCCGGCCGAGATGGGCTGCGAGGCGGCCCATCTGGCCGGCGTGCAGGCGGCCGTCCGGGCCGGCCTCGGGGTGGCCCTGATGGCCGGCCTCGGTCAGGGCATCGAGGGCCTGGTCGCCCGGGACGACCTGCCCGCCGCCGAGCCGCTGACGCTGGCGGTCCGGCCGCGCGGCGGGCTGCCGGACGGGCTGCTCGGCGACGCCGCGACCGCGCTGCGGGTGCTGCTCGGCTGAGTGACTACCGGGCGGTGCCGGTGCTGGTCACCAGCTTCGCGTTCGCGATCTGGGTGTCCAGCAGCTTCTTGACCGCGGCCAGTTGGGTGCTGACCTTGGCCATGCTGCGCTGCTGGTAGGCGGTCTCGACAGCCAGCATGGTGCCGGCCACCCTGGTCTGGGTCTTGCAGGCGACGTCGGCGGTCGCCACCGCGATCTCCGGCTTGCCCGGTTTCGCGGTCTGCCAGCGCTGGTCCGCGGCGGCGGCCTTCGGGCTGGGGTAGTCGAACCTCTGCGCCTTCATGCACCGGCTCCACTCGGCGACGGCCCGGACGACACGGCTGTCCCGCTCCATCTGCGCGTAGGTGTTGACCTGGAGGGTCTCCGCGATTCCCGGATCGGCGACGGCCGCCCCTTTGCTGAGCTGCCGCATGGCGTCCTGCGCGCATCCGCCGGTCGGCACGCTCCGACCGTGGAATGTCGGCCGGCTGCCACCCCAGACGTCAATCGCATCCTGGGTCGGCTGCTTTATCTTCGCCTGCTGGTCGGAAATGTATTTTTGTCGGCGTTGCGTGTCGAGCGCGTGGTAGCCCTCGGTCGTCACCTTCGCCGAATCGGTGATCCAATAACGCCGTTCGTTCTGGGTCGGCGCCGCACCGGGGGTCGGCGAATCGGCGGGCCAGTCGAGACCGAACTTTTTCATGCATTCGCGGCCGAGAATATTCAGGGCCGCCGTCATAAAAGGAATCTGTTCCGGGGACACCCGATAGGGGTCGATCGGCAGCACGATATCGGAATCCGAGCGCACCGCCGGAATGGCGCCGATGGCCGGCTCGGTGGGTGGTGCGGGGGTGGCGGCGCAGGCCCCGGCCGTGGAAATGACCAGGACGATGCCGGCGTGGGCGAGGATCCTTCTGGTGATCATCTTCGACGACTCCTTGCCGGGGGACAGCCCGCCCGGGAATGCCGGACGGGCTGTCGTTCGGGTGGCTGTCTCCGTTACCGACTCAGATGAACTCGTGGCCGCTCAGGGCCAGGTCGAAGCTCTCCAGGTCGTAGTAGGCCCAGCTCAGGCTGCCCGACGTCTGCTGGTAGGGCAGAACCGTGATGTACGCGCCGCCGCCGCCCGCGGCACCGCCGAAGTTGATGTAGGTGTGGACGTACTTGGTCTGGTGGTAGTTGGCGATGCTGCGGGCCTTGTCGTTCACCGCGCCGGCCGCCACGCCCGCTGCGGACTTGAAGACCTTGCCGGTGTAGGCGACGACGTCCACGTTGGTGTCGTACCGGTTGCCGGCGTAGTTCTGGGCGTCGAACAGGACGAACTCACCGAGGTTGGGCTGGCCGTCCTCGGCGGCGGCGAGGGCCGGGGTGGAGAGGGCGGCGACACCGAGGACGCCCGCAGCAATAGCCAGGGCAACACCAGTCTTACGGATCATTTCGAACTCCCGGTTATCGGGCGGAGCTCGGCTACGGTTTGAACCGAGCTGGGGGTCCGCACAGCCGCTTGGCGATCATTTGTGGTGTCAGCACTTACTGCCTCGTACGCTGGGTTCTGTGCGGTCACCGTGGATAGCCCGGCAATGCGGCTGTGAGGTACCAACAGTGTTAACCCGGAAACTGGTTCCCGTCAATGACAGTTTCTACGGTGCAATCGTCGGTGATCGAATTAAAGTGCTCGCCCATTAATGCAGCGCTCACGAATAGGTGAATGAATAGCACTCATCCCCGCAGTGCGTTGTCCGAATGGCCGATCCGAAGGTGGCCGGAGGGAGGACGATCGGCTCTGGCCTGTCGGCGGACCCCGATCGAGCCCGGCCCTCCACCGACGAAAACGGGGGACCTGCGCGTGTGCGCAGGTCCCCCGTTTGCCCGGGCGGGTGGTCAGCCGCCGGTGATCGACCAGTGCCAGGCCTCGGCCGGCAGGTTGATGAACCCGTATTCGGCGGCGTGCAACTTCAGCCAGGCGAATGCCGGGCTCTTCGACGTGAGTGTCCTGCCGCCGGACGTGATGTCGACGGCCATGCCGATCTCGTGCAGCGACCGGCCGGGGATCGCGGTCGGGACCCGGCAGGACGACGCCGGCGCGGTCCACACGTCCGGGCAGCCGTTGATCGTCCGCAGCTCGATCTGCCGCTGCTTGGTCCGGAATCCGCCGCCGGAGATCGCGATGCCGTCCGCCTTGGCGTCGTCGACCATCCGCCGGAACGCGAACGCGACGTTCTTGTGCACGGTCACCCCGTACACCTGGGCGGTGTCGGCGATGGTGAACGCCGGCCGGATCTGGGTGACGACGGTCTGGCTGAGCGCGGCGGCCTGCCCGGCGAGGACCGGCGCCGAGCCGACCCCGGCGATCCGCACCTGCGTCTGCGAGATGGCGACGGACGCGGCCTTCCAGCCCGCGATCGCGGTGGTCAAGCCGGTGGTCGCGGTCCGCGCGGCGGTCGCGGCCTCGTTGCGTACGCCGGAAGCACGCTCGACCTGCACCTTGCGGGTGTTCACGGTCTTCACGGCCGCGTTGACCACGCCGGTCGCCTTGGCGATCGCGGCGGCACTGCGCGGCTTCACCTTCGAGGCCTTGGCCAGGCTCTTCTTCGCGTCGGTGGCCGCCTGCACGGCCGCCGCGAGCTGGGCCCGGGCGTCGGCGTCGGCGGTGGTCGCGGCGGTCAGCCGGGCCTGCGCGGCACCGTTGGTCGCCTTGGCCGCACTCACCTCGCCGACCCGGGTCGCGAAGGTGGCCTGGGCGGCGGTCAGGGTCTGGCGCAGCGTGGCGAGCTGCGCGTCGGCGGTGAGGCTGCGGTACATCAGCGTCGACCACGTCTGGGCGACGGTGGGGACGACGGCTTCGGCCGGACCGGCCGGCGAGGCGATCGTGCCCCCCACCGCCGCGATGATCAGTGCTGCGGTGAAACGTCGGGCTCGGGCGCTCTTGGGATGCTCGGGTCGCGTAGTCACCCCGAAGAGACTGGCTACCGCCGGGTGCAGCCAAGTCCCGGCGGCGGAGCGAGCCGGTTGCAACCTAATCGAAAGTGAGCACCGGTTTGATGGCCGTGCCGTCGCGCATGCCGGCGACCGCGTCGGTGATCCGCTCGAACGGGAACGTGGTGATCAGCCGCTCGATCGGCAGCACGCCCTGCCGGTGCAGGTCGATGAGCTGCGGGATGAAGGTCTGCGGGTCGGAGTCGCCCTCGAGGACGCCGTGCAGGCGGATGCCGGCGTTCATCAGGCTCATGATGTCGAAGGTGACATCGCGGCCGATGCCGACGACGGCCAGGTTGCCGAGCGGCCGCAGCGCGCCGACCGCCTGCTTGAGCACGTCGGGCCGGCCGGTGGTGTCGACGATGTGGTGCATGCCGGTGACGTCGCCGACGCTGTCCGCCTCCTTCGCGCCGAGCTCGGCGGCCAGGGCGCGGCGGGCGGCGACCGGGTCGACGGCGACGACCGTGCAGCCCGCGGCGACACCGGCCATCACCGCGCTGAGCCCGACCCCGCCGCACCCGATGACCAGCAGCGATTCGCCGGGCTCGGGGCGCAGCCGGTTCAGCACCGTGCCGACGCCGGTCTGCACGCTGCACCCCAGCGGGGCGGCCACCTCGAACGGCAGGTCGGCCGGCACCCGGACGGTGTTGCGCTGGTGGGCGAGGGCGTACGTGGCGAAGCTGGATTGTCCGAAGAAAGCGCCGTGCACCGGGGTGCCGTTGCGGGACAGCGGGGTGGTGCCGTCGCCGCGGCCGCCGGAGGTGTTGAGCGAGCGCGCCGCGCGGCAGTAGGCCGGCTGCCCGGCCGCACACTGCGCGCAGCGGCCGCAGCTGTGGAAGGTGAGGCTGACGTGATCGCCCGGCGCGAGACCGGTCACTTCGGCGCCGACCGCCTCGACGATCCCGGCGCCCTCGTGGCCGAAGACCATCGGCGTGCGCGGCCAGACGGCCTGCATGGTGAGGTCGGTGTGGCAGAGACCGGCGGCGGAGATCCGTACGCGCAATTCGTCTGCTCTGGGGTCTTCGAGGTCCAGATCTTGAACCACGAAGGGCGCGCCCCGGGTCTCGGTGACGGCCGCCCGGATGCGCATCAGGCCTTTTCCAGGATGAAGTAGTAGAACAGCCCGCCGTTGCGCTTGACGTTCATGATGCCCATCAGCGTGCTGTCGTCGACCCGTTTGAAGTGGTCGAACACCGGCTGACCGTCGTAGACCATGGTGGCGGTGACCTCGCCGCGGAACTCGATGTTCCACAGGCTGGCCTCGCCCTTGCCGAGCTCGGAGTTGGAGTAGAGCTCGCCGTTGGCGCCGCGGCAGATGAGCGGTTTGGCGTCCTGCACGCTCACGAACGTCTTGCCGAACCAGCCGGATTTCGCCAGCTGGCCGTTGAGGGGGTGCCCGGTGTCGAACTCGCTGCCGCGCCACTCGCCGAGGATGTCCTCGGCCCGGACGGCGGGGAGGGCGGCCCAGATCTCGTCGAGTTCGCCGGTGGGGATCCGGCCGTCCTGCTTACGGAGCTCCGCGAACCTGCTCGGGGCATTCATCCTGACATTCTCTACTCCTCGATGTATTTGGCCAGCAATCCGATGAGCTGATCGTCGCTGAGATCGGCATACGCGACGCCGTCGCTGCCGACCACCACCAGCAGGCCGCAGGACTGCTCGGCGCCGGACAGCTTCTCCTGCGCCAGCCGGCGGCGGGTGGCCACCTCGTACACGGTCACCTGGTAGTCCGCGGCCTTCATCGGCACCGCCTGCGGGGACGGCTCGGACACCGCGCAGTCGGTCAGTCGTGCGCCGCCCGACCCGACCTGGTCCACGCACGCCACCACCTGCACCGTGGTCGGATCGGTCGGGTACCAGGCCTCCTTGAGCGGCTTGGTGGCCGGGTAGGGCAGGTGGAGCTTGGGGCGGACCAGGCGGTCGTCGCCGAAGGTGCGGTCGCGCACGCCGATCAGGGCCGGGTGCGGCGAGAGACCGGTGAACGTCGGGGCGGCCGGGTAGTACCAGCCGTCGCAGACCCGGAGGAGGTCCGCGTTCACTCGGACCGGGGTCGTACTCCGCTTCGACCCGGCCGGAACCGTGCCGGTGATCGCGGCGGCGCCGTTCGCCCCGCCCGAGTGCATCGGGCCGGACGGGGTGTCGTCGCCCGGGTCGGGGGCGAAGTGCAGGGCGATGGCGCCGCCGGCCGAGCAGGTCACGATGATCGCCACCACGATGCCGGCCCGCACCGCCATCCGACCGGCGAAGCCCATCCCGTAGGCCGGCACCGGCGGACCCAGGTACGGCTCGCGGGACTTCGGGTCGGGGCCGTAGCGGTTCGGGCCGGGCGTTCCGTCGGTCCGGAGCTGGACGAGCAGCATCAGCCCGCCGATCACCGGGATCAGCTGGATCAGGTAGTAGAAGCCGGAGTAGCCGGTGTCGTGCAGCCGGCGGACGGCGATCGCCAGCGCCGGGAGCTGCGACACCAGCACGTAGCCGAGGAAGAGGAACTCCAGGGTGGCCGGCACCGCGGTGAACCGGCCGTCCAGCGCCGCCGCCGACCCGGCGGTGGCGGCGAACAGGCCGATCTCGACGAGGATGTTGACCAGCGTGAAGATCCAGTATTCCGAGCGACGGGTACGACCGGTGAAGGTCCCGCAGCGCCGCCATCCCCCGATGAACGCACTCATTCGCGGCAGTTTAGGGGTGAACATCGATGCGAGCTGTCCCACTCACAGGTGATTAGGGACCTTGGTCCCTTGCCTTTTCTGTGAAGCAGTGATCCGTTCCGGTTTCCTGTGCGTACTGACTCCCAACAGCGACCGTCGATACGCCAAGGGAGGCACCCATGTTGTGGTGGCGTCGTGTGTGGGGTCCGGCGATTGCCGCAAGCGCGCTGATCCTGCTCCAGACGGGGCCGGCGGCCGCGTTCGCCGAACCCGGCGTTCCGGTGCCGCCCGGCGAGCTGCTCGGCGACACCAACGAGGGCGACGTGTCGGACGCCGACATCGACTTCGTGATCAAGGTGCGGCTGGCCGGCCTGTGGGAGATCCCGGCCGGCGAGATGGCCCAGAAGCAGTCGAAGGACCCGCGGATCCAGCAGATCGGCAAGAGCATCGCCGCGCAGCACGTGGTGCTCGACAAGCTCGACCGGGCGGCCGCGGCCAAGCTCAAGATCAAGCTGCCGAACCAGCCGAACAAGGACCAGCAGGGCTGGCTCGGCGAGATGCGCGACGCCCAGGGCGAGGACTTCGACCAGATCTACGTCGACCGGCTCCGTGCCGCGCACGGCAAGATCTTCCCGGCGATCGCGACGATCCGGACGTCGACCCGCAACGACACCGTGCGCAAGCTGGCCCAGCAGGCCAACCAGTTCGTGATGACGCACCTGACGCTGCTGGAGAGCAGCGGGATCGTCGACTACGCCGCGCTGCCGACCGCGCCCGCCCCGGCCGCCGCCACCACCACCAGCGCCGCCGCGCTGGCGTCGGTCGCCGATCAGCGGTCGTCGACGGCGACCAACCCGAACGTGATCCTCGGCGTCCTCGCCGCCGCGGTCGCCGCCGGTGGTTTCCTGACCTGGCGAATGATGGTGAGCAGGCGGCGCCCGGCGCGGAACCGCCGCTACCGTTACTGACCTCTTTCGGGCTGGTTTTCGCAGCCGGGGTGCGTCAGGCTTCCGAACATGAACGCACCTTCACTCGAGCGGATCCGCCGGGGCCTGATCGGCGCCGGCGCGGTCCTCGACGGCCCGTACGGTCCGCGGCGGACAACCCACGCGGACTACACGGCCTCCGGTCAGGCCCTGGACTTCGTCGAGGACTTCATCCGTTTCCGGGTGCTGCCCGGCTACGCGAACACGCACACCGAGGCCTCGGCCACCGGCGCGCAGACCGGCCTGCTGCGCGAACAGGCCCGGGCGATCGTGCGCCGCAGCGTCGGCGCCGGCCCCGACGACGTGGTGCTGTTCTGCGGCTCCGGCGCGACCGCCGCGGTCAACAAGCTGGTCGGCCTGCTCGGCCTGCGGCTGCCCGAGGCCCTCGACGACCGCTACGACCTGGCCGCGCACATCCCGCGCGCCGACCGCCCGGTCGTCTTCATCGGCCCCTACGAGCACCACTCCAACGAGCTGCCGTGGCGCGAGTCGATCGCCGAGGTGGTGCCGATCGGCGCCGACGCCTCCGGCCACGTCGACCTCGAAGACCTGCAAAAACACCTTCTTGCGTACGCCGATCGCCCGCTGCTGATCGGCGCGTTCTCGGCCGCCTCGAACGTCACCGGCATCCTCACCGACGTGACCGCGGTGTCCGCCCTGCTGCACGAGCACGGCGCCCTCGGGGTGTGGGACTACGCCGCCGCCGGCCCGTACGTGCCGATCGGCATGCACGACAAGGACGCCGTCTTCCTGTCCCCGCACAAGTTCGCCGGCGGCCCGCAGACCCCCGGCGTGCTGGTGGTGCGGCGCGCGCTGATGACGAACCGGGTGCCGGTCGTCCCCGGCGGCGGCACGGTCGCGTTCGTCGACCCGGTCGGCCACAAATACCTGGACGACCCGGTGGCCCGCGAGGAGGGCGGCACCCCCGCGATCGTCGAGTCGATCCGGGCCGGCCTGGTTTTCCAGGTCAAGGACGAGGTGGGTACGGACGTGATCGGCGCCCGCGACCACCAGCTGTGGCAGCGCCTGCTGACCCGATGGTCGACCGAGCCGCGCATCGAGATCCTCGGCGACCTGACCGCCGACCGCCTCCCGATCGTGTCGTTCCAGATCCGGGCGGGCGCCCGCTACCTGCACCACAACTTCGTGGTGGCGCTGCTCAACGACCTGTTCGGCATCCAGACGAGGGGTGGCTGTTCCTGCGCCGGCCCGTACGGCCACCGCCTGCTCGGCATCGACGACGCCCACTCCCGCGAGTTCCGCGACGAGATCGCGGCCGGCTGGGAGGGCATCAAGCCGGGTTGGTCCCGCCTGAACCTGGGCTGGTTCATCTCCGACGAGGTGGCCGACTACCTGGCCGAGGCGGTCCTGTTGATCGCCACCCACGGCGAACGCCTGCTGCCGGACTACCGCTTCAACCCGCACACGGGCCGCTGGACCCACCTGTCCCACACCGCCCCCACGATCAGCCTCGCGGACCTGACCCTGACCACCGACCTCCCACCCGCCCCGCGCACGCTGGGCGAGGAGGTCCTGCCTTCGCACCTGGCCGAGGCCCGGGCCCTGATGGAGTCCCGCCCCGACCCGATCGACGGCACCGCCCCCGGCCTGCCCCCAAGCTTCGAAAAGCTCCGCTGGTTCCTCCTGCCGGACATCTGCCTTCAGCCGTCCGCGGAGGCCCAGCTGTTACGGTCGTGAGACGAAGTGAGCGTGCAGCCAGTTGACTAGTGACATCTGGTCTTGGGACCAGTAGGGTGAAGGGGTGTTGGCCACTATGCCGAGCATCAATCTGCCGCCCATCGAGGACCTCGACGTCGATGACCTTGCATCGTTGCCCTCGGGATACCGCTACGAGCTGCACGACGGGAGCCTCGTCATCATGACGCCATCCACCTACTGGCATAAGCGGATGGCGCGCCGGCTCATGTTCATGCTCGATGCGGTCGGCCTCGAAGCCATGCAGGACACGGGAATCCGCGGGGATCGGCCGCGGGACAGTCGTCTGCCCGACCTCGGCGTGGTCAAGGATCTTCCGCCCGACGTCGCCGACTACTCCAACCTGCCTGGTTCCGCCTTTCAACTGATCATCGAGATCGTTTCGGAGAACTCCGCGAACGGCGAATACACCGAGAAGGCCGGGTGGTATGCGGAGCGCGGTATCCCCGAGTACTGGATCGTCGACCGCACGGCGGAGCGTTCGCACGACGACGCGTTGGTGCACCTTCACCGCCTGACGCTTTCGGGCGGCGTCGCGCCAGCCTACGTTCGCCAGCGCACCGTCCGGCTCTCCGAGCTGGAGGCGGAGTTCACTGCGAAGGGCAAGTCGTGAACGGCGGAGGCCGGTCGCTGGGCGGCCGGCCTCCGGGTTTGTTCGTCATCAGCCCTTTCCGGGCTTGCCGGGCTTGTTTCCGGGCCATCCCTGACCCTGACCCTGGTTCTGGTTCTGGTTCTGGTCCTGGTCCTGGTCGGGCCAACTCGGGCTCGGGCCCTGGTTCTGGCCCTGGCCGGGCCAACCCTGGTTCTGGCCGGGCCAGCCGTTGTTGTTGCGGTCGGCCTTCAGCACCCACTGGTTGCGGTACGGGCCCCAGTTGACCTGGTCGCAGTCCGGGTCGTCCCAGCGGTGCTGGGCGTCGCCCAGCCGGCCGACCCACTCGCAGTCGAACCGGTTGCTGAAGTAGCCGATGGTGTCCTGGTTGTTGTGCGGAGGCGGTGCTGGGCTCGCCTGCGCCGGTCCGGCGCCGATGACGGCGGTCAGAAGCGTGGCTCCGAGCAGCATCGACAGCTTTGTCGTGGTGCGCATGTCCGTCCTCCCTCTTCGTGACATGACCCGACCAGGCCATCACGGGGGAGGGGGATGTGTCTGACGAACCGGACTTTTGCCACCGCTTTCGGCTCAGCGCTCCAGGCGGTGCGCCAGCCAGGCCGTCGCCTGCGGGTAGCGGTAGTCGATGCCGCCGTGCGCCGCCGGGAACAGCTCGAAGTGCACCCGCTCGTCGGGGACGCCGATCCGCGCCAGGCCCTGCCGGAACGCCTCGGCGCCCAGGTCGAGGAACCACTCGTCGCGGGTGCCGGCGTCGATCCAGATGGCCCGCTGGGAGCGCAGCGCGTCGGCGTACCGGTCGATCATCCGGATCGGGTCCCACGCCAGCCAGCGCTCCCACAGCTCGGGGATCAGCTCCCCGCTGCGCGGGTCGACCGGCAGCCGCGGGGTGCCGTCGGGGTCGGGGGAGAAGGCGGCGGCGCAGCCGAGGGTGAGAACGAGTAGCTGGTCGTGCTCCTTGGTGAACGGGGTACGGCCGCGGAAGTCCGCCCACCACTTCAGGATGTCGTGGTCGTAATCGCGCAGCGCCCGCACGGTCTTGGCGAACTCGTTGAGGTAGCTGTACTCGTACAGGGCGTCGCCGGCGTGGGTGGCGAGCGCGCCGAACAGATCGGGCCGCAGCATCGGGGTGATCATCGCGCCGAAGCCGCCGGACGACTTCCCGCTGATCCCGCGGGACGCCGGCGCCGCGATCGTCCGGAAGTGCGCATCCACCCAAGGGACAACCTCATTGCAGAGGTACGAGTGGTACGCCCCGGTCCCGGCCGAGTCGACGAACTGCGACCCGCCGTAGGCCGTCCACGCGTCGACGTAGACCAGGATGCAGCCGGGCGCCTCACCTCGGGCGAACACCGCGTCCGCGGTCTCGATGAACGGCTGCCGGAACGGCGTCCGGTTGGCCCACATGCCGATGTGCCCGGTGTACCCCTGGATCACGTAGATCGCCGGATAGCGCCGATCATCCGATTCGTAGCCGGGCGGCGTGTAGACCCACAGCGGCCGCACGTGCGGATCGCCGAGCGGATTGCCGCGCAGCAGCTCCGACTCGATCGTCTCGTGGTGCAGTTCCCCGGCGAGCTCGTGATCCCATGGCAGCACGATCGCCAGCGTAGTTCGGCCCCAGGCGCCGAAGGCGCCCCTTTAAAGTTGAGCGATCCGGCGAAAAGGGTTATTTCGGCTGCTCGGGACCGGGTCGCGCACGGCGGCCCGGCAGGCCGGTGCACTCTTTCTCCTGGCCGGGCTGCTCGGCGTCGCCGCCATCGGCAACGATCCCGGCCACGCCGGCAACCTGCTGACCGTCGCCGGCTGTGACTTCGCGCTCGGGCTCGTGGCCCTGCTGGTGCCGTGGGACCGGATGCGGCGGAACGCCCCGGCCCTGCTCGGCCTCTTCGGGTTCGCCGTCCTCGGGCTCGCCACCTGGTCGTTCGGCGGCATCGCGGGCGGCACCGGGCCGTTCCTCGTGCTGCTCTACGCGTGGGCGGCGCTGCACTTCCCGCGCTGGATCCTGCTCGCCTACGCGGCGCCGGCCACCGCCGCCTACCTCGTCCCGCTGATCGTCACCCACCAGCCGCCGATGGTGGTCGGCAGCGCGTTCATCTTCATGCCGGTCGCGGTCGCCGTCGCCCTGCTCGTCGAGGCGCAGGCCCGCCACCTGCGCGACGACCGGGAACGCCTGGCCCGGATCGAGCAGTGGCGCTCCGCGATGGTCAACACCCTGGCCCACGACGTACGGTCACCGCTCTCGACCGTACGCATGACGCTCGAAGAATTGAAGGAGAGCGCAACCGGGCACGAGGAGCGGATGGTCGATGCCGCCCTGCGGCAGACCGCACGGGTTTTCCGGCTGGCCGACGGGCTGCTCGACATGCAGCGGATCGACAGCACCGGTCATCTCAAGCTGGACCGTCGCGAGGTGCGGGCGCGGACCCTGGTGCAGGACGCCCTGGTCTACGTGCGCATCGACCAGGAGCTGATCATCGACGTCGCCGACGACCTGGTGGTCTGCGTCGACAAGCAGCGCTTCGAGCAGATCCTGGTCAACCTGGTCGGCAACGCGCTGCGCTACGGCAAGCCGCCGGTGGTGATCCGATTCGCCCGGGAGGGTGGTTTCGACCGCCTCGAGGTGCGCGATCACGGGCCGGGCATCCCGGACGAGCTGCGCTCGACCCTGTTCGGACAGTTCGCGGTCGGCGGTCCGGAGGGTGTCGGGCTCGGGCTCTGGATCGTCCGGCAGCTGGCCGTCGCCCATGGTGGCGAGGCCGCGGCCGAGGCCCGCGAGCCGGGCCTCGCCATGGTCATCACGTTCCCGGTTCCGGCGCCCGGTCGCGCAGAGTAACTCTTTGGCATCAGAAACCCCGATTGCCTCACTTGACAGGGTGAGGTGTGATTGACGCGGCTCGCTATCATCGCGAGCCCGGTTGTGCACCGGGTCGATCGAGCGCTGGGTCACGGGGTGGTGGAGCGGTGAGTTCCTGGTTGCGGCGTCGCGATCACAATATTTTTTTCAATGTGTCCGCGTTCCTGATCTGCGGACTGTTGACCGGTGTCGTCGTCGCGGCGGCGGTGTTCCCGGTGGCCGCGATGTCGGGGCTGGCGGCGCGGGCCGGCAACCAGGCGTTCGCGAGCCTGCCGAGCGAGATCAAGCAGTTCCGCTCGCCGCAGATCACCCGCATCTACGCGTCCGACAACAAGACGCAGATCGCGCAGTTCTACGACGAGTTCCGCAGCGACGTCGCGTTGAAGGACATCTCGAAGTACATGCCCGCCGCGATGATCGCGGCCGAGGACCGGGAGTTCCCCAACCACAACGGTGTCGACATCAAGGGTGTCGCCCGGGCGCTGGTCAGCAACAACAACGGCAAGTCCTCCAAGCAGGGCGCCTCGACCATCACCATGCAGTTGGTCCGGATGTCCCTGGCCTACTCGGCGACCAACCCGCAGGAGGTCGTCGACGCCACCAAGGACACGCCGCAGCGCAAGGTCACCGAGATGAAGTACGCCATGCAGCTCGAGAAGGAGCTGTCCAAGGACCAGATCATCGAGCGGTACCTGAACATCGCGCCGTTCGGCAAGCAGACGTACGGGATCTTCGCGGCCAGTCAGGTCTACTTCAACAAGAAGCCGAAGGACCTGACCATCGGCCAGGCCGCGATGCTGGCCGGCATCGTGCGGGCGCCGTCGTGGTACGACCCGACCACCGCCAAGGGCTACGAGGAGCTGCGGCAGCGGCGCAACGCGTACGTTCTGCCGGGCATGGTCCTGACCGGCGCGATCACCCAGGCCGAGGCGGACAAGGCGGGCAAGGAGCCGATCCCGAAGCAGGTGCGGCAGATCAGCAACGGCTGCGTCGCGGTGGCGAAGAACGACTGGGGCTTCTTCTGCGACTTCTTCTACCGCTGGTGGCTGGGGCGCGAGGAGTTCGGCGCCACGGCGTACGACCGGGAGCGCCGGCTGAAGTCCGGTGGTTACCGGATCACCACGACGCTGGACGTCGAGGCCCAGAAGGACGCCCGCAAGCGGGTCTCCGACCAGATCTCCGACGGCAACAAGAACGCCCTGCTGCTGGCGGCGGTGGCACCCGGCTCCGGCAAGGTGCGGCTGCTCGCCGCCAACCGCCGGTTCAAGCTGGACGACAAGGCCCACCCGGCGAACAAGATCTCGTCCGATCCGGCGAAGGCCCGCAAGGGCATCCGCGGCACCTACCCGAACACCACCAACCCGCTGCTCACCGGCGGCGGGGACATCACCGGCTACCAGGCCGGCTCGGTGATGAAGATGTTCACCATGGTGGCCGCCCTGGAGAAGGGCTATCCGCTGGCCTACACGATCAAGGCGGAGAAGCAGTACAAGTCCGGCTACATCATCAGCTCCAGCAGCGACTCGGCCTGCGAGGGTACGCATTTCTGGTGCCCGCAGAACTCGGGCGGCGGCGGCGAGGGCGTCTACAACATGTGGACCGGCTTCGGTAAGTCGATCAACACGTTCTTCGTGCCGCTGGAGGAGCGGGTCGGCGCGGAGAACGTGGTGAGCGTGGCCAAGCGGTTCGGTGTGAAGTTCCGGGCGCCGAGCGACGCCGTGCTGGCCCAGCCGGGCAACTCGCACCAGTGGGGCGCGTTCACCCTGGGCGTCTCGTCGACCACCCCGCTCGACATGGCCAACGCGTACGCGACGCTGGCCGGCGACGGGATGTACTGCGAGCCGACCCCGATCGAGCAGATCACCACGATCAGCGGGGAGAAGCTCGACGTCGGCAAGCCGCAGTGCACCCGCGCCACCAGCCCCGACGTGGCCCGGGCCGCGCTCGACGCGACCCGCTGCCCGGTCGGCGACTCGGCCCAGCTCGGCAGCTGCAACGGCGCCACCGCCCGGGCGACCCGCGGCGTGGTCGGCCACCCGGTGTTCGGCAAGACCGGCACCACCGACGCCGACAAGACCGCCGCGCTGATCGCCGGCACCACCTCGCTGGTGGTGGCCGGGTACCTGGTCAACCCGGACTGGCAGGCGCACCGCGACCACATGGAGCACTCCACGGTCAACCCGGCGGTCTGGAACACGCTGGGCGACTACATGAAGGGCAAGCCGAAGATCCAGTTCAAGCGCCCGGAGAGCCGGAAGATCGCGATCGGCGACCAGCGGTCGATCCCGGACGTCGAGTGCCTGACGGTGAGCCGGGCCCGCAGCCGGATCGCCGGCGCCGGCTTCTCGGTCTGGGTCGCCAACGGCCAGGTCGACTCGAAGTGCCCGGCCGGCACGGCCGCCGGCACCGATCCGAGCGGCCGCACCATCAAGGGCGGCGTGGTGGTCATCCAGGTGAGCAACGGCAAGGGCGCCACGCCCGGGGCGCCGACCCCACCGACACCGGGACGACCACCCGGGCGCTGACCTTCCCGGCGGGGCCGGTACCTAGGTAACTGATTTGCCGGCGGGCGGGAGCCCGCCCGCCGGCTCGTCGATCAACCGAGGTACTTCTCCCAGGGGCCGGTGATGGCCAGCGTGATGCCCGGCACCTGGATGTTGACGAAAAGGACCTTTCCGTCCGGCGAGAAGGTCGGGCCGGTGAACTCCGAATAGGTCGGTGCGCCGTTCGCGGTGCCGTTGCTGATCTGGTTGCGGGCGATCGCGTAGGTCGGGCCGCCCGGCACCGAGCTCAGCACGTGCGAGGCGCGGACGCCGTCCTCGGCCAGCACGAGCGTGCCCCACGGCGTGACCGTCACGTTGTCCGGGCCGTCGAAGGTCAGGTCGGCGTACTTCGGGAACGCGCCCTCGGTCGCCGCCGCCGGGTTGTGCGGGAAGTACGTGGTCAGCGTGATCGTCTGGTCGGCGTAGTCGTAGAACCAGACCATGCCGTCGTGCCGGGTGGCGTCGGCGGGCAGGTCGGCGTCGGCGAACGCGAAGCTGTTGACGATGTAGCAGCCCTTGCCGGTGCTCCAGACGCCCTCGAACTTCTTGCCGCGGGTGACCGTGCCGTCGGCGAACTGCTTGCGGATCGGGGTGGTCTTCGCGTCCCGCTCCGGCACCTCGATCCAGGTCACCTTGAAGGGGCGACCAAGCTGCGCCGACGTCAGATAAGCAACGTCCGGCAGCACCGAACCGTCGTCGAGGCGGATCTGCATCGCCTCCAGCTTGCCGGCCGTGTCGCCGAGCCAGTTGGCGGCGCCCTCGCGCAGCCGGACGCCGTGCGGCGCGGTCCAGCGGTAGAACAGGCCGGTCGGGCCGCTCGCGTCCTCGGAGAGGTAGACGCGCTGCAGGCTCGGCTCGACGGCGAGCGCCTCGTGCTCGTACCGCCCGAACGCCTTGATCGGCTTGGGCAGCTGGTGCTGGGAGTCGCCGGTGAGCACCTCGAAGACGTACCCGTGGTCCTTGGCGTAGGTGCCGGTGTCGGTGCCGGCCGTCCAGGCCGTGCCGGCGTTGATGAAGGTCTCCTCGCAGGTGTACCAGGTGCCCCACGGGGTGACGCCGCCGGCGCAGTTGCGCACCGTGCCGGAGATGCCGACCCACTCGGCGGTCGCCTTGCCGTTGCCGTCGGTGGTGATCACCGTGCAGCCGCCGGCGTTCGGCGCACCCGGGTCGTAGACGGTTCCGGCGATGTGCGGAACACCGTATGTCGACATGTGCGGGGTCATTTCGTGATTCTGGATGACGGTCAGCCGGTTGCGCCCGGCGCCGACCACTCCGGTGCCGTCGTGATAGGCGGGCGTCTTTCCCTGACCCGAGGAAAGCTCACTCACACCTTCGCGGGTGACGATCTTGTAAGAAAAGCCGGCCGGCAGCGCCAGAATGCCATTCGGGTCGTCCTGCAGCGGCGGGAACGGCCGCCCTTTTGACCTGCTCGAACCGTGTGCGGCGGCCGGCTCGGCCAGGGTCGGCAGCGAGCCGGCGACGGTCAGGCCGACACCCGCGGTGCCACCGGCAAGAATTTGACGACGACTCAGGGTCATCCGATTTCCCCTTTGATTTTTCGAGTTACCGATCGCCACCGACTATCCATTTTGGCTCTGGCCCTCGAACGACATTACGGGAAACGGCGGGTGACCACGGCGTATGGTCCGGCTGACTTAGGGGTGCCTTATCTGGAATTGGCAGGACACGCCGGTGACGGGTAAAGATGCAGCATGACGACCGTGGTACGTGCTCTGCTGGCCGGCAGTCTGGCGCTCACCCTGGCTGCCGCATGCTCCTCCTCGGACGAGAGCGCCGAGGGGGCCGAGCCGGCGACCACCGTGCCGCCGTCGAGCGGCCCGGCGCCCGAGCTGACCGGCACCACCGTGCGCGCCCTGGCCGGCACCGGCTCCGCGCCCTTCGACCAGACCCGGCAGCTGCAGGCCCCACCGGGCTGGACGGTCACCGTCTGGGCGCGGGTCCCCAGCGCCCGGCTGCTGGCCTGGACCCCGGACAAGCGGCTGCTCGTCTCCCGGCCCAAGATCGGCGACGTCGTCGAGCTCGTGCCCGGCCAGGGCGACGCGCCACCGGCCCAGCGCACCCTGGTCGAGGGCCTCACCCAGCCGCACGGGCTGGCCTTCGCCGGCGACACCCTCTACGTGGCCGAGAGCAACCAGGTCGACAGCTTTGCCTATAACGACGGCGCGCTCTCCGGCAAGAAGGTGGTCGCCGGCGGCCTGCCCGACGCGAAGAGCCCCGAGCTGGGCGGCGCCTACGCGCACGCGCTCAAGAGCGTCGCGGTCGGTAAGGACGGCGCGATCTACGTCTCGATCGGCTCGACCGGCAACATCTCGGCCGACGACCGGGACGCGAAACCCGAGCGGGCCTCGATCCTGCGGGTGCCGCCGGGTGGTGGGCCGGCCACCACCTTCGCCCGCGGCGTGCGCAACGGCACCGGGCTGGCCGTCGACCCGGACGGTGGCGTCTGGACCGCGGTCAACAACCGGGACAACATCGAATACCCCTACGAGGGCTCCGACCAGGGTGATGTCCTCACGTGGTACGTCAACGACCACCCGATCGAGCCGCTCGCGAAGCTGACCCAGGGCCGCGACCTCGGCTGGCCGTACTGCAACCCCGACCCCGATCTGCAGCCCGGCAAGAAGGACTCGCCGCTGAGCTACACCGCCCGGCCGTTCGTGCGCGACCTGCAGACCAACGCCGACGGGTCCAAGCTCGACTGCGCCAAGCTGGCGCCGGTCGAGCAGGGGATGGGCGCGCACAGCGCGCCGCTGGGGTTGAGCTTCGCGGTTTCGCCGGGGCTTCCCGGAGCGTACGGCGAGGGAGCGCTCGCCGGCATCCACGGATCCTGGAACCGTAAGCCGCCGCGCGCGCCCGAGGTGTCGTTCTTCCCCTGGCGCAACGGGACGCTCGGCGCCCAGCAGACCTTGCTGACCGGCTTCCAGAACAAGGACGGCTCGCGCTGGGGGCGGCCGGTCGCGGCGGTGCAGGGCCCGGACGGCGCACTGTACGTGAGCGACGACCTCGCCGGCGCCGTCTACCGCGTCGCGGGGTCTTGATCACCGGCACGTGCGGACGGGTAGCCCCGCGGTGCTCACCCCGGAGGTGCTGGTCAGCGCGTTCGACCTCCACGCCCGTGTGGTTCCTGATCCCGTGACCGGCACCCCGCTCGTTGTCCCCGGAGAAGACAACTGAACCCTCCGGAGGAAGCCCCCCATGAAGAAGATAGTCATCGCGATGCTGGCCGCCGCCGCTCTCGTGCTCACCGGCTGCTCCAGCTCCACCGAGGGGTCGGCCGCGGCCGCGGCCGAAGCGGGCCCGTGGACCTTCACCGACGACCTCGGCAAGACCGTCACCCTCGATCACCGGCCGGCCCGGGTGGCCGGCCTCAACGAGCTCGTGGTGTCGCTGATGCAGTACGGCATCACGCCGGTCGCCGCCTGGGGCTACTCGTCGATCAAGAACGACGACCGCTTCAAGAGCCTGGACACGTCCAAGGTCACCGAGGTCGGCGCGACCTTCGGCGAGATCGACATCGAGAAGCTCACCGCGGCCGCGCCCGAGCTCATCGTGGCGCACGTCTACCCGACCGACGAGAAGGGCACGATCGACAAGACCCAGCCCGACTACGGCTTCAAGGACGTGGCGCAGCAGACCCAGATCGCCAAGATCGCTCCGATCGTGACGATCCTGATGGGTGGCGACGGCGCGAGCGTGATCAAGCGGACCACCGAGCTGGCCACCTCGCTCGGCGCGCCGGCCGACAAGGTCGCGGCGGCGGAGAAGACCTACACCGCGGCCAAGACCGACCTGAAAGCGGCCGCGACCGAGAGCAAGGTGCAGGTCACCGCGCTCTACGCGGACGCCGACGGGGTCAGCGTGGCGAAGGCACAGGACGACCCGGCGCTGCGGCTCTACGCCGACACCGGGGTCGACTTCTTCAAGCCGACGCCGGACGGTTTCTACTGGGGCAACTACAGCTGGGAGAACGCCGGGAAGATCGGTGGCGACGTGTTCCTGCTGAACGCGACCGGCTACCAGACCGCCGAACTGCTCAAGCAGCCGACGATCGCGGCGACCGCGGCGGTCAAGGCCGATCAGATCCACCCGTGGAGCTCGTCCGGCCTCGACTACGTCTCCCAGGCGGCCTACATGACGCAGCTGGCGGGCTTCCTCCGCGGGTCCAAGAAGGTCAGATAAGACCGTTTTGGGTAAAACGCACGTTTGTGCCGATGGCGAGACAGTGCGCACTTGACCGCTACCGGTAGATCACCCTCTCAATAAGCAATCCGGACAACCCTCGCGTATCCGATTGTCTGGAGAAGGCTTGATCTCGCCAGCCCGTGTCTCGCCGACCCGTGTCTCGCCGGCCCGGAAGCAGCATGCGTCCGTTCCCGCCCTCATCGCTCTGGCCGCCGTCGCCGCCGCTCTGCCCGCGGCGCCGGCGGCCGCTGCGCCCTCACCTGCCGTTCCGTCCGCCGTGCCGGCTGCCGCGGACGGCTGTGCCCGCTTCACCGCGGAGTCGCAGGCCGATCTCGTGAAGATCACGGCCCTCGACGCCCGAAACCCCGAAATTCCACCCCTTCTTGATGTACGCCTGGCCAGCGCACGCGGCACCGTGGACAGTTCCGCCGAGACGCGCAAGACCGTCGCGACCGGACGGTATGCCGACGCGAAGCTGGCCGGCCTGCAACTACCCGGCCTGCCGTCGGCCCGGACCACCGCCGAACGGGTCGCCCCCGGGGAGGCGGCCGGGGACACCACGGTCGGCCTGGCCGAGCTGGAGGCGGGCGGGCTGGCGACCGTCTCGCTCGGGAAAGCCGTCGCCGACGCGCGCTGGACCGACGCGTACAGCTGCACGGAAGCCGGACCCCTCACCCGGGCCGGAACCATGCTCACCGGCGTCGCCCTCCTGGGCGGCGGCCGCCGGACGGCGCTGTTGCGTCTCGGGCCGAGCGGGTCGACGCGGAGTGCCACCGATCTGGTGCGGCTGCCCGGCGGGCGGCGTGGGGTCGCGGCCAGTGCCGGGATCGCGCTGACCGACCTCACGCTGTTCGGCGGGACGCCGCAGGAAATCTCGGTGAAGGTGCTCACCCAGCCGACGCTGACCGTGATCGCCGACGGTGGGCGGCCGCGGATCGACTATCGGCCGGCGACCCTCGCCGTCACCGCCGGTGGCAAGTCGATGGCAACGCTGAGCAACGACAACAACAGCGTCGGGCTCAGTGTGCTCGAGCGGGTGTCGGAGCGGGACCAGCTGTCGCTGCTGGGGGTGCGGCTGTCGATCGGGGAACCGCGGGAGGAGGTGTCCGAGCGGGGTGGGCGCGCCGAGGTGGCGGCGTTGCGGCTCGAGGTGACGCTCGGGCGGGTCCACGTGCTGGACGTCGCGCTGGGTTACCTGTCCGCGTCGGCCTCTCTCGGTCCGGCCGTTCTGGCTCCGGCGGCCCTGGCCCCGCCCAGGTCGGCTCCGCTCGGGTCGGCTCCGCCCGCGCCGGTTTGGCTTTCTCGCGACGAGGTGCCGGTCTCCGGCTGGGGCGCGCCGGTCGCTCAGGATCGCCCGGAAGAGGCCGGTGTCCTGGCGGTGACCGGGGCGAACGTCGCGGCGATCGGGACCGGTGGCGGCGCACTGCTGTTCCTCGGGGTGATCACCCTGGTGCTGGTGCGCCGCCGCCTCGACCGATAGGTCAGTTCACGAAGTCCTGGGTGAACCAGACCTTTCCATTGGAATCGCGGGTGACCGCGAGCCCGATCCGCTTGAACGAGGTGTTCAGCAGGTTCTTGCGGTGCCCGTCGTTCGGCGCCACCTCGGCCATCATCAGGTCGGTCAGCCCGTTGGCCGCCGCGATGATCGACGCGTTGGTGTTCGACGCGTTGCCCTGCCCGATGTTCTCGCCCGCGGCGTTCCAGGAGACGCCCGCGGCGCTGAACCGATCACCCAGGCCGGCCTCGCCGGGGCACTGGTGCGACAGGCCGCAGCCGCCGGCCATCAGCGCGTTGTGCGCCACCGAGGCCGCCGAGAGCTCCGGGCTCAGGGTCAGCGCGGCCACCCCGTTGGCGGCCCGCGCGGCGTTGATGTGCTCCAGCGCCGCCGCGATGACCGGGTCGGTGGCCGGGTTCGTGGTCGGCGCGACGGTCGCCGGTGCGCTGGTCGGAGCCGTGGTCGGCGTGGTGGTCGCCGGCGTGGTGGCGGCCGGCTCGGTGGTCGGCGGCGTGGTGCCCGGCTCCGTCGTCGGCGGGTCGACCGGCGGCGTCGTCGGGGCGGTGGTGCCCGGCTTCGTCGTGGTCGGCGTGGCCGTGGGGGAGTAGGTCGGTCGCGGCCGGTGCCGGCCCGCGAGGGCCTCGGTGGTGGCCGGGCCGAGCGATGCGGCGGCGGGACGGGCCTGATGCGGACGGTTGAACGTCCGCGCCGAGGCGACCCCGACCCCGGTCGCGCCGAGCAGGGCGACGGTGACGCCGGCCATGACGACGTAGCGGGTCCGGGTGGGCTTGCGGTGGCGCGTGAGCACAGTAATCCTCGTCGATCTGTTGTCGTGGGGCGACGGCCCACTATGCGGGGATTCGCTCCGGCCCGCACGCCACTTCAGGAGTCCTTAAAGATCGGCACAGGCGGGCGTAAGCCGAACCGTGGGTACTGTTTGTCGCCTATGACTGGTCGCCGTCTCGCTCTGATCCTCGGTGCCGTGGTGCTGGTCCTGGCCGCGGTCAACGTCGCCGGCAAGTTCGGCCCCCGGCACACCGGTCTCGTCGCCGGCCCGCTCGTCGCCGGAATCCTGGTGGTGATCGCCCGCCGGGCCGGGCTGACCTGGCGCGATCTGGGCCTGTCCCGCCGCACCCTGCTGCCCGGCCTGAAATACGCGGTCGGTGCGGTGCTGGCGGTCGCGGTCGTCTACGCGATCGGCATCGCCCTGCCGCTGACCCGGCCGGCCTTCCAGGACGTCCGCTACCACCTGCACCCGGGTGCCGCCCTGATGACCGCGTTCATCGTGGTGCCGCTCGGCACCGTGCTGCTCGAGGAGATCGCCTTCCGCGGCGTCCTGCTCGGCCTGATCAACCGGCACCGCGGCGCCACCTGGGCCAGCATCACCTCGTCGGTCCTGTTCGGCCTGTGGCACATCCTGCCGTCGCTGCGCCTCAACAGCGCCAACCAGGCGGTCGGCTCGGCGTTCGGCTCCGGCGCCACCGGCCGGGTGCTGGCCGTGCTCGGCGCGGTCGCGTTCACCGCGGTGGCCGGCCTGCTGCTGTGCGAGCTGCGCCGGCGCAGCGGCAGCCTGCTCGCCGCGGCCGCCCTGCACTGGGCCACCAACGGCCTGGGCCTGCTGGCCGCCTCGGCCCTGGCCGCCACCCGCTTCGCCTAGGCCCTACGAAACAGGG